>DASVRP010000001.1:0-107641 GCA_036388555.1 Saccharimonadales bacterium (SeqCode)
ATGCACTTTCACCGAGCTCTTCGTTGAGACAGTACCCATATCATTACGCCATTCGTGCAGGTCAGAACTTACCTGACAAGGAATTTCGCTACCTTAGGACGGTTATAGTTACCGCCGCCGTTCACCGGGGCTTCAGTTCAAGCCGTAAAGCTATTCCCTTAACCTTCCGGCACCGGGCAGGAGTCAGCCCCTATACATCCACTTTCGTGTTAGCACAGACCTATGTTTTTGGTAAACAGTTGCATGGGCTCCTTAGCTGCGGCCCCCTCACTGTAACTACCACGTTACATGCAAGAAATTGGGGTCAGCTTTCTTTCGAAGTTTGACTACTTGGCTTTCACCAATATAGTCATGATATGTCTCAAATTAATGATCACCGAAGTGATCAACATAAATTTCTCGATAAGTTAAATACGTATGTAAAGTTCTACTCGTTTAACCTATGTTTTCTTGAAAGAAAACTGGCATTCAATTGTCCTTACACTGTGATACACACAGTGAGGGGGCAGGCCTTATTCCGAAGTTACGGCCGCTTGTTTGCCGAGTTCCTTAACGAAGATTCACTCGTACACCTTGGTCTACTCGACCTGAGCACCTGTGTCGGTTTGCGGTACGGATAGCTGTGCACACACGTGTCATTGCTTTTCTAGTCAGCACCTTGATTGGAATCCAGCCAAAATGGCTGTCTCATTCGTACACATTTCTTGTACTTAGACGGATATAACCATGAATCCGCTCCAACTAATATGCCGCGCACATGACACTAATACACACCTAGTACGGGAATATTAACCCGTTGTCCATCGCCTACGCTACGCGCCTCGGCTTAGGACCGACTAACCCTGGGACGATTACCGTGGCCCAGGAAACCTTGCTCTTTCGGTGGGGAAGATTCTCACTTCCCTTATGGTTACTCATTCCAGCATTCTCACTTGATAACGCTCCACCAGACCTCACGGTCCGACTTCAAAGCAGATATCAACGCTCCTCTACCACGCAGTGCATAAAGCACCACATCCATATCTTCGGTAATACACTTGAGCCCCGTTACATTTTCCGCGCAAGATCTCTTGACTAGTGAGCTGTTACGCACTCTTTAAATGAATGGCTGCTTCTAAGCCAACATCCTAGTTGTTTAAGAAATCTCACCTCGTTTCCCACTTAGTGTATATTTAGGGACCTTAGATGATGGTCTGGGCTGTTTCCCTTTTGAGCGACGAGCTTAGCCCCGCCGTTCTAACTGCCGTAGTTCCGCATGTAGTATTCGTAGTTTATCAAGGGTGGGTAATCTTGCGACCCCCAGTCCAAAACAGAGCTCTACCCCTACATGTTACCGTACGACGCTAGCCCTAAAGCTATTTCGAGGAGAACCAGCTATCTCCAGGTTCGATTGGCATTTCACCGCTAACCACAGGTCATCCGGGCGTGTTGCAACGCGCTACGGTTCGGTCCTCCACGTCCTTTTACAGACGCTTCAACCTGCCCATGGTTAGGTCACCTGGTTTCGGGTCTATTCCTGCACACTGTTTCGGCCTGTTCAGCCTCGCTTTCACTGCGCCTCCGTCAATTGACTTAAGCTTGCGTACAGAAATAACTCGCTGGATCGTTCTACAAAAAGCACCCCGTCACAATATAAATATTGCTCCGAGTCCTTGTACGCACACAATTTCAGGTTCTATTTCACTCCCCTTCCGGGGTTCTTTTAACCTTTCCCTCACGGTACTTGTTCACTATCGATCGTTAGATATATTTAGCCTTAGGAGGTGGACCTCCCATATTCAGTCAGAGTTTCACGTGTTCCGACCTACTCAACAAACAAATTATAAAGTTTGCGGCACTTGGCATACCAGGCTTTCACTGTCTTTGGCGGAACTTTCCAGATCCTTCTGCTCGCATCGCAAATTTTTTACTTTATGCAAATGGTGGTAGCACTTGCGTCCTTTTGCAGTGCCTGGTGTACCGCCTATCATTCCCGAAGGAATAATGGGCATCGTCCAGAACCCGCAAAAGGGTATTTGTATGTTACAACCCCCTTTAAGTATTCATCTACCAACTTATCCACCGCGCTCTCCAACCCATATGCAGAACGAATCTTACATACAACTTGAAGTTAACAAATGGAAACTTAAAAGGTTTGGGCTCTACCGGTTTCGCTCGCCACTACTTCCGGCATCGTTGTTTACTTTCTTTTCCTCGGGGTACTAAGATGTTTCAGTTCCCCCGGTTACCACAGCATCGCCCTATATATTCAGGCAAGTGTCACATGACATTACTCATGTGGGGTTTCCCCATTCGGAAATCTCCGGTTCATAGCTTAGTTAGCAGCTCCCCGGAGCTTATCGCAGCTCCTTACGTCCTTCATCGGTATCTAACGTCAAGGCATCCTTTGTGTGCGCTTGAGTAACTTTTTACGTATGGATCGCACCTGGATACATCCAAGTGGTCACCTTGTACAATTGACTAGTTATTGGTGATTATCATATGTACGACAGATGGGTCGTATGGCAGATGAGCCAGTGATAGTCCAATAGCCGTTTGTCTTGTTCGATACACTTCATGCTTTACCCTAATGACAGACTGATGAGTCTGCGGACCGATGATGTCCCGGGCATGCGCAATGATGTATCTAAAATTGCTTATCTCTTATCTTTAACCGAATTGTTAAATTGCAAAACCCAAGACATCCACACATTGAAATCTTGAACGTTTGAGTTTACATTGGAAGCCTGCTCGGGCGGAAATCCTGCCGTGTGCCTCGTACCTAAACTCAAACAACCTTTTAATGTTATCAGTTTTAACAGGGGCGGTCAAGTAGTTGTTGCAGCAATATTTGCTACAGTTCTACTACTGTTAGCGTCCTTAGAAAGCTTCCCTGGTCCTGGAACCGCCAGCTCTCTATTTCTTAGCGGGACATCTCTGTCCATAAGCACTGAATCTATACTAGCAGCGGCGAAGGCTGCGGTCAAGCAGTTTATGTGGCCAAATGTACTATCGACCGCTACCATGTCCACTTGCTGAGAAGTATCGCCATGTCAGCCGCCCCGACCGTCCCGTCATCGTTGAAGTCGGCTGGTGCATAGCTCTGGCCGTCATGCGAAATCAGCGCCGACAGGTCGAGGGCGTTGACGCGCGTGTCGCCATTGACATCGCCCGGCAACGCTGTCGGCGGAGGAGGCACCGGTGTGGTTGCAACAGTACCGTAGACCCCGATCTCAAAGATAGAGTTGCCATAGCTGGCGACCCAGCGATCCCTGGCGACGATGCGGAAGTAGCGGCCGGTCGGTGTATTGCTGAAGTTCGTCGTACTTGTCAGTTGTGACTGTGTATTGTTGGTGACGCCGCTGGCGACGGTCGTCCAGGTGGAATTGTCGGACGACACCTGCATATCGAAGTTCTTCACCGTATCCGCAGCCCAAAGTACCGAAATTTTATTCAATGTGTACTGACTGCCGAGATCAGTCGAAAGCGCCGCCATGTCCTGCGGCACAGAGATCCAACGGGTTGATTCATTCTTGTCATTAATGTTACTCAACGGATTCCCTACCTCGGTCGTAGAGTCGGCAGCCGTGGCGCTGAAGGCCTTTCCCGACACCAGGTTACCAGTCTGGCTGATGAGCGGGGTCGCAGGTGGCGGTGGTGGCGTCGTGGCCGCGCCCTGTAGATATCGCTTCAACTCAGGATAGAACGCCGTCGCTATCTTGGCGTGTCCCGTCCAGTTCGGATGCACCCCGTCAGCCAGGTCGGCCAGTGTCATGAGCTTGAAACTGTCGACCATGACGGCATCACAACCATTCGCGCGAGCCGTACTTATGACACCTGGGATCTTCGAGTTGAACACGGGGACATCGACCGGCTCACCATTTTCCGGCGTCGCGGTCGATACGATCACCCGGATGCCCGGCCTGACCGTACACATACGCTGTACAAGGTCCAGCAGCCTGGCCGGCGCATTTGCCATGTCGTCATTCTGTTCGGCATCATTACTGCCTATCAGCAGCAGTACGATACCCGGCTGATACGTGGTCATCCAGCCGTCGATCCTAGCCCGCAGATCACGGATACGCCATCCGGAATGGCCTTCATGATGCTTATCGCCCAGGTTTGCCGGCCCATTGCTCAATGAGCCGACGAAATCGATAGCGAAGCCTTCCTGGGTCACAAGGCGGTTCCACAGGTCGACCCGGTATGCGCCGGCAAATCCCAATCCGTCAGTAATTGAGTCGCCAAGTGGCATGACCTTTGAGGCGACGGCAGCCTGCGACCCCTGCAGAAGGTGCGTTCCGACGGCGGCCACAGAAAGCGTTATGACGGCCATGCTCAGGACCGCGGTGATCCGGCGCCTGCCGTCTATGTGTTTCTTGTTTTTTATCATGAGTGATGTACTCCTCTGATTGTAAAGCGTAAGGAGTAATGACGCAAACAGCGGCTGTCAAACCACATAAAATGACCCATCTTTCGATGGGTCATTTTATGTGGTGGAGACACAGGGACTCGAACCCTGGACCCCCTGCTTGCAAAGCAGGTGCTCTAGCCAACTGAGCTATGTCCCCTTTCATATGGTGGGCGACGAGGGACTCGAACCTCCGACCTCGTCATTATCAGTGACGCGCTCTAACCAGCTGAGCTAGTCGCCCTAACATCTGTTGGTCGCGAATTCGCGAACTACCGGTGTATTTTACCGGATATCAGCCTACAAAACAAGTATTCGATCTACCAGGTCCAGCGGCTGAGCACGATCGCAGTATCTGCACCGTTCACCACGCCGTCATGGTTGTAATCGGCAGGCGGATAATTCTCTGCGTCATGGGCAAGCAATATAGATAAATCGAGCGCATTGACACGTTCGTCGCTGATACCCGGCTGCGGCTGGGCAGACTGCGGCGCGGCCGATCCTGAGGACAATAGCGCGACCCCTATGACCATAAAGCTGAGTACCACTGCAGCCGATACCCAATACCCGTACGGGTCCTTCGGTTTTTCCTCAGGTGGAGGTGCCAGATATGGTCTTTTCTTGATGAGTGGTGTTGGGACTTCTGGCTGCATATTTGTTGATGTTGGTCACGATGCTTCCGAGCACTAATAGAGTGTGGCATGCGAATATCGCTCCTTCAATGATATCATGCCACTTATGCCTCTGACAGCCTTGGGCTAAACAAACAAAAACCCTTCTCGCGAGAGGTGTTTTTAACAATCCGGTAAGCTTTGAAAACTGAATAGTGCATCTCAACGTCAACATCATTATAGTTACAGATTCTGATGTCTTGGCGTCTCAGTCTTGCGATAGAGACACGATGTACATCGTCAGTACTGATTTACGATGTACCAAGATCGACCTAGCTCACGTATTACCTCTCAAATTGCTTCGAGCTTAACGGCGTATACGCTGCTAGTATTCTCCCTAGAAAGGAGGTAATCCATCCGCACCTTCCGGTACGGATACCTTGTTACGACTTAACCCCAATCATCTCCCCTACCTTAGGGCTGCACGAAGGCAACACGTCAGGTATTGGCGACTTTCATGGTTTGACGGGCGGTGTGTACAAGACCCGGGAACGTATTCACGGTAGTGTGCTGACCTACCGTTACTAGCGATTCCAGCTTCAAGCAGGCGAGTTTCAGCCTGCTATCCGAACTGAGACCGGCTTTGATGGGATTTGCTCCGTCTCGCGACTTGGCAGCCCTTTGTACCGGCCATTGTAGCGTGTTTGTAGCCCCAGACGTAAGGGTAATACTGACCTGACATCATCCCCCCCTTCCTCCCTGTTGCCAGGGCAGTCTGATTAGAAAAATTCAACTAATCACAAGGGTTGCGCTCGTTGATGGACTTAACCAAACATCTCACGACACGAGCTGACGACGGCCATGCAACACCTGTCACTTGGTTCCAAAGGCACTCTCTCCTTTCGGAGAAATTCCAAGGATGTCAAGCCTGGGTAAGGTTCTTCGCTTACCATCGAATTAAACAACACGCTCCACCGCTTGTGCGGGTCCCCGTCAATTCCTTTATGTTTTAGTCTTGCGACCGTACTCCACAGGCGGGATGCTTAACGCGTTAGCTTCGCTACTAGAGGGGTCGATACCTCTAACAGCTAGCATCCATAGTTTACGGCGTGGACTACCGGGGTATCTAATCCCGTTTGCTCCCCACGCTTTCGTGCCTTAGTGTCAGGAATGAGCCAGTTATCTGCCTACGCCATCGGTGTTCCTCCCTATATCTACGGATTTCACTCCTACACAGGGAATTCCAATAACCTCTCTCATCCTCAAGCTTAGCAGTTTAGATAATGTGAGTATGGTTGAGCCACACGCTTTCACTACCTACTTACTATGCCACCTACGCAACTCTTTACGCCCAGTAATTCCGGATAACGCTTGGATCCTCCGTATGACCGCGGCTGCTGGCACGGAGTTAGCCGATCCTTATTCATGTGCTACCGTCATATTCGTCACACATAAAAGCAGTTTACGCCCCTAGGGGGTTCATCCTGCACGCGGCGTTGCTCCATCAGGCTTTCGCCCATTGTGGAAAATTCCCTACTGCTGCCTCCCGTAGGAGTCTGGGCCGTGTCTCAGTCCCAGTCTGGCTGATCATCCTCTCAGACCAGCTAATGATCGTAGTCTTGGTGAGCCATTACCTCACCAACAAACTAATCATACGCAGGCCGTTCCCAAAGCGCCGGAGCTTTAATCCTTAGATCACATGCGGTATTAGACACCATTTCTGGTGCTTATCCCTCACTTTGGGGTACGTTCCTACGTGTTACTCAGCCGTCCGCCGCTCGTCAGCACTCTCACACATCGCATAATAAACGCCGCCACCATCTCCGGCTAGCCGGCCGGGTCATAATGGGTTTGTCATCCGAAATCCCGAAGGACCAAGGAACTTATGCGAACTGTGAGAGCCTGTTACCGCTCGACTTGCATGTATTAGGCACGCCGCCAGCGTTCATCCTGAGCCAGGATCAAACTCTCCAAAAAAGAATTCAATCATGTTCAGTCGAACTTCGCCCTTCCGAAGAAGAACTAATTACTGACTTACTTCAAAAACAAATTCAAAAATCAATTGACGTTGATTTGCACTATTCAATCTTCAAATCCTGTCTTGCGACAGTATCTGAATACTTACCGAATTGTTAAGGATATCGGAACAATTTAAAGACACTTTAATAAGTCCTCATGTGTTCTTACTGACTATCTTACCTTGTCTGCAACCCCGCTGTCAAGGGTATTCAGGCAGGATGAGTAGTTATTCTTACAGCACCTTTGCTGGTCGTCCGTCAGCCTCCTGCCCCTAGTGATGCAATGATGGGCATCCATCTTTGACACGAAACTCTGAAGAGTATAGAGTAATTCTGTTCGTATACCTTTACAATCGAAACCCTCGAAGGAGGTGAATCACATGGTCAAGCCCAACCCCGCCGTTCCGAACGGTCGGAAGAAGAAGGTCCTTTCCTCGCTCGCAGCATCCGCGTTCGCAGCAGGAGCGACCGCTCTCGTCCGTCTCGTCCGCAACAAGCGCACCCGCCGCGATCTCGGCAACTGACCCGCCGGCCCGCATAGCACCCCGGAAGGAGGTGAAAAATGGCAAGAGCAAAGACAGCAGTCAGGCAGGCCGTCGGCAAGGAGCAGGCACTCTGCGTCGTAACCGTCGCCCTGGTGGCCGTGGCGTTCTACCTGTTCGTGACCGGTCTGCCGGCACAGAGCACGGCCCGTGTCGGAGCTGGAACCGGTCTTGCACTGGCTGCAGTCGTCCTCGTCCGGTGGTCCTGGATCCCGATGCTCCGGCGCTGAACACCTGACGGTCCACCAAGATGACGGCCTGGCCGCTCATCCGCGCCCCTCCGGCAACTGCGTTTCGCTAAGGCGTGACAACGTTCTGGAGGGGCATCCGTCCATCAATTCTGAGCCCACCTTCGAGAGAGGCCCGGACTCCCGCGCACATCAGCGTCGGAACGTCCGGGCCTCAAAGGTACGAACAACAAGCCGCGTCGCTAGGACAGCAGGTTGATCGTAGTATCGAGAACAACAATCAGACTTCGTTTACTCCGGTAAACATAACCCTTTTACTTCTCTATTCTCAACCTTTTCATCCTCTACACGCGGCTTTTTCATGCCTTGTGGCCGTCGCTAAGATCGTCTCCAGCTACCTGCATCCAGAACCATGTCTCATCATTCTTATCAGCCGGCGGCGCCTGTTCTCCGCTATCTTCGGGACGACGGCCGGTCGTGTTGCCACCGCCGAAGCCGTTCAGGAAGCGCATGCCCGTCAAGATGCCTGTGAAAGTCATCTCGAAGGACAACATCGCACTGTCTGACTGCTCGTCCGGCAGCCCGAATACCGGATCCTGAAGTGTGATGACGCGTCCGACTTTTTTGGCTGCGAACTCAATAACTGAGTCGTCCGGGTCTGCGCCAAGGCCGAATTCATATTCAGATGTACCGACCTGCGGTCGGCCGGCTGCTATGTCCGGACGGTCATAGGTGACAGCCTCATAGCCGCATATGCCGGCGACGGTGAAGGCGGTTACGGTGGCCAGTGCCGAGTATATACGCATGCCATTACTCCAATTGAGGTTGGCTATCAGCCGACGATTTCCGCTTCGATTATGACATTTTCATCGCCGCCGGCGTCGAGGTCTTCAAGGTCTTCAGCCTTGTCTACAAGCGCCAGGCTGACGACCTCATCGCCGTCATTGAGCCGCATGATGCGGACGCCTTGGGTGGCGCGGCCGAGTGCCGGAATCTCTTTGATGCCGAGACGGATGGTCTGTCCCTGGGCGGAAATGAGGATGACTTCCTGCTCATGCTCGCCGCCGACCGGGTCGCCAAGCGTCTTGACGCCGATCAGGTCGCCGGTCTTCTTATTGACGACAGCCGAGCGGATGCCGACGCCACCGCGGGTGTGCGGAGTAAATTGTGCGACCTTGGTGCGCTTGCCGTAACCGTACTTGCTGATCACGAATACGCTTGAACCCTCTTCGACGATATCCATGCCGATGACATGGTCTGCGGCGCGCAGGCGGATACCACGGACACCGCGGCTGACACGGCCCATCGGGCGGACGTCCTTTTCGCTGAAGCGGATGGCCTGGCCCTCGCTGGTCGAGATGATGACTTCATTGTCGCCGCCGGTCGGTCGGATCCATTTGAGTTCGTCGCCATCGTCGAGGTTGATGGCGATCAGGCCGCTGCCGCGGACGTTCTGATACTGGTCGAACGGTGTCTTCTTGACGACGCCGCGGACGGTACACATGATCAGGTTGGCACAGGCCTGACCCTTGCTGACGTTGATTACCGAGCTGACAGTCTCTTCGGGCTGCAGCTGCAGCAGGTTGACGAGCGCGACGCCCTTGGCGTTCATGCCGACCGCCGGGACCTCGTAGGTCTTCAGGCGGAAGACGCGGCCCTTATTGGTGAAGAACAGCAGGAAGTCATGCGTCGAGGCGTTGACCACATGTTCGATGACATCCTCCTCCCGGGTCGTCATACCGCGGCGACCCTTGCCGCCCCGTCCCTGCTTCTTGTACTCAGCGATCTGGCTCCGTTTGATGTAGTTTGCTGATGTAAGTGTAACAACAACTTGTTCCTCTGCTATGAGGTCCTCATCGTTCATGCGGTCGAGTTCGCTCTTGACGACGAGAGTGCGGCGGTCGTCGCCATAGCGCTCCTTGAGTTCGAGCATCTCATCCTTGATGATGGCCAGGATGCGGGCTTCGTCTGCCAGAATGGCTTCCAGCTCGGCGATGGTCTTGAGGAGCTCTGCAAGTTCGTCCTCGATCTTCTGGCGCTCCAGGCCGGCAAGGGTGCGCAGCTGCATAGCCAGGATGGCACGCGCCTGGATGTCGGACAGCCCAAATTCCTTGATCAGGTTCCGGCCGGCTTCTTCGGTCGTCTGGCTGGCCCGGATGATGCGGATGACCTCATCTATATGGTCGAGGGCGATCTTCAGGCCTTCCAGGATGTGGGCCCGCTCTTTCGCCTTACGCAGTTCGTACTCAGTGCGGCGACGGACGACGATGCGGCGGTGCTTGATGTGCTCCTGGATGATATCCTGCAGCCCAAGAACGCGCGGCTGGATGCCGTCGACCAGCGCCATCATGTTGAAGTGGAACATGCCCTGTAATGGAGTCAGTTTATAAATCTGGTTCAGCAGCTTCTTCGGAAAAGCATCCTTCTTGAGGTCTATGACGATCCGGACATTGCCGCGGGCTGATTCGTCGCGGATGTCACTGATGCCGGTGACCTTCTTGTCGCGGACCAGGTCGGCAATCTTGATGACCAATGACTCCTTGTTGAGTGCATAGGGAATCTCGGAGATGACGATCTGATGGCGGCCCTTCTTGCCCTCGACGACTTCGGCGATACCGCGGACCACGACACCGCCGCGGCCGGTGGCATAGGCGGTACGCAGGCTGTCCTTGCCGTAGACGATGCCGCCTGTCGGGAAGTCAGGCCCCTTGACGTATTCCAGCAGGTCGTCGAGCGTCGCCTCCGGGTTGTCTATCTGATGGACGGTGGCGTCGATCAGCTCACTGAGGTTATGTGGTGGGATGTTGGTCGCCATACCGACGGCGATACCGAGCTGGCCGTTCAGCAGCAGGCTTGGAATCTTGGCCGGCAGGACGCTCGGCTCCTGGGTCGTACCGTCGTAGTTGTCGCGGAAGTCGACGGTTTCCTTATCGATATCGGCCAGCAGCTCATCGGCCAGACGCGCCATCTTGGCTTCGGTGTAGCGCATGGCAGCTGGCGGATCGCCGTCCATACTACCGAAGTTACCCTGTCCGTTGATGAGCATGTAGCGCATGCTCCAGGGCTGAGCCATGCGGACCATGGCGTCATAGATACTTGAGTCGCCGTGCGGATGGTACTTACCCATGACGCTACCGACGACATTGGCCGATTTGCGGTGTCGGGCCGTGCTACGCAGGCCTTCGTTGTTCATGCTGTAGAGGATTCGGCGATGGACCGGCTTCATACCGTCCCTGACGTCAGGCAGGGCCCGTTCAATGATGACAGACATGGAATAACGGAGATAACTGTCTTCCATGACGTCTTCGACCGTCCGCGGCTCTACCTGGCGCGAATGCGTGATGTCGGTGATTATCTCGGCTACCGGGACCGGCTGGTTCTCTAGACGTGGCTCATCGATATTCCCGTCCGGATTTGGTGTTGTAAGTTCATCATCGTCCATGTCTGTGCTCCTCTGGTATAACCGGGTTAAATCTCTGAGTTTTCGTTAAATGTCCAGATCCTTGACGAATTTGGCGCGTGCCGTAATGAAGTTCTTGCGCAGTTCGACCTCGGTGCCCATCAGCTTGTTGAAGATAGCGTCGGCCTTCTCGGCATCCTCTACCTTGACCTGCACCAGGACGCGCTTCTCGGGGTTCATGGTCGTCTCGAACAGCTGCTCGGCGTCCATCTCTCCCAGTCCCTTGTATCGCTTCTGTTCGATGAATCCGGCCTGCTTGTAGCGTTCGCTGTTGTCGGCCGACCCGTCGGCGTTCGGGCCGTTGCCGATGACTTTGAGACCCTCTTTCTTGCGGCGCTCGATCTCGGCATCGAGGACGACGTCCAGCTCAGCTTCGTCGTACACGAACACACTGGCTTTGCGGCCTGGCTTGACCAGCTCGAACAGCGGCGGCTTGGCCAGATACATATGGCCACCGTCGATGACAGGCTTCATATAGCGGAAGAAGAACGTCAGCAGCAGCGTAGAGATGTGGCTTCCGTCGACATCGGCATCGGTCATGATGATGATACGGTGATAACGCAGGCCGCCTATGTCGAAGCTGTCCTCGATACCGACGCCGAGCGCCTTGGTGATGTTCAGTATCTCGTTGTTGGCCAGCATCTTGTCGAGTCGGGCGCGCTCGACGTTGAGGACCTTGCCGCGCAGCGGCAGGATGGCCTGGGTCTTGCTGTCGCGGCCGGACTTGGCAGAACCACCGGCCGAGTCACCTTCCACCAGATACAGCTCGGAAGATGCCGGATCCTTACTGGAGCAGTCAGCCAGCTTGCCGGGCATGCTGGCGCCGTCCAGGACTCCCTTGCGGATGATGTTCTCGCGGGCGGCGCGGGCGGCCTTGCGGGCACGGGCCGACAGCAGCGCCTTACCGACGATCTTACGGGCGATAGCCGGGTGTTCTTCGAGGTAATAATTGAGGTTCTCGGACAGGATAGTCTCCACGTAGCCGCGGACTTCCGGGTTGCCGAGCTTGTTCTTGGTCTGTCCCTCGAACTGCGGGTCGGGCAGCTTGACCAGGATGACCGAAGTCAATCCCTCGCGGGTGTCCTCGCCGGAGAGATTCTCTTCCTTCTCACGGAGCAGGCCGGACTTGCGGGCATAATCATTGATGACCCGGGTCAGCGCGCTGCGGAAGCCGGTGATATGCGAGCCGCCGTCAGGGTTGAAGACGTTGTTGGCGAAGGCTTTGATCTGTTCGGTATAGGCATCGGTGTACTGCATGGCGATCTCGACCTGGACGTCCTCAATAGTCTTGTCGACATAGAAGACATCATCGTCTACGACTTCCTTGCCGATGTTGAGGTGCTTCACGTACGATTGGATGCCGCCTTCGAAGAAGAAGCCGTACTTGACGCCAGTCTCTTCGACTTCAAGTGAAGTCTTGATACCTTTTGTGAGATAGGCGGCGTGGCGCAGGCGGTCCAGAATGATCTCATAATTCCATTTGTTGCGTTCCATGATAGTAAAGTCAGGCCAGAAGGTGATTTCGGTGCCACGCCTGTCAGTCTTACCAGTTACCTTGAGGTCGCCCTGCGGCACCCCCTGCCGGTATTCCTGATGATGGACTTTACCGTCGCGGTAGACCGTGACTTCCAGCCGCTCCGACAGGGCGTTGACGACGCTCGAACCGACACCGTGCAATCCACCGGAAACCTTGTAGCCGCCTTCGCCGAACTTACCGCCGGCGTGCAGCACGGTAAGCACCGTCTCGACGGTGCTCTTGCCTGTCTTGGGATGGACGCCGGTCGGGATGCCGCGGCCGTTATCGACGACTGAGACGCCGCCGTCGGCCAGCAGCTTGACAGTGACCGCGTCGGCATGGCCGGCCAGAGCTTCATCGATGCCGTTATCGACGATTTCCCATATCAGGTGGTGCAGACCATCGACGCCGGTTCCACCGATGTACATACCCGGCCTTTTGCGGACCGGCTCAAGTCCCTCGAGGACCTGGATTTGTTCTGCTTCATATCCCTTTGTGTTACCCGATGTTTTAGCCACTAGAATAGTACCCTCTCAGATCTTAATAGATTTCAGTAATCAGCCTGTGATATCCGATAACCTGTACGTCCAGGCATGCATAGATGTGCTTCCCACTGCTATGCCCACTATTATAGCGTAGGCGCCTGCTCCCCGCAACTTAGCGGTACTGCAGGGCGCCGTTCTCGTCTATATAAATAGTATCTTTCTCTTCCTCAGGCGCCGTTTCGCTCTCCTGCGGGCCGTCTGACGGCTTTTCGGACGATGCTGACTGCTCGGGCTTAGTCTGGTCCGCCTGGCCGGCCTGCGGGCTCTCCGTACGTCCGGACTGTTCATCCTGTCGCGGCAGCCTCATCTCCGACGGGTCGCCCGTTCCTGTCCGCGGATCATCACGCGGTATCTTTAGCGCGTCGGGCCTTGATACGGGTTCCGGCTGGGGAACAGGCTGTTGCGGCACGGCCACCCGGGTTGCAGGAGCGGCTACCGGCGTGGCGGGCAGCTGCTGGCGCTTCGACAGCCAGTCGTCGAGGAATGATGTCGGGGCGGGACCTGCCACCGGCGCCTGGGCCGGCAGCGGTGCTGGGACCTGCTGGGCTGCGGGCATCGGCTGGGCATAAACCGGCTGCGGTGGCTGCATCTGTGGCTGGTAGCCGGCCTGCGCCATTGCAGGCGCCACAGGCTGTGTCAGGGATGGAGCCATCGGCTGGGGCTGGGCCGGGGCCGGCAGCGGTGCGGGAGCGTATTGCTGGGACTGCGGCTGGAAGGCCTGCGCCGCTGCCGGATTAACCATCGGCATACCGGTCTGCGTCGTGCCGGGCATCGCGGCAGCAGGATTTTGCGACATGGCCTGCGGGGCCGGCGGCTGGGTTCTGACTGCCTGCAGTTGTGCCGGATTAGCCGTTATGCCAGCGCTCCCCCACCCGGTCTGGGCTGGCTGCGGCGGTGCTGCGGCCTGCGGGTACCCAGCACCCGGCCGCATCGCCGGATTCATGCCGCCAGCCATAGTACCGGCAGACCCACTGCCGAATGCCGGCTTCGGTGCATCAGGCGTCGTCGCCATCCGGGCGAAGATGTCTTTCTCGACCTCGGCCTTCGGGTGGCCATATTTGGCGGCCGAAAGCTGCTTGAGCGCATCAGCCAGTTTTGGGTTCGGACTGCCAAGCGGCGCCAGCGTCGACATGCTGAACGGATTGGTCGGTACGCCGCCGACGAGCGTCCTGACGATAGCGTTGTAGCTCGGGATGCGCAGCAGGTCGTCCCCGTCGAACGTCGGCTGGAAATAACGGCTGAGCGACTCGACATCGTTCTGGCCGATGCGGAAGGACACGATAGTACCCATGTTACCGAAGACGGCATCGCGGATCTCTTCCGTCAGCTGCGTCGTGAACTGGTTGGCGACGATCAGGTTGAGGTGGTATTTGCGGGCTTCGGACATGATCGTCGCGAATGAATCCGTTGAGAAGTTCTGGAACTCATCGACATATAGACAGAAATCCTGGCGCTCACTTTCAGGGATGTTAGCGCGGCTCATGGCGGCTGCCTGGAACTTCATGACGAAAATCATACCGAGCAATTTGGAGTTCAGGTCGCCGACCCTACCCTTGCTGAGGTTCACGAGCAGGATCTTCTTGTTGTCCATGATATCGCGAAGGTCGAAGGCGCTCTTCGGCTGGCCGATGATGTTGCGCATCATCTCGTTGGAGACGAAGGCGCCGAACTTGGAGACGAACCAGCTGACGACCTCACCGAAGTCATTGCTTCGCTGGGACTGCGGCATCTCCTTGTTCCAGAATTCCAGGACGTTCATGTCGGTGACGTACTTCAGCTTCTGCTGGACGAACTTAGGGTCGCGGAACAGCTTCGGAATGTCGACGAAGGTGCCGCCGGCCGGGTCGGCCATGACGGTCAAGGCTGCGTTACGGAACAGGTGTTCGTAGCGCGGACCCATGATGCCCTGATGCTGCGGGTCGTACAATTTGTACAGCATGTTGATCGTTTCCTGGATCAGAAAGTCCTTCTGATCAGGATGGTTGAACTCAAAGAGGTTCAGACCCATCGGATAATCCATCTCGGACGGCGAGAAGTATATGACGTCCTCGGTGCGCTCTTTGGGGACCATGCTGAGCAGCTTCTCCGCCGTGTCACCGTGCGGGTCGACGAATGCGAAGCCGTCACCGTTTATCATGTCCTGCAACGCCAGGTTCTCGAGGAAGGTCGACTTACCGGTTCCGGTCTGTCCGACGGCATACATATGACGCTGACGGTCGCCAAGCTGCAGCCGGATCGGCTTCTTGGCGCCGCGGAAGAGGTTGTAACCCAGCAGCAAGCCATCGTCAGGCATATTACGCGGCGCATCGACCTGCTTCGATGCCTGGCGCTGCAGCTGGGAAGTCGGAATATTACGCTGGTCCGGAAAATGGAACACCGTCGCCAGCTCCATGGAGTTGAGGATATTCTTTTTCTTCTTCTGCGGGAAGAACCGCATGATATAAGCCGTCACGAAGGCTTCCATGTCTTTGGAGGCACTGTATTTGAAACCGTTCTTGCCTGGTGCGTCAAATAAGGAGAATGTCGCCACGATATTACTCAGGATGGCTTGCGCCCTGCCCGATACGTTCGACGACGCCACGACGCGGATCAGCACCTCGTAGCCGGAGTGACGGGTCTTCTCGTCGATAGAATCGAGGACTGACTGCTCCATGGCTGAAAGTTCCTTGGGTTTGTCCTTCTCACCGCCTTTGTCGCCACCGGGCGGCTGCACGAATGCCATGACAAGGCTTTTGGCCACCGGCACGATCGCATCCGTGCCTGACTTCTTCTCCTTGCCCTTGCGCTTCGCGCTGGCCAGCGATGACGCTTCTTTGCGCCAGTTCGGGTCAGCCGGGCGCATCAGTATCTGTATGCCGGCACCATCTTCCTTGTCGAGCGTAGATAATGCGTTCAGCAATGATTGCATGGCGTCACGCTTCAGGTCCTGGAAGGTAGCTATCGGATAGGCGAAGTTATTCTTGAGGTTCAGTTCCCCGCCGACCGTCCCGCTCATCTTACCGACAGAACTAAAAATATTGTGTTCAGCTGTTTCTTCTAACCGGGCGGACGGATAGGCACTGATGACCGCCTGTTTGACGACTTCGACCATCGCCACCGGCACCGCAGCATAGAAATTAACGATGCCATGGGCACCTACGACTTCGAAGCCGAAATGGCGCTGGCCATAGAACCGTGACTTGAATCCCTTTTGCACCGTACTCGCGATAATGTTGTAAATAATGGTGGCTTTGGATATATTCTCATCTGTTAAATCGCGGACGTCTCGCCCATTAGCCTGCGTATCGTCGCTAGGCGGAGGCAGGTGGATTATCAGCGGGACCATCTTCAGGCCGCGCTCAAATTCCTTGTATTCCCGGAATTTCTTGCGGTAACCTGCATACAAAACCGGTCCGATGACCGATGCCAGCACAACGAGGATAATGAGGATAGTTATGAATGCTGTCATGGTTTATGCATCCGGCAGCTTAAGTTCTTTGTCGTAACGCTTCTTCATATAGTCTGCTTTGAGTTTGTTCAGTTCGCGTACCTGCTTGAACGGATCATGCCTCGTCTCGGCGACGACCTGCTTGGCCTTGATGACCCATTCCTTCTCGATGACGTCATTATCAGCAGCTTCTTCGGGTGTAGCCATGTGGTGCGGCGCAAGTTGGCCGGAAGCTGGTGTCTGCTGGGTAAGCTGATGTACCGGCACCGTCGGACGCAGTACTGGGTCCGGTGCAGCCATCGGTGGCGCCTGAGAAGGCATTGCCGGTGTCTGAGCCGGCATAGGCCCCATCGCCGGAGACATCGGCCCCATCGGTGCCGGGCCCTGCTGTGGCGCCTGCAGCGGCTGAGCAGCGAACGGCTGCGGCGGCATACCGGGAGGCGGCCCGAAAACAGCCGCGTTCGTAGGCAGCGGCATCGTCGCGTTAACTGGCATCTGTGGCTGCACCGGCTGCGGCTGTAGCGAGCCCATGCCCTGGTCTTGTGCTGTCTGTGGATTCATCTAGAGTATATTATACAACCTTAGGTACCCATAAGAGAAGTACGCAAGCGGATTCCGCAAAGATTTCATCGGCGCCGCATGCGCCCGGTATAGAAGATGCCGATCAGGAATACCCCGCTCAGCGTCAGGATATCGCGGACGGTCAGCTGGCCGATCGATTGCAGCATGAGCAGCAGCACCGGGAATACGGTACCGGTTATCAGTATGCTACGCCGGTTCCGTACTGATAACCTGCCATGCAGGCCCGTGACCGTCAGGATGATCGTCAGGATGCCGTATAAGGTCAGCCCCAACAATATGAATCCGACGATAAGCAGTACCGACTGCACCGACCGTGGCGTCGTCAGGCTGAAATATGCCACTGATGTCAGGATCGCGGCGATTGAGAACAGGATGCGCTTCGGCAGGACCCGGCCCAGACCTTCCGGGCGGACCGCTGCAGCCCCTGCCGGCGCATCGGCTGGCTGTGCTGTCGTATTCTGGTCATTCTGTTTATACTGCATATGCTCTGGGACGTATTATACCCGACCCGCCCCACGACCATCCTATGCTTTGGACGCAGACACATAAAAAGCCGCCCTGTGCGGGCGGCCGTTGAAGATGCAAGTGCCTAGGCGGTAAATGCGCTCGATATAATTTAAACTATTATAGCGCTTACCGCCGGTAGGCGTGACTGACCGCTCATCCTACCGGTAAGGTAGTCTGAGCGTTATCGGCTCTTTGGCTTATTTCTTATGCCCAGGTTGCCGGTTGTAAGTACAAACGAATTGTTAAGGATTTTTGTCTTTCGACTTTTTTGTTCGTAGGTTTTTGTTTTGTAACTTACTCCCTAATACTAGCACGCCGGGCTAATATTGTCAAGACGATTATGCTTTTGATGAACAATTAAGTGAGTAAGAAATTCGATAGTTTGCCGCGTTATACTGGGCTATCCTGACTACGTGGATGTCCATACACATACAAAAACCGCAGCCTCTGCGCGGTTTCAATCACGCACTATCCGCCAATAATTTCCTGTCCAGTGACTTACGAAAATAAGTTATACACAGGAATCTGTATACATTGGTGAAATTGTTATTGACACTTCAAATGACAATTTATAAGATATGCGTAGCACTTGAATAAAAAAAGTGCTCAAAACAAAAAAGACCAAAAAACAGTGACAACGGTTTCTCGCAGATCGTTGTCACACCACAAACAATCAAAAGCAAATGACCTCACCTTAAAACTCAAATCAAAACTCACCTAAACGAAAGAACCCGCCCCTCACCTGGCGGGTTTTTTATTACCTGAAAATACCGGAGCACATACACAAACTGACCGGCAAAGCAGGCGGTAGTTCATTATACTCATGCTTGCGTATGCAGAATCGGCCGCTACAATTGCTGGGATGAGCACGAGCGTCCAAAGCCTGATCGACCATGGAACCGACGGACTCGTCGTGGACATCGAATGTAACCTGTCCAACAATCTCCCCAATATCGTAATCGTCGGTTTCGCGAACAAAGCAGTCGATGAAGCCCGTGAGCGGGTCCGGGGAGCGTTCGCTAGCTCGGGCGTCAGACTGCCGCGGAAGCGTATCACCATCAACCTCGCGCCCGCCGACATCCCCAAGGCCAGCAGCAGTTTCGACCTGGCAATAGCCGCGGCTATCATGATGGCCGGACTGAAACAGCCAGCCGCATCGTTCACTAAAGCCGAAGCGATCATGGGCGAGCTGGGCCTGGACGGGGCCGTCAGGCCGGTGCGCGGTGTCATCGGCAAGATCACGGCCGGGCGTCGCCATGGCATTACCACCTTCTACATTCCTCATGCCAACCTGCCTCAGGCCCGACTGGTGCCGGGTGTCAGACTAGTTCCGCTCGAAAACCTGGCACAACTGAGCGCCCACATCACGGACCATGCTACCCAACGCGGCTTTCACACCGGGGACGGCATGGTAGATATCGCGGCGGCTTCGTCGGGCCCTGAGACCAGACCTGCGGATCACAGTGGTCCAGGTACACAACATAGTCCCGCCGGTCAGACAGTACGTATCGGAGACGTTATCGGCCAACAGCACGCCAAACGAGCATTGGAGATCGCAGCTGCCGGCGGACACAATCTTCTTCTAAGCGGTCCTCCGGGCACCGGCAAGAGTATGCTGGCACGTACCCTGCCCTCGCTACTGCCTGACATGTCGCGGGAAGAGATGCTTGAAGTCACCCAACTGCATAGCCTGGCCAGCAAGGAATACGGCCGGCTGGTAGCCATACGGCCGTTCAGGTCGCCGCATCATAGCACCAGCCATATTGCCATAGTAGGTGGCGGCACCTCACTCCGCCCGGGTGAGATCAGCCTGGCGCACCGCGGCGTCCTGTTGTTCGACGAACTGCCGGAATTCAACCGCAATACCATCGAGGCCCTCCGCCAGCCGCTGGAAGACCGTCGGATCGTCATTACCCGCGCCAATGAGCGTGTCGAGTTCCCTGCCGACTTCATCCTCGTCGCAACCGCCAATCCCTGTCCCTGTGGGTATTACGGAACCCCGTCCAGGGCCGGATCCGGCCGGCGCACCTGCGACTGTGCTCCGGCCGCAATCCAGCGCTACCGCGCCAAACTATCAGGACCGATCATGGACCGCATCGACCTGTACAGTGAAGTCCATGAGGTCGACCATGCCAATCTGCTGACAGCCCACGGCCAGCAACATTGCCAGGAGACCGAAGATATCCGGGGCCGCGTAGCGGCCGCCCGGCGGGCACAGTCAGCTCGGACCGGTGCAGCCGGCGCGCTGAACGCCGCCCTCAGCAACCGCGAGCTGACCGCCACCGTCAGCCTGCACCCGAACGCCAAAGCACTGCTCGACACCGCGGGTACGAGCCTGGAGCTGTCAGCCCGGGCCTACATGCGGACCATCAAGGTCGCCCGCACCATCGCCGACCTGGCTGGCAGCATTCAGGTCGAGATCCCACACATAACCGAAGCTCTGCAGTACCGCAGCCGAAGTGCCGAGACGTTCCGCGGTTGACCACCGTTAATGCATCTGGTAAAATAAGGAACGTTATTAACACCCCTCTCTAACAGAGACGTAAGAAGAGACAGGAGACCGCACTATCAGCAAGACTACCCGCCTGAATAATGACATTCGGGCGTCTCAGCTCCGGGTAATTGACCAGGATGGCTCACAGCTTGGCATTATCTCCCGGTCCGAGGCACTACGTTTAGCAGAGGATCAGGGGCTAGACCTTGTTGAAATCTCTCCCGACGCAGACCCGCCCGTCGCCAAGATAGTGGACTGGGGCAAGTTCAATTACCAGCGGACCAAGCAGGCACAGAAGAACAAGCGCACCACCAAGTCCCTGGAAATGAAACAGATGCGTTTCGGTCTCAAGATCAGCGATCACGACCTGGGTGTTAAGATGAAAAAAGTAGACGGCTTCCTCGATGCCGGTCATAAGGTGAAGATAACAGCCTTCTTCCGCGGACGCGAGCTCGCCCACAAGGATCTCGGCTTCAAGATCGCCGACAAAGTCATCAACGACTTCGGTGACCGTATCGTCGTCGACCAGGCACCACAGCTTGCCGGCAAACAGCTCAGCTTCGTCGTCAGGGCCAGCCCTACCCGGTTGGCAGCAGTCGAGAAGGAAAAGCGCCAGCACCTCAAGGAAGTAGCCGATGCAGCACCACTGCCGGCAGACGTCCGCGAACGCGTCACTGTCGAGTAAAGAATCAAAAGGAACCCGAGTAGGGATCTAACCAGATACTCATATAACCAGAACAACAATAATCATATAAGGTATAAAAGGAGCCTCCTATGCCAAAACTGAAGACCCATAGTGGTACCAAAGACCGCGTCCGGATCACCAAGAACGGCAAAGTCCGCGTCGGCAGCCCGAACCGGAACCACTTCATGTCCAAGAAGAGCGGCGGCCGCAAGCGCAGCCTGGCCGGCCTGCACACCCTGCTCGGTGCCAACACCAAGATACTTAAGAAGAAACTAGGAGCCTAAGGGCTTAAGGAGAGAGACATGCGAGTTAAACGAGGAGTCACTAGTCACGCTAAGCACGCCAAGATCCGTGCTGCAACCAAGGGTTTCAGCCATCCGAACCGCGTCAGTATCAAGCGCGGCAAGCAGGCTGTTACTAAGTCCCTGCAGTTCGCATACCGCGACCGGCGCAATAAGAAGCGCGTCATGCGTACCCTATGGAACACCCGCATCAACGCGGCTGCCCGCCTGAACGGTACGACCTACTCACGCCTGATTGCCGGCCTGAACGCCAGCGGCATAAGCCTCGACCGCAAGGTCCTGGCTGAGATGGCAGTCAACGAGCCGGCAGCCTTCGCCAGCGTCGTCGAGGCCACTCTCAAGACACGCGATAACGTTGCTAAAACTGCTACAAAGTAAGTATAATTACCTCTGTTAGTATCCAGATGAATACAATAATAGTCCGCCGTAAGGCGGGCTTTTTATGTGTAGGTCCGGGTTCGAAAAATTGAGCTACACTAGCGTTTTATGTTTCGACTGTTGGTAATTTCGTGACCGCCTGCCCCGCCAGACGGCGCCGTTCATGCTTCTGCCAGCTGGCTTGCATCATATTCTGAAGGGAACTATCGAGCGCATGCTCAGCCGTCAGTCCCATGACCAGGAATATATGTAATAGGTTCTCGCGAAGGGCGAACTTTCGCACATTGAGCGCGGCTTGATTTTTCGAATCTAAGTATTTATATAACTGACCGTACACTGCATAGTCTTCAGACAACACCTGTATATTGGCAGACAGCTCCGAGATGACCGCGGCCGACATCATTACATCACCAGACTTCAACTCGGTTAAGATTTCTGCGTCATCAGTCCCTTGCTGTCGTTTGAGCTTCGGTACGTCCAGGTAGCCCAGATGATCGTTTGCTACTCGGTCACTCCGGATACTTCATGTGACATAATCTTATTCTAACATTTTTGTGCTTACTCTGCAACTGCTGCTGGCGTTGTTCAGGTGTGTTCCAACTATAAAAGCCCGCCGATCAGCGGGCTTTTATAGTTGGCCAGATTATCTATAAGCCGGGTTTTGTCATCCGTCCGTTTTCGCTGAACGTAGTCAGCAAGCTGGCCAGTCCAACGATCAGCAGCGGATGGCTGATCATCTATCTAGCCCGCAGGTTGCCCCGCGGATCGAGCGGTTCTTCTGATGAACACTCAGCGGGTACTATGAGGTTTGAGCCTCAGAGCATCCATCTCCTTGCAGCAGGCAGGGTTTACCTTCTTCCAGCGTCACCGCTGGTCGATGCGGGCTCTTACCCCTGTGAATTGGCGCCTTCGCGCCGAAATCACAGCTCCGGCAAGCCGGAGCGCTCTTTTCATCCTTACCACCTATGCGGACAGCCGAAGCTGCATCATTGATGGCGGTATACGTTTCTGTGGCACTTTCCCTAGGGTCGCCCCCGGTCGCCGTTAGCGACTGCCATTCCCTTTGCTGCCCGGACTTTCCTCGTGGACCCTTCTGCCCGCGAGGGTCGGCGCTACACGTATATTCTGTATTCCATACGCGGTGGCCGCCTCCCTGCGTGACCAAAAGGGTCCACGTGATCAGCCGATAATCTGGCTACCGCTTATTATACCACTTGTGCCTCGCTCTGTAGCTACGATGACTGGCCGGGGTTGTCCAGTTCAGCCTGCCGAGCATCCAGGACGCGGTTCACGGCTGCGTCAGCCTGGGTGTTCTGCTCCCTCGGAATATGCGTAAACTCGACGCGCTTGAACGAACCCAGCAGCTCCTTGATCGCCTCATGGACGGGCCAGAGGTCTCGGTTCTTCACTTTGAATATACCTTTCATCTGGTTCACGACCAGCATACTGTCCAGATATATATGTAGTTCACGGCCACCGGTCCGGCGGGCGGCTTCCAGGGCAGCCTTGAGCGCCAGGTATTCAGCCTGATTATTGCTGGTGACGCCGAGGTAGATGCCCTCATCCATCAGGATGTTGTCCGTATCGTTATCCAAGATGATGAATCCTCCAGCTGACGGCCCGGGGTTACCACGGGAGCCTCCATCGCAGAATATCTTGAATTTCCGGCTCGTAGTCGTTGTATTTTGCGCGTTTAGAGTATTGCTGCCTCTGTCAAGAGTAAAATACAACACTTTCAACCTCGTAGTCAATGATACATCATAGTCATAATAACTACGGAAGGCTGCAACCATTTCTTCAATACTGTTGTAGCCATGACTATGTAATTCAGTCTCGGTCAGCCCGGCTGGAGTCGTTTCAGTAACCCTGTCTATGTGTGCAGTCCCGATTGAGATCCAGGTAGTCTTATCGGCCGGGTCTACCTTATCGATCAGTTCCACGGTATCGCCCGTCTGGATGTCCTGGTCATCGAACATCCGCCAGGTCGTGCGCTTGCTGCCGCTGAGGATCAGTCCGGCCAGATGATGGTCAAATTTGAGGTTCTTCATCGTTGAATTATCTCACAATTCCGCGGGAGTACGGTATACTACATGTGTTCAGCTCTGCTGCTTGGCGGCGGAAATACACCATCGGGGTGTGGCGCAGTTGGTAGCGCGTACGGCTGGGGGCCGTGAGGTCGCAGGTTCAAGTCCTGTCACCCCGACCAAGATTGAATCATTAGCTTTAACCTGATTATTCAGAGGGCATCAGGGCTCTAAATCCTGCTGCAGCAGATACGCCTGCAGCCCTTTATTACCACGCCGCATCAACAGATTATGGCTGTAGACGAAGAGCGGTCTCAGGATAGGGCCCGAGGCATTCATCCATGGCCTGGTCGTCGAGACCTGCCATATGATGTCCATCCGCGTTGAAGCGCCGTCAGGACTGATGAAGCTCCAGCTTCCCTGTCCTTCCAGGTCTCCGACACTTTTGAAGCGGATATACCGGCCGGGGACGTACTCCGTGATCATCATCCGCATGTGCAGCCGATATCCGGCCGGGCTACGCCAGGTACAGGTGATAATGCTGCCGACGACCTCATCGACCGGTTTGACGACGCTCGCAGATTCCAGCCCAGGCCACCAGGATGTCCAG
Source organism: Saccharimonadales bacterium (SeqCode) (assembly GCA_036388555.1). Classification (GTDB taxonomy): domain Bacteria; phylum Patescibacteriota; class Saccharimonadia; order Saccharimonadales; family UBA4665; genus UBA4665. The sequence goes on from DASVRP010000001.1 coordinate 24,280, forward strand.
GTCTCCAGGTTGAGCAGTACGGCCTCCACCGCTTCCGCAGGCACGCTCACGAGCCAGGTGCTCTTGAAATCATAGGATCGCTGTTTCATCTCTCACCTCACTATAGCGCACGCAAACAAAAAAGCCCTCACGCGGGTGAGAGCTGCTTGGTAGTCCGGGCTGCTGACGTGATTAACCTGAGCAAAGCCAGGTGGGTATCCTCACTGTCAGACCAAGATCTGGCAGAATGTTAGATTCCCTAATGATTAGTATTCAGATAATCATTTGTCAGCTAGAGCTTACCCGGAGGTAAGGCTTCGTTGCCCGGACTAACCCCTATTATAACTGCCTGCTGGCCGCACTGCCAGCGGCATCGTACGAAACTACATCACTTATGCCTATCAGGTGATAAAGCCGATGACAGCCTGGACCATATTGACGATGAGGTCACCGAAACCACCGGTCAGTACCAGGGCGATGATGATGAAGAAGCCGAACGGCTCAAGCTGCATCATGAAGCGCTGGACCGGCTCCGGGGCGAAGGCGTAGAGCACCCGAGAACCGTCGAGCGGAGGTATCGGGATGAGGTTGAAGACGAAGAGCGAGACGTTCAGGTAGACGAACGTCGACAGGATGGCGCCGCCGATACCGCTGGCCGACATGACGTCGATACCAGCCAGCCGGGCGATGAGCGCGGCGATGATAGCAAGCACCAGGTTGGAGAACGGGCCGGCTGCAGCGATCATGGCGGCGCCGAATTCGTCATACTTGACCCGCTCGGGGTTGAACGGCACCGGTTTGGCGGCCAGGATCGGCGGCAGATGCAGGGCCAGCAGGATAGCCGGCAATAGCACCGTCATGAACGGGTCGATGTGCTTGAGAGGATTCAGGCTGACCCGTCCCTGTTCCGCAGCCGTGTCATCGCCGAGTTTGAGCCCGACGAAGGCGTGGGTGGCCTCGTGGACGGTCATAGACACCAGCAGGACGCCGATAATGATGAGGATTCCGAGGAGAGTGATGCTTTCGAACATGCTTATATCAGTATAGCAGACCATTGCCCGGAGAAAATGGCATTATGCGGCTAGTTTCAGGACGTTCTCAGCCCGCTTAGTCGTACAGCATAAGCATTATACGGCTAGTCGGGACGAATGCCGCGAGGACCCGGAGCACGTCCGCCGTGCGGCAGCGTTGACTTCCCCGCTCTGAATCTGTACAATAACACTTTGAATCATCTAGTAAGCCCTGGCAGACGAACGGGGACAAAAGGAATAACGCCATGAACATCTGCGAACTCACCGGCAAAGGCAAGCAATACGGCAGCAATGTCAGCTTCTCCCAGCGCCACACCAAGAAAGTCTGGAAGCCCAACCTTCAGACAAAGACCATTATCGTCGACGGTAAGAAGGTCACCATGAAGATCAGCACCCAGGCCCTGCGCACCCTCAAGAAGAAGGGTATCGTCGAAGTCGCCGGCAAAAAACCCGCCCAGGCCTAAGCCACTTCTGTCCCCGACGAAATTAAAAACCGCCCTCACCGGGGCGGTTTTTCGTCGGGCAGAGTGCTGCTGCGCGGATCAGGAGCGTTCCAGCACGACCAGCTCCATGATCTCCGGCAGTTCGCCAGCTTTGAGCTTCAGCTTCTGGACCGGCTCCTTGGGTTCCATCGAAAGCGAAGTGATGGCCTGCTCCAGTGTCTGTTGTGGTACTTCGAACTTCAAGGGTGTACCGCCGCCAGGGCCGCCGTCGTAGTGTGTCGGGATGACGATCTTCGGCTCGATCTTCTTGATGATCTTCAGGGCGCCGACCGGATCAAGCGTGAAGCCGTTGGCGCCGACCGGTATCAGCATGATGTCGACCATGCCGACGCTTTCCAGCTGCTCGTCGGTCAGCTCCGGGTAGACATGGCCCGGGATGAACACACTTAACTCCTTGGATATGATCTTGTACATGGTCGCGGTCTGCTTGCCCTCTTCGTCGAGATGGCTGCGGGCCGGGATACCGTAGATAGAGATGTCTGAGACTTCGTACTCGCCGCCGTGGTCGATCTCCAGCTTGGTCTCCACCGTCGTGGGTGTGTGCGTGACGCTGCTGGTGAACAGTGCAATGTCTCCCGGCTTAGTGATGCTCTTGGCCCCAAGTGCCGTCAGGTTGTCGTCGATGACGACGCGGCCATGCTTGCCGGTCAGGGTGATGCAGTTCGCTCCGTAAAATTGTATGTCCATGTCGGTAACCCCTCTCTGTAAGTGTAACTATGATTATACTACTGTGTCCTGCGGCTGCCCGATAGCCCGCTATGAGTTCTTCAGCGAGCTGTGCTTGTCGATCAGCACCTGCTTCTTGGCCTGTACGATGTTCGAGACGAAGCGGTCCTTGATCTGCAGCCGGTACTGGAAGTCGGACAGGCTCATCATAGTATAGCGCAGCTCCTTGCCTTCTTTGGCCTCCAGGTCGGCCATGAACTTCTGTAGCTTCGTATGGTTGATGTCTCCGACGAAGAAGACGTCGACGCCGGTTGATTCGTCCCGGGTGAACTGCCCAGTATAGACGGCGATCTCTACGTTGCCAAGGGTCTTGATATCGGTGTCATAACTGAACTCGTTGGCCGGGCCGCTGGCCATCGGTACCGCCGTGCCGGCCTTGGGGGCGGTCAGCTTCTTAGGGCTGCCTGCCCCGAAGATGATGGTCAGCGGCTCGAAGTACTCGTACTTCTGATTCACTTCGTAGTACAGCTTGTTGTTCGTATTGTCGGAGCCGATGATGCCGATGCTCAGCAGATTGGCCAGCTCGCGGCGGACGGAATTTATCTGTTCGTCGATCTTGCGGGTTATCTCGCGGACATAGAATGAACGGTTCGGATTGCTATAGAACAACTGCAATAATTTGACGCGGGTCTTGCTGCCGAAGAGTTGTTCAATCATATGCTCATTGTAGCAGTATGTGCACTCCTATTGGAAGTTATTTGTTCAAGAATGTTGTTGCGATATCTACAGCTTCGGCCAGCTTATCTTCGGTAAAGAGCCAATGAATACTTTTGTTACGCTTGAACCACGTGCGTTGCCGCTTGGCCAGATCCATGTCGTTCTGGACGAACGCGGCCTTGGCTTCTTCCAGGCTTGCGGCGCCTTCGAGATACCCGCGCAGCGCCTTGTAGCCCGGTGCCCGCAGCGCTTCACATTCCCAACCATACTGCCCGCTGACCCGCCGGACTTCATCCACCAGCCCGGCTTCTACCATTGCGTCGACCCGCTGCAAGATCCGCTCGCGCAGCGTTTCCCGGTCCGCCGTCATACCGAGCAGCAACGTCCACGGGCGCAGTTCGCTGCGTCCGGCAGTCTGGCCAGAAGTTTCGATAGCCCGTATCAGATGGCGTGGATTCTTATCATTTTCAGGCAATGGCAGGCCCATGCCGAGCAGCTTGTCCTGAAGCGCGCCGGCATCCAGGCCTTCCAATTCAGCGCGCAGCGCCAGGTCAGCCGGAGCGCGGAATTGGTAATCGTATATCACCGCATCTACATACAGCCCGGTCCCGCCGACCAGCATCGGCACATTACCCTGCTCGGCAATGTCATATATCTTCCTCGCCGCATAGTCCTTGAAGGCGGCGGCCGAGTACCGTTCATCCGGCGCTACCAGGTCGAGACCGTAGTGGGAGACAGCCGCCTGCTCGGCCGCCGTCGGTTTGGCAGTGCCGATATCCATGCCCTTATAGACAGTCCGGGAGTCGGCGCAGATGATTTCTCCGCCGAGTCGCCTGGCAAGTCCGAGCGCTAATGCCGTCTTACCGCTGCCGGTCTCCCCGACGATGACTATCAGAGGCGGTTCAGCCCCTATCGTTGTCTTTTCGTCTTCATAATCGACACTTTGCGAGGTCATGCTGACTCACCATCTGGCCACCACAGCAGCTGGGCTACCGGCACCCGGTCGTCATCAGATACTTTGATTCCTTCCGCCTCCAGCTGCTCACGGTGTGCAGTCCGGCCACCCGGATAGCCGCTGGCCAGGCCGCCCTGCTTGTTGACGACCCGCTGCCACGGCAGATCCGGGTCACCGTAATGTGCGACGCCGCCGACGATCCGTGCCGCCCGCGGACTTCCAGCCAGCGCTGCCAGCTGCCCATAGGTCATCACCCGGCCGCGCGGGATACGTCGTACAATTCCTTCCACCCGGGCGCCGAAGCCGGGTTCCGTCTCAGGTGACATTGAAATAATCGGTTACGTCCTTCCAATCCTTAACCCTCTCCACTCCAGGCGGCGTTGGCAGATGCTTGTTCCAGCCGTACTCTCCGAACAGCAGTGCCTTCACGCCAGCTTCTGCTGCCAGCCGGCAATGCTCGACATTATCATCGATCAGATAGCCCGCTCCGATCTCCTGGCATATCATCGCTTTCGTCACCTTGTCTGATCGACTGCTCCAAAGCTCCACGAAGTGCACATTACTGAAGACATCCGGCAGATCGTCTGAAAGCGATGCAACAGTATCCTGATGATAATCTCCGCCCCGGGACGTGATGATATCCAGGTTGAACTTTGACTTCAGCGCCATTAGAGCTGTTCGGGATTCATCGCTGATGACCTGGGTGAGCGGACCTTTATCCTGCAGGAATTGCCGGAAACGAGCCGACCCTTCTTCGGCGCCGACATTCCATACCTTTTCGTAGTAACCCCAGTATTCACCGGGCTGCATGAAATCCTGCCGGGTCAATGACGTGCCGAACCTGTCATTACTATATATGATAAGCGCGTCTATCTGGGAAGACACTACGTCATCAAGGTCGATTCCAATCGTCTCTTTCATAGGCTCCTACTTTACAGCCCCTGCAGGAATCGCGCCAGCTCACCGAGCGGTAGCTTCTGTTCCCCGTCCTGGGTGCGGACACTGACTTCTCCGGCATCAACATCCTTGGGCCCGACGATCAGCTGGACCGGAATCTTCATATTGGTAGCTTCGCGGATCTTCTTGCCGAGCGATTCACTACGACCGTCAACTGTGTAGCGAAGCTCATTATATCTGACAGGCTCCATAAGGAGTGTTTTGTCCAGGATTGTAGTGATTTTTTCTACGTACTCCCCGACTGAATCATTTATCGTGAGAATCCTGACCTGTTCAGGGGCGAACCAGAACGGGTACCAGCCGCCAAAGTGTTCTGTAATGACTCCAATGAATCTTTCCAAAGAACCATAGATAACCCTATGTACGACTATAGGAGTCTGTTCACTTCCATCCTGGGCGGAATATTTAAGATCGAATTTGCGCGGCAACTGGAAGTCTAGCTGCACGGTCCCGCATTGCCATTCACGCCCTAAAGCGTCATTCAGATGAATATCTATCTTAGGCCCATAAAATGCGCCGTCCTTTTCTTTGATTCCATATGGGAAACCGCTGGCTTCCAACACTTCTGTAAGTTCTTTTTCCGCCCTGTCCCAAGTCTCAATATCGCCCATGAAATCTTCAGGTCTGGTAGATAAGTACAGCTTCACGGATGCATCTATTCCGAATACACCGTAAAAATCCCGGACGATCGCAATTATTCTCGCGATCTCATCCTTAACCTGGTCTTCAGTAACAAAGTTGTGAGAATCGTCCTGCGTAAAGACCCTTGTTCGAAGGAGCCCGTTCAATGCGCCGGTTATTTCATCGCGGTGCAAAGTATCGGTATCAGACAGCCGCAGCGGCAGATCCTTATAGCTCCGAGTCGTGAATTTCCAGAACATCATCGCGTTGGGACAATTCATAGGCTTAAGTGCCCACCACTCTTCCGGCTCGCGCTCTACAAGAAACATATCGTCTTTATAATGAGACCAATGCCCGGAAATCTCGTATAGTTCTTTCTTGTTCAGTAAGGGAGATGCGATTTCCTGGTAGCCACGCTCCCCATGATATTGGCGCCAATACTTAATGAGAAGATTTTTCATCGCCATACCCTTGGGCATCCAATACGCCATTCCCGGAGACGTCTCTTCGAAGAAAAATAGCTCCATTTCACGACCCAACTTCTTATGGTCGCGTTCTTTAGCCAGCTTCAGTCGTTCTAAATAGTCGTCTAATTCTTTTTGCGTTGTAAATGCTACACCGTACAAACGCTGCATCTGCGGGTTGTCGTCCTTACCACGCCAGTATGCACCGGCAACACGCATCAGCTTGAAGACACCAACCGCCCCTGTTGATGCGACGTGCGGACCTCGGCAAAGGTCGGTAAAATCGCCGTTCCGGTAAAATGACACATTTTCAACAACAGAATCACCGTCCGCAGCCAGTCCGAGCTCTGCAGCGTCCAGGTCTTTGGCGACAGTCGTGCCGGCGCGCTTCAGATCGTTCAGAAGCTCTTCCTTGTACGGCTGTTTTGCCTCCCGGGCCCAGGTCAGGGCCTCATCAACCGGCTTTTCGAAGCGCTCGAACGGCAGTTTTGCCCCGATATTGCGGCGCATCTCCTTTTCTATCTTCCCGAAGTCAGCTTCTGACAGGGTGACATCACCCAGGTCGACATCATAATAAAATCCGTTCTCTACCACTGGTCCGACGCCGAATTTAGCTTCCGGCCAGAGGTGTTGGACGGCTGTCGCCATGATATGGGCCAACGAGTGGCGCATCGCGTAGAGATTATCCTGTTCTGGGGTCGGTTTTTCGGCCATATACGTTGTCCTTTGCTGGCATTATAGTAATAAAAAACACGCCCGAATGACCTATCGGTACATTCCTGACGCGCCTCGGGTCAACTAATATGCATAAGTGCTATGTCGCACAATGAGATACATATGTTTGGAGTTGACGGTTCCACCGGACATTCACTTGTGGAGCCATGTTGTCGTACATCGCAGCTGATAAACGGAGTTCCGCAGTTGGTGGGGCTGCATCATCACTCACCCACATTATAACACCTATCAGCGGCTGTTTTATAACCAATGAAAAAGGAGCGGTTCAGAGATCTCGCATTTCTCTTAACCGCTCCTCGGATCGCCGGTAGGACTCCTCCTGCCGGTAAAAACACCCTGTCAAAACCTCACCTACAAGGTAGTATAGCAAGCTTAGTACTATACGGCTAGTATATTTATGGTGTTTTTTGTACATAGCCACATGTGGATAACACTTTTCGATTTATACCGTCCGTGACGTTAATTTGCTCGTGCTGGAAGCTGAGTACAATCGTGAGTAAGCTGTAAATGTGCATATCCGGCCTGCTGGCTCGTCAAGTTCGTGGGTGAGGTAGGTTTGTGTACGCATCTGCGGCGCACTACACATAGCGTACCAAGCCCTGAATACATTTACTGTACGATTCCTCACACTGCCAGATTTTGCATAATCAACATTGCATTGTCTAGCATAGCACTGATTGCCCGGCCGACACACCCGCACTACAAGCCGAAAATATCGTTCCAATCATCAGATCTAGCTGCGTATTGCCGGCCAAGCAGCTCGGCCCGGTCTACCAGATCCGTCAGGTCACTGTCCGGATCGGCGTACCAGGCACCCTTTACCTGGATGCGGCATTTATCAGCCGGTAGTGGCCGGCCGCACTCGTCAACCTGTCTGCCTTCGGGAATCACTATGTCGTACAATGGCTCATCGAGGATTTCAGACATCGGATCATCATCATTCAGTTCACTGGCTGCCTGCTTGATCAAAAATACCGATTCGACCGGTTCCACCTCTCCGATCCAGGAGACCTCGGGTACGCCGGTAGCAAACCACTTTACTTTTCTATCCATCATCCGAATATACCAGTATACGCCAGAAATACAATAGGCCAGATGCGGGACCCCAGACACAAAAAAAGACCGGCAGAACCGGTCTCCTTTATCTGGTGGGCGATAGAGGATTCGAACCTCTCACCTCCGCAACGTCAATGCGGCGCTCTAGCCAAATGAGCTAATCACCCGGGTAAATGGACGTAACTCATAAAACTATAGCTCAACAGAGACGAAATGGCAATCCCCGACTTTTCCCACCCCTGTTATCCCAGGCAAGCATAAGCTTTACAATACCAGCCGTATATTGACAAATATGTTCCCTTCGTGTTAGGATACATAAGTTAAACAGGGACTTTTAGTGAGTACCAGCAAGCAATCCGCGCTGGATGATTTTCAGTTATTCTACGAAGAACTGACGACATCGCAGCCTACCAATCGAATCAGACGCCGCCGGCTTGAATCCTAACCGATTCCCCGGCAGCATTTTATGAAGCCTCACATCCAGGAAAACCTCGGCAGCCATTCAGGCCCCGAGGTTTTTTGATTCCCAATTCCTTGCAATCGCAGCGTAACGCTTCATCAGCGCCGTAGACGCCCCGCAGCAACACACTGCCATAGAGAGTTATCCACTAGCTTTTTTAATAGCCAGATGACAATATGTAGCTATGGTATGTTCATATTGTGGCTACAAAACGCAGACAATCAATTCCCGCCCCCAGAAGCGCCTCAATGCCGTCTGGCGCCGCCGGAAGTGCCTTGCATGCTCGAGAACCGTCACAACCATCGAACAGATCGATTACGAGCGTACATGGACCGTGGAATCACCAGATATACCCGGCCGGCCATTCCTGCGCGATACATTACTCATCAGCCTGCATAAGTGTCTGGCGCACCGCCCGTCAGCCCTTTCTGACGCATCAGCGCTAACGGACACCATCATGGGCAGGTTGGGCGGCATCACGCAGGATGGTCATCTTACCACCACAGCCATCGCCACCTTGTCGCATGAAGCGCTCCAGCGTTTCGATCCGGCAGCCGCGACCATGTACTGCGCATATCACGCAGATGTACTCTAACTCTCCTTCGTATCCCGCGACACCCGTTCCCCGCTCTTCAGGACTGTCGCTTTTTCGGTTACATTGAACTTATCGGGGTATTTGCCAAGTATCAGGCGGGTCTGGCTGTAGAGCGCCGCGAATGAGTTGTAGACGATGGTCGTGATCGGCAGGTATAACCATTGCAGGACGACGAAGATCGTACGGTGGCGCTTGTAGCGCGCGGGGCGCGGCGGAAGCGTCTTGAAGCAGACGAACAGCGAGGCGGACAGGCCGATAAGGGCTACGGTCTGGATATGGCTGACGATGACCGGCAGGGTCAGGGCGGCGATCTCCTGGTTACCGCGGACCAGCTGCGGATAGAAATTGACGACAAGCGACGGTATGAAACCGGCTGTCAGCGAGATCAGTGGTCCGACCGCCCAGGTGACATGGCCTTCGATGAGGCGGCCGACCTTGGTGTAGAGGTCGTAGCGTGGCACCTTGTTCTTCTTAAAGAAGCCCTGGGTGACGACGTAGGCGATATCCGACGCACCGTACGTCCAGCGTTGCAGCTGGATGAACTGCGCCTTCAGCGTCTTGACATAACCATCTGCCAACACCGCATCCTGATAGATAGGCACGTACAGCGGAAGCACGCGGTAGTTACCGTCAAAGGCGAAGTACGAACGCCAGAACTGGTGGCCGTCCTCAACGATGGTACGGACACTCCAGAAGTCGGTTGCGATCAAGCTCTTCATGCCCTGGGCATGGGCCGAGAAGTTGCGGAGCATATGCGGCCGTAGGCTGAGCACGATATTAAAGAAGGTATTACCGGTAGCTATGACACGCATCGGCGCCGGGGCGTCCCAGATATTGTTGTTATACACCGAGATCGGCTGGACTGAGATGTGGTCCGGTTCCGGATAGATGGAGTACATGTAGCTCATCGCAGCCAGATACTTCGGATGTGGGCGGTTGTCGGAGTCCAGTGTCGTCACGACGACGCGCTGTGGGTCGATGTCGCGCTCCTCAAAATACGCCTGCATCTGGCGGCCGGCGAAGACGATATTGCCGCCCTTGCCGCGTATCTCGCCAGGAATATCGGCCGGGTGTTCGATAGCCATGGCGTCCATGAAGACGCCCTTGTACTCTTTGACCAGCTTCTGTGACTGCTCACGGATGCCCGGGCCGCCGCGTTCTTCGTATGCCAGCACCAGGATGACCTTCTTCATGTCATAATCAGAGGCTATGACCGATTTGATGGTCGGTTCGACGACTTCCCTGGTCTCGTTGTACGTGGCGATCATGATAACCTGGATCAGGTCGTCGGGCTTGAGCGGTACCGGATGCTCAGCCAGGCGCTGCAGGTTCTCCCAGTGCCATAGCGGGCGGCTGGTATCGTTCGGCGAGAGCTTCTCGGCGTCACCGGCCTGTATCTCTGCCAGCATGTCGCGCCATGGCAGTTTCTTGTGCATCTCCATCGTCTTGTAGCCCTGGAGTGCCCGGATATTGACGCCGATACTGCGCACAAAAAATATCAGCAGGTACATCAATATGAAGATCGAGGCGATGGTGACATTTATCAGGCTCAGGATGAGTGGCAGCAGGAGCATGAACCAACTGAGTGTACCCGGCAGGATCTCAAAGAACCGGTAGCGCCTGCCTCGGTCCTGGTTGTAGGGGATCTCTATATCTTTCATGCCTGTTCCATAGTTAGCGCAGGACGAGCAGCGCATTGCTGACGATCATCGACATGACGAGCAACAGGATTCCGAGGATCAGGATGATGACAGAAACCTCCCGTCTTATGGGATAAGCCTTGATGCTCATGATGAAGTGGATGGCCAGGACCATGAACGCGAAGGCGATAAAGGCCACCAGTTCGCTGGCATCGCCCGTCTTGAGGGCGCTGATGCCCAGATTGGAGCGGTACTGTACTATATAGCCCGCGCTGCGGCCACCGTCGAGCTTGAAGAGCACCCATGTACTGGCCAGGAATGCCATGAACACGTTGACGCTGATCAGCAGCAATATAAGCCGGTCGTGCAGATACTTTTTCGGGATAGTCATATCGTTATTGCTATTGTATCACTATTGTATACTTATGCGGGGCACCAAAAATGAGGTCAATAATGACACATACCGGAGTTATTTTATTGCCGGCAGGTCGTAACGGTCGCCTTGGTAGACATCGAACTTCAGGCGGCCACGGAGGTCTTCATTTCCGGATTTGAATATCTGGCGTAATGCCTTGACCCTGGGGACTGACTCCCTCCAGGCGCTACGGGTTGATTCATCGGCAGCGTTCTCGAGATGCTTCTGGCGGACATCGAGGAACGTCTTAATATATTCATCTTCTGTCGGTTTGTCGCCCACCTTCTTGGCTACTTCGTCCATGATGCTCGGCAGGCCGTCCTTGTCGGTGCCTGCTCCATGCTGGATGATCGTATCGAGGATGACCAGCTGTCCGACAGCCGTCCGGACTCCCTTGCCGTCCGCAATCTCAACCGCTTCAGCACGCTTGAGAGCCGGCTCCAGATACAATTCGTTGAACACGTTGTCCTGGGCGGCCAGGAAGGCTTTGTCTTTCTTGGCAGCCTCTGTCCAGTCAGCTATCAAACTATAGCCGTCGCCGATCAGCCCCTCGGTCGAATCAACAGGATCCTCCCAGTTGCTGGCTTCAAATTCCTTATCGATTTTCTGAAGCGGCTTCAGATATCTGGCCAGGGTGTTGTCCGGCTTTGCTTCGGTGTAACGCTCGACGACCATGAGCATGTCACCGGTTCCGCTGCAGAAGCCGGCGCGTCCGGCGGTGATGCCGCGGCCGTCATCAATATCTTCTGCGTATCCGTACTGTATCTCGGTAGTGGAATTTTCAAAAGTAGAGATAATCTGGGCGGCCCGATGCTGTGCGATTTCATCGCGTAAGCCTTCTTTTCGCGGGCCGGCAGACGACTCAGGCGTAGGTAGTGGAGCCGCGGATGCTGACTTCGGAGACTCGGGGTTCGCACCGCCTTGGGGTTCATTGCCGAAACGGCCGCCAAGCAGGACTGCCACGGTTGCGGATGCACCAAGGCCGAGCCCTGTCATGAGTAAGTTGCGGCGGCTTAACAAACCGCCCTCTTCCTGGAGCCCGTCATGCGTCTCGGTATCGAATGGGTCTTGGTCCGGTGGCTGCGGTGATTCGTGTGTACTCATAACGCGACACTGTATCACGTTGTAGCGCTTTGGTCAATTTACGTAAGCAGTATAAAATCTGTCGTTACGCGGTAGTGCCAGAGGCTATTTTTTCTGCGAGCAGCGTCGCAGCCTTGAAGCGGTGGCTGATCGTGTTCTTTACATCCATCCCCAGTTCCGACAACGTCTTGTCGTACCCGTCCGGGATAAATACGACATCGAAGCCGAATCCTTCACCCTCCCTCGGTGCCACGATGCGGCCTTGGATTATGCCATCAACGATGTATTCCTGCGTGCCATCGTAGTAGCCCATACTGCAGATGATCGTGGCGGCCGTCTCGCCGGCAAGCTTATATAATGCTCCTCTTCCTAGTCGCTCTTCGAAAAACTTTACAAATGGACCAGGCAGACCGTTCAGGACTGCCAGCTCGGCCGAGACGTCTTCTATGATGACGGGGGTTCCGACAGTTTCATATGCCTGATGCAGCTTGTGCCGGACGATCTGGTGGACATCAAGTGACTGGATCTCGTCCAGGTCGAGTTTCATCGACTGCAATGTCATATCTGATGGAAAGACTTTCTGCAGTTCAGCCAGTTTATGCGGGTTGCCGGTAACAAGTGTGATGGGGTTCATATCAATATACTATCAAAATCCAGTTTCAGTGGTGCGGGTAGAGAGAATCGAACTCTCCTCTCGACCTTGGGAAGGTCGCATATTAGCCACTATACGATACCCGCATGGGACGATGACAAGGTGTGGGGATAGCGATATGGAGCCGAAGACGGGATTCGAACCTGCGACCTGCTCGTTACGAGTGAGCTGCTCTACCAACTGAGCTACTTCGGCATACCGGACATTTTATTTCTTAGCGACGGCCGGATCAGTCAACATTATATCAGATTGCTATTGGGCGCCAGCCCCGTTAATGGCAATTCCCTATTCGGACGCTTTGCCGGGTGATGCTGGCGAACCGATGACGAATGCCTCTGGAGACGTCGCCGGACGGGCATTGCCAGAGGGCTTGGGGAACGCGGTAAACCCGACAGTATCGCCACTGTAATACGCACCGGAGATATCATGCACCTTGGAGGCGAAGACGCGTACCATCGTGCCGGCTGCTGCGTCAAATACTGAGATATTCCCGCCATCCCACAGCAATGCCCTGCCCGCTCGCACTACTACACCTCCGTTAGTACGAGGCCGGGAGATCGGTTCGAGCTTCTTGCCGCGTTCCTTCATAAATGATACTTTGCCGTTGCTGCCGGTGAGTATATATGTGCTGTCCGTAAGGTAGCGGACTTCAGCGGCTTGCAGTTCCGGAGCGACAGGCACGCTGGCGGTCTGGCGGCGGCTGTCTGCCGAGTATCGTATGACATGGCTGGGGGTGCGGGCCTTCTCGCGGGATTCTGCCTGCTCGATGACAGCCGCCTCCCCGGCATCATCATGGGATATCAGGTCAGGAGCGTACAGGCTGGTCATGGTGTCACCGTTCAGCTGCAGTGATACAAGGCGCAGATCACCTTTCAGCTGCTTGGCAGCGGCTGACTGGTCGACGGCCACAGGATCGGCGTCTTCAATACCCCGGTACAGATGCCAGGTGCTGGATTCCCTATCAACGACCGCGAATGGATACTTGCTGCCAGGCGTCTCGTTCAGCAGCAATGCCATGTCCTCGAACGGCGTCCCTGCCATGGCAGGAGGCATCGGGATCCGGCTGGCGATACCACCGGATAATGAGTAGCGTACCAGATAAGGTCCTGCCGGATCATTGATCAGCGTGACGACATTGTCTCCGACCAGCCCCGTAGCATCCGATACCCGTACTCCCGCGACCGGCGTGGCCGTACTGAAGCCGGTACGGCGTATGTCGTCATGGCGCTGCAAGGTCGACTCCGAATAACAGGCGTACGAATAGTATACGTCGTTCCACATGAAGCCGCAGCCCTGGGACTGACTGGCGACCGATCTGGCCGGCTTCGGTGCCGTCAGTTTCAAGTCTATCCGGCGGCCGGTTTTGTTATCGGCCGCATGGCGGGCGTCAGCCAGGACGATGGTCTCGGCGCTGTCCTGGGGGCCGTCCTGGGTGCCGGTTATACGGTAATCACCTTCACCTACCCGCACCTGCTTCGTCTGGTCGGGCTGCAGCCTGAATGTCTGCCCACCTTCCGAACCCCGCACCGCGTCCACCGAGACTTTCACTTGAGCTGGCTGGTCAGATAGAACCCGGATAGTTATCGTCCGCGTATCGTTCCGTGACAGCAGCAGGATGCCACTTAAAGCACAAACGGCAATCAAAGCAATCAGCCCATACATATGTAATTTTGGCATGTTTTGTTTCATATCAGCTCGGCAATCCGTTAAATATCTTGTTCATCAGGGGTATGAAATCCGCATCCCGGCAATCCGTACTGCCTCCCGGCTGCTTGACGCCGTTTATGATGCAGCCACGGTCGATGTGCAGATGCGGCAGTGAACCATTGGCCGTACAGGCCCGCCGACCGATGGTCGTGACCTGCTGGCCCAGCTGGACGGTCTGTCCGTTGTTGACCGTCACTGCACCCAGATGCCCGTACCAATAGCTGAAACCGTCCAGGCTGCTGCGGAGCTGGAAGGCGTAACAGCCACTGATCCCCATATAGACCTTCAGGTTATAGATGGAGCCGGCAGTGATGGCGTAGATAGGGGCGCCGGCCGACGTGTCGCCGCCAGGCTGGCGGCCCATATCAAAGGCTGCCGTACCGCGGTGACAGGATGAGAAGGTACTACACGGCAACGGGCTGAGCGCAGCGATACCGCTGTTCTGACTGCGGCGCTGTGGCGCGACCGGGAATGCGTAGCCTGGCGCCCCACCGACCGTCCCGATGGGAGACGATGGTGGTGGCGGAGGTGGAGGTGGTGGCGTCACGATGACTCCCGGCTCCAGCGCCTGCCAGGTCAGCGGCCCGACGATGCCATCTGAGACGAGCCCCTTACTAGTCTGGAATTCCCGCACTTTCTGGTCGGTGAGCGTACCAAAGACGCCCGACTCGTCAAACGTCCCCGCCCCGAATATCTGGTTCAGGCGCCATTGCAGCCGCTGCACACAGACACCCTCGGCACCCAGACGGAGTGTCGGATAAGGCGCCGGGCAGTTATACGGGTTAGGGCCCGTGGGGGTAGCTGTCTTGAACTGTACGAACCCGCCTCCTGATGCCGTCGTACTGCTGCCAGCAATCACACTGCCCGTCCTAGTACCTGATTCTGTTTCGGCAGAGATAGTTTCCGTGGCAGCCCGAGCCTGGAACACAAGGTACAGGCCGGCTGCCGTACATATCAGTAACACGACCGCGACGAGCAACACCGTGAGCCGCCGCTCTGCCCACATCGGTTTCATATCCCTGCAATCATATTTAGAATTCCATCTGCCATGCTTACGCTTACAAACATCATACAGCTTACGTGAACATAGCGGCAATATGAAATGTGAGTGAAATATTTCAAATCCCGTTTCGGCGATGCGCGTACAATGTCATATCACATGAATACGCCAAAAACGTACGATGCTGTCATCATTGGCGCCGGGTATGCCGGCGTGTCGGCTGCGATCTGGCTGGGCCGGTTCAAGCGGTCAGTTTTGCTTGTTTCGTCCGGTCAGCCACGCAACTATAAGGCGCATGTCCTGCATGGCTACCCCGGTTTCGATGGCGGAAACCCTGCAGAATTGCTCGACAAGATGCGCGACGAGGCTGCTGCATACGGCATATCCACACTGGATGCCTGGGCAGAATCCATATCTAAGGACGTGACACCGGATGGCGACATCTTTACCATAAAGACCCCTGTCAAGACCGTCACCGCGCGGCGGGTATTGATCGCCACGGGCGTGACCGATACCAAGCCCGACATCAGCGGCTTTGACCAGTTCGAAGGCGTGAGCGCCTGGCACTGCCCAGCCTGCGACGGTATCGAATACAGCGGTAAGAAGCTAGTAATCATCGGCTGGGGCCCGGAAGTTGCAGACTTTGCCAAGGAGTTCCTGACCTACAGCTCCGACATCATCGTCATGACACATGGCCACGCCGATGAGCTTAACGCGCAGTCGCGCAAAGCGTTGCATGACAACAATATACCGGTCATCGACACAGAGATTGCCGAACTGCTGGCCGCGGACGGCAGCCGCACCCAGATCGGGTCGTTAGTTATGACCGACGGTACGCGGCTGCCGGCGGATGGGATCTTTTACCATATCAACCGTACGCCGCGACTCGAGCTGGTCCAGAAACTCGGCTGCGACATCAACCATGGAGCCGTCACCGGTAATCATCAGCAGGAGACCTGCGTCCCGGGCGTCTACGTCGCCGGCGACATAGTCAACCTCGAAGACCTCGTCGTCGTGGCCTGCGCCACCGGTACGACCGCCGCCAGCGCCATCCACAACAGCCTTTTGTAATACCCCCGGGGGTATTTTATCCGGCCTATTCCGAATAATGTTGATTTTGACACAATGACAAGTTTCATCTATATTTATCATTAATGAAATATCCGGAGCAGCACAGAGTCCTGAGTAGTCTCCAAGGGGACGACATACTCGTTGATACGGTCTACGAAATATATGTACAGACGGTCGCGGAAGATACCGACGCATACTTTGCAGCCCGGAATGGCAGTGTGACCACTAACGGCAAGGCGATCAAGGGCCGATCAGCCGCTGAGACCAATTTCGATGAATCTCTCGTCGGTCCCGATACCAAGGCCGACGCCGATGAATCCACCGACGGCCTCACTGAACGCCTGCAGCTCAACCTGTTCGTTGATGGCTGGCGGCCGGCCCACATCGGCGGCGCCGTCTTACTCAGCTTCAACCCCTCCATCGAGGAGATTGAAGGTCAAGCACCGTTTTCGCGGCGCGGTATCCATAAGGATAGAATGTTTCTGGCAGGCATCGAAACAGGCGTTGCCGAATCGCCGTTGCCGCGACTTGTCGTCAGGAACCAGTTAGCTACTACCGGTGATGGATTCGATATCATCGAAGAAGATGAGCCTTTCGCGCCGTGTATCGTCCCGTTACTGAGGCGCGACCCACTCAACTATGCGCCAGCCAACCGCTACGCATCGGCACTGGTGGCCGAATTAGCCTTCGGCTCAGCCTGCTGGGACAATCCGTACGACGAATAGCAATCCATGCTATTCAGTAATGAGACTCGTTCCAGTCATCTTTGCAGGTACATCAAGGCCCAGCGTACTCAGAACGGTGGGTGCGATATCCTGTAGTCCACCATCAACACGCAGTGCCTTCACGTCCGTACCGCACAACACGACCGGAACTGGATTTGTCGTATGCGATGTCAGCGGTTCACCCGAATCCTTATCAATCTTATATTCGGCATTGCCATGGTCAGCCGTAATCAGTACTGCGCCTCCGGCTTTGAGTGTTTCATCAACAAGCCTACCAAGACAACCGTCCAATGTTTCTATCGAGCTCACGATTGCCGGAAATATGCCTGTATGCCCGACCATATCAGCATTAGCGTAGTTCATGACGATAAGGTCATCAATCCCTCGTGCAATACGTTTAACCGCGGCATCTGTCACCTCCGCTGCACTCATAGCGGGCTCCAGGTCGTAGGTAGCGACTTTGGTCGAAGTTATCATCTCACGTTCCTCACCTGGAAATGCATCTTCACGGCCTCCGTTAAGGAAATAGGTGACATGCGCGTATTTCTCCGTCTCTGCTAAGTGATATTGCTTAAGACCGACAGTACTGACCACTTCAGCGAGCGTCTCCTGTACGTCATCTTTCGGAAATGCTATCGGCACTTCGAGATCTGAATCATACTCCGCGAAACTGACGAAATGGAGATTTTTGACGACGCGCCGGCGTTCAAATCCACTGAATTCCTTATCGACCAGCGCATGGCTGAGCTGCCGGGCGCGGTCGGGTCGGAAATTGAAGAAAACGACGACGTCATCATCTTCGACCCTGGTCCGGTCCTCGGGGGTAGCCGCTATTGCGACCGGCCTAATGAATTCATCTGTCACACCTTCATCATATTTGCCGCGGACATGCTCTACCGCATTTGGGGCAATTGGATGGTCATCTCCGGTCAACATGTCATATGCTGTCTGGGTCCGCTCCCATCGGTTATCGCGGTCCATAGCATAATAGCGCCCGCTGATACTGGCGACACGCCCAGCGCCTATGGCAGCTAATTCAGCTTCCAATTCCTGGATATGTTCGTGCGCACTGGCCGGTGGAGTATCCCTACCATCCGTAAAGGCATGGATGTGTACCCTGTCCATACCCAGGTCGGCCGCGAGCCGTGTCATTGCAACTGCGCCGTTCTGATGACTATGGACACCTCCTGGCGAAATAAGCCCGATGATATGCAAAGCTGAATTCCGCTCCTTGGCAATCTCAATCGCCTGGATAAGTACTTCGTTCTGGTAAAACGATCCCGAATCTATCTCTAAATGCTGCCTGCTCAGCGGCTGATGGATGACGCGGCCTGCACCAATGGTCAGGTGGCCGACCTCAGAATTACCCTGCTGGCCTGCAGGCAGCCCGACAGCTGAACCGCTGGCTTCGACGGTCGTATGCGGCCATGTATTACGGATAGCATCCCAACAGGGAGTCTGCGCCGCCGCTATCGCATTGCCGGCGGCTTCATCGCGCTCTCCCCAGCCATCGCAGATGACCAAGACAAATGGTTTTCTCATTACGCCGCCTTATCGCCGTGCACCAGCGCATCCCGCCCTGCGAATACGGCTGGCTCGCCACTGTTATTCAGCTCCTCTTCGATACGGATCAGTTCATTGTATTTGGCGACACGGTCGGTCCGTGACAGCGAGCCGGTCTTGATCTGGCCGCAGTTAAGGCCGACGGCCAGGTGGGCGATGGTGACGTCCTCCGTCTCACCGGAACGGTGGGACATGACGGTGTTCCAGCCGGCCTTCTGGGCCATCTGGACGGCGTCGATAGTCTCGCTGAGGGTACCGATCTGGTTGACCTTGATGAGGATCGCGTTGGCGGCCTGCTCATCGATGCCGCGCTTCAGGAAATCGGTATTCGTGACGAACAGGTCGTCGCCGACCAGCTGGATCCCTGGCTTGCCATCAGACGCATTACCGAGGGTGGATTGCAGCTGCTGCCAGCCTGACCAATCATCTTCGCCCAGCCCATCCTCGATCGAGACGATCGGGAAGCGGCCGGTCAGGTCCTTGTAAAAATCGATCATCTCGGCACTGGACAGCATCTTGCCCTCGGCGTTCAGCTTGTAGCTGCCGCCTTCCATGAGTTCGGTGCTGGCGACGTCGAGCGCCAGGACGACATCCTCGCCAAGCGTATAGCCGGCTTTCTGCACTGCCTCCTTGATAAGGTCAAGGGCTTCGGCATTGCCCTCTTTGACTGCAGGGGCGTACCCACCCTCGTCGCCGACTGTCGTGCCGTAGCCGCGGCTACTGAGCACCTTTGCCAGCGCGTGGAAGATCTCAGAACCGACCTGGATACAGTGGTTGAACGACTTCGCACCAACCGGCATGACCATGAACTCCTGGATGTCGGTACTGCCGGCAGCGTGCTTCCCGCCGTTGATGATGTTCATCATCGGTAGCGGCAACGTCAGCGTCTTGTTGCCGGCCAGTTCAGCGACGTAGCGGTACAGCGGCGTCTTGCTGCTGAGCGCCGCCGCCCGGGCGCAGGCCAGTGAGACGGCCAGCATGGCGTTAGCGCCGAGGCGGGCTTTGTTCGGTGTTCCATCGAGCTTGATCAGGATATCGTCAATCTCGCGCTGCTCATTGGCATACGTGCCGTCAAGCGCCTGGCGGATCTCGCCGTTGACGTTGGCAACTGCTTTGGTGACAGCCTTGCCGCCGTACGCATCGCCTCCGTCGCGGAGCTCGATCGCCTCATGTGAACCGGTACTGGCACCGGACGGGACGGCTGCCCGGCCGACCGTGCCATCTTCGACTGTAACGTCGGCTTCTATAGTCGGGTTGCCGCGGCTGTCCAGGATCTGGCGGGCGTGAATGTCAATGATGCGCATGGTGGTATCCTCCGTTAGTCTGCTGTGTTATCCATCAATTGTACCGCGAAACCCCGCAGCATCCAGTAGTAATTGCAGCTCCGTGCGCTGCGGGTGATGCGCGGGAATGGACAGTGCTTACGCTGTTGTGAGAATTCTTACACTGTCTCAGGGCTTGCAATGTCATACTTTTTAGTAACTGGCATGTCTAGGCAATTACTTAACATTATCTATATCGCGGAGTCATACAAACGCGTCGCCGGCGTGGTGTATATCGCCGTAGTCGTAGCTGTCGTCATGCAGCTTTTCTCCGTTCTGTCAGCGGCTGGCAATTCGGGCAATAAAGTCTCTGCCATGCCCGTCCCTGGAACCTACGCCCCGAGCCCGGAACCGCGCACCATGGTGGCGGCGCTGGCATCGATGCCGACTTCGGGCACGATGGGCTGGCCGGTCCACGGTCCGGTCACGACCGAGTTCGGCTCATCCGGATATCCCTATTCGCATGGGCATACCGGTATCGACATAACCAGTCGGAAGCCCGTCGGTACGGCGCCGGTCACGGCCTTCCGGGCCGGCCAGGTCATACCTGCCACCAGCAAGGTCGGCGGCTTCGGCACAACGGTCGCGATCGACCATGGCGGCGGCCTGACATCATATTACGGACACTTGTCACGTGTCACGGTCCAGCCAGGACAGATCGTCCAGGCGGGCGAAACCATCGGTATCGAAGGCAGCACCGGCCGCTCGACCGGTCCGCATGTCCACTTCGAGATCCGCGTCAACGACCGAGCAGTCAATCCACGGAATTATCTGGGCGGCAACCCATAATCTCACTTTAGCCGCCCAGGCCGGTGCTATAATGCGAACTATGAAATCAAATACCTACTCTGCAACAATCAATGTCCCTGTCCAGAAAGTCTGGGACACCATGCTCAGCGACGCCACCTACCGCCAGTGGACAGGCGCCTTCTATCCCGGTTCATACTATGAGGGCGATTGGGAAAAAGGCAGCGACATCCAGTTCCTCGGGCCTGACGAAGATGGCAACCTCGGCGGTCTGTCCGGTACTATCATCGAAAATAAGCCGCACGAGTTCATCTCCATCGAGTACAAAGGAGAGATTATCAACGGCGAGCTCGACACCACCAGTGAAAGCTCACTTTCGTGGGCCGGCGCAACCGAGAATTACACCTTCAGCGAGCAGGACGGCGTCACGACCGTGACCGTCGAGCTAGCCAGTACCGTCGACATCGACGAGATGATGGGTGACGCCTGGCCGAAGGGCCTCGCCAAGCTCAAAGAACTCTGCGAAGCTGCCTAGGAATCGACGGCTTTGCCGGAGATGTTTACCATCCAATCGACACCGAATCTATCCTGACACATGCCGAACCAGTCACCCCAGGGCGCCTTGTCGAGTGGCAGCGTCACCTTGCCGTCGGCTGACAGCTTTTCGTAATAGCCTTTCAGTTCCGCCTCGTCATCACCGCTCAGCGAGATGGTACCGTTCGATGGATCGACGCCCTCCGGGTTCATGCTGGCCGGTGTGTCGGATGCCATCAGGAACATGCCATTGTCTGTCTCGAGCTGGGCATGCATCACCTTCTCAGCATCGCCCGGCTCGTATTCCATGCCGCCGTCCTTGAACGACGTCTTGTCCAGCTTGCCACCGAAGACTGATTGATAGAAGTCCATCACCTCGCTGGTCGAGTCCTTGAAGCTGAGATAAGGGTTGAGTCGTGTCGGCATGGTTCCTCCTTGGGTGAAAGTTTATAGTAACAGTATAACTCCGGTAATAAGGTATGGCTATCAGCAGTGTGCTTCAATTTTATATTCTTCGTTAACTGCTTCCGTTTCTCTGATTATTTATTTTCGCAATTGTTATCATTACAGGTGTCCAGTGTACTAAAAAAAGCCAGGTCTCTGCCTGGCTTTTTGACAATCCGGCGCCGTCCGGAGGACGGGAGGACGGGCCGTCAGATGCGGCCGGCGTCTAGAACGCTGCCGCAGTCTGGGTCAGACCCTTGATATACTGCTCGGCCTCAGCCTCGTCGGCTGCCGAAACTGGCTCGCCTTTGACGCGGCTGACCGTGGCATACAGTTCACGGGCGTACTTCTCGATGACCGGCATGGTGATGGCTTCCTTATCCATCTTGACGCTGGCCAGGTTGATAGCCTGCCCGATCGCCCACTGTGCCTTGATCGCGTTGTCGTCCCGCTGGTAGCTGCTGCGGCTGCCACCGCCGGACTGGCCGGCGCCTGCAGTCTGGGCGGCGCTTACCTGCCGGACGAACCGGTCGCCGCGCGGGTTCAGGTAGCTGCGGACTTCACCGCTGTACCCGAGCCGGGCGATTTCCGGACTGTACGTCTTGAGCTTGTAATCGCTGCCATCGGCAGTCTTGAGGGTGACATCCCAGATCGTGCGCTTGCCGTCCGGTGATTGCCAAATTTGCTGTGAATTGGTTGTCTTAACCTGCATATGCTTGTTCCTTCGTCTCTGTTAGCAGTGCCTACGCACCTGCTGCTTTATAATAGTTATATATTATTGTCGTACATGCCCGCATGAGGCCCACTGTGTGCCCACCCCTCCCGGTAGGGACTTACCGCTATGTTTACCACTCAGATTGCCCGCTGGATGATCGTCAATATATACGATTTCCGATGACTGAAGGGCGACAGAAGAGTTATCAATTACTATAAATAGTATAGCGTGGCTGGCACTCGCATGTCAAGACTGCCAAAGTAGACAACCTGTGATATTCCGCACATGTTTGCCAATCACACAAAATTAAGCATAAGAAGTAGGTACGCAGGTGTCAGAGTCGCCGCAAGGCGGATGGAGGCATGACCCTCGCAAGGCTCAATGACACCTACGTGGTGGCCCGTACCGTTTCCGGTGGATGTCCTCATCGCGCCCTGTCCAGACGATTGTCTGAACTCACACGTCCCTCGCTACTTGCACCGCGGCCGCGGTACGTTCACTTGCCAGCTGACGCTGACCGTTGGCTCCGGGAAGAGCTCAATCGTTCCAGCGCGCCCCATTGTTCCGGTAGCAGCCGTATACACCTTTGCGCACCATCCACAAAAGAATTGCCGTAAAGACTGCCGGGCCGAAGAACGATCCATACGTTCCGTCGGAGCGGTACGTCCACCAGACTGCAGAACCCATAAGCCCGACAGCGTTCGCGAACGAGATTCCCCGCATGTCATATGCAGTTGCGTAACTGACGGCATCTAGGGCATGCAATCCCGTCAGTAAGCAGCTGGCAACCAGCGGAACTCCGAGGGCGTAGTGCTCCCGGTCGGAAACTCATCCGAATGCGGTCAGGCATACACTGCCCAGGATGACTCCCGATAGTACAGCCCTCATGGCTACACCCTATTGCCCATAGTGGTTGGCTGTCGGTTACCGACGAACAGCACCAGGAACACCAACGCGCAGACCAGGCCACCACCCAGGACGTATGGGATCGCCTCTGACATGCCATCCGTGCTGGCCGAAACCCATGCGACCGCAGCCTGGAGCACGACCGTCACGGCCATGACCATGACACGAAGCGCCACATGCAGGAGAGGTCCGACCAACTTCGCGATGCCGATGACGATGGCCGTGATCATGCAGCCGAGACCTGCAAACCCGGACGCCCCTTCGATGTCACCTTCGCGCAACAGCCTGAACGTCTGCGAACCGCTGACCAGCAGCAGCAACACCAACGTAATACGCATCAGATTCCCCTTCCAAGGAAACCCGCACCCGTCACTTTGCAGCGACAGGCACTTCTGAGACAAGCCTCACTCCCATTACGGCTCTATATTACTTCATGGGCTGGACTTTTTATAATGTTTATGCTAATGTACGGAGAGTAATCCTAAAACAAACATGAAAATACGAACCCTGTTACCAGCGACACTTCCTGCTCGCCTGATGGCCATCCTCGGCGGCAGCCTGTCGGTCTTCGCGCTGGTCGCCGTCATGACGGCACCGCGCGAAGACCAGGCCTATGCCCGGCCACTGGCCACGGCCTCTGTCACGGACGTCTCGTCCGGGGGCGGTACGGGAGGCAACCAAGTCCGGGTCTCAGCAACGGACGCCAAAGGCACGGACAGAAAACCGAAGTCGTCCGCGACCGGTGAGTCCACCACCACTGCCAAAACTGGAACTGCCGGCAGCACCACGACACCCACCGACACGACCACAGGAGCCGCCATAGCCAAACCCGCCCCGGCACCTGCACCAGCCGCAACTACCCCGGCCGGCACATGGAAATATCCGCTCCACACCGGTATCAAGACGACGTATTTCTGGGCCGGAGAAGAGGCCGGACCTGACAATGACTTTATCCAGAACATTTCAAGCGCCTGGCAGTCCGACTGGAAGTCGTACTTCGGCGGCACTGACGACCCGAGCAACCGCTGCGGATACAATCCCTGCGGCTTCACGCCCAAGGAGAACCCCTTCTACTTCGCCCTGCCGTGGGGCGATTATACCGAGAGCGGCCAGGTATCCAACATGCACATCATTCCGTGGTATGCGGGCGCTGTCCCGAACGGCCAGTCGATCATCAAGAACCGCTGGATCCAGATCACCGCCGCGCCGGACGGCGTCAGCAAGACCGTCTACGCCCAGTGGGAAGATGTCGGCCCGTTCAACTGGACAGATGGCGGCTACGTCTTCGGCACCTCAACCCCGGCTTCTAACCGTGCCGGACTCGATGTATCACCAGCAGTCCGCGACTACCTCGGCGCCAACTTCAGACAGTCCGGCAGCACTGTCAGCTCGTGGCGTTTCGTCGACTTCAGCGAAGTCCCGGCCGGCCCGTGGAAAAGCACTATCACGACATCCGGGCCAGACTGGAACTAACTGAGTATTTTCTTGGCAGTTGGATCGCTTGGCGCTTTGATGGTCAGACCGACGACATCCTCGAGTATTTCAGCTACCGTGTTGTTGGACGTACCGGGATGGATGACTATATAATCGCCAGTCCGCAGGATGACTTCATCATCGCCTATCAGACACCTCGTACTGCCCTTCAGAATAAAAGTACACTCTATGATGGCGGAGACTTTCTTATAGGATTTTACGGATTCACCCGCAGCATATTCCCAATATTTGATTTCGACGTCTTCGTTTTTACGCGGCTGATCGGCCAAAAAGGTACCGACGATCCAGCCGTTATTGTGACCGTGCAATCCGTCTTCACGATATTGTCCAATATAGTAATTTTGCAGCATAGGCATATAGTACACCATGCAGTTGGAATGAAACAAGGACAGTCTGTGATCGCCAGGATTGGCATGCCTTTAATTGTATTATGTGTCGAGCTCAAGCACTGCAAGCCGCCGGCTGAGGTGTGGCAACGTGTCGATAGTGCCTTTCACCCGGCTGGCGACGCCCTCGGCCTTCCAAAACTCATACGGCACTTTCCCCGCTCCCTGCCACGGACCGGTCACCGTGACGCGGTGTAGCGTACGATATTTTCTGACGCCTTCACCCTGCTTCGATTCCGGCTGCCGGGTACACACATACCGTTCCTCGCCATACAGGACATTCAGTTTTTGGGCAGCATCCTGCCATTGCCTGACCTGATATTCTTCGACGTATTGGTCGATGCCTTGGCTGACGTCGGGCACGTTCCAACTCTTCTTCGGCTGCAGTTGCGGTGACTCCGAGGGAGTCCGCAACCCGATCAAGGTGTGCCCGTCCATCGGATTCCCGCTGCCGAGCACAGCTCAGCTCACCAACCCCGACCAGAAGTTGGATAGCTACGACGCAGTCGTCCCGCAGGCGGAACCCAACGGGGTCTACACCGGCAACAGCGAGGGCACCTATGTGATCTGTGTCGCCTCGAGCGGGACCAAGTACATCTCCTACTGGGAGGGCAGTGTTCAGACCGAAGGCGGTCCCGCCAAGTGGGATGATGACAAGGGCAGGATCATCCTGGACGGTAAGCCGACGGTGAAGTCGACCGGGAAGAAGTAGTCCAAGGGGACCAGGGATGCGGAAGCATATCACATGCGGCCGCACCCTGGTCTTCACCTTACTCCCCAGCCCACCCCAATCCACACCAACCAATCTTCACTCTTCTTCTGCCCGTCAAATACAACTTCCATGAATATCTCCTATGGAAAAGGTCATGCTGACGAGTCCAAAAGGACGAAAAGTTGTAATTCTGCTACCTGCCCGATACGGTATAGTTAAACGTATGCGGAATGAACAAAAGCCTAAAGCGCGCACAGCGACCGCGGCCGGCCTGACCCTGGCGGCCATCGGCGTGGTATTCGGGGATATCGGCACCAGCCCGCTGTATGCGCTGCGGGCGATCTTCGGCGAGCATGGGTTGCACTTGCCGGTGACGGCTGCCAATGTCTACGGCGTCGTCTCGTTGATCATCTGGGCTATCATCATGGTCGTCTGCGTCAAGTACATCGGCTTCGTCATGCGGGCCGGCAACAAGGGCGAGGGCGGCGTCATGGCGCTGGTGGCGCTCATCAAGAACGATAAGCTCAAGCTGCGCCGCCGTTGGACCTATATATTCCTCGGGCTGGTCGGCGTCACGCTGTTTTACGGGGACAGTGCCATCACCCCGGCTATATCCGTACTGTCAGCCGTCGAAGGACTGAAGGTAGTGTCGGGCGGATTTACACCGTGGATATTGCCGATCACCATCCTGCTGCTCGGATTCCTCTTCTGGGTACAGCGCTATGGCACCGCGGTCATCGGCAGGTTGTTCGGACCGGTCATGGTCGTGTGGTTCGTCGTCATCGGCGCCTTCGGCGCCCTGCGCGTCCTGCAGCATCCCGAGTCTGCTATCGCCTTCTCACCCTTCACGGCCGTACAGTTCTTCGCCGGTCAGCCGCTCCTCGGATTCCTGGCGCTCGGTGCAGTCATATTAGCGGTGACCGGCGCCGAGACACTGTACGCCGATATGGGCCACTTCGGCCGACGCCCGATCGCCCGGGCATGGTTCATGCTGGTCTTCCCAGCCCTCGTCCTGTCCTACCTCGGCCAGGGTGCGATGATGCTAGCCCATCCGACTGCCACCAGCTCGCCGTTCATGGCATTGTTCCCGGGATATTTACATATCGCAGTCATCATCCTGGCGACAGTAGCCGCCCTCATCGCCTCGCAATCAGTCATCTCCGGCGCCTTCTCGCTGACCCGCCAGGCCATCCAGCTTGGCTTCCTGCCGCGGATGCGGATCATGCATACCTCGGAGGTAGCGGCTGGCCAGATTTATATTCCATTCATCAACCTGCTACTCTGCGTAGCGGTCGCATTGCTGATCGTCGTCTTCGGCAGTTCATCGCAGCTGGCCGTCGTCTACGGCATCGCCGTCAGCGGGACGCTGCTCATCGACAGCTTGCTGTTCCTGGTCGTCGCCAGGACGCTGTGGCATAAGCCAGTCGCCTACGTCGCAGCTTTGGCCGTCATGCTCCTGACCATCGACCTGGCCTTCGTGACTGCCAATGTGCCGCGGATGCTGGATGGCGGCTGGCTGCCGGTGGCCATCTCAATTTCACTGTTCATTATCATCCACACCTGGATCAAGGGCCGGGTCATCGTCAGCCGTGAGCGGCAGATCGCCGAGGGTCCGCTGCAGGACTACATCGACACCATCCGCCGGGCTAAGCCACCAGTTTTCCGCGTGCCGGGTTGCGCCGTCTACATCGGACACCACGCCGGGCTGGCACCGCTGGCCCTGCACGCCGCCGTCGAGAAATTGCATGAACTGCATGAGAAAGTTGTCATCGTCACCGTCCGCACCACCACTGAAGCCCACATCCCGGAGCACCAGCGTGCGAAGTTCGACAATCTGTCCTATGATGACGGCATCAGCCACCTCAGCCTGTCGTACGGCTACCACGATACGCCGAACGTACCGCATACCCTCAAGCAGCTGCGCGGTCTGAGCCCGGAGCTTGACTTCGATACCGACCAGGCGTCGTACTTCGTATCCCTGAGCAAGATCGTCCCCGGGCGGCGCCGCAACATGGCCGGCTGGCGCAAGACGCTGTTCGCCCTGATGTCCCGCAACGCCCTCAGTACCAGCGACTACTATCACCTACCGATCGACCGGACGATCGAGCTACGCAGCCTGACAGAATTATAACGGGTCCGCCTCATAGAGCGGGCAGCCACCGGTTATGGTTTGACGATACCCATGGCGATGTCACAGAGCTTGCGGTTGGTGGCATGCGTCTGAGTCTGGTCTACCTCCTTGCGGAAGGTCTCGTTCGTCAGCTTGGTGATGGTCAGGCCTGACGGGTCGACAGCGATTACCGGGCCGTTCCAGCCGGTATGGCCGTACGCCTTCGGGCTGAAGGCGGTGCCGAACGGGCGTAGGCCGGTATTCTTGGACTTGGCATTCGATTGCAAGCCGGCGCCGCGGGTGAAGCCCTCGAGCGGCTCCTTCATGGCCTTCAGCGTCGCTTTCTTAAAGATCTGCTTACCGTCGTATACGCCGTCCTGGGCTATCATGGCGTTCACCTTCGACAGGGCGGCGGCGGTTGCGAACCAGCCGGTATGGCCCGGGACGCCGCGGGCGATGTACAGCCGGTCCTGCGATTCGCAGCGCAGCGTCGTGCTGGGGTCTGCATCAAGCGAGGTCGCGGCGCAGTTCTTGACCTCGCCGCTGATACCGATTCCTTCGTCTACTCCGAGCGGCTTCAGTATCTCACGTGTTATCAGGTCTTCCAGCGGTTCGCCGGCCGCCTTGGTGGCCGCGTCGCGGACGATGTTATATCCCGTGTTGGAGTACAGTTCCCTGGTGCGCGGCTCGGCCACGAGGGGTTCGTCGCGCAGCGTCTTGGTCGTCTTGGCGGGCGTAGCCTTGAGATCCTTATCGTAAGACTCATAATAGCCCAGCCCTGACAGCTGGCGCAGCACGTCACCGAACGTCACATTGGCCTTATCGCCCTTGGTGTATTCATCGAGATATTTACCGATCTTCGTATCAAGGGTAATGGTACCCTTGTCGACCAGCTTCAGGACGCCGAGCGCAGTGATCGGCTTGCCGACGGACGACAGGTCGTACTTTGTCTTTTCGGCCGAGACCTTTTCCTTGCCATCGGCCGTTCCGGCTTCGACGGACGCCAGCAGTTTGTCACCACAGGTGATGGCGACGGTGATGCCGGTGGATTGTTTGCTGGACACGATCGTCCGGGCAGCCACGCCGATGTCTTTCTCCAGCTTGGCGGTGACGTCGCGGCTCTTCAGCCACTCATCACATTTCAGTACCGGGTCGGCAATCTTTTTGGGTGCATCATCGTTGTCAGATCCGCCTTCTTCGCCGTCTCCTGCTTCTTCGTCATCGGAGCCGCCGGATTCACCGGTGGCACCGGCATTCGTGCCGGAGGAGCCGGACGGATCGACATTCGGCATGAAGGGACCCTGGTGCAGCACGACGACACTGGCCGTGACCGCGAGGGCCCATGCAAGCGCCTGTTTGCGGCCGCTCATCTCAAACAGCTGCGCGCCGCGCAGGCTGCCAGTATCAGTCACACTTCCTGGGAATATGTCATCCCTGAAAAACTCGGCTCCGGCTGCGATACTACTCATTGCATAAATATATCATAAACGTGCCTGTCTGCCATATAGATGCCCAAGATGCCATAGGATTATCTATATTCCCCGAACGTACCGCGCTGTTTGTATAGCTTCAAGCCGCTGACGCCACGCTTCTTGAGGGCATCTGTCTTACAGGAACCGCTCGGTGAACGGGTAAGCGCCGGGTCGACATCATCTGGCATGTAATCTACGGGGTTGGCAGTATGCCACGGGTTGTCGTAGGTTCCAAAATCGTCGTAGGACCTGCCCCGGATATTATCGCTGATACCATAATGCAGATGAGGCGCCCGGGTCCCTGCCAAACCTGACATACCTATGACTTCGCCGGCTTCGACGGTTCCACTGCGCTTCTTGAATGACGCCATGTGCATGAAGACCGCGTAGATATGGGGTTTGCCCGACTTGGCATCCGGGCCCGTATCGATGATGAATGTGTTCTCCGCGCCCCGGCCTGCATAATCCTCTACGATAACGCCATTTTTCGGCGCCCGCACCGGCTTGTTGACGACCCGGAAATCAACTGCGGCGTGGTGGCCATCCTTCGGGCCGTAATAATTCATCCAGCACTGGCTGATACCGTTCCGACGGTCGCGCAGATCCTTGGCATCGATCGGCGACTGCCACTCCCCGCCGTATGGACCTTCATCCGCAGCCACTTTATTTTCCTTCTTGCGTTGCTCTTTGTCATCACGGGCCGGTGCGACCGCGATGATCGAGCCGTCCGGTTCGATATATCCGGAGAAGTCATCGAACATGCCGTTCTTTGACAGCTGTATCAGCGCCAGCGCGACCAGTCCGACGACCACCGCCTTGCCGGCAC
Organism: Saccharimonadales bacterium (SeqCode); assembly: GCA_036388555.1. Lineage (GTDB taxonomy): Bacteria > Patescibacteriota > Saccharimonadia > Saccharimonadales > UBA4665 > UBA4665. The sequence continues at coordinate 54,543 of DASVRP010000001.1, forward strand.
GGTTCTCCAGCATGCCCTGGGGAGGCATGCGCATATCTACCGGATAGACTGCGCCCGCAGCTTCAAGACTCATACCGATAATATAACATAATCTTGCCTAGGGCAGACGACTGTTATCTAGAATTTCATGCTCTGCAGGACCATCTTGCTCTTGATGTAATCCTCGCTGCCCGTGTCGACCGGCGTCGTCGCCTGCTGCTGGTTGCCCTGGGCCGCGATGATGGCACTGACGTAGTTACCGTTGGTGCGCTTGATCTGGGCGGAACATGACTTGTCGGCCTTGCAGGTCACGACCTCGACCGCTACCAGAGGTTCGGCCGACTTCGTCCCATAGCCACGCAGGCTGAAGTTGCCACCGTTCATCGTGAAGTTCTCAAGGGTACGCTCGTTGGGCTGGGACTGCCGGAACAACGGATTGGCAGGTGTCACCGATTTTTCCACCTGCTCAGCGTCACTGATAGTCACCAACAGGTTGATAGCTTCCGTATACTGCTTGGCATTCGGGCCGGTGCGCTGCTGCTGTGTCACTGGCGAGATAGTCAACAGGTTGAACTTGCCGGCGTTGGTACCTTGCTCCGGCTGGTAGGCAAAGACGTTCCAGGTCGGCGGGTATTTGAAGGTCACGCCGCTCGACGCGTCCCGATACGACTTCCAGCCGGAAAAACTGCCCGTCGTGCTGGCATCGGCGCCGGACTTCGCCTTGTACGAACTCCAGCCGAACCACCCGACCGCCCCCACCAGCAGCACGATGATTACGATTCCAAGGGCGCTGGCCCCACGTTGGTTCACATTCAATTCCCTCATAGCGATTCGATCCCCTTATTACACGTGTACATATCCTAAGGTTAAGCATAAGACGGCAGCCGGGAAATTGCAAAGGTTAGCCGTGGCCGGGCCGCGGTCATCCCGTATCAGACCTCAGGTATCAATAAAAGGCCAGCTTGTTGTCGGGAGTCTCGTAGTACGGCGCGATGATGCACTGCCGCAGCCAGCCGCTGCCACGGAATTTCTTGCACTGCAATGCCATGAAGTCAGAATCACCTTCTTTGATGTAAGAACCATGGCCGACGCCGGGCATGCGCACACCAGGCATACTCTTGTAACGGCTGAGTATCGGCCGGCGTTGTTTTGTCCAGTTGTCCTGGTCCAGCACCTCCGTTCCCGGCGTATGGATCAGACGTCCGGTGCTGTACGGGTCGTCCCAGCTTGGACCGCCGGCATATTCGATGCAGTCACGCTTGACCTTTTCCTTGCCCTTTCCCAATGTCAGCATGCGCTGGACATGCTGGCCGCCTTCGTTGACGCCGTGCCGCCCGCCCTTCTTTTCCCAGCGGTACCGCGGCTCAGAAACAAGTACAGGGTCGCCGGCCGCTGTCCAAAGGTCTTTCATGGGTAAGAGGTATAATCCCTGCATCTTGGCTTTTTCATCCAGTGCGGACAGAACTAGGAAGGCCTCGTCGTCAATCTCAAACCGCGAGGCATCGATAACCAATTCGCTTTCGATCGGTATGTCCAGCTGCCCGACGTACTCCATCTTGTTGAGCGGTTCGTCTTCCCAGCCGGCCAGGACCTGGGTCTGGTAGCCGTGGTCCCTGCTGGTTCCGCCCGAATAATACGAAAAACACATGCCGTTGGCGTAGCCGAACTCCTGCGCCCAGGTGGCGTGCGGGCGCGGCTCACCGGGTTTCGCCGTCAGAGCGTGGTCGAACGCAACCTGCGGCCTCGCCTTCGGAAGGTCGGCAAGCGTATCCGCTACCCGGAAACGTACTTCGGTACATGCATAATTCTCGGTATGGGCATATATCTTCTTGCCTTCATAATACCCCTGTCCGTCCACGATGTACGGATCAGCGCCGCCACCCATGTCGATAGGTTTCGAAGGCGATGTATCAGCACCGGTCGCCGCTACGACCAAGGCGCCGATATCTATCGGATATCGGGGGTATGGACGGGATCGGGGTGCTTCGAGACTGACACTCATGATGCTTGATTAATTTGAATAATTATACCACATCGGCGCATAATTTTCAATAGGTGATATTCATCACAAGCATAAGCGTAGTTACCCCACTTCACCATTCTTTTCACGCTCCCCCTACGCGGGGACTGGTGAATATTTTGATTGTTGACTGCCCAGTTTGTCCGTATACTTGCGGCATTGCATAACAGGAGAAACCATATGATCCACCGCACCCGGTCTCTTATCCTCAAAGCCAGCCTGGCATGTGCCGTCATCACCGGAGCGGCATTGGCATCGCCGTCCCAGGCCTCAGCCGCCAGCATAAACGACCTGCAGGCCCGTTGCCAGACCAATTCCAAAACGATCTGTATCGTGAAAGGAGAAGGCTCCCGGGCCAGGCTGTACGCGGTGAAGGACAAGGAAATCGTCGCCTGGCGTTCTGCACGTACCGGTGACGCCCGCCCAGGCTATGCCACCCGCGAAGGTACCTTCAAAGTAAATTGGAAAAACGCCGACCACATCTCCAGCATCTATAAGGTACCCATGCCTTACGCTATGTTCTTCAGCGGCGGCCAGGCCGTGCATTTCTCATCCGACTTCCTGAATGTCGGCTACGACGGCGCCAGCCATGGCTGCGTCAACCTGCGCGACCGTGACTTTGCCAAGTGGCTCTTCAAATGGAGCCCGGTCGGGACACGCGTCGTCGTCGCGGACTAATCTCCGCCCGTCGCACCCCGCGCCAGAGCCGGGCGAGTGTGCTTGCCAATGATAAGCTGGGCGTCACCGGACATATCGAACCCGGCATCGCTGCCCACAGAGCCGTAGACGTCCAGCAGGGCTTCGCCTGACATGTTCGCGCCGGCCATGTCTCCGGCGTCGCCATTGATATAGACCTCCGCCGACCCTGATATGCCATCGGCACAGTGGTCGCCGACGCTTCCGTTTACTTCGACCGTGCCGTGTGACATGCCGGCCGCGACGTAGTCCATATCGGGCGCGAATTCATCGGGTACATTGAGAAATATGATACCGTCTGCGGCTAGGCGGGACTCGACCAGTCTGAAGAAGAATCTGTTGACCTGCGCGAAGTTGAACCGTCCCCTGCCCTGACGGCTGACCACATCACCAAGCTGCTCGTTCCAGAACCATTCCAGGTAATCAGCCTGGACGTCGTCACCGAGCCGGGCGTCCAGCTGGTCGGCGACCGCCACCGGCAGCGCCTGCCGGTGGCTGGTGTCGTAGTACGCACTGGTGTGGTGCTCAGGATGATTGACGGTCCACATGGCTTTTTCAATAAGCTTGCCCGCCGAAGTACGTGCTTCTCTCCGCCTTTCGGACTTCTGGGCGCGCTGCAGGATTTCGATTTCCCCTCGCCGCCGGGCCCGGCGTTCTGCTTCGGCCACTTCCTGTGCAGCGGTCACGGCAGGCATCTTCGTTCGCTTGGCAGGCGCTGGCCCGGCATCCGCAGCTGGCTGGCGGTGAGGCGGTTCATCATAATCCGCGTAGAGGTAGGACCGCAGCCACCCGGACCGCGCGCTGTGCCGCAGCTGTTTCATCGTTGCCGACTCAATCTGCCGGATGCGTTCCCTGGTGACACCGTAGACCTTGGATATCTCATCGAGCGTCATCGGCGCATCAGTGCCGATTCCGAAGCGCATCCGGACAACCCCTGCTTCGCGCTCAGACAGCGTGTCGAACACGCGGTCGAGCGCATCCTCCAAGACAATTGCCATGACTTCTTTCTCAATAAAATCATCAGGGTGGGCCGTGACATCCGCCAGCGTCAGCCCTTCATCGCTTTCAGGCTGTGACAAGGCAAGTTCAGCCTCTGCATCCGTGAATGAAAGCGCCCGGTGCGTGCTGCGGATATCACGGAGGTCGCGCACTTTGTCGACATCCATATCCAAGTCATCTGCGATCGCCTGGTCGCCTGGCATCTCAGCATGCTTCTGGGCAAGCCGGCCTTCTGCACGGTACATGTTCTTCATTGCATCCCCGATATGCACCGGCAGTCTGGCGCCCGACGTCTCACCGTAGTCAAAAATACCCTTGGCTAATTCTTTCTCTATAAGGAATGTCGCGTATGTCGAAAGCTTAGCCTTGCCAGGGTTGTACTTTTCTACAGAACGGATCAAGCCGATACTGGCTTCCTGTATCCGGTCAGCCAGCGGCGCCGGCCAATTCGCCAGCGAAGACAGATTGTTAAATATCGCACCTGGGTAATGTTGCTGCCCGCCCCTGTCATCCGGGTCCGTTGTCTCATCCTTTTGCTGCTTTTTGGACCGTCTGCGCTGCTGGTTCGGGTAATTCAACGATCTGCGGGCATTCGAAGCCGCCAGGCGCAGGTTATGTACTATCAGTTCTTCGCGGGCCGTATCAGCAGCAGCGATCTGCGCCTCGTACTTTTTGCGGGTCTGCGGGGTCTTCGCCCGGTCACGCTTCAGCTCCGCCGTGGGACGGTTCTGGACCGCTGCTGCCAGCACATCGACATGGTCTTGCTTAAAAATCTCAATCGCCTTCAGCTTCCGCTGGTAGTCATCTGCTGCCAGCGGCGTCAGGTCCTGGGGCTCAGGCTCATAAATATTGTCGAGGATAGCGTCACTGTACCCCGCAGGTAATGCGCGGTCGTCAGGAAACGGCTGCCTGTCATGATCAATCATCGAACTAAAGTACCATATTTGTAACGATTGGTCTATAGCTCGGAGCTACGTGATGCCGGCGTGTCCGATCCTGGCAGCGATCCGTTCCCGGGCTTCTATGAGCACGCGGACATTGCCCAGCTCGGCCCGTAGGTCTCCGATTATGTCGTGGAGCGGCACGACCGCTATCGGGATGTCACCAGTACGGGGAATGATATAATTGTCGCTTTCGACATCCATCGTCCGTGCGATCGGGTGGTTCGAAACATGCAGGTCGTCAAGTTTATCAGCCGGAACATCGGCGACCACTAATTGTGCGCCCGCGAAAGGCACGAACTGCCTCGACCCGCGCAGCCGTGTTGATTTACGCAGATAGCGCATCGTGGTGGACAGGTTAGGACTGAACCACTCCCCTATCAGGTCTTCATGCGAAGTCACACCATCAGGCATGGGTGGGATATTCGGATTTTCTATCCGATAGAGCCGTACCGTATCTTTTTGTATTTGAGGCATATATAAACATTAGCACAATGAGTGCATTTTGTCCAGTTTATGGTGCAATGACGTCAGTAAGGGACCCCACCTTTGAAAAATAAAAAACCGATCCATCCGTAGGTGGCAGTACCGACCAGCACGAATACCGCCAGACTTAGTATGACTATGGGCAGTTTGCGGGATGACTTCTTCATGTCACGATCCCGGGCCTTCCGCGCCCGCCGCGCCAGCAGGAAAATTACCAGCAGCACACCCCCGGCGAGAATGAATGGCATAAGAAGTACCAAGATGAGTTCATCGCCGAACCCGCCAGTATCACATTGACCGCCGGCGCAGTCCTGGCCGAGCCAGGCGAAACCGTTAAACATGCGACGATTTCTGGCGCGTATCTGTCCAGCGATCCTTGACCGCAGCCACCCAACCATTGCGCGCCTCGATGGCGGAAACACGTTCTTCAAGCGATGATTTCATGGTTTAACTATATCAGAAGATTATTGCTGCCCGAGTTATGCCGGATTTCGTTCCCATTCCTGGTTCATCAACACTTCGTATTCCGCTGGTGTGATCTTGGAGAATGTCAGCTCATGGCCGAAGCCGGCGCGCTTATTGACACGGACGCTCAGCGTGCATTTTTCGGACAGTCTATCGGGTGGGAAATAACGGAGATCAGAACATTTCTCCGGTTCCATGATCTGCGGTGTCCCCTGCCAGCGCGTTACATCGAAGGTAAAGTTGAAGTAGGCGTGGTCGATGAAATTCTGATTGATATGTACCAGTTTCGCATCCGCCGGATCGATGGTGATACCCAGTTCCTCGGCGGCTTCGCGGACGACAGCCTCCAGGATCGATTCGCCCTCGTCAACTTTGCCGCCGGCGGCAAAGTCATAGTAGCCGTCATGGTATCCGGTATTAGCCCGCTGCTGCAGTAGGATCTCACCAGCATCATTGCGCAGCACGATGAATATGGAGGCTTTCGACAGGAGTCTCGGTACGGTCATGAGTTATATCATACGCTATCTGCGGGTTAAGTACTTATTGAGGCTTACGTAGCGTCGGATCTGGCTATCGGTGTTTCCACGGTAATCCAGGAATCGTCGTGTGTACACACATATATGATCCTGTCATACTTTTGACCCGTTTCCGGGTTATTGCTCGTATCCCTGGTTCTCAGTTCCATTGGTTCATTACAGGCAGTACATTGCATAATTACAATTTTATCAGACGTTTGTCATACCCAGCGATCACCAGTTCTTCCCGGGCAGTTTCCGGGCCAATAAGAATGGCCTGAAGTGCAGTTCTGTTTGGCAGTATTGTAAACAGCCGTAAAAGCACAATTAAAATATTCAGACCATAAGCATATAGTAGACGGCATTACTAATTTCGGAGGATATTACATGACAGTTGAATCTATAACTAGCGAATCAAGCACTGCAATGACAACACCGGACGATGAAACTGCAGCGCCAGACATCAATGATGTCGAACCTTTTTCCGAAGCAGATATTCCATGCCTCACTGAAATCCGAAGCGTAATGGAGAAACACGGTACATTAGGCAGGTTTGCTATACAGCTTCGTCACCAACATTTCGAATTGGGAGAGAATGAAGCTTTACTTGAGACAGTGGAAGGACGGACCCTCACAAGCGAAACTGTAAGTCTTGATGAAGTTGTCTTGGAAGAAGGCGAAGGCCTAATGGTTACATCGATAGATTTATTGGAAGCCCCTACTAAAGAATTGCTTGAACAGCAAGCTGGCCGGCCACTGTGCAGATATATCTTCGTTGATACTCCACATGGTTCTGAGCATCAACATATGCCAATTTACAACTAAATCACTCAGACCGATGCCAGCACTGAATTTAGAAAAAGTATTTACGCAACAAAGACCAACTATATGGAGGCATCTGATCGGACCGTATGATGCTGTTAAACTCACTGACGAACTCTCACAACCCAGTACAGTGAGCCATGGCATTGAACGTCGTGCAGTTGCCATATTTAGAGCTGGCATGTTGAATTACCCGAATAATCTGAATGAATTCACCGAACTATACAACCAACAAAAGGGTTACATACTGCAAGATGCCGATATTGACAATATTGTCATCAGAAACTTGAAAGGGCTACTATCGAATAGAGCTCGGACGCGCACCACTATAGCGGCATACATTTCAGAGAAAGGCCATGCCGTATTGCCACTCCACCGCGACGCCCTTCCAGTTCTGGCTCTACAGATCAGTGGATCAAAGCAATTCGATTTGGTGAATGCTGAGAGAAATAAGACAGAGGTCATACTTAATCCGGGAGATGGCCTATTCATACCTGCAGGATTAGAACATCAGACTAAAACTTTAGAAAATTCTAGTCATCTTTGTGTCGAATTCCATCCCTAATAATTCATGCCTTATCAACCGTTACGATTAACTCTTCATTACATATAACACTTTTACCACGAGTAGCCCCTTCTCTCCAATCCAATTTGATGGCGCCTTCTTGGCGAAATAGCTCTGCATTTTCTTTAATTATTCGAATCAGATCACCATCGCGCGTTTCGGTAGCAAGCCCCAATACATATGGCTGTCCAAGTAGTCCCGCCTTCCTGCGAGTTTCTTTTATTAGCAACTTTATATTTTTCAGTTCATCGTCAATCGTTTTCATATTCTTCCCCCTCTATACGTTCAATATAGCAATATATCCCCGTCCAGAAAAGATTTGTAAGAAACAGTTTTTATTATCAAGCTTATGTTGATCTTAACCTTGAAAAAACATTCGATATCATACGATATCTTTGGCTGCATTCCGCGCATTCTGGATGCCGACTGCCGATATGACCCCTCCCACTGCCAGCAGCAACGCAGTTGCCATAATCCCCCGTTTGAACCCGTCCAGATCGACCGTGTTCCCGACGACCAGCCCTGACCCGGCGATCGCCACCAGTCCGGCGATGCGGGCCACGGCATTGTTGACCGCCGAACCGACGCCGGCGAACTTGCTGTCGACGGCACCGAGGATGGCGATCGGCAGCACATTGATCGCGAATATCAGCCGCCACGACAGCACATCCACCATGATCCCGCCCAGCAGCGGCCCGATGATGAAGGCGATACCCGTCCAGGCCGTCCAGCGCCCAATCGCCTTGCCCTGCTCCACCCCTGTGAAACTGCTCATGATCAGCGCCAGCGAACTAGGCACCAGCAGCGCTCCGGCCACGCCCTGCAGCGCCCGGGCCACCACCAGGAATGTCGCATTCGGTGCCACCGCACAGAGGACAGACGTGACGCCGAACCCGACCAGACCATACGCCAGCATCCGCTTCCGCCCGAATATATCAGCTAGTGACCCCGCCGTCAGAATCAGCGCCCCCAATGTGATCAGATACGCATCGACGACCCACTGCTGTGTCGCCAACCCGCCGCCCAACTCCTCCGATATTGCAGGCAGCGCGACATTGACGACCGAGCCGTCAAGAAAAGCGACGAAGGAGGCGAGGATGGCTATGAGGAGGATGCGGGATGGGAGGGTCATTTAATAAATGTTATCGTTAATATGGCTAACTCTTAAGGGAATCGGGATTCTAATTGTATCCATGTATGACACAGAGTATTTTTTAATTCCTCTGGAAGATGTCAGTACAAAATTGACTCTTCCCTTTCATATTTGTAATTATGGCGGATATCGCCTTTCCCTGCATAAATTTAGTAGAAAAGACGTATCTAGTTTTAGAATCAAAATCATTAAGCGACATCTGACTGGTTCCTATGACATAGTACCATTCGACGTAAACGACCAAATAGACCACCAACAAATGGCTTATTCTTTGATTGAATCTAGCGTAGCTCTGCATCTCCTACCTATCTCCGATAACCTCGAACCGGCAATCGAAGATCGACTATATTTTGCTATGAGGCGCATACTAGGAATTTATCCGTCACAAGCATCGTGGGTCAGCAGTACTCATGCGAAAGTTATTTATCGTGGAACACCTAGCACGTTTTATTGCGCCACTAGAATTCGCTTTTTTACTAGTAACATTGCCGATGAATTGAAAAAAGTATTTCAAGCCGATGTTATAAACGCGGACCATGGTCAAAAGTACAAGACTCTACGTGCCCTTTATAACTCTGCCATCATGCAAGCAGGCTCAAGAGATGTAAGCCGTGTTTTACTTATTTCTACACTTGAAGCTATATATGTCCAGGATAATCAGGAGGTAGCGTATAAGCTTTCAATGCGTATCGCTAAAAGTACCGACAAACCCCTCACGCACGTTAAACGGTTGAAAAAACTATACTCCAAACGAGGTAAGGTAATACATGGATCCTACAAAGGCGAGGTGTTCAGTGATGATGAGCATCATCTACTTGAGTCGCTAACAAAATCATCGCTGGCAGACTATTTTGCCCACCCTCACAAATATAGTGAAGATAAGTTAGATGCGCTCTTATTAAGCTAAACAGCTAGAAAACGGGGAGCTTAATGACTAATAGCGATTAAGTAGCTCTACAAGCCAAATCTTTCGCCCTATTCGACCTGAATCCAAAAACCCCCACAGACAAAAAGCACGCATAGCCGTATCTTCGTAAGTGGTAAAGCTAAACGGAGGAACAGCATATGCGTGCGACACCATTACACCACGTTACGGATATCGTAGATATATTTGTCTGGGTCTGTGAGGTCGTCCCCGACGGGGCGAAGCCCCGGGGCGGACGACCGAATCTGCTCCGGGACAGCGAGTTACTGACGCTAGTCATCTGGAACGCGGTCACCGAGATGTTCTCGCCGACCCTGGTCCATCTGTTCCGCTGGATCCGGGATTACCATCTCGGACGCGGCAGAAGCGTCCTGCACCTGCCACACTACAAGGGTTTCGTCGCCCAGGTCCACCGCATCACGGATAAGCTCCAACGTCTGTTGGACGCTGTCCTGCGAAGCGCAGCGGCGCTGCGCTTCGTCGACTCCACCATGCTGGAGGTCTGCCGGCTCGTCCGGGCCGGCCGGCACCATGTCGCCCGTGGTACGGCGGCATTCGGCCGCAATCACCAGGGCTGGCACTACGGATTCAAGCTCCATGCCAGCTGCACGGCCAACGGTCAGCTCTGCGCCGTACGTTTCACGGCAGCCAATGAGGCGGACGTGCTGCAGCTCCGGTATCTCGTGAATACGACGACCAATGTCGTCGTGGGGGACGGCGGTTACACCGCCGGAGTTACCCGGCGGCATCTCTGGCGGGACTGCCGTTGTCTGGTCGTGTCACCGCCCCGGCCGAGGCAGCGCTGGACCATGGCTTCCTGGCAGCTGACGCTGCTGCGGCAGCGGGTCAGGATCGAGTGCGTCTTTGACTACCTCAAGACGCACATGCACCTGGTCAGCTCGTTTCCTCGCTCGGTGCACGGATACGCCGTGCACTATCTCAGGATATTACTGGGGTACCAGATGAGGATGGGTTTTTAGATTCAGGTCCATACATATTGCAGGACTCATACTATATATCAGGTGGTATCTCTTTGACGAGCCGGTTGCCGTCCTCGTAGAATACCCGGTAGATAACCCACCTGCTCAAAGTAACGACTGAATCTTTCGTGAACAGCTGTTCTGCCATGGCACGGGCCGTATCGTCATATGGGACACCGAGCCGCACCGAGAAGTGCGGTATGAAAGCTGCCGTCGCGCTGCGGCCTAGGGTATAGCCGTCATTTCTGAGTGTATCGATCACAGATTTTCGGCATGTCTTCATGTCCGAAGACGGTCTGAACAATATGGTGCTCGATAACCTATAGATAGGGGAGAATGCGTTCGACGGCTTTCTGACAGTAGCTTCTAGCGGCAGAGTAGCAGTCAGATGCAGCAGTTCGTCCACGCGTTGCAGCAGGGTGTCGTCGTCCATATCATGGAGTGTCGTAATCGCTCTCAGCAGTGTGACATGGGGCGGATCGTCGCGGTAAGGCGATGCAGGCAGCAGCTGTCTTATAGAATTGACAGCTTCTACGATGGATTCGTCCGGCAGAAGGCATAAGCCGAACTCGTTGGTCATCCCGTGCTTAGACATGCTGTCCCTGCGGCTTATGCCCGGCTAAGATGCTTGCTGATCCTGGCATCTGATAATGATATATCAAAAGTAGGTAGTGGGCGAGGGCCGTGGCAATCGGTGGTAAGATATATGGGAAATGAGCAGAAATGACCGCATATACACCATGAGTTTCGCGAGCGTATACCCGCTGTACATAGCTAAGGCGGAGCGGAAGGGCCGGACCAAAGCCGAAGTTGACGAAATCATCCTGTGGCTGACCGGATATAGCCGTCAGGCCTTTGAGACGCAGCTTGCCAAACAGACGGACTTTAAGTCATTTTTTGCTGAAGCGCCCAGGCTGAATCCATCGCGCCGTCAGATCACCGGTGTCATCTGCGGTATCAGGGTCGAAGATATCCAAGAGCCGACGATGCAGGAGATCCGCTACCTCGATAAACTGGTCGATGAGCTCGCGAAAGGTAGGGCGATGGAAAAGATTCTGCGGAAGTGACCGCCAGCGGCGAGCATTACAATGGATCATCCCTCCATAGTATGTGTAGTAGTTCCATGTGAGTGCTATTGGAACAGGGAAATATCCAGACGGTCCACTACTTGATCGGCTTGAGCGAGCTGGCTGGGCAGGTGTGTCGTAGTGACGGCGATACAATGCATGCCTGCTGTTTTGGCCGCATGCACCCCACTTGGTGAATCTTCTATGACGACACATTCCGATGGGTTGACCCCAACTGCTGAGGCGGCTTTGAAGTAGCCTTCCGGATCGGGTTTTCCATTTGAGACGTCATCAGCAGCTACGATAGTTTTGAAGCACGCTCTCACGCCACAGATGTCCAGAGCTGTTTCTGCCTCTGACCGGAGCGATCCCGTGACAAGCGCGACAGGGATATGCGCCGAAAGGTCCTTAATGAGCGGTTGTATTCCGTGATAGGGGATCAACTGATGGGCTGAAATGGCAAGATAGGCATCTGCCTTATCGGCCATAAAGGAGCTTAGGTCAACTGACTTGTTCATGGAGCTGAAATATAAGCGGAAACCGTCCTCGTCGGACCTGCCTTCAAAATACTCTGTATAATCTGTGTCGCTTAGTTGATATCCATGGGCGGAAAGGGTGGACTTGAACGCGGCCATGTGCAGCGGTTCGCTGTCGATGATTACACCGTCGAGGTCGAATAGCGCAGCCTTATACTTCATCCAGGCACTATAGCATTTTGGATGACCCTGGTGAAGGTTGTTGGCCGCCGCAATAACCGTTGAAGATGTACCTGCCCCTTCTCCGAGCTGTCCGAAAATGGAGCCAAGCAGTTCGGGAAGCGCATCGAGGAAGTACTCGGTACGTAATCCTCAGTCTACGTCGACGTAAGCCATCTTCGGGATGTGGTCTGACGGGCATGCTCGATTCGGGATTTCGACAGCTGTAAAATCAGTACCGATATATTCGGCATGAAGTCCCCGGACAGCTAGCAGGTCTAAAGATACTGGCTCCTTATTGACGAATGCAGTTGGTTCCTCATCATGGAGATTTACAAAACCAGATGCCTCGAACAATTTTCTGACTGGTCCGCCCGGACGGTCATTGCAGTCGGTGAAGACGACAGCTGGAGTATCGGGCCCGAGTAAGTCAAGTAGTTCCTGCGTCTGGGCGACGCCGGCGTGTTCCGGGTCTGATGCGGGCGCCCATCTGATATGGGTATTGGCGAAAATCGCTTGTCCGATGCGCAACGTCTGTACGACGTGTCCTGATCCGTCGTCGTAATGATGAGTCTCCTGGTCGCTGAAGTCTATGCCGTTCCGCACCAGGGTCAGGCAGCCATCCGGCTTGTTACGTCCTTTTGGTGACCAGTGCGACTGCCATGTGCCGGTTTCGTCTAGAGCCTCAACGAGTGGTAGCTCAGCTTCCTGCAGCCCGACGACGTCCGCCTGCAGTCCGTCGATCATCCGTACGAGGGCGGGGGTGCGTGCTCCTGGGACGAGGAGGTCAGGATCGACATAACTATAATCTCCGTAGCTGAGGTAAGCGTCTGCCAGTGAGTTAAAACCCGCACAACGTAGCCGCATGTAATCTCCGTTCGATTGACTGAAGTGGTATGCTTATACTATACATCAAAATTGCCATTAAAGCAATCGTGCTTCAGGCTGCTCGAGCGACTGCATGACTGTTGATGACTGAGTCATGCCTTACTTTTTCTTCGGCTTCTCATTGAGACCGATTGCGATGAATGCCGCTCCGATCGGCAGCCAAGTCGCAAACATCGAAGTCTCGTCCAGGGTGATGGCGACGAGACTCGCGGCCATGAAAAGATAACCGACGACTGTATATGTGTTTTTGAAGTGCTTCATATGTCGAATATAGCAGAATACCGGTGGCTTTTATACTACTTATGCCCCAAATGCATACTGGTTACGGAACCGCATCGTTGCCAGGAGATAGCAAAAGGAGTCCGGTACAAATCCGGACTCCTTCATATCCTTTACAGACTGCTAGAACGAGTCTGGCTGCGTCCGGACGATGCCGGCTGCAAGCGCATCCGCAATGGTCGCGACCTGCGTCAGTGCATCGTGCTCGAGTTGATAGGAGAGGTTGTAATCTCCAGCCTTGAACGCCTCGGTCGAAGCGTTGATCAGCTCTTCATGCTCATTCAGGAGGGCGTAGACGTCTTCCTGGGGCAGGCCGGGGATGGCGGTGCTGAAGAAGGTGGCAAGCTCTTCCAGGTATTCCTGGAGTTCGGCAGTAGCTGCTTCCTTGGCCGATTCATCGCCATCAGCGACAGCCATCGCGTAGGCGTTGGACTCGACGATGTGCTCACGGAACATCTCGGAGAACTGTGCCTGGGCGTCGGCACCGTAAATGCTGCCTACGGCTGCGGACAGTGCGTCGGAGTTTGCCAGCTGGCCCTGCATGCCGCCTTCGATCTCTGCGTCTGATGCACCGTCAGCGATGCTGCGGTTGACTGTCAGGTTGGTGGTGACGTGCTCAGCCAGCAGGTTATTCAGGCCGACACGCAGGTCGATCGCGGCCTGGCTCTGCTCATGCATGTCTGTCTTGTGCTCGTGCTTGGCTTTGTCTTCATGATGCTTCTTGTCATCATGCTGCTGCATGGCTACATGCGAATTGCCATGATGCTCGTCAGTATGCATCGAAGTTGCGGATGCCGAACTGCCCATCATCGTCATCGCTGCGACTGTGATGGCAGCTGCTACTAACGTTGTCTTGATATTTGGTAATGCTAGTCGTTGCTGCATATGATCTCCTCGTTTAATTTGTAGTAGCTGGTGCGTACTAGGCGGCATAATTGGCGCTAATAGAAACTTTACTAGGTAAATAAACAAACGTATGTAACAAAACTAATCGCTATAGTACGTGAAGTAGTATTTATACGCGTTCTTTACAGTCGGACCCGGGGTGCAAAAGTTCAGCAGCTAAAATGTAATCACTGATCTGTGTGTTTGCGTCAGGATTTCGCAGCCCGTATCCGTCACCACGACGGTGTGTTCGAACTGGGCCGAACAGCTGCCGTCCCGGGTGCGTATTGTCCAACCATCCTTGTCGATGAAAATATCAGGGTGGCCGAGCGTGGCGATCGGCTCGATCGCGATGGTCATGCCTGACCGCAGGACCGGTCCTGTCCCAGCCTTGCCGTAGTTATAAATTATCTGGATCCTCGTGCAGCTCGTGGCCGACACCATGGCCGGTAAGCTCGCGCACGATGCCGAGGCCGTGCTGCCGCAGCGTCTGCTCTATGGCTGCGGAAATGTCTCCAGTACGGCAACCGTCCTGCACGACGCTGATGGCGTTTTCCAGTGCCAATCTGGTACCGGTGATGAGCCTGTCGCTGTCCGCATCAGGCTGGCCGCCGATACAGACAGTTATGCCGCCGTCAGTGATCATGCCGTCATAGGTGACGCCGAAATCGAAGTTGACGACATCGCCAGCTTGGAACGGCCGGCTATCCGGGATGCTGTGCTGTACGGCATCGTTGACGGAAATGCAGATGACGTCCGGATATGGCGGTGGTCCGGGTATGCCCAGGAACGGGGACGATACGCCCAGACTTGACAGCTCATGACGGGCCAGTGCTGCCATGTCCTGTGGTGTATCCCCCGGCCGGACGGCGGCGCTTAACTGCTGCAGGACGGCGGCCAGAATACCGCCGCTCCTGCGCATCGACTCTATCTCCTGCGGCGTCTTGATCGTCAGCACCAGCTGCGGATCATCTTAGTCATCGACTTCGACTACTTCAGCATCATTAGCGGCTTTGGTTACGGATGCGCAACCTTTGACGGCACTGGCCTTTGATGAGTATTCTTCTCCGGTCGCGACGACTTCACCGTTGCCGGCCTTCAGGCGCCAGCGGTACCCGTTCTTACTCTTGTAGACTTCAAATTTTGACATACAGTGTGCCTCCATTAGTAATAACCTTTCGATTATACGCCCAGAGGCGGCTGAATATCTACAATTAAAACGGACACCCATTGCTGGATGTCCGTCCGTTCTGCTCCCTTGCAGATTAGTGGGTGTGTAACACTTTGTTATTTAGCGAGGCGGCCTTTGGGGCTCTTGCCTTTGGTGTGCATGTACAGCGTGTTGACGATGTAGCCACCTATCAGCGCGAACAGGGCGAGGACGACGATGCTGCCAGGGCCTGAGTTCGCCAGGGCGACTGGCTTGGTCGCGTCACCGAGGAAGACCGGCTGCGTGGAGTAGATCGGTGGGTAAGGTGTCGGGGTATCAGGCTCCGGAACGAAGACTGGTGGCGTGCCTGCCGGCGGGGTCGGAGACGGAGTTGTAGGCGTCGGCGTGGGAGTAGGTGTGGTTGGGTTTGGTGTCGGGGTAGGCGTTGGCGTTGTTGGATTTGGTGTTGGCGTTGGTGTAGGGGTAGGTGTTGGGTTAGGCTGTGGAGTCGGAGTAGGAGTCGGAGTAGGTGTTGGGTTTGGCGTCGGCGTCGGCGTTGGCGTCGGAGTCGGAATCGGTGTTGGTGTTGGCGTTGGCGTCGGTGTTGGCGTCGGCGTCGGTGTTGGCGTCGGGATTGATCCAGTGCAGAGGATGACGTGGCTGATACCGTACGGCATGCCATTGTTAGGGTTGATCGGGGCCGTCAAGTTAGAGAAGGGTGGCTGGGTGTAGACTTGATATACCGGTCCACCCTTGACGATGACTTTGACAGCGTTTGCTGGCGGCGTGTAGTATGTGTCGTTGCCGCTCATTGCGATGTTGACGCAGTTCGTACCCCAATATGTTGGATTGTTGCTTTCTGGAGTGGCAGGAGTACCGAAGTTCGAGCTGGCAGTAGTATTGTTCTTGACTTTGGCTATTTCGCAGCCGCTCTGCGGGTTATCCTTGACGACGCTGTCACCAGTGTAACAGGCCTTGTTTTCCAGTATTGCTCCGTGGACGGTGGTGGTGACCTTGACCTGGTAGTTCTTGACTACTTTCTGGCCTGGAAGGATGGTGCCGAAGCTCTCGGTGATGCTGCGGATTCCAGGATGCCCGACCAGCTCGACACCGACCGGCAGGTTGTCCTTTAAGATAACATCTGCCATGTCGTTATAATGATTGTTCGCTGGAGCAGCCGTGTTATATACGGTCACCGCATAATTGAGGATGTCACCAGGCTTGGCAGTGAGTGCAGTATCGTCTGTGTTCGCATCGACGATGGCGCCTCCGGCCGTGACGTTCTGGACGGTCTTGACGATCTTGCCCTGTGGGTGCCAGGCGAAGCTGGAGGTCAGGAAGTAGGCGCCGGCGACGGATATGGCGACGACTACCATCACCCCGATCAGGGATTTAGCGCGGGCATGTTTGAGGTACTTGTCGTTGAGTTTCTTATTCGTCAGGACGTAGGTGTAGGCTGCGACGACCGCCAAGGCGATCAGTATCAATGCGATACCACGGTCGAGCACGGCCAGCAGGATGCCGCCGATGATGCCACCCAGGATAGCACCATAGATAAATATTGAATACTTCTTCCAGCCCTTAGGCGATTGCTTTTTTGATTTTTTCACTGTGAACCTTTGTTTCTTTTAATCTCTTATGCTTAACATAGCACCTGAACCGGTACTCGTCCACTATTACTTTTGAGGTGATAAGTAGGACGTCTCAGGAGACTGGGATATACTTATGGTAATTGAACTCTATAAAAGCTATGAAAACTCAGAAACAGACACATTCAGAACACCACAGCCGGGCAGAACACGATAGCAGGGCGCAAAGCAAGCTTATCGCCTATCATGTACGGAAGCGTATCGCGGCGCATTCTTCGGCATCGGCATCGCCACCGCCATCGGTTGATGGCCGGGTGGAGGCGTCAGTGGTGCGTACGGTATTTGATCCTGTCCCGTCCGCAGCGGCGCATGATGAGTTCATGCACCGGCTGATAGAATCCGGCATCAGCATGGCAGACATACTCGACTCCTGGCATGAGTATTACATCAAGCTTGACCCAGCCGAGCGGGACAGGGTGTGGCAGGAATTCCGCGCTTCCGACCTGGCGAACAGGACGTTCCTGGCCGAAATCCTTCCATTGGTACGGTCGACAGATTACCATAGACCGCGCATTGCAGCCACGCCGAGGTTCAGGCTACGGCTGCCGCCGTTCGCGGTGAAAGCAGCAGGATTTGTCCGGTCCCGTGTCCATCTCCCTCCAGCTGTTGCCCATGCAGTGCATACTGTGCGGAACAGGCTACCTATCCCGCCTGCTATCGTAAGAGCTGTGCAGTTTGCTGGCAGACATTTCCGGCTGCGCTCACTTGGTGTCGGGGCGATCTGTGCCGCGGCGGTCGTAGTCGTCTTCCTGTTGAGCTTCTTTAATGAGGTCGTCATCTCGCCGTTCATCCAGCCCAG
Source organism: Saccharimonadales bacterium (SeqCode) (assembly GCA_036388555.1). GTDB lineage: Bacteria > Patescibacteriota > Saccharimonadia > Saccharimonadales > UBA4665 > UBA4665. Next base: position 72,501 of record DASVRP010000001.1, read on the forward strand.
CCGCAAGTCGACGAACGTTCCCGTCGTAGGGGTTCCTGCCAGCATGGCGACAAGTCTTGACCCTAAGATCCTGATTCCGAAGATCAACATTGAGATTCCCGTCGACTATACTCTGCAGACGACAGAGGAGCAATCGGTCGAAACGGCACTCGATGAGGGCGTCGTGCACTATCCGACGACCGCCAGACCGGGCCAGCCAGGCAATGCCGCATTCTTCGGCCATTCCAGCAACAACATCTTTAACCCTGGCAAATACAAATTCGCCTTCGTGCTTCTCGACAAGCTTGAGCCGCGTGACCTGTTCTTCCTGAATTACGACGGTCGGACCTATACATATGCAGTCGTCAGTACCAAGATCGTCAAACCGTCAGAAATCGGCGTCCTTGGCGCGGTAGATGGCTACAGCCATACCGCCACGCTTATCACCTGCAATCCACCCGGCACCAGCCTCAACCGTTTGGTCGTCGTCGGGAAGCAGGTCAGCCCCGATCCGGCCGATGGTATCATCAACCCGCAGCTGGCCGCAGCACCGACTCACATTCCATCAGCTACGGCATTGCCAGGCAACGGCCCGACGCTGTGGTCCCGGCTGTGGGGCAGGGTATTCTAGAAGTCTAAGTGGAAGTTGACGCCCAGAAGCAGGAGGGGCCACAGGGCGATCGCAAGCAGGGCCGATACTATATTGTCGATCGCACCCAGGCCGACAAGATATCCGCGGTTACTGGCCATTATGACTCCGATGATTACATATAAGATAACTAATAATGGTCTGCGTCGCTTCATAAGGATCCTTTTCTGCAATGGTTTGTGTTATCCCAAGTATGCTTATACATGCGCGTTTACGCAATCGCACATTTACTACATTAGTACCGCCGGAAGTACTGACGGAAAGTGCCAGACAGACTTACCGCTTTGTGACTGACGCTGTCAGCTGGCGTTTGCTCAGCGCTTCACACTCTTTCTTGGCGTCGACGTACATCATCTGTTCCGGCGGAGTCTTCTGGGTCCAGGCGCTCGGGCCGCGCAGGGAACCGGTCACGCCGAGCTCCTTCGCGACCATGAGGTAGCGGATGGCATCTATAACGACGCCCGCGCTATTCTCGCTGTCCTGCACGGATAACTTGATATCAATCGTGACAGGGGCGTCCCCGAACCCGCGGAGCCGCAGGTTGAAGTATGCGACTTTGTTATCCTGTAGATACGGCAGGAAGGTGCTGGGGCCGGCGAAGAGGCTGTGTTCTGCTACTGGTATGCCACGGATGTCATTCTGGGCGCGGATGACATTCTCCTTGCTCTTCTTTTTGCTGGCGAGCCGGGACTGCACCATCATGTTGTTGAAGTCGGTGTTGCCGCCGATATTCAGCTGCTGGTGGAAATCAACGATCATGCCGCGGTCGAACGCCAGTTCCTGCAGGACCTGGCTCAGCACGCTGGCACCGAGCTGCGACCGCATGTCATCACCTATCAACGGCAGGCCGGCATCGATAAATTTTTGTTCCCATTTTGGATCGCTGGCTATGAAGACAGGTATACAGTTCAAAAATGCAACGCCTGCGTCGATGGAAGCTTGGGCATAGAATTCGGTGGCTTCCTGTGAACCGACCGGTAGGTAATTGACTAGGATGTCCGCTCCGCTTTTTTTGAGGGATGCTACGACGTCTACCGCTTGTGCGTCCGAGACCCTGAAGCCCAGTGCCTCAGGCTGGTCGGCCATGTAGGAAGATACACCGTCCAGGACATGACCCATCTCGACGACCGGGCCTGCCGGGACATCCTTGTGGAACACGCGGGCGCAGTTCGGGGCAGCGAAGATCGCTTCTCCGGTCGGCTTGCCGACCTTACGGGTGTCGACGTCGTACACGGCGACAACTTCAATGTCATCCGGCCGATACCCGCCGATATCGGCGAACATGATCCCCGGTATGGACGAACCGTCGCTGCCGCTGTAATACGCAAACCCCTGGTATAGCGATGAAAAGCAATTTCCCGCTCCGACGACAGCCACCTTGATCTTCCCCATACAGCACCCCCTACTTTCAAGATATAATAAGAACAGTATAAGCATTAACGAAATATAAGACAAATAGATAACTGGCGACGTCTGGCATAAGCTATAATCAAGCCCATGGACCACCGCTATGCAAAATTCCTGGCTATTGCGGACACCGGCAGTCTGACGGCTGCGGCGAGAAAGCTGCACATATCGCAGCCGGCTGTCACGTTCGCCGTCGCCTCTTTAGAACGATCACTCGGCACCAAACTTTACATCCGGAAAAAAATATACTGTCGAGTTGACGCCGCAAGGACAGATCGTCGCAGATACAGCCAGGAATATCGAACACGATATCGCAGCTATGCGCGGACAGCTTGGGCTTCAATCATCGGCCAGGCCGTACCGGATCGGTATCATCGACAGTCTGGCGCATCTGTTATTCGTTTCCGGCGACAACAGCCGGCTGTTGGACGATGTCGAAGTTGCAGTCGATAATTCACGCCGCATCATCGATGATCTTGACGCAAACAGGATCGTCGCCGGCATCATCACTGGCCAGCCACGTTCCATCGGCGGTTCTATCGTCGCGCGAAAGCTGCAGAGCGAAGAATTCGTGTTTGTCCGCACAAGCCGGCCGGAATCCGGACATGTGGAGACTCAGATTACAGACTGGCTGGCATTCAACCGGGAATCAACAAGCTTCTCAGTTTTCGCCAGGCAGTTCAAGCAGGCAGGATTAGTCGTTGACCCTATCTTCTATTCGACGAGTATGGAACTGCTCAAGGATATGGCCATGGCCGGAAAGGGCACAGCACTTTTACCACGCCATTTCGTACAATCGTCCGTAGATCGGGGAGAGCTGGCCGTATTGACGACGCCGCTGCTGTACCGTCCCATCTGGATAATCACCCGCAAAGGAACCAGATTGCCGATGCTGACTCAGTTGACTACCGGATTGGACGTGCTCCTGGCAGATATAGACAGGTCCGGGGCGGGGTTGGCGGCAGCCACGGGCAATCAACTTAGTCACGATTCGGCTTGATGAATTCCTTCCATGACTGCATCTTGGCAGCGGCAGTGCTTTTCGGCTTGAATGTCGCCTTGCCATTATCGTAGATGAATTTTAACCGCTGATAACTTATGTAGCTCAATATGATGCCAGTACTCGTTCCAAGGTTAAGGCTCTCGACGATCCCGCCCATCGGTATCTGGATGCACATGTCTGCTTCCTCGGTCGCCACAGCCGAAATGCCATTCGCTTCACTTCCGAACCACACGGCAAGCCGTTTCTGGGTGAAGGTTTCCTCATAGAGGTTTACGGTTTGTTTGCCCTTTGTGTGAGATGAAGTTACGGCAATGGTATAGCGGTTTTCACGCAGGTGCGCTATACAATCGTCGGTGGTGTCGAACTGCTTGACGAATACCCACTTGTTGGCGCCGACGCTCGTATTTGTCAGCCCTTTATGGTTACGTGATGTCTCAAAATCCTTAACAATGCTGTTATCTCCGATTACGTATAGTTTCTCGACACCGAAAGCAGAAATATTTCGTACGGTTGCAGCTATGTTGACGATATCTTTCGGATTTTCCAATACGCAGATAAAATACTTATTCTGCAGATGTTTGACTTCTCGAATTCTATCTCTGATTGGCATACGCTCAGTATAGCAAGTAAGAATAAATCTACAGATGTCTGTTACACAGTTTTTAGCGACGCACTAAGTTTGTAACTTAACTCAGGATCATCTAGAACGACTCCATCGAAGTCGTTGTGTAGGCGTCGTATGGCACTACGGCGTCTATCGTTATCCGGGATATCGCTTCGGTTTATGTGGAATAAACTCTTTCCTAATGCCAGTTGTGCATACACTGCACCAAGCCCATATACACTGCTTCTTTCACTCATGTGTCCACCAACTGTGAATTCTTCTGTGGGCATTGTTTGCCACACCCCGTTGGGTGTATCGATGATGCCGGGGGTGACTGGTATACTCCACTCTACATCTACAAGACTTACTCTGTCTTCGTTGACCAATATGTGATCCAAGCTCAGGTCCCTATAGTAGTAGCCGGCTTTGATTACAGCTTCTAGGCATAGCGCAAGTCCATCGACAATAGTCTAGCCATGCACGTTTAGCTTTCTTGCAGAATTGCCAGAACATTTCCCGCTGGATCTTTGAACCATGCTATATCTGGTCCCATGTTAGCCGATAAGCCCCGCATGATTCCCATTTCGTCCTGTGGCATGTCATCGTTTTCCAGATGAATAAAGTCAACGCCTTTGGATGTAAGCTCTTGTACCGCCGCATTTATATCGCTGACCGGAAAATTCAAGACGGTATACGTGGCCGGAGTATGGTCATCGCCTTTCGGATAAACTAATACATCACCGCCCGTGGCTAGATGAAGCAGGAGCATCGGCATGGGCTTTTTCAGCTCCTCGATCTCTAAGCCTAAAACGGTACCATAAAATACTTTCGCTGTTGTAATATCACTGACAGAAAATCCGCTGAATGCTTTTGTATCTTTAAACATATTGTATACACTTTCAGATTGTAGTACTTGATATGGTCATTATCGTCTATCTTACAGTGTGATGTCTATATGATAAGTTGCCAATGGTTCGGACGTCCCCCCTAGGACTATAAAAATTACCGATACAAAAATACTGGCTGCCGATCGTCGAAGTACTTCGATTTTTACTTCGTTCGAATTAAAGCATCATTAATCTTATTGTGATAACCGATCCTGTAGAGCAGGCGTATGCCAAGTTGTCCTGTATAACACACGATCGCTGATTCCTTCCATAGGTTCAATAAGCCCGTCCAGCTCATCAAGTGCTCTTAGATTTACCTTGAGTACCAATAACGATCTTGGCTGCTCACTAAGAGCCGTAATGATTGACGCCCTTACATCATGGCTAATAATCCGTTTATTGAGCAATTCGGCCCAAAGTGATTCTTTATATCCTCGTTCTTCCAGCCACATTCCCGTGTCTTTAGGTTCCATTATCACGTCAGCATACCTTACCCCTTGAGTAAGCCCAATTTCTGCTGGAGCTAATTGTAAGAGGCCCGGTAGGTATTTTTCATAAAAATCATCAGGATATTGTTCTGTTCGACCCAAATTCTCAATCACCAACAATTAAAACATAGAAACGTGTGGTTGTAAATTCACGCGTCCTTCATTGAGATACGACGCAACTGTTCAGTGACCGTTGAAATAGGTTGTAAATATCATCTAGCGTTTATCGAGCATCAATATTCGCTGGTCAAACCCACCGCGCTTTTGGCGCTTTTCATCCTGAATACCAACAATGTCTGCCCTCGGAATGCCCTTAAGGGCTAAAATTGTGTCAATTATTTCATAAAGATCTGCAATCTCTTCTCGCATATTCGATTCTGTCTGTGCTTCAGATAATTCTTCTGCTTCCTCTCGACCTTTTCTTAATAAAAATGCCAGGTACTCGTCATCATCAGACAAAATACGGGTAGGTACGGTAACGCCATCATGAGCCAAGATTATGTCTGGTATTTTATCTCTGACCAGTTTTGGATATTCGTTCTCGGCGGGAAGGTCGGTGAAGGTATGTTCAAAACTCATCAGGGCATTATAGCAAATAGAAAGTAATCATTTCTAAATTCACAAGCATAAGCCTAATTGCTTCCAATTATTGACGTACTTTGCAACCCTATGCTGCCAGTCGTAATTTTAATCAGCAATTTGTAATAGCATTTGATCAACTGTCTGTCTAGCGGGCCCAGTGTTATCGATAGTAATAAACCCTGATGCTATGAACTTCGCCATATGCATCGGATACTTTTCGAGTCTCCTTTGTATATTTTTTTCATCATCGCCAACATCCCGTTTTTGGCGTGTTCGTAGCCTTCGCTCATGTTCGCTAGGGTTTATGGTCAGGGCTACAAGCTTATCGAAGTAATGGTATAACTTCTCCTGATTGCCTAATAATCCAGCAAGAAAAACTGTTTCGTTTGTTGCTAGTAATTCCTTTAATCTTTCTTCGTTGGCATTCCATGAATAGTAATGCCAATCGACATAACCTTTCGGCCATTCCGCCAGTTCGCCCGACTCTGCTACTTCAAGTCGGGTAAGTTCCAAGTCTCTGTCGTCTGCATCGTATGCTGTGTAGCCTCGACTGGCTAGTTCGTTGATAACTGATGATTTACCAACTCCCGAGCTCGCAGTAATAAATACTTTCATTTAGCTATCATAACAAACAAAAAGTGTCATTAAACGTGACTTTACAAACGTATAATCCATGACCGCTCCTGTAGATGTACTGAGCAATTCTACAACTGTTACAAATATATAATTACCGAGCTTCGAGTTCGATAGCCCTTAGCAATGCACTGACTGAATCTTCGACCGTGAATTTCGTTGTTGCGGCTTCTCGCTCCTGTTGGCTGAGTGGGCCAAGCCGCAGCGCGGCGGAAATCGATTGGGCAAGGGCTTTATAATCGTTCGGGGCGGTGAGTACCAGGCTTCCACAATCGGTTTCAGGCAGTCCGCCGATGTCAGAGGCGACGACGCGGCACCCGGCATGTTGCGCTTCGACTGAAATCATACCGAACGGTTCAGTCCAGATACTCGGCATGACTACGACGTCATGTTGGCTGTATAGTTCGGCCATGCTAGCTGGATCGGGCCGAGCGTCAGTCGTCCGGATACCCGGATGTGCATCAAACAGGGCATTGATAATCTCGGTGCCGCCGTCATGATTTATGGTTTTGACGCAGGTCATGTCGAACTCTTCATCAGTCAGCGGTGCAGACTCTAGGCTGGCGAATAATACAAAAATGCCTTTTTCTGGAGTAGGTCTCCCTGCGAATAATGCTCGTGGTGGACTGTTTCGCTGGGTTGGTCTTGACTGCAGTCCATATGCAGGATCGGTAGGTGGGTATACGACGCTCGGCGGCTGTTGTAAATCTAATACCTCTTGCCAGTGACCGGCCATGAATGTGCTGGTTACTATCGGTGTATGTATCCCTACGCCGTTCTTTCTAAAGTATTCCTCATCAAGTGGCTGCATACCAGTAGCAGGCACATGCAGGATGACGTGTGAATTCCGCCGCAAATCATCAATCTCATAGTCAGGCACTATCGGGAATATGAACGTATCATCTGCTTTTGACAGATCCAGTCGCGTCTCCGGAGTGTGGATAGGTATATCCAGTTGGCCCAGATCGCTCTCTTTGGTTTTTCCAAACGCATAAAAATTGACCGCATATCCGAGCTTAACTAATTGTTTGATCTGTAGGGCGGTATATGTCTCACTTCCACCTGCATGTTGAACGAATGGCATATCTTCGGACCAGACAATTCCTATCGGTGGATGGTCGGATGGCGGTGCTGTTTCTGTAGCGGACACATTCATAGAATAAGGCAACTTTACTATTTGTTATATGAATTGTAAAGTAGCGGTGTTACCGATATATATACTCGAAGTTCGCGTTTAGGGAATTACTGATACCGGCAAAAACAAGGTATGGATTGTAGTAATATATCAAACAAAAAGAGCTATCTGCGTGACTTGTTAGCTTTGTTTTTGGCTGCCATAGGGAGGAATAGCACAGGCCAATCAAGTCGCTTGCCCGAACCATTGACAACAAATCTCCTAACACGTATACCTATATCGTTCGCCACAACCATGGATCACAGAATCCACTTCCAGAAAAGGGTGCAAAAATGGCTGTCGTAACCGCGATAATCATGATTGTTGTAGGGGTAGTTTTGGTCATGATAGGCTTGAGCCTATGCGAAGATAAAGAAGAGTATAAGGGTGTTGCCCTTGCCGTAGTCGGAATCGTAGTCGCCGTCATCGGCGTTGTACTGCTTTTCTGATAAGACACCCATCTAGATTCTTGACCACCCCACCCCCGTGGCTCCTTCCGGTATGCAACAGTCTTATCTACATCGATGATAGATAAGACATCCGGAAGGGGTAGTATGGCGAAATAGAGGTCGTGTTCGATTGAAAGTCAAAATAATACACCGCTTGATGCGGCACCATATACTTTGACTATCTCGCACGACCTTTACCTCTTTTTATAGAACGCAGATGTTGATCCGTTCACAAAGGTTTCTGAATTAGCACTTCATTGACAATAAATTCGGAGTTGCCTGATTTTACTATATCGTTGTCGTTGCCAAGTTTTTCTCTATAGCTGCGAACAGTATAAGAATCCACGGGTAATCCTGAATCAGCTAAGATTGTCATTAACCGATCAATGGTATATCGAGTCTTGAGGCGCCCTTTTTCGCTGAATACTCCATCTTCCACTTCTATGGCCGTAGTGGATAGGTAAGCCATTTCAGCTTCATCGTCTGGAGATTTGAGGCTGAGATACGTTTGACCATGCGGCCGTAAGATACGATAAATCTCAGCAAAAAGCCGTGAAAGCACTTGCGATTCGAAATAGTGTAGAGCCAAGCGGGAATATACGACGTCATAATATTTGTCCGGAAGCGGCAACGCGCCCAAACTAAAATCACATTGTACGGCTTCAATCTTATGGTCTATGCCACTGTTCCTGGACTGGTTTTCTGCTTTGGCAAGTGGCTCATCGGCGATATCAACCAGGGTTACATCGTGACCTTTGGTGGCAAAATAAATGCTATCCGTGCCTGTGCCTCCGCCCAGGTCACAGACTAGTGAGTTGCGTGGGAACAGAACTTCCTTTTCCATGGCATATAGTGATTGTCCTTTGCCGTCTGGTATGCGAGCACTATTCTTATTCCAGAAGTCTTGTAAATCATTCATCAGTACATCATAACAAACAGAACCTACAGGATCTTTAAGGTATATTGCTTTTACTTTGGATATGGAATAATTAGTTGATGAGAAAATACATATTTTACCTGCATCATCTGGTATATGTATCAGTTGTAGCTCTGATATGGATGTACGGCAGCCTACAATACGACGGGCCATCAACGATGGGTGGCAATGGTAATCATGGACCGCTGGCTTATTCACCCCTCCTTAACGTATTGCTTGATGCTTTAACTGTCTACTTCTTCGTAAGCATCATCATGTTTGTCGTCAGTACATTTCATTTGGAAAAGACCAAAAAGGTTGGCAATATTGGGCTGATAGCCAACGTACTTATACCCGTCATCCTGATACCTACGAGCGTGGTCTTATTGGCTTTTCTTGAAGAAGGTAATTGATCTATTTGCTGAGACTTAGTTCTGATCCCTGCCTGGTGCATCATAGAATTCCCGCTTGCGCCATTTCTTTTCGCCACGTTCCCAGACTACTGTATCTTCAGTCAATTTTTTAAAAGCTGTCAGAACGCTACCTCTTATTGAGGGGCTCCCGTTGCTGGCAACAGTCGTAAATCCGACTCCAAACTCTTTATTGATCATGTAATATGCGTTATTTTGAGACAGCTCACCGTGCTCTTCGATAACTGACAACATCCATGTTACGACGTCGTTTGTTGTAGCTCCTGTACTCATGCTTTCCAAATTGTATCAGAATAAGAAGGATTCCAATGTATGTAGCAACCCATTATTGGCGTACTTCGAACTTTACTTCAAACAGGATAAACTATGGGTATATGGAAGTCATCATACTAGTATGTATAGCAGCTACCCTCCTCTGGTCGTCCAATAGGTCCGGTGACCAGTTTCTGAAATCACGATCCAGATATGATGCTGTGCCAAAACCGCCAGTAAGTATTATCCGGGAGTACCGCGGAGAAGTCGGCGATGCCATCCATGAATACGAAACGAACAGAAAAGCTTCTGAAACAAGACTCAGTAAATAAAAACAATCATGGCTGAAGTCCGCAAAATAATCCATATCGATATGGACGCATTCTTTGCATCCGTCGAACAACGGGACAATCCGGATCTAAGAGGGAAGCCGGTCGCCGTCGGATATGACGGCAAACGCGGTGTCGTGGCAACTGCAAGTTACGAAGCACGAAAATACGGCGTACATTCGGCTATGGCGTCCAGTACGGCAAAGCGCCTCTGCCCCGATCTGGCGTTCGTCGCTCCCCGGTTTGATGTCTACAGGGCAGTATCACGACAGATGCGAACTGTCTTTTCCGAATATACCGACCTCATCGAACCGCTGTCCCTGGACGAGGCCTATCTGGATGTCACTAGCAACAAAAAGAATGATCCGTCAGCATGGACCGTGGCTCAGAACGTGCGGGACAACATATACCAACGCACCGGTCTGACCGCATCAGCTGGAGTCTCATACAACAAATTTCTTGCTAAGACCGCTTCAGATCTGCGCAAGCCCAACGGACAATACCTGATTACACCCGAAATGGGCGAAGCGTTCATCGCAGATCTTCCGATACGAAAGTTCCATGGCATCGGACCGGCTACCAGTGAGAAGATGCGGATCCTCGGCATTCATACAGGTGCTGACCTGAAGGCGATGTCGCTTGAAGATCTGCAGCGGCACTTTGGAAAGCAAGGAGCGTGGTATTATCAACTCGCCCGCGGTAATGACTACCGCCTGGTACAGCCTGCCCGCGAACGCAAATCGGTGAGCGCTGAAACGACCTTTCCGGAAGATGTCATTAATCGGGACCAACTACTGTGGACATTGTCAGAGCTTGCACATGAAGTCTGGGAGTGGGTCGAGAAAAATAACAAATATGGTCGAACCGTTTTTATCAAAATCAAATGGGAGGATTTTGAACAATCCACACGCAGTCGTACGGAAAAAGCGGCCTTCATTGAGTTGTCCGATCTTCGTGAAACAGCAGAAGAACTCCTGGATTCACTATTACCGCTCACCAAAGGCGTCAGGCTCGTAGGCCTCGGGATATCCAGCTTTGAGGAAAGGAGCGTGAACATAAACGATCAGTTGCAGTTGGAAATATGAAGTACGGGATTACGTTTGGATATGGGATACAGGATCCCATAAACTTATTGGCTACCATTCATTGACGTACTTCGGACTTATGAAAGGGCAGTGGTAGTTATATCAGTAACCTTGGCGCCATCATATTGAACGATAGATACTTTATCCAATGTACCTGCTATGTAGAACTTTTCAGTGTTTAGCCGTTTAACTAATGACTGCATCGGCTTTTGTTTGTCGCATGTACCAATTCCGATATGAGGAATGAAAGGAATATCTTCACGTAATTCACTAGATAGTTCACCGCTATATAGCAAGTCATGAATGGTTATGATTTCATCATAACCTTTTGAGGGCACAATAAATGTATGGTAAAAAGTTTTTGAATCATCTTCTACTACAATAGCTTTATCGAAAATCAATGAAATTGCAGCGACTTCAGCAAGAACCGAACTCGCGTGATCATGCAGTTGAATCACCGTGAGTTTGTCGGTGCCGAATACGAGTGTAATATGCGGTCGTACTACGTTATAGTATTTCGGATCATTCTTCTTTCTGATGTCCTGAATCCAATCGTAATCAGCAGCAGAAAGCGAAGGATAACCAATGAGCAAGTTGGACATACAGTTACTATAGCAAACAAAAAGAGCCACATACGTTACTCCAGTAAGCATGGGCTTTATGGGTGCCCATCTTTGACTTCTTCGTACTTTTAGTGGTCACAACCAATCACAGAATCAACTGTATGGACTTAGTGTAATTCAAAAGTCTGTATCACTTCATATTCAAAATTTGGATGTAAATTCATGCGCACCAACTGAAATTTACGCACCTGTTCGATAACATTAACCGAATGTTTATCTGTTACGTCCTGTATTCTTTCTAACGGAATTGCTTTAGCGTATCGCGAAATGGAAGAGTGAATAATCCTAGGAGGCGTCAACGGTTTGTCGGTGGCTGATAGATTTTTTATGAGTTTCGTCCGTATAGTATGGAATGAACCATCATCATCGCCGCTTATTGTAATTGAAGCAGGTTTTGCGTGTATGGTATTGAATGAAACATTGAAAGCGTCGGTATTGCGTAGGGAGTTAGCGATTTTCTCTATATATTCATTGTCTTTTTGCGCAGAAGTCAATATTTGAAGTTTGTCATTTTGTTCGAACTGATACATCTCGCTTAGAGTTATATGCAGTGTTGTTGTAGGGAGGGTGATCAGTTCATGGTGTAATTCAGAGACTAAAGCATTAAGTAGTCCGGAAAGCTGAGTCTGTGTTTGATCAGATAAAAAAGCCACGAGCGTGTAACTAGTGCGGCCATTGTTGATATTGCTGTACGGTATTGTCTTTTCCATGCTGATTATCGAGTTTATCATATGAGAGCTACTCTGGTGGCTCTTATATGCGGCTGCCTATCGTTGACGTACTCCGCAACTTTTGTAAGGCTGGTAAATATACACAAAATCTGGTAATCTAGTATAAATAAAACCTTTAGCTACCGGGAGTCAGTGTGCGTAAGAAGCTAATTACTGTGAACGAAAATGTCATCAGTGTCAACTTCTCTGATGATGCACTAATTGATGAAATCGCAGAAACTGGAGATGATTTTCCCAGGAGAGTCAGCGTAGAATTAGGGGAAGCGGCTTATACCTCAGCCAGTGAAGAAGAAGAGCTCACGGGTATGAATAAAACGACCATTACCAATAGGGCACTGCAAGTTTACCGCCTGGTTATGGAAAAACAGCGGCAAGGACAGTCAATAGGTTTTTTGAATCCTGAAGCAATGACCGTTGATTTGTGGTCAATAGACGATCCGCAATAACAATAAGTCGATTTGAATCGTGAAGATGGAAGATGGTTACACTGGTCGGGGATGAGGGATAGCGCACGTCAATCTATGCGCCGCGCTACGCCGGGCATGAGACTGACGACCGAACCGTTCTGTTAATCCGCACAGCCCGCAATGCAGATAAAAAGCACCTATCTTGCGACAGGTGCTTTTTATCTGGCTGGGGATGAGGGATTCGAACCCCCGATCCTGGGACCAGAACCCAGTGCCTTACCGCTTGGCCAATCCCCATTGGTGCGAGTCAACCCCGGTGATTATACAGAATTTAGATGGAAATTGCTAGTCTTGCGATTGTAAACATGAGCAATTTTCTTTTGGTGCCGAATTTGCTATAATGTGAGGATTATGAGATATGTAGGTTTATTGATTATCGCGGCCCTCTTCATGGTGACTCCGGTTTATCTGCTGGACGCGTATGTCATGCCGGAGTTGCTGTCGCTGCAGAGCTTCTATAGCCAGGCAGATACCAGGGCGACAGAGCTTGTGGCTACCCACTGAGCCGTGCTACACTGACAGGGCTTCACAAATTAAATATACAGAGAACGGTGAGAGAACTAGCTCGTTGACCCGTCAGCAACCTGCCTGTGCCGGCATATGCCGCACCTGGCAAGGTGCTTCGTCTAGCCCGCGCCTGAGCTGTCCTGCGGGAAAGATATTGAATATCCTTCAATCCTTTCGCGCTGGCAGCCTATCCGCAGAAAGGATATTTTTATGTCAAATACTACTAGCGCCACCAGTGGGGTTGACACCACGTTGTTCACCAGTGAATCGGTCTGTGCCGGCCATCCGGACAAGATCTGTGACGCTATCAGCGATGCCATCGTCGATGCCGCGTTGGTACAGGATGCGCAGAGTCGTACCGGCATCGAGACTGTCGCCGGAGCCAACAAGATCGCGCTGTTCGGTGAGATCAAGACGTCAGCTGATTTGAATTTTGAGAAGATCGTCCGTGAGAAGGTCGCACAGCTTGGGTACAACGAACCGGCCTGGGGCTTCAGCGGCGAGTCGGAGTTCAGCAATGACGTCCACCGCCAGTCTCCCGAGATCGCGCTCGGCGTAGACCAGGATGGTGCCGTAGGAGCAGGCGATCAGGGCATGATGTTCGGCTACGCCTGCGATGAGACGCCGGAGCTGATGCCGCTGCCGATCACGCTGGCACATGCGCTGACCCGCCGGATTGACGAGGTCCGCGAATCCAAGGAACTTGCCTGGCTCCGTCCTGACGGCAAGGCGCAGGTTACAGTACGCTACGAAAACGATAAGCCGGCGGCCATCGAGAAGTTGGTCGTGGCCGTCGCCCACCACGAGGATACTACCGCGGAGCAGGTCCGGGCCGACATCATCAAGGTCGTCGTGGAACCAGTGCTTGCCAAGTATACGTTCGATTTGCCGGCTGACGACGATATCATCATCAACGGTACCGGCCTGTGGCACATCCCGGGGCCCGAATCCGACGCCGGATTGACCGGCCGCAAGATCGTCGTCGACACCTACGGCGGCTATGCCCGAGTCGGAGGTGGCGCCTTCAGTGGTAAGGATCCAAGCAAGGTTGATCGCAGCGGCGCATACGCCGCCCGCTACATCGCCAAAAACATCGTGGCTGCCGGCCTCGCTACCAAGTGTGAAGTCGGTCTGGCATATGTCATCGGACAAGCCAAGCCACTCATGCAGACCATCGAAACCTTCGGAACAGCAACTGTCAGTGAAGAAGAGCTCTATGCTTACAAGGATAAGCTGATCGACACCAGCGTCAAGGGTATCATCGATACGCTCGACCTGGCCCGCCCGATATACGGCGCAACCAGCGCCTACGGCCACTTCGGTGATAAGGACCTGCCATGGGAGCGGGTCGTCAGCATCTCATAGCTCAGCCCAGCATCATCTGCTATATGCCACAGCCTCACATGAAAGAACCGTCCCCTTACGAGGACGGTTCTTTCAATCTGCCGGTCTATTCTGGACACCGGAACTCCGCAGTATTAGCCGCGGTTCAGGCGGCGGCGGACGAAGTGGTGGATAGTCGCACCAGCAGCGCTGGTAGCAGCAAAGATGCCAGCCAGGGCGCCTGGGCCAGCCTCGACCAGAGTCTCAGGCTGCTCGACGGCAACTTCTTCGACTTCAGGAGTCTCAGCGACTTCTTCCTTCACGACGGCGGGTGTTACAGGAGTCGCAAAGGTGACAGTCTTGCTGCAGGCATCGCTGGTATTGCTGACGGTACCGTTGTTGACGGAGTAGAAAGCTGTCGCGGTGATCTTGTATGTGCCATCCTTGGCGTAGGTGTGCTTCAAGCCGGTGACGTCAGTCGTAGCTTTGGTACTTGGCAGGTTGTCGCCCCACTCAACGATAGTGTAAGCATAGGTGGCACCACCGCCGGATGTCTGCTTGAAATCATTGATGGTGACGGTGCGGCCCTCACCTTTGGTGACACTCAGCAGCGTGCAGGCATAAGCTGGGGTTACGGGTGTAGGGGTAGGTGTTGGCGTCGGAGTAGGTGCAGGGGTTGGGACCTTGACAGGAGTTGCCTTAACAGCATTACCACAGTCGACGATAGAAGCCCAATCCATCTGACCGTTGGCATCGTAGTGGACGAGGATCGGCTGTGAGGCGTTCGCGAATGATGTGGTAGTCTTGCGGGCCCAGACGCCGTCAGTGACTTTGACGAAACCATCGCCTTCGGTAAAGCGGGCAGAGACCCAGGCGTCCTTGCCGACGGTCTTGCCGTCGACTTTAATTTCGCCATTACGGTAGATGGTACCGAGCTTGGTGTTGCTGGTGCTCAATGTGGACATATCGGTCGTATCAGCACCGGCCCAGCCGTAGACTGCGCGCAGGTCAGTGTGGCCGTTGTCCGAGTTGGCAGCGAGCTTGCTCTTGAGCGAAGCGACCTGCTGGGCTTCTGATGTGCCTTCGAGGCCACAGTAGATAATATTGATCTTGTCACAGGCTTCAGCAGCGCTGACGCTGGAAGGGTTGGCAAGGCTAAAGCCGGCAGTAGCGCCGATAAGTGTAGCAACGGTCAGTCCGATCGTGAGAGAGCGGCTGATACGTGCAAATGTGTTCGTCATAAACGTTCTCCTTCATAATTCCTATTGAATGACCGAAGTATACCACATAGACAACATTAATGCAACAATGTCAATATGCTTATGCTAGTATTATTCTGCTAGCGGTTACATAACACCTTAGCATGACCGAATTTGTGAGGATTTACACAAGAAAGTGAAGTAATTTGGTGGCTTCCTGGGCTAGTTTCCAAAGAAGTCCCGGCCGGCTAATTCGTCAGGCAGGAAGCCCTGTGGATGTTTAAAATCGGCTTCCCATTTGGTGCCTTTGCCGTACCCAAGGTCTTTCATGAGCTTGGTCGGGCCATTACGCAGGTGGATCGGAACCGGCAGGTCAGGGAAGTTGCGGGCGGCAGACTGGGCGGCGTACATGGCATCAGATGTTTCACGGGATTTCGGTGTCTTGGCGAGGACGCTGGCACAGTGGTACAGATTGTACTGGCACTCCGGCATACCGATGCGCTCGACGGCCTGGAAGGTCGAGACGGCCAGGGTCAGGGCAGCCGGAGCGGCCAGGCCGATATCTTCGGAGGCGAAAATGACCATACGGCGGGCAACGAACTTCGGGTCCTCGCCGGCCTGCAGCATACGGGCCATATAGTACAGTGCGGCCGTGGCGTCCGAGCCACGCATGCTTTTTATGAAGGCGCTGATGATGTTGTAATGATTCTCGCCGTTCTTATCGTAGCCGGGGACGCGTTTCTGGGCTGCTGTCTTGACGACTTCCTCGGTGACCGGTTTCTTGCCGTCGGCCGTCAGCTGCAGAGCCAACTCGAGGTTGCCGAGTGCTACCCGGGCATCACCACCGGATATCTCGGCCAGCAGGTCGATGCTGGACTGCGGCAGGCGCTTGGCGTCCAGGCTTTCGGCTTTGGCGGTACGCTTTAGGATGGCAGCAATATCTTCGCGGCTGTGCGGCTCCAGTACCAGGACACGGCTGCGGCTGAGCAGCGGCGTGATGACCTCGAAGCTCGGGTTCTCGGTGGTGGCACCGATCAGGATGATGGTACCGTCTTCGACGTACGGCAGAAAGGCATCCTGCTGGGCCTTGTTGAAGCGGTGGATCTCGTCGATGAACAGGATGGTGCGGATCATCAGCCGGCGGTTCTGCTGGGCGCGCTCCATCACCTTGACGACGTCGGCCTTTCCGGAGGTGACGGCGCTCAGCTCGACGAACTCAACGTCGTCTCCCAGGCCGGCCGCGATGATGCGGGCCAGTGTTGTCTTGCCGCTTCCCGGCGGTCCCCACAGGATGAGGCTGGTCGGCTGCTTCTGCTCGATGATCTGGCGGATGATCTTGCCGGCCCCCACCAGGTGTTCCTGACCGACGACGTCGGCCAGTGTCTCAGGGCGCATCCGCTCTGCCAGTGGTCGTTGTTGTATCATTCTAGTCTCCTCATATCCCTAGTATAGTCCAGCCTGCAGGAAGCCGGCGGTTCTGCTGGCAGCATGGGCCGTAAACCGCTACAATAAGCGGAGTGAAATTAAGCTTCCATCCCCATTCCCCGCTGCGGATCTTTGCCTTTTCGGTGTCCGTGACCGTGCTGTCGCTGATAGCGATTACAGGTTACTTGGGCCCGGGCGCACTGCTGGTCGCCCTGATATTGATCGCGGTGGAACTAGCCTTCAGTTTTGATAATGCGATCATCAACGCCAAAATCCTGAAACACCTATCGCCGTTCTGGCAGAAACTGTTCCTGACTGTCGGTATCCTGATCGCCATCTTCGGTATGCGCGTCGTCTTCCCGGTACTTATCGTCATGCTGACGGCAGACCTGTCGTGGAAGAGCGTCGTCGACCTGGCCCTCAATCACCCCAAGGAATACGCCGAGAAGCTCGACCTGGCGCATCCGACCATATCAGCTTTCGGCGGCGGTTTCCTGCTGATGCTGGCGCTGCATTTCTTTATGGATGACGACCGCCATGTGCTGTGGCTGAAGCGGATCGAGCGGCCGCTGATGCGCTACAGCCGCTGGTGGGTCCCGGCGCTGGTGGCTATCATCACGGTAGCGATATTCTCGCTCCTGCCGTTCAACCATCATCCCGGCGAATCACTGCGTGCCGGGCTGGCCGGAATCGTCCTTTTCCTGGCGATCAACATCTTCACGGAATGGGTCGGCAAGATCGCCAACCAGAATATCAACGGCGTCCGTACCGGCTGGGCGGCATTCCTGACCTTCATGTACCTTGAAGTCCTTGATGCCAGCTTCTCACTCGACGGCGTCATCGGCGCCTTCGCGATTACCAATGACGTCATCTTGATCGCCGCTGGTCTCGGTATCGGTGCCATCTGGGTACGCTCACTCACTGTCTACATGGTACGCCGCGGTACGCTTGATACGTACAAGTTCCTGGAGCACGGCGCTCACTACGCGGTCTTCGTGCTGGCAATGACGATGCTGCTCAGCCTTATCATCAACATACCGGAAGTCATCACCGGCATACTGGGGCTCGGTCTGATAGGTGCATCAATCATGGCTTCGGTGCAGGCCAAGCGGGCGAACGACCAGACAGACTCCGCCGCAGCTTAAGTACCTACATGGTGACACGGCAGGGGATATACTGTCTCTATGACCGCCGAAGAGCTTTCAGTAATCCTGCAAGGTCCGCCCGATATTGCCGCCCGGGCACTGCTGGGTTGCCGGCTGGTGCTGGAGCAGGACGGCCACCGTCTGGTGGGCCGGATCGTCGAGACAGAGGCCTACGACCAGACGGATGCTGCCAGCCACAGTTACAGGGGGCGGACGCCGCGGACCGATGTCATGTTCGGGCCGGCCGGGCATCTCTACGTCTACTTCACCTACGGTATGCATTACTGCTGCAACGTCGTCACCGGGCCGGAAGGGCACGGCTCGGCCGTACTGGTCCGGGCCGTCGAGCCGCTTGAAGGCGCCGACATCATGTCGGTCAACCGGAAGGGCCGGGGCGGCAAGGGAGGGCTGGAGCTGACCAACGGCCCGGCAAAATTATGCCAGGCATTCGGTATTGATGCACAGTGGAACGGCCATGACCTGTCACAGCCGCCGTTGCTTTTGCTGCCCTACGAGCGCACCTTGACCGGATCGGGTGCCATTGGCGGCTTGGGCACCAGGGACATCGTCCAGACCACCCGCATCGGCATCAGCCAGGCCACGGATGTGGCATGGCGGTTCTATATCAAGGACAATCCTTACGTTTCGAGGCAGTGACGCGTTATGGCGTATCCGGTGGGTCTGGGGCGTCCACCTTCAGCTCGCTCAGCTGATTCAGCACCTTCAGATATATGTTCAACTCTTCCGGCGCGATCTCGGCGAGGATCGTCTTGCGGAGCTTGGCGCGCAGGTCGGCCTCGATCTCCATACATTCCTGTTTGAAGTCCTCAGTGATAGAGACATGTTTCGAGCGGCTGTCAGTCGGGCTGCCTTTGCGTTCGACCATGCCCTTTGACTCGAGCAGATTGATGGTATTGGTGATAAATGGCAGGCCGGTCTGAAGCTTGGCGGAAAGCTGCGTCAGCTGTATACCGGCGGCATCACTGTCGCTGATCGTACCCAGCACGAACCACTGCATGCTTGTAAGCCCGTGCGGCTTGAGCATCGCAGAATAGAGTTTGTTGAGATTGCGGTATGCCGACGACTGCGCAACCCCAGCCTGATACGTCCTGATTTCGCTGATATCCATCCCTCAACCATTTTACGCGCAGTAACATTAGCGCTACAGTGGAATATTTAGCTGGTGTAGTAAATCAGTTGATTATTTTTCTTCGATGGTCATGTCTATGATACGGAAGTTGCGGCCGTCATTATGCTTGATGAAGATTGCTGGTTCGTTCCGGTATGATGAGTAGGGGTCATCACTTTCCAATAGCTGGGTGAATACTGATTCTTCATTGGTCGTAAGATATGGTGCCAGCACCGGGATAGGCACGCCGTTGTATGCTATTTCTACCGTGACGGTGGATGTTCCGCCGCCGCTATTAGTTGTCGGTACGGAACCCTTGCTCGGGTGCTTTACGGACTTCGTGAGATTCTTCGGACTGCCGGAATTATATTTGATGCGGCCGAATCATCTATCTCCGTAGGCGGTTTGTTGCCGTCGGCCATACAGGCCAACTGGATGGAGTCCAGGCCATCGTCATCTTTGGTGATCAGATCGTTGTTCTGGCCGGTATCGACGACGAGATGCGTGCCTCCAGCGCAAGTAGCATCGAGGCTATACTCGTGCTTTATGCCGCCGATGTTGGCAGCGCCGAGGCTTATGACTACTGTTGCGGCTGACAATTTGCCGATCCGTGTTTGCAGCAGGTTCAACGGGAAACGCTTTGTCTCGGCAACTTCACCGGTCTGAGGTACTTCGGGTAGATTGGGCATAATAATATACATTATAACATAATCGCATGGAAAAACAAGTGAGAATTTGATTTTGCGGCGGTATCGGGGCATACTATCGACCATGAGCTTAGAAGTCTACTGGAACTATGATGATGCCAACGAGGAAGCGCTGCAGCTGCCTTCAATCCCGCGGCATGACCGCGCCATGTTCATGGATCTGTCCGGAAGCAAGCCCCAGATACTTCATATCGTCAATTACGGCCGGCGGGCTGGAGGTGAGATATATGGCTTCCCATTCGAGGGATCGACGATGCGCGAGACGGTAGCCCGGTCGCCGGTTGAAGCGTTCGATGACGGGAATTTCATCGCCGAGATAGATAGTGAGGGCAGCTACCAAGTGCCGATACGGGGCTTCGAAGGCCGACCGGCACATATCATATTGCAGTACGCTGCCGAGGAACCTGATGATATAAGTATGGAGGATGTTGAATGGGAGTAAATCTACGGGAATATACCAGAGCTGTCGGGCTTGATGAGCTGGATGGCATAACGGTAGACGAGGCAGCGCAAGACTTCATGCCTGCTGCAGTCGTCGGACTGGCTGCGGGCGATATCGTCGCGCTCCACCCGCCATACAGCGGTCAGAAAGCCGAGTTGTACGGCGAAACCCGTTTCGATAAAGGCAAAGTAGCAAAAGCCGTCGGCGAATCCGCGATTGAAAACGTCGATGCTCCGGGGGTCGTGTATGACTTTCAGACATTTGCTGCTGAATATTTTTATCAGCCAGGCAGTCCGTTCAGGACGTTCGGTAATTCCGGTGCTGTATCGGTCCGCAGTGACGAGGTCGTCGTAGATGGCATATCCGTCGCATTGTCTCGCCGGCCAGAAGTCGTCGTTGATTTTGATGCCTGTCTGACTGGCCGGAATTATCAGGTCGACCAGATTCGGATGGTGGCCGGATTAGCGCGGCCATTCGTCTATACTCCGATTGCTAACAGTCATTTCATGCATGAAGCGATCAAGCGCTATTACGGTCATCTTGGACTAGACGTCGAAGCATTCATCAGCAGCAAAAGCCTGTTCGACGGTCGCGAAGGAGATGATGCCATGGTAGTCAAAGACATTATCATCGAGCATAAGCGGGCTACCGGTAGCACCGAAGCTGCCGACGTCATCCTGTGTACCGGCGCCCAGCACGCTGATCCAGAAAACCTGAAATACGGCGTCAAGTTGGCCCGTACGCTGCTCAAGGAAGACGGCCTGATGGTCATCCGTGCACTGGCAGAACCCACTACCGATGAAATCGGTGCCGACATGATCGCCGAATGGGCCTTCGAAAGCGGCTTCGATGAAAAAGACGCCGTCATCGGTGAGACCGTATTCGAACCGACTTCCGGCGCATTCAGAAGCGGACATATCGAGGATAGGAAGATGAAGGGAATTCTGCTCGGCAAGCGATGAAGTTTTAGCATAAGCGGTGTATGATACAGGTAGTAACCGTAAGGATGTATCATGCCGACCAAGAAGCCCACCCGCAGCCCAGCCACAGCCATCAGACAGAACATTGTGCCGCTGTTCGCAGCCCTCGCAGCGTTGCAGTTCCTATTGCTGGTCCTGGGATATATATCGCTTCGTAACACGCAGGATTCATACCAGAAGCAGTTGGATGTCATGCAATCCAATGTCCAAGCCGCTTCTGCTGCGGCCGGCCTGACCCGGGCTGTCGTCTCGGTGACAGACGACGCCGTATATATCCCTGAGCTCCGACTCAAACTGCCGCTGAACGCCCTGACGACACAGTTCACGTATTCCGTCCGCACCGGCTATGTCGGCAGCCCTGTCGGCTCAAGTGACGCCGCTGAAGCCAACATCAGCACCACGACGTTGGCGACCTACCCGCTGCCGCCACAACCGATCGGCTGCAGCACCTCCGTGCGACTGAAGTTCGAAGCTAAACCGAACCCATATAACCCGCACGAAACTGTCCGCGCCAGCGTGCAGCTCGGCGACGGCCGGACCCTGCAGGCTTATTCATACCAGCACGACACCTGTGACAAGGCGTTCAGCCTGACAGGGACGGATTCGAAGCGGCAGGCGGAAGTGTTCCAGCAGGCGAAGTCGTACTGATCTACGCAACTTTGACTGGGCTCAAGCAACGTCGACCGGTATCCGCAGGTCACTCGTGATGACATCGGCGACGTCCCGCTCTATCTGAGATATGTTCGTCCTGATATCCCGGCGTAAATCGACCGTCCGGATCGACACTTCGCACTTCTTGCCGAGGGCGAACATCTGTTCGCGGATAGTCTGGCCGGAACGCAGCGGATAGAGCAGGGTGATACGCGGGCAGTTGTAGACACCGGCGTAGGCGTACATCTGGTAAAGATCCTTTTGGGAGACGCCCAGGTCGGACTCAGTGTCTTCATCGAGTATCTTATATTTGGTATCGATGATGTGCTGCGGGTGCTTGCTGCGGCCGTATGGGCTGAGCGCGATGTCGGGGATGGTGCGGTACGTCTTGTCGCGGATCTTGGTGCCGTCCAGGTCGTATTGGGCTTCGACAAGATGGCGGATCGGGCCCTGGGTGTGCACCAGCACATCGGGAGCGGCGACGCGCTGCACGATGTGGGCGATGAAGTCCTCGAACAGCTTGTTCATGTCGATCAGGAAGGTGGATGTCTGGAAGTCCTGGCTCTGCATCTGCAGGCTGCCGCCTGCCAGGAAAAGCTTGGCAAGCTGGAGCGCCGGCGAGAACCGGGCATTGAGCCGGGACAGTACGATCCGGTCAGCATCAATGAGCCGAACCGGCCGGTCGTCGACGCCATCGAGAATCAGCCGGAGTTCGCTGAGCAGTTTCTTGTTGGCCGGACTCGTCGTCGTGGACAGCAATATCCGCGTCACATAAGCAAACACCCGGTTGAGCGGGTTGTCCGCCAGGAACTCATCGGTCCGCAGGTAGAATTTGTCCTGGGTGACGCTGTTGATGAGGATGTGTTGGCCGAAGAGCAGCTTGCCACGGAGGAAGGCCAGGTTCTGCTCCTGCGAGACGTATTCGTGGTGCGTGCAGTGAACTCCGGATCTCGCTGAGCAGCGTGGAGCTGTAGAGATAAATGAGGATCTCGAAGAAATCGCCCTTGTATGTCCGCAGCGCCGTGGCGCTCGGGTGGACAGCCGGCAGTTGTTTGCAGTAGGCCAGCATGTAGAGCAGGTTCTGGATGCTGAGGTCACAAGCCGCATCGTCATTCCCGCGGGCCATCTTGGGCAGGACCTGAATGGTGATGTTCTTATTGATCCGTACGACGCCGACAAACTGCTGGGCACGGACGCCTGTCACGGCCCCCTGCGACCAGATGGGCGTCAGGACGTCTCCCTTGACGACGGATTTCATCTCGGCGCAGCGTGTCTCCAGGTCGCCAGCATCGCCGGCGTTCAGCGGCTGCGCGAAATCTGCCGTTCCGTATTCGTACAGGCTAAGCGGCGGTGTCGACATCTGCGTACAACGCTTTCATGGCCTTGGTGAACGCATCTGTCGAGGCGTAGTTGTGGATGGTGCCAATGTTCGTCTCGGTGTAGTCGCGGTTGCCGCGGAACAGTGTCTTGACGTATTCCGGGAGGACGCCATCAATAAAACCGGTATTGTTCTTGTACTCGCCGAGCAGGACCCGCAGGCTGGTCCAGTCATTGTAGAAATATTCCTGGAGTAAGGGTATGACGCTTCCGTACCAGACGGCTTTGAGCTCGTCTATATCTTTTAGATCGATGAAGCTGCTGTGTCCGATCTGATGGTCCTGGTCGAGCATGATCTGGATCTTTTCATTGATCTGGACCAGCAGTTTGGCGGTATCAATGCCGTCGATGGTCGGCAGGTCCTTGTAGATGGGCATGACCGGCCGGAAGCTGAAGCGCCGCCGCAGGGCGATGTCGAGCAGGGCGATGCTGCGGTCGGCAGTGTTCATGGTGCCGATGACGTACAGGTTGCCAGGGATGCCGAACGTTGCATTGCTGTATGGCAGCGTGACCGTCATGGCGTTCTTGGCGTCGAGGCGCTTGTTGTCTTCGAGGAGCGTGATGAGCTCGCCGAAGATCTTGGCGATGTTGCCGCGGTTGATCTCGTCGATGATCAGCACGTAGTTGTTGCCGGGGTCGTCTTCGGCTTCTTTGCAGAGCTGTTTGAAGATGCCGCTGCGAATCTCGTAACGAATCGTCTGGCTTTCGTCCTCTAACTCGCCCTTTGCCAGGACGGGGCGGATGCCTTCGATGAATTCCTCATAAGAGTAGGATTGATGGAAGGTGATGGTCCGGCAGAACTTCTCAAGTCCGGACTTGGCGACGGGCTGGGCGTCCAGGGATATGCTGGACAGGGCTTCCTGCACGTAGGTGTGTCCGGCTTCGGTGAGTGTCCAGCTGCTGCCGCTGGACTTGGTGAAGATCGGCTCGCCGTCGAATTTGTTGGCCATGTTACTGGAGTGGTCATCAGACCGCGCCTGCAAGGTAGACCATAGTGTCGGTGTAATGCTGGTCGTCCGCTGTTTGACGTATGTCGTGTATGCTTTGAGGACTATGTGGTCACGAAGGTCATTAACCCTTAGTGGTCTGCCAGCTTCCGCCAGGGCCAGGGCGATCACCTGCCACCATGTCAGGTCCTGCAACCGCTCTGCAAGTACTTCCTCGGCAGTTTTTTCGGGAGCAATCTGCCCGGCCAGCAGCTCGGGAGCGTACTTGGTCATGACACTGTACGTCTTGCCGGTGCCGGGCGGGCCGTAGAAGATGGTGTTAAGTGGTAGGGACGGCTTGTTGGGTTTGGCGGTGCTGACGGTGTTCACGGTGGCGGGCTCCTGTACTTTAGGCGGATTAGCTTGGCGGTGCTCCAGAATGGCTTTGGCTTGCTCCTTATATTCATTGAGAATGGCGCGGACGTCGGCGACCAGGGAATCGGGGAGGTTGTCGGGGTCGTACACCGCGTAGACGCTGGCAGTGCCGAAGTGGGGAGCTTTTTGGCCGTGTGTAGCAAAGTACTCATCGATTGTCTGCTTGTCTTCGATGCCGGACCACGTATGCGCCGGATCGTCGTTGTGGCTGTGGTCGTAAGCAAGTATCAGCGTGCCCAGCTCTTTGTAGTACAAGAAGGTAGGCGAGAATCCCAGGTTAAAGGTGTCGAATGTCAGCCATGGTACCTGGTACAGCGAACCCTGACCGAACCGCGCGCTGACGTCGCAGTTATAATATTGTTGCTTGTACTGTTTGTAGCTCTGGTCGTCGGTCTGAGCCTGCTTGACGAACTGTTTGGTGACGCCAAGGATGCGCGTCTCATTCCAACGGTAATACAGATGGAACAGGAAGTCCTGGCCGACGATGGCAGGGTAGTGCAGGAAGTCTTCCGGGATGCCGGCAGCCCGCAGCGGATCCGATATGGCGCTGCCTATGAACTGGACGACTTCGCGGTAGACCCGGTACACATCCGGGCCCGATCCAGGGATCAATTCGTAGCCAAGGTCCTGGTTGAGTCCGTAGGCCAGCTCGCCGCGGAAGAGCGGGTTGTAGACGGGGTCCCAGCCGGCGGCGATGTAGCTGAGCCCCGGATTGCCGAGGGCGCGGTGATTATGCGAATACAAGCTGTAATTCGCGCTGGCAGAGGCATGGTCATCTGTCCAGATGCCCTGGATAGTGTCGACGACGGCTTGCTTGCTCGATGTCAGCCCGACTTTGAGATCCGTCAGGAAGGAGTAATGGACGAATGGACCCTGTGCCGGCATCGACGTGTCATAGGCGGTAATGATGTGATCAATGTTGTCCAAGGTCGCGGACTTATAGACCCGCAGCTGGGCGGAGAGATCGCGAAGTATATCCCATTTATATCCCTCGCCCCACTCCGGCCGGGTACGCCAGGCTAGATACTGGTCAAGCTTCGTCGCGAGAAAGGCTTGGATGGCGTCTGAGTCTTCGGTCTTTGGGTCTGGCATAGTTAAGTATAAGTATACATGGGAAATGCTTGAGGTTATATCGATGCGACCGTAAAGCATAAAAAAGCGTGAATATGTCGCGAAAACACACAAAATTAACGATAAAACCGCAAAAAAGCGTTAATACAGTAGGGCTCGAAACGTGTTTGCGTGTGTGCCGAGGGTCGGGATCAACCCAGGATACTGGCGGCCACGATAATACTGACGGCGATGAAAAGTCCTGCCAGCATGATGCCGAAAGCCGTATTATGGTCGTGGATAAGTTCTTTGCGCAGGTCGAGCTTGAAGAAGTAATTACAAAAGGCGATGCAGAAAAGCATGATAGACACGCCAATGAAAGTGTAGGCTGCGATCCAGCCGAACAGGGCGAGCTGGTCAATAACTGGTAGGGAAGCGGCGAGATATGTCATAATAATTTCCAGTATACACTATGCCGAATTCATACCGTACACCATACGACGATAAACCCTATCAGCCGGACAACTCGCGAAGGCGCTATGCCACGGCAGCGGTCGTGTTGAGCGGAGTGCTCGTAGGAGGGTCGGCGATATCATCATATGCCTCGAACCATCAGACTAATTACGGCCGTCCCTTTACGTACAACGGACAGCAGTATTACGTCCCGAACGACAGTCGGCGGGCAGTCTATCCGAGCCAAGAGGCCTGCTACCAGGATGTGCCATGGGACCGCCAGGCAGAGTGTGAGCCGACGTCGAACTATGCTGGCAGCGGAGGCAGTGGGGGCGGTTTTAGCGGCGGCTCGTGGTATGGACCCGTCTATAATCCACGTGACAGCTATCAGCCGAGTGGCCGGTACCCGACGGAAACCGCCGATATCAACAACATGGGAAAGCGATTGCCAAAAGGAGCCAATCCCGACGGGTTCGGAGCCAACGGCAAAGCTTTTACCGGATCGAAAGGCGGCTAAATCATGCGCCGCGTCCCAATGACGGTCCGTCCCGACTGGAAAGCTAAATGCGAGGAAGTCGGCTTCAGCTTCCACAGTCTACCATCAGAAAATAATGAGCCATATTGGCGCGAATCAGTAGCCTATGAATTGACGCTGGCCGAGGTCGAACAGCTGGAACACGAGACCCGTGAGCTGTTCGACCGCTGCATGGACGCGATCGATTTCATCATCGAACACGACCGCTATGAAGAATTTATGATCCCTAAGTCTTTCTGGCCGGCGATCATAGCCTCATGGGACCGCGACGACCCGAGACAGTATTCGGACGGTTCGACCTCTGCTGGGATCCGGACGGTCCGAGCAAGCTGTATGAATTCAACGCCGACACGCCGACGTCGCTCATCGAATCGGCGGTCGTGCAGTGGTTCTGGCTACAGGATACGTTTGGCCATGGTAAATATGGCGCAGGCGACGACGGCTCAGGCGGAGGTGACACAAAGAACGTCGGTGCCGGCAAGGACCAGTTCAACGCGCTGCACGAGCTGCTCATCGAGCAGTGGCGGTACATCCGGACTGAGCGCTGGAAACTGCCGGAGGGTGCGCCGCTGTACGTCGCCTCGCTGCACGATAGTGGCGACGGCGAGCTTATCACCGAGGATTATGACAATGTGGCCTACATGGCCGAGACTATCCAGGCCGCCGGCTTTGAGCCACGCCAGATATTCATCGAGAGCATCCGCTGGGACGTCGAAAACAAGACGTTCATGGACCTGGAGGACCGGCCGATCCGCCATATATACAAGCTGTATCCATGGGAATGGATGGTTCACGAGAAATTCGCCGATCAACTGCTGGCCGCCGAACAGCGCACCCAATGGGTCGAGCCACTCTGGAAACTACTGCTGAGCAACAAGCAGCTGCTGGTCGTACTGTGGGAGATGTTCCCGGGCCACCCGAATCTGCTGCCGGCCTTTAACAGCAACGTGATGTTCAAAGGGCAAAAGCATGTCCGCAAGCCGAAGCTCGGCCGCGAAGGTGCAAATGTCCAGATCCTCGACGAGCGCGGCGGCGTCATCGAACGCATGGAAGGCGGTTATGGCGATGAGGGTTACGTCTGGCAACAGTACAAAGCCCTGCCATCATTCGACGGCTGGAACGCCGTGGTCGGCAGCTGGATCGTCGGCGAGACCCCGGCCGGGGTTGATTTCCGGGAAACTTCTACGAAGATAACGGGGGATATGGCTTTTATAGTGCCGCATTATATTAATTGATGGTATAGTATCGAAATGCGAAATATCAAAGTCTGGGGTGGGACACATCCAGATGAACTCTTGCCATTGGCGCTTGCGCATTCGCTGATGGATGATCCAATTCCTGGAGTCGAGTCTGGTATTGTGAATGTTTTTGCCGAACAGCAAGGCAAGCGGTTCATAGACGTCAATATGAATAATGGGTATCCCGGCGATAGCCGATCAGACTTATATGAAGAGCGCCGGGCGGTTGAAGTCTTACAAGACTGTCAGCGACCAGACCAGCCATACGATGCCATTTTTGATATGCATGCCATCAATGGAATCGGCGAGGATGCCGCCTTCATTGGTAGCAAGGGTGTTAGTCCTGAAGTGCTTGGTTTTTTGAAGCAGCTTGGAATTGTCAAAGTCCTCCTCACTGATTTCAATAATATGCTTGAGCACACCCATAACGCGGTAGGTACAGAATCGGTGCGTGGCGGTATGCGTTCGGATGTTGGCTATTGGCGCGATGCGTTCAGCAGTCTGGTGAACAAATCGGATTTTTCAACCGCAGATCCTCGTGATTTCAACTGGTTCCGTTATACCGATGGGCTGCATATCAGCCAGGCAGATCCGCAGTCGATAACAGCAGATACAGATCCGGGCGCCCGAGTGCCGGCGTTCATAGAAAAAATGCTCGGCCATACCGAACCACAATACTGGTTCGGGCGACATTTGCAGCCGAATGAGGCTGGATATTGGGCTGAGTTGTGCACGCCGGTGGCAGTACCGGATATGTCGGGGTGGCCATTGTAAGTTGCTCTAGTATCATGTAGACACTGCTTGATCAAAAAGGTGGACGTGCGGAGCCGCTAGGAATATTGGGAAGGCGGCGCCGGAGAAATGATGGTCGGCACCGTCGACAATGAGCATCTTTATCTTATCTGGTGCTTTACTTGACGAAAGTACATGGGCGTTACCGAAGGACGGGTCCTTGGAGCCAAACAGGATGGTGACCGTATCGCCACCGAATGCTTCCAGTCCTGTTTGGATCAGGTCCAATCCGAGCTTCGTCGCCGGATTCATGAGCAGCAGACGCGTGATATATGGATACTCCCACGCGATCTGTCCTGCCACGGATGCACCAGCTGAATGTGCCATGATGCGCAGCTCATACTCGTCGGATCCGCAGATCGCTACGGCATGCTCCTCGATGTAAGCCAGCGCCCGCCGCAGATTACTCTCAAAGTGGAAGGAGCTGATGAACGGATTAGACATGCGTACGACGGCCGCTCCATGCTGCTCCTGGACGCTCTCAGCGATGTGGACGTATTTGTCCTGGTAGCCGTCGACTGAACCGTCTAATCCCGGAACCGTCAGTAAAATGACCTGGTTGTCCGCCGGGTGGATGGCGATATCAAGGGTGCAGTCGACGGTGACGCCACCGTGGGAAGCCTGCCATTCGAGTTTGTGGTAGTCTGCGGTCATTCGCAGACTATTGTGCTGTAGCAATCTTAGATATGTATGATGCGTTCAACCAGAAGCATTTCTTTGTTATGGTCTGTCCGTACGGAGTGGTTTCGGTATCATCTCTATCTCTTGCTTTCGGACGGACATGCGATACGCTGCTGAAATCGCTGAGCGGTAGTTTGTCTGCTTGAATTGCTATTATACGACGCTTAGTCTCTTCCCATACGCGCTTAGCTTCCTGTCTATCTTCCCAGGGCATATTCCACAATCGACCGTGGCTGAATCTGAGTTTATTTTCAGCATCATAACGGAATACCATAAGTAGATATTTTCTTTCTTCCAATTCCTTATTGAACTTTGATTCTTCCCATGTCTGATTTACTAACTCAGCAGATTTGAAGGCCGCGAATGACATGCTTTCCTTCGGCGTACCTGAAGCACTGAGCCGTATCGTTTTTATCGTAACTTCTGCTTTTTCAAGTTCTCGGATATTTTCAGTCTTAACTCCTAGCATACGGCTCGATAGTAGACGAAGTAAATGCTTGGGTTCTTGGCCACGGTCAAAGCTAAGTTGCTCAATTATGTCTGCAACTTCCACCCCTTCATATCGCCTAAGCCTGGCAGCGATTACGTCCTCAATCGGCTGGGAAGCGGAAGTGGCACCATAGAGGGATTCTGGAACTACCCGGTTCCCTCGGGCTTTGATCATAATTGTCATATACGTCTGTTTAAGACAGAAAGCTCTTGATAGACACAGGACATCAGAGTTTGGCTGTTTCCGATGGGGAATCTTGTCGTTACCCTTTCGACAAGCACCGAGATACATCGTATCTCCTTCCGAAAGCTGGTGTGCCATGCCGGATTTGATCTTATTTACAATGAAGCACCAATCATTCTTAATGATTTCTAAATCCTCTGCAGGAAATTGCCATAAGAACGGTGCCATGACGAATTTACGGGATGCTATAGGTGTATCCTTCTCGAAGAGATAAAAGACCATCAGCATCAACCTGCATTTTTCCATGACAGTACAGCTATCCCATATCTCTTCGACGACATCCATATAATCTATCATCGTCAGTGAGAGGCGTTCCTTTGCTACGTACACGGTCTCGCCAGTCTGTCTTATGACGCGTATGTTCACACCGGTCGTCTTCAATTCGACTCCTGCATCTGGGAAATCAGGTGCATGGTCGTTTCCTGGATTGATGCCAAAGAACTCTGTCTCCACGAGCTTACCAAGACTGCCCTTAGTGAGGTTGTTCGCGATGACGACTTCATCGGGTGTCATGAAATCAGATAAAGTTTTACCTATTAATTTCTGAGAGAACGATAAGATGGATTGCGGGTCAGATTTATCATAAGTTGTGTCCATGCTGGAATTATACAGCGATAACTGTCGTAAAAAAGAATTTGATCAATGGTCGATATATTGATATTCTGAATATATGAAGAAGTTGAGGGTGATTGAGCTTTTTGCCGGTGTCGGTGGTTTCCGCCTTGGATTAGAGGGTGCGAGTAAGAAGAGTAATGTCAGCAAGTATGAGGTTGTCTGGAGTAATCAGTGGGAGCCTAAGAAGAAAGCACAGCCGGCATCGGCAATCTATGAGGCCCGTTTCGGTAAGGAAGGACACTGCAACGAGGACATCGAACATGTAGTCCAGAACAGTTTCGAGCAGATACCTGATCATGACCTGCTCGTTGGTGGCTTCCCATGCCAGGACTATTCTGTAGCAAAGACGCTTTCACAGTCTAAAGGCCTCATCGGTGAGAAAGGTGTCCTGTGGTGGTCCATATACTCGATTCTCAAACGAAAAGGCAAAGATGCACCAAATTTCATAATGCTCGAAAACGTTGATCGATTGTTAAAGTCACCCGCAAAACAGCGAGGTCGTGATTTCGCCATCATGCTAGCCTCGCTATCCGACCTGGGATATGCCGTTGAGTGGCGTGTCGTAAATGCGGCAGAATACGGATTCCCGCAGCGACGCCGCCGAGTATTTATTCTCGGATTTAAAAAAGGGACTGCACTGTATGAGAAAATCAAGACCGAGCATGACCTGACACGCTTCCTGACCGATGATGGTGTCATAGCCCATGCCTTCCCGGTAATACCTGACGCTGGTATTGCCAAGGTCAGGACACTTGAAGGTACTCTTGGCGAGATATCTGAGGATTTCTCGGCTCAACAACCTTCCGTAAGCCCATTCGATAACGCGGGTGTGATGATTGACCGCAAGATCACTACGATAAAAGTTTCGCCGGTATATAACGGCAAGCGTAAGGTATTGGGCGATGTTCTCCTGGATGAGTCAGAAGTCCCTGATGAATTCTTCTTGAAAGAATCTGATTTGGAGAAATGGAAGCACTTGAAGGGCGGGAAGAAGGAAGAGAGAACTACAAAGTCCGGACACACATACTACTATTCTGAAGGACCGATGATTTTCCCTGATCCAATCGACAAACCGTCCCGGACGATAGTAACTGGTGAGGGCGGAGCAACGCCTTCAAGATTCAAGCATGTCATTACCGCCCCTTCAGGCAAGTTGCGGCGCCTGACCCCACTCGAACTCGAAAGATTAGATATGTTCCCAGATAACCACACCGCTCTGGAAGGTGTACGCGACGCAACGCGAGCATTCATCGCAGGTAATGCGCTTGTCGTCGGTGTCATAGAGCGATTAGGTGAAGCGCTGCTAGAGCAGGCTGATACCGCTAACGTTTCTAAGTAATTCCTAACAGCGGATTTATCTAACAGCTGCCATCATCGTAGTATGGTAGATATATTCACGCCTGAGAAACGCAGCGAAATCATGTCACGGATACGCGGCAAGAACACCAAGCCCGAATTACTGGTGTATCGATATTTACGTCAGAATAAGATATATTTTCAGAAGCATTACCGTACGAGGGAGGGAATAGTACTCGATCTCGCGCTACCACGGAAGAAGCGAGCTGTGCTGATTGATGGAGATTTCTGGCATGGCCGCACCATAGAAAAAGTCGTCGAACGTCGGGGTGAGAATGACTTTTGGACACGGAAGCTGCGAAGGAATATTGAGCGAGATGCCGAGCAAAGGCAGATATTGTCAAACGCCGGTTGGAAGCTGATGCGTGTTTGGGAAAGTGATTTGACAAAGAAAGTCAGTAGGGAAACAACGTTAATCCAGGTTAGAAAATACCTATTGAAGTAGTATGATATTTTGCGCGATATAGCTGCTTATGATTTTTCCAAGTCTTAATACCATAAATAATCTGTATAACAATATCTATTCAGCAAGCTGATTAAATATAATTCATCACAATCTTTTGGCTTTCCGGCAGGTCCACCAGACGGCCTTTGTTGCCTAGTATTCAAGTTCTTGAAGTTAGCCATAGTTTGACTGTGTTTCTTTATGAGGCCATTTTCTGTACTCTTGCACGTTCACAACCAATCTGGCCGTATATCCCATGTTTCATTAGGTAAATGTTTTAAGCTGCTTACTGCCAAAGTGGTGCTGGGATGAGAAGCATCCATACTTGCTTTAAATCTTCGAGACATTCCAGGAGGACGACTACCTTTTGGTACTTGCAGGGCTATCATGCTTATAAAGTCGTAGGCAATATCGTGGATAAGTCCTAGATTATGAAGAGCTCTTTCGTACTGCTGTCTATTCCATTCAGAATAGCTGTCATGGACAATACTTCCCCTTAGTCTCACAAGGCCATCTTTATTACTGGACATAGCTTTATAAACTTTGTGATCTTCGCCGTATACAGACGAAAATG
This sequence comes from Saccharimonadales bacterium (SeqCode), assembly GCA_036388555.1. Lineage (GTDB taxonomy): Bacteria > Patescibacteriota > Saccharimonadia > Saccharimonadales > UBA4665 > UBA4665. Next base: position 105,908 of record DASVRP010000001.1, read on the forward strand.
CGCTTTTAACTGATCTGTTTAATGATTCATGTATATCAAAATATCCATTACTTAATAGTTTTTTAATGTCAGAAGGGTAATGTGTTTTATATAGTGCATCATATTCTCTGAGCATCTCTTTTTCATTGAGTTTAGTGACTTTTGTTTTGTAGAATTTACTTGCATCAAGTAATCCCTCAGCTAGTAGACGTGCTAGTGCTTCGATTGCTGTGTAGTAACATACGAAAGCAATAATAGGGTTGTTGCTGTTACTACCTACGTTAAACCAGCTCACAGCTGCCATTAAACTGTCTTTGTCGGCACTGTTTGTAATGCATGATATTAAGTTATTTGAATTCTTAATATCTTCAGCTGTGGGTGTGGCAACTCCACTCGTATTTGAGTAGAGCTTATACTTAAGCTGCCATTTAGTTTCTGCGCCATATGAGTATGTTAATCCCTCTAAAGTCAGGCGAATCGTATCGATACCATTAAGAACGGCTTCTTCTGTTATATCCTCTAAGCGCAACCATCCATCGTATATATATTCATTTTTCAGCTCATCATGCTCTGTTTTGATTTTGTATAGATTTACGCCATTGTCTAATTTCGTGGTTTGGGAAGGTAGCTCTATTTTTGTTTTCATCACAAACTCAACTACAGGGAACCCTGTAGTGTACATATAAAATAAAATTCCCTGTGCGTCACGATCAGAGCTAAATTTATGCGCGGCAGCTTGGGGGATATCAGAGTCTCCTGTGTAAACTATAGGCTTCCATTCTCCATTAGAATTGTACTTTCCCATTAACTTGGCCTCGTACATGGGCTTGCCGTTGATAAGCCACTCCTTTCTCATTTTGCTAAGTTCTCCCACGAAGTAGCCTACTCCGTCTCCTGGCGCAAGGTTCATCCCGCTTGTATTACTGCCTGTACGCTTAAACGTAGAGGTTGTTCCATTTGAATGGTGGGCTTTAAGTCCAGCACTCTCGTCATCTATGTAGAACTCTGTAACTGTAAATTGTAGATCCCTAACATAGCGTGGATTAATGCTGAAAAAATCTGCGAATCCATCGGCGTATTTTTGAAGGAAATATTTAGCAAAATCCATTAACGTTCCAGCGCTTTTATGTCGTTCGATCAATTGACGTAGCCCCTCATTGAGTAAAGGTAATGACGCATCTAGATAGTCCGTAATATCAGGTGTGCCGAGTGGAGTTCTAAGTGGGAAAGGAGAGTATAGCTCGCCGTTGCATAGACAATCTAGGTTTATAACAAGAACCCAAAAATCTTCACAGCTCACAAGTTGGTTGACGGTTGCATTGCCTTTTTCTATGTCGTGCATTAGCTGCATCACAGGGTCTACATCATATTGTTCGATACCAGTCACTCTAAGTAAGAAATAGCCATACTCTAAGCTACGAGTCGTGGCTTGATCGTACATATTATTAATTGTGTTTTTGTCGTTTTTATTCAGAGCCATTTTAAATGTGCCCCCGCTTACGAAGAACATCTGTATGGAATCGCGTATATACCATCAAGCATATTCCTTGTGCTAAATATGCGTGAGTCCGATAGTCCTGATGAATGTGGGGATGTCCTTGTTTAGCAGTGCTCTTAACTAGTTTCAAAACTCACAGCCCATACCACAAAAAACGGGTAGCATACCTTTGCGCTTAAACAAGAGGAGGTGCTACCCATGAAACATGCTACGTTCTTTTTAACTGCGGCACAATATGCCTGGCTTGCCCAGGCCCT
>DASVRP010000002.1:0-29348 GCA_036388555.1 Saccharimonadales bacterium (SeqCode)
TGGCAAGCTGGTCAAGTCATATCCGACTGACGATAACGGTGCCGGCCAGCACCTGATTGTCAACGTCGGCCGTGGCGGTGGGCCGACAGTGTATGGTAGCGCTTCTCAGATCAAGGTTGATTACGTGCGGACATGGCACTAGCTCGCAGAGGCTCCTGGCGTACGCTATCTTTACATAACGGAAGTTTATGCTATGATCGACTTAAGAAATAAGGAGTGCCGTATGAAAGTAAGAAGTCGTAAAGTTCCTGAGATCAGTTTTTTTATGGCCGTACTGGCCGGTTGTGCCGTGCTGCTCCTAAGCAGCGTCCCGGCCGAAGCCGCCGCCAAAGGCACGGTAGAATATAATGCTACCAAAAAGAGCAAATATGCCATCAATGTCTACTCCGGCAAAAACTGTAGCGGCAAAAGGCACATCGTCAAACCGGGCAGGTCGGCTGACGGCCGCTCATACCGCGTCAATGCGCCATCAGAATTCTGGGTGGTGACTGCTATCGTCAGCAGCGATACCGATCCGAAGCTGGTACTCCCTAACAAATGCCTGACCCAGACCGGACACGGCGGCCAGTACGTCATGGTTCACGTCTTTCCAAAAGATTAGCCCTAAAAGACACTGCAGTACTGTAAAGCCTTTCGTGCTTACGTAATGCTTATGGTATTGTAAGAATACAATGGCGTGTAACGGTCGGCGGTCGTGGCTCGGATGAGTATGTTTCGTATTAGCAGGCGGAGCGCCGCTTTTGTATGCGTTCTGCTGGTCGCCGGACTTTTCGTGACGGCTGGTATATCATTTGTCAGCCGGTCACATGCTGCCTCGCCCTCCGGGCAGGACATGCCGGTCGGCGACCTGAACGGCTGGAGACAGGTCTATACCGAAGATTTCCTGACCAGCGTACCGATCGGCCAATTTCCAGGTACTGCCTACCGCGGCAAGATTGGCGCTTATCCTGACGGCTGGAAAGACACCAGCAAAAACGGAACCTATTCGCCGACAAAAGTGAACTCCGTCAGCGGCGGCATCCTGGACTGGCATATCCGCACCGAAAACGGCGTCCGGCTGGTGTCTGCGCCGACACCGGAAGTGCCGCTTAGTGCCCATACCTACGGCCGCTACGCGGTGCGCTTCCGGTCAGACCCGATACCAGGTTACAAGACCGCCTGGCTGCTGTGGCCAGATTCCGACGTCTGGAACGACGGCGAGATAGATTTCCCGGAGGGTAACCTCGACAAAACCATCGGCGGCTATTCGCACTGCGCCGGCCCGAATCCGTCACAGAACTGCCTGGCGGTCGAAAGCAACAAAACATATACCACCTGGCATACAGCTGTGATCGAGTGGATTCCAGGTAAAGTAACCTTTATCCTGGACGGTGTAACACTTGGATCGACCACCAACCAGGTCCCGACCAAGCCGATGCACTGGGTGCTGCAGACCGAGACGAACCTTGACGGCTACATCCCATCGAGCACAGCGGCAGGCCATGTCCAGGTCGACTGGATCGCCGCCTGGTCCTACAGTCCGGGGACAGTAGCACCGCCACCGCCAGCCATACCGCCGATATCCCAGACAGGCAACCTGGCGGCAGGTAAGCCGCTATTGTCGTCGACGGCAGCAGCCGACGACCAGCCAGCCATGCGGGCCAATGACGCAAACTCGGCAACCCGCTGGACATCCGCGCCGCAGGATGGTGTGACGCTCGCCGCAGACTTGGGGGCGAATTATAATCTCAGTGCCGTCAACATAATTTGGGCAGGGGATACCACTAAAAATTACGATGTACAGGTCTCTGCCGATAACGTTTCCTGGCGTACTATCGCCACGGGGCTGACCAACAACACGACTCCGCAGCGTATCGACCATCCCAGCCTGACGAATGCTTCCGGCCGCTACTTCCGCATCCTTGCCAAAGACCGTTGGAACAGCACATACGGAAACTCTATTTGGGAACTGGGAGTATACGGCACGGCCGTAACACCGCCAACTGGCGTCGTTGGCGACGTCAACGGAGACGCCCGGGTCAACGCCCTGGACCTCAGCGCGCTCATCTCGCGGGACGGCCAGAATTATCCGGCAGCAGATTTTAATAATGATGGCACGGTCGGTGCGGCTGACATGGCAATACTTTTAGCGAGGTGGACATGGTAAAGTTTAAACTCAGTAAGCATACTGCGACTAAGGGGCTTATACTCCTGCTGACGATAGCGGTGGTCGGCACGATCGGTTACAATGTTGCGCAGTTTTCACAGGCCGCCACGCCGACCGACCCGGTGGCGACTATGCCAGCATCTGAGCGCTTCGGTATGGCAGCCGGCTGCTGCTCGGTGTTCAATACCAGCGACATACCAGCCCGCCTGGATGACCTGAAATCAATGGGTGTCAAATGGGTCCGGATCGATGTCTCCTGGGCCGAAGTGCAGGGCGGCGGCCCGTCGTCATGGAACTGGTCGCGTTATGACACATTCATGGACCTGGCGAATGCCCGCGGCATCAACGTTCTTGGCATCCTGGCCTACAGTCCGGCCTGGGCCCGCCCGGCCGGCTGCGGCGATGACAAATGCGGCCCGGCCAATCCGGCAGATTACGCTACATTCGCGAGAGCGGCCGCTACCCGCTACGCTCCCAAAGGCGTCCATCACTGGGAAATCTGGAATGAGCAGAACCTGAACGTCTTTTGGCATCCGCGGCCGGACGCCGCAGCTTATACCCGTATGCTGAAACTGGCATATCCCGCGATCAAGCAGGCCGACCCAGCGGCTCTCGTGGTCAGTGGTGGCTTTGCACCGGCTCCTTCGGATGGCAACAATATCGCTCCCCGGGATTTTCTGCAGGCCATGTATACTAACGGCGCACAAAGCTACTTTGACGCCCTGGGCCACCATCCGTACTGCTTTGATGCCGCCGGTTGCCCGGATATTACCGCGGATTGGAGCGCCTGGTACCAGATGTACGGAACCGCCAGCAGCCTGCGCAGCCAGATGGTCGCCAACGGTGACAGTGCCAAGAAGATCTGGGCTACCGAGTTCGGTGCACCGACGACCGGCAGCGGGGCAGTCAGCGAAGCAGGCCAGGCTGCGATGGTCAGCAAAGCTTTCCAGATGTGGAATTCATATGACTGGGCCGGACCGCTGTTCTGGTACTCGTACCGTGACGTCTGTACCAACACCGTAGACCGCGAATGCTCTTTCGGGTTGAAGCGATATGACGGCGCTCCGAAACCGGCCTACAATACCTGGAAATCCGTGGTTGCCGCTACTCCGGTAACGCCGCCTGCACCCGGCCCGAACCCCGTGCCTGTCGGTATACCTGACCTCGTCGTCACCAGCGTCGCCGCAACGCCGGCGATCCCGGCGCCGGGGCAGGCGGTGACCTTCAAGGCGACTATCAAGAATCAGGGTACCGGAAATACTCCGATCGGCACAGTGCACGGTGTCGCCTTCGGTATCAACGGCAGTGTCGTTTCCTGGAGTGATACGCACACCACCACGCTTGCTCCCGGCGCGTCGGTGACGTTGACAGCCAATGCCGGCCCGGATGGTGATGCTGTCTGGATGGCAGGTCCGGCGGCCAACTATCAGCTGACTGCAACTGTCGATGACATCAACAGGATCAGCGGTGAGAGTAATGAGACGAATAACCAGCTTGGAGCCGGTTTGGTCGTTACGGCGTCAGCGCCGCCAACGACGCCCGGCGACATCAATGGTGACGGCCGGGTGAACGCCCTCGACATCTCAATCATCATCGCCCATGACGGACAGGCCTATCAGCCTGCTGACTTGAATAATGACGGTACGGTCGGCGCGGCCGACATGTCAATCCTGCTTGCCAGGTGGACGTGGTAGTTTGGACGCAGGCTTGAACAAAGTTGCTAAATTAAGTATGAGCGTTATAATATTACTCACATCAGCACGGGGTATTACCGCATGGGAGAAATAGTATGAAGTTCAATCCCGTTAAGCTCGTCAGGCTACGTTCCCGTAACAGGCTGGCAGTCGTGTCGGCTGCGCTTATGGCTGTAGTGATCGGTACCCTGGGGGTGAACCTGATCCAGGGCAGTAGCGCGGCGACCGCTTTCACGGTCGGCCATGACGCCGACCGCGGACGCATCAATGTCGAAAACGACGTTCTCCGGCTTGAATTCGGCTATAAGTCCGAACCGGCAACCCATGGCAACCAGGGCGGCGGCAACCTATACCATTACTACGACAAACGGTTCGCCCCGACGGCCGATATCGTCGCGACCTGGGAAGGTGGGTCGCCGCAGACCAGGTCGTATGCATCCGGTGTCGGGGGCATCGGCAGTGTCCAGGCCTATGCCGCACCGTCCGGCTCGGCTGTCGGCGGCTCGACGTACGCACTGTCAGACAATGCCCGCGACGCGGTGACGACACTCCGCTCGATGGGGACGTTGCCCGACGGTTCATTGCAGATCGTCTTCGACGTCTCAGTCTCTAATACGGACTGGACCCCACGGTATGAGTGGTTCACCGTCGTCAAGACCTGGCGGATCTACCCGACCGGTCAGATCGCTGTCAAGCAGGACTGGACGGTCAAAAAGTCGGGTGTCTGGTCGGAGCCGGGCAGCCGCCATCAGATCAGTACCCAATTCAAGCAGATCAGCCGCTGGGGCCACGTCTGGGCGGACGCCGTCTCCGGAGTGCCCGGGACGAACAGCCGCCTCAATCCGGCCAACAGATGGTACCAGTGGTCTCCAGATCCAGCCTCGCTCCAGGAATGCAATGCACCCGATGGCAGCGGCGGCTCGCAGGACGCTGTCCATGCCGACTACAACCGCTTCTCCGGCGGAACCTCCTATGACTTCTGGATCTGGCCGGATAACGGCGGCAAGGGCTTTGAAGGACTTGGCAGTTACAAGGCCGGCTATGAAGCTTTCGGAAACAGGTCGGCCGGCGTCACGACGAATGAGATCTGCCACCACAACCGCAACTCGGTCGGAGATGGCATTGACGCCTACAGTCTCGGTCCGGTCGCCTGGTGGGGCGGCGCCGGTGCGACTGCCGACCGTTATAAGACAGTGGCCGCCGGGCAGACCTGGAGCGACAGCTTTCTGATGGAAGCGCGCGCAACCGGTATGTCATTCCCGGCAGATGCGCCGGCCGGAACGGGCAGGGGAGGATATGGCAAAGGTAGTGCCAGGTAACCGCAAGTGCTATACTGGTGCTACTACGGCCTAATCAGGATATTATGACAACAAAGATCATCGCAGTTGCCAATCAGAAGGGCGGTGTCGGCAAGACGACGACAGCAGTCAACGTCGCCGCATCCATCGCAGCCTCCAAACACACCGTCCTCATCGTCGACCTTGATCCACAGGGCAATGCCACCAGCGGACTCGGTCTCGATAAAGAGGGCCAGCAGACCACCTACGAAGTTTTGCTCGGCAGTGCCGCCCTGGCGGACAGCGTCCAGGAAACGAACATGGATGGGTTGTACATACTGCCGGCCAACCCGAACCTGGCGGCCGCCGAACTCGATATCGCTGCGCTGCCGAAGCGTGAGTACCGCCTACAGGAAGCGCTGGCCACCGCTGTCTATGACTACATCATTATCGATTGCCCGCCGGCCCTCGGCCTGTTGACTATCAACGCCTTGACTGCCGCCACCCACGTCCTCATACCCGTCCAGACCGAGTACTACGCGCTCGAGGGCCTCGGCCAGTTGCTTGGTACCGTCCAGCGGGTCCGCCAGGCGACCAACCCGCGGCTCGACCTGCTCGGCGTCGTCCTGACCATGTACGACAGCCGCACCAGCCTCAGCGAGCAGGTCAAGGCCGAGATCAAGACCCACTTCGGAGACAAGCTGTTTGCGGCTGTCGTCCCGCGCAACGTCCGCCTGGCTGAAGCCCCGAGCTATGGCAAGACCGTCTTCGAACACGACAAATGGTCGAAGGGCGCCCGCTCCTACAAAGCCGTCGCCAAAGAAGTATTACAGCGCACAGGAGGGAACTCGTAGATGGCACCAGGCAAGACAGGCACCGGCAAATCAGGCATGGGGAAGGGACTCAGCATCGGGCTGGGCAAAGGTTTCGACAGCCTGCTGCCCCAGAATTTCGATACATCGCTGCTGCTGACCGACGAAGACCGCATCCAGAAGGTACCGATTCACCGTATAATGCCGAATGCTGACCAGCCGAGGACGCATTTTGACGAAGAGTCGATAGCGCAGCTGGCCAGTTCGATAAAGCAATACGGCATCCTGCAGCCGCTGGTCGTGACGCCGCATAAGCCACCAGACGGAGAAGCTGACTTTATGATCATCGCCGGCGAACGGCGCTGGCGCGCGGCAGGTGCTGCCGGCCTTGAGACCGTACCGGTCATCGTCCGTACTTCGCACGAGCTTGAAAGCCTCGAGATCGCGCTCGTCGAGAACGTCCAGCGCGTCGACCTGTCGCCGCTTGAACAGGCGGTTTCAATCGAGCGCCTGCACCAGCAGTTCAATATCACCTATGAGAAGATCTCAGAACGCCTCGGCAAGGCGACTTCGACTGTGAACAACATCGTCCGCCTGCTGCAGCTGCCACCGAAGGCCCGCGACGCCCTCAAGGCCGGCGATATCAGCGAGGGCCATGCCCGCGCTATCCTGGCCCTGAAAGGCAAGGAAAATCTGCAGACCCAACTACTCAAGGAGATACTTTCCGGTGGCTGGTCGGTCCGCGAAGCCGAGCGCTTCGTATCAAGCCATAAGGCTGGCGTCGCAGAACCGAAGGCCGTCAAAGCCCGCGTCGACACCGAGACCCAGGAGACAAAGGCGATCAGCAATCGCATCGGTGCGCCGGTCCACATCCGCCGTACTGCCAGAGGCGGCCGCCTAGAACTCAAATTCACCTCGGACGACGAACTGCAGCGCCTGCTCAAGCTGCTCGAAACTCTCAGAGGGTGATAGGCTCCGGACGACGGGTGACAGACGCCGGGCGAGGGAATCAGAATTTCTGGATATCGCTCACCGGAAGCAGCCGCAGTGACAGCTTGCCGACGAGCTGGCTGGCGTCGATCGGGCCGAATGTCCGGGAATCGAGCGAATCGGGCCGGTTGTCGCCGCACATGAACAGCTGGTCCTTACCGAGCGTGATGTCTATGTTGTGCGTGTCGGCCGGTTTGTTGATGATACTGTAATTGCCGGCCTTGTCGGGCTGGAAACCCTTCGGATTCTGGGCATTATAGACGGTCAGTTCGCCGTCCTGGAGGACGACGCGCTCGCCGGGCAGGCCGACGACACGCTTGATGAGCTGCTTTTCGTTGTCCTGACCGAACTGTGACAGACCGCTCTCGACGAAGATCATGACGTCGCCGCGGTTCGGAATGTAGTCCTTGTGGGTGATGCGGGCGATGGTACGTGGTACTTTCCAGACGATCAGCCGGTCCTGGTTGTGCAAGGTGTTCATCATGCTGGGTCCTTCGACTTCGTAGGATTGGAAGACCCAGGCGATCAGGCCGAAGGCGACCACGAGGGCCGCCAAAAGGACGCCGACGGTGGAGATGACTTCGCGGGCCGTCTCGCGCGGCGAGGGGCCGGAGACGTGGGCCGGCGCCAATGTACCGGGGGTCAGAGGTTCTGGCTGATCAGGTCGGGAATCCTTGTCCGGAGGTACCGGCGAGTATTGATTTTGTTGAGAATCCATTCGTGCTTACTATAGCGTATTTTCGCCCGGGATGCACTTATTTTGGTCATGTGCTCAGCACAAGGCCGGCCGACGCCGGCGGCTGTAAGCTCCCAAGCGACTGATGTCACAAGATAAAAAATGTGTGCAATCGTTTAACTATCTGATGTAAAATCCTCCGAAGATAAGCGTTAAGGGTTTACGGCGTACATCGGAGACGTTATACTGCTTATGACTGAGTTATGGATATACATCGCCCCCGCCCACGCCCATCGCAGCAACCGAAAGCCATCGATGGTTTCTATTCGAAGCCGTCGGGCAGCGCGCCCCGTGGCCGCCGTCCGCAGCCGCCGACGGCCCCGCCGGTCCGCAGCCGGGTCGACAGTTTCAACCGCACCGAGGGCTTCCATGCCGCACCGCGGCGGGCGGCCGGACCGACCGTCAAGGCACCGACGAGTACGATAGGTACCCAGTCCTTTCCTAAACAGAATTTCGCCAAGCAGTTCGACGAAGCACCGGCCCGCGGCCGCACGGCCCGGAAGGCAACTAAGCAGGCGGCCCGCGGCCGTTCGAATGCACGGGGGGCCAAGCTGCCGCTGACCAGGATGCAGAAGTTCCGCAAGCTGGCCTTCCGCACCACGGCCGTGATGCTGTTGTTGGTGCTTGTCGGTGGCGGCCTGTTGGTCGGCAAGGGTTATTTTAAATTACGGAAGGTCTTCGACGGTAGCTCTTCGGCGGCCGCCCTCCAATCGAACGTCGACCCGACCAAGCTGAAGGGCGAGGGCGACGGCCGAATCAACATCATGCTGCTCGGCGTCGGTGGTGCGGCGCACAGCGGTGGTGACCTGACCGACACCATCATGATCGCCAGCGTCGACCCGATCAACAATCAGGCGGTCCTGTTCAGTGTCCCGCGTGACCTATGGGTCAAGATGCCGAACAATTTCATCTCGAATTATCAGAAGATCAACGCCGCCTACGAGAGTGGCAAGTACAAGTTCCTCGGCCAGCAGCAGAGCGGCAATGGCAACAAGCAGGCTATCAACGCCGGTTTCCAGGCGGCAGACAGTACCGTGGAGCGGGTGATGGGAGTACCGATCCATTACAACATACTCGTCGATTTCCAGGCTTTCCGCCAGGCGATCGACACCGTTGGCGGCGTCAAAATCGACGTCAAGGAACAGCTGCGTGACCCGACCATGGCGTGGGAAAATGGCTGGAACCCGGTGCTGGCCCCCGTCGGCGTCAACCACTTCGACGGCAAGAAAGCCCTCAACTACGTCCGTTCCCGCGAGACCAGCTCCGACTTCGCCCGCTCACAGCGGCAGCGTGAAGTTATGGTAGCCCTGAAGGACAAGGTCATGAACATGGGGACGCTCAGCAACCCGGTCAAGCTATCCAACCTGCTCAGCAACTTCGGTGACAATGTCCAGACGGACATCAGTATTTCCGACATGACCCGTATGTCGACCATCATGAAGAAGATTCCGAACAACCAGATCCAGTCAGTCGGGCTGGCTGACGAACCGAATAACTTCCTGGCAAGCGGCAACGTCAACGGCATGTCAGTGCTGCAGCCCAAGGCCGGGCTCGAGGATTATACCAAGATACAGACCTTCGTCCGCTCCAAGCTGAAGGACGGTTACATCGCCAAGGAGAACGCCAACATCAGCGTCCTGAACGGCACTGTCGTACCGGGACTGGCGACAGAGAAGGGCGATGAGCTCAAGTCCTACGGCTACAATGTCGGCAAGGTCGACAACGCGCCGACGCCGGATTACGACGTCACGACCATCTATGACCTGAGTGGCGGCTCCAAGAAATACACCCTTAATTACCTCAAGAAGCGCTACGACGTCCAGACGGTCAAGACGACCCTGCCACCCGGAATTGTACGCGGGGCCGAAAATATTGTTATAATACTGGGTCATGATGCCACCCTCACACGATAACCTCGGTAACCTTACCCAGGAAGCCCCCAGAACCGGCGTCGTACACGGCCTGAAGAAAAAGATGAAACCGGCGTCCGGAATCGCCCCCTTCATCCATGTCCTGTTCCGGATCGCGTTGCCGATAGTCATCTTCGTACTGTCTTCGCTGGGTATCGGTATCTGGCTGCCGCTGCTGGTCATATTCCTCAGCAAATGGCGCATCTTCGCCGTCCGGCCACGTTTCTGGCCGGCCAACCTGCGTGCTAACGCCATCGATATCATGGTCGGCATCGCCATCGTAGTGTTCATGGGACATACCGACAGCCTGACCATCCGCCTTGGCTGGGCGGCGGTCTACGGGCTCTGGCTGCTCTTCATCAAGCCGCGCTCCGGCATCCTGCCGGTGTCATTGCAGTCGGGGATCGGCCAGCTGGCCGGCCTGATGGCACTGTTCATCGCCTGGGCCGACGGTCCGTTGCTCGGCCTGGTGGCCGCCACCGGCCTCATCTGCTATCTGTCCGCCCGGCATTTCTTCGACGCCTACAGCGAGCCGTACGCCCGTATGCTGTCATATCTCTGGGCGTACTTCGGCGCAGCTGTCATGTGGGTCCTTGGGCATCTGCTGATCGTCTACCCGCAGCCTGACGGCCCCGTCGCCCAGCCGACGGTACTGTTATCGGTCATCGGCTACACCCTCGGTGCGATATATTATCTTGGACATTTCGACAAGCTGTCGACGTTGGTGAAACGTGAGATCATCTTCTTGTGCTGCGGTGCAGTATTGCTACTGCTGGCGTCGCTGTACTACGAAGGCCTCCATCTCATCGTCTAGCCCCGGCGATCCACATAGAAACGGTTCAGCTATTTTTCATGAATCCGGCTATAATAAGGTACATAAGAGACAACGACGTACCGCCCAGGTACGGATAAAAGGAGGATGATTATGGCTGATGCCGCTGACCGTCTGCCTGCAGACGATAAACTTGACGACGACCAGGTGGTACCGGTTGCCACCCAAGACCAGGCCCATACAAGGGCAGAGGCGTTGCCACATACCCCGGCGACTGTCTCGTCCCGCCGCAGCTCTTCCGCCCCCAGCCCCGACGGCCAGAACCGCGACGGCCTGCGGCGCTTCAAGCTGCTGCTGGCGACGTTCGCGTTCATGACCAGCCTGGCTGCCGGCTTCGTCGGCGGGTGGTTCGGCGCCAACAGCCGCGGGGAGAACGGCGACTTCATCGGTACGGCGACGACTGCCAGCCAGCAGCGCCTGGCAGCCAGCGAGAGCCAGCTGATCTCATCGATCGCCAAGAATGTCGGCCCAAGCGTCGTATCGATCGACGTCATCAGCCAGTCCGAGCCTGTCCGGAATGATTTCTTCGGTACCCTCCAGCCGTCACGGCCCCAGGAAGCCGCCGGAACCGGTATCATCATCTCCTCCGAAGGCCTTGTCATCACCAACCGCCACGTCGTACAGGCCGGGGCGACCGATGTGAACATCACGCTGTCAGACGGCACGCAGTTGGATGACGTCGAAGTCGTCGGCCGCACCAGCGACAACGACAGCCTGGACATCGCCTTCCTGAAGATCGGCGACACCGAAGGCCACAAGCTGACGCCGGCCCAGATCGGCGATTCCAACAAGGTCCAGGTCGGCGACACCGTCGTCGCCATCGGTAACGCCCTCGGCCAGTTCAACAACACCGTCACTTCCGGCATCATCTCCGGCTACGGCCGTTCGGTGCAGGCCGGTGACGACAGTGGCAACACTGTCGAAAACCTCAACGACCTGTTCCAGACCGATGCTGCGATAAACCAGGGAAACTCCGGCGGCCCGCTGGTCAACAGCGCCGGCCAGGTCATCGGCATCAACACCGCCGTGTCAGGGCAGGGGCAGAACATCGGCTTCGCAATCCCGATCAACGACGTCAACGGGCTCATCAAGCAGGTCCTCAAGAACGGCAAGTTCGAGCGTTCCTACCTTGGTGTCCGCTACATCCCGCTGACATCGGCAGTCGCCAAGGAGCTCAAGCTGGACGTCAATAACGGGGCCTACATCCAGGAATCATCCGACGGTGCCGCACCATCCGTCATCCCGGGCAGCCCGGCAGACAAGGCCGGCCTGAAGCCGAAGGACATCATCACCCACGTCGACGGCACCAAGATCGACCAGGGCCGCAGCCTGACCTCCCTCGTCGGCCGCAAAGCCGTCGGCGACACCGTCAAACTGACAGTCCTGCGCGACGGCAAATCAATCAAAGTCGACGCCGTCGTCGGGGCAGCTCCCAACAGCTAAATCCACCCAACGCCAGCTATTCCAAAAGTAGGATTGCGTTTATGCTAAAAATGTGCTAGAATAGTTTTAATTATGAAATTTCATTATATCGAGCACAATCGAGATGTTATCGATGGGATTGATGTGGACGAATTGAGCGGTTTGAAAATCACTCAATCGTCAAAGCCGCGCAATGGGGTTGTTTTCCATACACTTGGTGAAATAACCGTTGAGGGTGAGCCATTGCATCTGGGTATCAAGACAGCGGTCGATACTGCTGCTACGAAGGCATCAGACGCGGATCTTTTGAGCAGAGAATTGCCAATAGCTAGCGTCATCGCATCCGCTGCTCCCGAAATCACATCGCTACTCCCTAAAGTATTCGGTAGGATTATGCTCGATGGTGACACTAAGCCAGTCGGCATGCTGGTAGAAGATTCAACGCAGGGCGGAGAACTACCTATACATACCCGTACGGTTTCAACTGAAGTCCAGAACATTATTGAAGATGCTGTCTGTGAGCCAGGCCGTGAAGTGATAGATGATTTTTTCGGAAATGGACGCTTGGAGGTGACGATGGCGTACAGCGTCGGAGGTGAGGAACGAATCTTAGATTTCACACCAAATCCTCTACGGCCAAAGGGTTACCGTCGGCTCGGGTACAAAGAGCATATAGATGCCGTTGAGCAGTCGCTCGATGAACTAACTATCGTAGTCGACCCCGCTACGACCCTGGGTCGAAGTTTGAGAAACACGAGGCGACCTGAATAGAATGAAAAGCCCATACTTACAACGTTGCAGCGATCTGGCAGGCTCGGTACCGGTAGACGGCATTGAAGATATTGTTTTTGAGCAACCATCCCAGACTGGTAATCAGTCCGCATTCTATCCACTGGCTGAAGTAATGGTTGATGACGAACAGAGTATGTATTTAGGACTCAAAGTACCACGCGGTTTTCAGACTCGCCGAGGTCGTGATGATCGTTTACTCGAGGAACTGCCAGCCGCAGCTTATCTGGCGGACAATGTCCCTGAAATCAATGGGCATCTGCCTGGATTACTCGCAAACTTAAGTATTCAAGGCCGTCCTGTGGCTGTCCTGACAGAAGATGCTAGCCTTGGCGGTCAAAAGAATGTAGCAAGTCGCCCTGTCTCGGACGCTACTCGTGAGCTTCTCAGAAATGGCCTCTGCGATGATGGAGAGAACCTTACTGATTATTTGTATACCGACAAGTTACATGGATCTATGGGATTCGATGTCGCAGGAGAAGAACGTATTCTAGACCTCACCCCCAATCCAATACGGGAAGAGGTACAACGGATTCATACAGAGCTTTAGTTGCAGAAGTTGCCGTCGAACAACAAGCTTTATCTGTAGAAATATCGCCACATTCATTGCTTGCCCGTAGTATCAGACGTGCATATATGTCTGAACAAAATCGTCGTTACGCGTAAGTCGATAGTTATTTTTAGCGGCGATACCTGCCAATGATCCATGTTGCTCCGGCAAAGCCTCCGTCAATATGTAGGTGGGACGTCGGGCGAGCTGCGATACTTGTTCAAATAAGTTCCGGTATAGATCTAACCCGTCCTTGCCTCCGAAGATAGCGAGCGGAGGCTCTTTGGCTGCGGCTTGGTTTATGTGAAAGCTCTGCGGGACATACGGCAGGTTGCACAGCAGGGCATGTATGTCGCCCGTATCCGCCGCGGCAAGTGCTAATCCGGCCAGCAGTGGTTCCAGCAGATTGCCCTCTGCAAATGTAATCTTAGCACCGTGCCGCTCGGCGTTCTGCCGTGCCACCTCCAGACATTCGGCATCTATATCGATGGCCATGACAGGGTTCTGTGGCAGCTCGCATGCTGCCGTGACCGCCAGGGCACCAGACCCGGTACCGACATCGACGATCAAACGGTTGGGCGTGGCAGGCAGACCGAGCAACATGGTGACCATCGTTTCGGTCTCCGGACGAGGCTCAAGCACATGCTGGTTAACGATGAACTCCCGTCCGTAGAATTCTGTCCGGCCGCGGATGTAGGCCAGCGGTTCGTGGGTATAGCGCCGCGCTAGCTGCGCCTGTAGCGTCTCCAGCTGCGATTCCGTTAGTTCGCGGTCAAGATGCGCCAACAGCAGGGCACGGTCGAGCCCCAGGCAATCCTCGAGCAGCACGAGGGCGTCAAGCCGCGCGGTCTCGATGCTGGCATCCGAAAGCGTACGCACCGTATCTGTCAGCCAGTTACCGATATTCATCCAATTACTGTATCATACCGGGTATTTGTTGACATCGGACGCCTCATATAGTTTGATTGGTGTACATAGCAGCGTAGCGATAGTGTAAGGGAGTCTCATATGGGTCATAGTCTTGAAGCTAATATTCCAGTCGATAGCCAACATGACGAACGGGGAAGCGTAAATGTCAGGGTGGGAGTCGGCCTTGGGGTCCTAGCACTAGTCGGCGTGGGAGCGGTGGTAGCCTATCAAAAAATAACTGATCTAGCACCGGAAGAAGTCGGCACATCTAGAAATAGCCGCATCAATGTCAACCGCGACGACCTGATCCCGGTAGATTTAGAGTGCAAATCGCTCAACCTGTTTAACACCGACGGCAGCGCAGCAAATACCGATTTCCGTATCGCCGGAATTACATTGCCGGGCCATTTTGCGGAGATGGAAGTCGGCCGGTTCACCAAGGACGGATGCGTCGATGCCTCGGGTATCACCGTACGGCAGGCTGAGAGCAGCCGCGATGCGCTCGATGTCGACATAGAACTGTCATCTATCCGGTTCAATACCAAGATGCAGCCCGAAACGCTGATAGTAGAGAAGGATGATCCCCAGACACGATTACGCGAATCGGTGGGTGATGGTGTGTCAGCGGTCTTCGAGCTCGGCTGCCGGGCTATCGACAGCGGCCTGAAAGAGGCAGTTCGGATTCCCGGTACCGACCATTGGATCGATCGAAGCGACTGTGACAGATTCGCCAAATGGTCAAATTGGAATTCCCGTAAGGAAGCCCAGCTGCACCAAGCGCTCATCGCTGCGGTAACGGCCCATATACAGGAGACCTGTGGCGCCGAAGGCTGGAAGACGGAAAAGCAGGCTGTAATCGATAGTTACAAACTGCGGGCATTCCGCAAAGGTACCAACCCCGACCTTATAAAAGTCAATTTTACTGATGGTGGGAAGATTTCGAGCAAAATGCCGAATTTCAAGCAGAGTACCGACGACATATTGCGCCAGCGTGACGGCTATAAGGTCACCTTGGACAGTCCGGAACTTAAGTTCGAGCTCAAAGAGTGCACGAATATGGATACCTACGAACGGCCGAAGGAGCTCGTTGGCAAGGCACTGAATTAGGATCTAGTTCCCGTCTGAAAGCAGCTCATGCTCGGCCGTCAGCAGCCGCTCGATGAGGTCATCGATGTCGCCGGCCAGGGCAGCTGGGATGTTGCTTCGGCTGTAGCCGATGCGGTGGTCGGTGATGCGGTCCTGTGGGAAGTTGTAGGTGCGGATCTTTTCGGAGCGGTCACCGGAGCCGATCAGTTTGTTGCGGGCGTCAGATTCGGCGGCGCGCTCTTCCTCTAGTTTGGCAGCCAGTAGGCGGGAGCGCAGGACGCCCATCGCCTTGGCTTTGTTCTTGATCTGGGATTTCTCGTCCTGGTTGGAGACGACCAGGCCGGAGGGCAGGTGGGTGATGCGGACGGCTGAGTCAGTCGTGTTTACCGACTGGCCGCCGTGTCCGCCGGAGCGGTAGACGTCGATGCGCAGGTCCTGTTCGCGGATCTCGACATCGGTTTCCTCGGCTTCGGGCAGTACTGCCACCGTGACGGTGCTGGTGTGGATGCGGCCCTGGCTTTCAGTGGTCGGGACGCGCTGGACGCGGTGGACACCGGCCTCGAACTTCAGCTGCTTGTAGGCCCCGGTCGTCTCGTCGCCACCCACGCCGACGCTGTTGGCGCCGCTGCGGACAGCGTAGGTGATCTCTTTGTAGCCGCCGACTTCGTTGGGCGATTCGCTGATGAGTTCGATCTTGAAGTGGTGGATCTCGGCCCAGCGGACGTACATGCGGTACAGTTCACCGGCGAACAGGCTGGACTCATCGCCGCCTGCGGCGGCCCGGATCTCGATGATGACGTCACGGTCGTCATTCGGGTCTTTCGGGGTCAGAGCCTCGGCCAGGGCGGTCTCGTTGTCGGAAGTGGCAGTATCAAGTTCATGTATCTCAGCATCGGCCATCTCGCGCATCTCCGGGTCGCCTGACTCGTATAACTCGCGGGCCTGGGCGAGCTGGTCGCGCAGGGCGCTGCGCGTGTCGAACAACCCGACGATACGCTCACATTCGGCCCGCCGTTTGGCGAGCTTCGGATAGCTCTTGTCGCTGTAGATGTCGGGGTCTTCGAGCTTGGTGTTCAATTCGGCCAGCTCGGCGCGGTATTGCTGTTCTTTGCTTTCCATTCGTGTTCCTCAGCTACCAGTTTACAGGACTTTCAGCCCGATGCGGACTGGTACACGGGTTTTGTGGG
Organism: Saccharimonadales bacterium (SeqCode); assembly: GCA_036388555.1. GTDB lineage: Bacteria > Patescibacteriota > Saccharimonadia > Saccharimonadales > UBA4665 > UBA4665. The sequence goes on from DASVRP010000002.1 coordinate 16,341, forward strand.
CTAAAATACTCAGCTAGACTGTTTTAGGAGCCGGCGCAGTGCTCAGTCGGCGGGCCATGGCAGTCAGGCCGTTCTGGATGTCTGCTGACTCGTTGAGCAGTTCGTCGACAGGGATGGACGGATATGCCTGCTGTACGATGAGCAGTAGCGTTTCGAGTGCTGCGGCGTGCTGTCGTGCCTGGTATATGGCATCCTTGAAGCCGTTACGGCCTGATCGGCTGCCGCTGGCGATGAGGGTCGGGATCGATACTGCCGACTGCTGCAGGCTGTTGCTGATGCCGAGACGCTCGGTAGCCGGTAACTGGGCAGTCAGCTGGTAAATTTCCGTCACGAGTTGCATCGCACGCTGCCAGATCGGCATATCTTTGAATGACGGACTTGAAGTCATATGTTCACTATACCGTATGGAAGGCACGAACAAAATTGCTCACGCTTCACAAACTATACCTTACTGCGCAGCAGGTGAAGGGTTGGCGACCTTAGTGGTTACTGTGTCGGCTGCTTTGGCGGCCTTGTCAGAAGCGCGCTTGGCAAGCTTCTGGGCGGCAGCGGCGCGGCGGTCCTTAGCGGCTTCGCCGGCGGCAGCGCGGGCCTTGAACTTGTCGACGCGGCCTTCGATGTCCACGATGCGCTCCTCACCGGTGAAGTACGGGTGTGAGGTGCGTGAGATGTGGATCTTGACGAGCGGATATTCGACGCCGTCGATAGTGACCTTGTCGTCAGCCTGGACAGTTGAACGGGTGACGAACTGCTGGCCGTTGTTCAGGTCCTGGAAAACGACAGGACGATAGTTGGTGGGGTGTAAATCTTTTTTCATAATCTGGATTATAGTATCACATCTGTTGCCAGGCAGTCAACGGCTACCGGCGGTCATCGGGGCCGCGCTTCTGGCGGGCTTCCTCGGCCATGCTGCGCAGTACCATCTCCTTGAGCGATTCACCCATGTGGGGCTGTGCAGGCTCCTGGGGTGCCTCCATATCCTGTTTGGACAGCTTGGGGATATCGGCCGGCTCCGAAGAGGCGGGAGGCAATGGGACGGGTGCGGGTGGTACGGGCGCTGGGGGGAGGCCGGCCGGGGTGCCCGGAACGGCCGGTGACAGGTCGTCATAGTATGCGTAGTCTTCCGGTTTGCCGCGCCGGCGCCTGATGATGAAGATGATGACCGCAAGGAGTATCGCACTGGCGACGCCGAGTATCCATGGCAGCTTGGACGGACTGGCGGCCGGCGTATCGGTGACCATCTTGCGTTCGATCGTCAGCCTGTCGACGTTGATAAAGTAATGCACGGGAGCGGTATCAGCCTTGCTGGCGTCCTCGTCGCTGACACCGGCAGCATCAGGGTGGATGCGTTGCTTGTGAGTCTGACCTTCGTATACATAGCTGAATTCATAATCACCGCTCGGTACGTCGTTGAAGCGCAGCAGCCCATCTTCGTCGCTGCTACCCTTATGATCAAGTGATTTGATCTCGCCGCTGACACCGGCGATGCCGGCCGAATCATCATTGACGAAATGCATGACGACCGAGAAGCCCTTGGTCACGAAGAAGGTCGTCGGGGACGTTGCCGACTGTCCGCTGCTGTTGGTACGGATGATCTGGTATGAGTAATTGGAAGACGGATTCAGCCCTGTCAAGGTGATGGTGAGGTCGCTGCCTTGAATCTGCTCATCCTCGGTCGTCTTGTCGAGTACGACCGGATTGCCACCGTAGGCGATGCGGATCTTGGAAGCGTTACCGGCCGGCACTGTTATCCGGGCTGCAAGGGTGCCGGCCGTAACGGTCGCATCGGCCTCGGCGCTTGGAGCTGGAACGGCGGCCGGTGAGGGTGTCGGCGCCGGCGTGCCAGGCCGCGGCGTCGGAGTTGAGGGACGCGGTGCCGGGGCTGGAGCAGGAACCGGAGTAGGGGCTGGTGCTGGCGCAGGTACGGGAGCGGGGGCAGGCGGCGGAGGGGTCGGAGCGACCGGCCGGGACGGCATGCAGACGTCCGGGACGACGCCGTTGATGAATGGAGAGCCGGATATCTGGTTCGTCGCATCGCCAGCTGTAGTGCGGTTGATGCCGAGTGTGGTGTTGGCGCCGGCGCCGACATTCAGGGCAGTCCCTGACACCGTGTTCGATGTGCCTTTGTAAAGACCGTTGAACACTGCCCTGTAACCATATGTCCCCGGTTTGGGGTCACCGGGTCGCCGGGCGTCTATCCAGCCGTGTATCGGCGCATCGCGGTATCCGCCGAGCGTCGTCGCGGTCGTGACGCTTTGTGTGCCCGCCTGGACGGTTACGCTAGGCTGTGTCAGCGATGTGGCGTTCGGGTCGGCCGCCCACCCGTAGATCACCGTGCTGGTACCCTCGAGCCTGCAGGAATCAGCATATCCATATGGATTGATGGTAGCCGCCGCGCCCGTGTTGATCAGCCGCGAACCGAGGCCGATGACCAGCGAAGCAACCATCAGCCCGATGCTGAAAGTTTGGATAAACTGTACTCGCTGCAGATTCTTTTTCATGTCTGCTTGCCCCATTCTCTCGTCATCTGTCCTTCTTCATCTGATATAAGGTAGCGTTATTTTGCTTGTGCTTCTTGAAGATAGTATAACCCATCATCTGCCCACGCTATAGTTATTACAGGCAGTATCCGGGGCTGGATTATCCCGGAGTAATCTGGTACAATACCGCGGTATCAAGTAAGCAGGTCAGGGAATCCGACCTCTCCAGGCCTGTCACGTACCACGCGTGGCGGAAGTCCGTGCAGGACACCTGGGGCTCCCTGGAACCGATGAGCAAGGCCGGAAAGAAAGGACCTACCATATGGCTACCGTTGACGTAGACATGAAGAAACTCTTAGAAGCCGGTGCCCATTTCGGACACCAGACAAGCCGCTGGCACCCCAAGATGGCCCAGTACATCCACGGCAAGCGCGGCACGATCCACATCATCGACCTCGCCAAGACCGTCGAAGGCCTGGAGCGGGCGCTCAACCTTATCAACCGCCTGACCAGCGAGGGCAAGCCTGTCCTGATGGTCAGCACCAAACGCCAGAGCAAGGACATCGTCCTCAAGCTGGCCGAAGACACAAAGCAGCCGTTCGTCGTCAACCGCTGGCTCGGCGGCATGCTGACCAACTGGCCGACCGTCTCGGTCCAGATCAAGCGCCTCAAGGACCTTGAAGCCAAGATGGAGTCAGGCGAGCTCCAGAACAAGTACAACAAGCTCGAAGTCCTCCGTTTCCAGCAGGAGATCGATGACAAGAACTTCATCTACGGTGGCATCAAGAACATGCCTGCCAAGCCCGGAGCCGTCCTGGTGTTCGACATGGTCCAGGAAGTCAACGCCGTCCGCGAAGCCCGCAAACTCGGCGTGCCGGTCATCGGCCTCTGCGACACCAATGCCGACCCATCACAGGCCGACTACCCGGTCCCGATCAACGACGATGCCATCAAGACCATCGAGCTGGTCGCCGACTACATCCGGACCGCCGTCACTGCCGGGCAGGCCCAAAACGATGAAAGACGCGCTAAGACCGAAGCCACAAAAGAAGGACAGGCGGCTCCCGACAAGGACGAGCCAGCTGAAAAGGCGATCGTACTGACGGCCTAGTTATAGCGATGTATGAGACCTATACCGACCCCGAGGTCATAGACCCACCGGTTGAGCGCACGATACGACTCAGGCCATCCGCGGCGTACAACTATATGCTGGAGCTGCAGGATGAAGGCGTAGAAGCGACAATCGGCGGCACCGCTTCTGCCAGCGACTTCACTGAGACACGGGTCGTGAAACTGATTTTTACAGCTACCGTCGTACAGCAGGCCGCAGCAATCGTCCGTTACCGCAAAAACAATACTACCGATGAATAAGGAGAAAGCACTATGGCAATCGATATCGCAGAAGTAAAAAGGCTAAAGGATCTGACAGGCGTCGGCCTGACCGACGCTAAAAAGGCGCTCGAGGAAGCCGGAGGTGACTTCGACAAAGCCCTCGAAGCGATGCGCAAGAAGGGTCTGACCAAGGCCGACAAGCGCGGCGAGCGCGAGGCCCGCGAAGGTGTCATCGGCTCATACCTGCATGACAACCGCATCGGCGTCCTGGTCGAGATCAACTGCGAGACCGACTTCGTCGCCCGCAACGAGATCTTCACGGCCCTTGTCAAAGATGTCGCCATGCACGTCGCCGCCAGCGCACCGCTGTATGTCAGCTCAGATGATATCCCGGCGCAGGAGCGCGAGCGTGTCGCCACCGAATTCAACGAGAAGGCGATTGCCGATGGCAAGCCTGCTGACATGGTCGAAAAGATTACGGCCGGCCAGATCAGCAAGTATTTCGCTGAGCGTTGCCTGCTGGACCAGCCGTTCATCAAGAACCCGGACATGACCGTCGGCGACTACGTCAAGGACCACAATGCCCGCCTCGGTGAGAATATCGTCGTCAGGCGCTTCAGCCGGCTGGCACTCGGCGAAAAGTAGCTTCTTCCCATCATGCTAAAGGACCTCGCACGGAGGTCCTTTTCATTTGCGGCAAATCGGATTGCCCTTATGCCTACATCTGCGTATGATGGAGGCATACATATGAGACGGAAACTTGCAGTCCTTGGAGTTATGCTGGTCATGGCGGCTATCGGGGTATATGTGCAGATCGCCAGCAAGGCGGCCGGGCCATTTCTAACTGTCGAGCCTGAGAACGGTGCTGTAACGACACCGGCGGCGGTGGCTACGGACATCATGGCCAGCGGCAGCAAGTCTGTCAGGTTCACTCCTGGTGGGGCTACACCACCGGCAAATCCATTACCGGTGGGGCACGGCCAAACGAACGGCCCGGCCGGCACATGGAATCTGAAGCTCAACGAAAACTTCGATGGTACGGCACTCAATACGTCCATCTGGAGCACAGGATGGCAGGCGCCAGGCATCACACCTCCGGTACAATCCCAGGAGACCGCCTGTTACGACCCGCAGCAGGTCGTCGTCGGTGGCGGGCTGTTGCGCCTGATCGCCGTACGCCGCGACATCAACTGCAATAAGGGCACTAATCCGCACCCGTATGCTTCCGGAGCTATCGAATCAAAAGGGAAGCGCGAGTATAGCTACGGTTATTTCGAAGCTAACATGAAGCTGGATGGCAGCTGCGGCGGCGTACTCTGCAACTGGCCCGCCTGGTGGCTGGATGGGACCGGAACCTGGCCGCTGACCGGCGAACTTGATGTTATGGAAGGCCTAGGCGGCCAGGCGGCTGCCAATTGGCATGGACCCGTCAACAACGGCGCCGGCTTCAATTATGGCCGGGCGCCTGCCGGGATGGACTGGTCGAAGTACCATACATTTGCTGCCGAATGGGCACCCGGCGTCGTGACTGCGTATTACGACGGTGTCAAAGTCGGCCAGTATGCATCATCTCAGAACATCACTTCGGCCGTGCAGTTCCTGATACTGGGCATGCAGATGAGCCCGCAGAACCAGTATGGCGGCCCGGTCAAAGCTCCGAGCGAGATGGCGGTTGACTGGGTACGGGTCTGGCAGCGCTGAATGCCTTATGAACGGCTGCGCACAGCAGCCTGTGCCTTGGCGCGAAGGTCGTGTGCGGCCGCAGCATACAAGCGTGCTGTGTAGGGGTGCGCCGGGCCCTGGTGGCAGGGATGGCCATCTTCGATGACATCATGTGCGTCATAGCCGCTACGGTCAGATGTGCCGTAAAGCGTATCGAGCTTGCCGTCGACTGCGAATGTCGGGACGTATGCATCATGCAGGTCAGTCAGACCGTCCTCAGTCGATGTACGGAGGGCGTAGATACCCACGGCAGCAAGGCCGAATACGCTGTCATGGAACTGCGGCAGCGGGCCGTTCAATTGCTTGCAGGCGGCGCCACGGGCGCGTTTGAATGCCCGCCAGAAGTGCTGTTCGTCCAGCTGTCCGGCGCCATTGATGCTCCCGACGCTGGCTGCTTCGAAACCGTCACCACGCACCGCGACATTGATGGCATCGATAGCTCCAGTGCTATGTCCTTCCAGATGTACTGTTTCGGGCTGCAACCGAAAGCAGGCTTCGCGCACGACTGCTGCAGCGACCCGGGCCCGCTGTTCGCCTACGGCACTCCGCTTCAGGTGTTCGCGGAATTCAAGCAGTTCTTTCGGGTTGCGGGGCAGGCGCGTCGCCGGTTGGGTAAACACTGCGGTCACCGTACCTTCGCCGGTGCTACGGTTGCTGAGTCCGGCTGATTCGTACGCATATGGGTACTGGCCTTTGAGTGTCGCATTCCAACCGGGCAGCGACACAGCCAGGTCTTTGCAGCCCCCGGCTGAATCGCCGTACAGGGCGACAAGAGATGTATAGCCGTTAAACTCAACGGGAAAAATCTGATCCGGCGCTACAGTTGGCGGCTCGGCAGTATCGCGGATTATTCCCGGATAACGGTTGGCAAAAGGGTGGGTGATGACTGACATGTCAGATTTACAATTTTATGAGTGTATTATACCACATCTGTCAATAAAATTCCACACTGTATGGCCGCTGTACGTTTGCAGCTTTTTGTTTATACTAGTAAGGAGTTAAGAAGAGAGAGTTATGAATCCGAACCAAGTCGTCGATGATGCCAAGAAGAAATTCGCCAGTGCCGTAGAGCACTTCCGTGACAACCTGAAAAGCCTGCGTACCGGCCGGGCCAGCTCCGCCATGCTCGACGGCGTCGTCGTCGAGGCGTACGGCACGCCGATGCCGCTGAACCAGGTCGCCACCGTGACCGCCCCTGAGGCCCAGATGATCCAGATCAGCCCCTTCGACCCGAGCAACCTGGCGGCTATCGCCAACGCTATCCGCAACAACCCGAACCTCGGCATGAACCCGTCGGACGACGGCCGCGTCATCCGCGTACCAGTCCCGCCGCTGACTGAGGAACGCCGCCGCGACATCGTCAAGCAGGTCGGCCAGAAGCAGGAGGACTGTATGATCAGCCTGCGCGGCGTCCGCCGTGACGCCATGGATGCCATCGACAAGGCTAAGAAAGCCAAAGACATCGGCGAAGACGATGCCAAACGCCTCGAGAAGCAGGTCGACGACGCCCTGAACGCCGCCAAGGGCAGTGCCGAAGCCGCCGCCCAGGCTAAAGAGAAAGAGATAATGACCGTCTAGGCGGTAGTATCAGATTGACTAAAACACAAGCATAGTGTATACTATACGCATGTCATACGAAATCCCAACATCCGCACCCTACGAAAACAAATTCGCCGACGGACAGGTATCCCCATACACGGTCGGACAAGCAGCTATCAGCGAACTGACCGCCGAAACTGCGCCGCTCGGACTTACTGCTGAAGGCCGTCCGATCACCCGCGTTGCGGGTGACTTCGAATTCGTCCGTATCATGCAATCCCAACGATTAACTTTGGAAGATATCGCCGCAGGTGCGTACCCAAGGAAATACCCCAATCCTTTTCTCCATCCGATAGAGGCCATGAAAACGAACGAATACAACATCCAAGTAGGCGATTATACAGCTAAGAGCCAGATTAGGGAGAACCTGAGTCCTGACAAGGCGCATGCCATGGCCAAGGCGGAAAGTATAGACTACGGCGCCAATGTGGCAGAAACTCAAGCCCACAGAGAAGCTAATGCAGAGGTTGCTGCTGCTGTAGGTATCGCTGTCATGGGGGCGCCAGGATTGGGTTCGCTATTCGAAGATACAAGCACGCCCGGGTCTGATGCTGCAATCAAGGCCGGGATAGAATTTGATAAAGAGCAGGCCAAGCGCCTGCTCGAGGAGTCAGCGTAAGTACTTTACGTATCGGCAGCCCGATAATATTGCTATACTAGGACGAAATGACACATGCTATTGCCGCGGCAGCAACGCCGACAGATCCTTCATCATTGCCTTTGGTCGTGCCACGCCACCTCGGGCTGATTCTTGATGGTAACCGCCGCTGGGCGCGCGAACACGGCCTGCCGGTCGTCGAGGGCCACAAGTACGGCTATGAGAACCTGCGCACCATCAGCGATGCTGCCTTCGCGGAGGGTGTCGAATATGTCTCGGCCTATGTATTCTCGACTGAGAACTGGAACCGCAGTGCCGAAGAGGTGAAATACCTCATGAAACTGTTGCTGTGGGTCGTCAAGCATGAGCTGGACAACTTCAACAAACACGGCATCCGCCTGCAGACGATCGGCTCCAAGGTGCGGCTCGGCAAGGCGCTGGTCAAGGCTATCCATCATGCCGAAGTCACGACCAAGGACAATACCAACGGCACCTTGCTGCTGTGCCTGAACTACGGCGGACAACAGGAGATCGTCGACGCCATGAAGCGCATCATCGAGGCCGGCACGCCGGCCGAGCAGATCACTCCAGAGCTGATCAGCCAGAACCTGTACGCGCCAGGTGTCCCGCCGGTCGACCTGATCATCCGGACGTCCGGCGAGCAGCGGCTCAGCAACTTCATGCTCTGGGAAAGTACCTACAGCGAGCTGATGTTCAGCAAGACGCACTGGCCGGATTTCAGTACAGCTGAGTTACAGGAGATGTTCGTACAATATAGTAAACTACAAAGAAGATTCGGGAGTTAACGCGTGTTGCTATTAATCGTGGGGTTATTATTATTCATCGGCCTGGTCGTGGTACACGAGTGGGGCCACTTCATCATGGCCCGCCGCAACGGGGTAGAGATCGAGGAGTTCGGCATCGGCTTTCCGCCGCGACTCTGGAAAAAGCGTATCAGGAGCCCGAAGGGCGACTATGACTTTACGATCAACCTGCTGCCGCTCGGCGGCTTCGTAAAACTCAAGGGCGAACACGACGGCGACACCGAGCCGGGGACGTTCGGCGCCGCCAGCCTGGCCGCCAAGTCGAAGATCATGGTGGCCGGCGTCGTCATGAACCTTATCACCGCCTTCGTACTGCTGACACTGCTGGCTGCCGTCGGCATACCCAAGCTGATCCCAGACCAGTATACCGTCGCCAGCGACACCAAGGTGACCAGGAACAATATCATCATCAGTGGCACCGAAAAGGGATCGCCGGCCGAGAAGGCCGGGCTACAGCAGGCCGACCACCTGGTCTCCATCGGTGCGCCGGGCAAAGAGCAGAAGCTCAATGAATCAAAAGACCTGTCGGCCTATACCCGCAGCCACCCTGGCGAAAAGGTCGCCATCACCTACACCCGCAAGGGTGAGACGATGAAGGGCACGGCCACCATCCGGCCGGCCGCCGAAGTCGAGGCCAGCCTGAAGACGGATGACCCGAAGGGCTTCCTGGGTGTCTATCCGTCTGATTACACCATCCAGCGCTCGACCTGGTCGTCGCCGATAGTGGCAGCCGGGCTTATCAAGCAGTTCACCATCATGACGTTCCAGGGACTCGGCAAAGCGGTGCAGGGGCTCGGCGGCCTGATTGCCGGTGCCGTCACCGGCAACTCGACGGCCCGCAGCAACGGCCAGAAACAGGCTTCGGAGCAGGTCTCCGGGCCGGTCGGCATCTTCGTCATCCTCAAGGATGGTACGACGCTCGGCTGGCAGTTCGTACTGCTGATCATCGCCATCATCTCACTGACCCTGGCGATCATGAACATCCTGCCGATCCCGGCGCTGGACGGCGGCCGGTTGTGGCTGACGCTGTTGACGCGCGGTATCGGCAGGCCGCTCTCCAAGGAGAAGGAGGAGGCCATCAACGCCAGCGGCTTCCTGTTCCTGCTGCTGTTGATCGTCCTGATCACGGTGGTCGATGTGAAGCGGTTCTTCTGACATAAACTAGTATGGCAACGGCAACACCCCAGCAGATAAACGGTAGCGCCCCCGACATGAAGGGCAGTATTCCGGTCGCCGTATCGGCGGCGATCCTGCTGGTCATCGCCATCTATTTCGCGGCAAGCGCTGCCGCCCAGCTGTTCCTGGGCCTGTACCCGATGCTGCTGGGCTGGTCGGCTGAAAAGACGGAAGCATGGGTGACTGGTTCGATGGCTGCCCAGTTCACCTACGTCCTGGCCGTGGAACTGTTCACGATGGGCATGCTGGTCTGGTATCTGCGCCGGAAGCGGATACCGCTGCGTGACCTCGGGCTGGTGCGGCCGCGGCTGCGTGACCTCGGCGCCTCGATCGCCGCGTATGTACCGTACTTCCTGATAAACGCCGTGGCCACGCTGACTGCGGCCGCACTGCTGCATGTCGACCTCGAACAGCCGCAGCAGACGGGGTTCGAAGCCGCCCGGTCACCGACGGACCTCGTCCTGACATTCATCAGCCTGGTGATCCTGCCGCCACTGGTCGAGGAGATCGTGATGCGCGGCTTCCTGTTCGGCAGCTTGAAGCGGCATATGACCGTCATCAAGGCGGCGCTGGTGACGAGCGTGCTGTTCGCCCTGGCACACCTGCAGTTCGGCAACGGCGCGCCGCTGCTGTGGGTGGCTGCTATTGATACATTCATCCTGTCGCTCGTCCTCTGTTATCTGCGCCAGAAGACTGGCAGCCTGTGGGCCGGCATCGGCCTGCACGCCATCAAGAACTGCCTGGCATTCCTGACTATCTTTATATTCACGCGTTAGTGGAGTACACTAGGGGCATCATGAACATCATTTGTTCCAACACTCCGATTATGCAGCTCCCGCCCCGGCGGACTATGTATTTATAACACCACTTTTTATCATCGTATCCCAATCAATCAAACCGCTATAAACATTATGCTTCCACGTACATCAGCTGTGCGGGAGGCCCCCGGAAGGACACTATCATGAGATTATCCCAGCTATTCACCAGGACCAGCAAATCCGTTCCTGCTGACGAAACCGCCAAGAATGCCCGGCTGCTCATACAGGCCGGCTACGTGTACAAGGTGATGGCCGGCGTCTACGCCTACACGCCGCTCGGCCTGCGCGTCCTTGAAAATATCAAGCAGATCGTCCGCGAGGAGATGGATGCCATCGGCGGCCAGGAGCTTATCATGAGCAGCCTGCAGAAGCAGTCGACCTGGGAAGAGACTGGCCGCTGGGATGACGAAGTCGTCGACATCTGGTTCAAGACCAAGCTGAAGGATGGCACCGACCTCGGCCTGGCCTGGTCGCACGAGGAAGCCATCATCGAGATGACGAAGCAGTACTTAACCAGCTACAAGGACCTGCCGATCAACGTCTACCAGTTCCAGACCAAGCTGCGCAATGAGCTGCGCTCCAAAGCCGGCATCATGCGCGGCCGGGAGTTCGTCATGAAGGACATGTACAGCTGCAGCCTTGACGCCGAGCAGCACGAGCGGTTCTATCAGGCGTCCATCGACGCCTACATGCGCGTCTACGACCGTCTGGGTATCGGTGAGGACACGTATGTGACATTTGCAAGTGGCGGCGCCTTTACGCAGTTCAGCCATGAGTTCCAGACCGTCTGTGAGGCCGGCGAAGACATCATTTACCTCGGCACGGACAAGGATGGCAAGACGGTAGCCGTCAACGAAGAGGTCGGTGACGATAAGACGCTGGCGGACCTGGGCTTGAAGCGGGAAGATCTGAAGAAGGTCAAATCGGCTGAAGTCGGCAATATCTTCAACTTCGGCACCCAGAAATCCGAAGAAACCGACTTTTCATTTACAAATGAGCAGGGTGAGAAGCAGTTCGTCCACCTCGGTTCGTACGGCATCGGCATTACCAGGGTGATGGGGGTCATCGTCGAGAAACTATCAGATGAAAAAGGCTTGGTATGGCCAGAAGCGGTCGCACCTGCTAAAGTATATCTGGCCCGGATAAATCCACCTGATGCCTCTACCGATGTTACCGATATGGCAGATAAGATTTATGAGGAATTGACAAGTGCTGGCGTTGCTGTATTATACGATGACCGAGAGGTAAGGCCCGGTGAGAAATTCGCCGACGCCGACCTGCTTGGCATACCGTACCGCGTCGTCGTCAGCAGTAAGACGATCGCCGCAAACACTTTCGAGTGTAAGGCACGTACCGCTGATGAGGCGGAGCACCTTAGCAGACAAGAGCTCATGCATAAGCTCGGCGCCTGAAGGTTATTCTCAGGCTCCTGCGATAGGTTTAGACAAGTATTTTAACTAGTAGTGAAAGAAGGGGAGAGACATGAAAAAGTTGTTTCATCTGACAGAAGAGGGTGTAGCTGAACTGAAAGCGGAGCTCGCAACATTAATCGCCAACCGCACGACGGTCGCCGAGGCTATCAAGACCGCCCGCGAATTCGGTGATCTCGCCGAGAACGCCGAATACCAGGTCGCCCGCCAGGAGCAGGAAAAGAACGAGGCCCGCATCGCCGAGCTGGAGCACATCGTCGCCAACGTCGAAGTCATCAAATCCGGTTCCGGCGGCAGCAAGGTCCGCCTGGGCTCCAAAGTGAAGCTCGAAGGCACTACGCCGTCACACAGCAAGCCCAAGGAATTCCAGGTCGTCGGTACCGTCGAAGCCGACCCGCTGGAAGGCAAGATATCTGATGAATCACCGATCGGCAAAGCCCTGATGGGCAAGAAGCTCGGCGACGAAGTCGAGATTAAGACGCCTGCCGAGACCACGGTCTACAAAATCGCTGCCATCGCCTAAGTTACGTAGTCTTGGCGGCTTTACGAGCCTTGCGATCCCGGTTCTGCTGATTTTTACGTTCCCTCAACAATGTATTCATAGCTGAGAGCGCCTGCTGTCGTTTGAGTTCTTTCTCGGAGCGGCTTAACCGCATGTTCTCCGGCAATATGACCTTTGTTTCGCCCTCGCGCAGTAATTCCCGTATGCCGATCAGGGCCAGAGCAGAGGCGGACATGTTGGACGCTGCCGCTGCTGCCAGGAGCGCATCTTTTGTCACAGGGTCAATCCGTATCCTGAATACTTCCGTTTTTCCCTGTGATATCTTCATAACAATCTTGTATACGCTTCGACCACGTCCTTTGCAAGACACTCGGCTTTTTGTACCCACATTTAACTAGTTTCAAAACTCACAGCCCATACCACAAAAAACGGGTAGCATACCTTTGCGCTTAAACAAGAGGAGGTGCTACCCATGAAACATGCTACGTTCTTTTTAACTGCGGCACAATATGCCTGGCTTGCCCAGG
>DASVRP010000003.1:0-19664 GCA_036388555.1 Saccharimonadales bacterium (SeqCode)
TGGCAAGCTGGTCAAGTCATATCCGACTGACGATAACGGTGCCGGCCAGCACCTGATTGTCAACGTCGGCCGTGGCGGTGGGCCGACAGTGTATGGTAGCGCTTCTCAGATCAAGGTTGATTACGTGCGGACATGGCACTAATGAGCGGTTATCCAGACAAAATTCCCACTACGGCTAGGCGTCGCTTGTCGGCTGTAGTCAAGAATAGATTCCAAGGCAGAAATATATCTCTAATTGTCATAGTAGTGGTGGTGGCGACTGTCGGGTATTATCTGCTCTCTACCTCACAGGCTGCCACGCCGGTTGTAATCGTTGAACCGGAAAAAGGAATGACACTTTCTCCTGCTGCAGCTGTCAACGACAACACAGCATCCGGCAGTGGTGCCATCAGGTTCGCACCGTCTGACAGCTCAACTGCCCATGACTATGTCCAGGATTTTAATACTCCTGTCGCAGCCTGGCCGGGGAATGGCAATGCAGCACCGGGTTATGGGCCATCGGGCGTCAATAAATATGGCTTCTGTGCTTACCCTGACGGCCAGAACGGTACTAATAACGCTCCGAGCGTCTATTGGCCCAGCAAGGTCGTGTCGGTACATGACGGATACCTTGACATGTGGAACCATCAGTCCATGGCTTCGGCTATATTGCCGTTCTGCTACAATGGCTTCACCTACGGCACCTGGAGTGTCACCATGCGTGTAACTGCGAACGGTGGCGATTCCGGCGGTGGCTATCCGGGCTATCACAACGCCTTTCTGCTGTGGCCTGACGACGGCAGCGGACGATCATGGCCGGCTGCGGGGGAGTTTGACTACCCGGAAGCCGATACGAATGTAACAAACCCGTATATGGCTATCGTGCAGCCGACTGGCAGCTTCTTGCCGGTCAACAGAACCGTCACTCCCAAACCATGGACTGACGGGGCCTGGCACGTATGTACACAGCAGTGGGGTCCGGGCTTCATACGGACATATCAGGACGGCGTTCTGGTGGGTACCGTAACGAGCGGTATCCCGAGCTGGCCGATGCATCCCGTATTGCAGAACGAATTTTATACGACTCCCAGCGCCTCGATTTCCGGCCACACCCAGGTGACCCGCGTCACGTATAACAAGAGCTATACGCTGAGTCCGGCGCAGATGAATTAATGCTTGATTCTGATATAATCATGCTTAAGCAGTAAGATATTGTACGAAAAAGGTCGACTTTGAATCAATTGGGCAGGCGGCGGCCTTTTAAGTTAATTACGTTGATCGCGGTGCTGCTGGTAGCAGTTGCCGGGCAGCTGGTAATAGAACGACTTGCCGGAACAGGCCAAGCTCTCGAGGAACAGCAGCAAGCCCGAGTATGACGGCATATCATTTTAACAACATGCCCAAAGACGCTGATAAGAAGATTAATTGGCACTCTTGACTATTGAGTGCTAATTTTTTATGATAGAATTATTGTTAGCACTCTAACGCTTCGTATGCTAAAGAAAGGATACAAAATCTTATGGGTAAAATCATCGGAATCGACCTCGGAACTACCAACTCTGCCATGGCCGTCATGCAATCCGGAAAGCCGGAAATCATCGCCAACTCTGAGGGCGCCCGCACCACACCATCTGTCGTCGCCGTCAACAAGAACGGCGAACGCCTGGTCGGCCAGGTAGCCCGCCGCCAGCAGGTCACTAACAGCAAGAATACTATCTACGAAGTCAAACGCCTGATCGGCCGCAACTTTAACGACAAAGAGGTCCAGCGCGACCTCAAGCTTATGGGTTATGAGATCATCAAGTCCGGCAACGGCGTCAAGGTCAAGATGGCTGACAAGGAATACAGCCCGGAAGAGGTCAGCGCCATGATCCTTGGCAAGCTGAAGGCTGACGCCGAAAGTTTCCTGGGCGGCCCCGTCACCGAGGCTGTCATCACCGTCCCGGCATATTTTGACGATTCCCAGCGCCAAGCCACCAAGGACGCCGGCAAGATCGCCGGCCTCGAGGTCAAGCGCATCATCAACGAGCCGACTGCCGCCGCCCTAGCATACGGCCTCGACAAGGACAGCAAGAAGGACGAGAAGATCGCCGTCTACGACCTCGGTGGCGGTACCTTCGACGTCTCCATCCTGGAGCTCGGTGACGGCGTATTTGAAGTCAAGTCGACCAACGGTGACACGCACCTCGGTGGTGCCGACTTCGACCGCACGATAGTCAATTACTTCGTCGATGAATTCAAGAAGGAGCATGGCCTCGACATCAGCAACGACAAGGCAGCCATGCAGCGCCTGCGCGATGAGGCTGAGAAAGCTAAGATCGAGCTGTCCAGCTCACAGGAAGTCAACATCAACCTGCCGTTCCTGACAGCTGACGCTGACGGCCCGAAGCACTTCGAACACAACCTGACCCGCGCCAAGCTGGAGAACCTGGTATCCGACCTTATCACCAAGACTGCCGGCCCGTGCGAGAAGGCCCTCAAGGATGCCGGCCTCAAAGCCAGTGACATCGAAGCTGTCGTCCTCGTCGGTGGTATGACCCGCATGCCAGCCGTTCAGGAACAGGTCAAGAAAATCTTTGGCAAGGACCCGATGAAGGGAGTCAATCCTGATGAGGTCGTCGCTGTCGGTGCTGCCATCCAGGGCGGTGTCCTGCAGGGCGACGTCAAAGACGTATTGCTGCTCGATGTCACGCCTCTGAGCCTCGGTATAGAGACGATGGGCGGCGTCATGACCAAGCTTATCGAGCGCAACACGACCATCCCGACGAGCAAGTCCGAAGTATTCTCCACGGCTGCCGACAGCCAGCCGCAGGTAGAGATACACGTCGCCCAGGGTGAGCGCGATATGATCGACGGCAACAAGAGCCTCGGCCGCTTCGTACTCGATGGCATCCCGCCAGCCCCGCGTGGTGTCCCGCAGATTGAAGTCACCTTCAATATCGATGCCAACGGCATCCTGCACGTCTCCGCCAAGGACAAAGGCTCCGGCAAGGAGCAGTCCATCACCATCCAGGGTTCCGGCAACCTCGACAAGACAGAGGTCGAGAAGATGGCCAAAGAGGCTGAAGCTCATGCCGAAGAGGACAAGGCACGCAAGGAAGTCATCGAAGCCCGCAATATCCTCGACAGCGCCGTCTACCAGGCCGAGAAGCTGAAGAACGACAGCGGCGACAAGATCAGCGATGATGACAAGAAGACGCTCGATGAAGCCGTCGAAGCAGCCAAGAAGGTCGTCAAGGATGAAAAGGCGACTAAAGAAGAGCTCGAAAAGGCCGCCAAGGAACTGAATGACAAGCTGATGCCGATCGGCGCCAAGATGTACGAACAGGCCCAGAAGGACGCGCCAGCATCTGAGGCTGACCCCGAAGCGACCGATGACGGTGAAGACGGTGAATCGACCGCCAAGCGTACCGACAAGAATTCCGGCGAGGACGGCCCAGTCGAGGGCGAAGTGGTTGACGACAAGAAATAGCGGGTATATACTGGCCCACTAAATCACCTTAAGCGAGTATATATGCGCCGATTGAAAGCCTTATTTCAAAAACCTGTACATAACGTTGACCCATTATGGGAAAACTGTCAGAAATTGACGGGCCTGGCAGAATGGAGCGACTCCGAAAGCTTTGATACTAAGCGGAGTGTGACATGGGGACATTATCCATTCCGCTACGTTCTTACAGAATATGCAGTAGTAGAAAAACGTTCACCTCCAGTTACCAAAGCATTTGAATTAGGTAGGGTAGGAGCTATGTTTGAAGATACCGGCATGCACGACCTAGATCGATTTTACGTCACGAAATCTGGATTAATCGGGGCTATGCACCAAGAAGTGTTACCAGTATCAGATATGACGGCGGACGATGTAGAAGATTTTAAAGACACTATAGACTTTACAATTCAATACGGTTTATTGGCCCCTAATGCTGAAGATGACATTGAAGTTGAAAGTGCATTAAAAATGGCTGACCGGGACGGAGTTGAACCGCTGGGCTGATAGTCTTGACAAATAGGGGTGTAACCATTACAATAATAGTTACACCCCGTGCTGGTCCTCGGACCTCAGCGGGGCTTTTTGATTTTGCAATTATTAGCATGAGCGGCATTAACAGCACGCAGCCTGGACATGGCCTAGCGACTGGAACCGCCGAATAATCATCCTAGCGTCCGGAGTTGCTACAATATATGGAGCAACTAGCACAGAAACGAGACAAGCATGAAAGTATTCATCGACGGCGAAAATCTACGGCACCGGCTGGTGTCGGTGTACTTTCAGGAACATCTGATCCATGACCGGGATGAGATGTTCAAGGTCGACATCCGTGACCTGGTACACAACGCCCTTGGCGAAGCGCCGGATGATATCTCGTACTACACGACCCGTATCAAACAGCCGCATTTCGAAATCCCGCAGATGCTGACAGAAAAGATTGCGAACATCCAGGAGTCGCACCGCCGCTGGATCGCCATGCTGACCAACCAGGGCATCCGCGTCGTCAAGGCCGGCAACCTCAAAGTCAAAGAATCAAACGCCTGCTACCACTGCGGCCGCCGGACGATGGTTCTGCAGGAAAAGGGTGTCGACGTCCGCATGGCATCCGAAATGGTGGTCGCGGCCGTCCATGACAATGTCCAGAATATCGTGGTGCTCAGCAGCGACGCCGACATGATCCCGGCGCTCAATATCGCCCGCAAAGGCGGCGCTAACCTGATGTACCTGTCGTTTGGCGAAGAGGTCAATGATGCCCTCACTAAGGTCTGTGACCGGTCAATGACTTATACCCGAGAGGATATCATCCGTGCTTTCCGCGGCCGACACGACCAGTCAGTGTCCCGGGCAGATCGACCGGACGGGGAAGACGAGGAAGAATAATATGGCTGTGACGTATCTGCCGGCCGCCAGCCCAGTGACAGAACTTGCTGAGGTCGTGATCGCCTGCAGCAGCCCGCATCAGGCACATGGTATCATCGACCATCTTATGGACCGCCGGCTGGCGGAATCAGCTGAGATTTACCCACAGGCACCTAACTATTTTGCCGACACGACTGTCAGCGGCGAGGTGCGGCTGATCGTCAGTACGGCCATGCACCAGGTCGATCTTATCCGCACCGAGCTTCAGGACATTTACGGCAAGGCAGGCGAGGTACTACATGTCGTCCCGATGTCACGGAATTTTATAACAGATGATCTCATAGGTTAGCACTCCTATATCGCGAGTGCTAACAAGATATGCTACAATTGTTGTGCATGAACTGCTAGATGTAACATAAGAAGAACCTATATGGCTACAAAACGAGATTATTATGACATTTTGGGTGTCGGCAAAGGCGCCAGCGCGGATGAGATCAAGAAGGCGTTCCGCCGGGCAGCTATCGAGCACCATCCGGACCGTGGTGGTGACGAGGCTAAGTTCAAGGAAATCAATGAAGCCTATGAAATCCTCAAGGATCCCTCCAAGCGGCAGCGCTATGACCAGTTCGGCCATGCCGGTGTCGGCGGTAACGGTGGGTTCGGTGGAGGCAATCCATACGAAGGTTTCGGTGGGTTCGGCCAGCCGGGCCAGGGTGGTCAGGCAGGACAGGGCTTCGACTTCGGTGACCTCGGGCTCGGTGACATCTTCAATAGTTTCTTCGGCGGCGGCCAGCAGGGTGGTGGCGGGCGCCAGCGACAGTCCCGCGGCCGTGACGTCGAGACACAGGTAGAGGTCAGCTTCGAGCAGGCCGTATTCGGCACGGAGGTAGAACTCAATCTCAACCTTGAGGATAACTGCGAACACTGTAAGGGGACGACCGTAGAGCCCGGCTATGAGCTAAAGACGTGCGACCAGTGCGGTGGGTCAGGGCAGGTCGTCAACGTGACACGGACAATCTTCGGCAATATCCAGCAGGCTAGCGTCTGCCCGAAGTGCAGCGGTCGCGGCAAGATGCCCGAGAAAGTCTGTTCTGTCTGCCGGGGCAAAGGCACCAGCGCCAAGAAGCAGCTCGTCAAAATGAAGATTCCGGCCGGCATCGATGACGGCGCGACCGTCCGACTGCGCGAGCATGGCGAGGCCGTCGCTAACGGTCCGAAAGGTGACCTGTACGTCAACATCCGCGTCAAACCGCACAAACGCTTTACCCGCGAGGGCGAACTGATACTGAGCGACGAACATATCGACATGGTCGAAGCCGCCCTCGGTACCGAGATAGAGGTCGATACCGTCGACGGTCCGATCCGCATGAAGGTCCCGGCCGGTACCCAGAGCGGCAGTGATTTCAAACTGTCCGGCCACGGGGTTCCGCGGATGCGTGGCGGCCGTCCGGCGGCCGATCAGTCACGCGGTGCCCATATCGTCACCATCGTCGTCGATACACCGACCAAGCTCAATCGCCATCAGCAGGAACTCCTGCAACAGTTCCGTGAACAGTCACAGCCGAAGCGCAAGTTCTGGCGCTAGGTCGCTGGCTCGGCGGATGCACGCTGTGTCGGTAGCACATCGCGGCGCAAGCTGTACAAATCCGGCAGCCCGCGCGATACTGTATACATAATGAATAAGCTTACTCCGAATCAGCATGATCAGCAGGGCTTCATCCCGCTGATGCTGTGCGTGCTTGGCGTAATCGCTTTTCTGATTTTCCTGGCGTATTCACGGGTTGCCGGCGGCCAGTAAGCTCCAAATCACAAACAAACTTTGACACATATGATATAATATGACATATGTTGAAGAATCCGGAACTAGTGCTTGATACATCATTTCCTCCATCGTTAGAGCACGTCGCACGCGGTTACAATGCTGCCGGTGTACTGCAGACATATGAGACATTTGATGTCACTGGCGACTCGCCTGAGATGCAGGAGGCCAGCAGGTTCCGTGATGAGCAAAAAAGCATGTTTATGTCTGGGGAAGTTCGTAATCCGATTTTGAATAATTGTCCCAACTTCAATCTTGAACGCCACAAAAGACGTGTGCTTTATCAAGGTACACGCGCCCTTATGTATGTTCAAGAACTCCGCCGTACAGATGGGGGAATAGAGACGGATGAATCACAATTAGTAGATGCTATGATAGCGAACCGCATCAATGAGCTGGGTTTTATAGAGGCCGCCGCCAGTATAGCTGACGGACAGCTCGCGGAGGACGAACGCATTGCGATGGGGTCGGTTTTGAAAAAGTCTGCGAGAGACATTTATGGAATGCCAGACAGGGACCGCGCACTTACAGTCATAGGTGATCGGTTGGAGAGTGCAACGGCTATAGCAGCTGATGAAGTACATCCGGCACGTGAAATAGCGCAACAGCTTTTGAACCGATTTTCGGTCGGAGGATATAATAAAATAACAGCGAAAATGGATGCCAAATCTCTTGAAGCGTATCAGTCCTACATGCATAACATATGCAAACCTGCGATAAATTATGCGTTTCAGGAATTGGGAGAAAAAGATACATATACCCCTGATGAAATGGTGGCTATATTTGACAGGTATCTCGATTTCCAGGGGTATGCAGCTGAGGGATGGCGAACTGAAAAAGTATCAAACCGGACGATGTGTGCAACCAAACTCGAAGATCTTGTCGTAGAGATCGGTGATAAGCGTGCCGCAGCATCACGGTCATATGTACCTGTAGTAACCTCGCTTATACATGAGGTGGAAATCCACGTTGGAAGGCAAGTGAAGGGTAAGAAAATAGGACAAGGTATTGCTGAATTTGGATTTGCAGGCTATGTGGCTTTTGAAGAGCCTTTCGCGGCGACGACCGCTGATGTATATAGCGGACAACCTAAATCGGCAGGAGAACCTTTCACCATTGGACTAGCACTGGCAGCCGGATATGACAGGCACGAAGAACGGGATTTCAGGGACTGTTTCGAAGATATATGGCGGTTGCAAATCGTCAAAAGCTATAAAGCAGATAAGCCCTTCGAAGCTCAGATGAATGCAGCCCGTAATGCAGCATATGCCAATCTGACACGGATATGGAGAGGAATGCCGACTGACATACCTGGCTGTGTGTTCCCGAAGGATCGGGTATACGACAATACTGATGTTATAAGATACCTTAACAACGGGGGAGCACCGTTACTTGAACCTGACTTTATGCGGCTGCTCCAAGCCAAATATGACGCTTTTGATCCTGTCCAGGACGCCTATATCCGCAGCCAGACTAACTGACCTCTATGCGGACCAGAGAGCTGACTGCCTTGCAGTCCGCATGGAATTGCACCGGATCATTGTGTGCGAGTATGACCACAGCCGACGCTTTGTATCCCTTGCTGGCACGACCAACAGTCTGGCCGGATCGGGCTTTGATATCAAAGTA
Organism: Saccharimonadales bacterium (SeqCode); assembly: GCA_036388555.1. Taxonomy (GTDB): domain Bacteria; phylum Patescibacteriota; class Saccharimonadia; order Saccharimonadales; family UBA4665; genus UBA4665. The sequence continues at coordinate 8,277 of DASVRP010000003.1, forward strand.
ATGCAGGCTGGGTAATGACTCCAATTTTTCCCGGGCAGTAACGCCTGCGAATGCCCCTTCTGTGTCAGGGAAGAGTTCGATCACGGCGATTGGCCTGGGCTGTGCCTGCACGATGTCCGGAACCTCACCGCGCGAGACAGCGAGCATTATGCTGTACATATCTACGCCGGATGCATGCGCGTACATCCGTGAACGGTATCCGCCGATACGGGCACCTATCTCAATGATTTTTGGGCCGGTGGAGGTCAGCATAAGTTCGATATGCAACATCGTATTGGTAAGTCCCAGCGCAATCACGCCCTGTCGGGAAACCTCGAGTATCTCGGCTACGTCATTGTCTGAGCATGCACTTGGAAGTTGGCGGCTATAGATATAGTTCTCACCCTTGCCTGCATCATGGCCGGTGATGCAGTCGACGACCTGACCGTAGAGGTGTGCCCGTCCACTCGCATCGGCAAATCCAGCTACTGTGTGCATACTGCCTTCCATGCATTCTTCTATCAACACTTGCGGCGGATACATCGTATATACTTTGTTATTAATGTCGTCCAGCGAGGAAATGATGGCGGCATAATTGGCCCGTAGCTCATCGAGCGTATCATTCATGGTGATAAAAAGACTTTTCATCAGGTTGGTAGGTTTCAGCATCACTGGGAACTGATGTGTCAGCATGAACCGTTCTATGTCCTGCCAGGAATTGACTAAGTTGAAATCCGGAGAAATGGTGGAGTTATACTCATTGAAGCGCTGGCGCATCAGCAATTTGTCGGTAGTTGCTGCAGCTGCCGACAGGCTAAGCCCAGGTACTCGGTACTGGTCGGCTAAAATTGCAGCAGGCAGTACATAGTTCTCATATCCAGCTGCCAGGATAGCAGAAATGTCTAAACGCGCGTCGCGTGCTGAAACACGTAATGATTCTGATGAAGAGAAATCGAGTGCAGCGATCGGGACATCAGAAGGTATCCTTACGGGAGGCATAAGCGCATTCGTAAGCAGCCCATAAGAAATATCCTCACGGTGCATATAATCACGTATATCCTTGAACGCGTTGCCGACTATCCAGAGCATGCTCTAGTTATATGCTAATTTGCATTGAAACAAAACTGCATATGACTATTGAAGTTAGCTTCACAAAATGTTATAATCTGATATTATCCACCGGCTTGGGGTTGCAACCGTGCAGCAGATACTTCTACTGCGTAAGCTCGTAATTAGATATACTGAGACAACATGATCCAAAACCCATTAGTCGATTATCCTACTATCATATCGCTCCAGAAAGAAATGGCACGGCTCGGCTATACTCATGAACCTGTGACGATCGAGGACCGCTCTTATAGCAGATTCACAGCTCCCAATAGGCAGGAATGGTTTACATCCGATGCCAATATTTACTACCCCTTCATGACAAATACAGCCAGATTAATCGCAAATCACAAGCACCTTTCATATGAACTTGCTGAAAAATCCGGAGTAGTCATACCGTTTACGCACCTGATACAGTCAGGCAAGATCACATCATCTACTTGTAAGAAGCTTCTGGCGCATGCCCCTCTCGTCGTAAAGCCGAACAACTCAACCCTTGCCCGTGGAGTGACGCTCAATATTGAAAGTGAAGAAGCACTGAGGGCTGCCATCGACGATGCCAAAGTCTTTTCCGAGGATGTGCTTTGCCAGGCCCAGATCGGCGGCGAAGAGATCCGGATACTGGTAGTCGACGGCAAAGCAGTTGTCACATTACTACGGCGCAGCCCGGCAGTCACAGGAGATGGAAAGCAGACCCTCAAGCAACTGATCGCCGATGAGAACCGTAAACGTAAGAAATTGAAATTCAGGCGAGGTGGATACCCGCAGCTTGATGTCTCGATAATCTCAGTCGATGAAAAGGCTTTGGCAAGTATCCCTGGTGCAGGGAAGGTCATCGTACTTAGGCATACGGCCATGATCCGCTACGGGGCTTCTGTCTATAACATAACTAGGGAGATACATCCGTCGTACCTGCGCAAAGCGGAGAAGCTTGCTGATGCACTCGGCCGTGGACTCGTCGCAGTAGATCTGTTCGTCAGCGAATACAAAGCGCCAGCTACGGAACAGAATTATGCATTCATCGAATTCAATATGTCTCCTATCCTCGGACTTTGCTACTGCTGTCGCGATTCAGAGAGATACGATATTATTCGTGATGTTTCGACTCTCATCGACCGGCACCTCGCATCGGCTTACAGACGAGATAACACACTCGGTTGTTTCGAAGTCGTTAGCTTGCCGGAACTAGGTATAGAACAGCTCGCCAAGATTGATACAGGCGCGTATTCAGGCGCGCTGCATTGTACTGATATCAAGGTAGTCCGTCGGGGTCTGGCCCGCAGACAGGTCTTGAAATTCGTCCCATTTGGGGACCAGGCACTCGCGACGGAGACTGATCAATTTTTAAAGCGGTATGTCCGAAGTGCAAGCGGTCACCGGACTGTCAGATATGTCGTCCAGACCACCATAACGATCCGGAATAAGACGTACCCGATCAGTATAGGACTGGCTGACCGCTCGGATCTGAAGACGCCTGTGCTCATCGGTAGACGATTCCTGCGTGAAAACGACTTACTCGTTGATGTCCGGCTGAACCAGGAACAAGACGACGAAAGGGAGACATTACAATGAGAATAGCCATACTATCCAAAGGGTCGCTCAACTACACGACCAAGCGGCTACGCGAAGTCGCTGAGGCGCGTGGCCACGAAGTCGTCGTCGTCAACTACGCGAAGTGCTACATCACGATGGAGCGCGGTAATCCCGTCATCTACTACAATGGTAAGGTCGTTAATAAGTTCGATGCCATCATCCCGCGCATCGCCCAGAGCTATACCGAATACGGTACGGCCGTCGTCCGGCAGTTCGAGATGCAGGGCGCCTTCACGACCGCCAGTTCGATCGCTATCAACCGCTCACGCGACAAGCTGCGCTCGTACCAGATCATGGCCCGGCAGGACGTCGGCATCCCGAAGACTGTTTTTGCCCGGGAGACGGCCAACCTTGACGAGATCGTCGAGCTGGCCGGCGGCGCACCGCTGATCATCAAGGTCGCCCGCGGCACCCACGGCAACGGGGTAGTGCTGGCCGAGACCCGCAAGGCTGCCATCGCCGTCATGCAGGCCTTCTATGTCGAAGGTGTCAACTTCATGGTGCAGCAGTTCGTGGCAGAATCTGCCGGTACCGACATCAGGGCACTCGTCGTCGGCGGCCGGGTAGTCGCAAGCATCGAGCGCCAGAGCCTGGATGATGATTTCCGTTCCAACACCCACCAGGGTGGCGTCGGCAAGGCCGTCAAGCTGACCATCGAGGAAGAAAAGATGGCTATTAAAGCAGCCAAGGCCATGGGCCTGCCGGTCTGCGGCGTCGACATGATGCGCTCCAGCGACGGGCCGAAAGTACTTGAGGTAAATTCGTCAGCTAGTATAATGACACCAGAGAAAGTAACCGGCCGCGATGTCGCGACCCGGATCATCGAATACATTGAACGAAACGCCAAGAGCAAACCCAAGAAAGACAAAGTCGGCGCTTAAGCGACCCCTACTGATAGCGCTGCTGCTCGTATTAGCAGTCGCGGCGATCCTGGCCGGACGGACGGACACAACCGATACATCTGACACTATCACACTCGGAGATACTTTATATCGTATCGAGACTGCCTCGACGCCGGAAGCCCAGGTGAAGGGTCTGAGCGGCCGCAGCGGATTAGCGGCAGGCACCGGCATGCTGTTCTCCTATGAGGACAGCTCCGAGCATTGCATGTGGATGAAGGATATGAAGTTCAACATTGATATCGTATGGTTCGATGACAGCCAGCGCATCACCAGTATCGTACCCGACCTGCCACCCGACACCTATCCGCAGTCGTATTGTGCCAGGGGCAAGACCGTACTCGAGCTGCCAGCCGGCACGGCCGCTAAGCATGGGCTGCGCGTCGGCCAGATCATCAAGTTCTAGCCCGGCTGGCCCCGAACCGGCCCCGGGCGGAACTCCGCTTATGGTATAGTTATCATTAATGGACCCGACAATAATCCTTATCGCGTTGCTGGCCGCCCCCGTGCTCGTACTGATGCTACTACGCGTCAATGCGGCCCAGGTCTTCCTGAGTCTCTGCCTGGGCGCCGTCCTGGTTGAGTTCGTCGGGGCGGACGCGGCGATGATCGTATCCAGTACGTCGGCGCACACGCAGGGCATCCCGAGCAGCCAGTCGTCTGTCAACCTCATCCTGTTGCTGTTGCCGGTTGTACTGACGACCATCATCATGATCCGCTCGGTCAAGGGGCACGCCAAGCTGTCGTATAACTTCTTTCCAGCCGTGGGCGTCGGCACGCTGCTGGCTTTGCTGGCCGTACCACTGCTATCGATGGATCTGACCAGCAGTATCACATCGCTGCCGCTGTGGCGCGAGCTGGTAAATCTGCAGACGCTCATCATCAGCGTCAACACGCTGCTGGCACTGCTGTTCCTGTGGATGCAGCGGCCCAAGCATGCACCGGCCGAAGAGAAGTCCGGCAAGCACGGCCACCACTAGTCCCGGCCGCGCCGGCCACTTCCCGAAGTAGCATAAGCAGTGTTATACTGTACGGGTACTCCAAAAACAAAAAACAATGAAAAAACGATATTACGCATCTGGTTTTGCTGCCTGCCTGCTGCTGGCATTTTTGTGGTGGCCGCAGGGCGCACAGCAGGCGCAGCCGGTACAGCCCGCGGCGGGTAGCACGCGCAGGGATATGCCTGTCGGAAGCGAGGCGCCGCCGGCAGGGGCGAAAGATACAGCAATCCCCAGGCAGGATAGTATAATTTCTGACCGTCCGGCCGCGGATAAGGCCGCCCCGGCTAACTCCACTGTCGCTGCGGTTGATGGCGGTCATCCGGCGGCTGTACAGCGTGAACAGGCGACCGTGACGATCGATGATACACAGTATCCCAAACGTGTCTATGAACCGCTCAGCACGCCGAACGACCCTTTGGCCAGCCAATGGTGGACCAGCAGCAGCAAGCTTGACCAGTCATGGGACGTCCCTACGGGCGGCAAACAGACAGTATTAGCCATCATCGACAGTGGTGTCGCCCTCCAACATGAGGAATTTGCCGGCCGCTGGGCAAACAACAGCGGTGAGACCGGCGCCGCAGCCAGCGAACAGCCATCGGCCTTGAACTGCGCCGACCGCGGCCTGCCGCTCAGTGCCAGCTGCAATCTTATCGACGACGATGCGGATGGCCAGATTGATGATGAGACAGGCACTGCGGAATACCAGAATCCCTCGCGTCTGAATTGTACCGCCCAATCCAAGCCGCTCGACAAGTCATGCAACCGCGTCGACGACGACGGCAACGGTTACATTGACGATGCGGCAGGCTGGGATTTCGTCAATAACGACAATTCGGTGCAGGCCGGCGAACTCAATCCGTACGGTACGGGTACGGTCCACGGCACCATGGTAGCGGGTGTAGCCGCCGCGACCGGCAACAACGGCAAGGGGCTGGCGGGCGCCGATTGGTACACCAGGATCCTACCGGTCCAGGCGCTCGACGATGATTCCTACGGAGATACGGTCAGCGTCGGCCGGGCGATATACTATGCCATCTCGCGGCGGGTCGATGTGATCAGTATCAGCCTGGGCACGAACGCGCCCGATGCCTATGTCGAGTCGGCGGTCCAGGCTGCCGCCGCGGCCGGTATCACCGTCGTCGCAGCAGCCGGCAACGACGGCTGTAACTGCATGCTCTATCCGGCACATTATCCTGAAGTCCTGGCGGTCGGGGCGCTGGATAGTGGCAATCAGCGTGCCGGCTTCAGTTCATGGGGGTCAGGCCTGGATATCATGGCTCCAGGAAGCGGCATGACGACGACGACCTGGTCAGCTGCTCAGCCAACCAGCGGCTATGCCAGCAATGTCGGCGGTACGTCGTTCTCGGCGCCGCTGGTCGCCGGAATGGTGACAAGGTTGCTCAGCGCCCAGCCCGATGCCGTGCCGCTGCAGCTGGCTGCCGCCCTGACGGAGAATACCAACCGGCTGGGGCTAGTTACCGGCATCCCGCATGACGTGACTATCGGGTACGGAGCGATTGATGCACACAAAGCGCTACAGCGCATGACGACGCCCCGCGTCAGCCAGAATACATACGTCTTCAATCCGGTAAGCCGGGGAGATTACTTGTCGGGCCGGAGCATCACACTGTACCCCGCAGAGAAAGTCACGGAACATTACAGGGCATACCAGTGTGCCAGCGGTACATATGGCACGACCACAGTCTACGAATCAACGAAGCCGAACACCTCATTCTTTACGGTCAGTCCTTCGGAGCAATCGCAGTCGAGTGCCCGTGGCTATGCAGTCTCGGTGTTCGGGCTGGTCTGTCTGGAGCAGCCGCATGACACGGTCACGTCGGTCCGGAATCTCAATATATTCAAGGAATTCAGAAACGATTACCGCAAGGCGCCCGACAGTCCGTAGCCACGCCTTGCAGCGGACTGATATCATAGGAGTATGAGAAAACTGATCGTACTGACATTCGTGTCCCTGGACGGCGTCATGCAGGCTCCCGGCGGCAAGGGCGAAGACCCCTCGGGTGGGTTTGAGCTCGAGGGCTGGACCGTGCCGTTCTTCGATGAGAAGGCCGGAGAGATGATGGGCCGGCAGATGGGCCAGCCATTCGACATGCTGCTCGGCAGGAAGACATATGACATCTTCGCCTCCTACTGGCCGGAGCATAATGATGCGACGGGTGCCGGCATCAACGCCGCCACCAAATATGTCGTCACCACCCATCCGGTCGATACTTCGTGGGAAAAGACGGTGCCCGTGACCGGCGATGTCGTGGCCGGTATCAAATCCCTGAAGCAGGAGGACGGCCCGATGCTGCAGGTCCATGGTAGCAGCAACCTCATCCAAACGCTGCTGGCACACGACCTGGTGGACGAACTGTGGCTCAAGACCTTTCCGGTAATACTCGGCAAAGGCAAGCGCCTGTTCGGCGAAGGGACCGTACCTGCGGCGTTCAAGCTGACCGGATCCGAAGTCACTCCGAGCGGTGTCGTTTTTGCCTCATATGTCAGGGACGGCGGGGTGAAGGTTGGGTCGTTCTCGTAAAGTACGTACCAAGTTACCGCTAGCGGCACGATAGTAGGCTATAATGGCCAGCATGTGGTTCCCTCTCTCCTTGCTGGCATTGCTGATGCTGGTCCTGCGCCGGTCGACCGAGAAGCAGTTAGCGAGCAACATCAACAGTATGGCGATGACATGGCTGCAGCAGGCTATGGCGATACCGTTCATCATCGGGACCCTGTTTTTTGCAAAATTTTACCTGCCGGGTGAGCTTTCGGCTCAATTCTGGCAGTTGCTTGCCGTGTATGTCGTCCTCAGTTCGCTGGACCTGTTCCTGTACTTCAAAGCAATCAGTATGGCGGACATCAGCCATGTCGCACCGCTCATGACCCTTTTTGCGGTAGGCAATCTTATCGGTGCCTATCTCGTACTCGGGCAGGTGCCTACGATCTATGGCGTATTCGGTGCGATACTGATCATGGCAGGCGCATATCTTGTAAGTGTCGCTAAAAGCCGCGACAAATTACGTGCCAAAGCCAACCGGACTGTCCTGCTGCTCGTTTTAGCTGCAGTAGTGCTCCGCAGCTACTATTCGAATATCGAAGTCATAATGCTGAGGGAAAGTAACCCGACAAGTTACAACTTCTATACATCTATCCTGACAATTCCGTTCGTACTGCTCATTTCCTGGATCATAGTCAGGCAGCGGCCTGGAAAATATGAAAAATACTGGACTAACGTGCGCAGTGGAGTAAAGCGGTATTTCTGGCCCCTGCTTATCATCGGAATCACCTACACGGTCAACATGCTGGCTACATATGAAGCGAAGGTGATCAGCCCCAATGCCGCTTATGTCGGTGCTGTCAAGTCAGCGGCAGTGCTACCGATCGTGCTCATCGGTATTCTGTTCTTCAAAGAGAAGGTTGTCAGACTGCAATGGGTTGGGCTCGGTCTGATCGTGCTGGGCCTCGCTGCACTTGCGGTCAATATATGAGGCAACCGTATCTGATGCTTTCAAATCGCGTTACCTGGTAACTCTTCAATCAATTCAGCCCTCGACTAACTCTGCTAAGGCGTCATAGCCGGCACGTGAACCGTCTTCCATGCCACTGGCGACCATGCCGTCACGGTCGGCGACTGATTGGAAGACGGAGACGCTCTTGATGGTCGTCTTGCCATCCTGTTCGGTGAAGTGCATCGTCTCCATCAATGCATGGCCTTTTTCGGGCAGTCCTTCGAACTCGAAGGTCCAGATGATGCGTTCGTTCAGGGCTACCTCATGGAATACGCCGTGAAAATTATATTCGCCGTTCTCATCGCTCTGGACGATCCGCCATGATCCGCCGGAGCGGGGCTCAAAGGTATCTGCTTTGGTCTCAAACGTCTTGCCACCCCACCATCTGACGACTTTTTCCGGGTTGACGAATGCGTCGAACACTTTGTCTACAGGTGCATTGAATGTCCTTTCGATGCTCAGGCTCTGGGTGTTCGGCTCAACGGTAAATTTCGTTTCGTTCATGATATTCTCCTTACTTATGATTATTGTTCCCATTTTATATCCCACTCTGTCAGGTCCCGTCCTCCTTTCTGAGTAATTCATCCAAGGCATCAAACCGTTCATTCATGTAACGCTTGTAGGCTTCCAGATGCTGCATCGCCACCTGTATTGATTCGGGATTCGCCATGATGACCTTCTCCTTTCCCCGTTTCTGCTTGATGATCAGTTTCGCCTTTTCCAGGACATTCAGATGTTTGGCGACCGCCGAGAAAGACATGTCATAATCATCGGCCAGGGAAGAGATGGTCAGCTCCGCCTGATAGACGCGCGCCAGGATATCCCGCCGCGTCGCGTCGGCGAGTGAATGAAAGATATCATCTAGTAGAAAGTCATATTGAACCATACGGTTGAATATTAATCTTACATGATGAGCGTGTCAAGTAAAAATTAAGATAATGCACCAAGCTTGTAATGCTTCAGTAGTCTATACATGCAGCTGAGGATTGAAAACTTCGAGGAACTTCTCTACATTTGAGAATAGGTTTTCTTTCCTGGCCTCATCGACAGTGAAATGCCTTAGCTCCTGGCATTCATCAGAAGGAGTGAAGTTCAGGTCTTTCACTTTCATTTCATAGATTACATTTGCCATGTACGTATCGTGTCCATCTTTTGGTGAGGTAACGAAATATTTAGGCGAAGGCGAGATATGGATGACTTCCAAACCCATTTCTTCTTGGATCTCCCGTTTCAGGCCGATGATCGGATCTTCACCGTGGTCGAGGCCGCCGCCAGGTAATTCCCATTTACCGTGATCTTCTTTGACCAGCATGAACCTGCCGGTCTCATCGACGACAAGCCCTTTGATACTAACGCGGTAATAACATGGCTCATTCATAACTTCTCTCCTTGATTAGTATTAACCTACGAACTTCTCAAACGACGTAACTGCGCCATTTTCAAATGTGAACCTGCCGATGTAGTCATGCGGATAGGCCTCGCTGATATTATGCGCGCCGAAATCCTGACCAATATGACTAGCGCGAAGGGCGGCCATGACACCGGAATGACAGACAAGAGCTATGTAGGCATCGGTGTGAGCGTCGTTAATCTCTGAAATGGCAGTGAAAACCCTCGTCTGCATCTGGTCGAGGGATTCACCATTCGGCGGAGTGTAGTGTGTGTCCCTATCCAGTCTAGGATACAGCTTATACGCCTCTGCGCTGAACATGTTCGCGGCGTCACCATAGCTGACTTCGCGCAGTCCAGGATGGCGGTGGATTTGTTTGGTAAATTGTAAGCCACGGGCGATTTCGTACGCAGTGATAAACGCCCGGCCAAGGTCGCTGGAATACATCTCATCGATGGGAGTTTTGGCTAGTTTCCTGATGACGGTCTGGGTCGGCACGAGGCCGTTTTCTGTGAGGGGAGTGTCAATCCAGCCGGAAAGCCGCTTCACCCGGTTGTTCTCGGTCTCGCCATGCCGGATGATATAGAAGGTGTTCATCAGGGAAGTATAGCAAACTGCATAGTTTTTATATTATCGTCCAGGAATTGAAGGGCTTGAGAATTTATTACATAACAGTTATTAACCGCATCAATTAAATAATCATCGAAGAATGCCGGTGTCCTGACCGCGTGGAAACTTGGTTATCGCAGCCTTTGTCGCAAGACGAGCTGTTAGTTTCTTCCTATTAGCGTATATCACCTCACCCAGTGAGCTTCCAGTTCGCGTTTGAGCCAAGGAACTTACAAGTAGAACGGTTTGAGCAAGCGCTTCGGCTACTCTCAGTTCTTGCAGCCGAGTCCATCCATCGTCTAAATCAAGAACTCGCGCCATGCGAGCTGACTTGCCTAATTGATGCGATAGTTCACCAAGCACAAGCTGTGCGGTCTCTATGTTTCCTTCTTTAACTCTCGTACTAACTTCTTTGGAACTCAAGCCATATAGAGCTCGTACAGCCGGTACATCCCACTCAATATCGGCAATCCGAGCAACAGTATCGATATCGGATAGTTTTATCTCCCCTTCTGGCAGTTTGTCTGCTACAGAACTATGCCCAAATGTGCCTTCAAGATAAAATCCCTCGTTCAGCGCTACTGCTTCGGCAGTCCAGAGTACATCACCCATTTCAGATGTTATATCTTCTGATGAACCATTCACCAATGCTTCATCAGCTCTGCGGCTTCTTCTTGTAATTTTGCACGGACATGTTTCTGAGCCTTATAGGAGCCGATGGGGTGAATCCAGTTTGTTGCTACATATGCTTCATATTCTCCGAGAGTAGTTATCGGAGTTAAGACTTCAGGAGCATGAGCGTATTCGGACATAAAAAAATAATACCATATAATTAGTATTATTACAATTTCAAAGGTCCAGTTGGGCGGCGCACGTTAATCTGTGCGCCGAGTGTACTCGGGGAACAGACTAACGACCGAACCACGTTCAGTAACACGACTGCAATCATGCCATATAAAAAAGCCCTCGAAGGGGCTGATTCTACTAGACTGGAGGGTCCAGTGGGGCTCGAACCCACGACACCCTGCTTAAAAGGCAGGTGCTCTAACCAGCTGAGCTATGGACCCAGAAATGTCCGGTGGACATGTACTGTCGACGCTAGCGAAGCGTCTCTGGATATCGCGTAACTCCTTACATTATGTATATTTAGCGCTAAAAGTCAATCTGTGGCAAACTAGAACTGATAACAGCTCTTCGGTTAACTCGGTATTATGTAGCTACAATTAACTAGTTTCAAAACTCTCCTCCTTTCCGCAAACACACCAGCGTACAGCCAAGCTCCACGAATGCCTGGAACA
>DASVRP010000004.1:0-188521 GCA_036388555.1 Saccharimonadales bacterium (SeqCode)
GCACCTGAGCATGTTCCAGGCATTCGTGGAGCTTGGCTGTACGCTGGTGTGTTTGCGGAAAGGAGGAGAGTTTTGAAACTAGTTATCTTTACAGAAAAATGACTCAGTTGACCCCTGGTTCTTACTAACCAATTTAGAATTCCCTTACTGTCTAGGGAAACCCCCAAGGATCCTAGTTCCCTAAGCAGTAATTTGTAATGTGGCGAAGATTTGTCTGACTCAATTTTTGCAATCATTTTATCGGCTGCCTCCTTTAATTCTTCCGATGAGACCAGTGCTTTAATCTGGGCAGCATTCCCTGATTTACCTTGTCCGAACAATCCTTCAATCATCAGAAAGTAGTTCTGGAACGCATTTATATATTTATGACTCTCAAAATTTATAGTGCCTTCGCGGTAGAACGCTAATGGAGTAACCATAGCTTTTTCATCCTCTTCCATATCTAAGAGTTCGATAATTTGATGATTGTGCATAGGTTGAGGATTGCGCGGATACGATGCTTTCATAGATGCACGGATTATGGACAGCTTCTTTTCATCCTCTTCTGATTCAGGCACCCACTCTTCTTCGGCCTCCCTCAAAGCAATGCTTCTGATTTTCCACCAAAATGACCCTAAGGATTCTAGATAAATTAATTTCTCTATAAGCTCGTTCCTCCATGCGGGCGTATTGAAGTTGAATACGTGTTTAACTGGGCCGTGTCCTGGTTCTATACTCGGAAGTTTATCTTCTGGCCCCACAGTTTTTTCGACGTAAATTTTTCTCACAGCTTTGTCATCATCGGTTAATACTCCAATAACAAAGTCGCCGTGTTTGACTGTGTAATCGCCCTTGGCAAACGTGTCTCCATCAATATCAACAGTTATTCTGTACTTCATCTATCTATTAACTATACTAAACTTATGATTCAAGATATTTATTCTCATGCAGCAGCCCTTGGCCTGCTTACAGATATTGCTGGTGCTTTATTTATATCAAAAAGCGTCTTCTATAAGCGAAACAAAAGTATTTTTAATACCTCAGCTGGATTCTTAGGTTATAGCCGTATAAATACGCTTGACGCTATTGTTGCAAAAAGAGAAGCTCTGTTCGGCTGTCTTCTTCTGGTAATGGGTTTTTTAGGGCAGTTAAAGGGGGTGCTTAGGAATGAGAGCATCAATAACTTAAATATAAGATTAATTATAGTATATATATTCATCCTGATTCTCACGTCAGTAGCAGCAATGCTGATCATCAGAAAATGGTCAGAACGTAATGTAGATAAATTGGTTAAAGAATACCAAGACAAATAGCATCAAAAAGTACGATTGTCGCGTGATAGCTCGTAATCAAAAGAAATTAAAAAGATTGCAATAACTTGGATCTCTATGTCGAGTCTCAAAAAAGTGTCTATTGACAAAATCCCCCACCCGTGCTACACTGAAAGTAACATAAGATCTCTCTTCAAGGGTTTTGTCGGACAGCATGCTGTCGGCAGCTTACGTAAATCAGCAGACTACTACGCCTGCATATGACAGTCAAAACAGATATAGTCATAGGTTTCAAAATAGAAATTAGTATACTCATGCGGGCTTAGTAACCTGGGGGTTTACGGAATGATTATGCCTGGTACAGTACCTGGATCCTACGAATAGGCGCAATATGCCTTGGACCGTACGAAGTTATCGGACAACTAGCATTCAGGGGAGAACTTGTGTCAACAATTACATCATATCCGGCCATACAGTCGTTCCCGTGGTAGCTTAATAAGTTGCTACGCAGGACTAAAGCCGGAGCGTCGCTGCGAGAGCGGTGAATGAGTCGGGATAATAATCAAAACCAGGCTGGTTCGGGCTGAAATGCCTGGCGCACCGAAGCTATCCAAGTCTCTGAAAAGCGACTGCGGAGGATAGCAGATGCGGATAGGACATGTCTTGTTTGCTAGACTTTCCAAGCGGATCTGGGGAAACCTGGTGAAGCCTCTAGATGGGACGGCGGCAGGGCATGGGCCACCGCCTACGGGGACGGCTGCGTGCCCGGATATCGATGTATACTGAGTAATGAAACAGGAGATGCTCATGAATTTTACCCCACGCCTTGAGCGCGCCATCCGTATCGCTGCCATCGCCCATAAGAATCAGCGCCGCAAGGGCACTGATACGCCGTACGTCACTCATCCGTTTTCGGTCATGGCGGTCGCTTCGGACGTAACCGATGACGAGGATGTGCTTATCGCATGCCTGTTCCACGACATCATCGAAGATGTGCCGAACGAATATCCGGAAACCCGAATGCGCCAAGAGTTTGGCGACCGAGTCGTCGGGATCGTGCTTGGAGTGACAAAGGATGATTCCATACAGGAGTGGCGGCCGCGCGGCGAAGCCTACCTCAAGCATCTGAAGGAAGTTGCCAGTGACGAATCGGTCATCGTCAGCGGAGCCGACAAGATCCATAACCTGATGTCTATTCTGGCCGATTACAAGATACAGAAAGAAGACCTTTGGCAGATATTCAGCACTAAGAGTGCCGGCGACCAGCTGTGGTGGTACGAGTCAGTATTGCAGGTGCTGAAGGATCGTAAGACGAGTCCGAAACTTATCGATAAACTTGAGGGGCTGGTCGGAGATCTCAGGGCCATCGTCACTGAGCTGCCCAAGCCGCAGTAGCATGACAAAACATGCGCTATGTGCTATACTAGCTTTGTTAACAACCTAAGTATCAAGAGTGCAGCGAGGGGCCTAGCCCGATGACCTGCCAGCAACCTACGCGCGGACCTGTCCGTACACGCAAGGTGCTACGCCTAGCCACTGCGGCGAGGAAGGATAACATGGCTCTCCGCTTCGGTGAAGCAGCGTCGTATATCCTTTCTCGCCACGATGCCGGCAGAAAGGATATTCTTATGTCAAAGTCAATCAACGTCGAGGTCTCCGAGAATGATTGGAGCGAATTCCTGGCCCAAAAGGCTCGCCGGCTCAAGCTCACCAAGTGCGAGGGATGTGGCGGGTATCGCGGCGCTGCCACCGTGGACAGGCAGATTTCGGCTGTGACCTGCCTGTGTGATGGCATCACCTGCCGGAAGTGCCACGCGAACCGCACCTACCGGCCGATCTCAAACTATTTTAGCTTGCAGGATGGCAACATCACCCATGTGCCGTACTTCAAAAGTATGTGCTTGCGGTGCACGCAGCGGCACAACCGGTCAGTCTTACAGCCTGCCGCCGGCGCCTGAAGGTTTACGATGTAAACATTACCTGTCGCTCCAGTAAGCTTAGCGGTACAATGGGCGGTATATGTCAGTCTACTCACCGCACCAGGCCAAGTATTTCGCACATCTGCTGACGCGCAAGGTGCCGGCCGGAGAGAAGGAAAGCCTAATCACCACCATCCTGGATGCCCAGGTCGAGCCGAAGCCGCATCAGATCGATGCGGCTTTGTTCGCGTTCCGCAGCCCCTTCGCCAGTGGGGCGATCCTGGCGGACGAGGTCGGACTGGGTAAGACCATAGAGGCTGGCTTGGTCATCGCCCAGAAGTGGGCCGAGGGCAAGCGGCGCATCCTGATCATCTGTCCGTCCAGCCTGCGGCAGCAGTGGCGCCAGGAACTGCAGGACAAGTTCTTCCTGGACAGTACCATACTGGAAGGCAAGAATTACGCTGCTTCCGCCAAGGATACGCCCGGGCGGACGCCGTTCATCCGACCAGAGGTGGTGATATGTTCCTATCAGTTTGCCGCGAACAAGGAGCAGGACGTATCGCTGACCAGCTGGGATCTGGTCGTGATAGATGAAGCCCACCGGCTGCGCAATGTCTATAAACCGGGCAACAAGACGGCCAACACGCTCAAGCACGCGCTGCAGAAAACCCCGAAGCTGCTGCTGACCGCCACGCCGCTGCAGAACAGCCTGCTCGAGCTCTACGGGCTGGTCAGTTTCATCGACGAACGGGCCTTTGGCGACCAGAAGAGCTTCAAGGACCAGTTCATCAACCGAGGCACCGAATCGACGCTGCACGACCTGCGTACCCGGCTGCAGCGCTTTTCCTACCGCACCCTGCGCAAACAGGTCATGGAATACATCAACTACACCAACCGCGTGCCGCATACCCAGGGTTACCAGCCATCACTCAAGGAGCGCGAGCTCTACGAACTAGTGTCCCGATATCTGCAGCGCGAGGTCATCTACGCCCTGCCGGCCGGGCAGCGCCAGCTGACGACGCTGATCATGCGCAAGCTGCTGGCCTCGTCCTCCTATGCCATCGCCCAGACGCTGCGCAATCTGGCTGACCGCCTGGAGCGCGATATGCAGGGAGGCAAGTTCGACAAGCCGGTGCAGCTGACCGGTTTCTTCCAGGATTATGAGCTGACGGCTGAGCTGGAGGATGAAGTAGGGGCCGATGATGTCGTGCCGGGCGGGGATGCTGAGATGACAGGCGTGACGCAGGGCGCACCGGATACCACGCCGGCCGTCGACCTGCAGCTGGTCCAGCAGGAGATAACCGACCTCCGCCGTTACGCTGACATTGCCAGCTCGATCACTCATAACAATAAGGCAGACGCCCTCCAGCAGGGGTTGGCGGCCTGCTTTGAGCAGCTGGAACGGTTGGGCGCCGAGAAGAAGGCCATTATCTTCACCGAATCGACCCGCACGCAGTCGTATCTGCTGGACTTCCTGACGGCTAATGGGTTCGCCGATAACATCGTGCTCTTCAACGGCTCCAACACCGATCCACAGTCGACCGAGATCTACAATGCCTGGCTGGTAGAGAATGCCGGCACCGACCGTATTACAGGCTCAGTGACCGCTGACCGCAAGGCGGCCATCGTCGACCATTTCCGGAACCACGCCCAGATTATGATCGCTACCGAGGCCGCCGCCGAAGGCATCAACCTGCAGTTCTGCTCGCTTGTCGTCAACTATGACCTGCCATGGAACCCGCAGCGTGTCGAGCAGCGCATCGGCCGCTGTCATCGCTATGGCCAGAAGCATGACGTCGTCGTCCTCAACTTCCTGAATGAATCGAACGCCGCTGACCAGCGGGTCTTCGAGCTGCTCAGCGAAAAGTTCAAGCTGTTCGAGGGTGTCTTCGGCGTCAGTGACGAAGTGCTGGGCGCCATCGAGTCGGGCGTCGACATCGAGAAGCGCATTGCCTCGATCTATCAGAACTGCCGCACCCCGGAAGCCATCAAGACCGAGTTCGACCAGCTACAGCATGATCTTGAAGCCGATATCAGCAGCAACATGCAGTCGACCAAGCAGAAGCTGCTCGAGAACTTCGACAAGGACGTCCACGAAAAGCTGCGCATCAGCCTCGATGAGAGCCAGGAGTACCTCAACAAGCACGAGAAATGGCTCTGGAACATCACCCGGCAGCAGCTCGGCGGCTATGCTGACTTCGATGAGACCGGGCACGCCTTCGTCATCACCAAACCCATCTGGGAGCAAGCGCCGCAGACGCACTATATGATGAAGCCGGCCGTCAACGCCCATGTCTACCGGGCGGGGGCACCGCTGGCCCGCCAGCTGCTCGAGCACGCCAAAGGCCTACCCACGCCGGAAACTGCATATGACATCCGTTATTCGGCCGCGGCTGAGACGATCACGTCGCTGCAGCCGCTGCTCGGCAGTGCCGGCTACCTGACCGCAGTCCGGCTGCGCATCAACGGCGAGCATGAGGAAGAGCATATCATGACGGCCGGGTTCACCGACGCCGGCGAGCCGCTGTCACCGGAGCAGGCGGCACGGTTGCTGGACCTGGAATTCAGTAACCCGTCGCAGTCACCGCAGATCCCGGGCGAGGCTCGTACCAGCCTTGCTAACCAGGTCGACAAGGCCATCGCCGCCAAGCAGGCCGAGATCGCCGATCGTAACAGCAGTTACTTTGATGATGAGCTCGACAAGATCGAATCCTGGGCCGAGGACCGCAAACTGAGCCTCGAGCTGCGCATCCGTGAGTTGGACAAGGAGATCAAGCTGCGCCGCACCGAGGCCCGCAAGCTGGTCAAGCTGGACGAGAAGGTCGCCGAACAGAAGGCCATCAAGGACCTTGAGAAGAAGCGCAACTCGCTGCGCCGCGAACTGTTCGAGAAGCAGGACGAGATCGACGACGAGAAGGACAAGCTGCTGGATGGCATCCAGGCCCGGCTGGCGTCGGAATCCAGCGCCGATGAGCTGTTTGTTATAAGATGGAAACTGATATAGGGGACATATGGCGAAGAAGCAGAAACTGGAACTGACATGGGTAGGCAAGGGTGATGAGACGCGGCTGGAGCCGCGCATATTGATCGAGGACCCGACGCGGGCATTCGGCGATCCTGACACTGGCAACATGCTGATTCACGGCGACAACCTGCTGGCCCTGAAGGCACTCGAGCAGGAGTATGCCGGACAAGTGAAATGTATCTTCATCGATCCGCCGTACAATACCGGCAGCGCCTTCGAGCATTATGAGGACGGCGTCGAGCACAGTATCTGGCTCAACCTGATGAAGCCGCGCCTCGAGCTGCTGCGCAACCTGCTGACACCGGACGGCACGATCTACGTCTCGATCGATTACAACGAAGTCCATTACCTGAAGGTCCTGATGGACGAGGTCTTCGGACGCGACTGCTTCCAGCGCGAGATCATCTGGCGCATGGGCTGGCTTTCCGGCTTCAAGACGATGGCCAAGAACTACATCCGCAACCACGATTCGATACTGTATTATTCCCGCAATCCGGGCGAGCAGTATTTCAACAAGGAAGCATCCTACCTCGACCGGTCGGAATTCAATCCGCGCTTCAATGCCGCCAACCGCAAGCAGCTGCTGGCTGACCTGATGGCGATGGGGATCGATAAGAAGGACGCTGGTGCGTTCCTCGACAATGCCTCGACCATCGGCCTGCCGGAGCGCTACCCGATGGAAGATACCTGGAACTCGTCGGTCTATGACAACCTCAACAGTATCAACGTGGTATCGTTCGCCGGTGAAAAGGTCTCCAAGATGCTCGGCGTCTCCGAACTGAAGGGACAGAAGTCCGAAGCGCTCATCAAGCGCATCCTGACCATCTCGACCAAGCCGGGCGACCTGGTACTCGACTCCTTCCTCGGTACCGGCACGACGGCAGCCGTGGCGAACAAGATGGGCCGCAAATGGATCGGCATCGAACTGGGCGACCACGCCTATACGCACTGCGCACCGCGCCTGCACAAGGTCGTCGATGGCAGTGACCAAAGCGGTGTATCCGGCGCCCTGAAATGGAAGGGCGGTGGTGGCTTCCGGTTCTATGAGCTGGCACCGAGCCTACTGACCCAGGACAGCTTCGGCAACTGGGTCGTCAGCAAGGAATACGACGCCAACATGCTGGCCCACGCTGTCGCCAAGCACGAAGGCTTCGTTTACCACCCCAGTCAGTCGGTCTTCTGGCAGCAGGGTATGTCGACTGAGCACGACTATATCTACACCACGACGCAGTTCGTCAGCACCGAGCTGCTCGACTCCATCCACGCCGAGATGTCCGACGAGGACAGCCTGCTGATCACCTGCAAGGCCTACGATTCGGCCTGCAAGGACCGGCATCCGAACATCACCCTCAAAAAGATCCCGCAGGCGCTGCTTGGCCACTGTGAGTTCGGTGTCACCGGCTACTGGCTGAACGTAGACGAGTCAGTAGAGCCGGATGGCGATGATGTTGAGCGGGACGGCGGACCAGCCGATCCCGGCGGTCTGGAATATGACGAATCAGTCGATGAGGTACGGTCATGAGTGATACCATCGCCAACCAGCTCCGTCAGCGGATGAGCTTGCGCAAACCACAGGAAGCGGCTCTCGATATCCTAGCCGAATTATGTAAGACGCTCGAGCTCGGCAAGCAGGTCGACACGGCAGCCGAACTGGCCAAGGTCCATGCGCTGTATCCGACGGTCAGCGACTTCGAGCGCAGTTTCGTCAGCCTGTGTTTCGCCCTGGCGACCGGCGTCGGCAAGACGCGGCTGATGGGCGCCTTCATCAGCTACCTGGCAATCACCAAGAAATCAAATAATTTCTTCATCATCGCGCCGAACAAGACGATCTACCGCAAACTGATCACCGACTTCAGCGACCTGTCACACTCGAAATACGTCTTCAAGGGCATCGCCGAGTTCGCGGTGACCCATCCGCGTGTCATTACCGGCGAGAACTACAATTCGGCCATCACGGCCTCGCGTCAGCAGGTGTCGGCCGACCTGTTCGAAGACGCCATCGACATCCATATCTTCAACATCGACAAGATCAACAAGGAAGGCGGCAAGGTCAAGAACCTTAATGAGCTCATAGGAGAGTCCTACTTCGAATACCTGTCCGGACTCGACGACCTGGTCATCCTGATGGATGAGTCGCATCATTACCGGGCGGACCGCGGCATGGCTGTCATCAACGAGCTGCAGCCTATCATCGGACTGGAACTGACTGCGACACCGCAGGTCGAAACCGGTGGTAAGACGGTCAAATTTAAGAACGTCGCCTTTGAGTACTCACTGCGCAGCGCGATGCTGGACGGCTACGTCAAAGAACCGTTCGTAGCCACCCGCAGCAATTTTGACCCAACGCAGTACAGCGATGAGGAGATTGACAACCTTAAGCTGGAAGATGGTGTCATGATCCATGAACAGACGAAGGCGGCGCTGGAAGTCTATGCCCGCAACAACGATCAGCGTATCGTCAAACCGTTCGTGCTGGTCGTCGCCAAGGATACCGGCCATGCCCAATCGCTGCGCGCTGTGATCGAGAGTAACGATTTTTACGGCGGCTATTATCAAGGCAAAGTAATCGAGGTCCATTCCAAGGTCAGTGGCGAGGAAAAAGACGAGAATATCGAAAGCCTGGTCAGCCTGGAAGACCCGGATAATAGCATTGAGATCGTCGTCCACGTCAACATGCTCAAGGAGGGCTGGGATGTTACCAATCTGTATACCATCATCCCGCTGCGGTCTTCGGCCAGCGCGACGCTGACGGAGCAGACGATCGGCCGCGGACTGCGCTTGCCGTATGGCCAGCGGGTCGGGGATGCCGATGTTGACCGCCTGACTATCGTCGCACACGACCGTTTCCAGGCGATCATCGAGGAGGCTAATAAGCCTGATTCGCTGATCCGGCGCGGCAATATCATCACCATCGAGGACAACCCGGAACTGGCCCAGCCGAAGGTCATCGTCAGTACCGGCTCCAAGGCGTTCGGTAATTTCGACGACCGCCGCCGGGAAGTAGCCACTATCGTCGACCCGGCTGAAAAAGCCAGACAGAGCCAGCAGCTTGCCGTCGACCAGGCAACCCAGGAAGCCATCGTCGCTATGGCGGGGCAGCAGGTCCGCACTCCCGAGCTGTCCGATGCCACAGTCCGGCAACGCATCATTGACGACGTCCGGCGCCGGGTTGAGACCGGGCTTGAGCTGCCGATGTTCGAGAATGAGGACACGACTGCCATCATCGGACACGCCGTCGACCGCACGATTAAGACGGTGCAGCAGCATGTCATCGAGATTCCGCGTTTGTCTGTCATGCCATCCGATGATGCCGCCGTAACCATCCAGGATTTCGACCTTGACGTCTCCAGCCTCATGCTGCGGCCGCAGTCCAATGACATCTATCTGCAGTCGCTGCAGGACGCTGAAGCCCAGCGCCAGACCATCACCAATGAGAAGGTTCGTTTCCGCGAAGCGGTCATCGAGAATGTCATCGTCTCGCAGCTGATAGACATTGACTTCATCGAATACGAGACCAATGCCAAGTTGCTATACAAGCTGGCCGGTCAGGCGATCACCCATCTGCGCAGCTACCTGGCGAACGAGGACGAGGTAATCAACATCGTATATACCCAGAAGCAGCGCATCGCTGATTTCGTGGCGGCCCAGATCGCTGCCAATATGACGAAGCAGCCGGTGACATACGACCTGTCGCAGACGCTGCCATTCACCAAGATCTATGACAGCGCCTGCGAACAGATACGGGGCGACAGATTCTATCACTACACCGAGACGATTACGCCGACGAGCGCCATCCGCACCAAGGTCTTCACTGGCTTCACTAAGGCCTGCCATGACCGCTACAAATTCGATTCCAAGTCAGAGAAGGATTTCGCGACGCTGCTGGAGAAGGATACCGCCGGCACTGTGCTGCGTTGGCTGCGCCCGGCGCCGATGCAGTTCAGCATCACCTGGGGCCGCAAGGGCAGCCGCTATGAGCCTGATTTCGTCGTTGAAACTGGCGACGTCATCTACATGGTCGAGGTGAAGAAAGCCGATGATGTTGAGACGGACGACGTCCAGGAGAAGGCCCGCGCCGCCGGACTGTACTGTGAACAGGCCAGTAAGTACAATGCGGAACACGGTGGCAAGGCCTGGTGCTACGCCCTCATACCGCACGACCGCATCTCGCTCGGGTCAAGCCTGCGCGACCTGCTGACAGCGCACACTGCCTAGGTCTAGGCGAATATCTGATAAACCAGCATGGCCGCAGCCGTCAACGTACCAAGTATCGGCAGGACCAGCGGCACCTGCAGTATCTTGCCGGCTTTGTCACGGCGCAGCTTAACGATGACCAGCGACAGATTTACCAGGACGAATATCGACAGTGCCAGATAACTGGTAACTTTGGCTAGTGAAAGCAGCGGCAACAGTATGGTACCGAGTATCATCAGTCCCGAGACTGTCAGGGTGGCGATGACCGGTACCTGGCGCCGGGCACCGACGGTCGCGAA
This sequence comes from Saccharimonadales bacterium (SeqCode), assembly GCA_036388555.1. Lineage (GTDB taxonomy): Bacteria > Patescibacteriota > Saccharimonadia > Saccharimonadales > UBA4665 > UBA4665. The sequence continues at coordinate 10,688 of DASVRP010000004.1, forward strand.
GACTTTCGGAATCCATCCCTGGCTGGCCATGCCGTACAGTATCCGCGAGCCCATGATCAGCTGGACGATGATACCATTCAGGGCGGCCACCATGCCGATCAGGCTGATATACATGGGATCAATTGAGCTGATGCGCTGCAACACCAGGCTGAGCGGAGCCGGACTGGTGCCGAGTTCGCGGGCGCCGACGGCTGAGACGCAGACCAGGACGATCAGCATGTAGAGTACCGTCGCCAAGATGAGTGACCACAGTATCGCCCGTGGCATGCTGCGCTGCGGGTCCTTGGCCTCTTCGGCGACATTCACCATATCCTCGAATCCGATGAAGGCGTAAAACGCCAGGAAAGCCCCGGCCAGTATATCGCCGACTCCGACCAGCGGGTCGATCGTCACGATCTGCTCGACGGGGAGGTCGGCTAGCAGTGACCAGCCGAAAAAGATAATGCTGAGCAGCCCGACGGCCTCGATGATTGTAAAGACGACAGCCACGGTAGCTGACTGGCCGATGCCGATCAGGGCGACCATGGTCAGGAGCAGCAGTATGCCGACGCTGGCAGCCAGAGCGGGGACTGCCCACAGCTGCCCGAGATACCCAGCGAAGCCCTGCGACAACGCGGCAGCCGACGAAATGCCTGCGAACAGCATTGATAGCCCGATGATGGTCGATAGCCAGCGCCGGCGGAAGGCATTATAGACGTACAGTGCCGATCCGGCGCTCTGTGGATAACGGCTGGACAATTCCATGTATGAGAAGGCCGTGAGTGCCGCGATGACCATGGCGATCAGGAAGGCGAACGGCGCATGCATGCCAGCCGCTCCGGCGACCTTGCCGACCAGGACGTATATGCCGGCGCCGAGAATGTTGCCGAGTCCGTACAATACAAGTACTGGCGTGGACAGGACTTGTTTGAGCTGGGGCTTGGCGGCGGGCGTAGGCATTGCTCATAGTATAGCTTTTTCTGGTGGTATAATCCTTTATAGTATGGCTATTTATAGACTTTCAGCATCCGAGGTACTTGGAGTGCCGCTCGACTCGCCCGAACAGATAGCAGAATCTCAGGATGTCATTTTCAACCATATGACCAGACATGGCATTGAACCTGTACTTGTGGATCCAACTGACTTCGCTGATATCACGCCCCGCTGGGGAATCCTGGGAGAGCCGTCGTTCAGATATATATTATCGTCTGACGCTATTGGTGAGGCAACCGTAGAGCTACTGCCGGTCAAGAAAGGGTCGAAGCTCATAGGAGTCGATAAGGGTATTGATGTAGTGCGTAAATACTATGATGACCGTATGACATACCATCTACCCCAGGATGTAGATTCCCTGGTGTTGCCAGGAGCAAGTCCGCTGCATCCCGGAAAGGTCTGCGTTTATGAAGCATTCCTGGATATTGACATCTTGGAAGACCCGTTTGTTGAATAAGCCAGCCGGTATATACTAGGGTGCATAATGGCAATATATCGATTATCCGCCATCGAAAGACTGGGTGTCCCCCTAGATGACCTCAAGGAGATCGGAGGCGGTCCGCAGGCAATACATCGGTTTATGTCACGATTCGACATCGAGCCGGTGCTTGTAGCTGAAACCGACCTGGAAGACGTAACTCCATTTTATTGGACATCTGCCGAAACAGATTTCCGATATCTGTTGACTGCCCGGAAGGCGGGAGAAGTGGTCGTCGATGTGATGCCGTATGACGAGGTCTTTCTGACGTCGACTGTCGATATGCTGGCAGCCGACACCACGATCGTCATGGGCCGGCCGCAGAAGATGACGTATGAGCTGCCACAACGGCAGCGTGGCTTCGTGATTGCCGGCGCCAGTAGCGAATACCCTGGTAAATTCTGTATCCACGAAGCATTCGTGGACCTAGAAATCCTGGATGAATCGTAGTTCCGCGGCGCAGTGAAGGCGTACAATAGGTAGTATCAGTGACTGAAGGGAAGGTATACGCACGTGGCGTCGCACAAGGAGCTCAACACTGGCGATCATGCGCCGTCCTTCAGCTTGCCGGATTCGTTCGGCAACATCATCGCCTTGGCGGACTATGCTGATACATACGTGTTGGCCGTCTTCCTGCGCTATGCCAGCTGCCCGTTCTGCAATCTGACCATCCACCGGTTGTCACTGGAGGAGAAGTTGCTCTCGCAGAATGGCTGTAAAGTCATAGTGTTTGTCCAGTCCGGATCTGAGAATATCCAGAACAATATTCATGATCGTCACGGTGCACCGCCTCTGCCGTTCCCGATCATCCCCGACCCGGAGCAGAAATACTATGCCAAATATGGAGTACGGACTTCACTACTGGCAGCTGCCAAAAGTATCAAAGACATACCGTACTGGCTGAAATCCGCCTTCCAACTCGGCTTCAATCAGAAGGCGGTAGACGGCAACCTGCTACTGGTGCCGGCGATGTTCCTGATCGGACCCGGAGAGCAACGGATAACCTATGCATCGTACGGCCCAAGTTTTTATGACCACCGCAGCTTCACTGAAGTGTACGAGCAACTGATATTCAAATAATCGCCAGCTACGGTGTGAGGTATAATAGTCCAGATGCAAGGTGAGTTCACATTTGATATTACCCATGAGCTGGGTGGCGATACGTTGGCGCGCACCGGTGTCATTTCGACGCCTCACGGCTGTATCGAGACACCGGCATTCATCGTCGTCGGGACCAAGGCGACCGTCAAGGCGATGGTACCGGAGCAGGTCAAGGCAGTCCATGGCCAGGCGGTGCTGGCGAATGCTTATCACCTCTATCTCCAACCGGGCCACAAACTGATCGAGGAAGCCGGCGGCCTGGCCAAGTTCATGCACTGGGACGGGCCGACCTTTACAGATTCCGGCGGCTTCCAGGTGCTGTCGCTCGGCAGCGGTTTCAAGAAGGTGCTGGCCATGGAAGCTGACAGTGCGCCAGTGAGTGATATCATCGCCCCGGCCCGCGAGCGCCAGGCCTTCGTCGATGATGACGGCGTGACCTTCAAATCGCACATCGATGGCAGCAAGCACCGCTTTACCCCCGAACATTCCATAGATGTGCAGCATGGCATCGGTGCCGATGTCATGATGGCCTTTGATGAGCTGACGTCGATCGTCGATCCGTACCACTACCAGGTGGCCGCACTTGCCCGGACGCATGCCTGGGCGGAGCGCTGCCTGGCACGGATCGCAGAGTTGCGTATCGCACATCCCGACCGGCCATATCAGGCACTGTTCGGCGTTTTGCAGGGTGCCCAATACGAGGACCTGCGCCGGCAGACTGCCAAATTCCTCGGTGCACAAAGCGGCTTCGATGGTTTCGGCATCGGCGGAGCCCTCGAAAAGAGCCAGCTCGGTACAATAGTCCGCTGGGTGAACGAAGAACTGCCAAAGAATAAGCCGAAACATCTGCTTGGCATCAGCGAGCCGGACGATATCTTTATCGCGATCGAGAATGGCGTCGACACCTTCGACTGTGTCTCACCGACCCGCGTCGGTCGCAACGGCGGGGCGTACACGTATTCCGGCCGGGTCAACATCACGGCGGCCCGGTACAAAGCTGATTTCTCACCATTGATCGAAGGCTGCGAATGCTACACCTGTCAGCACTACACCCGCGCTTACATCCACCACCTGTTCCGGGCCGGCGAGCGACTAGCGGCTACACTGATGTCCATCCATAACGAATACTTCATCATCAAACTGGTCGACGACATCCGCGCCAGCATCAAGGACAGTTCGTTCATGGAGCTGAAGCAGCGCTGGCTAGCGGACTACTATTCCTGATCGTCGAATGGATTCGCGGTATAGATTACTTCCTGCAGGCGCCGGGCCATCACATCGGTGATGGCAGCACACTCGGCTGAAGAGAGGTCGACCATACCAGGTGCATGCTGCATCTTGATGAGATCGGATATAGTGGGCTGCGGCCGGCTGCCCTGTTCCATGCCAAGTACCTCGTCCATAGAGTCAGACCCCTGCGCGAGGATAGAGAACCGCGCAGCTGCCTTCGTATATTTCCTGTTTCTCCGGTTTGTCTTGAAGGCGACCATGGCCCGATCGGCTGGATCATCTATATTCAGTGTCTCGGCATCAAATACGAGGTCGGTTATCGGCAGGCCGGTTCCGCTGTCGATATGGCCACGAGCAAAACGGGGGATCGAATCCTGGTTCGGCGCGCTTGGCATCAACCCCTCTCCGATTCCGGCTAAATCGTTCTTTAGGCTCAGGCCGAAGCCGTACAGTTCGCCATTGTCGCCTTGACGATCGTTACGGGCGTCGGGTACCCGTGATTCCGGTATGCCAAGATACTTGGCAATGCGGCGGTCGTCCCATGTCTCGGTGTCAACATATTCGAGCATGGAGTCGGTAAGCTCGGAAAGGATATCGATATCTTCAGCTGGTGTGGTGTCGCGTCCTTCTGCCCTGGCGATAAATTTCGGGACGAAAGCCTGTAGCAGGTCAGCTCTGCCGTGATGCGTCGGGGCGACATCTTCTGTCTCAAGCATCTCTGCGGCAATTTCGATAAGAACGGGCTGGCCTGTCGCGACGCCTTCTTCGGCTATCGTGCCGGCGACACTGAGGACGTCTTCAAGCTCCTGCCGGTAATACCTACGCAGTTGGTGCAAGGTAGCAGGCCGCATCTGCTCGGCTGGCAGGTATGGGCTTAGCTGGTTGAAGTCTACAGATTCGGGATCGAACGGCACGTGTTTTGACATTTACCTACAGTAAGCTTATGTTGGCGGACTGTCAATGAACTCGTAGATTGTATATTTCACATTAATCTTTGACACGGACGCTAAGACCGAGAGGCATCAATCGTGTGTGATCGTCGTAGGCATCGATGCCTTCGCGATGCTTCAGGAAGGCGATGATGCGGTATGTAACAGGTAAGAATATAATTTCGACTGCAGTCTTGAAACCCCAGCCGATCAACAGATAAATCATCATGTCATGGAAACCAAGGATGCCACCAAAGGCTATCAGACCAAAGATGAGTGTGTCGATGAACTGCCCGACGACCGTCGAACCTATCAGCCGAACCCACAGTCGTTTACCTGCCATACGGACCTTCAGTCTGGCAAGGATACTAGCGTTTACAAATGCGCCGACAAGATAGGCGCACAGGCTAGCCAGTACGATACGTGGAAAAAAACCGAGCACAGCGTCGTAGTTTGCCTGTGTGATGCCACCTTCGGCGATCGGGGCGTATTTGACGACCGTAAAAGCGATGATGGCAAGCAACATGACCCCGAAGCTGGTCCAGATCGCCCGCCGGGCGTAACGGAAACCGTATACCTCAGTCAAGATGTCACCGAATATATATGCCAATGGGAAGAGCAGGGCGCCGCCGTCAGTGATAATCGGCCCGAATGCTACAAGCTTAGTAGCTCCGAGGTTGGATATGAGAAGGATGCTGGCGAAAAAAGCCAGGATCAGGTCGTAATATTGGGGATGTGGGTGCCTGTCCGGCAATATTTTCATACGGCTATTGTAGCAGCTAGACCGGCCGGATGATGGCAATTGTACATTCCACATCCTCACTGCATGGTCAGAAGCGGTATAATGAATGGGAACAAACCGGGATAAAAGAAGGTGATATGGGAAGCGCAAGCAGTACGATCCAATGTAAGCAATGCGGCATCGAGATAGAGGTCAGTGAAGCGCTGACCGGGCAGATCGAGGCGCAGGTCCTGGCTGCCGAGCACAAGCGGCACCAGGCCGAGATGCAGATGGTATTAGCTGAAGCCGCCGAGACGGCCAAGCGCGAACGTGAATCGGCGCTGGAAATGACCCGCAAGCATCTGGCCGGCGAGAAGGAACGGCTTGAGAACGAGAAGAAGGCTGAGCTGGACATCGCGCGCCGGAAGCTGGAGAGCGAAGCCATGAGCGCCCAAAAGAAGGCAGCCGCCCAGCAGGAGATGCTGGTGCGCCAGCTGCGAGAGGATGCCGAGCACGAGAAGGAATCAAAGAAACAGCTTGAAGCCTCGAATGCAAAATTCCGCGAACAGATCGCCGAGCTGATGCAGGCGATCCGCGACGAGAAGAAAGGCCGCGAGAACGCGGAGATTGAAGCCCAAAAGAAGTTATCTGAGGAAGAGGGCAAGATCCGCGAAGAAGCCACCAGACTGGCAGATGAAAGACAGCGCCTCAACCTGGCATCCAAGGAGAAAACTATTACCGATCTGCAGAAAGCCCTCGACGACGCCCAGCGCAAGGCTGCCCAGGGAAGCCAGCAGATGCAGGGGGAGATCATGGAGCTGGACCTCGAGAAATCGCTGGCTGATGCGTTCCGAGACGATCAAATAGCACCCGTCGCCAAGGGTGTCAACGGCGCCGACATCAGCCAGACGGTCTGCACACCGCGCGGTTCCGCCTGCGGAGTCATCCTCTGGGAGATCAAACGCACCAAGAACTGGACTGACGGCTGGATCCCTAAACTGAAGGCCGATCTGCGGGCCTCCAAGGCCAACATACCGGTCATCATCACCGAGGCAATGCCCAAGCAGATCGATGGAGACATGGGGCAGCTTGAAGGCGTCTGGGTCTGCAAGCCAGGCTTGGCTCTGGTGCTCGGCATGCTGCTCCGCAAAACACTGCTGGACGTCGGCGCCCAGGTTGCCAAGACCCGTAACCAAGGTGGTAAGGCGGAAGCTCTGTACGGCTATATTACCGGGCATGAGTTCCACCAACAGATCGAGAGTATGGTCGAGACATACCAGGAGATGACCTTGCAGGTCCAGAAGGAGCGTGTCGCATACGAAAAGCTCTGGGCACAGCGCGAGAAGCAGGCTCAGAAACTGTTCATGGGCACGGCGAATATCGTCGGCGGCATGCAGGGCAATATCGGACAGGCCGCTATGCCGCGCATCAAGGGCCTGGAACTGGACAGCGGCATTGAGGAGTCGGCCGAAGAGGACATCATGGCCGGTATGATCAGTGAGCTAGCTGCGGACATTCCGCCCACTCCGCGGGCCCTACATACTCCGTCGCCGGCCAAGAAGTCCGACCCAACGGACGATGAAAATGTCGTGCAGCAGCTGAGCGTGCTTTAGCACTACATCAGCCGGACATTTTGGCTTACCAATGTAATTCGAAGGTGAGCAAGATGAATAACCAGGCGGACAAAACGGTCATTATCATAATTACCACGAATGTCTTGGCCCACAGTACGGCAGACTTGTGTATACTTTCATACCCGGATAAAAGCTTGGTGATGAAGATGAAAGATATAAGAAAGTAAGCATACGCAATCATGTTGAAAAGTGTGTTCGACGTGGGCGTCTCGGCCTGCGTCGTGAGTATGACGCCTATGAATGTTATGACTATTACTGCAAGCGGTGCGAGGAATCTTCTATTTTTCCTGGATAGTTTCATGTCTTAAGTATACATAAGAAGTATGATTAGCGTTCACGTACATAACAAAAGCCGCTTCCGATTGCGTGAAATGTTTTGTTTCACGCCAGAAGCGGCTAAGGTATTTGACCTACTTCAGGCAGGTTACCGTTGGCACCGGTAGGTCCGGGCACGTACCCGGTCGGTGTCCTGAAAGGAGGTTAGCTGGCGAGTACCTCGCTCGCCTTGCTACGATGATCCTGCCCGTTAGATTTAGGATTTTTCAAAGATTACCCCCTTTCAGTTAGCTACTGATACTGTTTATTATATCGTCAGTATACGTAACCGCCAAGCTTAAGGCGTAGTAGAAATAGTTACGTTCTACTAGTTCGGGATAAGGGGGGGGGTTCGCTCCCAATATCGTCCTATGGCTTATTTGATGTAGTACTCGACAGTGACATCGTAGCGGAGGTCGTTCTCGCCTGGCTGGACGGCCAGCTCGCGGGTTGCTATATCGGGTGCACCCTGGGCTTTGATGTCTGACTGCATCGGTTGTCCCCAGAAATTGTTGCCATTCGAGTCATTGACCGACTTGACGCTGCCGACTTTGAACCCGAGGTTCTTGGCTGATTGTTCGGCTTTGGTGCGTGCGTCCTTGGTGGCGGCATCACGGGCCTGGGACTCCAGCTTCTTGCGGAGTGCCTGGCTGAATGTCGGGTATGGTGATACGCTGCCGGTCGGTCCGGTCGACGCAAGATAATCCTGAATCTTCTGGGCTGCATCCAGTGAGTCAAGGGTGACGGTCAGCTGCAGCGTATAAATGTACCCGTTAGGTGCCGCCGGAGGGCTTGGCAGTGAGATCCCCGGCCGACCGGCCGTAGGGCTGTCAACTGGCCGGTAATCCTGATAGCCGGATGTGTCGGACTTGATCCGGTTGTCCTTGACACCGAGATCCTTCAGCTTGGCGGTGATTTCCTTGCTCGTTACAGCGGCAGCATCGATGGCAGCCTGCTGGGTAGTTTCTGTGAACTGGTATGAGGGCATGAAGGCATATTCATCGGGCTGGGCCTTGACGGTAGACTCGCCGGTTACTGATATTGTTTCACGGTCACCGCTTGAAGTACGGTCCCACGGGTGCCAGGCGAGCAATAGTCCGAGGCTGGTTGCCAGCAGTGCCAGGCTTACCCAGCGCAGATCTAAGTTGAGGTTGAGTTTTTGGGATGATGTTTTCATAACTACAGTGTCCGCTTCGAGGCCGAAAATGTAAAGAATTAAACCGCAAGCACTCTGGCAACGGCAGTAGCATACCGTTTACCCACCACATGGTTTACGGCCAGGGGGTGTAAAGTGACTTCCCTGATACGTGTCAGTTGCCGGACGTTATAGGGGACGATGACCTCATCGAAATTCCCATAGAAAATGTCGGTCGGGGCATGCGTGACCCGGATATCGGAGATGAGCGTCTGATGCTCGACACACTGTTCAAGCGACCGCATGAACGGGATCCAGGTCGGCCGGTCGATGACCATCGATTTCGTCTGCGGCAGGATGCGGCTCAGTCGGACGACATTCTCGAGCGTGGCGCGCTTGTGTGTACGCAGGAAACGGTAGGCCCGAAGGTACATGGAAGTACGGTTGCGGGCGGCCCGGTTGGTGATGTCACCCAGAGGAGGGTAGACGGGCGGGCTGAGCAGGACGAGGCGGCCGACGCGCTTCGGATGCAGCCTGGCGAAGCGGGTCGCAAGCAGGCTGCCCATTGAGTGACCGACCAGAGTGAACGGCTGTCTGAGGCGCAAGCGATTGACGGCGACCTCGATCGCCCGGATGTGTTCCTCTATGGTATAGCTGTACCACTGCGGTTTTGGAGAGTCGCCGAAACCGAGCAGATCTATGCTGATACAGCGGTATTGATCCTTCAACAGAGGTATCAGGCCGTCCCAGGTGGCTGAGGATGAGGCCAGTCCGTGCAACAGAATGAGCACCGGACCGGTATCACCGTGGTCGTGCACGTTGAGGCGGTAGGGCCGGCCGAGCTGGCGGTGCCAGAATCGGTCCTTGAACGTCAGAGAGGGGGCCACCGCCATTCGAGACGAAGCAGGTTTTGTCATGTGTGAGGGCATATACTCTTATGATAAAAGATTCAGCCTCCTCTGGGAAATCATAGTGCCGTGGTAAAATAAACTATTGAATCCTCGTGACATAAGGCATACGCTTGGATGTAGGAAGTGTGAGGCTTCCAAATCAAAGGCTCGGTTCGTACCGGGCCTTTTTGGTTGTGCCCGGTGAATGTCTGCATGCCAGTTACCCGGCCCTAACCGCGGCAGCTGGCACGGTTTATCTGGCAGGGAGCGCAGACCCCGCGGACCTCGATCTGATGCTCTGTCGGCAGGAAGCTCTGGGCCGCAGCCAGGCTGCGTAGCTGCTGTTCGAGCTGTTCATCCTCAGGCAGGACGACCGTCTTCGTACAGTCTACGCAGTACATATGGTGATGGTGCGGCTGAAAACTATCGCTCAGCTCGATGCGATATTTCCATCCGGATTGGATGCGCTGGGCGATGCCAAGTTTCTCGAAGAGCGTAATCGTGCGGTAGACAGTCGCCCGGTCGATATCCGGGCCGCAGCGCTTCGTCAGTTCATGCATCGTCTGCGGCTGATGACCGAGCAGGGCATTGAAGATGTTCTGACGCTGGCTGGTCAGGCTCTGGCTGGCTGTATGAAGGGTCTGCTGCAGCTGCGATAATGGATCTGACATGATGCAAAAATAACACGGATTGCGACAGATTTGCAAATATATGCGTGCCGGACGATACTTCTGGTATAACTTACTGACGTAATACATAGGAACGAGACACCATCATGGCGACATATCTCCACGTAATATTCTTCTCGCTGATCGGCGGAGTCATCTCACTGCTGGGAGGTATCCTGCTGCTCAGCCGGCAGAAAACGGCCAAAGCGCTCGCTGAATATGCGACCCCTCTGGCTGCGGGCGCACTGATCGCGGCCGTGTTCCTTGATCTCCTGCATGAGGGTCTGGAAGAGTCGACCGCCGGCACAGTCCTGGGCTGGGCGCTGGCCGGCATCCTGATATTCTTCTATGCTGAGCGGTTTTTGCGTTGGTTCCATCACCATCATCAGCATGAGGGCGAAGAGAAGAGCGATCCGGCGGTTAAGCTGATCATCATCGGCGATACGATGCACAATGCGCTGGATGGCATCGCGATCGCTGCCGCCTTCCTCGTCAGCGTACCGACAGGTATCGTCACGACCATCGCCGTCGCGGCGCATGAGATCCCGCAGGAGATAGGCGATTTTGGATTGTTACTCTCCAAAGGGTTGTCCCGGGCAAAAGTACTTCTGGTGAACATCGTCAGCGCCCTGGCGACGACGATCCTGGCAGTCGTCACATTCGCACTCGGCAGTGCTGATAAGCTGCCGATCGGAGCTTTGCTCGGTATCAGTGCCGGCTTCCTGCTTTACATCGCCCTCAGTGACATCATTCCGACCATCCATCAGACTGCGCCGAAACACAAGCTGTTCGATATCCGTCCGCTGCTCGTGCTTGTAGGTGTCGCAGTCGTTGCCATCGCTGTTGAGCTGGCGCATGGGTTCATAGAAGCGTAGCTTGTGTACGAGTCGGCCACTGCTGTATAATTAGCATAAGCATGATCGCTTTCATAACAGGTTCAAAATTGAAAGTACTGCTGACGGTATTTGTCGCCTTCATACTCGTCTGGTCCGGTATCGGATTGTATCAGCGGTTCCAGGGTCATGGAAGCACGCTGAACTCCCAGGCGGGCTGCCCGGAAGACAGTCCGACGACGATAGCCGGTACCCCTGGCAAGGTGTCAAGCATGGAGACCGTGCTCTGTAAATAGCGTACAATAGTCCTTATGGAATACATCGTCATCGGGCTTGGGGTAATCAATCTGCTATGTCTGCTGTACCTCGTGACGCGGCGCAGCAGTGGCGGTGGCGGGCTGGACGGCGCACTCAGGCAGGAATTTGCCCAGTCGCGGCGTGAATTTGCGGCCTCCAGCAAGGACCTGCGCACCGAACTCAGCCAGGGGATCCACCAGAACAGGGAAGTCCTGGACCGGCAGCTGGAGCACCTCCGCCGTACGGTGGAGGGCCGGCTTGAATCACTTCAGAAAGACAACTCAGATAAGCTCGATAAGATGCGGGCCACCGTCGATGAGAAACTCCAGTCGACATTGGAGAAACGGCTCAGTGAATCGTTCAAACAGGTCAGTGAACGGCTTGAGCTCGTGCATAAGGGCCTCGGCGAGATGTCGACGCTGGCGACCGATGTCAGTGATTTCAAGCGGGTGCTGACCAACGTCAAGACGCGTGGTACCTGGGGCGAGGTACAACTCGAGAACCTGCTGGAACAGATATTCATCAAGAATCACTACGAGAAACAGGTGGCGGTCCGTGACGGCAGCCGTGACGTCGTCGACTTCGCGATCAAACTGCCGGACAAGAGCACCGAGAAGGGTTACATATATCTGCCGATCGACGCCAAGTTCCCGCTGGAAGATTACCAGCGCCTGGTCGCCGCCGAGGAGAAGGGCGACCTGGTGCAGGCCGCCATCGAGCAGAAAGCGCTGATCAACCGCATCAAGGCCGAAGCAAAATCAATCAAAGAGAAGTATATCGTGCCGCCGCGGACGACGGACTTCGCCGTGCTATATGTGCCTATAGAGAGCATGTACGCCGAAGTCCTGCGCACTCCCGGGCTGTTCGAGATGCTGCAGTCGACGTACCGCGTCACCGTGGCTGGTCCGACGACGATCGCAGCTATCCTCAGCAGTTACCAGCTCGGCTTCCGTACCCTGGCCATCGCCGAACAGACAAGTGAGGTATGGGAACTGCTGACCGGTATCAAGGGCGAGTTTGGCAAATTCGGTGACCTGCTCGACAAGACCCACGAAAAGCTCGTCCAGGCAACCAACACCATCGAGGATGCCAGCCGCAAATCGCGCACCATCGAAAGCAAACTCACCAAGGTGCAGACGCTGGCTGACAAGACTGCTGCCAAGGCAGATATCGCTGTGGAGTCCGTAGCACCAGCCCTACCCATAGATCTCTAGTCGTCCTAGTTTAGTAATAGCGGCGAAATGACCGACCGTCAGGCAGGCGCCCGACTCTGATACCGCTACCTTGCTGGCCGGATACGTCAAACAGGGGCATCAGCTCATCCATGGATGCTGCAACAGTCGGATCTTCTTCGCGTTCGGTGAGGTAATCCGAAACCGCAGTCCTCAGGCTGTCGGCTAGCGATGTGACTGAGCGCTCGGGCTGTGCGCTGTCAACGAGTGTCAGACCAAGCATATGCTGCAATACTGGTTCAGGCATACGGAACTTGACTTTTTTTCCCGTACTACCGACATCCGGGTTTGCTGAACCTGAATCTAGTGTTTGCTCGGGTGATGTATAGTTCCGTGCGGCCTCAACCTGATGCTCAAAATCAGACTCCGACGTGCGGTTATCGATATATATCTCAGCAGCGCTGACAATCTCGTCTTCGATCGTCCATGCTGTTCCATCCGGTTTGCGACCGTCGATAACTGACATACTCATAACGGCAGCCAAAAGGTGTTCCGGCATTTCAAATTCTACTGCTCTTCCGGCATAAGCGGGTGCCTCAGTACGTAATTGGTTCATATCTATTGCTCCTATATTCATTAGATGGTCTTGCATAAACAAGATGAACATTACAATACATGTATATAATGATATTTGAAATACTTAACGGCTGAAAAAAATTGACACCAATATTGCATAAATACAGATTGCATGATATACTGTCATATATGAGTGTACCATTTGATACGCACCTGTTCGGACTTGAACCGCGTGACATCAAAGTATATGAAGCCATGCTTCCAGAAATCGAAGGCATATCGATACGCGCCCTGGCTGATAAGACGAAGATGAACCGTGGCACCGTCTTTGAGGTCGTCAAAAAGCTTGTCCAAAGCGGAACTGTAACCTGCCATTACAAATTGAGCCGGAAATATTATGTAGCCCAGGACCCGGCATTCCTGGAGAAATATGCCGAAGAACGGGCGCTGACCATTGAATCCGAACTTGCGAAGGTCAGGTCGTATGTCAACCAGCTCGAAACAGTACAGAGCGCCACTGATTATGGACGCTTCAGCCAGCTCTATGAGGGCGAGGACGAGATCGTCCTGCTGCTGCAGGATGTCCTGGAGACCGTCGCACAGCTACCGGACAAGACGTACCGTGTCGTGTCGTCGGCTGAGGTCAGCAACCACCTTTATAAAAAATTCGAGAATTTCACACGGCGCCGCATCAAGCTCGGCATCACCGCCCGGGTCATCGGTGTCGGGGGCAGTGACGAACTGCGTCCGCTGGCAGAGCGGAAATGGCTGTCGTCGGAGCAGACCCCGGAGTGCTATCTGATCATCTACGGTAATAAGGTCGCCCAGATTTCGCTATCCCGTTATGGCAAGGTCCAAGGGTCGGTCATCCAGAACCCGGGTGTCGCACAGCTGCAGGGGCTGTTGTTTGATAATTTATGGGATAAGTTGTAATGTCTTTGTGCGTCGCACAGAGACTTGCAATAAGTTGCAAGAAATTATACAATAGTTCATAAATTGTTTTATATGAAAGTTATGAGTATGAGAAATCCCGATAGATCAAGAAGTACTACGATCATTTCGGCAGGCTTAGCAGCAGTTGTGACGTATGTAGCGATGAATAGTGGCATCAGCTATGCGGAGCGTCATCAATCTGCAGCCGAGCAGGCAGAGCGTGTGCAGCCGCTCATGCAGGTCATGGCCGCCGCGGCGATCGCAGATTACCATAAGGATCGACAGGATTGGGAACGTATAGACGCGCCCAATGGCGATACCACCATGATTAGCCATGTCTCCAAAAACGATGAAGGCGGTGAAAGTGTCGTCTTCTTCAAGATGAAGAAAGCACCTGATGCCGAGCTAGACCCTAAGTCTGCGACTGATATGCGCTTCGCTGAAAACCCTACAGGAGCCGAAAATGATGAGGGATATTGGCTTCAGATCGGGAATGACGTATTCCTCGACGGCTCTGATACATGGGTCGCTCACGCAGAATTCGGCCAAAAAGGTTCCACGGACGAACACACATCCGCATGGTACAGCAATAATCCGGACTTCCGGACTTTATCGCCACGTCAATTCGGCGCATTTGCAGAACAGGCCAGGCAAGAACTGAATGATTCGATGCAGACCGGTAACGATCTTCATCCTGAATATGTCGAACCGACATTCGCTTTGCAATTAGGCAAAATAGGACTCTGACGAATGCGTAGACAACCGGAAAACAGGAGCAGGCTCGATACCCAGATCGTTGCTGCCAGTGTTGCGACAGTTATCGTGGCAGCAGTTATCGCTGGCACGTCACGTGAAGCACCTGAATCTGCAGACCAGCTTGAGCGAACGGTATCTCAAGCTGAAGTACGAAGTAATAATCTCCGTCAACTTGGACTGGATCTTGCGACTGTCGCGATCGCAGATGTGAAGGATGCCCGTAAGGGGTCTTGGAAGCAGATTCCAGTGTCGGCGGCTGAAGTCGTCGAATCCAGGCATGATTATACGAACAAACGCGGTATCAAGACAAGTATCGGATTTATCGTTTCGGATACCAGCTCAAGCGTCGGTAAGGGGGCTGCCGAGCTTATACCTGAAGATGTCGTATCGATCGGTGTCTATACGATGCCACAAGACGACAAAGCACCGATATATGGTATCAATGTCCGATTGGACGACGAGAAAGACGCCTGGACGGGAAATGTCGACTGCGGGACGGCACGCAAAGGTGGTGGTATGGGACTGGATTGGGATCCAACAGTTGATGGGCCAGTGTCTGATGCTGAGCTGCTGGCTGTCAGGGCACAGGCATTGGGCGTAGAATCTGATATCTTAGACTACGCCGTGGATTCCGTAGAGGAACCAGCCGTCTGCTAGTCTTGTTTCAGCAGGTCAATGGCCAGCGCCGCTGTCCAGCTGAAGTTATCGGTGCCGAGAGCTTCGCCGGTGATCGGGTCGAAGTATTCGGCAAAGCCGGCCTTCTCGACCATTTCGAGTGAAATGTCCTTGAGGGCGTCGGCATGTTCGTCGAACCCGTAGCGCCTGAGGCCGTCGATGACCAGCCAGTTTATATTCAACCAGACAGGTCCTTGCCAGTAACGCATCGGCTGGAACCACTGCGATCCGACAGCGGTAGACGGCAACGGGAAGGCCGGTCCGTATTGCTGGTCGTTCTCGATGAGCCGCACCAGCTTGTCGGCCTGTCCTTGGCTGATGCTGCCGGCGTATAGCGGAAGCAGGGTGGCGACGCTCGTTTCTTTGAGAAGGTTGTGTGTGACGAAATCACGTGAATAATACTGGCCGGATGCTTCGTCCCAGAGGTGTTCGAAGGCGGTCTCGGTCAGTCTGATGCGTTCGTCGAGCCCTTCGGGAAGCTTGCGGTTCAGGAAGGCGGCGATGTCCCGCAGATGCTGGTTGGCGCGGATGAAGATGGCATTGAAGGCGACATCTTCGATCAGGAATAAAGAGTGGTCGAGAATCTTGGCCGAATCATAAGCCTTTCGGCGCAGACGGCGCTGGGTGTCGAAGAGTGCTAGGATCTCAACCGTTACGAAACGTTCGTCGAGCGGCACTGTCTGGGCATCACGCCGGAACTTGCCGATTAGTCCGATCAGCTTCAGCTTCTCGAGTGTACGGATCCACAGCGGCAACTGGTGTTCATGCAGATAGGCCATCCACGGCGGCGTGTTATCCATGCCGACTTCCCAGGGGTGGATCTGCAGGACGAGGCCTTCCTTGTGAGGATCGCGCTCGTTGTATAGCCATTCGTGGTAGGCGATCAGGGCCGGCCAGACGGTCTTGTACCAGGCACGGCGCTCGGAAGCGTTGAGTTTTGCACCGACGCGGACGACGGCTTCGGCAAGCATCGGTGGCTGGGTGATACCGCTGGTAGAGACATGGTCCGGCGACTGCGGGCTTATCCAGCTGCGCCAGGCGTTGCGGTCTGCCGCGTAGCGGTGGTCATCATTGAATACGATATTCGGGATCATGCCGTTCGACCACTGGCCACGCAGCAGGCTCAGCAGTTCGGTCTGGGCCCGGACGGGGTCAAGGTGGCGCTGGCCGATGGCGATGAAACAGCTGTCCCAGAGCCACTGGTGCGGGTACAGCTTTGCGCCGGGCACGGTGTAGAGTCCGCCACGGTCGTTGGCAGCAAGGACGGAGGCCGCGGCTCCATCCATTGTTGGAGGGGCCAGGTCGCTACCATCGAGCGCTGTTACGCCGCCTTGGCCTTGGTCGGCTGGGCCGTGGTCAGTATCTTGCATATGGCTATAAGTATAGCGTATTTATCTACCGGACGATGCAACCGATGAAAGGAGTATCATAAGGATATCATGACAGAACAGTTCGATCCGGCATACGGACCGCCCTTGTCCGAAGAAGCACAGGACATGTTATCACCGCCACCAGCCGCTGAAGACATCTTAATGGCAGTATTACCGCATCCCGGTTACCAGAAAGGCGCAGCCGACTTTATCGCAGATTTCAGCCTTGATGCGGACGTACCGATCGAGGATGAGTCTGAGCATGAGGGGTTCATCCGCAGAATAATCAACCGTCGCAACAAAAAGTATTGAGGCGGTGCTAGTCAACGGTAATTGGTAAAGCTGACGGGGAAATCGAAGTCCTGGGCCCTTAGCAGCTGCATGACATTCTGCAGGTCGTCCTTGCTGTTGCTGGTGACGCGGACGACGTCGCCCTGGATCTGGGGTTTGACCTTCGGGTAATTGTCGCGGATGAGGGCGGTCAGCTTCTTGGCCTTTTCCTGGTCGAGACCTTTCTTGAAGGGAACTTCCTTGGTGGCTTTGAGGTTACTCTCGACGGCATCCTTGGCGGTATCGAGCACTTTCTGGCTCTGGCCGCGGGTGGCAAGTTTCTTGCGGACGATCTCCAGGATGGCGTCGATCTGCCATTCACCGGCGCCGGTGATCTTGAAGCCGGTCTTGTCGCTGTTGAGCCACTCTATGGCGGCGGGGGTGCCCTTGAAGTCATAGCGGCTGGTGATTTCGCGTTCGGTCTGGTCGAGGACGTTGTTCATCTCGGCTTTATCGTATTCGGAGACAGCATCGAAGGAAAATGTAGGCATGAATATAGTGTAGCCCCCTGGTGTGCAGCGTTGCAAACATAAGCATCATGGAATATGCTTTGGATAGATTAATATATCGAAAGGCAGTCAATGAAACACATAAGATTCAATATCGGCCTAGCGACGGCGTCGCTCCTGGCGGTCAGCGTACTGGCGGTCGGACCGGCTTTCGCCCAAGAGGGGCGCGGCGGACCCCGCGAAGACAAGGCAGCTACTACAACGGCGGTCGTGTCAGATGATGCTGCTACGACATCAACGACAGAGGATTCCGAAAAGCCGGCGGAACCGACGACCGGCCGGGTCGAAGAACTTCGCAAGCGGGCTGATACACAGCTTCGGGAAGATAGGCAGCTTAAGAAGACTGCGACCCGTACTGAGAACCGTCAGAAGGCCTGTGAGGCCCGCGCCGCAAACCTCAACAAGCGTGTCGACAACTTCAGTGCCCAAGCCAAGCGCCATCAGACCAGGCTTGATGGTACCTATGACAAACTCAAGGCCTATCAGGCAGATAAGAAGCTGACCGTCGCTACCTATGACGCACTCGTCGCCAAGGCTGATTCAAAGAAAGCCGCTGCGGACGCCGCCGTGACTGCGCTCACTGATGTCAGCACTGATATCGATTGTACTGCTGCTGACCCTGCCGCCGCTGTCGCCACGGTCAAGAGCGCCGTCAAGAATGCGCGCACCGCTCTGAAAGAGTACCGGACATCGATCAAGGATATCTTGGTCGCCCTGATGACCGCCAAGTCTGACAGTGCCGGCGACGACTCCAGCGGTACGTCGGAAGAATCAACCAAGCCGGCTGACGGCACAGAAGGAGCTAACTGATGCGTACTACACAGAACCAAGCCGGATTCGGAGCGGTCGCACTTATCGCGGTCGTGCTTGTGCTGGGCGCGATCGGCGGTATCGGCTACACGGTCATGAACCGGCAGGCTGCTGACACTGATACGGCTGTCACCAGCCAATCATCCGGCGAACCTGCTTCTATCAGATCGGAGGCCGACCTACGGAAGACCGACCAATCTCTCGACCAGGCCAGCGCGGAACTTGACAGCAACCTCGATGACACGAAGTTGGACGCCGATCTCAACACGATGCTGTAAATATAGATACACTCCTCATGATACATACGGCTTATTGCCGAACACCCCGATGCACGACATGATAAAAAAATTGTTACACAAACATATTCTACTACGGATACTGCCTATCGGAGTGGCCCTCATCGGTGTAACCGCAGCCCTCTTTATCATGATCCGATCCGGTGAAGAGCCGGCGTCGGCCGCCGCGTTGGTGCCAGCAGGCTTTTCGATCCAGGATATGCCGAGCGGACAAGCGTCACTCCTGACTGACTTTGTCTTCAATGCGGACGGCAGCTACTTCACGACCAGCAAAAGCGGCCGGGTTGCCTGGGTGTCGGCTACTGGCACGGCGCGGACCCTCGCCACGCTGCCGACCTATTCCACGGGCGATCTGGGACTCAGCGGCATCGCGACAGCACATGATTACGCGACATCAAAAACGATATATACCGCGCGCAGTCTGACTGTCAATAGCCAGAACCGGGCACGCCTGAGCGCCTGGACGGTAGCTGGATCGCCGGAACCGGCGTCTTTGGCGTCCGAACGCATCATCCTGGAATTCCCGATCAATTCTATATTTCATGGGATGACCAGTATTGTTCCGGCGGCAGATGGGACGCTATGGGTAACGATGGGTGACAGCGGCGAGTATACGATAGTTGATCCGAACGCCCTGAGAGCCTTGGACAATACCCAGCCGTATGGCAAGCTTTTCCATATCCTGCCCGACGGTACAGGCGTGGCGTCCAATCCGTTTTACGATGCCGCTGCTCCGGCGTCATGGAAAAGTCGTATCTACGCCAACGGCTTCCGCAGCCCGTTCCGGATGAGCCTCGACCCCGCGAATGGAATGCCGATCGTTGCTGATGTCGGCTGGGAGACACCGGCGTACGAAGAGGTCAATCTGGTCAAAGCCGGTGCCAGTTACGGCTGGCCGTGCTGGGAGGGTGTCATCCAGCCTCGTGGCTACAAGGACTTGGCTGCCTGCAGCGGCGTGACGAATACTGAACCGCTGGCCATCTATCCGCACGGCCCGATGGGAACCAGCATCACCGGCGGGATAGTCTATACTGGTAGTACGTATCCAGCCGAATACCGTGGCTCATATTTCTTCGGTGATTACACATCCAAGCGGATATACACCCTGCTCTATAACGCCAGCGGCACACTTGTCCGGCCGCCAGAGGCTAACGGCTTCGGCAGTGATATCGGCGGCCCAGTGAAATTCGCGGCTGCCGCCAACGGAGACATCGTCTATGCCGATATACTTTCCAGCACGCTGAAACGGTTGGTCTATGCCCAGACGAATCAGGGAAACCGTGCGCCGACCGCTAAGGCGACGGTAACCACCAATCCTGGCAATCGTACAGTCACTTTTGATGGCAGCGGCTCGTCTGACCTCGATGGGGACGTCCTGACCTACGCCTGGGATTTCGGAGACGGCACGACCGGTAGCGGTGTAACGGCTACGCACAAATACCCGGCGCCCGGTACCAAGCCCGTTACCGCCCGCCTGACGGTGACCGATCCGAAAGGCGCCAAGGGCCTCCAGGATATCATCGTCACGCCCGCTAACGGTTCAATTAATCTGCAGCTCAAAACACCGCCCGCCGGAACAAAATTCAAAGTCGGCGACACCATCAACGTCAGTGCGACCGCCAGTGACCCGGAAGACGGCGTGGTCACAGTCAACTGGCAGGTGGTGCTGGTCCATTGCAGTGCTGGATTTTGTCATGACCACCCCGGCGAATCATCCACCGGCCCGAACTTTGCGCGGCTGTTTTCCGACCATGGAGATGAGACGCGGCAGGAAATAACCGCCAGCGCCACGGACAGCAGCGGCATGACCGTGCGCAAAACCTATGTTGCCTACCCGCAGCAGCGCGTCTTGACTATTACCAGTAACGTTCCGAGCGCGGTCACCATCAATGGCATCGCCAAAAACACCGCGACTGTCACGGCCGGCGCACGCATTTCATTGGTGGCACCAGCGTTCGCTGTCGACGGCAAAGCAGTTTTCGAGCGCTGGTCTGATGGCGCGACTCGCGAGCGCACCTACACTATGCCTGATGCCGATACGACGTTGGGAGTGACCTACGCCACCCCGGTCGCTCCTATCAATAAACCCGGTGATATAAACGGCGATTCCCGCGTCAATTCCCTCGACCTCTCCGTCGTGATTGCCAAAGACGGCCAGAATTACGCCCCGGCCGATTTTAACAAAGACGGAACCGTCGGAGCGGCCGACATGGCCATATTGTTGAGCGCGTGGACGTGGTAAGCCCGCCGACTGAGTTCAAAATGAAACTGTAGTGATGACCCAGTTGGCTGGTATACTGGTAGGTAATCCATGACCTACCAAGATACCCGCATTTCCGACACTGCCGAACTTCTGACGAAGCGTTTCCAAGAACTGACCGTCAAAGAGGATATATTGAAGGCGCCCGAGCTCAAGGCGCTGTACGCTGAGATTCCGCTCTTGCCTGCCCAGCAGCGCGGTCCGTACGGCCGTGAACTGAACCAGCTCAAGCAGGAGCTTGTCGGACTGGTGGATGGGCACAAGGAACAGGCTGAAGCCCTGCCACCGATCGATGTGACAGCTCCCTTCGATACCAATGTCCCTATGGATCGCCGTCCGTTCCTGCTGGGCGGAGAGGTCGGATCACGACATCCGTTGATGGTCGAGCGCGACCGCATCCTGGATATCTTCTATCGGATGGGTTTCACGGCATCAGAGTCACGCGAGCTGGACGACGACTACCATATGTTCGGGGCCCTGAACTTCCCGGAGGGCCACCCGGCACGGGACGATTATGACACCTTCATGACCGAGCAGACCGACAAGGACGGTAAGCGGTTCGTCGCACCGGCACACACCAGCACCATGCAGAACCGTATCCTGCGCCAGTATGCCGCTGGACTTGAAAAGGGTGAGCCGATCGCGGTAGTTATCCCCGACCGGGTATATCGCAACGAGGACCTTGACGCCCGCCATGAACATACCTTCTATCAGGTAGAGGGCATTTACGTCGGCCGCGGCGTCCATGCCGGCAACCTCATCGCGACACTTAAGACATGGCTGCACAGCTACTATGGCCGCGAGATTGACATCAAGACACAGCCGTTCTATTTTCCATTCACCGAGCCGAGCTTTGAATTCGCCGCCAGTTGTATATTCTGCGATGGCAAGGGCTGCAGCATCTGCTCGCAGTCTGGCTGGATCGAGCTGGGCGGCTGCGGTATGATCCACCCCAACGTCCTCCGCGAAGCCGGTATCGACAGCGATACGTACACAGGATTCGCCTGGGGCTTCGGCATCGAACGCATCGTCATGCTGAAGCACAACATCGAGGACGTCCGGCACTTTGAATCAGGTAAATTAGAATTTTTGAGGCAATTTTCATGAAGACACTCGCAGAACTGATGGAAGACGCGGAAAAGATCCGCAGCAAATATGAAGAATATAATGCCTTGACTGGCAACGAAGCCTGGCGCATCCGCGACTATGCGATGGGATTCGGCGGTGACTTCGGTGATCTCCAGAAATTGATAATGGCCAAAGAGAATCTGCGCAAAGCCGACGATGTCGACGCCAGGCTCGGCCACGAACTGGCTGACTGTCTCTGGTCGATCCTGGTCATTGCGAATTACTATGGCATCGATCTGGACAAGGAATTCAGTAAGACGATGGACACCATCACGAAACGGATCGAAGACAAGACGGCATGAAGGTAAGTCTCAATCTACTACGGTTTTATCAGAACATGTACGACTGGTCCGATGATCCGGCACCGAACGGACCCGATGAGCTCGTCAGGCGTATCGGAGTCCAGCTTGCCGCCATCGAAGACACGGAAGCTATCGGCATGAAATATGCCGGCATCGTCATCGTCAAAGTCATCAGCTGCCGCAAGCACGACAATTCCGACCATCTGAGCGTCTGCCTTATCGATGATGGCGGTGTATCGAAGGACCTCGCCCGGGATGACCAGGGCCGCATCCAGGTCGTCTGCGGCGCCCCGAATGTCCGCGAAGGCCTTACCGTCGCCTGGCTGCCTCCCGGCTCGACCGTACCCAGCAGTTTCGGCCATGAGCCGTTCGTACTGAGTATTCGCGAGATCCGCGGCGAGACAAGCAACGGCATGCTGGCCAGCCCCAAAGAATTGGCACTTGGCGACAGCCATGACGGCATCCTCGAGATCGAGGAAGACATCGCACCCGGAACCAGCTTCGCCGACCACTACCGATTGACTGACGATATCGTCATCGACATGGAAAACAAGATGTTCACCCACCGGCCGGACTGCTTCGGTATGCTCGGCGTGGCCCGCGAGATCGCCGGTATCCAGGGGCAGAAATTCACTAGCCCTGAGTGGTATCGGGCCGACGCAGTCATCGAGGGACCGGATGAGCAAGCCGGTCAGTTACTGAAGGTTACGGTACGCAATGAAGTTCCTGAGTTAGTCCCGCGCTTCGTGGCGGTACCGATGGATGGGATCAAGGTGGGGCCGAGCCCGGTCTGGCTCCAGGTCCAGCTGACGCTTTTCGGAGTCCGCCCGATCAACAATATCGTAGACCTGACGAATTACCATATGCTGGCTACCGGCCAGCCGCTCCACGCCTATGACTATGACAAGGTGGTGGCCCAGGACGCCGGGGAATCCGCAGACGATAGCGAAGCTGATGGCGAACATGGCGCGACAATCGTCGTCCGGCAGCCGCAGGATGGTGAGAAGCTGAGGCTGTTGAACGGTAAGGAGATCGAACCGCGGGATGAAGCTATCCTGATCGCATCAGCCAGCAAGGCGATCGGCTTGGCCGGCGTGATGGGTGGGGGAGACACCGAAGTCGACGAGTCGACGACCCGCATCATCCTGGAGTGTGCTACCTTTGACATGTATTCTATCCGCCGGACGTCGATGGCCCACGGCATCTTTTCGGATGCCGTGACACGCTTCAACAAGGGGCAAAGTCCACTACAGAACCTGGCAGTCACCAAACACATCGTGGATGATATCAAACGGCTCGCCGGCGGCAAGGTCGCCGGAGTGGTCGTCGATGACAATCATCTTTCAGAAGAAGTGCGATCGCGTGGATCGCTCTATCCGGACGTAGTCGTCAGCTCGCAGTTCATTACCGATCGCCTCGGCCTCGAGCTGTCAGCCGATGAGATGGCCGAGCTACTGCGGAATGTTGAGTTCAATGTTGATGCCAATTCCGACGAGCTGACCATCCGGGCACCGTTCTGGCGTACAGATATCGAAATTCCCGAGGACATCGTCGAAGAGGTCGGCCGGCTGCATGGCTTCGACCAGCTGCCGCTCGACCTGCCGAAGCGCAGCCTGGCGCCGGCCGTCCCGGATGCGCAGCTGGAACTCAAACGGCGCCTGCGCGACCTGCTCAGCCGGGCCGGCGCCAACGAGGTGCTGTCCTATAGTTTCGTCCATGGCAACCTCCTCGATAAGTCCGGACAGGACAGGAAGCTGGCCTTCAGCTTGAGCAACGCGCTCAGCCCCGACCTTCAATACTACCGTCTCAGCCTGACGCCGAGCCTGCTGGACAAGGTCCATGCCAACATCAAGGCGGGCTACGATACATTCGCGCTGTTCGAGATCGGCAAGGCACATGCTCTCGGCGAAACAGATGCCGACGGCCTTCCCTTGGAGTTCGATCGCCTGGCCTGTGTCTTTGCCGCAGAGCAGAAACGGGCTGTCCAGGTCTATGCTGGTGCCGCCTTCTATCAGGCCCGCAAGTATCTGCTGACTGTCATCGCAGGGAGCAGCGGTACGTCACTGCGGCTGGCACCGCTCACGGGCGTCAAACTCGAGGGCCATGAGCTGACCACCCAGATGCTTGCCCCGTATGACACCGGCCGTTCGGCTGCAGTACTAAACGGTGATAAGCTCGTCGGCGTGCTTGGTGAATATAAGACAAGTGTCCAAAAAGCACTCAAACTTCCGAAGTTCAGTGCCGGGTTCGAAGTCTTCCTGTCCGTACTCGAAGCATCGGAGCAGAGCCCATACATGGTGCAATCACGTTTTCCGAAGGTCTGGCAGGATGTCTGCCTGCGTGTGCCAGCCGATGTGTCATACCAGAAGCTGCACGATTACGCTTGGCGGCAATTGCAGGACCATCAGCCAGCCGGCACGAATATGGTGCTGTCGCCGGTAGATATCTATCAGCGGCCGGATGATACTGCCCACAAGCAGTTTACGTTCCGTCTGACGATAGCGTCATATGACCGCACGCTGACTGACGGAGAAGTTGCCACGATGCTTGATACTGTAACCGCTTCGGCAGCCACCGAGTTTGGCGCTGAGCGTGTATAACGCCTCAAAAGTATAAGCAATAAGTAATAAAGTGTTGTGCTAGGCCCCGGAACTGAAATGTCATCTCTTGTGAGAGATTCAAGTTCAGCCCGGGGCCAACCGCACGTCTAGCGCTTCTTGCGGGTGGAACGTGCCGGCCCATCCGACAGCATCGGCTGCGTCGACTGTTGCGCGAGCAGCTGCTTGCGTAGGGCCCGAGCGATGTTGATCTGCTTGGTCATCTCCTCGAACTCGTCGAACGGGCCCATATGATGGAACCGCCAGTCGCGCTGGGCAGCTGTCTCAGCTTCGCTGAAGCCATAGCCCAGAGCATTACCAGGGATGGTCTCACTGCTCTCGCATTGCAGGACGTCCTCGACGGCGATCCGTGAGACGCGGTTGGGTAGCAACCATGGACGGATCGTCACCAGATAGACATACAGGTCGGTGACCATGCCATATCCACGGGTGTAATTCGTCGAACGGATGAGTGCCACGAGGATCATCACCAGCGCAGCCAGCAACCACGGGACCGGCCGACCTGGCTCCAGGAAATCCTGCAGGAATGCAGCTCCCGGAAACCCGTAGTATCCCCAGACACAGACTATCGTGACTGCCAGTGCCAGCCGCGACTTTTGAAAGAGCGACTTGAGATCCTGCTTCCAGATGAAATACGCCACGAAGGCTAGCAGTGCGCCGACAAGCCACCAGATCCGCGTCCCATGAAGCAATGCATCTTTGATGGCTGCGATTCCGATAAAGTCGGTGCTTCCCCAGATGAAGACTGCTGCCATGATGACCCAGAAATCAGTAACGACCACAAGCTTGATCCAGTGGTACCCACTGACGTACCTGATGACATGTTCGGACGCGAAGGTCTGATCCGGGTCGAAGGTCAGCAGATGACGTAGGCTGTCGACTTCTTCGTCGGAGACGAATTGCTTGACCACCCTGATTTGCTTCTGATGTTCATCGGGCTTGCGGTTGATGTTCTTGATCATCATGCGGTAGGCGACGACGCCCGTAAAGCCACCGATGATTGCCGTGAACAGCACGATCGACCAGATGGCCCTGTCGCTGCCCCAGAAGATGAACAGACCGACGAGCAGCCCCAGTGCGGCGCCGCCGAGTCCGACGAGCCGGGCCTTTTTCTGCTCGGCAGTCGGATCCAGTACCGTGTCGCTGACCACTACCCGGTAGACGAATGTCCCGAGCAAGCCGGCGAGCAACGTGCCCAGAACTACGACATAGGCATTGGACGGAATGGTCGATGTAGCCCACAGGATGATCATCCCGACGAGGCCGAGTGCGAGCCCGGTTCCGCCAAAAACCAAGTAACCTAGCTTTGTCCTCACGATTCCTCCTCAGGATTCGTAGACGTGCGATGTGCGATGTTTCAGGAAGTCCCTGTAACATGGATATAGTTATAGAACATAATTTGTCCGAAGCAAAGCCGATTATCTGTTATCAATGGCAGCCGGAGGCCATCGGCGCGTATAATGGTGGGACATGAAAAGTATCTGGCGCATCATCAAGTTTACCGGCGAACTGAAGCGCTATTATATCTCCGTCTCTGTCTTTACGATCCTGATCGCCGCCATGACGCAGGTCATACCGCTGCTCACTAAGTCAGCGATAGACCAGATCGATAACCCCGGGGGTCTGCAGCAGGTCGACGTCCGGTTCGTGGCGATCATCGCCGGACTGATTTTTCTGACCGATATCGGGACGACCATTTTCAGCAATATCGGCGGTTACTTCGGGGACATGCTGGCCGCCAAACAGCGCCGTCTGCTCAGCCGCCGGTACTACGCACACGTCCTGGGATTGCCACAGCAGTATTTCGACCGTGAGCTGACCGGCACGATCATCAACCGAATGAGCCGCGGCATCCAGCAGATCACCGATTACACGCAGGTGCTCAGCAATAACTTCCTGCAGTTCATATTCAGTACTGTCTTCACGCTGGCCATCGTGGCGTACTTCTCATGGCCGGTCGCGCTGATGCTGGCATCGCTGTACCCCGTTTTCATCTGGCTGACCGCCCGTTCCAGCAGTACCTGGCAGGGCTACCAGAAACAGATAAATGAGGACCTCGATGTCGCCAGTGGCCGCTTTGCCGAGGGTGTCAGTCAGATCAAGGTCGTCAAAAGTTTCGTCCGCGAGGAGCTGGAACTCGGCTTCTTCGACCGTTTCATGCGCAAGGTCGTCAAGACTACGCGTCCGCAGAGCAAGTTCTGGCACAAGCAGGACGTCGTCCGCCGCAGCGTGCTGGCTGTCATCAATTTCGCCCTATATGCATTCATATTCATCCAGACTGCCCGCGGCACCTATAGCGTTTCGACGATGGTGCTGCTGATCCTGTACACGCAGCAGATCCGCATCCCATTGTTCAGCATCAGCTACCTTGTGGACCAGTCGCAGCGCGCTATCAGCAACACCAAGGATTACTTCGCGGTCATGGATGAGCCGCTGGAGCAGGTCCGTGAGACAGGAGCCGTGCCGCTGAACGTTACGGACGGAGCAGTGACGTTCGATGATGTCACCTTCTCGTACAGCAAAGGCGTGTCGGTCCTGAAGCATGTCTCTTTGACCGTCCGGCCGAACAGCAAAGCCGCCCTGGTCGGACAGAGCGGGGAAGGCAAGACGACGATCTCCAGCCTGCTACTCGGGCTGTACACAGCAGACAAGGGTTCGGTGCGTATCGATGGCCAGGATGTCAGCAGTGTCTCCCAATCCAGCCTGCGGTCAGCGGTGGCCGTCGTATTCCAGGAGCCGGCGCTGTTCAGTGGTACGATCGAGGAGAATATCGCCTACGGTAAGCCCGGAGCAACCCTGGCTGAGATCACTACGGCCGCCAAAGCTGCCAACGCCCATATGTTCATCGAAAAGCTAGCCGATGGCTACCAGACAGAAATCGGCGAGCGCGGGCTGCGCCTCAGCGGCGGCCAGAAGCAGCGCATCGCCATCGCCCGGGCCATCCTGAAGGATACGCCGATCCTGGTGCTGGACGAAGCCACCAGCAGTCTGGACAGCCGCAGTGAGCAGCTGGTGCAGGACGCCCTTGAACGGTTGATGGAAGGCAGGACGACGATCATCATCGCCCACCGGCTGAGTACCATCGCCCATGTCGACCAGATCATTACGCTGCGCGGTGGACGGGTCGATGAGGCTGGCAGTCCGGCGGAACTCGAGAAGACCGGCGGCGTCTATGCCCAGCTGCTCGAACTGCAGCAGCTCGGGGCCAGCAAGGCCAAAGATAAGAAACTGAAGGAATTCGAGATGGCCGATGCCTGAGCTGGTGCGCCTATGAGGCTCTGCGGCCGGTGTGCTACAATAGCCCTCGAGACAGTAGACACTAATGGGGTATTTTAGAAACAAGGGGAGACATCGTGGCCAGCAGCAAAGAGATTCGTGACCGGGCATTCGCACTCAGCGGAGCAATTTTATTTTTTGTGACATCGATCGCATTGACCGTGGTCGTCATCGTGCAGATTATGCAGGAGAATAAGGCCAAAAAGGAGGGCGCCAACGCTTCGACGTCACAGACGGCCGCAAACCAGGCTGGGAATAAGGACGGTAAGAAGCTTGAGGGCACCAAACTCTCCGGTTTTACCCCCGTTGAGACGGTGGCGGAAATCAAGACAGAAGACCTGAAGCCAGGTACCGGCAAGGAGATAACTTCCGTAGATAATACCGTGACCGCCGATTACACCGGCGCGCTGGCCAAAGATGGCACAATCTTCCAGAGCTCCCTCGACAGCGGCAAGCCGTTCACGACCAAGCTGAGCGGCGTCATCCCCGGCTGGCAGACCGGTATGATCGGCATGAAGGAAGGCGGCACCCGCCGTATGGTCATCCCAGCCGCCCAGGCATACGGCGCTGAGGCCCAGCAGGGTATCCCAGCCAATTCGGACCTGGTATTCGACGTCGTACTACATAAAGTTGAATAGGGTCATTGAATAGTTACGTTACATAATACTTAGCATAGAAGGAGCCTGCAGATGGATGATTTTACTCCCATTTCGAAAGTTGATGAGCTGATGAAGATCGATATCAAAGAAGGGACCGGTGAAGAAGTTCAGCCTGGAGCGACCATCACTGCACACTATACCGGGGCTGTCGCTGCCACCGGAGCAGTCTTCCAAAGCTCGAAGGATTTCGGCCGTCCGATCTCATTCGGTCTTACCCAGGTCATCAAGGGTTGGACCGAAGGCGTCCCCGGCATGAAGGTCGGCGGCACACGACGCCTGCTGATCCCGGCCGCCCAGGCGTACGGCTCGACCCCTCCTCCCGGATCAGGGATTCCGGCGGACGCCGATCTGGTCTTCGATATCGAGCTGGTAAGCATCGATTGAGTATCGTAGAATGCAAAATATAATTCATATTGTACATAAACACCGGTTAGCGTTCGTAGTCTTAGGGTTATCGTCTGCCGTGTTCCCGATACAGTTTTTATTGAATCCTGATCCACTATACGTGTCGGCACATCGTAGCGCATACATTGTCCTTCTGACACTACCCGCGCTCCTTTTAGGCCTTGGCGCTGCCCTTTTCATGTCGCGTCCATGGGCTCGTATACTCGGCTTTTTAGGGGTAAGTATTGTCTCATGGTTTATGATACATACACTGGGTCATCTACTGTCGAATTAAGACAAAAGCACAACATATAGCGTATTGTACACAGCGTAAGCGCTATATATACTGGTACGGGTAAGCTACAATATAGACAGAAGTACGGGCCATGCCGGTCCGCCAGAAGGGGTCATCATGGCAAAAAACATCACTATCTTCACCACTAACACCTGCGCGTACTGCGTCATGGTCAAAAAGTGGCTGACGACGAAGGGCCACGCCTACGAAGAGGTGAATATCGACCAGCACCCTGAGCGCCAGGCTGAGGCTTTGCAGATCAGCGGCGCCCTGACCGTGCCGGTCACCGTCGTCACCAAGCAGGACGACACCCAGGAAGTCATCGTCGGCTTCAACCTTTCTAAGCTCGCTCCGGCAGTCGCCTGATATTAGCGCGCATGCGCACTAACCCCAACAGCTGGCCGCCAGCAAAGGAACCGTTTACTTTCATGACAGAACCCACTGAAATTCCAACCCACGACGTCATCATCATCGGTGCCGGCCCGGCAGCGCTGACTGCCGCCATATATACGACGCGCGAAGATATCGAGACGCTGTTGTTCGAGCGTGGCGTTACCGGCGGCCTGGCTGCGGTCACGGATATGATTGATAACTATCCCGGTTTCCCTGATGGCATCGAGGGCCTGACGCTGGCCGACAACCTCGCCAAACAGGCTGAACGCTTCGGTGCCGTCATTGAGCTTGGTGAAGTCACGAAGATCATCGATGAGGGTGGCTTCAAGCGCCTCGAGACCACCAGTGGTGACATGCGCGCCAAGGCCGTCCTGATCGCGACCGGCAGCGATTATAAGAAGATCGGCGTCCCCGGCGAAGAGGCGTACTACGCCCGGGGCGTCCACTACTGCGCAACCTGCGACGGGGCGTTCTACCGCGACAAGCGGTTGGTCGTCGTCGGCGGCGGTAATTCGGCTATCCAGGAAGCGATGTTCCTGACCCGCTTCGCCAGCCACATCGACCTGCTGGTCCGTTCGACCATCAAGGCCAGCGAAGTCCTGCAGCACGACCTCGACAAGTTCGTCGCCGATGGCAAGATCACCGTCCATCTTGGTACCACGACCGATGAGATCGTCGGCGAGGACAACAAGGTCACCAAAGTTACCGGCACTAAGGATGGCAAACCGGTCGAATTCCCTACGGACGGCGTCTTCGTATTCGTCGGATTATCCCCGAACTCTGAGTTCCTCAAAGAATCTGTCATCAAACTCGACGAGATCGGCTTCGTCCTGACCGATGAGCACATGCAGACGCAGATACCTGGCGTATTCGCCGCTGGCGACATCCGTTCCGGCGCGACCATGCAGATCGCCTCTGCCGCCGGTGAAGGCGCTACCGCAGCGCTCAAGATCCGCGAATATCTCGAGGCCCGGCCGCACCCGGTTCAGAACTGATGGTACGGCATATTGAAAAGAGTCGGATCGTCGAAAGATTTCCTGGCCAGAACCAACTGTTTAACCTGCAGCCCGACCAGTCAATCCGCGATTTTGACCTCGGTAGTGTCAGCCTAGGAGACGGAACGGACGAGCAGGCGGTCGTTGAGAATATCAATCAGATGGCCGCGGTCTTCCGTATCCGCAAGCCCAACTGGCTTTCCGGGCTGACACATGCTCCGAATACATCTGAATTTGGAATAGATGATGAGGTCAACGACCAGCGGCGATTAGTTCTTGGAATAGTCTGGGGGCAGGCAAGTCTTGGTGAATATGTGACAGCAGCAGTCCAGCGTGATATGGACGATCTGGAGCAGGAAACACCGTTCGGCGATACGCTGACACGCGTCATGTTACGGACGCCTTCAGGACGTGCTATTGATATCCTTGTTCATGGAAGTTTCTGGAGCGACGAGACAGAGTCGTCCGCCGGCATTGCTGTGCCCAACAGGCACGTACGCTGTAAGGCACGAATCGGTGCCGCTATCGTATACGATCAACGCCCTGAAATTATCTGATAGTTTGCTTTCCAGTCCGGATCAGATCTCACTGCTATACCCGTCGAAATAATCGAACACCACCCGCCACCGATGCTGAATAACATATGATATTATGGAGCGATGAAACTCCCAAATAACCGGTTACTCACACCTGAACAGGCTGTAATACTCGATGGCAGCGACCTGTTTTCACTTGCCACGGATGAAGACTATGAAGAGTATTATGTCGGTGATTCCGGAAGCGAGCGCGGTGGGGACTCGCAGGACTTCATAGCGGCAAAACTAGATGCCGTATGTGCTTTGCTAGAAGTGGCACAGGACGATTGGATTACCTGTGTCGATTCGTTTTCGGATGATGTCAGGGCTACATTTGTCGATTCGCATAAGATCCAAGCTGAACTCGTAAGGATTGCAGAAAAACCAACATTCGGAAAATATGTTACTGGTGTCGCCTATGCGGCATTACCGATTGAAGATGGCGATACCTGGGGTGAGGCAAGCATATCGATTGGCATGAAGACTCCAAGTGCCCGCTCACTCCTCGTCAAATGCTATGGAACCCATTGGGATGAAGTGGACGAACATGACCGTTATGAATCCGTGGGCTGGAGCATCCGATATACGGCCGATATTGGTGCCATCGAATCATAGCTCGCTGCTGTATCCGTCGAAATAATCGAACACCACCCGCCGCCGTTGTACACCAGCCGCTTCAAGTTGATGTAGTATGTCTTCGACCATCTTTTCGGTTCCGGATATATAGATGAGTGCCTCAGGCTGTAGTGTGGGTACGATATCAGCTGCGGTCATCCGACGCTGCAAAACTCGAACGGTAAAAGCATGAGCACTATTGAAATCAGGTGTATAACCTGAGCAATATATGGTTTTTGTCAAATGGCTAAAGGCGGCATACTTGTCGAAGGGTTTCTGAATGACGATATCTTCTGTCTGGGCAACGGCGTAATGCAACGTAACCGAGCGGCGTTCGCCCTGCTGCAGCAGCCACTTCATGATGCCGACGTATGAGGCGATGCCGACGCCGCCGGCGATGAAAACCAGCGGCACCGACGCATCGAGCGGCAGCACCAGGTCACCCATCGAGTCATATATCGTGACTTCATCGCCGGGCTGGAGGGCGAGTAATGCGCTTTTAAAGGTGCTGCTACGACGTCGGAATATACGCATGGTCATGGAAAGCAGGTCGTCATTCGGGGACGATGATAACGTCATGGTCCGTTCGATGCCGCGCGCATCAGGCCGGGTATGCGGGACACTGATGACAGCGTACTGGCCGGCTTCATAGCGGTAGCGGCTGGCCGGCCTGAAAAAGAAGGTGGCGATAGTCTGGGCATCGTTTTCCCAGCGCATGTGGTCAAAAGCGGCTTTCATGACGGCTTAGTATCCCGGTACCGGTCCGGGAAGTCGGTAATCACGGCGTCGAGGTATTTTTCCCAGCGCCGGGCCTTAGCCGGATCGTTGAGCGTGTAGGCGGCCATCAGATAGCCGCGCTTCTGCATTGCGTCGAGGAAGCCACCCCAGAGCCACCAGGAGCGCATGCTGATATGTTTCGTGCCGAGTATGCGGGCACGGACGACCGCCCGGACGCCAGACCAGGGTTCGATGACGACCTTCGGCACATCGGGCAGGGCTGCGTGTAGAGCATTGAGGGTCCGTTGACTCTTTGATCCGAGCTGTACTTGGCCGGGTGTATACGTGCTGCCGACGAACTCCTTGAGGACGGTTACGATGGGACCGGTCAGTTCATGTGCCTTGACCTCGATCATCGGTACGGCGCGGGTGCCGATACGGTTGAGTGCTTCATCAAGACGGGCGATGAGCGGGTTGCATGATTTCAATTGGGCGTAGGTATTGCTGCCTATCAGCAGATGCTCCTGTCCTTTTGTCGCGAACCGGTCATGGCTGAGAACCGGGATGTTGTCGCTGGTGACCCGGACGTCAAACTCCAGTATGTCGGCCCCGGCCGCGATGCCAGCTTCCAGGGCGGCCAGCGTGTTTTCAGGGGCCAATCCGGCAGCGCCACGATGTCCGATTATTTTCATTACTTCCAGTATAGCCCAGTTGGCCTTTGGGAGGTGTTTTGCTATGATATGGGCAAGGATATCAGATAAGACAGGAGTAGTTATGGCTGATTTTAACGTAGTTCTTGAGACTGGTGATTACCAGGACGGCATCGTCAATACGGTGATCGAGATCCCGCAGGGGAGCTTCCTGAAGATCGAGTGGGACCGGAAGCGCGCCTGCTTCATGCTGGACCGGGTTGAGCCGAGTATCTACACCAAGCCGACCAACTACGGCTTTATCCCCCAGACGCTCGACGAGGACGGTGACGAGCTCGACACGCTGGTCATCTGCGAAGAGCCGATCCCGACCGGTGTCTACACCAGCGCCAAGATTATCGGTGTCCTGATATTTATCGATGACGGCGAGGCCGACCACAAGGTCGTCTGCGTTCCGGCTGATGACCGCAACACCGGCGATGCCATCAATTCACTGGAAGATCTCGGCGAACGCTGGAAGGCCAAGGTCGAGCAGCACTTCATGCATTACAAGGACCTTAAGAAGCCGGGCAGTACCAAAGTCGAGGGTTGGGGCGACGCCGAAGCCGCCAAGAAGATCGTCGAAGAGTCTATCGCCCGTTACAAAGCACAGGCGTAGGTCCGGGACATGCAGGTCGTCGTATACGCTAAGGCGTTGATACTGAACGAACACGGCCAGGTACTGTTGCTCAGACGCAGCAGTACGGACAGGCAGCGCCCCGGCGAGCAGGATTACCCCGGTGGCGGCATGGAGCCGGACGAGGACCTGCGGGCCGGCATGAGCCGTGAAATTCGGGAGGAGACCGGACTGCAGATCGCACCCGACAAGCTGCAGTTGCTGTACGCTGCCACGGAGGCGTATCGTGAACGCAGCGTTACCAGGCTGGTCTTCTGGACACGTGTCGCGCTCCCGAACATTGCACTCAGCTTCGAGCATGAGGACTTCCACTGGTCCGCGCCTGAACAGGCCGTCAAGGAATTTCCACACCCCGTGTACGGAGCGGCGCTGGCATACGCACTGAAGCACGGGATCTTCAACACATGAGGCGGAAGACCTTTGAGAGTTACTGCACGATATTTCCGGGCGAGCGCGATGGGCTCGGGTTGCTTGAGCGGCAATTAGCAGATGACGAAGACCTGCAGAACCGGGCGACGCTACCAGGGCATATCACCGCGTCGGCTATCGTGCTGTCACCGGACAGGACGCGGATAGCAGTCGTGCATCACAATACGCTCGATAAGTGGCTGGCACCGGGCGGCCATTGGGATAAGGGCGACAGCAACCCGCTAGCCGCCGCCCGACGCGAGGCCGACGAAGAGATAGGTGTCGAGCTGGAAATGTACATCCCGCTGGCCGCCCAGGACCACGAGGTCCCCTTGGACATCGACAGCCACGATATCCCGGCAAACCCGGCGAAGCAGGAGCCGGCGCATGTGCACCATGACTTCAGATATACCTTCGTCGCCGGTTCTGAGGATTTGAAGAACGATGATGATGGCGTCGACGGTGCCGAATGGGCTGAGCTGGACGATCCGCGTCTCCACATGCCACGGGTGGTATCCAAACTACGGCAGCTGAAACTGGTGCACACCTCGGTGGTGCACAACTTCGATGACTGACCTAAGTACGAGTGATTAAAAAGTTTTAATCTTCAATAACAATTCTGGTCTCGAGTGCCGCAGCACCCAGCTCAAGCGGCGCTGTCAGGGAACGTTTCTGTTTCTTGGTAAGGCGGTAGTCCCTTGAGACCTCGCGTTCCAGGCTATGAAGATGAGCTAATCTGTCACGGATAAATTCGGGCTGGTTGACTTCAGGGATCAGCTCAACTGCCAATATCTCAGCAGCCTCACGACCTCGCTCCGTGAATAAACCGTTGCGCTGCGTACGATTCTCTGCAAAGACGTGTGCTTGTCTGGCCCGCGTCCGTGCCGCAGGGCTGCCCGTCGTCGTACTTGGCTTGGCGGTAACTCCGTACACCGGCCGTACAGTTTCATCAAGGAATCCTTCTTCGTCTATGACGGCATAGGAGGCTACGAGTAATGCAATATTGACACCTTTTCTAGGCTTTATTTCGAAATGCTGCAATGGTGGATCAACTGGATCCAATCCGAGTGCAGCCAGGCCATTATCAAGGTGCTGGTCAGTAAGTAGCAGCTCGTCTGATGCCATCAGGTGTGCAGTAATCGCTTTGATCTGTTCCGGCGAAGAATTTCCTATCATAGCAAGCAATTATATGCTTCACATGTACATAGTCAAGTACTGCTGGCTATTGCGTAGGACCCAGCATGCTTCTACAATAGTCACCATAAGCAATAAACTTTCAGACTGACTGATAGCGGGGGTATGTATGAAGACACGGGTAGCAATTAATGGATTCGGACGTATCGGGCGCAATGCCTTCAAGGTAGCCTACGAGCGCAGCGATATCGACATCGTCGCCATCAATGACCTGACGGATACGAAGACGCTGGCACATCTGCTCAAGCACGACAGTAACTACGGCACATATCCGCATGAGGTCGGCCATGACGAAGAGAACATCATTGTCGATGGTAAGAAAGTCCGTGTCTTCGCCCAGCGCGATCCGGCCCAATTGGACTGGAAGGGCTTGGACATCGACGTCGTCATAGAGTCGACCGGCTTCTTCGTCGACCCGGCAAAGGCCAAGGCGCATATCGACGCCGGCGCCAAGAAGGTCGTGCTCTCAGCTCCGGCCAAGGGCGAAGGTGCGACGACTATCGTCCTCGGCGTCAATGAGGACAAGCTCGAAGGTGCCAGCGATATTATCAGCAATGCCAGCTGTACGACGAACTGCATCACCCCCGTCATGGCGGTCATCGAGAGCGCCTTCGGCATTGAAAAGGCTATGATGACCACCGTGCACAGTTACACCGCCAGCCAGTCACTGCAGGACGGTCCGTCCAAGGATCTGCGTGAAGCCCGCAGTGCTGCCGAGAACATCGTCCCGACCACGACAGGTGCTTCCATCGCCGCTGGACAGGCCCTGCCGGCACTCCAGGGTAAGTTCGGCGGACTTTCGGTGCGCGTGCCGACCCCGGTCGTCTCGATGAGCGATTTTGTCATCGTCACTAAGCGCAATGTCACTGTCGAAGAAGTCAATGAGACGTTCAAAAAGGCCATCAAGGAGCCGTATTATCAAGGCATCCTCGACGTGACCGAGGAAGAACTTGTCAGCAAGGATTTTATCGGCAATGCACATTCAGCCATCGTCGACCTCAAGCTGACGGCAGTCGTCGCCGGTAACCTGCTGAAAGTCGTCGCATGGTACGACAACGAATGGGGTTACAGTAACCGCCTTGTCGAAGTCGTCGCCGACACCGGAAAGCTGCTGCACAAAGCAGAGGAACACAAGCACGACTGAGTTAGGAATGACATGAAGATATATATCGGTGCCGACCACAACGGGTTTGAACTCAAAAAACATCTGTACGATTATCTGCTGCGTAGCGGGTATGACGTCATCGATGCCGGCGACCTGAACCGCGACCCGAACGACGATTTTCCGCAGTTCGCCGGTCGGGCCGTCACCGGACTTTTAGCTGATGACGACTTTGGCGGACCGGACGGCGCGAAGGGGATCCTGATCTGCGGCAGTGGGCAGGGAATGTGTATGGCCGCCAACCGGTTCAAGGGCATCCGCGCCAGCCTCTGCTGGAACCTCACCGAAGCCCGTTCCGCCCGTAATGATGACGATGCCAACGTGCTGTGCCTGAGCGCCAGCAGCCTGGACCACGACAAGGCGAAAGCCATCGTCACGACCTGGCTGAACACGCCGTTCGCCGGAGCAACCCGCTTCAAACGCCGCCTGCAGGCATTAGACCAGTTAGGATAACAGTATGGCTGCGACTATCTGCCCGACCATCACTGCCGAGAACGCCCACACCTACCGTACTCAGATAGAGCGGGTCGCGCCGTTCGCGACGCGTCTGCACATCGACCTGTCAGATGGCGTGCTGGCGCCGACCAAGCTACTCGAGCTGGATAAGGTCTGGTGGCCGGGCGGCGTCCGCGCCGACCTACATGTCATGCTGAAGGATCCGTTCACGCATATCGCTCTCTACCGGGCGCTCGGTCCGCAGATGGTCATCGTCCACGCCGAAGCCGAGGGTGACTTCGTTGAATTTGCCGAGACGATGCACCGCCATGGCATTGAGACTGGTGTCGCTTTGCTCCAGGATACGACAGTCGAAACGATCGCGCCTGCCATTGAGCTGATAGATCACGTGCTGGTATTTTCCGGTAAGCTCGGATACTTTGGTGGGACTGCCGACTTGGGACTGCTTGAAAAGGTAAGACAGTTACGCTCGCTGAAGCCGACGCTTGAAATCGGCTGGGACGGCGGCATCAACGACCAGAATGCCCGTGCCCTGGCCGAAGATGGCATCGATGTCCTGAATGTCGGCGGATTCATCCACCGCTCGCAGCGGCCGCAGCAGGCATTCGACCAGCTGGTGCAGGCCGCCCGATCGTAATCACGCTGCTCGAGAGGCCCAGGGTGGTATAATCACTAGCAGAATGAAACAGACACTATCCATCGACGCACTTAACCGCAAGGCGACCGACATACGGCGCGATATTATCAAGATGCTAGAACATGCTGGCAGCGGGCATTCGGCAGGACCACTGGGGCTGGCTGATATATTCACAGCCCTCTACTTTGACGTCATGCAGCATGATCCCAAGAACCCCGACTGGGAAGACCGCGACATCCTGCTGCTCAGCAATGGACACTGCGTGCCTGTCCGCTATGCCACGATGGCCGAGGCTGGCTATTTCCCGAAGAAGGAACTGATGACGCTGCGGAAACTGGGATCACGGCTGCAGGGCCATCCGGAACGGACACGGCTGCCCGGGATGGAGACGACCAGCGGACCGCTCGGTTGCGGACTGTCACAGGCTGCCGGAATCGCACTGGCGATGCGCATGGACAAGATTACGCACCGCTGGGTATATGTCGTCATGGGCGACGGCGAGCTGAACGAGGGTAACATCTGGGAAGCCGCCATGCTGGCCGGACGCGAGAAGCTGCATAATGTCATCGGTATCATCGACCGCAATAACATCCAGATTGACGGGCCGACTGAGACGGTCATGCCGCTGGAAGACCTACGCGGCAAGTGGGAAGCATTCGGCTGGCATGTCATCGATATCAACGGTAATGACATCGAAGCCGTCATCGACGCCTGCGCTATGGGCCGGGCTATCGTCGAAAAGCCGGTCATAATCATCGCCCACACGATACCTGGCAAGGGAGTTGACTTTATGGAGTATGACTTCAAGTGGCACGGCATGCCGCCGAACCACGAGCAGGCAGTGAAGGCGCTGCAGGAGCTGCGGACACTGGGCGGCAGGATACGGAGCGAACATGAGTAGGCCAATTCGCGGGAAGAAGGCATCAGTAGGAGCATCCCGGGTCATCACGCTCGTGTTACTCGCGCTGACGGCTGCGTTCTGGCTGGCGATGTCCTACCTCATCATCCTGATACTACAGAGTACCCAGGATTGTACACGCGCCCTGGTGGATGCCCGTACCGCTTGCGGCCAGACAGACATTACGACACCGCTGCTGACCTTCCTTATTCCGTGGGTACTCCTCAGTATCGCACTTTGGGCGGGTGCCAGGCATTTCCGCCGCCTCCAGACAGCGCCAGCTACTACGAGAAAGTCTGCCAAGTCTGCCAAAGGAAAGAAGTCATGACCAGAACATACGTACTTGATATCAACACTGAGCTACAGCAGGAACCGATCCGCAAAGGCTTCGGCCGCGGGCTGCTGGAAGCGGGTAAGCGCGATGAACATGTCGTAGCCTGCTGTGCTGACCTGACTGACTCGACGCAGATCAGCCTCTTCCGTGCCGAATTCCCGGAGCGGTTCGTCGAGATCGGCGTCGCCGAGCAGAACCTGGTGACGGTCGGCGCCGGCCTTGCTGCCATGGGCAAGATTCCGTTCGTCAGTTCGTATGCCGCCTTCAGTCCAGGGCGTAACTGGGAACAGATCCGGACTACGATCTGCCTGAATGACCGGCCGGTCAAGGTCGTCGGTAGCCACGCCGGTGTATCGGTCGGTCCCGACGGAGCGACGCACCAGATGTTGGAAGATATCGCCCTGATGCGCGTGTTGCCGAATATGGTCGTCATCGTCCCTTGTGATTCGGTAGAAGCTGAAAAAGCGACGCTGGCCATGGCGAAAGATCCACGCCCGAACTATCTCCGGTTGGCCCGCGAAGCATCGCCAGTTATTACGACACCAGATACGCCGTTTGAGATCGGCAAGGCCTATGTCTTCGCTAAGGGCCAGGACGTCACGATCATCGCCTGCGGCACCATGACTCATCAGGCATTGGTCGCCGCCGACATACTGTTCAAACAGGGGATAGACGCTGAAGTCATCCATGTCCCGACCATCAAGCCGCTCGACCGCGAGACGATATTGAAAAGCGTCCGTAAGACCGGCTGTGTCGTCACGGCCGAGGAGGGCCAGATGGACGGCGGGCTTGGCGGTGCTATCGCAGAGCTGCTGGCCGATGAATGCCCGGCTCCGATGGTGCGCATCGGCATGAAGGACCGTTTCGGTGAATCTGGCGAACCAGCTGAACTCCTGACGTTCTTCGGACTTGATGCCACGCACATCCAGCTGGCTGCCCATCACGTCGTCGACCGCAAGCAGTAACGCTCCTGAGCGGCTTAGTAGGACGGCGGTTTTGGCAGCTTGAGGTACATGCTGCCTAATTTTTTGATATCAAACAACATCTCGACCGGTGGCAGCATGCCGAGCTCATTCTCTACACTGCCATCCTTATCTGAATCCTTGCCATAATCAATCATATTGTTGGCGCAGAATTCGCCGGGTAGTGGCTGGTCTTGATTAAACCGGCTGCCTTCGACCCTGTACGGTCTGCCCAGGATGCATTCGACAAAGACCGGCTTGATCCGTTTGCCAGCTATGTCGTTTGCCGGCTGGAACGAACCATTCAGGATATCAACGCGGGCTGCCGACTGTCCGGCGTCGTTGTAGCCTATCGAGATACGATGCCAGCCGGGATTACGGGGATTTTTGAGGAATATACGCAGGCGCTCCTGCCATGCTGACTCCGGTGGCAGCGGATAGGCCGATTCGCTGTAGAACGGTAGCTGGTCGCTAGGCGGACGCTGCGGTTTCTGCTGTGTACTGGGTATCGGAGCCGGTGGCTTTTCAGTATCACTGGCGGATGGCGCTTCAGTATGGCCGAGCTGCGACACTGACGGTGCATCGTCACCGCAGGCCGCGACTGCCAGCAGGCTGCCAGTCAGCAATAAAACTCCGGCGATCCGGCGAAGATCGGAGGCACGTTTTCGGTTTGGGTGGGCTTCTGTCATAGGGTGCTCGGTGCGTACTACATATATTTATTGCATAATACCATCTGAGCTGGCAATGGCAAGCATAAGCGTGCTACTATGGACGCATGTCACTAACACTTCGAGAAATCAGATACAACTGTCAAAAAGCCCGCGATACCATGCAGCGGGCGCGGGACCAGCACTTCGCGCTGGGAGCTTTTAACCTCGACAACCAGGAAACCCTGCGGGCGGTCGCCCAGGCGGCAGCCAAGCTGAACGCTCCTGTCCTGGTCGAAATCAGCCAGGGCGAGGTCGATTTCCTCGGACTCGAGAATGTCCGCGATATGGTCGACAACTACAAGGCGATACTGGGCATCGAGATGTATATCAACCTCGACCACTCACCGACAGTCGCAGCTGCCAAAGCCGGAATTGATGCCGGCTACGAGTTCATCCACATCGATATCTCCCAGGCCCAGCACGATGCGACCGAGCAGGAGATCATCGACGCGACACGTGAAGTCGTCGAGTACGCCGCCATGACGGGTGCTCTTGTTGAGAGTGAGCCGCATTACTTCGGCGGCAGCTCCAATATCCACAAGGAAAAGATCGACTACGAAGAGATCAAGAAGACCTTCAGCACGCCGGAAGGCGCTTATCACTTCGTGAAGTCGACCGGCATCGATACCTACGCAGCGGCTGTCGGCAACCTGCACGGCAAGTATCCGGTACCGAAGAAACTCGACCTCGACCTGCTGCAGGAACTACGCGATACCATCAGCTGCAACATCAGCCTGCACGGCGGCAGCGGTACGCCCGGCCATTACTTCATCGAAGCAGTAAAGATCGGCGTCACGAAGATCAATATCAACTCCGACATGCGCTATGCGTACCGGACGACACTCGAAAAGGCTCTGGATGCTGATCCGACGGAATATGCCGTCGTCAAACTGATGCCGCAGGTCATCGCCGCCGTCCAGGAAGTCGTCGAGAGCAAGATCAGGACATTTAACAGCTCAGGCAAGGCCCGGCCATAAGGCCGGACGGAGATATAAAAAATGGGATTTTTTGACGCACTCATGAATCTTGACACCGCGCTGGAGCAGGCCGCGGACGGACTTGAGAACGGACTCAAGCATGTCGAGGATCTGGCCGCCCAGTTCGAAACCAACAGTCAGGAAGTACTCGATAAGGTGCAGGCGGCTGGTGACAAGGCCGGACACATCATCGAGACTGTAGCCGAGAAGTTGCCAGACGATAGTGGCAAGGTGTAGAATTAAGCAAACATAACCGATATAAGGCAACGGCCTGAGGGGTGGGATGAGCACAACAACGAGGGATCAAATCGACGTCATGAGCATCGGCGACATAGTCACTGATGCCTTTATCAATCTGCTTGATGATCAGGCGGTGACATACGAGAACGAAAAGGGCAAATGGCTGGCCATCCCATTCGGAACAAAGATCCCGTTCGAGAGCGCCCAGGTCATCGAAGCTGTCGGCAATGCCGCGAACGGTGCGACGGCCTTCGCCCGGCTGGGACTTAAGACGACGTTTGCGACCAACGTCGGTGATGACCAGGCAGGCCGCGACATGGTCGTATCGCTCCAGAAGGAACATATCGACACCAGCTTCGTCCATATCAATGCCAACATGCCGAGCAATTATCACTATGTCCTGCACTACGGGGCTGAACGCACCATCCTGATCAAGCACGAGAAGTATGATTACCACTGGCCGAAAGTCCGCCCGTCTGAAGTGCCGCGCTGGGTCTACTTCAGCTCTATCAGCCAGGACACGGAAACCTACCATGACGCGGTCACTGAATGGCTCGAGGACAATCCTGAGGTCAAGCTGGCATTCCAGCCTGGAACCTTCCAGATGGAGATGGGCGCGGAGCGACTGAAACGCCTTTACGCCCGCACGGAAGTGCTCGTACTGAACCGTGAAGAAGCTGTACTGGTGGGAGGCGGCAACTATGATGACGTCCACGACCTGATCAACAGGCTGCATGGCCTTGGTGCGAAGACGGTCATCGTGACTGATGGCCCTGACGGAGCGTATGCCAGCGACGGCGACAACCGCTTCCGCATGCCGCTGTATCCTGACCCGGCGCCACCCGTCGACCGCACCGGTGCCGGTGATTCGTTCGCCAGTACGTTGGTCGCCGCCCTCATCAAGGGAAATACGCTGGAAGGCGCCCTGCAATGGGCCCCGATCAATTCGATGAGCGTCGTCCAGAAAGTCGGCGCCCAGGCTGGCTTGCTGACCGAAGGACAGCTCGAAGCACTGCTGCGCGACGCTCCTGACGGCTACAAGCCGGAACGCTTCTAAATTGCATCCAACCTGCTTGTGCTAAAATAAAGACTATATGACGAGGGTACTTTCTGAACTATTGGCAGCCCGTGAACCGCAGTTTCAGCAGGGTCTGAAACAGTTGGAGATGATGGCCGGCCATCCTCAGACGGATATCCGCCTGTCCGCTGAGCTCCAGCACGAGCTGCGCGGTAAGCTGCACGCCCTGGGGCTTGACGTCCACGACACGACGGGCCAGGAGCTGTATGCGGCCCTCATTGAGCGGCTCAAAGCGGATGAAGCAAGGTTTGCAGCCCGGCTGCGCGGACCGGCGCCAGCGGACGAGGATATCATCAGCCATGTCACGAAAGCGGTCCGTGATCATATGGACCCGCGCAGCTGCTTCGCCCTGAAGTCGGCGGCCGCCAAACGCCTGCTGCGTACCCAGCTGCCACGCAGGACGATGAAGGTCCTCGGCTACCGTTCGGCCGATTCGATGCTGAAGCATGAGTCGGCTGCGGCATTATTCGCAGCCGCCTGGCTGGTGGAGTCCGGCCAATGGGCAAAACGGATGACGACCAGCTATGTCAAGCTCCAGGCCAGCGACTTCGAGCAGCGCGACATCACTATCGAACATCCTGCTACCAAGCGCTGGCAGGACCTCGCCGGGTCGGTCGTCGCGCAGCGCCGCAATCATGTACTGAGTTTCAAGGAACTCGGTGCCGTGGTACTGCTGCCGCTGCCTGCCGAACGGCCACCGCTGACCGCACTTACTTCGGCCGTGTTGGCGCTGCACGCCATCAATGAGATACGGGCCGGCAGTACGTTCCTCAAACTACATCAGATGCAGGGCAACTTCGGCAGGATCGTCCAGGAGGTTGTCCTCGGTGAACCGATGCTACCGGCCGAATCGCTGGACCGGCCGGTATCCTGGCATCATCTGCAGCAGTATTATGCCCGCCTCAAACATGCCGTCCGGACTGATATATTCGAGCCGGTGGTGGCTGCCGAGGAGCTGGCCTGGACGTCTGTGGAACAGACCCTGGCCAGCATCGAACCCTCGCTCGAGTTCTGGAAGGGCACGGCACACCTCGGCATGCTGCATGAGGGCCACGCCGTATCATGCAATCTGACCGACCTGCTGCTCAGCCGCAGCAATGCCCTGGGATATGAACGGAGGCTGTTGCACCA
This sequence comes from Saccharimonadales bacterium (SeqCode), assembly GCA_036388555.1. GTDB lineage: Bacteria > Patescibacteriota > Saccharimonadia > Saccharimonadales > UBA4665 > UBA4665. The sequence goes on from DASVRP010000004.1 coordinate 55,048, forward strand.
CTTCCGGCAGTCACTGACCTCGGAGATTCTGCTGCGCTACCTCAGTCATGATAAGCTGGAGCAGTTAGTACTTGGCAATATACACAGCCAGCTCGCCCCGGCACTGGCCCACGAATAACCACACAAACAAGGGGAAGATAATGTACCAAATATGCGTTTCAGGAGCGGCTAAGGGCGACAGCGTCGAAGAAGGTAAGGAGCTGGCCCGAGCAGCCGGAGCGGCCATCGCCCAGGCCGGCCACGCCCTGATGACCGGTGCGACCGTCGGACTGCCTAACTATGCTGCCGAAGGTTACAAAGCGGCCGGTGGCAAAATGAGCCTCGGAATCAGCCCGGCCGGCAGCAAGGTCGAGCACGTCCGCAAATACCGCCTGCCGACAGAAGCCTATGACGTCATCCTTTACAGCGGCCTGCACTACGTTGGTCGTGACAGTCTGCTGATCACCTCGAGCGACGCCGTCGTCAGCATCGGTGGCCGCCTTGGTACGCTCCACGAATTCACCATCGCCATGGAGAGCGACACGCCGATCGGCTTCCTGCAGGGTGCCGGCGGCATCAGTAGCGAGATAGCCCATCTGATGGAATACGCCCAGCCGCTGCGGCCGGGTGCTATCGTGCTGTTCGAGACGGATCCCATCGAGCTTGTCACGAACCTGACGAAAGTCCTCGACCGCGAGAACAGCAAGTACAAAGACATTTATGCCTAGTTCATCAGTCGAGGCGTCAGGTGCATTCTGCGGGAATAATCCAGACAATTTAGCAAAGCATAAGTATTATGGTTATTGACAATACACCGATATAGGTGTGAAATGACTGCATGACAGAACCGACACAACATAGCTCGAAACGAAAAAAAGTAATTATTGCATTGCTGGCGCTGACACTGCTGATCGTACTGGGATCGTGGTACGCCCAGCGGAGCCGGATCGCATCTATTAAAAGCTACGATGCCTGCGTCAAGGAAAAAACCAGCCTGACCGAATTGTCATACCCGGCAAAGTGCGTACTGCGTGATGGCCGCAGCTTCGTACAACCAACGTAAACAGACTTGCTACAATAGTATAGTGACGAAACTACGATTACAAAGTGACTATACCCCACAGGGCGACCAGCCGGCCGCCGTTGCCCAGCTGGTGCAGGGCTGGAAGGACGGTCTGCGTGACCAGGTATTATTGGGGGTAACGGGATCGGGCAAGACCTTCACGATGAGCAATGTCATCGAACAGGTCCAGAAGCCGACACTTATACTGTGTCACAACAAGACGCTGGCCGCCCAGCTGTACAGCGAATTCCGTAATTTCTTTCCGGATAATGCCGTCCACTATTTCGTCAGCTACTTTGATTATTACCAGCCGGAGGCATACATCGCCCGCAGCGACACGTTCATCGAGAAGGACAGCCAGATCAATGAGGAGATCGACCGGTTGCGCCATGCCGCAACCGATGCGCTGCTAAGCCGCCGGGATGTCGTCATCGTGGCCAGTGTCAGCTGTATCTATGGCATCGGTTCTGTCGAAGATTATGACGGCCTGTCGGTCAAGGTTGCCAAAGGAGAGCGACGCGTCCGCGACAAGCTGCTGCGCCAGCTGACGGACATCCAGTACGAGCGCAACGACATAGATTTCCACCGCGGTACCTTCCGGGTCCGCGGTGACGTCGTCGACATCTTCCCTGCCGGCGAAGAGGTCGCCTACCGCATCGAATTCTTCGGGGACGAGATTGACCGCATTACCCGGCTGGAGCCGCTGACCGGTGAGATTTTGGCAAACTTGGACGACCTGAAGATCTTCCCGTCGAGCCACTATGTCACGCCGCAGGACAAACTGAAGGTAGCTTTGGGCTATATTGAGGCTGAGCTCGACCAGCGCCTGGCCCAGTTCCGTATGGAGAACAAGCTGCTGGAGGCCCAGCGTCTGGAACAGCGTACTCGATTTGACCTGGAAATGCTTGAGGAAACCGGATTTGTGAAGGGGATCGAGAACTATAGCCGCTACCTGACGAACCGTGAACCGGGCGAGCAACCGGCGACGCTGATGGATTACTTCCCGGATGATTACCTGCTGCTGGTCGATGAATCCCATATGACCATCCCGCAGATCCGCGGCATGTATAACGGCGACCGGGCGCGCAAGGAAGTGCTGGTGGAGCATGGTTTCCGGCTGCCCAGCGCGCTAGATAACCGGCCGCTGACATTCACGGAATTCGAGCGTCATGTCAACAAAGCGATCTATGTCTCGGCCACGCCCGCTGAATACGAACTCTCACGTAGCCCGGAGCCGGCCCGCCAGGTCATCCGTCCGACCGGCCTGCTCGACCCGATCATCGAAGTCCGGCCGATCGACGGCCAGATCGATGATCTGATATCCGAAGTCCGCGCGACCATCGCCAAAGGCCACCGCGTACTCATCACGACGCTGACCAAGCGGATGAGTGAGGACCTGACAGAATACCTCAAGGAGATAAACATCAAGGTGACGTACCTGCACAGTGACGTCGATACGCTCGACCGGACCGATATACTGCGTGATCTGCGGCTCGGGACGTTCGACGTCGTCGTCGGCATCAACCTGCTGCGCGAAGGTCTCGACCTGCCGGAAGTCTCACTGGTCGCCATCCTGGACGCCGACAAGGAAGGCTTTCTACGCTCCGAACAGGCTTTGATCCAAACCATCGGCCGGGCAGCCCGCCACGTCGAAGGCCGCGTCATCATGTACGCCGACCGCGTGACCGGCAGCATGGAGCGGGCCATCGGTGAGACCAACAAGCGCCGCGAGATCCAGGAAGCCTACAACACCGAACACGGCATCACCCCGACCGGCATCAGCCGGGCCGTCGAGAAGGGCATGCGGCCTGACCTGCCGGAAGAGGCCAAGGTGGCCAAGCTTGACCTGAAGAAGATTCCCAAGGACGAATATAAGCACCTGCTGAAGGACCTCAACCGCCAGATGGAACTGGCAGCGGCAAACCTGCAGTTCGAAGCCGCAGCCGAGCTGCGCGACGTCATCAATGACATCAAGTCGAAGATGTAGCTAGCAGCTTGTGAAGTACTGGCGCGTCCGGGTTGTCAAGAAAGCAAAATATTCGGCGACCGAGCGATTCATTTCGTACATTCTGGCTAGCAGATTGAGCTGCTTGGAGCGCAGTATCGGACTTGCCGGATCAAATGAACTGTAATTGCCCTCATATATTTCTACCAGCTCCTCGGCTTTGTCCTCCCACACCTCATCCAGGCTATAATCTGTCGGCACTTCTATCTTCGATTTTGTGGCTGAATATTCTGGATCCATATCACATCTCTGTGTAGTATTTTCCGGCATGCCGGCTTTCGTCATCTCTTCGGCAGTGCGCTTAAAGGCTTCAGCGCTTACGTATGGCCCTATGTTACCGCTGCGATGGTTGTATATATCTACATCCGAATTGGAGGCGGTGAATGATGGGTCGTTACCTGCGGCTTCAGGCGATCCCGCATAGGCGGTGTCAGCAGTGTGGCCGAACTCATGCAGGACCGTTTCCTGGAAGAACTGTGTACTAAAATTGAACTGAACCTTATGATTTCCTTCTCCGGTTATGGCTGTGCCGTAATAGTCTAATCTATCTCCATATGGCGGGTCCTGCTCCAAGACGATATCCGTCAGGCCGATGTCCTGAACGTGCTCGACTGGCAGTTGTTGCAGCCCAAAACCAATGGCAATGAGATTATTAGCGGACTGTATGGTTTGGAGTGTTTTGGTGCCGGTGGGAGTGCTGTGTGGCTCGAGCTGCGGATCGGCAGGACGAACAGTAACTCCGTATAAACCTGCAAACTCCTGGACTTTGGAGAGTGCATTAGTGCCATACGATTCCTGAATGTCCTCAAAGTAGGGAAGGAAATCATGAATAGTCAACTGTAATTCTTCAGCTTTTTCCATGCGTGTTGTCTGAGGCGCGAACGTCCATTGCACCGAGTGCCGATCACTGGAATCAAGCCAATCTTTCGGATTGTCGACCAATTGTGTGACGGCGTGTATGGATTCTGGCTGCGGTGCCGGGGCTACCTTAGCATGTGGCTGCCCGAATGATATGGGAATGGGCGGTTCGGAAACAGTTGCGGTTTGCTCTGGAGTGGCCCCGGACATCAAGCCGCCTATGGTCAGAGCACTGGCAGCGAGAGTCATCGATAGTCTGCATACCTTATCCCTGGCAGTCGAAGACGCTTCACGGCCGATCGTAATCCCACCTTCTGGGTTCATCATACATATATTATAACACAAAAAGCTAATAAAAACAATACTTTTTTTTTAAACTAAACAATGTGAGTACAATCTGCTATATTTAAGTGATATGGCCGACCTCACACGGGACGATATTTTGAAGTTAGCAAAGCTCGCACGGATCTCGCTGGACGACGATGAAGTCGATGCGTTCGCGGGTGAATTTACCGAAATTCTGAAATATGTCGAACAGCTCGACGCGGTCGATACCGCCGGCCTGCAGCCGACCAGCCAGGTCACGGGACTGGTCAACGTGACGCGTCCAGATGAAATACGCGGATACGGATATGAACCGAAGGATCTTCTGAAGAACGTGCCGGCTGTCCAGGCTGACCAGCTGAAGGTCAAGAGGATGATAACCTGATGGCGGTAGCTATGACCGCTACGCAGGCGGACTGGCCGGCAATTGCCGACTTAGCAGACAAAGTCGCTACGGGTGAACTCAAGTCACTTGACCTCGTAGAGCAATCCCTTACCAGGATCGATGAAATGTCTGAATACCAGGCGATCATCGCGACGACTGCGGAACGCGCCCGTACGCGCGCCGCGCAGATCGATGCGGCTATTGCCGATGGCAAACCGGCTGGCCGTCTGGCTGGGGTGCCTTTCATCGCCAAGGATAATTTCTTAGTTTTCGGCGCCGACACGACTGCTGCCAGCAATATTCTCAAAGGATTTGACGCTCCATACCAATCTACGGCAATTGAGCGCCTGGAGTCTGAAGGCGCTATCTGTGTAGCTAAGGCAAATATGGACGCCTTTGCCCACGGTACATCGACTGAAAATAGCGACTTCCAAGTTACGCTCAATCCCCACGACCCAGAGCGTGTGCCCGGCGGTTCATCCGGAGGTTCAGCCGCCGCAGTGATGCTCGGGCTAGCGCCATTTGCGCTCGGCACGGATACGGGCGGATCGATTCGTCAGCCTGCTAGTTTCACTGGAGCTGTTGGTTACAAGCCGACCTACGGGCTGGTATCCCGGAATGGCGTAGTCGCTATGGCGAGCAGTCTGGATGTCATCGGGCTATTGGCCCGTACCGTGGATGACGCAGCGCTTATCCTGGACGTCATGGCTGCTCCGGATGCGCTAGACAGTACGACCATCGAGCGCGACAAGAAGGGGTATGCCAACCTATCTGTATCTCAACAAGGGGTTAAGGTCGGCGTCATCAAAGAATATTTTGGTGACGGCTTGAGCGGCGACGTTAAAGAAACGCTTGAGGCGGCAATTGATACATTACGTCAATCGGGTGTAGACGTACAGGAAATCAGCCTGCCGTCATTACCGCTGGCACTCGCCGTATATTACATCATATGTCCCGCAGAAATCAGCAGCAATCTCAGCCGGTATGATGGTCAGCGGTATGGATACAGCTACAATGCTGCAAAAGACCTGGAAGAAAGTTACAGTACGGCGCGTGGCCGTGGCTTCGGTAAGGAAGCGAAGCGCCGCATTATGATCGGTACCTATGTGCTGTCGAGCGGATACTATGATGCATATTATAAAAAAGCCCAGACAGTCCGCACAAAGATAATCAATGAGTATGTTGCCGCGTTTAAGTCGGTGGATTTTCTGGTCGGGCCCGTTGCTCCGACGGCCGCCTTTAAAATAGGTGAGAAGACCAATGACCCGATGCAAATGTATCTGGCGGACATCTATTCTGTCGCAATCAACCTGGCCGGTATACCCGCTATCAGTGTTCCAGCCGGAACCGCCAACGGACTGCCGGTGGGTCTGCAGATCATGGCTGACCAAAAGCAGGATCGGGCACTCTTGGAATTTGCTAAAACAACGGAGAAGTTGCTGTCATGAATCCCGATGAATTATTGAACATGGGTACCCGCAACATGGTGCTGGCCGGCATCGCACTTGTCATACTTCTGGCGCTGATCTTCGGTGCCGGCTGGCTGGCGACCCGTAAACGGCGCTCACAGCTCAACCCGCAGTATTTCAGTGACCAGTGGCGTGAGGTGCAGAAGAAATGTGGCGATTCCATCACCTGGCCACTGGCGATCATCGACGCCGACAAACTGCTTGATGAAGCCCTCAAGCGCAGCCATATCAAAGGCAAGACGATGGGTGAGCGGCTGGTGACTGTCCAGCGTACGCTCAGCAACAATGATAGCGTCTGGTACGCCCACAAGCTCCGCAACAAGCTGGTGCACGAGCAATATGACAATCTGAAGGAACGTGACGTCAAGGATGCGCTGGTCGGCTTCCGCCAGGCTCTGAAAGATCTGGGAGCACTGCGATGAGCGCTGCACCGGTCACACTGGCTACATCTGCCAACGAGCGCTATGTCACGACGGTCGGCATCGAATGCCATGTCCAGCTTAAGACTGCAACCAAACTGTTCTCATCGGTCGGTAACGATGCCCGGGAAGCGCCGCCGAACACGTTGGTCACCCACATTGATTTCGGGCTGCCTGGCGCACTGCCGGTGCTGAATGCCGAAGCCGTCCATCTGGCGGCGCGGGCTGCCTTCGCCCTCGGCAGCGAACCGCAGAAATTCAGCAAATTTGACCGCAAACATTATTTTTATCCCGACCTGCCGCTCGGCTATCAGATTACCCAGTTCGACGAGCCGATCATCCTCGGTGGATCTGTCACTATCGACGTGGATGGCGAGACGAAGGTCATCGGCATAACACGGGCACACCTTGAGGCCGACGCTGGCAAGAGCACCCACCCGGCCGGCGCTGATTACAGCCTGGTGGACCTCAACCGGGCAGGTACGCCGCTGCTGGAGATCGTCTCCGAACCCGACATGCACACGCCGGCCGAAGCCAAGGCGTATGCCCGCGAGCTCTACCTGCGCATGAAGTACGCCGATGTCTCCGAAGCCAACCTGTACTACGGCAATATGCGCTTCGATGTCAATGTCAGTGTCAGTCCGGCTTCGGCCGCTCCGGGCACACTCGGCACACGCACCGAGACCAAGAACATTAACAGCTTCCGGGCAGTCGAGAAGGTCGTCGAATACGAGACGAAGCGTCAGATCGAAGTCATCGGGCAGGGTGGCGCCATCGTCCAGGAGACCCGCGGCTGGGACGACGCCAAGCTCAAGACGTTCAGCCAGCGCACCAAGGAAGACGCCCATGATTACCGCTATTTCCCTGACCCCGACCTGCCGCCGGTCGTCATCACCGACGAATACATCGCCACGGTCCGGGATGAGATGCCAGCCCTGCCGGACGCCTGGCGCGAACGGCTGCAGACGCTTGGCCTGACCAAACCGCAGGTCGAGACGTTGCTTGATGCCGAGATAGAATTCGATACTGTCAGCTTCCTGCCGCTGATCGAAGCCAACCTTGACAAGCCGTGGCTGGCCAAACATATCGCTAACTGGAACGTCAATGTCTTCGTACCGCTGGTGCGTAACGGGGGATTACAGCTCGGCGCCGAAGAGCACTCGCGTCTTGTGACAGAACTGTACGACCTGCTGCAGGCCAATAAGCTCAGCTCGACCAACGCCAAGCAGCTTTTCGCTGACCTCGCAGGGCTGCCGAAGCTACCCGAGGACATCGAAGTCTTCGCCACCGACAAGGGATATATTCAGGATTCCGATGAAGACGCCATACTGGCGGTCGTCGACAAGGTGCTGGCAGACAACCCCAAGGCTGCCGATGACGTCCGCGGGGGCGAAATGAAAGCTATCGGCTTTCTGGTCGGGCAGGTGATGAAGCGATCCCAGGGTAAAGCCAATCCGGCACTGGCGCAGCAGCTTATCAAGAAACAGCTTGGGATCGAATCATGAAAGCCTGGAAACGCATCGAACCGACCATCGTTTCAAAGATAGGCTGGCGCAAAGTCATATCCAAGACGTTTATTGCCCCTGACGGTCGGACAGCCGATTTTCAGACATATGACGGGGAAGGCCAGCAGTATGGCGGCGTCATAGCCTTGACCCCGGACCTACAGGTCGTCATCGCCCGCCAATTCCGCCCGGGGCCTGAGCTCATCTTCGAGGAGCTACCGGGCGGCGGTATCGAGGAGCATGACATCACCGATCCACAGGCCGGTGCGATGCGTGAACTCCAGGAAGAGACAGGATATGTCTCCGACAACGTCACGTACCTCGGAAAGTCGTACAAGGATGCGTACCAGAACGCTACAAGCCATTATTACCTGGCACTGGACTGTGAACTGCATGCCGATGGCCAGTCGCTTGACGACGGTGAGCATGTCGACGTCGACCTCATCTCAATCGATCAATTGTTTGAGAACGCCCGCAGCGGCCGCATGTCAGACGTCGACGGTGTCTTCCTGGCCTATGAAAAGCTGAAAGGGCTGCAGAGCGCAGCATGAACCGGCAGACGGCATGAGGATCGGCCTCGTCCTCGACGAATCGCTCGACAAACCGGATGGAGTCCAGCAATATGTCCTGACGCTTGGCACGTGGCTGACGGGGCAGGGACACGAAGTACATTACCTCGTGGGCCAGTCTGTCAGGACCGACATCCCGAACGTCCATAGCATGGCCCGTAACGTCACGATCCAGGCAAACGGGAACAAACTGAGCATCCCCCGACCGGTGTCACGGGCCAGTATCCGGAAGAAACTTGCGGAATTGCAGCTTGACGTCATCCATGTCCAGACCCCTCACAGCCCGCTGTTCGGCCACCGGGTCGTCATGGAAGCGTCGGATTTGACGGCGATCGTCGCTACGTTCCATGTGTTGCCGCATTCTTCGTTCATCGAATACGGCATGCGTCCGCTCGCCTTGGTGCTACGGTCGTCATACCGGCGGATCGACCAGCTTATCGCCAACTCTACGGCCACCCAGGAATTCATCACCCGCAGCTGCCATCTGCCGTCAATCATAATCCCGAATCCGATCACACTGGCGAACTTCGCCGGTGCGCAGGGATTTCCGGAGTTTGCCGACAAGCCGACGATCGTATATCTCAACCGACTAGTGGCACGCAAGGGAGCATCCCACCTTTTAGAAGCGGTACAACACATCCGGACCCATAGGCTCATCGATACGCCGTTCCGCGTCCTGATCTGTGGCAAAGGCGAGGAATCGCCTCGGCTCGAGGCGTTTATCAAGGAACATCGGCTGGAAGACGTCATCACCATGACCGGGTTCGTGTCTGAGGCTGATAAGCCGCGTTACATCGCATCGGCTGATCTGGCCGTCTACCCGAGTACCGGCGGTGAAAGCTTCGGCATCGTCCTATTGGAAGGTATGGCTTCGGCCAAAGGCCCGGTCATCGCCGGCAATAACCCGGGATATGCCAGCGTGATGCGGCCGCACCCCGAGCAGCTCATCGACCCTCGGAATACTGCGGCTTTCGCTGTTCTGCTGGCCGGCTATCTGCAGGACGCGCCCGCCCGCCAGGCCGCGGTAGCGTGGCAGCGTGACTACGTCCGGCAGTTCGATGTAGGGGTCGTCGGCAGTACGCTTGTCGATCTGTACGGCTCGATACTGGCGAAACGCCGTGGCGCCGAGAAGTCAAGCAGTGATTTGCCGCTACCAGTTTGATACTATAGTTGATATACCAGCCAACCAACGGACTGCCCAGTGCAGCAGAAGGGATACAGACTTATGCCAAAAGTAACCAAAGCAGTCATCGCCGCCGCCGGATTCGGCACCCGCTTCCTGCCTCAGACGAAGGCGATGCCCAAGGAGATGTTGCCGCTGATCGATAAGCCGATCATCCAGTACGTCGTAGAAGAGCTGGTCGAGGCCGGCATCACCGATATCATCATCGTCGGTAGCAGCAACAAACGCGCCATCGAAGACCACTTCGATACCATCAGCCAGGACCTACTGGCCAACCTCCAGGCTGGCGGTGAGAAGAAGCGCCCGCTGCTGGAACAGACCGAAGCCATCGCCAACATGGCGAACTTCGCCTATGTCCGCCAGAAAGGGCCGTACGGCAACGCGACACCCGTCGCCTGTGCCCGTCACCTGCTTGGTAACGAACCGTTCATCTATACCTTCGCTGACGACTTCTTTGGAGCGACACCAGGCCGGACGGCCCAGATGATCGAAGTCTACAACCGCTATAACGGGTCAGTCCTGGCCTGCAAGCGTGTCCTGACCGACGACGAATACAGACGCTACGGTATCGCTAGCGGCAGCGAGATCGCTCCCGGCCTGCTGTTCGCCGACAGCATCATCGAAAAGCCCGGCAAGGACAAAGCGCCGTCCAACCTGGCCAGCGTCAGCGGGTACCTGCTGATGCCCGAGATATTCCCATATCTCGACGAAGCTATCGAGGGGTATCAGGGTGAAGGTGAGTTGATGATCCAGCCGATCTATCAGAAGATGATGGATGACGGCCATGCCTTCTACGCCAAGGAGATTGAGAACGGTATGTACTACGACACCGGTGACAAGCTGGAATACGTCAAGACGGTACTCGACTTCTCACTGCGGCATCCTGACATGAAGGACGACGTCCTGGCATATCTGCGTACCAAAGTGCAGTAGGGCCGTTGCACTACCGGTTTTCCTGACACCGCTGTCGGACAAGAGTCGGTGTGAATTATTTTGCATCAATTGTCGATACATTATGCTATAACTATAAGTAATTAATACTTAAAGCATTTAGCATTCAACCTAACAGGAGAATCCATGGACACCGCCGCATTAGTACTGATAATCATCCTTGCAGTCGTACTTACCATATTTTTAGTCGTCACGATCATACTTGTCAGCCTTGCCATCAAACTGATGAAGAAACTGAAGATGATCGCCGACCAGGCCGAAAAAGCCGTCGATTCCGTCAGTACGGCAGGTGACGTACTGCGTAACGCATCCGGACCGCTGGCAATCGCCAAGCTGGTCCGTAACCTGGTCAAGAAGCACAACGACAAGAAATAACTGAAGCAGAAGGGTAGGAGGGTACGATATGAAGAACAGGACCAAGGGGATAGCGATCGGAACATTGATCGCCGGTGTCATGGGGTACGTAGCCGGCATACTGACCGCACCCAAGACTGGCAAGGAGACGCGCCGCTATCTCGGACATGTCCGTAGCAGCGGAATGGCCGAAGCCGAGCGGACACTTAAGAAACTGCATACCGAACTCAGCGAACTGCTAGGAGAAGCCGACGATACCGTCAAGCATGGCGGCTCAAAGAAGCAGATCCAGGCACTCGAGGGCGAAGTCATGACCAAAGCTTCCCGCGCCCGTCAGAAGGCCCGCGAACTGCTCAGCGCCATCCACGATGGCAATGTCGACGATAAGGATCTCGATAAGGCCGTAACCGAAGCCACGAAGGCGATCAAGTCGATCCGCAGCTATCTGAAGAAGTAACTTTCCACCACGATCCGTAGCCACGACAGGATACTTAAACCATTTGTTGTAAATGTCGCTTGTGTTTCATGTGTCCCCGCGCTGGTATGTTACCGCTTAAACTTCTATAATAGACGTAGAAAGTAAGGGTAACATCATGGCATCCGATGCACCAGCTGAACCTGCGAAGGTGACGCCGATATCGGCGGATGGCGAGCCGCTCGTGCCGAGCGATTACGTACATCTGCATAATCATACACAGTACAGCCTGCTCGACGGTCTGACCAAATTGCCGGCGCTGTTTGATTTTGCCAAGAATACCGGCATGGAAGCAGTGGCGATGACCGACCACGGGACACTGTCCGGCGCCATCGATTTCTATAAGAAGGGGCTGGAAGCCGGCGTCAAGCCGATAATCGGTATCGAGACGTACGTTGCCTCACGCAAACACACCGACAAGGATCCGCAGAAGGACAAACAGCGCTTCCACCTGATCCTGCTGGCTATGAACCACAAGGGCTATCAGAACCTGATGAAGCTGTCGACGATCGCCAATCTGCAGGGCGTCTACTACTTTCCGCGTATCGACCATGACCTCCTTGAGCAATACAACGAAGGTATCATCGCACTGAGCGCCTGCATGGGTGGAGAGGTCGGCAACGCGCTCAAGAACGGCCAGCCGGAGCAGGCACGCGAGATCGCTAAATGGTACAAAGGCATCTTCGGTGACCGCTACTACCTGGAGATCCAGGACCATGGCCACCCTGACAATCCGCTGCCCAGCGCCGAGCAGGAAGCTATAAACAAGCAGGTGCTGGAGCTGGGCCGTGAGCTGGATATCAAAGTAGCGCTGACCTGTGACGCCCACTACCTGAAGCACGAGGACCAGGATGCCCACGAGATTCTGCTCTGCGTAGGCACAGGCTCGTTCCTGTCGGACGAGAAGCGTATGTCCCTCAAGGACTACCCGCTGCATGTCGTCGAACCGTCGGAACTTATCGAACGCTGGGGCGGCGAGCATCCGGAGGTCATCCGCAACACCCGGGAGATCGCCGACCGCTGTAACATCGAGATCGAGCTCGGTGGCATCCTGATCCCGAAGTTCCCGGTACCGGAGGGTGAGGACGAGAAGTCATACCTCGACCTGACCGTCTACCAGGGGTTGATGCACCGTTTCATGGGCTTGACTCTGGAAGACGCCAGGAATGCCACCATCGAGGAAGCCAAGAAGGTCCTGCCACAGAAAGTTCTGGAACGAACCGAGTATGAACTGAGTGTCATCGCCCAGATGGGCTTTAACGGCTACTTCCTGATCATCGCCGACTTTATGAACTGGGGTAAGGCCCAGGGCATCGTCTTCGGGCCGGGGCGTGGTTCGGCAGCCGGCTCGATCATCTCCTACGCGCTGCGCATCACCGAGCTTGACCCGCTGCACTACGACCTGCTGTTCGAGCGCTTCCTGAACCCTGACCGTATCAGCATGCCCGATATCGATATCGACATCCAGGACACACGCCGCGATGAGGTCATCCAGTATTGTTCTGATAAATACGGTGCGGAGCGCGTCTCGAACATCGCCACCTTCGGTACGATGGCCGCCCGCAATGCTGTCCGTGATGTCGCCCGGGTATTGCAGGTGCCGTACGCCGAGGCCGACCGCTGGTCCAAGATGGTACCGGCGCCGGTCCAGGGACGCCACATCCCGCTCGAGAAGTCTATTGCCGCCGACCCCGACCTGAAGAGCGAATATGAGAACAATGAGATGGCCCACAAGGTGTTCGACTTGGCTGTCCGTGTCGAGGGCACCATCCGTAGCCACGGCGTCCATGCCTGCGGCGTGGTGATCGCCCCGGATGACATCGTCAAGTTCGCACCGCTCGAGATGGCCCAGAAAGGCGTCGTCTCTACGCAGTATCCGAAGGACCCGATCGAGGAACTCGGCCTGTTGAAGATGGACTTCCTCGGCCTTTCCAACCTGACGGTCATGAACAATGCCCTCCGTATCATCCGCAAGGTCTACGGCCGGGAGATCGATATCAACAAGCTGCCGCTGGACGATGAGCTGACCTTCGAGCTGCTGCGGCGCGGTGATACGACCGGCGTCTTCCAGTTCGAATCGAGCGGTATGAAACGCTATCTGCGTGAGCTCAAAGCTACGGAGTTCGACGACGTCATCGCCATGGGCGCATTGTATCGCCCAGGCCCGCTCAGCGCCGGCCTGACCGACAGCTTCATCAAGCGCAAGAACGGCCTGGAAGATGTTGAGTACGCCCATCCGTTGATGGAGGGCGCCCTCGGCACGACCTTCGGCGTCCTGGTCTACCAGGAGCAGGTGATGCGCATCTCGCGCGACGTCTGCGGGTTCACCGGTGGTGAGGCCGATACGCTCCGTAAGGCGATCGGCAAGAAGAAGAAAGACGTCATGGAAAAGATGCGCGTCAAGTTCATCGACGGTGCGGTCGCCAACGGAGTGCCGCGGGCGGTGATTGAGAAGTTCTGGAAGGATCTGCTCGGCTTCGCCGACTACTGCTTCAACAAGTCCCACTCCGCCTGCTACGGCATGATCTCCTACCAGACGGCCTACCTGAAGGCGCACTATCCGGCAGCCTTCATGGCCGCCCTTATGACCAGCGACTATGACGATACCGACCGCCTGTCGATCGAGATATCGGAGTGTAACAAGATGGGCATCGCCGTGCTGCCACCCGACGTCAACGAATCCTTCCTGGAATTCGCCGTCGTCCCGGACAAGGAGAACCCCGACAACCGCAAGGCGCCGATACGCTTCGGCATGGCCGCCATCAAGAACGTCGGTACCGGCGCCGTCGAAGAGATCATCCGGGCCCGTAAGGAATGTGAGAAGTTCGACGACCTCGAAACATTCCTGAGCAACGTAAACGTCCGGACCTGTAATAAGAAAGCCATAGAAAGCCTGGTCAAGGCCGGTGCCTTCGACCGCTTTTGTATCTCTGATGCCACTGGCAAGGGTGACCGCTCCAAACTGATGTGCAATCTCGAGGCCATGCTCGGCTACGCCAGCCGCGTCCAGAAGGCCCGCGACAGCAGCCAGGTCGACCTGTTCGGAGAATCCGTCGAAGGACAGGATCTCAAGCCGCAGCTCGAGCTGGAAGCAGCCACGACTGTCTATAACAGCCGTGAACAACTGCTGTGGGAGCGTGAACTGCTGGGGCTGTACCTGAGCCAGCACCCGCTCGATATGTATACTGATATCCTTGATGAGCAGACAGTGCCGCTCAACGAGCTCAAATCGGCCCATGACGGCAAAGCGGTCACCGTCGGCGGCGTCGTCGTCGACATGCGAGAAATCCTGACCAAGAAGGGCGACAAGATGGCCTTCGTCAAGATCGAGGACAAGTTCGGTGATATCGAGGTCATATTATTCCCGAGCACCTACCAGCAGACCATCGGCATCTGGGAGCGTGACCATATCATCCTGATGCATGGCAAGGTCAACGCCCGCGACCGCGAGGGTAAGCTGACCGACGACCTGAAGATCCTGGTCGATGACGCCCGCGAGATCACCTTCGAGCAGGCCCAGGCCTACAAGGCCCGCGGCCGGAAGAAAGCCATCCCGAAACCGTTGAAAGGGAAGCAACTGGTCGCCATGAAGGGTCCGGGTGCTAAGGCAGCAAATGCCACGTCAAGCGGCAAACCGATCGACGACGAAGCTGGGCCTGCTCCGGTACGCGAACAGGCGCCAGAACGTGTCTACATCCGTATCGCCCAGGCTGACGATAATATGCTGCTACTTTCACTCAAGCAGACAATCGATGACCATCAGGGCGCAACCGATGTCGTGTTGGTGCTTGGTCCGGACACACAGAAGCAGGTCATCAAACTACCTGGCGGCATGACCAAGGATATCGCGGCTCTGCAGATGCTACAGAAGCTGGTAGGGACGGAGAACGTCAAGGTCCACTAGGACTGCTAAAACTTGACAAAACAATACATAAATTATATAATGATAGCTTGTAATTAAGTATATGTGGCTATCAATATGATTGAAAGACTGCCTACAAGGTTGGAAGCAGGCGCGACTATGGCGTACGAACAGAGTCGTGAGCATGCTATACCTATAGCTACGCGGCCCAGAATCAGCGCCGATCCTGTCATTCTGGAGACTATCCGTGGTCTTGAAATACCGATGGATGAGATCATTGATTTTGCAAGCCAGGAACATGGGATAGAACCAGAAACGCTTCAGTCGATGTCGTTGAGTTTTCAGACACCGCAGAATCAACCGGTCTTAGGCTCATGTAATACGTATCCAGAGATTCATGCTAATAAAATTCATTATCCGAATATCAAGATCATGACCAAAGGCATAAGACTCCCTCAAGCAAACCGTACATTGCGCCATGAGATACGTCACATCTTCCAACCGGATACACTGAGCTCATATCATGTCGACCAGATACTCCGCCGATTCCAATTGGGCCTTGAGGTGGCCGCAGTCGGAATTGGGGTATGGAGCAGTGGAGAAGCCGCTGATAATATAAAAGATGCTGGGGCGTTGGCCGTCGCCGCCCTTGGAACAGCGAGTCTAGCTCATCCCAGATTAGTAAGTCCGTTAGCATGGATGACGGAGCGGGATGAGTGGGATGCGACGGCGTTCAGTATGCGTAACCGTCGTTTCCGGCCGTTGAAAGCTGCATAGTAGGCCGTCAAACTGCTCGGTGGCAGTAAGCTCTGTAGAAGTCAAGCTGTCAAATGTTAACCGATGAACCCGCCGGTCCGTGTCAGCAGGAAGCCGATCATCAGCAGGCTGACGGCGATGACATCTAGTTTCTTGTGGGCCAGGACGAAGTCTTCGCTTTTGATGAGCATGCGATGCCAGGCGTAAGCGTGGCGGAAGACAAGGACTGCCAGGCAGGCAAGGGTTAGTGCGGAGAGTACCGCGAAGCTCCATGGAGCAACGCCGCCGGTCAGGACATCGATGCGCGAGACATTGCGGAACGGCTGGTTCGTAGTCGCCGCTGACGAGTCGGCACCTGGGATAGTCGTTCCGCTGACGGTGGCGTTGACACCGACGGTGGAGCCGGCCGGCTGTCCGTACATCGCGACGACGACGGTGGCCGGACCCTTGCCCTGGTAGTTCGGCGAGTTGGTGATACCGATACCGATCTCCTGGTAACTGCGGTTGAGGATGTTGGCGCGGTGTTCGGGACTGTTCATCCAGCCGGTCACGATGGTCGGGGCGTTCATGAAGCCGTAGGCCAGGTTCTCGCCGGCTGCCTGGTACTCGTATCCGGTCTTTTCGACGAAGCTCCACGGCGTCGTGCCGTCAGGTGCGTTATGTGACCAGTAGTCGCGTTGGACCATGTCATTGGCTTTGGCCTGGGCGGCCTGGCTCAGCTTCTGGTTGACGGCCAGGTCTGGCTGCTGCTGGCGGGAACGTTCGATGTTAGTAGTCTGAAGCAGTTCGTTGGCAGTCAGGCTGGTGGAAGTGCCAAGCACCTGTGTCCTGGACGACCAGAAACTGTTGATTGCCAGACCGATGATGACGAGCAGTAGTATCGGCAGGTACGGCGAATAGGTCTTCAGGTAGTGTTTGCTGTGGCGGTGATGGGCGCCACGGGTCTTTTTATGGTGGACTGATGGTTTGCGCTGGGCAGTAAGGGCCATGATATTTGTTTTTGTTTTATTTTTAGGTAACTATGTATGAGTGTAGCACATTACGACGCTTATGTATATATGTCACGCGCCTGGGCGCGGTCGTTACGTTTCAGTTGTCTGCTGGTCTGTCGAATACGACGTGGCCGCTTTCCAGTGCGGCAAATCCAATATCAAGGATGACGGCATCGGATTCATTAATAAGGGCCATCGCTTCGTCGCGCCCAAAGAAACCGCTTTCCAATACTTCCTCACCGGTCGGCTCGAGAAGTGTATCAGGTGTACGGCCCAGGAAATAAGGGATGCAGGCAACTTCCGGATAGATGCGGCCTCTCGTAGACTGCTGTGCGCCTGGTTGGCGGCGGATGACGCGGACGGCGATCGGGACGGGACTCTCGGGGAGGAAACCACCTTCTTCGAGGGCTTCACGGTCACGGGTCATATTGATGGTTTCGAAGCCTTCAGTGGTCTCATCGATATGTCCGCCGGGCAGGCCCCAGACTTCTTCCTCGCGCCCATACTCAAGCTCGCGCATCGTTTTCATGAGTACCGTATCTCCGCTAGAATTGACGCCCATACAGAAGACGGCGGAACAATCTTCGTCGGACAAGCCGAGTGTCGTGTACAGATCCCATTCAGCTCCAGGCCAAGTGCCTGATTCGATGGGCTCGCGGTCCTTTTCAAATGCATATTTCATAGTGCGTCCTCCTTATTCATAAGCGTGCAATGATAAAGTGCCATCGCGGCGGCCTGGACGACATTGAACGACTCTTTCCGTCCACCCATCGGAATCTCCAGCACAATGTCCATTGCGGCCAGTATAGCAGGTTCGACACCTTCGACTTCACGGCCGACCAGCAGGGCTAGTTTTGCAGGTGGCCGAAATCCGGGCAGAAGCGTGCTGTCCGGGGACTGCTCGACGGCGGCCAGATGCCAGCCATCAGCCCTAAGTTCATTCAGGACTAAGTCAATTTCAGTTTCATGCCGCCAGTCTAAGAACGTTTCAGCGCCAAGGGCGGTCTTTTGTATCTGGGAATGCAGTTTGGTCGCGATGTGAGGAAGCCGGCCATCGGAGATGGGTGCGCGGCCGTCGGCCTGCTGTAGGGGGTACGGCGTATATCCAGTCAGGTATACCCGTTCGACACCAAGGCCTTCGGCGGTCCGCAGCAATGAGCCGACGTTATGGCAGCTGCGCAGGTTGTGGGCGATAAGGATGATTCGGCGGGAAGGCGTGACACTCATGGCAGACACTATACGCGCCCTGTTGCGAGGTAGTCGAATATGCGGGCTTGGAGGGGCTTTTGTAGGTGCAATGCGCCGCCAGGTACTTTATACTTATGTTTATGATCCAAGACGCCCGCCAAGAAGAAGAGACCGCTACCCAGCGGCGGGCCCGCATATTGAGCCTGTCGTATGTCGACACCTCCAAAATTACCAACAAAGAACTGTACAAAGAGATCCTGCCGCCGTCCCAGATGCGTGAGTACCGGGTCGTGCCGCTGCAGGCCGATAAATACAACATACTGTTCGGTATCACGACGACGACTTCGCAGCAGACGATGAATGCCCTTAAGAGCCATTTCAACAGCCAGCGGGTGACGTTCGCCATCATCTCGGAGGCTGGCTTCAAAGAATATACGGTGCTGTACAATCCGCCGAAGAAGATAATTTACCAGGATGTCAAACTAGGGACGACGGCGGATGAGGCGCTCATCAAGAGTGTCTCGGCTACGCTCGAAGAGGTCCTTTCGGACGATGTCCTTGCGTATCTGGTCAAGCAGGCGTATCAGCTGAAAGCATCCGACATCCACATGGAGAACCAGAAGGAGCATATCCGCGTCCGCTTCCGTGTCGACGGTGTGCTGCACTCAATCGCGACCATCAAACCCGACCGCTATAAGCAGCTGTTATCATCAATCGCTGTCGCTGCCAACCTGTCCACTGCGGCGACCGATGCCCAGAGCGGTCACATCAACCAGCCATACACGATGGCCACCGGTGAGGAGATCAATGTCAACCTGCGCGTCGAGACGGTCCCGACTATCTACGGACAGGACGTCGTCATGCGTCTGTTCAATCTGAAACTTGAGCTGCTCAACCTCGACAGCCTAGGACTGTCAGAGCGTGAACGGGCTGTCGTCGATGATATCATCAGCCACCCGACCGGTATGGTGCTGGTCGTCGGGCCGACCGGCTCCGGTAAGACGACCACGCTGTATTCGCTGCTTACGACGCTGAATTCCGATGAACGCAAGATAATCACTCTCGAAGACCCAGTTGAATACTATCTGCCCGGTGTCGTGCAGATACCGGTACAGGGCGACCACAATGCTTCCGGCTTCGCTGACAAGCTGCGCGCCGTACTGCGGCTTGACCCGGACACCTTGATGGTCGGTGAGATCCGCGACCAGGATACCGCCCGCACGGCACTGCAGGCCGCGCTGACCGGCCACCTGGTCCTCAGCACCTTCCATGCCAGCTCGGCATCGGCTGCGCTGACCCGGATGGTCGATTTCGTCGGCGTCAATCCGCTGTTCGCTTCGGCCATCCGCCTGATCATGGCGCAGCGCCTGATCCGCCTGCTTGATCACAAGACGCGGCAGCCTTACAAGCCGGATGACGCGCTCAAGGCGCAGCTGCAATCTATCATCGATACGCTGCCTCCAGGAGTAGAGCGGCCTGACGTACATAGCATCACGCTGTACAAGCCTGGCTCATCGACAGAGAACCCGTTCGGGTATGTCGGTCAGATTCCGATCCGCGAACAGCTCCTGATGACACATGGCGTCCAACAACTGCTCAAATTGCCACCGGGACAGATCAATACCGACATGATTGAGAAGCAGGCCATCCAGGACGGTATGCTGACCATGCTGCATGACGGCATCTTGAAAGTGGTCAAGGGTGATACGACGCTCGAAGAAGTCTACCGCGTCGTCAGCTGACAAGCACAAGCATCATAAATACATATATTGACCATCTGTAAATCAGATGAGACAATATTTGAATGGAAGCATATCGTAAAAATCACAAAGTCACGCGCGAAAAAGCCATTGATTGGCGTAATGAGGCTAATTGTCTGGATCAAGACCCAGAGCTGTTCTTTCCGGTCGGCAATACCGGCCCGGCATTATTCCAGATCGAGGAGGCGAAGCTGGTCTGCAACGCCTGTGATGTCCGGGGCACATGTCTGGCATGGGCCTTGGAGACAGGTCAGGACCATGGCGTCTGGGGTGGACTGTCGGAAGATGAGCTCCGTTCGATGAAACGCCGTAATGCCCGACAGCGCATCAGGGCCAGAAGCGAGTAACTCGTTGCCAGCCTCCCACCGATGTGATATACTTGTTCAAAAGCGCTCATGAGTGGGCGAATTATATTAACCGAAGAGACATTAATTGAAGAGACATCCGTCTCAAGACAAGGCTACAGACTTATGGAATCAATCGTCAACAAATTTGCCAGCCAGTTCAAGAAGTCTGCCGTCGTTGACGTGCAGAGCGGTGACACCGTCAAGGTCCACCAGAAGATCCGCGAAGGCAACAAAGAGCGTGTCCAGATCTTCCAGGGCCTCGTCATCCGCACTGACAACAAGGGCTCACACACCAGCCGCATCACCGTCCGCCGCATCGCCAGCGGCGTCGGCGTCGAGAAGAGCTTCCTGCTGCACAGCCCGCTGGTCGTCCAGGTCGAAGTCACTAAACGCAGCAAGGTTCGCCGCAACTACCTGACTTACATGCGCACCCGCACCGGCAAGGCTGCCCGCCTGACCGGACTTGATTTCGACAAGCGCGCCGTCAATGAGCTTCCGGCCGAAAAGGTTGCAGAAGCGGCCGAGACAGCCGACAGCGCCGAAGCAGAAACCGAGACAGCGAAAGCCTAAAGCCTGGCTTCCGTCATACGAAACTTCAAAGGAGCCTTCACAGGCTCCTTTTTATGTATGTACTAGGCTTCGTCTATAGTATCCGACCTGCAATGATCGTATAAGTCGTAGAGTTGCGGAATCAGCCGTTCCTGTACCCATCCGAGTTCCGCGGATTGAGGTATCGCATCAATCATAGTGACGGTATTGCTTGCCCCGACCAATCCGATATTCCCCATGCCGCCGATATCAGGCACGAGCTTTGTTTCCGCAGCCATCATCAGACTATTGCTGGCTAAATCGGATAATTCTCCCTTGATATTCGGATATGCAGTGAAAAGTTGGTCCAAAACAACTTTATCGATAT
This sequence comes from Saccharimonadales bacterium (SeqCode), assembly GCA_036388555.1. Taxonomy (GTDB): domain Bacteria; phylum Patescibacteriota; class Saccharimonadia; order Saccharimonadales; family UBA4665; genus UBA4665. Next base: position 76,408 of record DASVRP010000004.1, read on the forward strand.
TGCCTCCAGCCGCAGGAAATACAGGATCGAGCGGAATGAAAACCGCATGAGGCTGTTCGGTCATGACTACCTGTTGGCGCTTATTGGCAGGATGGGGGCCGACATCCACTGTTTGTGGTAAGACTGCAGAACTTCCCAGGTAACTGACAAGTACCGCATGATCATGTTGTAACTTCGCTGCAACCCCACGTCTCTCGGCTTCACTCATGCCGGCACTTGCCTTATCTACCTTGATTACAAAGCTGCCGTTTGTGTAGCAGATCGATTCCCATCCAGCACCTATGCGGGACATGCCTTCTGGCACCTTGCGACCGATCACATGCTCTACGAGTCTGCTATGACGGGACGCAGCACGGAACAGGAGTTTCGTGAATAGCTCCTCTTTCGGATAGGTAGAGCGGACATTATTGATGAAATATTCACGTGCCTCTGGATTACCGGCATGTGCTAAGCTAGTCTCAGCAAAGCCGATGTACCGGGCGATTGTGGGGTGTATTGTTCGCATTGATAAAAAGAATAGTACAAACATGACATATTCACAAGTAATTGGTATCGACGAAGTTGGCAGGGGCTGCTGGGCCGGACCGCTTGTCGCGGCCGCGGTCGTGCTGGATCCGAATCAGCCAATTGCGGGATTGGCTGATTCGAAGAAGTTATCGGCAGCGAAACGCCAGTCTCTTGACGCCGATATCCGCCAGAAAGCAGTCGCTATCGGGGTCGGCTGGGTCTGGCCGGAGACTATTGACATAAGTGGTATTACAGAGGCTGTCAAAAGTGCTATGTCTCAGGCCGCGGACCAGGTGCTTGAACAGCTGAAGCAGAAAGGTTTGCAGTCCGCGGCGACGCTCCATGATACTACTATTGAAATCCTGATCGACGGTAGCTATAACTTCCTGCCCGCTTACGCCAACGTCCGGACACTGGTCGGTGCCGACGGATTAGTGCCGGAGGCAAGTGCTGCCAGCATCGTCGCCAAAGTTGCGCGCGATACATACATGTCGGAAGTAGCTGCGCAGGAATATCCGCAGTACGGCTTCGACAGGCACGTCGGCTACGGTACCGCGCTCCATATCGCAGCCCTGCAGGAGCATGGCGTGACGCCGATTCATCGCCGGTCGTATAAACCAATCAGGCAATTGCTGCTACAATCAGACGCATGAACGAATTACGGGCTGGCATCTATAAACATTACAAGGGCGGGCTGTATCTGGTACTTGGCGCTGCGACACATGAAGAGACTGGTGAGCGCCTCGTCTGTTACGTACAACTGAGCGGCCGTTCCGGAACAAAGATCTGGGTCAGGCCGTATGACGTGTTCTTCGAGACTGTGGAAGTCAAGGGTGTGACCAAGGAACGCTTCATGTATATCGGTGAAGAGATGCCGGAAGCTATCGCCCGCTGGTATGACCCGGTCGCCGGATACCGCGGGGCTGACCGTGACGAGCATTGATACCGGAAACCGGGCGGAGCAGGCCGCCGCAGAATACCTGGTGCGCCAAGGGTACGAAGTGCTTGAGCGCAATTACCGCCGTCCGCACTGCGAGATCGACATCGTCGCCCGGTTGGATGATGTCATCTGTTTCATCGAGGTAAAGTACCGCTCGACAAACTCATACGGCAGCGGCTTCGAATATATCGACGGCCGCAAGCTGCTGCACATGCAGCGCGGCGCCGCGACCTGGGTGGCTTCGCATGGCTGGCTGGGTGAGTATGTGATCGGAGCGGTCGAAGTCGGCGGCCCGCACTACGAGGTATTCGACTTCATCGATTGTATTGAGTAGGGTAGTGGGGCGGGACGGCCACAGCAGGCCGCATTAGAAACACAGATTACATACCATCGCCCCTCAAACTAGTTAAATCCTTTAAAAATATAGTATATTATACCAATAGTAAGGAAACAAATGGCACAAGACGAACATGTTATAAAGGTCCGCGACCTCAGAAAATCATACGGTGACAACCAAGTACTGAAGGGTATCGACCTCAATGTAAAGAAGGGGACGATGCTCGCCCTGCTGGGTCCGAACGGCGCCGGCAAGACGACGACTGTCCGCATACTGAGTACCCTGCTGCGATATGACAGCGGTGAGGTCGTCATCCATGGCTATGATGTTGCGGATGATGCCGACAAGGTCCGGTCCGTCATCGGTCTGACCGGCCAATCTGCCGCCGTCGACGAACTGCTGACCGGGCGTGAGAACCTGGTGATGATGGGCCGGCTGTACCGGCTGACCAAGGCCAGCGCCAATGCCCGGGCCGACGAACTGCTGCAGGATTTCGACCTCGTCAAAGCTGCCGACCGTACGGTCAAGAAATACTCAGGCGGTATGCGCCGCCGCCTCGATCTGGCCGTCAGCCTCATCGCTACACCGCCGATCATCTTCCTCGATGAACCGACGACAGGCCTCGACCCTCGCTCGCGCATCGCCATGTGGGAGATCATCCGCAAGCTGATGTCCGGCGGCACGACCATCCTGCTGACCACCCAGTATCTAGAGGAGGCCGACCAGCTGGCCGACCGCATCGTCGTCATCGATGGCGGCAAGGTCATCGCCGAGGGCACGGCTAACGAGCTGAAGAGTAAAGTCGGTAAGGACCGTCTGGAGCTTGTATTCGCCGATGGCATAAACTTAAAACGGGCTGTCAAGGATCTCTCCAAGGATGTGGTCGACACGAATGAAAAGGAACGATCCCTGACGATGGTTATCAACGATATCAACACTGATGTCCGCCGCGTACTGGATGTCCTGGCAGATAAGGGCGTCGCCCTGGAATCGATGGCGGTGCACAAGCCGACGCTTGACGACGTCTTCCTGTCGCTCACCGGCAAACAGAAGCAGACCGAAGAAACCGAGGAGGAAGCCTGATGTCAGTACCGTTACAATTTCAGAAATCACCGAAGATACTGTCGGTGTTCAATGATTCGCTGATTATGATCAGGCGCAGTAGCACACACATCATGCGCAACACCGACCAACTGCTTGGGACGTTCTTCCAGCCCATCATGTTCCTGGTGCTGTTCGCCGCGGTATTCGGCGGGGCCATCTCGCAGACATTACCCCAGGGAGTATCGTATCTGAACTTTCTGCTGGCCGGCATCATCGTCCAGACGGTCGCTTTCGGGTCGACGACGACGGCTATCGCCATCTGTAACGACCTGCAGAAGGGTATCGTCGACCGCTTCCGTTCGCTGCCGATGAGCAATATTGCCGTCCTGAACGGCCATACTATATCCGATCTGTTCCGAAATACGATCTCGACCATCGTCATGATCGTAGCCGGATTGGTTCTCGGATTCCGGAGCGGTGCCAGCATTCTCGAGTGGCTGATGATTGCCGGGATCATCCTGCTGTTCACCTTGGCCTTCTCCTGGCTGGCTGCCATCATCGGTGTCCTCGCGAAGAGCGTTGAAGCGGTCCAATGGCTGACATTCATCATCGTATTTCCGCTGACCTTTGCCAGCAGTGCCTTCGTAAAGACTGACGGCATGGGGAAATACCTGCGGGCGTTCGCTGAAAACCAACCTATCACGCATGTTATCGAAGCTATCCGTGCCCTGATGCTCGGCACGCCTATAGGCAACCATGGCTGGCTGGCTGTCGCCTGGTCACTGGGCATACTGGCTGTCGCAATACCGTTGGCGACGTGGCTGTTCAATAAGAAGTCCAGCTAGACACATATGCCTGCAAAAACCCGGGACAAAGCATCCCGGGTTTTTTATGTCTCAGTGGCGTGCCTATCCGCAGATCAGTCGGCGAAGAACTGCTGGACTGAATCCAGGTCGCGCTCCAGCCAGGTGACACGGTTCTCGATCTCTTCCAGGCCGACCATGATGTTGCGCTTCAGCGCGACCTGTTCCTGCTTGGGTTCAAAGAAGGCACGGAACCTGTCGGCAGTTTCACGGGTGTTGCAGGCAGAGGCGGCGTAACGTGGCAGATAATCGTACGATTTATCGTTCTTGTAGGTCTCTTCAAGCCATGCCCACTGCGAGGTCATCCAGTTCCACCCGGTATCGCGGACGTAGCGGTTGCGCATAAGGTATACCAGCCAACGGTCAGCATCCTGCGGCTTGATGACCTTGGAGTCTTTGATGCGGTCGAGCAACCTGGTGGCATCATCCGCGCTGCGGGTCGCGGTCAGAGCGCCGGATATGTCCGCTTTGAGGTCGCTGTTGCTGGTAGAGTCGTGCAGCTTGAGCAGGTACTCGAATACAGCTGTATCACCTTGTTTGACGGGCACGCCGAAGACGATGGCCCTGATTTCGCTCGAAAGTGCTGAGGAATCTTTCTGATAGGCCTCGAACCGTCGCAGCGACTCCTCGACGATGGCTGGCTCCTCAGAGAAGGCGCCGAGTCCGATGATGGTCGCCCGCAACTTCTGGTCGGCGGCGGATTCGCCGGGCTGCTCGTCCCAGCCGAGACGGGCATACTGCTTGGCGATCAGGCGCCGGACGAAAGCCTTGATGCGGTCTTCCAGTGCCGGATCGGCATCGATGAAGCGGCGGCTCTCACCGATGATCAGCGAGATGATGTCCCAGACTGATTCATTGCGCTCGTCGGCATAGGCCGCCAGCAGCTTCAGGACATCGCCGTATGGCTGCAGTCCGGCACGGGCCAGCATCGATGCGTCATTCAGCAGCATCAGGCGCTCGGCGTTGTTGAGCGAGCCATCGGCGACCATCTTCGCCAGTTGTTCACGCTGCCATAGAGACGTGTAATTGACGATGTAGTGTCCGCGGGCGCCCTCGTCGATGCGGGCAAGTTGCGCGTTGTCATGCTTGACTTCGATCTGAGCCGAATCGAGGAGTTCGGGCAGGCTTGGGCTGCTCGAGAACAGCGGCAAAGGCCAGATGCGGGTCGTATCGGCTTTGGCAGGATTATCCGAGAAGTGCTCCTGCTGTATCGTAACCGTGCCATCTGCGTGGCCGACAGTGACGACGGGGAAGCCGGGGCGTTCCAGCCAGGGGTCCATGAAGGCGCCGATGTCCTTGCCGGATGTAGCAGATAGTTCAGCCCACAGGTCGGTGCCTTCGGTATTCTTGTAGGCGTGCTTCGTAAAATAATTGCTGAGCCCTTTACGGAAGGCCTCTTCACCTATGTACTCTTTGAGCATGTACAGTAAGCGACCGCCCTTAGCGTAGACGATGGACGGGTCGAACAGCGTGCTGATCTCATCAGGGTGGCTGACCTGGGTATGGACGCTCTGGACGCCGGCTGTGGCATCACGGCGGAGTGACGACAGACCTTCGGCGGCGACGAAGGTATCCCAGACATGCCAGTCCGGGAACATGGCATCGACCGCCTGGTACTCCATCATATTGGCGAACGATTCGTTGAGCCAGAGGTCGTCCCACCAGCGCATGGTGACGAGGTTGCCGAACCACTGGTGTGACGTCTCATGGGCGACGACCAGGGCGATCGTCTCCTTTATCGACTGCGATGACTCATCAGGATACGCCAGCAAGACTCGTTCTCGGTAGGTGATCAGGCCCCAGTTTTCCATGGCACCGCTGCTGAAGTCGGGCAGGGCGACGTGGTCGGCCTTGGCAAGCGGGTAGCGGACGCCAAAATAGTCCTCGAAGAATTCTATGCTGCGGACAGCGACGTCGAGCCCATGGTCGAGCGAATCGATCGGCTGCGCTTTAGTGGACCAGATATTGACCTCGGTGCCATGCTTCGTGCGGGCTGACTTTGACTGCATGTCGCCGACGACCCAGGCCAGCAGATAACTGCTCATACGGGGAGTCGTCTCGAAAGTCGTTGTCATGACGCCGTCATCGGTCTTCTGTTCCTTGACAGGGGTATTCGCCAGTGTGGTGATGCCCGTCTCCGTCTGCAGTGTCAGGTCGAACGTCGCCTTGGCTTCCGGCTCATCGATGCAAGGGAAGGCTTCACGGGCATGATGGCTCTCGAACTGGGTTGCCAGCAGTGCTAATTCCTGGTCGTCAATCTTGAAATAGCAGGGGTATAGTCCGGTCATCCCAGGGGTGATGGGAGCTTCGAAATCAATCGAAACCGTATACTCCCCAGGATATAACATCGTATCCGCATGCAGCCGGACCTCATGGAAACGTTTCTGCAGATTGATACGCTCGACGGGGATATCACGCGTGCCTTTCTTATCCTTGACGGTGATCGTTGCGGCAGTGACCTTGAGGTCCTTGGCATGGAAGGTAAGGCGCTGGCTGGGACGGCCCGCCTTGCGGCCGGTGATGACGACCCGTCCGCTGAAAAACATCCGGGCACGGTCGAGCTTGATGACGAGGTCGTAGTTCGCCGGTTGGAACGTTTGGAATAGGCGGGTGACGGACGTGCTCATGAATAACCTCCTGATACTTTAGGTGACGGATGCGTAGCTTCTATAGTAGCATGGGCGTTTACGTGGGTCAGTCAGGAATCACCCTGATGAATCGATGAGAGTCCTCAGGCTGAGAATGACGCCCGGATGCTATGAGATGGCTCTGACCATGAAATTATTACCGAGGTTTTCCTGGAATATCGTGCCTGTGAGCGCCCGCCCGCCGGCATCTGCTTGGCCGAACATGAAACTTTTGCCGAATACACGCACCTGGTATTCAGCAGCCAGTTCCGGCAGGGCCGCGGAAACGATGAACTGGCCGGCATCATGGAGCGACTCGACGTATCCATGGTCTTCATTGACAAGTTTCTTAATCCCTGCCGCGTCTGATGCCAGTAAATGCTGGCGGGCACGAGGAGCGAGCTTGGGTTTTGCGAAGGCGGCCCGCAACAACTGCTGGTGGCTGATGTCGAGTTCGTCATCGGAGCAGTCGAATGGCGCGACAACGATGAGCTGCCCGATCCGTATGAACTTGCCTTCATCCGTGCTAAGCCTCTCCTGATACGTGCCGATGCGCGGCCCGAGCGGCTTGCACCGCTTGAGCGGATTTTGTGACTGCACCTTCTTGGACTTATTCATGAAATATCATAATAATGCGCCATGCACTGATTGACAAGCCCCGGCGTTATCTATATAGTAAATAGTGTTCGATCCGGCCAGCAGGTCGGATTTTTTCATAAGAAACCTCTTACAATTCAGAAATGATCCATACGAAACAGTGAGAGAAAAAGGAGAAATAACGATGGATATGGATTTTAAACAATTAGGTGTCGCCATCAAGGCCATCGCAGAAGAGAAGAACCTGCCGGAAGAGACGGTACAGGAAGTCGTCGAACAGGCCCTGGCCGCCGCCTACCGCCGCGATTATGGCGACCGCGAGCAGGAAGTCCGTGTCACCATGAACCTGAACACCGGTGACGTCGATGCCTATGTCACCAAAGAGGTCGTCGAGCGCATCGGCGACGGCGATTACGAGATCAGCCTGACTGACGCCCAGCTCATCAAGAAGGATGCCAAGATCGGCGATATGCTGGAACTACACGAAAAGGTCGAGAATTTCGGCCGCGTCGCCGCCCAGACCGCCAAGCAGGTTATCCTGCAGCGCCTGCGCGAAGCGGAACGCGAAATCATCATGAATGAATATGAGGACAAGATCGGTACCGTCATCAACGCAGTCGTCTCCCGTGTCGAAGGCAACATCGTCCGCATCGACCTCGGCAAGGCACAGGGCATCATGCCGCGCAGCGAGCAGATCCAGGGCGAGCGCTACTACCCAGGCCAGCGCCTGAAGGTCTTCCTGAAGGATGTCGAACGCGGCTTCCGCGGCCCGCAGCTGGTCGTCTCCCGCGGTAACACGCAGTTCATCGAGTGGCTGTTCCGGGCCGAAGTCCCCGAGATGGAATCAGGCGCCGTCGAGATCAAAGGCATCTCACGCGAAGCCGGCGTTCGCAGTAAGATCGCCGTCGCCAGCAACGTCCCAGGCGTCGACCCGGTCGGTACCTTCGTCGGCGGCCATGGTACACGCGTCAATGCGGTCATGTCCGAAATTGGCGAACAGGAGAAGATCGATATCGTCGTCTGGAGCGAAGACACCGTCGAGTACATCATGAACGCCCTGAGCCCGACCAAGGTCAGCCGCGTCGAACTGGATGAGGAGCGCAAGCGCGCCCGCGTCGTCGTACCCGAGGATCAGCTCAGCATCGCCATCGGCAAGAGTGGCCAGAACGTGCGCCTCGCCAGTAAGCTTGCTGGATACGATATCGACATCGAATCTGACACGCCGCGCGAACGTGAGGTCGTCTCCGAAGGTGTCATCGAAACGACTGAACTGCCTAAAGTTCCTAAGCTGAAGCGCAAGAGCGACCTCGAAAATTCACTGCTTGAAGCTATTGAAGAGCACGGCGAATAGCAGAAGGAGAAATGTATATGGGCGCTGATTTTTTGTTCGAACCCTCAGGCAGAGGTGGGACCGTAGGAAGTTCTTATATAACACTCGGTTCTCTTGTTGCTGGTGCTGGGACGGGTGTGGTCGTTCATGAGGCCGTACTACCCTCTGCCATGCCTGGGAAAGAGATCTATGATGAGCATCATGACAATGTAATGGTGTTGCAGGCAGCAAATCGTGACCTGGAACAGGTACGAAAGTCCTCGTCTGCTACCGGTGATGAGGTCGCAGCCATGACGGCCGAACGATCCATCATACAGAACAACCAGAAGATTTCAATTGAAACATCACAGTATCCAGCGTCATACAATCCTGTAGCGGCGGAATATGCGACGTACGGAAGCGGACTTCTTACTACAGTTCTCGTCTATGCGGCACTTACAAAATCATATCGTAAGGCAGCACGCCGCAGATAGACGTATGGTGCAAAAAGTGGTATAATGCTAGGATGACGCATTCGTTTTCGCAGGACAACAGATATCCGGACTGATTAAGATTATTGTTGAGATGATTCTAGAATGAAATATGCTGGCAAATTCCTGAAGCACGCGATTATTGCTCGTCCTGATGAAGATGGAGCGGTCTTCGAAGGTCTCAGCGATAGCTGTGGACCGGCACAAATGTGCGAAGACCGTTCGATTACTGGCCGTGGGCTCCTCATCTTTGCACTTGCCGATGAGGATAATTTCAGCAACCTGACTCCTGATGAACAATTTGATGTGCATGCCGTTGTGGATGTAGAATCTGATGAATGCGGACTATACCGCCTAAAGGATGGCTATGGCGGTGCTCTATTGTCTGAGCTGCCCGACGATAGTAGTAGTGTCGTTAGTTACGGCATTCCGATTACGGATGTAGTCTGGGAGCGCAGTGAAGGGACGGAACGGTAACTAGTATGGCATGTGAATGGCTTGATGATATCGATGATGACAGCCTACCTGAACCTGATCCAGTCGTTTAATTATATGATGCTGTAGCTGACGAATTATGGCTACAGGAGCATCTAGGATATATTGGATACAAATATCTTGTGCGACAGGTTGGGTTCTATGAAGGAATGCCTATAGACGTCGACATGACCGATCCGGTTAACCCTGAAATTATTGTTGCAGAGTGTGCGCATATGGTGGAAGTAGATGATCCGCGGATTGAAGAGATCAAAGTTTCTCAAGCAGACTACCAGCGGTTCCCCTGAAGAGATATCCAAGATATGCTTTTCTCGTCCCGCCGCCCTCATACGAATGCAGATGAATAAACTGGCACTCTTGACCATGTCAAGCGTGCCAGACCGAACCGGCCGTCTGGCGCATCGGCCACGTCGTGAAACACACGGTTTCTGTCTCCAGTCCTCGTGCGCGGTAGCGAGGCTACCGCTTGCTGCGGTCTTCGTCAAAAACCGTGTGTTTCACCGGCCAGATGCACCGGTCAACCAGTTCGGCTGGCACTCTTGACATGAGAGTGCTAATTCGAGTAGTATAAAAGGTATAGCGATGGCTTAGCCAAAGACAGCGCTCCGGTATTCCAGCGTGGACAGTGTGAATAGTCACAGCAATATCCCAGCTCGTGGTACTAAAATATAGCAACAGTAGCTCGTCCCGCAGACGTTGCGAGGTGGAAGGAGAACGAATATGATGCCAGACAGTCCAGATTTCAGAGAGTTTTTGAATCACCTGACTAATAATGCCCTGAACGCGCTCAAGCATGCTGATGCTATCGCGCGCAGTTTCGGCAGCGCCTACATCGGCACGGAGCATCTGCTACTTGGTGTCCTGGCCCAGGACAGCAGTATGGGTGCCAAGATCCTTGAGGGTGCCGGTGTGACACTTGACAGGGCCCGCCTTGCCCTCAACCTTACTCCGAAGACACTCGTCATCAACATGGGCGCCAAAGGCCTGAGTGAAACGGCTAAGCTGACTCTCAAGATGGCTTACGACGTCGCCCAAGATTATAGCCAGGAATTCTGCGGTACGGAGCACATCCTCTTCAGTATCATCAGCCAGAAGAACGCCCGCGCCACCATCCTGCTGCGCGATATGAACATCGACGTCGACAGCCTGATGAATGAGCTGGAGCAGTTCCTGAACCGCCAGCAGTACGAAGAGTCCGACAATGGCGCCGACAGCGGTTCGACCCGCACCAAGAAGGGCGCCAAGAAGACCGCCCTGGACTACTATGGCACGGATATCACCGCACAGGCCCGTTCCGGCAAACTCGACCCGGTCGTCGGCCGCGACGCTCAGATCCGGCGCGTCATCACCATCCTGAACCGCCGCACCAAGAACAACCCCGTCCTGATCGGTGAGCCCGGCGTCGGCAAGACGGCCATCGTCGAGGGCCTGGCACAGCGTGTCATCTCTGAGGACGTTCCGGACAGCCTGCTCGACAAGCGTATCGTCATGCTCGACCTGGCCGGTATGATCGCCGGTACCAAGTACCGCGGTGAATTCGAGGAACGCCTCAAGAAGGTCATGAGCGAACTTGAGAAGGATAAGAAGACCATCGTCTTCATCGATGAGCTGCACCTGATCGTCGGCGCCGGTGCTGCCGAAGGCGCCATGGACGCCGGCAACATATTGAAGCCGGCTTTAGCACGCGGCAAGATCCAGGTCATCGGTGCGACCACGACCACAGAATATACCAAGCATATCGAGAAGGATGCCGCCCTCGAACGCCGCTTCCAGCCGATCCAGGTGCCTGAGACGACCCCGAGTGAGACGCTGGCCATCCTGAAGGGGCTGCGCAAACACTACGAAGCTTTCCACGGCGTCACCATCAGCGACGAAGTCCTCGAAGATACCGTCAATCTAGCTAAGCGCTACATCAATGACCGCTTCATGCCGGACAAGGCAATCGACCTGCTCGATGAAACATCGGCGCATCTGCGCGTCGACAAGGGTAAGACGTCGCCGGAAGTCCGCAAGCTGCAGAAGGAGCTCAAGCTCGTCAACACCCGCATCGAAGAGGCTGTCGACGGTGAGGATTACGAGAAAGCCGCCCGCGAGAAGACCCGTGCCAGCCAGATCAACGATGAACTGGCCAAGATCTACGAGAATGCTCCGGAGCAGAAACGGCTCAAAGTAACCAGTGAAGACGTTGCTGAAGTCGTCTCCCGGATTACCGGCGTCCCGACCAAGAAGGTTATCCGTGCTGAAGCCAAGTACCTTATCGGTCTTGAAAAGACGCTTGGTAAATACGTCATCGGCCAGTCAGAAGCAGTCGAGGCGGTCTCAAGGGCGATCCGCCGCAACCGTTCTGGTATCGGTGCTACCAACCGCCCGATCGGCTCGTTCATCTTCCTCGGTCCGACCGGCGTCGGCAAGACGGAGCTTGCCCGGGTCCTGGCCCGAGAGTTCTTCGGCTCTGAAAATGCGCTCGTCAAGATCGACATGTCTGAATTCGGAGAACATCATAATGTGTCCCGGCTGGTCGGCGCCCCTGCCGGCTATGTCGGCTACGACGAAGGCGGCCAGCTGACAGACAAGATCCGCCGTCAGCCGTACAGCCTGGTGCTGTTCGACGAGATTGAAAAAGCCCATCCGGACGTCTTCAATATGATGCTGCAGATGCTGGAAGACGGCTATCTGACCGACGCCAAGGGCCGCCGCATCGACTTCACGAACACCATCGTCATCATGACTAGTAACATCGGCGCGGACAAGCTGCAGAAGGAGTCAAGCTTCGGGTTCCAGGCGGTCGACCGCAGTGACTTCAAAGACCTTGACGATCTACACAAGCGCAACCGCGAGAAAGTACTCGATGAACTTAAGAAGCTGATGCGCCCCGAACTGCTGAACCGCATCGACAAGACCATCGTCTTCCGTGCGTTGACCAAGAAGGACATCCTGCATATCATCGACCTGCAGCTTGACGATCTCCGTTCCCGCCTGCAGAAGCAGGGAGTCGGGCTCGAAGTCAGCCCACAGGCCAAGCAGCACCTGCTCGAGAAGGGGTATGACTCAAAGAATGGTGTCAGGCCGCTCAGGCGTCTGATTCAGGACACGATAGAGGACCATGTCGCCATGGAACTGCTCGGTGAGAAGATCAGTAAGGGTCATATCCTGCAGGTCGCAGCCAAAAAGGGCGAACTGGCCTACGCTGCCGGAACTGAATAGCGCAATAAAATCGCCCGGGGTTGCTATACTTGATGTATGCGTAAGCGCTTTAATCTCAAGATAAGGTGGCCGTTCCTGGCTTTAGTGTTCCTGGTGCTGCTGGCTGTCTGGCAGTACCAGGCGATACACGACTGGGTCAGACTGTCCAATTATAGTCCGCCAGCTTCGGTCAGCCAGCTTGCCGATGATATCACCGCCACTCCGGAAGCCCGGAAGCTGTTCTATGTAAATCATCCGGCCATAGAAGACCGCGAGTCTTTCGGCAGAGCCTGTAGCGCCCGTGGCGAACACACCATCGTACTCGGCTGCTACCATCCTGTCGACCGCGGCATATTCATCTTCCATGTCAGTGATGACCGCTTGAACGGCGTCGATCAGGTAACGGCCGCCCACGAAGTGCTGCATGCCGCCTATGACCGGTTGACGCCGCGTGAACAGAAGAAGGTTGACGGCATGCTCAACGATTATTTCAAGAATCACCTCTATGACGAACGTGTGAAGAGTATCGTTGCCTCGTATCAGAAGACCGAACCGAATGATGTCGTCAATGAGATGCATTCCATCTTCGGTACCGAGATCGCAGTCCTGCCGGCCGAACTTGAGACATACTACAGGCGGTATTTCCAGGACCGTGGCAAGGTCGTCCAGTTTGCTGCGTCTTATCAGCAGGAATTCACATCGCGGCAGTCGCGGGTATCGACTTTTGATACGACCCTCCGCAGCATGAAGCAGCAGATCGATGACAATACCGCCCGGCTTGATGATGAAGAGAATCAGATCGCCAGCCTGCGGACGCGGTTAGAGAGCGAGCGGAATGCCGGAAACTACGAAGCTTACAATACGAGCGTACCAGTTTACAACAACCGGATTGAATCATACAACCAGCTGATAGCCTCAACAAGGACGTTGATAGCCGACTACAACAGGATGGTGAACGAGCGCAACCAACTGGCGCTCCAAGTGGCGGAACTTGCCCGCTCAATCGACAGTTCGTTCCAGCCGATCAATCAATAGCTACCGCCCTAGCAACAGCTTCGTGATAACTATATACTGGAGCAACGATGGCCAAGAAACCACTTAGTAAGTTTGTATGTAATAACTGCGGTGCGATGACAAGCGCGTGGGCCGGACGCTGCCCGCAGTGCGGTGATTGGAATACGCTCCAGGAGGAGGTCCAGATCGTCGCCGGCAGCAGTGGAGTTGGCGTGTCCGGGCATGGCAGTGGCCGCCCGCTGGTGCCTCAGGCAGTCAGTGAGCTCGTGAGTTCGGACCAGCCGCGCCTTAAGACTGGTATGCATGATGTCGATGTCATCCTTGGCGGGGGTATCGTCGCCGGCAGCGTCAATCTGATCGCCGGCCAGCCAGGCATCGGTAAAAGTACGCTCCTGCTGCAACTGGCTTATGCCGTAGCCGGCCATGCCCGGGTGCTGTATGTCAGTGGCGAGGAATCTGCCCATCAGATCGGCCTGCGGGCTGAGCGACTTGGCGCCACCCGGGGCGGCCTCCAGCTCGCGACCAGTACATCCGCAGATGATATCGCTGCGACAATAGCCAGTAGCGCCTATGATCTGGTCATCGTCGACTCGATCCAGACCATCGCCTGCAATGACGTGTCTTCGAGTGCTGGTACCGTATCCCAGATCACCAATAGCACGCACCTTATCATGGGGGCGGCCAAACAGGTCAATACGGCTGTCGTATTGGTAGGACATGTCACTAAGGAAGGCGCGATCGCCGGGCCGAAGGTACTTGAACATGTCGTCGATGTCGTACTGCAGCTGGAAGGTGACCGGTACGGCGGGTTTAAGATTCTGCGGGCTGTCAAGAACCGCTTCGGCTCTACGAACGAAGCAGGCATCTTTGAGATGGTAGATGCCGGTCTCAGGCCCGTTGATAACCCGTCGGCCGCCTTACTGGAGGAGCGCCAGGTCAGTGACGGTTCCGTCGTACTGGCAACGCTGGAGGGTACACGGCCATTGCTTGTTGAAGTCCAGGCATTGGTAAACAAATCAAATTATGGCTACCCTAAGCGGGCTGCCAGTGGCATCGACCTCAACCGCATCAATCTGCTCATTGCTATGCTCGAGAAACGCACCAAACTGAACCTGGCTGAGTCGGACATCTACATCAACATCGTAGGTGGCATGCGCATCACCGAGCCGGCTGCAGATTTGGCGGTCTGCATGGCTATCGGATCAGCCGCCCGCGGATTGCAACTGAAGCAGAATGCCGTCGTCTTCGGAGAACTCGGCCTTTCAGGTGAGGTCAGGCATGTCCCATTCGCTGAGAAACGGATCGCCGAAGCCAAGAAACTCGGCTTCGACTGTGCGATCGGCCCTACGCTCAAGGCCGGTCAAAAATCCTCCAAGGCCGACAGTTTCCTTCACGGCGTACCGTCGGTCCGCGAAGCTTTGAATCAGTTCTTGGAAAAAGAATAGTCCAGTCGTTTCCAATGTGTTGTGCGACTGACCTGTGGTCGGCAACCGCTTTTAATTAGTTGACCGTACCGTCAGTCCGGACGTCTTTGGAGTCTTTGACATATATGGCGTCGTTCTTCTTGAGGACAGGCACTATCGCTGCTGCATCACATGTCTGGCCGGTAGCGGTGCTCGTACAGAGAAGTTTATTGTCAGATGTGCGGTAAACTGTCGAAGGTCCCGTGCCGCCTTCCCAGGTGAATGTTGCGCTAGCGCCGCCGCCTTTGATCTGGCCGCTCAGCTTCGCTATCCCGGCCGCCACCTTCCTGGTAAAATTTGCGGTATCCGTCGCCTGGTACAAGGCGCTATCAATCACTTGGGCGGTGATAGTGACGTCGCCGTTCTCAGTCGGCATGTAGTCGAATGTGACCGTGCTCGGTGAATCTGAAACAGATTCTGTCTTAACATTCTGACCGTTTATCGTGAAGTTGACGGTGCCAGGGAACCGGGCTCGTGACGGATCGTTGAAGGCATGGGTGCCCTGCGTGACAGTAGCTGTGATCTTGCAGCCTCCTTCAGCGGCGTCACAGTTCGCCGGAGCGGTCACGGTGATCGTCGGCGGTGTATCATTACAGCTGTGCAGGTCGTCGGTAGCCTTGCTGGCTGCCGCAGCAGTATTCGTACTGCTGGTTGTTCCACCGGCCCATAGGTCGACATTCCAGCTGCTGGCGTTACTGTTGCTGAGGGTCTGCCGTGCGAGTTCCGGCGTACAGCTCGTCGCGACCTTACCGGTGACCTTGTCGGTCGTCTGGCTTGTGCTGGCAGTCGTCTTCGGGGCATACCACGACGGGAATATGTCGTTTGCCGGGCTTGGGACGACTTCACCGAGCCGCGAGACCTTGTTCCGTACCGTGAAAGATGGAAGCGTCTTAAGGCCGGTCGGTTTGGTCCAGGCGACGGGCTTGAGGTCAGCATGGGCAGCCTCCATCCAGCCACGCGTAAGTGGTGAGGTAAGCGTTTCCATCGACGCCTTCAGTTCGACGTGACGTGAATGGTGGCCGACCCAGGTCACGACGGCGTATTTGGATGACCAGCTGGCCATCAGTCCATCATAGTTATCATTGGTCGTACCGGTCTTTACGGCGAACTTCCATCCGTTCTTCTGATTCTGAAACTTGAAACTGGCTGGCAGGTAACTGGCATTAGGGTCCGACATCATGTCATTGACGATGTAGGCCGTATCGGGCTTGATGACCTGCTTGCCGACGGGTTGTTTGAATTCGTCGATCGTCTTACCGCCGGCATCCGTTATCTTCAGGATGTATGTCTTAGGGATGGCATTGCCCAGGCGGCTCAGCGTCGAAAGGCCGTTGACATGGTCGTCGAGATGCAGGAAGGCACCGTCCCCGATGGCGGCAGCCCCGTAGCATTGTGTCTTGACCCGGAGAGCTTCGTCGGCGTAGCAATTATAGGTGCTGCCGCGGACGTACGGGTTGGCCATCATGGCTGATGCCGTGCTGATAGTCTTGTTGATGGACGGCAGCTTATCCTTGCTGGTGTCGTTCGGTACGGAAGACATCATGGCTTTGACTGCAGGGACGTTGCGCGACCCGCCAAGTGCATACCGCAGCGTGACGGGGCCTGGATAGTTGAAGTCATAGTTCTGCAGGCAGTTGCCCGGATTGTCTTTGTTGATGCGCTGTTTGTCGCATGGGTAGCCTGGCAACGGGCCTTTCTGATCGTATAGCACGGATCCTGCACCGACGTTGGTATTGCCGTCGATGAAGGCCGCGAAGTCGTACGGTTTGAAGCTTGACCCTGGTGGCAGCAGGATGCCTGATGCGAAGTTGTTCTGGCCGAATTCCGCATTGTTGAAGTCGGTACCACCGACGAGTGCGACGATTTGGCCGGTCTGGACGTCCTCGGCGACGATCGCTTCGTTATCGGCTCCGGCCCGCTTGATGTTGGCCATGTTCTTGGCGACGAGGTCCTCGGCGGTCGCCTGGAGCTTGCTGTCCATAGTTGTGATCACGTTCCAGCCACCCCGGTCGACGATAGCTTCACTGTATTTCAGTGCCAGCTGGCGTTTGGCGGCAGTGACGAAATACGGTGACTTGATGCCGGCATACTTAGGCGTCAGCGGTTTGACCTGGGCCAGGATGTCGACCTTCTTGGCAGCGGCAGCCTCGTCCTTGGTAATCATCTTCTGGTCGGCCATCTGGTTGAGGATGTACTGTTGGCGTCCCAGCAAAGCTTCGCGGTCGAACAGGCTGTCGGTGGCCGACGGGTTCCATTTAGGGTCGGAGTACGGGGAGTAGGCGGTCGGGGCCTTGGGGATGGCAGCCAGCATGGCGGCCTGTGGCAGTGTCAGGTCCTTGGCGCCGATGCCGAAGTAATCCCGGGAAGCCGTCTCGACGCCGTAGTTGACGCCGCCATACGGTGCAATGTTAAGGTACCCATTCAGGATATCGGCCTTGCTGTATTCACGCTCCAGCTCGACGGCCAGGATGAGTTCCTTGACCTTACGGGTGTAGGTCCGCTCTTCCGTCCATTTCTGGTTGATCTTGACGAGCTGCTGGGTGATCGTTGAACCGCCCTGGCGGTCGCCGCCGGTTATATCCTTGAAACCGGCACGGGCGATACCACGGACGTCGAAGGCGCCGTGTTTGTAATAATCCTTATCTTCGATGGCGATGGTCGCCTGGCGGACGTAATCGGATATCTGGTCGCCGGCCACCGGTACGCGTTTGACGGCGCCGTAATCCTGCCACAGGACGTCTTTGCCGGTGCGGTCGTAATAGGTGATGCTGCCGCCGATCTTGTCGCCTGACAGGTCCTTGATCTTGGGGAGGTCTTTACGGAAGTAAGCGAAGACGCCGACGGCTATGAAGAAACAGACGATGATGCCGATGCCGGTGATCTTAAGGGCCATGATGCCGCCCTCGCGGCTGAACCAATAGGCGAAGAAACGCTTCGGATGCATGCGGTAGAGGACCCGCTTGACAGGGTTCTTGGGCAGCGTACTCAGGTACGTCGCCTTGGCCGCCGAACGGGAATTCTTGCGGGCCTTGATGCGCTCCCCCATGCTTTGGTGGAGCTTGATCTCGTTGCCGCTGCGTGTCGTATAGACGTTTTTGTTAGGACGGCGCCGGCCCTGATTCGGCGAAGGGCGGCGGTTGAAATCATTCATAGTATTGAAGAGACTCCCGTAAATTGCTTGTATATTATCCACTCCAGTATACCAAAGCGAAACTTAAAATAAGCTATAGTTTTTCAACTATCCCCGGTGGACGACATCAAGGTAGCTACGGTGTTCAGCAGGGGCGGTGGTATACTGTCAGTAACAATCTAACCTTAGGGAACTAACGGATGACATTATCTGAAGAGCTGCAGTGGCGCGGATTCGTAAACCAGACGACATACAAAGACATATCGGTACTCGACACGGCGCCCATAGCATTTTATTTCGGTGTCGATCCGAGCGCGTCCTCAATGACGATCGGCAACCTGGCGTCAGTCATGATGGTACGACACTTCATACGGCACGGACACAAGGCGTTCCTGCTGGTAGGCGGTGCGACCGGACTTATCGGCGACCCCGACGGCAAAGCGGATGAACGGACGCTCAAGACGATGGACGAGGTCGCAGCCAATAAACGGGCGATCGGCGAGGAGTACAAGAAACTGTTCGGCGGAAAAGGTTTCACACTGGTCGATAACTACGACTGGTTCAAAGACATGGGTTACCTGACATTCCTTCGTGACGTCGGCAAACACGTACCGATGCGCCAGATGCTCCAGCGCGAATTCGTCCAGTCGCGGCTCGGCGAAGAGGGCAGCGGTATCAGTTATGCTGAATTCAGTTATGCACTCATCCAGGGCTTCGACTTCGTGCATCTGTACCGTGAACACGGCGTGACATTGCAGCTCTGCGGATCCGACCAATGGGGAAACAGTATCGCTGGAGTCGAATTGATCCGGCGCATGGAAGGCGGCGAGGCACATGTCGCATCAATGCCGCTGGTCATCAACAAGGCGACCGGTAAGAAATTCGGCAAGTCAGAAGACGGTGCCGTCTGGCTTGATCCGACACGGACGACTCCGACCCAGTTCTATCAGTTTTGGATCAATGCCGATGATACCGGCGCAGAGGAATATCTGAAGATATATACCGACCTGTCGAAGGATGAGATAGACAATATCATCGCAACCCACGGCAAGGACCTTTCGGCCCGTCATGCCCAGACGGAACTGGCCCGGGCCGTCACGACCTTGGTGCATGGCGTCGAGCAGATGAGAATGGCTGAAAAGGTCACGGAGTATCTGACCGGGCGCAAACCGGTCGCAGAGGCAGATGATGCGGTGCTGGAAGGGTTGCGGGCCGAGATTCCGGCCATCAGTGTACGCAATGATGCCTCGATACTCCAGTCGATGGTAGATGCCGGGCTGGCAGAGTCAATATCCGAAGCCCGACGCCTGCTGAAGGGTAATGCGATCTCGATCGACGGAGCAAAGGTCGCGCGCGAGGCATTTGAAGCAGGAGATTTCAAGTCTGGCCGGTTGCTGCTCAAGAAAGGCAAAAAATTCAAGGATTCAGCGCTTGTAGAAATTACCGCACGTTAGCTCAAATAGTAAAGATAAGTGTTATACTTAACGGACATTATGCCACACACTAGTCAACAACCTAGCAGTTCCAATCATAAAAAAGCTGATCAGTACAATGATCCGAACCACAACTATCTCCACTATTGGGATGGACGAGACTACGAGCATGCTGCCGAAGAGATGGCTATCAAACGCTTGCTTGAAGGCAAAAAGTTCCGCAATGCAGTCGATGTCGGTGGCGGTTATGGCCGGCTCTGCGTATTGCTTGAAAAGTACGCCGACAAGGTGACGCTTGCCGAACCCAGCCAGCAGCAGCTTGATATCGCCAAGGAGTACCTGAAGGACCATCCTGAGATCGACCGTAAATTGCTGCAGGCCGACGACCTCAAGTTCGCAGATGGTACGATCGACCTGCTGACCATGGTGCGCGTCATGCATCACTTGCCGGATCCGTCTCCTGAGTTCAACGAAATCGCACGGGTGCTTGCCAAGGATGGCTACGCCATGATCGAGGTTGCCAACTACCTGCACGCCCGCAACCGTGTGAAGCATCTTATCCACCACCAGAAGTTCCCGGCCGAACCCGTCGATATCCGCTCAGAAGCCAACAAGCGCGAAGGCGAGATCCCGTTCGTCAATCACAATCCGAAGACCGTCATCAAGCAACTGGCCCATGCCGGACTGAAGGTCGACCGCATCCTGTCCGTCTCCAACCTGCGTAGCCCCGGCCTCAAAAAGATCATGCCGAAGAGCGTCATGCTCGCCGTCGAGGGGATACTGCAGCCAGCTCTGGCGCACAGTTACTTCGGGCCGAGTGTCTTCTTCCTGGTTAAGAAAGCCTGATAACCGGCCGTCAGCCTTCTACTCGGAAGTTGCCCTGGTCGCATATCCCGCGACTTTCAGATAAAAATCCACTGGATCCAAAGTTTCGCGTGCAAGCTCTTCGGCATATAGTTCCAAGTCCTCAGACGTCCCTAACACCGATAGCCACTGGTCGGCGGTTTCATCGCCGTGCCTAGCGGCAATACCCGTTATACGCCTTTCACTTGCTCTAAGTCCGTGAGCAAATGAATGTTCGAGGTGATATTCAAAGTCATTCTGACGCCTTTTATTCCGGTTGAAGACAACCGCGCCTTTCGTTACAGCAAATTCAGCCCGTGCAGCGATAAAATCTGTACCTGGGAACATTTCTGCAAACTCGTCTTTAGTGCCCAAGTTAGTAGGAAAACCTATCTCTTCTTCAATAATCTGATCTTCTATTTCGGATTGTATGACGGAGCCGCCAAAAGCGCCGACTTCCTGCACATGACTCCAATAGGAATCCTCTCCGTCAAGAACTACGAACATTTCTGATTCCTGCAGGCCATGTGCCACGCGGACGACGTCGATCACTGACAGGTCACCCCAGCCGAGTTTTTCACCGTGCGGATTGTACTATCCGGCGTTTCGGACGAGGCGGGGTTCTTGGATCTGTTCGCTACGCAGACCGAACCTGTTCGGCTGCGGCATATCCGCATACGTCGGTTCGAACATCCCGGGTGTCAGAGGATCCGTATCAGGTTTAGACGTAATTATTAGAATACTATCGTGACACGAATACGTCAATGATGATGGCGATTTGAGAGGCTCAGAACTGTATACTTATATATGATGACATCAGAGAGTCTTCTCGACGAGTTGAAGGGGGTAGGCCCGGCGGTCGCCGCCAAATTCAAAGTACTCGGACTGCGTACCGTCGGCGATCTGATCGACTATTTCCCCAAAAGGTATGAGGATTACTCAGCATTGACACCGATCGCCGGCATACAACCTGGTCCGGTCACTGTCAAAGCTGTCATCAAGCAGGCCAGCGGCCGTTACGTCCGGCGCGGTATGCATGTCACCGAGGCGGTCGCCAGTGATGACACCGGCAGTGTCCGGCTGATCTGGTTCAACCAGCCGTACCGAGCCGCAGCGGTCAGGCCCGGACAGGATTATTACATCTCCGGAACATTTGAGCTCAGCCACCAGCGGCTGAGCATTATGAATCCATCGGCCGAACTGGTCAGCGACTTTCCAGTCAATACCGCCCGCATCCTGCCAGTGTACCGGGAGACGAAAGGGTTTACGTCGCGCCAGATAAGGGCGGTGCTGCTCCAGTGCATGGACACCATAGTCGGGATAGCCGAGACTCTGCCCGGCTGGCTACTTGATGGGCAAGGGCTGATGAGCCGGGCTGATGCGCTGCGGGCGATGCATTTCCCAGAATCGACGGAACAGATAGCTGAAGCCCGGCACCGGCTCGGTTTTGAAGAAGTCTTCGTGCTGACGCTGGCAGCGCTGCGCAACAAATATGAGCTGCAGGTCGAACAGGCGCCGCCAGTGCCGTTCGAGGAGCAGGTAGCACGTGATTTTGTGTCACATCTGCCGTTTCAGCTGACAGCTGCACAGCGCCGGGTCTGCTGGCAGATATTCCAGGACATGCAGAAGCGCCAACCGATGAACCGTCTCGTTGAAGGTGATGTCGGCTCTGGCAAGACGGTCGTCGCGGCGATGGCGGCAGTCATGGTGTTGCACCATGGACATTCAGTCGCGCTGATGGCGCCGACTGAACTGCTGGCCCGGCAACATGCCGATACGTTGCTGCGACTGCTCGATCCGCTGGGGTATGGGTCGCAGGTCGGGCTGCTGGTCGGCGGCATGAAACCGGCTCAGAAGCGGGCCACCCACGAGCACATAGCCGGCGGCGACATTCGTTTTATAGTCGGTACGCATGCCCTTATCCAGGACACGGTGGATATGTCCCGTCTGGAACTGGTAATCATCGATGAACAGCACCGTTTCGGTGTCGGCCAGCGCAAGACGCTGCAGACAAAGGCCGGCCACATGCCACATGTCCTCAGCCTGACGGCGACGCCGATTCCGCGCTCGCTCGCACTGACGCTATACGGTGAACTGGACATATCTATCCTGGATGCTAAGCCGCCTGGCCGGACTGAGATCGTTACCCGGATCGCGTCGCCGAATTCCCGCCCGCAATTGTACACAAATATTGACGCTGAGTTGACGGCCGGGCGCCAGATGTTCGTCGTCTGTCCGCTGATCAGTGAGAATGACCAGTTCCCGGCCGTGTCCGCCGAAGAGATGTATGACCAGCTCAGTAAGAAGGACTTCAAGCACCGCCGGGTAGCACTGCTGCACGGCAAGATGAAGGCGGCTGAGAAGAACGACATCATGCAGCAGTTCGTCGACCGCAAGATAGACATATTGGTATCGACGACGGTCATCGAAGTCGGTGTCGACGTACCGAATGCCAGCATCATGCTGATAGAAGCCGCTGAACGTTTCGGCCTCGCCCAGATCCATCAGCTGCGTGGCCGGGTCGGCCGTGGCGGGTATCAGGGGTACTGTTACCTGATGATGAGTGACTCGAAGGCGCCCGGCCGCCGGCTGCGCGCTTTGGAAAGCTCGACGGACGGCTTTAAATTGGCAGAACTTGACCTGCAGATCCGCGGTCCGGGCGCAATCTACGGGACGATGCAGCATGGTGCGCTCGACCTGAGGGTCGCGTCGCTGACAGACAGCAAGCTGATCGCCGCCGCCCGTTCGGCGGCACAGGAATTTATCGATCGGGAGGAAAATTTGTTACAATATCCTTATCTGAACAGTCAAGTGGCGCGCCTCAGTGCCGTCACAAATCTGAATTAGATCCACATCCCGCACCATTATGTACGCTGTATTCTTCCATGCCCACCAGAAACTCGACAAGGTCGCCCACCGGCACCTGAAGACATTGATTG
This sequence comes from Saccharimonadales bacterium (SeqCode), assembly GCA_036388555.1. Classification (GTDB taxonomy): domain Bacteria; phylum Patescibacteriota; class Saccharimonadia; order Saccharimonadales; family UBA4665; genus UBA4665. The sequence goes on from DASVRP010000004.1 coordinate 99,623, forward strand.
AAAAAGATGTCTTCTTTCCGAGTATCAACCGAATCCTGCACTTCGAAGGTCAGCGCGGTCCCGATTCGACGAACCTCAAGAACAACGTCAATGTCGAACAGCCGTGGCACTTTATCGACCCGTTCGATACGAAGGACACCGACCTCTACGACCTCATCGAGCGGCATTACGGTCAGCTCGTCGAAGCCTTTACGGAACGCGACCTGGTGCGCAGTTCATACGAATGCGCCTGGCTGGCCCACGCCCTGGTTGATGGATTGACCCCCGCCCACCACTATCCCTATGAACAGGAACTTGAGCGGCTGCGCGGCGGCGAGACCCGGCACAACCGTAAGGGACTGGTCGGCTGGATGTATGTCAAGGGCGAGACCCGGCGAGAATCACTGCGCCGCAGCTATCAGCTGCTTGGTCCGAAAGGATTGCTGACGACCCACGCGCTGTTCGAAGGTGGCGCCTATACGATCATCGCGCCGCTGCGGATGCCGGACGCCTTGCCGACACGACAGGAACTGGTGGCGATCAGAAATAAGGGCATAACGGTCACCTTCCAACGCTTTGCGCGGGAAGTCGCCAGCCATGACCTGTATTACCGCTTTTATGCCCACGGCTGGACAGCGAAGCTGACGCGCGACATCCGCCGTGAACTGGCACCGCGCATGGTCAAGCTGATCGTGCTGGCCTGGTATTCGGCACTCTGCGATGCACATCTGACGGCAGAACCGAAGTGAGGCCTCTGTGGTGAGGTATAAGGCATGAGAATCATCGCCGGCTCACTTGGCGGTAGGACCTTTGATGCGCCCCGTGGACACCGGACGCATCCGATGGGCGATAAGATCCGCGGAGCGCTCTTCAACATCCTTGGCGACATTACCGGACTTACGGTACTGGATGCATTCGCCGGCAGTGGCGCCCTCAGTTTCGAAGCTATCAGCCGTGGCGCAGAATCGGCACTGGCCATCGACGTCGACAAGGAAGCGCACCAGACCATCCAGTCAAACATCAAGCTGCTTGGGCTTGACGAACAGGTGACCGTCATGCGTAAGAACAGCGCCGGGTGGTCACGCAACAACAAGGAGAAGCAGTTCGATATCGTTTTGGCGGACCCGCCGTATAATGACATCCGTCCGCAGCTACTGCAGAGCCTGATCGTACAGGTCAGGTCCGGAGGCATCTTCGTATTGTCGTGGCCGGGCAGTGAGCCGGTGCGGGCTTTTCCGGGCACGGAAGTATTGTCAGCCAAGTCGTACGGCGACGCCCAGCTCGTATTCTACCGGAAGTCATAACTGTACTGGGTGCTAAGGCCGTCGATCTTCTGGATTCGTTTGGAGAGGGTGTTTGAGTGATTCGGTGATCTCGCCGTAGCGCAGCGCCGGACCGAACAGGAAGATGTAGCCAGCGGCAAGACTTAGTATATAGCCCACGACAGGCAGTTTACCGAAGAAGTAGCCGATGAAGGCGAACATGACGGCGATTCCAATCGTTTCCCAGATGAATCCGGCGTTCGGTTTTGAATCGGCATAGGATTTTCGGAGCGCTTTGACAGGGTCAAGATTCTGGTCGATAAGATAAAACTGCGCCAGATAGAAACCGCGGATCAGGATAAGCCCGGGAATCATCAGGGCGATCAGCCCCATGAATATCAGGAACACGACGAGGATGGCCATGAAAGCCAACGGGATGAAATGGCGTAGCCCTTCCTTAAAGCATTCCATGGCGGAAGGGTCTTCGCCGCGGATAGCCCGTAGCTGCAGTACCAGCAGGCCGGGGAAGGCGAGGCCGGACCATATCGCACCCAATAAGACCAGAAGCAGTCCGGTGGCGGTCCGGTCGGTCAGTGGCAGGGGCTGGCCGGGTACGGCATCCTGGGCGCCAGTCAGTACCAGGCCCATGGTCGCGATCAGCCCGGGGATAAACCCGAGATACAGTACCGGCCAGATGTGTTGCTTCAGGAGTGCGAAGCTGGGCGCGATCAGGTCTACACCGCGTACGAGTGGACGGTCTTTGCGGAATAACTGCATATGCCTTCATCATCTGCCGAAGCATAGGGTTTGTCAATTGTAGACGGTATACAAACACAGGTGTTATTTGTATAATTCAAGCGGTAGAAAGCCGCAGACATGGGGATGTGGTGAAATGGTAGACACGCCAGTTTTAGGAGCTGGTGCCGAAAGGCGTGAAGGTTCAAGTCCTTTCATCCCCACCAATCCGTTCAGAAAGCGTTGGCCTGTCGGTCCAGCTGGCTGGCCTGACGTTCCATCTCAATCATTTCTGATCGCACGTTTCTGACCTGTTGGTCTATGTTGCGCCTGACATCCTGGGTGCCAGGAGCATCCCACCCTGATTATGGGTGGTCTGGACGCTCTACTTGATCTTATCGAGTTCCTTCTGTACCTGGCTTTTGACGATCCATTCCTTGTCAGCCCGCTTCAGCGGCTCTTTGGCTGATTGTCTGAGTCGTCTCCTTGTATCCAGACCCCCCCTCCTTGCGAAGTTTAATAGTATGTACTATTGGGCGGGCGGCGGGCGGTTGCAAGCAATGATATATTTACATACCCCTGGTGATAATGCGTACATTTTTCTTTAGCCCCTACGAATGAGAACAATTGACAGACGTGATATAATATAGTGTAAAGATTATTCTGAACTTTGGCCTCCGGTAGGCTATAATTGAGCGGAGCTATGACATTATCTACACAACCCTACAAAGGCGCCCGGGATTTTTATCCGGAAGAGAAGCGCAAGCAGAAATATATGTTCGACGTCATCCGCCGCACTGTCGAGAAATTCGGCTATGAGGATATTGACGCACCGATCCTTGAGCCGCTGGAGCTGTACCTGGCCAAATCAGGCGAAGAGATCGTTAATGAACAGACGTATGCATTCACCGATCGGGGCGGCAGGCAGGTTGCACTGCGCCCGGAGTGGACACCAACGGTCAGCCGTATGGTGGCAGCCAAACGTCAGGAGCTTGCGTATCCTATCCGGTGGTACAGTATCCCGAATCTGTGGCGCTACGAGCGGCCGCAGCGCGGCCGTCTGCGCGAGCACTGGCAATTGAATGTTGATATATTCGGAGTTCCCGGCATCCAGGCTGAATATGAGATTATTGTCCTGGCAGACTCGATCCTGCGTGACTTCAGCGCTAAGCGCAGCATGTATCAGATCAGGCTGAACAGCCGGAAGTTTACAGATTATCTCCTTCGAGGCTACATCGGTCTTGATGAGGTCCAGTCATACAGCATGAGCAAGCTGATCGACCGGATGCACAAGGTCGACCATGCAGAGTTCGTCTCATCGCTCGATGCACTATGTACACCTTCACAGCGCGAACAAGGGGCCGTCAAGGCTTTGCTCGAAGTGCTGCAAGCTAAACACTTCAGTGATCTGCCGGAAGCATTGAAATCGCACCCGACCGTCGCCGGGCTGAAGGAGATGCTACGCATGCTGATCGACGCTGGCCTGTCGAATGCCGTCTTTGATCCGACGCTGATGCGCGGATTTGATTATTACACTGACATCGTCTTCGAAGTCTTCGATACGCACCCTGACAACAACCGCTCGATGATTGGAGGCGGACGCTATGATGGGCTGGTCGGTCTGTTTGGTGTCGAGCCTATACCGACTGTCGGATTCGGCTTTGGAGATGTCACGATGTCGAACTTCCTGGAACTTCATGGATTGATGCCATCCCTCCACCCCGAGACGGACGCCTATGTCGTCCTGGTCGGAGATGTCTATGCTGCCGCCCAGAAGACGTTGGCAGACCTGCGGAAGGCCGGGCTTAATATCGCCGTCGACATGAGCGGGCGCAAGATCGGTGCCCAGTTCCAGACCGCCGATAAGAAGGGCATTCACTATGTCATCATCATCGGTGAGAATGAGATCGCCAGCAGTCAGTTCGCCGTCAAGAACCTGCAGACAGGCGTCGAGGAGAAGCATGGCCTTGAACGGATCGTCAGCATCATCAAAGATTACCGTCATGCCAGCGAAGTCGAAGATGATATATAACGCTCGTGCTTAGTACGACGTAATCAGAGGGATAGTCAAGCCCGGGGCGGTCTGCTACAATTACACCTTATGCAAGCACACAAAACCCAACTCACCGACACCCGTATCAAACTAACCCTCGAAGCAGACCAGGAACTGCTCGAAGAAGTCCGCACCGCGACCCTCAAGCGCCTGAAGCGCGAAGTCAAGATCCCCGGCTTCCGCGCAGGCAAAGTACCGCTTGAACTGGTCGAGAAGAACCTCAACCAGCAGGTCCTGCAGCAGGAATTCCTTGATGCGGCGCTCAACCGGATGTATGGCACGGCATTGACCGAGCAGCGTATCCGCCCGGTCTCCCAGCCACAGGTCAACATCAAGAAGTTCGTGCCGTTCACGACATTGGAGTTTGAGGCTGAGCTCGATGTCATCGGCGATGTCGTGCTGCCGGACTACACCAAGGTCAGCCTGCCGAAGAAGGCAGTCAATGTCGGAGATATGGACGTTGATGAGGTCATCCAGAACCTGCGCCTGCGTATGGCAGAAAAGCAGCCTGTCGAGCGCGCCGCCAAGGTCAAGGATGAAGTCTGGATCGACTTTGAAGGCCGTGATGCCAAGACGGATGAACCTATCAAGGGTGGCGACGGCAAAGACTATCCGTTGGTCCTTGGCAGTAATACGTTCATTCCCGGTTTCGAAGACAAGCTGATCGGCGTAAAGCCCGGTGAAGAGCGTGAATTCACCTTGGAGTTCCCGAAAGAGTACGGCGTCCAGGCACTGCAGGGCCGCAATGTCACCTTCAAGGTCACGGCTACTAAAGTCAACGAAGTCGTCCTGCCGAAGGAAGACGACGCCTTCGCCGCCAAAGCCGGGCCCTTCAAGTCACTCGACGAGCTGAAGTCGGATGTCCGCAAGCAGATCACCAGTGAGCGCGAATATCAGAACGACCGTGACTATGAGAGCGAGCTGCTCAGCAAGATTACCGACCAATCGACCGTAGCCGTGCCTGATTCACTGATTGAAGAAGAGCTTACCCGGCTGGAACAGGAAGAGCGCCAGAACGTGACCTATAGGGGACAGACCTGGGAAGAGCACCTGGCGGAAGAGGGAGTTTCCGAAGAGCAGCACCGCGCTAAGAACCGTCCAGGTGCAGAACTGCGGGTCAAGGCTGGACTTGTCCTGGCCGAGATCGCAGAGAAGGAGCAGGTCGAAGTCCAGCCCGATGAGCTGGCGATGCGCACACAACTTCTCAAAGGCCAATATCAGGATCCGGCGATGCAGTCAGAGCTTGATAAACCCGAAAACCGCCGCGAACTGGCCTCACGTATGCTCAGTGAAAAGACGATCGCTCAGATTTCTGCTTACGCTGAAGCTAACAACGCGGCTGGCAAGACCGATAAAGCAAACAAACCTGCCAAGACAAAAGCTGCCAGCAAGAAATAACAGACGTATAAGGGAGGGTGGCATGAACCGTGATCCAGACCATCATATGAGCAGCCGGAGCCGCAGGATGTTCCTATTTGGTATCGTCGCACCGGCTTTGGGTGTCATTTCATTAGTCTCGTATGAGGCATGCCAGGCAGATGAATTGACAGATAATTCGCAGGGCGTGGTCACGCAGCCGTATGAACCCGCCGTAGCTGACAAAGCAGTCATCGAAGCATGAATCATAAATTAGCACTCTTGACCCTAGAGTGCTAAATATATATACTGGTACCCATAACAGAGAGTGAGGTACTACCATGTCAGTATTGATTCCAACCGTCGTCGAGAGTGAAGGCCGCTTTGAGCGGGCCTACGATATCTATTCGCGCCTGCTGAAAGAACGTATCATCTTCCTCGGGTCCGACGTCAATGAGGCCAGCGCCAACGTCATCGTCGCGCAGTTGCTGTTCCTGCAGGCCGAGGACGCCAAAAAAGATATATTCTTCTACATCAACAGCCCCGGAGGTAGTGTCTACGATGCACTGGCTGTCTATGACACCATGCAGTTCATTACCAATGATGTCCAGACCGTCGGGATCGGTGTCCAGGCGTCTGCCGCGGCCTTCCTGCTCAGTTCGGGCACCAAGGGCAAGCGTCAGGTGCTGCCGAACTCGACGGTGATGATCCATCAGCCTTCCAGTGGCACCCGCGGAAAGGTCACCGACCAGGAGATCGACCTGCGTGAAAGTCTGCGCATCAAGGCGTTGCTCGAGGAAATCATGGCCAAGAACACCGGCCAGAAACCGGAAAAGATCCACATCGACATGGAGCGTGACAAGTGGCTGACCGCCAAAGAAGCCCTGGACTACGGCATCGTTGATAAGATCGTCAACAATCCGCCTAAAGAACAACTGAAGTAGCTGCCGGTTGACAACGGACAGACAGGTTGTAAAATGTCTGAATGATAAAACTACAGCGCTTCTCTACACTCCGTGCCCCATTCATGGCAAATGAACTGGTTGATCTCATCGGCGATAACCAGGAATGGCTTGATGCGGTCAAGCCGGGCGTCAGTGCCGGCTACAGTGACTGGCAGACTGCCACGAAGCGGATTGTCCGTATCGCGGCAGCCGAGAACCTCAATGCCTACGCGATCCGTAAAGATAAGGCGGTGGCTGGCATCGCGACAGTCATCAGGAACCAGACGGTACGTGTACAGGCCGCTGCCGGCCCGGTAGATATGGCCGGCTTTGATTTCGATTACTGGACTGATGAGAGCGGCTTTACTGACAGGGACCACGACCGCATCGTCGGAGGTATGATCGTCGCGGAGAATGTCATAGCCGGTGAGCCGATATTTGCGGCTCTGAAGCCCGATGAGATTGACCGTGCAAGTGGCTTGACCAAGAGACTGCACGAATATGGCCGGCCTGGCCCGATTGAAGCGCCGCATGGTGACCGTTACGGCGTCACGAAAGACGGAGCTGACCTGCAATTTTATCTGAGCTACTGATCTCCACACAAGCAGCGAATTTTATAATTGACATTGACATATCCATCTGCATGGCCCATAGTACTATGCAAGAAGTAGTGTACGTATGGAGATGCGGTGGCTTGTGAGACGGCTGTCAAATCCAAAAACACCTGACGTAGTGTAACCTTCGCGCGAATAGACAACAGCCGGGCTTTATTAATCTGTATCTGGTCCTGGCCAAACAAACACCCTACCAACAGTGTTATACAACTTACATTTAACAGGGGGCATTGCTACAAGCGTATGGCTAAAAATGATTCTACTGCGACGAGTACTCCGCGCGTTTATTACACACAACAAGATGATGCGATCGATCTGCCAAGCCTGGTAGACCACCAGAACAAATCTTTCCAATGGTTCGTCGATGAGGGGCTGGGAGAGCTCCTGGCCGAGATCAGCCCGATCGATGACTACACCGGCACCAAACTGTCACTGTCATTCAAGGACTACCACTTCGACGAGCCGAAGATGACCGAGGCTGAAGCCCGTGAGAACAACGTGTCTTACGACGCGCCGCTCAAGGCTACCGTCGAACTCACCAATAAGGTAACCGGTGAAGTAAAGGAGCAGGAGATCTACCTCGGCGATTATCCATGGATGACGACCCGAGGCACCTTCGTCATCAACGGCGCCGAGCGCGTCGTCGTGTCCCAGCTGATACGTTCTGCGGGTGTCTTCTTCACGTCCGACCAGCATGGTTCACACAACCTGTACGGCGCCAAGGTCATCCCCGGCCGCGGTGCATGGCTCGAATTCGAGACGGCTGCCAACGGTGCTGTCTACGTCAAGATCGACCGCAAGCGCAAGATCCCTGTCACGACACTACTACGCGCCCTCGGCATGACCGAAGCCCGCATGAAGGATTCCTTCAAGCATGTCGACCAGGGTAAACTGAGCTACCTCGAAGCTACCCTCGAAAAAGATCCTGCCAAAGGCCAGAACGACGCCCTTATCGAGGTCTACCGCCGTCTCCGCCCAGGCGACCTGGCGACCGTCGACAATGCCCGCAGCCTACTTGAGAACATGTTCTATAACTTCAAGCGCTTCGACTTCTCACGCGTCGGCCGCTACAAGATCAATAAGCGCCTCAACCTTGATATCGCCAATACGACCGAGAACCGCGTCATGCGCCTCGAGGACCTCGAAGCTATCATCGCTGAGATCTTCCGCCTCAACAACACGCAGGAACCGGCTGACGATATCGACTCATTGGCAAACCGCCGCGTCAAGCTCGTCGGTGAACTCGTCCAGCGCCAGTTCCGCATCGGCCTGCTGCGCATGGAGCGCAACACCAAGGACCGCATGTCGATGTCAGAGATCGAGACTGTCCAGCCAGGCCAGCTGATCAATGCCCGTCCTGTCGTCGCCGCCGTCCGTGAATTCTTCGCCAGCTCCCAGCTGTCGCAGTTCATGGACCAGATCAACCCGCTGTCAGAGCTGGCCCACAAGCGCCGACTCAGCTCGATGGGTCCTGGCGGCCTGAGCCGCGAACGTGCCGGCTTCGAAGTCCGTGACGCCCACGCGACGCACTACGGACGCATCTGCGCCGTCGAGACACCGGAAGGCGCCAACATCGGCCTTGTCCTGAACCTGGCCAACTATGCCCGTATCAATGAATATGGTTTTGTCGAAACTCCATATCGTAAGGTCATTAATGCCGTTACCGCGGCAGATGCGGCCGGTCACACGACCGCTGTCAACCTTGAAGATGCAGACGGTAAGCTACTCGTCGCTGCCGGCAAGGTCATCTCCGAAGCCGATGCTGCCAAGCTTGCCAAGGAATCTGCCAAGGACGGCGGCCGCGCTACCTGGCCGATCCGCGCCAAGGTCACCAATGAGATCGTTTATCTCGATGCATTCGCCGAAGAAGTCGCTGTCATCGCCGGTGCCGGTAGTGAACTCGACAAGGACGGCCATTTCGTCGATGAGCGCGTCTCAGTCCGTAACCGCCTGAAGTCGAGCGAAGTCGATGCTGATGACGTCACGTATATGGACGCCGCCCGCAACCAGATCATCGGTTCATCAGCCGGTCTCATCCCATTCATCGAGAAGAACTACGTCTACCGCTCGCTCATGGGTTCCAACCAGCAGCGCCAGGCAGTCCCGCTGATCCAGCCACAGTCACCGATCGTCGGTACCGGACTGGAGGGCGTCGCCGCCCGCAACACCGGCCAGGTCGTCCTGGCTGAAGGTGACGGTGAAGTCGTCAAAGCAGCCGGCGACGAGATCGTCGTCCGCTACAAGAACGTCGGCAAGGACAAGCAGAACGCTGACGTCACCTACGAACCACAGCATTTCGTCCGTTCCAACGAAGGCACCAGCATCAACCAGAAGATCGTCGTCAGCACCGGCGACAAGGTCAAGAAGGGTGATGTCCTGATCGAAGGCATGTCCGTCCAGAACGGCGAACTTGCACTTGGCAAGGATCTGCTCGTCGGCTTCATGCCATGGGGTGGTTACAACTTCGAAGACGCTATCATCATTTCCCGCCGCCTCGTCGAGGATGACACCCTGACCTCAGTCCACATCGTCGACTTCATGCTTGAGGTCCGCGAGACCAAGCTGGGGCCGGAAGTCGTTACCCGCGATATCCCGAACGTATCCGAAGAAACGCTGCGCCACCTCGATGAGGACGGTATCGTCCGCATCGGTGCCGAGGTCCATGCCGGCGACATCCTCGTCGGTAAGATCACACCCAAGGGTGAACAGGAGCTCAGCTCCGAAGAGCGCCTGCTGCGCGCTATCTTCGGTGAAAAGGCCAAGGAAGTCCGCGATACTTCGCAGCGCATGAGTAACGGCAAGCATGGCAAGGTAGTCGGCGTCAAAGTCTTCTCCCGCGAGAACGGCCACGAACTCAAGGCCGGCGTTATCATGCAGATCCAGGTCTTCGTCGCCCAGATGCGCAAGATCTCTGTCGGTGACAAACTCGGTGGACGCCATGGAAACAAGGGTGTCATCGCCCGCATCCTGCCCGTCGAAGACCTTCCGTTCACGGAAGACGGTACGCCACTAGATATCGTCCTCAACCCGCTCGGCGTCCCATCCCGCATGAACATCGGACAGCTGTTCGAATCCCACCTTGGTATGGCAGCCCGTGCCCTCGGCATCAAGGTCGCCAGCCCGTCATTCAACGGTGTCACGACAGAAAAGATCGAAGAACTGCTGACCGAAGCTGGACTGCCGAAGGACGGCAAACAACAGCTGTACGATGGCCGCACTGGCGAAGCCTTTAAGGAGCGCACTACGGTCGGTTCCATGTACATGATCAAGCTGAACCACATGGTCGCCGACAAGATCCACGCCCGCTCGACCGGTCCATACACCATGGTCACCCAGCAGCCGCTCGGCGGCAAGGCACAGAACGGTGGACAGCGCTTCGGAGAAATGGAAGTCTGGGCGCTCGAAGCCTACGGTGCCGCTACCACCTTGCAGGAAATGCTGACCATCAAGTCCGATGACGTCTACGGACGTTCCAAGGCGTATGAGTCGATCATCAAAAAGTCCGCCATTGTCGGACCGAAGGTTCCGGAGTCATTCAACGTCCTCGTCAAGGAACTGCAGGGCCTGGGCCTGAAGGTCGATCTGATCGACACCCATGCCAATGCCGTCATCGATGCCGAGAACATCCTGGCGACGAACATCCAGGAGGAGGCAGCTGCATTACCGGAAGTCGAAGTCCCGCAGCCGACCGTATCCGATATCGAGATGAGTGAAGATGATTCGATGGATGAATTTAGTGTGATTGACGTCGACGATGAGGTCCATGAGGATCTGGTCGCGGCAGTAACACCCAATGACGATGAAGATTCAATAGAAGTAACAGAGGAGGCAGCCTAATGCGTAACAGTTCATACGGCACCAGCATTTCCGATTTCACCGCCGTGCGCCTGGCTGTCGCCAGCCCGGAGGATATCCTTGATTGGAGCCACGGTGAAATCACTAAGCCGGAAACAATCAACTACCGCACCCAGAAGCCTGAACGTGACGGATTGTTCTGCGAGCGGATCTTCGGACCGGTCAAGGACATCAACCCGCATGACGCCAAGTACAAGGGTGTCCGTTCCCGCGAAGCCGCCGTCGACAAGAACGGCGAGCTCGTCACCAAGAGCATCGTCCGCCGCGAGCGCATGGGCCACATCAGCCTGGCGGTCCCAGTGGCACACATCTGGTTCCTGCGGGGCACCCCATCCGCCATCGGGCTCCTGCTTGGCATAACCGTCAAGAACCTGGAGCGTGTCGCATACTTCGCCAGCTACGTCGTCAAAGACGTTGATACTGCCAAGCGCGACCAGATGCTGGCTGACAAGGAAGCTGAATTCGCAGCCGCCAAGGAAGCCATCAAGTACCGCTACGAAGAGGAAGCTAAGAACGAGGATGCCAACCTCAAGGCCCTGGCCGAACTGCAGACCAAGGAACAGGAAGAGATCGCCGCCGACTTCGAGCTGCTCAAGACGCAGCTTACCGGCCTGGAACGCCTGCACCTGCTGAATGAGACTGATTATCGCAACCTGCCGGAAGACCTTCAGGACCTCATCGAGGTCGGCATGGGTGGCCAGGCCCTCAAGGAGCTGCTGGAGCAGATCGACCTCAAGGATCTGATCGCATCACTCAGCACCGAGGCCGAAGAAGCCAAGGGCCAGCGCAAGAAGAAGATCATGAAGCGGCTGCGCCTGCTCGAGTCGATGGACCGGGCCGGGATCAAGCCGTCCAGCATGTGCGTATCGGTACTTCCAGTCATCCCTCCGGACCTCCGTCCGATGGTCCAGCTGACAGGTGGCCGTTTTGCGACATCCGACCTCAACGACCTCTACCGCCGCGTCATCAACCGCAATAATCGACTCAAAAAATTAATGGACCTTAATGCACCGGAGGTCATCCGCCGCAACGAGCAGCGCATGCTCCAGGAAGCTGTTGACGCCCTGATCGACAACAACAACGCCCGCAGTGGCCGCGCCGTCGCCGCCACCGGCCAGCGCCGCCGCCTGAAGTCGCTCAGCGACCTGCTGAAGGGTAAACAGGGACGCTTCCGTCAGAACCTGCTCGGTAAGCGCGTCGACTACTCCGGACGCTCCGTCATCGTCGCCGGCCCTGAACTGAAGATCCACCAGTGCGGGCTGCCGAAAATGATGGCTCTCGAACTGTTCAAGCCGTTCGTCATCGGTGAGCTCATCGACAAGGAACTGGCCCACAACATCCGTTCCGCGACCCGCATGATCGAGACCGGCGAAATCGCCGTCTGGGATGCGCTCGACGAAGTCATCAAGGGCAAATACGTCCTCCTGAACCGTGCCCCGTCACTGCACCGCCTCTCCATCCAGGCATTCCAGCCTGTCCTGAAGGAAGGCCGCGCCATCCAGCTGCACCCACTTGTCTGTAAAGGCTTCAATGCCGATTTCGATGGTGACCAGATGGCCGTCCACCTGCCACTGTCCGACGAGGCCCAGGCCGAAGCTCGCGACATCATGGCAGCTAACAAGAACCTGCTGAAGCCGGCCGACGGTTCACCGATCCTGCACATCGAGCAGGACATCGTCCTAGGCTGCTACTTCCTGACCTATGACCGCCCGGGTATCAGTCCTGACGTCAAGGCCTATAGCGGCATCAGCGAAGCATTGCTGGCACTTGACGCCGGCAGCCTGACATTACAAAACCGCATCCGCGTTCCGTTCCGTGGTGAAGTCCGCGAGACGACCCTCGGACGCTTGCTCTTCAATGAGACTTTCCCCGAAGATTTCCCATTCCAGGACGAGCCGATGACCAAGAAGCGATTACTGAAGGTCATGGCAGACGCCTACCAGCAGTATGGACAGGAAACGACCGCAGAACTGGCTGACAGCCTGAAGGACCTGGCGTTCGCCTACGCGACCATCTCAGGACTTTCCATGGGTATGGGCGATTTCCAGGACGTCGAAGGCATGGAAAAGATGCTCGAAGCTGGAGATACGCGCTCAGCCGCCATATCAGAGCAATACGAGCAGGGTTTCATCACCGAAGATGAGCGCTACCGTCTGACCGTCGACAGTTGGACGAAGATCGAGAAGCAGGTCCAGGATGCGCTTGGAGAACAGATGAAGGGCCGTGATACGGCTACCGCCATCGCCATCAACTCCGGTGCCCGCGGCAACATCTCCCAGCTGAACAATGCTGTCGGTATGCTCGGTGTCCTATCCGACGCTTCCGGCCGCGCCATCGAGCTTCCGATCAAGTCCGGTTACGTCAAGGGTCTCAGCCCGCTCGAGTACTTCACCGGTACCCGCGGTGTGCGCAAGGCCCTCATTGACATCGCTCTCAAGACAGCCGATGCCGGCTACCTGACCCGCCGCCTGGTCGACGTCTCACAGGATGTCTTCACGATCGATGAAGATGACCATACGACCGACCCAGGGTTCGCCATGCTTCGTGCAGACGCTGCCGCCATCGGTGTCAGCTACGGTTCACGCCTGCTCGGCCGCTTCGCAGCCGAAGACGTCAAGGGCCACGTCAAGACGGGTGACCAGTTCACCCCGGAAGCTGCAGCAGCCATCGATGCCGATACATCTATCGACGGCGTCCGCATCATGAGCGCCCTCAGCTGCACCAGCGTCCGCGGGGTCCCACAGAAGTCATACGGCGTTGATCCGGCTACCGGCCTGAAGGTCGTCAGCCACCACCCGATCGGTGTCATCGCCGCCCAGTCCATCGGTGAACCTGGTACCCAGCTGTCGCTCGACTCCAAGCACCGTTCTGGCGCTGCACTGGCCGATGATACTGCCCAGGGTCTGTCCCGCGTCGAGGAACTCTTCGAAGTTCGCACACCGAAGGGCCAGGCATACCTGACCGACGTCGGCGGCACGGCCAATACCTGGGAAGAAGGCGACCACTACGTCGTCCAGGTCACCGCCCACGACAAGGAGAATATCGTCCTTGACCTCGCCGGCCGCCAGGCCAAGGTCGCGACCGGCTCAGATGTCGCGATCGGTGATGTCGTCGCCAGCAAGGACGAAGGCGCTGAACCGCTGATCGCACCGATGGCCGGCAAGGTCGAGGTGACTGACAAGCAGGTCATCATCATCCCGGTCCGCCAGAGCGTCGTCCGCTACGAGATTCCTGGCTACAAGCAGCTGTTCGTCAAGGACGGCGATGAAGTTATCGCCGGCCAACGCCTGACGAATGGTTCTATCAACCTCCAAGACTTACTGCGTCTGCAGGGCGTCGAACCGACCCAGCGCTACATCATGAACGAAATCCTCAGCATGTTCGCCGGCCAGGGTCAGAACATTGCCGATAAGCACCTCGAAATCATCGTCCGCCAGATGTTCAGCCGTGTCCAAATCGAAGAAGCTGGCGACAGCGACTTTGTCACCGGTGACATCGTCAGCAAACTGGCTGTCGTCGACGCCAACGAGCGCCTGGCTGCTGAGAACAAGAAGCTCGTCCAGTACAACCAGCTGCTGCTTGGTATCACCAAGTCCAGCCTGTCGACTGACTCGTTCCTGTCCGCCGCATCTTTCCAGGACACGACCCGCGTGCTCATCGCAGCTGCCACCAGTGGCCGCGTCGACCACCTGTTCGGCCTTAAGGAAAATGTCATCCTGGGACGCAAGATCCCTGTCGGTACCGGCTACGGCAAGGTAGCGATGAGTGATGCTGAAGCGGCTGCCATATTGGAACCGCTGGCAAGCATGACGAACGTCCTGTAAGCATATACGTTGTTGGCGACATGCTTGTGCATGTGATCCGGAAAGTGCACTCTACGTGTAGACGCCGTGCAAGCCATACGGCTTGCCGGGTCTAGCACGTGGCGTTTGCCCGCACTTTCGGATCGCATACACCGCAGTCGCTAACCTGGCAATAACTGGCATCAGGCATGTCGCATAAAGGAGAGAAAAATGCCAATCTACTATAACTACGAGAGGAGACAAACAGAGGTCTCATATACGGACGATCCGACAGTCGCAACATTCAGTATCAGCGAAGCCGACGGGTCAAAAGTAATAGGAAAAGCACTAGAAGGAGAGATTTAGCGTCGTCCAGCGTTGGCATTCCGATTACAAACTTCAGCTCTCGACAATATGGGGGATTTGGATACAATCGTTGATGAGTTGGTCTGCATGATTCCGGCATATACGCCTGAATCTACATATTCGGTTATTACACGTAACTCTATAGTAGCCGGTCGCGTATGGCAATCGCACAAAGTGGATTAGAGATACTCGCATTGCAAATGCATGAAGCGGAAGAAGACGCTAGTTGAAGTTAGCGAAGCTATCTGTTAGAATATTCAAGTTACAATAACAATCCGAGCCGGGAGTTACAGTTGCCTCATTAGTTGGCGCTACGAGGTAACTGCCTGCAGCGGTAGATTGAAGGAGAAATAATGCCAACGATTAATCAGCTGATTCGCAAGCCGCGTGTAGCTAAGGTGAACAAGTCAAAGTCACCTCATCTGCAGCGTGTTGTGAACAACCTCAAGACAAAGAACTACGAGAAGCCGGCACCGTTCAAGCGCGGCGTCTGCATCAAAGTCACTACCAAGACACCGAAGAAGCCGAACTCCGCTCTCCGCAAGGTCGCCCGTGTGCGCCTGACGAATGGTATGGAGACCTGGGCATACATCGGCGGTGAAGGCCACAACCTGCAGGAACATGCTGTCGTCATGATCCGCGGTGGCCGCGTCAAGGACCTTCCTGGTGTCCGCTATCATATCGTCCGCGGGTCGCTCGACCTCCAGGGCGTCAACAACCGCAAGCAGGGCCGCTCCAAGTACGGCACGAAGAAAGCGAGCAAATAGTCATGCCACGTAAGAAGACCAAAGCACTTGTCCGTGATATCGCACCTGACCGCCTGTACGGCAGCGTCCCGGTATCACGCCTCATCAACCGCGTCATGCTGAACGGTAAGAAGCAGCTGGCGGAACGACTCGTCTATGACGGCATGCAGAAGGCTGCAGACCGCCTGAAGGTAGAAAGCCCGCTCGAAGTATTCGATACTGCAATGAAGAATATCCGTCCGCACGTCGAGACGCGTTCACGCCGCGTCGGTGGTGCCAACTACCAGATCCCATTCGAGGTCCATGGCCAGCGCCAGAACCACCTGACGACCATGTGGTTCGTCGCAGCCTGCCGTGCCCGCAAGGGTATCAGCATGGCTGACCGCATCGCCGCCGAGCTGACTGATGCCTACAACGGCCAGGGTTCGGCCGTCAAGAAGCGCGAAGATGTCCATAAGATGGCAGAAGCTAACCGCGCCTTCGCGCACTTCGCACGGACTTAATAGGTGGCGACCGTTGCTGAGCATCCGCAGATCTGTACATATGCGAGAAATCTGTACGCTGACGGCAACGTCGTGACTACGGGCTCAGCATTCACTGACGCGATACTAGATGCGATAGGCAAAGAAAAGTGCAACTTCGTAACGATAGGCTATTGCCAGTTAGCTATACGTGCCGTTGAACTGGCGTTTCGACAATTGCCTGAAGAACAGACTCCGGCTGAAATCGTAAGCACTATCGAAGTAGACATCGCAAGCGATGCAACTAAGCAAATATCATTAGACGAAGGGGAAGTATAACGTGGCAGATAAAGCAACACTGATGGGCAAGATCCGTAACCTGGGTATCATCGCTCATATTGACGCAGGTAAGACAACGACGACCGAAGGTATCCTGTACCGCACCGGCCTGAAGCATAAGATCGGCGCCGTCCACGAGGGCGAGACGACGACTGACTGGATGGCACAGGAACGCGAGCGTGGTATTACGATCGTCGCTGCCTCAGTCACCTGTTTCTGGAAGGGGCACCAGATCAACATCATCGACACGCCAGGGCACATTGACTTTACTGCCGAAGTTGAGCGCTCACTGCGCGTCCTCGACGGTGCCTGCGTCGTATTCGACGGCAAGATGGGTGTCGAGTCACAGTCCGAGACTGTCTGGCGCCAGGCTGACAAATACGGTACGCCGCGCATCTGCTTTATCAACAAGATCAACCAGACGGGCGGTGACTTCTACAAGTCCCTTGACACGATCCATGCCCGCCTCAGCAAGCGCGCCTTCCCGGTACACCTGCCGATCGGCTTTGAACAGAGCATCAACGGTATCGTCGATCTGATTTCCATGAAGGCATATACCTACAAGGAATTCACCGACCATGAGATGGTTGAGAGCGAGATTCCTGCCGACATGCTCGACAAGGTAAAGAAGTACCGTAGCCTATTGATTGAAAACGCCGTCTCAGAAGATGAGACAGCACTTGAGCGTTTCTTTGAAGTCGGCGAAGACGGTCTGAGCGAAGATGAGATCAAGCACGCTATCCGCAGCGCGATCCTGACCGGTAAGTTCTTCATCGTTACCGGTGGCGATGGCCGCGGCGTCATGGTCGAGAAGGTACTTGACCTGGTCAATGACTTCCTGCCGGCCCCAAGCGACCGCAGCAACACATGGGGAACTCATCCGAAGACTGGCGATGAGATTGAGCGTAAGCATTCTGAGTCAGAGCCGATGTCAGCCCTGGCATTCAAGATCACCAGTGACCCGTTCGTCGGTAAGCTGGCGTACTTCCGTGTCTATTCCGGTAAGGTTACAGCCGGGTCATACGTCCTGAACAGCTCTACCGGTGAAAAGGAACGCGTCGGCCGTATCGTCCGCCTACAGGCAGACAAACGCGAAGACGTGACTGAAGTCGCAGCCGGTGACATCGCTGCCATCGTCGGCCTCAAAGGTACGACGACCGGGCACACGCTCTGCGACCCGAACAATCCGATCGTCCTCGAGAACATCACGTTCCCTGATCCTCCTGTCTCGATCGCTATCGAGCCGAAGACCAAGGCCGACCAGGAAAAGATGGGCATCGCCCTGCAGCGACTGGCTGAAGAGGATCCGACCTTCCGTGTCCGCACGGATGAGGAAACCGGCCAGACCATCATATCCGGCATGGGTGAGCTGCACCTCGAAATCATCGTCGACCGCATGAAACGTGAATTCTCAGTCGAAGCCAACATCGGTGCTCCTCAGGTCGCATACCGCGAATCTGTCCGCAAGACCGGTGTCGAAGTCCAGGGTAAGTTTATCCGCCAGTCCGGTGGGCGCGGCCAGTACGGAGACGTCTGGATCCGTGTCTCACAGAACGAGCAAGGTGCCGGCTTCGAGTTCATCAACTCTATCAAGGGTGGCGTCGTCCCGACGGAATACATAAAGCCGGTTGAGCAGGGTATCATCGAAGCTTTCGCCAACGGTGTCATCGCCGGATATCCGGTCGTTGACGTCAAGGTTGAACTGTACGATGGAAGCTACCACGAAGTCGACTCCAACGAAATGGCCTTCAAGATAGCTGGGTCGATGGCTGCCCAGGAAGGTGTCCGTAAAGCCGGGCCGGTCCTG
The DNA here is from genome assembly GCA_036388555.1 of Saccharimonadales bacterium (SeqCode). GTDB lineage: Bacteria > Patescibacteriota > Saccharimonadia > Saccharimonadales > UBA4665 > UBA4665. The sequence continues at coordinate 117,922 of DASVRP010000004.1, forward strand.
CTTGAGCCGGTGATGAAAGTCGTCGTCGTAACTCCGGAAGAGTTCATGGGTGACGTGATCGGTGACCTCAACAGCAAGCGTGGCCGCATCGAATCGATGGAAGACCTTAGTGCTGGCATCAAGGAAATCACCTCCTACGTACCACTGGGCGAAATGTTCGGTTACACCACGAACCTCCGCAGTTCTACCCAGGGTCGTGCCAGCTCAAGCATGGAACTTGACCACTACGCCGACGTTCCGAACCATGTCGCTGAAGCGATCATTGCAAAGAATTCGAAATAAAGGCTCAGTAAGTAACATCGTTGACTGCCGGGCAATGGATATGGATGACCCTATTCGATGTAGGATATAATGCATTCATGAGATTTGGAAAAGAAGTTTCTCCAGCGGAAGCTGCCAGCGATTACCTGGAGGCAGTCGATAATGAAGCCAGCCAACTCGATCAATTTCATGGTGAACGAAGAGATTTTTATACGCAGCGCTACAACGCTGGAGCCCCTATATTGGGTGCGGGTTTGTTGGTCGCCATCCGTGGTTGGCGCTTATCGCGCTCTCTTAAGGAAAATCCAGGTGCGATTGAGTCTGAACTCTATGCCGAGCTGACAAGCCTCGAAGAAAGAGCTCAGGCTGTCTTGAAAATCCTGCCTTATCAGGGCGATGTCAGTGATCTGTTCTGATAGCTTAGTGACGATTGATCAACCTTCAGCATAATGATATAGTATATATACCATTATGGCCCGTCACGAAGAAGTCATCATTCACGAGAATACGCCGTTTGCCGATATAGGACCGCTGTCGCGGTACCTGGAAAGTCTGAAGGAGGTAACAACCGAACCGAACGAAGATCATATATTTGATGTCATGGTCAATGATGCGGTGCTTACTGAAAGGGCGGTGCTTTTTCCGGTTGATGTAAATGACCCCGGGGAGGGCTATACGCCGTGTACGGTGTCGGATGGCGTTGAAACAGTCAGCACTTTGGCGTTATACGAATTCGGCAGTCAGGAATACCTTGATGCGCATGCTGGAATATATACTCATTGGAATCCTCAAGTGCCGGTTCCTGACCGGACAACTCCGGAGCACAGACGGTCAGTAGCGAATGCTGCAGTCCTGATGCTGGGCTCGAAGGCTGTGATATCTGGTGCTTTTGACGTAGCAGATATACCGGACGCCTTCGGCGAGATAATCGATACGATCGATATGCTTGGAGGTCACGATGCGTCGTTCACGGATTTTGGCCTCGATTACTTCGATAGGAGATTGAGGGAAGAACTGGCTGCAGCCCGGCAGGGGCACTTCAACGAAGGTCTGATGAACAGACGCGAAACGATCAAAAGTCTTAAGAGCGCCCTTACAACCGTAAAAAGGTGCAGATGATCATTCGCAGCCGGGACAGCGTGATTTACTCTTTACAATAATGAGAATTATCCCTATACTACTCGGGGTAACTTGTATGAGTCGTCTCTTATGGACTGGTTGGCTTATGCAAACAATACAGTAATTAAATAAGGAGTTTATACAATATGGCAGCAGATGCTTTTGACCGAACAAAACCCCACGTTAACGTCGGTACGATGGGTCATGTCGACCACGGTAAGACCTCACTGACCGCAGCCATCACCATGGTGCTCAGCAAGCGCATGCCAACAGCAGTCAACAAGGCCGTCGATTACGCACAGATCGACAACGCTCCCGAAGAGCGCGCCCGCGGTATCACCATCGCTACATCCCACCAGGAATATGAGTCCGAGAAGCGCCACTACGCACACGTCGACATGCCAGGTCACGCCGACTACGTCAAGAACATGATCACCGGTGCTGCCCAGATCGACGGCGCCATCCTTGTCGTCTCGGCTGCTGACGGCCCGATGCCTCAGACCCGCGAACACGTCCTGCTTGCAAAGCAGGTCGGTGTCCCATCCATCCTCGTCTTCATGAACAAGATGGACCTGGCCGACGAAGACCTCGTTGAACTGGTCGAAGAGGAAATCCGCGACCTGCTCGCCAAGTACGAGTTCGATCGTGACTGCCCTGTCATCAAGGGTTCTGCCACCAAGGCTATCGAAGGCGACAGCAAGAACGAAGACGCAATCATGGAGCTCGTCGCTGCCATGGATGCATATGTCCCAGAGCCGAAGCGCGAACTCGACAAGCCGTTCCTGATGCCTATCGAAGACGTCTTCTCTATCAAGGGACGTGGTACGGTCGCAACCGGCCGTGTCGAATCCGGTATCGTTAAGATCGGTGAAGACGTTGAAATCGTCGGTATCCGCGACACCAAGAAATCGGTCGTTACCGGTATTGAAGCCTTCAAGAAATCACTCGATCAGGGTCAAGCTGGCGACAACGCTGGTGTCCTGCTCCGTGGTATTGAGCGCGATGACATCGAGCGCGGTCAAGTCCTGGCAAAGCCCGGTACTATCACCCCGCACACTGAATTCGATGCTGAAGTCTACATCCTGACCAAGGAAGAGGGCGGCCGCCACACCCCTTTCTTCAAGGGCTACAAGCCGCAGTTCTACTTCCGCACCACGGACGTAACCGGTGAAGTCGAACTCCCTGCTGACAAGGAAATGGTCATGCCTGGTGATACTATCACCTTCAAGGTTAAGCTGCTGGCTCCGATCGCTATGGACCAGGGTCTCCGCTTCGCTATCCGCGAAGGCGGCCGCACCGTCGGTGCCGGCGTCGTTACCAAGATCAACAAGTAAGATCTGAAACGAACATGAATAGAGCGCTGGAAACGGCGCTCTATTCATTTATAGTAGGTATTACTCAGTTTATCTTGCAAAGGAGGGCCGAAATGAGAATAGCGTATGGAGATCATTTACGGATTGATGAAATGTCGCCTGACGAAGTCCACGCCCTTTACGATAAAAGTATAAAAGAGCTAGGAGAAGTCCAGGCATTAGAGGGAAGTTGCTGGACTGATGCCATGGCCGCGATACATGTCGGCGAAAAACAGGTGGCAGCCGCTGTTGAGCTTGGGCTGGATGATGAAGCCATGACATGGCAAGGCCTCCGTTCACAGTTTCGTACGACCCCATGGGAGTAGAAGCCTTGGATTGCAATAACCCATCAATAAATGTATAATTACCAGCATTACAAATCATGCCGAGAACTCGTCCGGTCACTCATCACTCCGCGAAGAGATTACGGCATAAGTACCATAGGAGATATATAATGGCAGACGCACCGTCAACTAAGAAACCTGCTGCTGACGTGAAGCAGAAGATCCGTATCCGCCTCAAGGCATACGACCATAAGGTCATCGACCAGGCTGCAAAGCAGATCGTTGATACTGCACTGCGTACTGGTGCGACCCTGGCTGGCCCTATCCCGCTACCGACCCGCCGCAGCACCTTCACCGTCGTCAAGAGCCCGCATGTCTACAAGAAGGGACGTGAACAGTTCGAGATGCGTGTCCATAAGCGCCTGATCGATGTATTCGAACCGACTCCAAAGACCATCGACAGCCTGATGAACCTCAGTCTGCCCGCCGGTTGTGACGTCGAAATCAAGATGTAACACCTTTCCTGAGGTATTGCTTAAAGACTGTAAGTATTTTCATATACTTTTATTCACGCTGGGGCTACACTTGTAGGTATTAGTAATACAAGGAGGCAGATATGGACGATAACCGACCTACGACCAAAAAAGATACGAATGTGATGGGCGTAGCCCTGGTGGCAGCCGCAGTCGGCGCCGCAGCCGGGCTGTTGCTTGCTCCCAAGCGTGGTACTGAGATGCGTCAAGACCTGAAGGGCAAGTACAATGGGATGAAGAACAAGACCCAGGATGTCGCTCACAGCACGCGTGACAAGGTAACCCAGGGTGTTGATACGGCTAAATCCAAAATCCACATGGCAGCTGACAAGACCGCCGATAGGACTCGTGACATGGCTGACAGGACTAAGGACATGGCCGACAAAGCATCTGATAAGACCAAGGATGCGGCTACAAAGACCGCACCGGAGACTTCATTGGCTGATGAGATCGCTGCCGCTGAGCGCTCGAAGCGCGGCCGTTCATCATTGTAATGCGCTGATCTGGATCAAATAGTGAGAAGAGCCTCGCGAGGGGCTCTTTTCCATACGACAGGTGACGTCGTATTATCTGCAACGCATTGACAGGGGTGACGATACTGTGTTATTGTTTGATGGTACATTATAAAAAACCTGTACTTGGCAGACTCGGTTCGGTCACCTGATGTTAGAAAATAACAGGGGTGAAACCACGAGTCGCCAAGAATTTTTATGTTCAGGCCACGGTCTCGATACGTGATAGCAGGGGTAATTAAGAGGAAACTATGAAAGCTATGATTACTAGGAAGGTCGGTATGACCAGCACTATCGCTGACGATGGTGTTGTGACTGCTGTGACCTTGCTTTCCGCTAGTCCTTGCGTCATTACGCAAGTGAAGACCGTCGATACGGACGGTTACACTGCCATTCAGGTCGGCACTGAAGAAGGCAAGAACGTCGGTAAGGCGCTCGCCGGGCATTACAAGGCTGCCGGCGATGGTGTCACGCCAAAGATCGTCCGCGAATTCCGCGTGGATGAACTCTCGGAAGAACTCAAGGTCGGCGCGCTCATATCCGCCGACTCTTTTGTTGCTGGGGACGAAGTCCACGTCACCGGCACCAGCAAGGGTAAGGGGTTTGCCGGTACGATCCGCCGCCATAACTTCCACCGCCAGCGCAAGACGCACGGTGGCAAGGGAAACACCCGCAAGCCGGGATCGATCGGTTCTATGTACCCGCAGCACATCTTCAAAGGTAAGAAGATGGCTGGACATCTTGGTCATGAACAGGTTACCATCCGCGGTCTCAAGATCGCTTTCGTCGACGCTGAGAATAATCTCATCGGAGTTACCGGTGCCGTTCCTGGTCCGCGTAAAGGTATCGTTATCCTGAAAGGAGTTAAGTAATTATTATGGCTGCAAATACTCCTACATATAAAGCAGACGGTACGAAGGCAACGACAGCCGCGAAGCTCGATGCAGCTGTCTTCGGTGTCGTTCCTGACAACCATGACCTGCTGAAGACTGCATACACTGCATATCTGTCAAATGGCCGTACCCGCAACGCTGTCACCAAGACCCGCGGTCTTGTCAGTGGTGGTGGTAAGAAGCCATGGAAGCAGAAGGGTACCGGACGTGCCCGTTTCGGTTCATCGCGCAACCCGATCTGGCGTGGCGGTGGTATCGCTTTCGGTCCTACCGGCCAAGAGAACTATATGAAGAGCATGAATGTCAAAGCTAAGCGGCTGGCGATCCGTCAGGCACTCAGCTTGGCCCACGAAGCCGGCAATGTCATCGTCATCGACAACGTCTCCGCTGAAGCCGGCAAGACTGCCGCATTCGCAGGTCTGCTCACTAAAGTCGGTGCCGCACGCCGCACGCTTGTCGTCGTCGACAAGCTTACCGATGACATCGTCCGGGCATCTAATAACCTCAGCGACGTCAAACTCATCTCGGCCAAGTACCTGAACACGTTCGATACACTGAATGCCGACACGATAGTCGTCACTAAGCCGGCCCTCGATATCATCAGCGAATGGCTGGGTACAGAATCCGCCAAGTCTCCTGAGACGAAAGAGGAGGCATAACTATGAGTTTATCGTTACTACTCATTCCGCGTGTCAGCGAAAAGGCCTACGGCCTGAGCCAGGTCCGTAACACCTACGTCTTCGATGTCGAGCGTGCAGCCAACAAGCACAGCATCGCCCGCGCCGTCGAAGCTCAATACAAAGTGACCGTGACTGAAGTTAATACTATCAACGCCAAAGGTAAATCGAAGCGCACCGTGCGCAAAGGCGGACGCCCGACGATGGGACGCACCAGCGACGTCAAGAAAGCCTACGTCACGCTGAAAGCCGGCGATTCTATGCCGATCTTCACCGCTATCGAAGAAGCCTCCGCCAAGGAAGCTGCAACCAATGAGAAACTCGCCAAGGTAGCTGAAAAGGCTGCAGCAAAACAAGAGAAGAGCGCTGCGAAGCAGGCGAAAAAGGAAGCTAAAGAGGGAGACAAATAATGGCTATCATCGCATACAAACCGACGACTCCCGGCCGCCGCGGTATGACGAGCATCAGCTCGCGCGACATAACGACCAAGAAGCCGCTGCGCAGCCTGATCGTCATCAAGACCCGCACTAACGGGCGCAACAACCAAGGCCGGATTACCACCCGACACCGCGGTGGCGGCGCCAAGCAGTTCTACCGCCTGGTCAACTTCCGTTTCGAAGCCGGGAAGACAGCGACCGTCGAGCACATCGAGTATGACCCGAACCGCTCGGCCCGCATCGCCCGCATCAAAGACAATTCCGGCCAGTACCACTACATCCTGGCAGCTAACGGTATGACGGTCGGACAGACCATCTCCAGCGGCGAGGGCTCTCCGATTGAGACCGGCAATCGCCTGGCACTTAAGAATATTCCTGTCGGTAGCACCATCCACGCTATCGAGCTTCAGCCCGGCCGCGGTGCCCAGCTGGTACGCAGTGCCGGCAACAGCGCCCAGCTTATGGCTAAAGAGGGTGAATACGCCCAGGTCCGCCTGCCATCGGGCGAAGTCCGCAAAATCCTGGTCGAATGTATGGCCAGCATCGGTTCACTCGGTAACGAGCAGCACCAGAACGTCAAGATCGGTAAGGCCGGTCGCAACCGCAACAAGGGCTGGCGCCCGAGTGTCCGCGGTGTCGTCATGAACGCCGTCGATCACCCGCACGGTGGTGGTGATGGTGGCCGTCATCGTATGGCAAAGGCGCCTCGTACGCCTTGGGGCCAGAAGACACTTGGCTTCAAGACCCGCCGCCGTAAGTCAACAACTAATATGATCGTAAGAAGCCGGTCACTGGCTAAGAGGAAATAATCATGAGTAGATCACTGAAAAAAGGTCCGTTCCTCGATCCAAAACTGATGAAAAAGGTTTTGGCTCTTGGCTCAGACGACCGCACCATCATCAAGACCTGGGCCCGTGCCAGCACGATAACCCCGGATTTCCTGGGCCGCACGATCGCCGTACATAACGGCAAGGTGCATGTCCCTGTCTTCATCACCGAGAACATGGTCGGCCATAAGCTCGGCGAATTTAGCCCGACACGTAAGTTCCGCAACCATGGCGGTAAGCTGGCGAAGAGGTAATCATGAGTGTAGACACAACTGCAACCAAAGGTGTCCTGGCTGTCGCCAAAGGCGTCCGGATGAGCCCGCGCAAAGTCGGCGTAGTCGCTGACCTCGTCCGCGGCCGCACCGTCGAAGATGCACTCGTCATCCTGGCCAACACGCCACGCCGTTCTGCATTGCCCGTCATCAAGGCGATCGAATCGGCACGCGCTAATGCTGACCACAACCACGGCCTGAAGCCAAAGACGCTCCGTATTACCGAGATCACAGTCAACCACGGCCCTCGCATCAAGCGCTACCGACCGGCTGCCCACGGCCGTGCATTACCGTTCCAGCGCCGCACCAGCCATATCCGTGTCGTCGTTGACGGTGATATCCGTGAAGTCAAGAAACCGGCTGCCAGCTCAGCGAGAGTAACTTCCGCCGCAGCTTCCGATGCGAAGCCAAGCAAAGCTACGACCGCAGCCAAGCCGGCAACAAAGTCAAAGAAGGAGGACAAATAATGGGCCAGAAAGTTAACCCCATCAGCATGCGCCTCCAGCTCAACAAGGACTGGCGCAGCAAATGGTTCGCTACCCGGCGCGATTACGCAGGCTACCTCAAGGATGACCTGTCGATACGCCGCATGATCGCCAAGAACCTCGGTTCCCGCGCATCTATCAACAAGGTCGACATCGAGCGCTCACCGAACCTCGTCACAGTCACGATCACTACTGCCAAACCGGGTGTCGTGATCGGCCGCGGTGGCCAGGGCGCGCAGGAGCTGAAAGCTGCCATCGAAAAGGTCTACAAAGTTCCCGTACGCGTCAACATTGATGAGATCAAAAAATCAGAACTGTACGCCAAGCTGGTCGCTGAGAACATCGCCCACCAGCTGGAACGCCGTATGAGTTTCCGCCGCGCGATCAAGTCTTCGGCTGCAGCTACGATGCGTGCCGGTGCACTCGGTATCCGTATCCAGGTTGCCGGCCGATTGAACGGCGCTGAGATGTCACGAACCGAAAAAGAAGTTGCTGGCTCTGTCCCGTTGCATACCATCCGTGCTGACATAGACTATGCCGGTGTGACCGCTAAGACGAATGCCGGTATCATCGGTGTCAAGGTCTGGATTTACAAAGGTGAGGTAGCCTAGCATGTTGTTACCGAACAGAATGAAGTTCCGCAAAGTCCGCAAGGGTAAGATCCGCGGCGTCGCCACAGCCGGTCAGTACATCGCCTACGGCGAATTCGCACTGCAGGCCCAAGGCCACGAGCGCATCACCTCACGTCAGATCGAGGCTTCCCGCCAGGCGATGACACGTTACGTCAAGCGCGGCGGCAAGATCTGGATCCGCATCTTCCCGCACACTCCTGTGACTCGTAAGCCGCAGGACGTCAAGATGGGTAGTGGTAAGGGCAGCCCTGAATTCTATGTAGCAAAGGTCAAGCCGGGCACTATTCTCTTTGAAATGCAGGGAGTGCCGGTCGAGACCGCACGCGAGGCAATGCGGCTGGCAGCACATAAGTTACCAGTCAAGACCAAATTCCTCGTGAAAGAGGAGGCGTAGGCAATAATCATGAAAATAGTAGATATCCGCAAATTATCAACACAAGACCTGACGGTTGAGACCAGCAAGCTCCGCGAGGAGATCGCCAGCCTCAAGCGTGGCCTGCATATGGGCGAGATTCAGAACGTGCGCGTCATCCGTGGCAAACGTAAGGATCTGGCACGGATGCTGACGGTGCTGAGCGAAGAGCTCATTAAGGAGAGCAAGTAATGGCAAAGACAATCATCGGTATTGTGTCGTCTAACAAAACTGACAAGACGATCGTCGTCACTGTGCAGACCCGCAAGACGCACCCGATCTACCGCAAACAATATAGTGTCAGCAGTAAGTTCATGGCACATGATGAGAAGAACGAAGCTGAAGTCGGCGACAAGGTAGCTATCGTCGAAACGCGCCCGCTGAGCGCCCGCAAGCGCCATACGCTGGAGCGCATCATCGAAAAGCCGCTGCTCCGCGAAGATTCGCTGTCATTGACCAAGGCTGAGGAGCCTGTCAAAGCTTCGAAGGACGAATCAGCAGCAGACGAGGAGGAAGAGTCATGATCCAACAGGAAACCCGCCTCGGTGTCTGCGACAACTCTGGTGCGAAGGAGATCCTCTGCATACGCGTCCTCGGCGGCAGTCGCAAGCGCTACGCCCGCGTCGGTGACGTCATCGTCGCTACCGTCAAGCAGGCTGCACCGAACGGCACCGTCAAGAAAAAATCAGTCGTCAAGGCAGTCATCGTCCGCACCGTCTATCAGATCAACCGCAAGGACGGCTCGACCATCAAATTTGATGATAATGCCGCCGTCATCATCGGTGAAGATAAATTACCGAAGGCTACCCGTATCTTCGGCCCGGTACCACGCGAACTGCGCGATATGGGGTACGCCAAGATCATCAGCCTTGCACCGGAGGTACTATAATGGCTACGCCCACAAAAAATTCGAAGGACACAGCTAAGCAGATCTTCAAGATCCGCCTCAAGAAGGGTGATACCGTCATCGTCCGCGCCGGCAAATACAAGGGCCGGACCGGCAAGGTCACCGCGACCCATCCGACTGAGAACAAGGTGACCGTCGAAGGCATCAATATCGTCAAGAAAGCGATGAAGCCGACTAAGACCCGTCCACAGGGTGGCATCGTCGAGATTACCAAGCCTATCTGGGTAGCCAAGGTCGGCCTCGTCGAACCTACGACCAAGAAGGCCAGTCGTATCGGCTACAATGTTGCCGAAGACGGCACTAAGACACGGGTGTTCAAGAGCACCGGAAAGGAGATCAAGTAATGGCTACAACTACCAAAGACGCACCAAAATCAGCGGCTAAGAAGCCGGCTACCGTAATCTCCCTCCGGCCACGTCTCCGCGAAGAGTACGTCGCTACGATCGCACCAGCACTGATGAAGGAACTCGAATTATCGAATCCTCACCAGATCCCACGTCTCGACAAGATCATCGTCAATATCGGTCTCGGCCGTGCTAAGGACGACAAGAAACTGATGGAAATCGCTGCCAACACACTGCGTAAGATTACCGGCCAGGAACCTGTCGAAACCGTCGCCCGTATGTCTATCGCGACATTCAAACTCCGTGAAGGCAATAAGGTCGGCCTGAAGGTCACCCTCCGCGGTGACCGTATGTACGAATTCCTCGACCGCCTGTTGACCGTCGTCCTGCCGCGCCTGCGCGACTTCCATGGTGTCAGTGCGAAGGCCTTCGACAAGCAGGGCAATTACAGCCTAGGCATGACCGATCAGTCTGTCTTCCCGGAACTGACGTTCGAAGAGACGACCACCGCCCACGGCTTGCAGGCTGTCATGGTCATCAAGTGTCAGGAACAAGCCCATGCTAAGGCACTGCTCGACAAATTCGGCATGCCGTTCGAGAAGGAGAACAAATAATGGCTAAACGATCAATCGTCGTCCGCGACCTCAAGCGACAGAAAATGATAAAGCAGTACGCTGCGAAGCGCGCCGAGCTCAAAGCCCTGGGTGACCAGGAAGGCCTGGCAAAACTGCCCCGCAATTCAAGCCCGACACGCTGGAAGAACCGCTGTAGCGAAACCGGCCGGCCGCGTGCTTATATGCGTATGTTCGGCCTGAACCGCATCAGTTTCCGCGAACACGCAAGCAAGGGCGAGATCCCTGGCGTAACTAAGGCCAGCTGGTAGAAAGGAGTATGCACATATGATAACTACAACTGATCCTATCGCTGACATGCTCACCCGCATCCGCAACGCTATCGCCGTCCGTAAGGGCGAGGTAGTTATGCCGCACAGCAAGGCAAAAGAAGCTGTCGCCAAGCTGCTCAAGGATAACGGCTTCCTGTCGGCTATCCGCGTCAGTGATGCTACAATTGGCAAGACACTCAGCATCACCATCAATGGCGAGTCTGAGAACGCCCGCATCACCGAGATCCAGCGCCTCAGCAAGCCTGGCCGACGTTACTACGTCGGCGCCAAGGAAATCCCAGTCGTCAAGCGCGGCCGCGGCGTCGTCATCGTCAGTACCTCCAAAGGTATGATGACCGGCAAGCAGGCTCAGGCACAAGGTGTCGGCGGCGAATTAATCTGTAAAGTCTACTAAGCCCTCACCAGGGAATAATAAAGGAAATAATATGAGTCGAGTTGGAAAACTACCGATCGAGATACCGAACGGCGTGACAATCACTGTCGACCCAAATGAGGACGGGGGCACCATCACGGTGACCGGTCCCAAGGGAACGCTCAAGCAGTTTACGCTGGAAGGTATCGATATCACACAAGAAGATGGCGTGCTGACAGTAGCCCGCCGTGATGACATGCCCAAGAACCGTGCCAAGCATGGCCTGATGCGCGCGCTTATCAATAATATGGTTCAAGGTGTCACCACCGGCTTCAGCAAGAAGCTGGAAATCAATGGTGTCGGTTACCGCGTCGCTATGGCAGGCGCCGGGCTAAAGCTGAACCTCGGCTTCTCGCATGACGTCAACTTCGCATTGCCTCAGGGCGTGACGGCTGTCGTCGAGCAAAATACCATCACAGTCAGCGGCATCAGCAAACAGCAAGTCGGACAGACGGCCGCTGAGATCCGGGCCCTCAAAAAGCCTGAGCCATACAAGGGCAAAGGCATCAAATATGAAGGCGAGCGCATTATCCGCAAGTCTGGTAAATCTGGAAAGGATAAGTAGGTCTCGTCATGACTAACCTCACACGTAAATTACAGACTCGGATGATCCGCAAGCGCCGCATCCGCAGTGTTGTCAGCGGTACTACCGCCCGGCCGCGCCTGGCTGTACATATCAGCCTGCACCATGTCACCGCCCAGATAATCGATGATACGACCCACAAGACGATCGCCTATGCATCAAGCATCGGGCAGAAAGCTGCTACCGGCAGCCTGACTGACAAGGCGAACTGGGTCGGTACCGAAGTTGCAAAGAAAGCAAAGTCCGCCAAGGTGAACGCAGTCGTCTTTGACCGCGGCGGCCGTTTATATCATGGACGCGTCAAGGCTTTGGCCGACGCCGCTCGTAACGCAGGATTGGAGTTCTAATATGGCAGATGCTACAACTACGACTGCTCCCGCCGCAACTGGCGCTCCAGCTGGCGGCCAGCAGGGTGGACCTAACCGTGGAGGCGGCCCAGGCGGACGCGGTGGTAATGACCGCCGTCAGCGTCGTCCTGAGATGGCCCCAGAAGAGAAACAGTTCGATGAGCGGACACTGCATGTCGACCGCGTCGCCCGCGTCGTCAAGGGCGGACGCCGCTTCCGTTTCCGCGCGCTTGTCGTCGTCGGTGACCGCAAGGACAAGGTCGGTATCGGCATCGCCAAAGGTGCTGATGTCACAGCAGCTGTCACTAAAGCGACAGATTCTGCGAAGAAACATATGATCAAAGTACCTCTCTACAAGGGTACGCTCCCGCATGAGACTGAAGCGAAGGTCGCCGGTGCACGCATACTACTGAAGCCGGCCAGTGCCGGTACCGGCCTGATCGCCGGCGGTGTCGTCCGTACGATTCTTGAGGTCGCCGGCATTAGCAACGCGCTCAGCAAATCCCTCGGTTCAACCAACAAAGCGAACACTGCGTATGCGACTATCGCAGCTCTGCAGCAGATCGTCCCCGCCAACCAGTGGGTTACAACTGCCCAGAACCGCAAGTCAGCAGCTAAGGCAAAGAGCGAGGCGGCTGAAACCCCCAAAACTGAAACTTCCAAGGCTGAAATCAAGAAGAGTGAGGCTAAATAATGAAATTCAATGAACTTACAACACAGAAGAAGCAGTCGCCGAAGCGTGTCGGCCGCGGTATTGCTGCCGGCCAGGGTAAGACTGCCGGCCGCGGTACTAAGGGCTATGGTTCGCGCACCGGTTCTAAGGCTAAGCCAGGCTTCGCCGGCGGACAGAACCCGATCATGCAGGCCCTGCCAAAACTCCCAGGCTTCCGCAGCCATCGCGTCAAGATGGAATATGTCTACACGGGCCAATTGGCTGCAATCCCTACCAAAGAAATCGATGGTTATGCGCTTGCAGCCGCCGGCTTGATCAGCGGTCCATTCGTCCGTGTAAAGCTCCTGACGAAGGGTGACGTTACTAAGGCTGTCACCGTTCGCGTGCAAGGCGCCAGCGCTGCTGCTACAGAGGCAGTCCAGAAAGCCGGCGGCTCAGTCGTCGTCATGCCGCAGATCGGCCGCGCTACCCGCGAGGAAGTAGAGCACAAGACTTCTGGATCACTCCGCAAGACGAAAAAAGCTGCAAAAGCTGAAGCAGCAAAGTCCTAAAGTACTTTTTACTGCATTTTGAGCCTACCATTGCCTGGTTGCTCTACAATAGATGATATAATGGGCTGAAATGAGGGTGTTACATTGAACTGGAAGGTAATTGGTCGCTCGCTGAAGTCAGCGGATATGCGAAAACGTATTTTTGCGGTACTAGGCATTTTGCTGATATTCCGTATCCTGGCCCATGTGCCGGTACCGATAAGTGATCCGCAGACGCTGCAGCAGGTGCTCAACAACATTTTCGAGGGCGGTAATTCCCCCCAGTTCCTGAGCTTCCTGAACGTGCTGTCCGGCGGAGCCCTGGCTAACTTTTCGATCATGATCGCTGGCCTTGGCCCGTATATCAACGCCTCCATCATCATGCAGCTGCTTACTAAGGCCATACCGAAGTTAGAAGCGATGCACAAAGAGGGTGAATACGGCCAGAAACGAATCAACCAGTACACCCGTATCCTGACATTCCCCCTGGCGATTATCCAATCCATCGGTGCCGTCTATCTTATCCGCCAGACTGCCCAGAGTATCGGCGGCGTCGGTGATATCACTGCCAATGCCTCATTAGGACAATGGATCCTGATGGTCGCAGCGCTGACAGGCGGTTCGATGCTCCTGATGTGGCTCGGTGAGCTAGTTACAGAGCAAAGCATCGGTAATGGTATCTCACTTCTTATTACCGTCGGTATCGTCAGCAGCCTGCCGGCGACCATCGCCCAGCTCGGCGGCTCGATATTCGCACCCGGACAGAGCTTCAATCTGTTCGGTCTGACCGTCCCGGTTAACGGCAAAGCGTTGGCTATCGGACTGGCTATACTTGTGTCCGTCATCATCGTGACGTTCCTAGTTGTCAAACTTAATGAGGCTGCCAGGAGGATTACCGTCAACTATGCCAAACGTGTCCAGGGTAACCGTGCCTACGGCGGCGTTACGACCATATTGCCGGTCAAGCTCATTACTGCAGGTGTCGTCCCGATTATCTTCGCTGTCGCATTCCTGAGCGTTCCGACATTCGCCGGCCAGCTGTTTGCCAGCTCTGCCAGTGAGCGGCTGCAGAGCCTATCGGTACTTCTGACGCAATGGTTCTCGCCGCCGACGAGCGCCCAGGCGTTCGCAGCCGGTGGCTGGTACTCATACATCTATCCGCTGGCTTACTTCTTCCTCGTATTCGTATTCACGTATTTTTACACGAGCATTACGTTCAACTCGAAGGAGATTGCAGAAAACTTGCAGAAACAGGGCGGATTCATCGAGGGCGTGCGCAGCGGCCAGCAGACCGAACGGCATCTGGCTAAGATCGTCAACAGGCTTACGTTCTTCGGGGCCCTGAGCTTGGGGTTGCTCGCATTGCTCCCCATCATCGCGCAGATGTTCGTGACGGCCACGAACATAGCCATCGGCGGTACGAGCGTACTGATCCTCGTATCCGTGGCATTGCAGACGCTACGCTCGCTTGAATCACGTGCAATGATGGTGACCTATGACCAATATAGTAGCTCAGACTTCTTTACGGACGCACCTGAAGGTGAGGCCGGAGCGGGCAGCCGTCGTAGCCGGCTTTTGGGTAAATTAAAGCGTAAGCCGGATACAAAATGATGTCTGCTGATGTAATTATTGCTTTACAGAACAGGGTGTCATCTGCTATAGTTAGAACTTGTTATATTTATGGCCATTAATAAAGAAGTAATCGAGCTAACAGGTACGATAATTGAGCCTCTTCCAGGGACTCAGTTTATTGTAGAGCTCGAGAATGGCCATCGAATCATAGCTCATGTCGCTGGGAAGATGCGGAAACATTTTATCCGGATCGTACCGGGCGACAGCGTGACGGTTGAGTTGACTCCTTATGATCTTACTAAGGGAAGAATCACCTATCGCAAATCGTAGTACCTTTCCATGACAGCACATTTTGGGCGATAGGCTCCAGGCCACACTTACAATACGGTTCGCTTGCGGGCTTCACATATCATCCCAATCTGCACCGTCCTGAAAAAGGTCCTGCAAGGGCTCAGGTCCAGCAATTTTATAAACTATAAGCAGTGTGTCATTACCACATTTAGAAAGGCAATGATCCGTATGAAAGTACGTGCAAGTGTCAAGAAGATCAGTCCTGATGACAAGATCGTCCGCCGCAAGGGCAGGTTGTATGTTATCAATAAGTTAAAACCTAAGCATAAGCAGAGGCAGGGTTAACTATGGCTCGAATTTCCGGAGTTACTATTCCTAATGAGAAACAGACCTGGGTCGCATTGACGTATGTCCATGGTATCGGCGTCAAGTCGAGCCACGATATCCTGACCGGTGCCAAGGTCGAGCCGACTGTCCGTGTCAAGGATCTGACAGATGCCGAGATTGGCCGTATCCAGGAGATCATCAACAACGATTACACCGTTGAGGGTGAATTGCAGCGCATCGTCAGTGGCAACATCAAGCGCCTGAAGGATATCAATTCGTATCGTGGCCTGCGGCACAAGGCAAATCTGCCGAGCCGCGGACAGCGCACTAAGACCAATGCCCGCACACGACGTGGACGTAAACTAACTGTCGGCGGTACGGCTAAGAAAGTCGCATCAAAGACCTAGGATAACTATATGGCAGAACCTAAAGCAACTACAGCTAAAGCTCCGGCTAAAACAGGAGCACGTACTACCGTTAAGAAAAAGGCAAAGCGGAGCGTTCCGCAGGGCCAGGTACACGTACTGGCAACATTCAATAATACGATCGTCACATTCAGCGACCCCCGTGGCGGAGTCCTGACCGCATCCAGCGCCGGTGCCTGCGGATTCCGTGGCTCAAAGAAGGGTACGGCGTACGCTGCCCAGGTTGCTGCAGAGCGTGCAGCACAGGCTGCCAAGCAGCAGTACGGCTTTTCCCGTGCAGAAGTATTCATCAAAGGCGTCGGCCTGGGCCGTGACGCGGCAGTCCGCGTCCTCGCCGGCATGGACATCCAGGTCGAAGCGATCCGCGACGTAACAGGCGTTCCACACGGCGGCGTCCGTCCGAAGAAGGCGAGGAGAATCTAACATGGCACGCGATACACAATCAATCGTCAAGATGAGCCGCCGGGAGGGCTACGCCCTTCACCCGAAGGCTCACAAAGCACTCGTCAAGCGACCTACCCCTCCGGGTCAGGTCACTAATGGACGCTACAGGGGCGGCAAAGGCAGCCAGTATTCCTTGCAGCTCCGTGAGAAGCAGAAGGTCAAGCGCCTTTATGGACTGCTTGAGAAACAGTTCAGTAACCTCATGAAGGAAGCCAGCAAGTCCCAGGGACAGTCAGGTGCGATCCTCCTGCAGCTCCTGGAGCGCCGGGCAGACAATGTCGTCTACCGGGCCGGCTTCGCTTCTTCGCGCCGTGCCGCCCGGCAGCTGGTCACCCATGGCCACTTTCTTCTGAACGGTACACGTGTCGACATCCCGTCGATCCGCATGAAGGCAGGTGATGTCCTGACCGTACGGCCCCATGGTCTTCAGACTGAATATTTCAAGCGTTTGGATGATGTTAGCCCGACTCCGCCATCGACTCCTGAATGGATCAAAGCCGACCGGAAGAAATTTGAGATCAAAGTCACTGGCTCACCAGTCCGTGATGATGCTGAACCGGATATCAATGAACAGTTGATCGTAGAATACTACTCACGCTAAACGTAATAAAAGAGACATTCAAGAGAGGATGCAAGAATAATGGCCAATCACATTCACACCCCAGGGCTCGTCGCTGTCGATGACCACACCGCCGCAAGTTCGACGTTCACCGTCGAACCGTTGCACAGCGGCTATGGTATGACGCTCGGCAACTCGCTCCGCCGTGTTCTGCTTTCAAGCATTTCCGGTGCTGCAGTTACCAGCTTCAAGATCGAAGGCGTCACCCACGAGTTCACTACCGTCCCAGGCGTCAAAGAAGACGTCGTCGACATCATGCTCAACCTGAAAGGCGTGCGCTTCCGTGTTTATGGCGACGATGTCCAGAACCTGCGTATCGTCAAGAAGGGTAGTGGCCCAGTCACAGCCAAGGATATAGAAACAAATGCTGATGTCGAAGTCGTCAATCCGGATCATGTCATCGCGACCATCGATGACGACAAGGCGTCATTCACTATGGACCTGGCGGTCGAAGTTGGCCGCGGTTACCGCACCATCGAAGAGGGTACGGTACGCAAGGCCAGCGACATGATCGCCCTTGATGCGGTCTTCACTCCGGTGCTACGCGTCCGCTATAAGGTCGAGAATACCCGTGTCGGTCAGGTCACCGACCTTGACAAGCTGCTGCTGACTATCGATACTGATGGTTCTATCACGGCCCGCGATGCATTCGAAGAAGCGGCTGCCATCCTGGTAAACCAGTACACGGCGCTTGCCGGTACTACCCGTGTCGCTGTCGCAGAGACAAGCCACCCCCAGTCCGCCAGCACTCAGACAACCGATGAGACCAGCGGTGACGAGCCAGGTGCCTTGAATACTTCGATCGAAGATCTGAATCTTTCTGCACGCACCACCAATGCTCTGATCAACAATGACATCCATACTATCAAAGATCTCTTTTCTCTGAATGATGCTGAGCTGCGCGACCTCAAAGGTTTCGGCAGCAAAGCTCTTGATGAAGTCAAAGAGAAGTTAGCGGAATTGGAGCTGTAAGATGCATCGCCACGGATATAAAGGTCGAAAATTCCACCGCGAGCGCGACCAGCGCCGCGCCCTCATCAAGGGCTTGGCCGATAGCCTCGTAAAGTACGAATCGATAGAAACGACACTACCAAAAGCCAAAGAGATTGTTCCTTATATCGAAAAATTGATTACCAAAGCTAAGAAAGGTGATCTGCATAACCGCCGCCAGGTGATCGCTAAGCTGCAGACCATAGCCAGCGCCCACAAGCTGGTCGATGAGATCGCACCCAAGCTGGCAGGACGCACCAGCGGACATGTCCGGATTGAAAAGACCCGTACCCGCCGCGGTGACAATGCCCAGCTGGCACGTGTAAGCTTCGTCGACGACCTCGGCGAAGCTCCAGTAGCCAAGTCTGCAGCTCCTGAGCCAGCCGCGGCCAGCAAGGAGAATGCATAATGAAGACAACTAAGACCTATAGCGCCAAGCCAAGTGACGTCACCCGTGGCTGGTACGTGATAGACGCAGCTGAAGCTCCGCTCGGCCGTGTCGCGACACGTATCGCGACACTGCTGACCGGCAAGGAAAAGCCGATGTTCACATCGCACATCGACTGCGGTGATTACGTCATCGTGATCAACGCCAAGGACACCATCGTCACTGGCAAGAAGACGACCGACAAGATCTACTACCGCCACAGCGGATTCCCTGGAGGTATCAAGCAGCGTACGTTTACAGAACAGATGGAAAAAGATGCTACACATGCTATCTTCCACGCTGTCCGCGGCATGCTGCCTGTCAACAAGCTTCGCGATGAGCGGCTGGCCCGCCTCAAGATCTACGAAGGTGGAGAACATAATCATGAGGCTCAAAAGCCGAAAGCTATCTCGGTTGCGAAGCCTGATGGCCGCACCCCTGCCAAGAAAGATGAGGACAAATAAGCATGGCTGAAACTAAAGGCAACTATTTTTACGCACTCGGCCGACGCAAGAGCGCTACGGCACGTGTCCGGCTCTCAAACGGCAAAGCTGCCATCATCGTCAATGACAAGCCCGCCGAAGAGTACTTCGCCGGTAGCCAGTATCTGATGACCAAGCTCAACCAGCCGTTCGCTGCTCTCGACCAGGAGAATAAGTACACCATTACCGCCCATGTCAGCGGCGGCGGCCATGACGGTCAGATCGAAGCTATCCGCCTCGGCATCGCCAAGGCATTGGCTGTCATGAATGCCGATCTTAAGAGTACGCTTAAACGTGCTGATCTGTTAGGACGTGATTCCCGCGAGAAGGAACGCAAGAAGTTCGGCCTCAAGGGTGCGCGCAAGCAGCGCCAGTTCACTAAGCGTTAACGGTGTTGTAGAGACGTTAAATTATTTAAACATAAATAGCCTTTGACAGCCACTCTGGATGGGTGTAACATAAAGGGTATGAGTAATATTTTTCACATCGTCAAAGCAATGTTCGCAGGTAAGCGCCTGGCATACGAGCCTATCAGGATCAAAAGATAGCCGAATTTTCCGTATACATCTGACCGCCCGGAGTGGCGGTCATTTTGTTTGCGGGATATTGATGACACTGGGAGACGGCACCACCTGCGGCTTGATTATCGAATAAGGTATACTATGAACATGACTAAACCAGTTATCCTGACCGGCCTGCGCGCCAATAACGACCTGCATATCGGCAACTACCTCGGTGCCCTATTACCATTGATCGACATGGCAAAGCAGAAATCTGCTGACTATGAAGTCAATCTGATGATGGCAGACCTGCATAGCTTCACAACGCCTGTCGACCACGAGCAACTACAGCAGCAGATTGCTGCGAATCTAAAGTCATATGCAGCTGCCGGATTGCCTCTCGATCATGACAACATACGTATATTCCGTCAGAGCCATATCCCTGCACATAGTGAACTGACTTGGATTCTGGACTGCTTTACGGGAGTCGGGGAAATGGGACGGATGACCCAGTATAAAGATAAGTCGGCCAAACTCTCAGAAGATCGAATCAGTGTCGGCCTGTTCAATTATCCGGTGCTCATGGCATGTGATTATCTGCTGTATGGTGCCAGTTATGTACCGGTAGGCGACGACCAGTCACAGCACCTCGAATTCGGCCGTGATATAGCAGCGCGGATGAATTCGCGCTTCGGCACATTGTTCGTCGTACCTGAGCCGGTAAAGACCCAGCATGCATTCTTTGGCAAGGACCAGGGGTTACGTATCCGTGATCTGTCCGATCCTGCGCGAAAGATGAGTAAATCTGATGAGACAGGTAAAGGCGTCATATTCATGCAGGACTCACCGGATCAAGCACGCAAGAAAATTATGTCAGCCACAACTGACAGCATCGGCGAGATAAACTATGATATGACTGCACAGCCCGGCATAACTAATCTGCTCGACCTTCTGGCATTACTTTCCGGAACCGCACTTGAAGAAGTCCTAGATACCTATGCCGGCCAAACGCAGTACGGGCCGCTCAAATCTGCAGTCGCCGATGCTGTTGAAACGTTCTTGCAGGAGTTCCAGCAGAAGCTCGATGCTGTTGATGAAACTGCGCTTAATCGCAAATTAGAGAAGAGCGAGAGCGAGCTACGTGAAAAGGCGAATGCTACATTATACCGCGTCCAGCAGGCCGTCGGGCTGCGGCCGGCTTCCTCATGAGTAACCTCGAAACATCCCGTGCGCAGCGGCTTGATCAGCGCGTCGTCGAGCAGATGCCGACCTTGACGAGGACATACGCTGTCAAACTGATTGATGACGGCAAGGTACAGGTCAACGGCGAGACGGTAACAAAGGCAGGTTATAAGATGCGCCACGGCGACCGGGTGGAGAT
Organism: Saccharimonadales bacterium (SeqCode); assembly: GCA_036388555.1. Taxonomy (GTDB): domain Bacteria; phylum Patescibacteriota; class Saccharimonadia; order Saccharimonadales; family UBA4665; genus UBA4665. Next base: position 138,776 of record DASVRP010000004.1, read on the forward strand.
TAATCATGATGACACATTATTCCAGGCCATTCCCGTTATCGACCTACCAGTGGTTTACGAGGACGACGATTGTGCCGTCATCATCAAGCCGGCGGGGCTGCTGACACACAGCAAAGGTGCATTCAATCCAGAAGCGACGGTGGCGACCTGGCTGCGCGGGCGGTTACGCAGCATGAAAGGTGAGCGGGCCGGCATCGTGCACCGGCTCGACCGGGCTACCAGCGGCATCATGATATGTGCCAAGACGCCGGAAGCTCATACCTGGCTACAGAAGCAGTTCTCGCAGCGGCGCGTCAAGAAGCAGTACTTTGCAATCATCGAAGGTACGATGAACCCTGAGACTGCAGTCATTGATATGCCGATCGAGCGTAATCCGAAGAAGCCCCAGACGTTCCGGGTCGGCATCAATGGCCGGGCAGCCAAGACAGCGTATCAGACCGAAATGAAGGCTGGTGCTTCCAGCTTGCTTAGCTTACGGCCGGAGACCGGCAGGACACACCAGCTGCGCGTCCATCTGACACATTTCAAGCACCCGATCGTGGGTGATACGCTCTACGGCGGCCGGCCGGCTGAAAGGCTGTACCTGCATGCCGCCGAGCTTGAACTGACGCTCCTGGACAGGACCAGACAGGTATTCAAGGCACCGCTGCCAGACGAGTTTAACACGTATATGGAAGGATAGCCGCATGGCAGTGTACCGGCTCGATCAACTCATGCTTCATCCGAGGTCGCTTGCCTCGTTGCAGGAATACATCGTACAGCCCTGCCATGCCATGATGCTTGTCGGACCGGCCGGAACAGGCAAGGGTACGCTGGCAGAGACTGCTACGGGGCGGGTGCTATCTGCCGACCCTGAAGCCGGAATCGATTGCATGGACCATCCCTACGTCCGAATCATCCAGCCGGTTGACGGCAAGGCGATCCCAATCGAAAGTATCCGTGAACTACAACACTTCCTGAGCCTCCGGGTCCCCGGCCCGGCTTCGGACAGTATCAACAGGGCGGCGATCATCAAGGATGCACATCTGCTGACGACTGAAGCCCAGAACGCGCTCCTTAAGACACTTGAAGAACCGCCCGCCCAGACAGTGATCGTTCTGACGGCCAGCTCCGCCGAGATGATGCTGCCGACCATCCGGTCACGCACCAGGGTCGTGTCATTGCTGCCGCCCTCGCATGACGCACTCCGGACCTATCTGTCAGGAAAGGGGTACCCATCGGCGGCGATAGAAAGGTCATTGTCGCTGAGCGGTGCGCTTCCTGGACTGGCAACTGCGCTCCTACAAGATGACGACAAACATCCTCTCGTAGCGGCTACGACGCATGCTCGGGGTATACTCCAGAGTAAGACATATGACCGCCTGTTGCTCGTCGACGGTCTCAGCAAGGACAAGCAATTGTGCCAGGATATCCTGTTTGTTCTCGGGCAGATGGCCCGGATGGCTCTGATGCGCTCGACCGACGCTAAATCTGCCGAACGATGGCGACATATCATGCGGGCTGTCCATACCGCTTCGGAGCAGTTTACCCGCAATGTCCAGGCAAAGCTGGTACTGACCAACCTGATGCTGGAACTTTAAGCTGTAATGGTATAATAAAAGGTAATTATGATTGAACTTTTACTCGTTGCCGGCTTCGGCGCCCTCGCATACCGGCATGCCCAGGTCCATGAAGATGAATTCGGCCTCGTGCCTCGCAAAGTCGGTGACCGCCTAGGCAAACTCTGGGATATCGCACATCAGGGCATGCGCGAGAACCGCTTCCTGCGTGCCGAGAAGGCCTTGCTGACCATCCTGAAGATTGACGAGAAGAACGCCGCTGCCTACAACCGTCTCGGCATCCTGTACGCCAAGCAGAAGGAATACAAGGACGCAATCGATTGTTTTGAAATCGCGTCAAGCATCGAGGCAACCTCATCGAGCCTGCACAACCTTGGCCTGATATATTATGAGACCGAGAACTACGTCAAAGCAGCCATCGCCTTCGAACAGGCCCTCAAGCTTGAAGATAACCTGGCAGCCCGCCATGTCGCCTACGCCAAAGTTCAGGAGAAACTGAATAACTTGAAGCTGATGGTGCAGGAGCTCGAGCGGGCAGTCGAGCTTGAGCCGAATAAGGAGACGTACACGCTGCTCGAGAAGGCCTATCGGGCCAGCGGCATGAATCCGCAGGCTGATATCATCGCCGATAAGATCAAGAAATTGATAGTACCTGCCGGACGGCCGAAACGCATCGTCAGGCCGCGCCGCGTCGTTATCTAGCTCATGAAGCTGGCCGCGCGTTCGGTAAGCAGTATACAGTTGCTGTCAGCGGTGTTGTTTGATACACTAACATCTGTTAAACAGTACAGGCCCCGCCCACATACCGGGACCAAGATGCCGACATAGCTCAGTGGCTAGAGCGGCTGTTTTGTAAACAGCGGGTCGTGGGTTCGAATCCCTCTGTCGGCTCCACGCATGCCTCATAGAAGGCTTAACAATCCATAGACGTGCAGGGTTAGTGAAGCGGTCAAACACAGCAGACTGTAAATCTGCCCTCTCAGAGTTCGGAGGTTCGAATCCTCCACCCTGCACCATATATCAGCCGCGATAGCTCAGTGGTAGAGCACTTCCATGGTAAGGAAGGGGTCCTGAGTTCGAGTCTCAGTCGTGGCTCCAGTCACTTTGTTAATTACTAGTCATACCGGGACACACGCCCGTTGATTACCCGATGATTATGGATTCTGGGCCATGCCAGGATATATACGGTATGTCAGTACTTCCTGACTCTTGCCGCCGCCGATCTTATTCCAGCGTCCGGTGAAAGTAAATACACCCGAATTAATAGGCAAGTTACCGCTGTAGGTGATCGCGACGTTATAGAGGCCCTGCTTGCAGGGGCCGGTATATCTGCTGAAGTCATCAGCATCGATGGCAGGTAAACTATTGCCCATGCCGCTCATCCCATGCTTGACCGGCCCTGAGGCATTACTGTTGTCGATGCAGAAAAATTTGGGACTGTTGGCGAAGACGCCGCTCGTTTCGCTGGTTTCTTTGAGTGCCAAGGACCTGACAAGTTCGACCTGGCCCTGTAATATCTGCAGCATCTCAGCATGCTCCTGACTGTCACGAACCGCTAAAGAGCTCTTTTGGACAACGAGGAAGGCGCCGACAAGTACGCTGCTGACGACGGCGAGTGCTATCAGCACTTCGACGATGGTATCACCGGCTTGGTTCGGTCGTTTTGCGGAAAATCTCATGTTGCTCCTCATGCTCACTGGACGGCCAATCTTTATCACATCTTACCACAAGCGTAATGTCAGGTAAAGCGTAGCTCAGGCGTGATGCTTGCAGGCTAAGCACTTCTCTGTTAAACTAATGGAAAGATTGACAATAAGTAAGGAACGAATCAGGTTTTACCATGGCGAAAAAAGGTGACAAGCGAAAGATTGTAGGGCTCGTAAGTGAAGAATCGGGAGAGCGGATTTATTATACTACCAAAAATACCCAGAATACTCCCGAGAAACTGAGTCTCAAGAAGTACAGTCCCAAGCTCCGAAAGCATGTCGTCTTTCTCGAGACGAAAAAGAACCTCGGTCGGAACGAAGTAAAGCCAAAGAAATAACCCCTGAGGGGATACGTCCTTGCGATAAGACCGCCTCATACGGGCGGTCTTATCTATGGATGACGATCGTTCAGCCATGGTCGCACTGCAAGTCAGGGCGCTGGCATCTATTCTGCCGGTGCCAGGTCGAGCGCCGTATTGATGAATTCAGCGTGGCTCCATACAAGCGGCGTGACGGAGAGGGGCGAACTGTCTGCCGGATGTATCTGCTCACTCATGACACCGCTGGCGAGCGTACGGTCGAGTGCCCACCGCATGATGCCGCGGGCGTCACCAGGCCGGCCGGCTTTGGCGTAATACTGCGCCAGCCATAGGGTCGTGACGAACCATGGGTTGCCCTGATACTGCGGCTGGACCTGGAAATAGTTGTCGTGCTCGTAGCGTGGTGATCCGCCGCTCGGCGATTGGTCCAGCAGGATGGATTCGACGGCTTTGACGGTACTGAGTACTTCTGGCGCATCAAGCGGTTTCAATCCGTACATGACGACGCCGTAGAGGCTGGAGATGTCCAGCGTGTCATCGAACTTCAAAGAGCCGTCATCCTGCAGCAGGAAGCCTTTGCGGTACAGGCCTTTGCCGCCGGAAGCCCCGTCGTAAAATACGTCGCTGTTCCGGCTGATCGTAGCCGCGGCTTCGCGCCAATGGACGGCATTGTCCGGATATTCAAACCTGTCGGCGAACTCGGCCGCGACCAGCAGCGCCTGGTATGTCAGGGCCGCAGTGTAGGTATTGGTCAGGAATTTCTCCTCCCACAGGTCATAGCTGGCGTGCGGCAGGTGTGTCTGTCCGTCCATGAAACCGGCCATGAAATTAGCCGCGGGCTGTATCAGCGTCAGATAAAGATTGCCCACGAATTCGGCGTCCTGTGAATGCAGGAAATATTCACCCAGCATGTAGATGACACTGGCCGTCTCATCTTCCTGGATGGCCAGCTCGGTGTGTTTGCCGTGCAGCAGCGGATGCCAGGTACTGCCGATGGCCTTGTCGGGCTGGTACTTGTGCATCAGGTAGCCGTCCGGGCTCAGGATATCGCGGCAGAACTCAAAGAACTTCTTGGGTTCATCGGTGTAGCCGAGCCGGATGAGCGGCCACATGGCATAGGCGCCGTCGCGCGGCCAGACGTAGCTGTAATAATCACGGCCGTAATTGTATATGGACGAGTCGCACGAGGCGATGATGCCGCCGCGCTTATCGGTATGTGCCTTGATGATCATCAACGACTTTTTAACGAGCGGCTTGTACTCTTTGTCGACCTGCATCATGCGCTTTGAGCCGATGTCAAGCCAGGCGTTCCAATGGCTGCGCGTCAGGTCGAGACGCCTGGAGACGCCGTCATTCTTGATGACATGGTGAATCGTTTCAGCGCTCTGCTGCGAATCGGCCGCCACTATCCAGTAGCTGATCGTCGCATCTTTACCGGCCGCAAGGGCCATGGGCAGCCTGAGCACGGAATCTACGCCGCCGTGCTCAACGGCGTTCCCGGTAAGATCGCCGTCTTCAGCATCCCTGAAGGTGCCTTCTTTGCCTTCGATACCATAGTTGCCGACGGAGAACTGGTCGAAGGCAGAGCCATCGGCGTCCTGGCCATATATCAGCAGGCAGCAGCGTCCCTTATAGTCGAGCAAGTACTGCTCGTCAGGGACGAATAGTGCCGTATCGGCCCGTCCGGCGCGGGAAATCTGGAAGACCTGGTGCATGAATATCCGGACGGTCCGTTTCTGATTGGATGCATTGGTGACGGTCAATTGGCGGCAGAAAGCGTTGTACTGCGAATCCACGAAATCAGTGGCATGGAGCTCGATCTCCAGTTTCCTGTTGACCATGGTAATGTCACTTACCAGCGCGTCATCTTCGAAATTGACGCTGACCTGCCAGTTGTCTGCATCGACCCACGAGAAGGTGCCGTCAACCCAGACACCGATCATGTGGTGCACGCTGCGCGACGTCGTCAGGTTATCCAGCCCGACGTACGGATAGTAGAAGTCGTGTACCAGACCGAGTTCGTTCAGTCCGACGGTCAGTGCACCGTTGCCAAGCATTACCGGGCGGCCCATCAGACTGGTATGCCTTTCTCACGCAGCCGGTACGTCAGGTCATGGTACGAATTCATGAAGTTGATGAATGCTTCGTACGGTGAGGCATATGGGCTGAAATAGGCATGGATATCACCGTCATTGAACCACTTCGTACACATGTAGTAGAAGTGGTCTGAAGTCTGCAGCCGACGCCAATCTTCAATCAGGGCCAGGTCATCGGTCGCAAGGATGCGTTCCTGCAGGCCGTACAAGGCATGGATCGATTCCTGCTGCATCGCATTGCCGAGCCAGGCCGAAAGGTCGCGTTCTGTATCGGCCCAGGTGACAGTATTCGGTGTATCTACGTAATCACGGACCGTAAAATTGTCGATGGCTTCTGATACGGTCATGAAAGTATTTCCCGGGGTCTTCATCCATTCCGATGGCAGATGCTCAAGGAACTTAAAGATACCGGATTCGTCCCACTGGTGTTCGCCGAAGGTCTCGTAATCCATGAACAGGTTGAAATTGGTCGCATCCGGCTCTTCGTTGAGCCAATGGGTGAATTTGTCCGCCGTCAGCGGCCACTGCTCCCACGCCTGATTACCGAAGCGGAATGCTATGTCATCGCTCAGTTTATAATTCTTCATCAGCAGCCTGATATTGCTGGTGTATGACGGCTGGTAGACAAAGTTCGGGCTGCGCCAGCCAAGGACCTTGTCCCAGCCTTCAGCAAGTATGCCTTTGTAGCCAGCTTGGTCTGCCCAATATGCCAGGTCGTTGTTGTAGGCCAGCTCGGTGTTGCGGAATACCTTTGGCGTCTGGCCGAACAATTCCTGGACTTTTTCGCGGTGCATGCGGACCTGCATCTCAAACTCAGTGCGGCTGTAAAAGAAAGCAAGGCTGTGGTGATAGGTCTCAGCGACGATCTCTACCTGGCCGGTCGCACAGATGTCCTTGAAGGATTGTAGTGCCTCTGGAGACCATTTCTCAAGCTGCTCAAGGACGGTACCGGTAATAGACATGCTGACTTTGAATTCAGGATGGTCCTTCAGGAGTTTCAATAACTTCTCATTGGTCGGAAGGTACGACTTCTCGGCGACCTTCTGCAGGATGCGTTCATTGCTCTCGCGCTCGTCATAGGCGGCGTCGAAGTAGTTATGGTTCTGGCCGGTATCAAAGATCGTGTAATGCCGGATACGGTAGGGCTGGTGGACGTGCAGATAAAGGACGATCGCTTTCTTGGGCTGGACTTTGGCAGCATGTGCACGCTTGGCGGCGTGGGCCAGTTCGGCGCGTGTCTTGGCGGTAATCTTTGGTACTGTGACGAATCTGGCGGTCTTTACGCTCATGCGGCTGCTCCTGCCAGGTTGCCTGTTTTTCCAGGACTGCCGGCCGTATGTGTATTATAGAGATGCATCAGTTTTCCGGCTGCGTCATTCCATGATAGTTTCAGTAGTTCACGGTAGGCGTTGTGATGCAGTTCATCGAGCAGGCTGCGGTCGCGGACCGCTGCAGTGATCTGGTCGGCCATGTCGGCGACATCCCATGAGTCGACACGCAGGCAATTGCGGATAGTCTCGCTGGCACCCGACTGGCGGCTGATGAGTGCAGGTGCACCGTATTCAATGGCTTCGAGTACTGTCAGTCCGAATGGTTCAGAGATAGATGGCATGACGAACAGGTCTGCGATACCGAAGCTGTCACGCCAGTTCTTACCACGCTGGAAACCGGTGAATATGACATTGCGGGAAATGCCCAGGTCGGCACTGAGGGCGATCAGTTCGTTATACTGCTCGCCACTGCCGACGATCAGGAACATCGTCTTCGGCTGGCGTGCGATAACCTCGCGGGCGGCATGCAGCAGGTTCGATAGACCTTTCTGAATCGTCAGACGTCCGACGTTGGTAACGATGCGCCAGCCGTCAGCTTTGAGTGATTCAAGGTAGCGGTAGGCATTGTGGTCATCGAGCGGGACCATCAGCTCGCGGTCGATGCTGTTGTGGACGACTTCGATCTTATCGCCCGGGATATCATAGTCCTGCATGATCATGCGCTTGGTGTGGGCGCTGACCGCGACGATACGGTCGGCCATCAGGAATGACAGGGCTTCGATCTCGCGGACCAGGGGATTACCCTCGCCGCCGCCGGCACGGTCACGTTCGATGGAGTGGACGTGCAGGATGAGCGGACTGCCGGTCTTAGCCTTGGCACGGAGCCCGGCCCGGAATGTCAGCCAGTCGTGGGCATGGATGACATCGAAGGTCTCGCTGACGATGCGCTTGTCTATCAGCTGCGCGACCGAATGTTCAAACAGGTGCTGCTGGCTGACGATGTCATGCCATTCTTCATGCCCATCGGTGTAGACGTATCGATAGCTGTCGTATACGCCGCCGGCCTGGATGACCGTCTCGACATCCTGTGGAGTCGCGGCGGTGACCTTCATGAAATCGACTTCATGGTCAGCCTCGTAGGGAAGCATGAACTCTATGTCGACGTCCTGCTGTTTTGAGAGCGCTTTGCAGAGCTGGTAGCATGCTACTCCTAGTCCGCCGCTGTTATGTGGCGGTAACTCCCACCCAAGCATCAAGATCTTCATGTACTCACCAAGCGCTTATGTTAGTAAGCTCAGTATATGAAATATTTCACACAAGCACAACTACTTTGCTCCCGGTAATTAAAGATTGTCAGATAGCTTGTACATAAGAAAAAGGCCGCCCGAGGGGCGACCGATTTCTGATACTGAAGTATCTGTTACATCTCGTGGACAGAACTGCCCTTAGCGAGGTGGTGTGCAAGCATGCCCATGTGCTCGTAAGCTTCATGGCCTGTCTGCCAAGCTGCATCGTAGTTGCCGCCAGCCAGGTTGTCTATGATGGACAATACCTGATCGCCATGGACCGCCAGATGCTGTTGCAGTTCATCCTCATCAACATTCTCACTGTGATAGGCGAGGAGGCCTGAGACATTGTAGGTGAACTGGACCAGTGACGCGCGGGCTTCTTCCTTGCCGTTCATATCACCGGCTGCCGTTGCAGCCAGATACTGCTGGTAGTACATGATGTGTGAGCGCCACTCTTCCAGGAAGGCGTCATGTGTGCCCGGGTAGTAGGAGTCTACCAGGTGTGCGACCTGCATGTTATTCTGCTCTACCTGATTGGCAATGGCTGCCAGGTCGGGTTCATTAAGGAACTGTGCCCGCAGTGCTGCGACACCGAGCGGTGCATGCTCACGCAGGGTCGCGTCGAGCTGCGTGTACATATTCTGGTCACTCTCGTCACCGTCGCTGTACTCACCCTCATGATTTGCTTCGCTGCCTTCGTGGCCGTTGCTGCTGGCATAGCTGGCAGTAGCTCCGTCATCATGATGCTCTTCGGACCACTCGTCATTCTCATTGGAAGATTCATGTGACCACTGATCGTCTTCATGCCCGGATCCGCCATTCTCACTCGACCACTGATCATCGTGGCCCTTGGATGAGCCGTCTTCTTCGCTCCAACTGCCTTCGTCATGGCTGCTGCTCTCGTCATACGAGCCTGAATCGTGAGATGAGGTCTCATGTGAATATTCTTCGTCATCTTCATGGGTCTGACCGCTTTCACGCCAGTTTCCGACGTCATGCTTCTGGCCATAAGAGTAATCCATCTGCGTGTGATAGCTAGATGCATACTCATCGCCGGAATCGCTATGTGCGCTGGCTGAGCCTGTAGCGAAGCCGCCGCTTGCGATCGTTACGACGGTAAGGAGTCCTGCTCCGGTCCGCATCATCCTCTTCGTTGTCTTATTCATACCTCGTCCCCCTCGTTACCTTGATGGTGTCGTCATCGTACGGGGCCAGCAATAATGCTTCAGTTAAATAAGTAACTAAGCTGTAAAGAACCTGTAAAGCAACAGATACAGAATTATTATTTGTAAACTTCAGCTTTGTCGATATTTATCGTCGGAGAGGTTCCGGCAGCTTTCCTGCCTAAAACGGTAACCGTTATGGTGTGCTTGGCATTGGTGAGCGTAGGCGTCGTATATATCACGTCGGCGGCACGCTGTGCGGCATAGTAATCGACATCCTTGGCAGCACCGTTGTCTATGGAAATGGTAGCTATACCGCCGACGGGCTCCTTGAAGCCGTACAGCTTTGCCTGTGTTCCGGTGAAGGTAAAGACGAACTTATTGCCGGTCGTATAGCCATATTTGAAGCTGTTCATGTATGCGGTCCCGCCATTGCAGCCCCCGCAGTCCGTCCAGGAAGCGCCTGTATAGGTGAAGAAATTCGTACCGGATGCAGTCTTTTCGTCGACGGTTGCGGTGAGGGTCGATGCACCCGGGTCAGCTGGCGGCGGTGGAGGGGTCGGAGATACCACTCCGGAGTCAAGGATAGCCGTCAGGAACGGTTTCCAGATCGTAGCCATCTTGGCATATCCCTGGTCATTGGGGTGTGTTCCATCAGGGAAGTCGCGGGAATCTGAATAGAATCCGCCCTGGCTCATATCCGCGAACTTTACGCTGCGGCCTTGTCCCTGATACTTGCTGACAAGGCTTGGGATGGAACTGTTATAACTCGTACGGGTGGGTGGGTCCAGGTACCAGGAGGTCCCCACTGCGGGATCAGTGACGCCAGGATGACCGTCGTATTTGGCGCGGTAGCATATATGCGTCCGAGCAACTGGTCGAGGCTGGCTGTCATCGTCGTACCGGAATAGTTCTGGATGACGTCGTTCGTGTCGATGTGGAGCAGAACGACATGCGGGTTATATGTGGACAGCCAGCTGTTGACGCCGCTCGAGATCTGGTCGATCCGGTATCCGGCATGTCCTTCATGCTGCGGGTCGGTCATTCCGGCACTGTCGATCGTAAGCGACCCGACGAAATCAACACGTCCAGGATAATTAGCGTCGAAGTAGTCGTTCAGTACATGGCGGTAGCCGCCGTCCTGACTGGGTATGGTATTGTGCATACCTTCTGTTATTGAGTCACCGAGCGCCATGACCCTGATCGGTCCTGCTTCCGGATCTATCGCAGCCGCTGCCGACCTGATGTATATACCGGCGCCTGCGGCACAGAAAACTGCGAGCAATGCGTAGCCTACAGCCTTACTCTTGCATATCTTAGTAAGTACATTCATGATTGAGCGCATCTGCGCTGCGCTTCTTTGGTCATAGGGCTACCATCCTCGCTGTTAAAATGGACGGGCTGCGATGCAGTCTCTGGTGACATCGTATGCATACGTCATCCAAATATCAAACCTACAATGATACTTTCTAAACGTAAACAAGCACAAGCGGAAATAAAAAACCGGGCATATACCCGGCGAAGATACTGGCAGGGGAGACAGGACTTGAACCTGCGACACCCGGTTTTGGAGACCGGTGCTCTACCGACTGAGCTACTCCCCTATAGAGGACTATATTAGTATACAGGAGCTACTGCGTAAATCCTTTGACGTCCAATGCTCTCGTCGAGTAGCCGCTGAAAGATCTGCCTATGCGTCTCTCCGGATGCACTCTGAGGGTCGGTCTCATCGAGATCGGCTTCGAATGCTGCGCTGTCAAACTGCATGGGATCGTTCCAGGCATGTATGAAGTCTTCACGGATGTCTTTCCACGCCTGGGGGTCGATGCCCGTAACCGGCTTTGGGGTATGGTCATCGATCACCCATATTCGGGTTTCATCAGAATCAAATGGCATGGTTGCGTCTGGTGATTTGCTCCGGAATCCGCGTGATTTTCGGGCCATTAAGAATACTCCAATATTACCTACCTATTAGGGATACTATACTCTATTTGTCAATATTGCCGTAGATCGATCGCGGCAAAGAGTGCTGTTCACCGAAGCCGATATCTGGTATAAGTTATAGATAGATATGGCAAAGATCACTCCGGTAAAACCGCTCCTTCTGCAGCTCTATGGATATCCTGGCTCCGGCAAGACCTATTTTGCGCGCCAGTTCTGCGAGCACGTCCAGGCTGCTCATGTACAGGATGACCGCATCCGTTTCGAGCTGTTCGACAAGCCCCGCTATGACAAACAGGAAAACGATGTCATTACCCAGCTGATGGACTACATGACCGGTGAGTTCCTGGCGGCCGGCATCAGTGTCGTCTATGACACTAACGCTATCCGCTACAACCAGCGCCATGCACTGCGTGACCTGGCCCGTAAGGCACATGCCCAACCGCTGCTGGTATGGCTGCAGGTCGATGCCGAAGGTGCCTACGCCCGGACGACCAAGCGTGACCGTCGCCGCAGCGATGACAAATATGCCGCCAACATCGACCGTGGCATGTTCGACGCAATCGCCGGGCGGATGCAGAACCCTCAGACGACAGAAGATTATATCGTCATCAGCGGCAAGCATGTCTTCAAGACGCAGATGAGCGCCGTTATCAAACGCCTGCACGAGCTCAACCTCATCAGTACCGACGAAGCCCTGACCCATGTCGTCAAACCGGGCCTAGTCAACCTCATACCGAACCAGAACGCATCCGGCCCCGGCAGGGTCGACATGACGCGTCGCAACATCATGGTGCGATAGCCGCCGGTGGCCAGCAAGATATTCGAACTACCTGACATAGGGATGGTACGTGTCACCAAGCGCAGCGGCAGCCGCAATCTGCGGATCAGCATCAGTGCAGCCGGCGAAGTGAAGGTTAACATACCCAGTTGGGCTCCCTACCAGCAAGGCGTCGATTTTGCGCTCTCCAAGGCTGATTGGATCCTCCACCATGTCCCCGACAAGCCGGCGCCGCTCCAGGAGGGCGACAGGATAGGCAAGACGCACCGGCTGCGCTTCGTATCTGCCGCCATTGACAGCCCGACCGCGAGGACGTACGGTACCGAGATCCGGGTGACCAAACCGAACGGAGTCGCTACATCCCGGGCGGATGTCCAGAAGGCCGCCCACCGGGCCAGCATCCGGGCGCTCCGCAGCCAGGCCGAATCACTGTTGCCACAGCGGCTGCGGACATTGGCGGAGAGATACGGTTTCGAATACGGCAGCGTCAGTATCAGACAGCTTAAAGGCAGATGGGGAAGCTGCGACAACAAGCAGAACATCGTCCTGAACCTCTTCCTGATGCAGCTACCTTGGGAACTGATAGATTATGTCCTGATACATGAACTGACGCACACCAAGCATCTTAACCATGGTGCGGATTTCTGGGATGAGTTCACGAGCCACATGCCGGACGCAAAAGCCCTGCGCACCCGGATCCACGCACGTAAACCGATATTACAGCCGTCTGCTGCGTGAATCCGCCGGCCTGTGGCATAATACGGTTATGGCAAAATCCGATACAGCAGCGATTTTTGACGCGCGACTGGAGCATGAACGTCTCCTCAGTCTTATCAACAGCATGGTAGATGGTGTCGTGGCCGTCGATGCACACAATAAGATCGATATCTATAATGGCTCCGCACTGAACATCCTTGACCTCAACAGCTCCATGAAGGGCCGGTCGATCAGTGATGTCTGCGCACTGATCGATGCGAATGGACAGTCGGTCGATATCGCGGATCTCATCCGAGGGGCTCAGACAGCGTTCGTCAGCCGTGATTACAGCCTGCGCTATATCGATGGCAGTACGATCCATCTGTATCTTAGTATCGCCCCGGTACACCTCGGATATGGCAAAGCTGGTGACCGCAACTATGTCATAGTACTGCGCGACATCTCACATGAAAAATCGCTGGAAGAGGAACGCGATGAGTTCATCAGCGTGGTCAGCCATGAGTTACGGACGCCGATTACCATCGCCGAGGGCAATATCAGCAATGCTCAGTTCATCGTCAAGCGTGAGGGTGGCAACGAGCAGGTCAGGAAAGCGCTCGAGGACGCCCACCAGCAGACATTATTCCTTGCAGATATGATTAACGACCTCTCGACATTGTCCCGTGCCGAACATGGTACATTGACGGTAGATATCGAATCGATCAATGTCCACGAACTGCTGGACGGTCTGGTGCGCAGCTACACTCCCGAAGCCACGCAGAAGGGCCTGCGCATTTACACTGAGTTCAGCCCGCACCTTGAGATGTTGCAATCAGGCAAACTGTACGTCCGGGAAGTGCTGCAGAACTTTATGACAAACGCCATCAAGTACACCGACAAAGGACATGTCACCGTCGGCGCGAAGCCGGCCGACAAGGGGATTACTATCTGGATAGAAGATAGCGGCATCGGCATCAGTAAGAGCGACCAGGAGAAGATATATGATAAGTTTTTCCGGTCGGAGAACTTTGAGACCCGCAAGACCAGCGGTACCGGCCTCGGACTGTACGTGACGATGAAGCTTGCCCGGCTGCTTCACGCCGACATCGTGACCAAGAGCACGCTCGGCAAGGGTTCGAAGTTCACGATCTTCCTGCCTGATCTCCAGTAGCGGGTTGTCCGTTGCTATTCAGTTAGATTTTTGGCAGATGTGGCGTCACATGCATCACCGGCACGCAGACGTTCCGTTCCTTCCAGATGACTTCACGGAATTCATATTTATACATTGAGACATGCTGCAGCCAGAGGGCGGCCAGGATGGTCGCCGGAAAAAGCAGGGATGCCAGCTTGGGGACGCGTTGACGGCTCAAGACCAGGACGCAGTGGTAGCTGGCAACGAGCAGCAATGCTGTGGCGAAGGATATGATGGCCGGCAACAGCCACTGCCGTCCGGCTAGAATGCTGAAGACCTGGGCAAAAGGTAATATACCGATCCCGATAAGCGCGGCGGCAGTCAAGGCGACGGATTCAGGCTTACGGTGCAATGATGGGTAATTTATCCGGACGATCCGGGCATGCTGCCCCTCCAGTGCTTCCCGGCTGGCTACGCCGAGGTAGCCGCCGCCCGGAATGAAACTGTATTGGTCGCCTTCGATGAGCCTGCCCGCAAAGTACGCTTCCGGCACGATCATCCGCCGGGCGGCTGCAAAACCACCAGCTTGTCGAAGTGACTTGGCCGCTATTAGCCAGCAGGCACTGGCGACGGGAGGACGGCCCAGCCAGCGGCGTGGTGGCATCAGTTCCCAGGCTGTCCGCATACTCTCGAGGAACCAGCCGGCGATATTCGGTGCATCATTGCGTGGCAGGACGCTGAGCATCGATTTCTGCCGGTTTACGGCGTAACTGACCATCCGTCGCAAGCTGGTGGGTTCAAGTTCGAGTGACGTGCTGCAGAAGAGAATGTATGCCCCACTTGCAGCCTTGGCTAACGTGTCGTAGCTGTGGTTGCGCGCCAGCCACGAATCATCGACGTCACCACCCGGTATGAAGCGGACGCCGCGGTGGGCGAAGCTACGGATGATTTCGGATGTCCGGCGGTTCTGCGAGCAATCATCCAGCACCAGGACCTCGAGCTTCGGATAGTCGCTCGCCAGGACTGATTCAATGCATCTTAGCAGTTCGTCGGTCTCATTTCGGGCGGCGACCGCGACGGTGACGCTTGGAAGGTGCTTATCCGACAGCGCTGTCACGGCTATGGACGCTGCGGCATGCTTACGGTGCTTACGGACCGACAGATAAACCAAGGTGCCGATCACTAGTTGCAGGCAGGCAACACCGGTCCATAAGATTTCAGGTGATGGTGCCACGTAATCCCAAATATGTCTAAGCAGATACAGCTCGGCCTGCGTACCTGCCAGCCAGACTGTCGTCCGCAGGCACACCCGCTTGAGGTACGACGGATGCATGCGGGCTTTCAGGGCGCGTAGGATATTTACGATACGGTACAGACTCACGCAGCCCAGTAGCACGCTCAGTATAGATATATCAAGTATGAGGACATAACAGCTCAGAGCAGTTATGATGCCTATTGCAAATGCACTCATGAGGTATCTTAGTTCGTCACGTTGTTTCGGGATCAGCGGCAAGGTCGCCTCAAGCACGACGGACAGAGCAAACATAAGCAGAAACGTCATGGTATAACTATAGCATTACTACGGGGAACTAACAGCTGCTTGACCTCTGGAAGTATATAGCGTATGCTTGACCTAGCGTCGCAAAAAGTAACCTACTTCAATAGTAGGTTTTTTAAATTGCAGCACATATATCAGGTAACAGAAGGTGTGAGATGGCTGAGGATACCGATCCCAAGGATAACAAAGCAGTTCCAGCAGATGATTCAACAGAGGGTACGACAGGATCGGCAGCCAAGCGCAAGCTCCGCGCTGCACCCGTAACGGTCCGGCAGCGGAATGAGAAGTTCCAACAGCAAAGACAGATCAAAGAGACGGCCAAACCAAGTGCATTCCGCACTTTCGTCAGGGGCTTCTTCTGGCCTCTCCGCAAGCTTGGCAGCCTGATCGTCGGCCTTGAACGCTTCAAATTCTTCCGCATCATCGGCAGGATAATCCTCCCCCGCTATATACGTAACAGCTGGAAGGAGCTGCGGCAGGTGACCTGGCCCAACTTCCGGACCTCATTGAAGCTGACCTACGCGGTCATCATCTTCTCCATCATCTTCGGTGCTATCGTCGCAGTCGTCGACTACATACTAGATAAATTATTCAAGGAGTTAATACTAAAGTAATGAGTATTTCTAAACGATACGATACAACTAAGCAGTGGTATGCCATCCATACCTACAGCGGTTACGAAGAAAAGGTCGCCGAGTCTATCCGCCAGCGAGCTGATTCGCTCGACATGAAGGACAAGATCTTCCAGGTCCTGGTACCCAAGGAAAAGATGATTGAGATCAAAAACGGCAAACGCCGTGTGGTCGAGAAGCGCATCTTCCAGGGTTATGTCATCGTCCAGATGAAAATGTCTGAGGACGCCTGGTACATCGTCCGTAATACCCCGTCTGTCACCGGCTTCGTCGGATCAGGTACCGAACCGACTCCGCTTGGCAACGACGAGATCGAGAAGATCCAGAAACGCATGGGCCTTGAACAGCCGAAGCACAAGATCGACTACCGCATCGGTGAGGTCGTATCCATCACTGACGGACCGTTCAAGGGCTTTGACGGCGCCATCAACGAACTCGACCCCCAGAAGGGCAAGATCAAGGTTCTCGTCAACATGTTCGGACGTGAAACACCGGTTGAACTCGACAGCCTGCAGGTCAAGCGCGTTTAGGGCGTCTTAAACCGCAGCGGTTTGCACGTAGACGCAACTTGACTTGAGACTGTTAAGTATATATAATATTACTTTATGAATCACTATGCATTCAATTCGTTAGCCTTAGCAACGGCTGTTACTGTGGCCGGATGTAGTGCAGGCGAATCACGGCCGGCACCAGATACTACTCCGTCGCCGGTCGTCAGTGCTAGCCCATGGTCCACTCCCGCGCTTACGCCAGATTTCACACCCTCGACAGGGGCTGAGCAGACATCTGTCAACGATAATGACGTGAAGTGCAATGACGAACAATTGAGCGCTGAGGTTGTAGCAGCAATCAAGGCCAGCAAAGGGGTTGATAGATCCTTTGCCCACCTGAAGAATGAGCTGGAATTCCCGGCCGTATCAGCTGCGGCTATTGCCGGTACGATATATTTCGAGTCGCAATCTGATCCGACATATGTCAGTCCAGAGGGCTATGGCAAGGGTCTGCTGGCATTATCACCCACAAATTGGCAGAGAGTTACGGTCTTCGCTGAAAAGCGTCAGGAGAAACCGCAGAACTTGGAAGTACAGCTCGACTATCTCGCACAGGACCTGGCAACAAATCCGCTGTTCGCAGAACTGCACCAGAAACTTCAGAAGCCAGATGGCCTCGGACAGGCTACATCTGATTTCACAAATATACATCAGCGGCCATTCAATGGAATGCACTGCTTTCGGCTAGGAATGGCTGATGTTGTGCTCAGAGACCAGAAGCAGTAGTCGGCTGTAGATACGTCCTACTATATTGGTCTTGCGGAATCAATCCCAATATTGTCCAGTAGCACGCCTGCCGGCAGATCATCGGGTACCGTAACAGTTATCGATCGCAACTGGCTGATATCGAAGTCGGGAATGCCGGCCAGGGATGCTGCCAAAGGAACGCTATGAGTCTGCAGAACCGGTTCGTGCGGTAATCCCGGCTGCAGGGCTTTCAGCTTGATGTACTGCCCGTCGATCGGTTGTCGTAGTTCCATGGCCGGTAACGACTTGAGTGTGGCGACGCGTCCCGAGCCGTCACGAAGTGATATCTGCAGCGCAGCAGTCCGGGGCACTCGACTCTCCAGGGCGGCATCGAACCTCAATACGGAATCCAGGGTTACTTTTTGGATAGCTGCGGCAGGAAGCTCAACACTATATTGCTTGAGCCCCTGAGCCCCGCCACCAGCAGACCCGAGACGCAGTACTTTGCTGTCGCCGGGACCGCCACGCAATTGGAGCTTTCCGACAGCTGACCGTGCCGATGGAACCACATCACCCTCGAAGTCCTGTACGTACGTGGTTGAGCCCGTGCTGTATTCATGTGTGTAATCCGTCTGGGGAAGTAGAGGCTGCGACCTTGCAGCCGCCTGAAGTAGGCCATCGTACTGACGGGAACCGCGCAGAGTTTTGTCGAGGAAAGTTGATGTATACACCTGGGCAATTTTTTGCTGTTCACCGGAGGCCAGCAGGTTACCGGTGCGCAGGAAATGTTTCGCGACACCCTGGCCGATATCATGCCGGCCCCAGTCTGAATTGAACTGGCCGTGGTTTGCGCCGGCTATATATACGGCGGATTTGATGCTGTCAGGATCAGTGCCAATCTGCGTGCGCTGATACTGGTTCAGGCCGCCGAAGGTCGTTACGTCGGCATCCTGTGCGCCCTGCAGCACCATATAATTAACGCCTGTCAGCTTGATTTTCTTACCGTCCGGCAGATACTGGGCATCGGACGGTGCCAATGCGATCAGGCTTTTGATGCTGAAACCGTATTTGAATATGACATCCTTATTTTCAGGCAGGCTGGTTCGGTTGTTGAAATCAGCCGCAATGGCGATCGCCTCACCGCCACGTGAATGGCCCATCAGGGCTATGTGATCCATATCTACTTTACCGTTAAACGGATTGCCGGGCTGCGACGACCAGTCGCGCCATTGGCTAAGATGTTCCAGGAGTATCCAGCCGCGGGCGGCATTGACGTTGGCCAAACCGCCCATCTTATCGATGAGCCCGGTGTTCAGGAAATTCTCATCTACCGATGCAACTATGTACCCGCGGCTAGCCAGCAGGTTTCCGAGATATGCGAAACCGCTGTCTGAAAATTGAACGGCGCTGTTGTTGCCGTGCACGATCAGGACGAGAGGGAATTTTCCATCTGCAGCAGGGTACCATACGCGGCCATTGAGGGGTAATTTCGTCGCATCAAACCCCCACATCTTCGTGCGGGCATTTCCTGAAAAACCGCTCCAACCTGTGATGATTTCAGAGGCATCCACAGAAGACGTCCGGATCGCAACTTGTCGGTAGTCCGGGCGTTGGCGGTCATTCCCGCTGCCATACGTCAATGTTCTAACCTCGAACGTACCCTGGGTGGCAGGATTTGGCATGTCCGAATGCGCAGCCGCTGCCTTCTTATCACCGGAGGGTTTGTCCGTGCTGCCGGGACTGACCAGCCATACAGTGGTGACAAGTACGGCCAGTAGCGCTACACCAGCTGCAACCAGTCGTGTCAGCCGTGCCCGTGAATGAAACAGTTTCCATTGATCCGAACGAAGAGAACCTACGACGCCACCGATGATACTCATCGTGACCACCAACAGTACTATGAACAGCGCCCAGGCTTTTGGACTGGCGCCGGCACCTGAAGTACCCAGCATGATCAAGACGGTCAATACAGACCATATATACAGCTTGGGGACGCGCTTGAACCTGCCCAGGGTGACTGCTAACAATCCGGTAACAGCCAGGGCAGCGACTGCCGCGATGGCGAGGTTCATGCCGACTATGAGCAACGATGCCGTAAGTGCCTGCCGCATGATCTGTTCGCTGACCGACCACAGCCACATAGTAAAGCCGGCTGCAAGTACGAAGACTGCCGCGGTCCTCCAGGCTGCTGACGGCTCCCGGCGTGCAGGTTGTGGCTTATATGATTCTTTGTGTATGACTCCGGATGTATTTTTCATACCATCAGTATACCGTCCAAAGGTAGGATCCGGGTAGCGAATCTGAGGTTCTGGCTACGACGGCAGGAGCGTAAAGGGCTGTCGCTGTCCGGGTTTTGCGTATTTTTTGATTTCTACGAACCGTATGGCCGGCGCAAACGTATACATGTAGATGAGGCATAGACCAAAAATATAGCCGCCGATACCGACGCGCCCAACAGCGGCTGCGCCTATCGCCAGTACAGTAACTACAACAACCACACCGCGGACATGGGAAGCGAAGCTGTTCGAAGCTGCGAAACAAAGCCGTACGGCGGCAAGCGGCCCCATGTTCCCATCTATCATATAGTAGGATGTTAGAAAAAGCCGCCTATAGACGATCAGGCCCGGGATGATCAGCAGCACGCCACCGGCAAGTACCAGACACGTAACAACGATATATGTCACAAGCCATGAGGGCAGCCGGCCCAATCCGGATCGGAAGCTGTGCCAGGTTGATTCCGGCATATCTCTGACTGCGGCTAAGCGGGCCCGTATATAGCCTGGATATGCAGCCAGCAGCCATAGGAGGCCGATAGCCTGCAGGGTGATTCCAGTGACGGTCTGCGCATCAAGCCTGACATCAACTGTCTGGCTGCCGAAGTCGCCGCGGACAAATCCGCCCAATCCCACGAGCAGCGCCGGTGCCATCGAGAGCCATAACACCATCAGAGCATGTTTGCGAAGCAATCCGATGCTTGGTCGGAACAGCCCGATACTGCCGTAAAGTCGGTCGTCACGGTGAGTTATCTGCATATATGTGCTAGTCTAGCATTCTCAGCAATTATTGACGAAGTTCCGTACTGTAGTACCATAGCAGTACTAACTAGTACGGAGGCAGCATGAGTGTAAATATGTCAAACTTCGGGTCTCCTGGTACTGACCGGTCTACAGAAATTATCAGGGACGCTCTTATGGAGATGACGGCCAAAGAACTTGGCGGGGTGTCATTTCGCTCCGGCTCGTCCCTGGAAATGACCGGCCTGGTGGCGACTATCGCCGAGGAGCAATCCCGGTCGGCCGAAGCATTCGGAACAGCAGACGAGGTGGCTGCATATGCCCGCGTAGCGCAAAGAGCCGACAAAATGCATACCGAACTGCTGACATCATGGTTGATGCTGGCATACGCCAATTTAGAATCGATGGATATCGATGGTAGTATCGGTACATCCTCTACCATCTAACATCTAGCTGTAGATCGACATAAGAGCTGGCTTTTTTGATTGATATATAGTACAATCACATCTGTTACGCACACTACTCAGCAAAGGTAGGAGAATCAGTAGGATCGCTTCATTGTCCGAACATTCGCATAAAGGAGATACAACATGGCTGGAAAACCAGTACGCGCAAACCTTAAGATGAAGATCCCGGCTGGCCGGGCCACCGCTGCACCACCAGTGGGCAGCACCCTCGGTCAGTACGGTGTCAACATGATGGATTTCATCAATCCGTTCAATGACATGACCCGCGATATGCAGGGCGCCACCGTCACCGCACACATCACCGTCTACACCGACAAGACAATGAAGTTCCGTGTCGTCGGTATGCCTACGGACGACCGCATCCGGGCTGCCCTCGGCATTCAGAAGGGTTCCGGCAAACCGAACAGTGAAAAGATCAGCAAGAAGCTGAGCCAGGCTGATTTGCAGAAGATCGCCGAAGACAAAGCTCATGATATGAACACTGACGACGTCGAAGCTGTCAAAAAGATGGTCGCCGGCACCGCCCGCAGCATGGGCGTGGAAGTCGAAGGCTAAGAGTCTTGAAAACATTCAGAAAAAAGTTTGATTCTGATCGGGAGTCTGCTGCGATAGCCGATCTCATCACCGGATTGGCTACACCAGGGCTTGAAACAGATTCAGTCTTTGATAACATCCGGGAGCTATCGACTGAGCCAGATGAGATTACATTCGCTGTCGAACAAGCTGAACAGCAGATTGCAAGCGGATACGCAGGGAGAAAGTCAGAATTTTATACCACTCTGGAGCAAGTAGGCGAGATAGAGACTGTTGAACAAGCAGACGTCGTCATCAGTGCTGCCAAAAAGTTTTACAAGTTAGGTTAATAATTGTGGGAGGCCTACCAGCATACGCCGGAGCCGATAGCACCACGAAGGAGAATAATCATGGCAAAAGCCAAAGCAACAACGAACGAAGAAGAAATAAAGACGACTGCTGACGTACCCGAAGAGGTTGCCGAGCAGATCACAGACGTCGAAGCACTGGAAGTGATCGAAGAGAAGCATGAGACGAAGACTGCGAAAGTAGCCAAAGCTGGCAAGCGCAGCGCTAAGTCACTCGCTGAAGCCGAAGAAGAGCAGGCTAAGGAAGAGCGCAAAGCCCGCACCGCAGAAGAGGAAGCGGAAGATGCCGACAAGCCGAAGCAGCACCAGAATCCGACCCGCAGCCGCCTCGAGCGCCAGGGCAAGGGGTTCCGCAAAGCCGCTGAAAAAGTAGAGAAGGGTAAGCCTTATGGCCTGACCGAAGCTATCGCATTGGCTGTCGACACTAATCCAGCTAAGTTCGACGCCACTGTCGAACTGCACGTCAACCTCGGTGTCGATCCACGGCACGCCGACCAGAATATCCGCGATAATTTCGTACTGCCGCAGGGTACCGGTAAGACGATCCGCGTCGCCGTGTTTGCCGACGTCGATGATGCTGCAAAGGCAATTGCGGCCGGTGCCGACATCGCCGGTATCGATGACGTCACAAAGATGCTTGAGAAGGGTTCGATGGAGTTCGACACGCTTATCGCGACACCATCTCAGATGGCCAAACTAGGTAAGTACGCACGTACCCTTGGTCCGCGTGGCCTGATGCCGAACCCTAAGAGCGGCACTGTCACATCTGACGTTGCCAAGGCCGTCAAGGAAGCTAAGGCCGGACGTGTGGAATACCGCGTCGACAGTACAGGTATCGTCCATCTCGGAGTCGGCAAGGTCAGCTTCGGCGCTGATCGCCTCGCCGAGAACGCCCAGGCTGCCCTGAATTCCATCAAAGGCAACAAGCCCGCTAGCGTCAAGAGCAACTACGTCAAGGCGATCCACATGACCACATCTATGGGGCCATCCATCACGGTCGAGACCAGCGCTGCAAACTAACGCTCCGCTTGTACCAAACTGCAACCGCCCCGAATCATCGGGGCGGTTTTGTTTTGCGCGGTCACCCTGAAGTCCAGCCAGAAGCGTAAGCTGAAGCACTTTGACACCTATTTGCGTAAAAAACACATTACTATTTTGCTTGCTCCGATTTACCATGGCAGGCTACTATGGAGGTATCTGTGGAGGAGCAGCAACGCGGGAGCGCAACATATACCGAAGGACAATATGGGAGTTTTTAGCAATACCGACATAACCACCGCCCTAGATAAAGGGCATATCGTCTGTCATCCGTTCGATGCCAAGCATGTCAGCCAGGCCAGCCTGGACGTCACGCTCGGGTATCATTATTACCGTATCGAGCGAATGCAGGAGCGGACGATCTACAACCCGTTCGACCGCGAAGACGTCGAGCGATATTTTGACGGACCTTACAAGGCGATGCCGCATGCCGAATGGTGCCGTCTCAATGGCTTCAGCCCTCTCAAGAACATCCCGCTTGACCATCCGGTCATCGCATTGAAGCCGCGCGAACGCATACTGGCCCATACCCATGAATTCTTCGGCATCTTACCGCCCGGTGCATGCGAAGTGAAATCCCGATCCAGCTGGGGCAGGAACGGTGTCGCAGTCTGCTTCGATGCCGGCTGGATAGATCCGGGCTACGTCAACCGCTTGACACTCGAAATCTACAACCTGAACGAGCGTGAGACGGTACTGCTGCCCGTCGGCGAACGGACCGCCCAGATCGTCTTCCATAGCACCGGAGAAGTTGACGGATCGTATGGCCTGGGCCGCGATGATGGCTTCAGCGGCAAATATCAGCAGGGCAACGACCTGGAAACGATCATGAAGACCTGGGCGCCCGACATGATGCTGCCAAAAGCATATAAGGACGTCAGGGTCATGCCGACTGAGATAGAAGGATTGTCGTATGAGTAATATCGGACGCTATATCGTACTCGAAGGCCCGGAAGGCGTCGGTAAATCAACACAGGTAACAGAGCTTTCCCGGCGGTTGCAACTGGCCGGGCTGCCCGTCAGGGTACTCCGCGAGCCGGACAGCCAGAGCGACCTGACGGCCCGGGCCATCCGCCAGCTGACGCAGGATCCACGCTACCCGATGAATACCCGCACGGAAGTGCTGCTGTACAATGCGGCAAGGGCCCAATCTCTCCAGATTATCAAACATAGCGTCGAACAAGGCGTAATCTGTATCGTCGACCGGAATTACCTGACCACGCTGGCAATCCAGTACTACGGCCGCGGTGACGTACCGGACTACACGACTATCAATACAATCATCAATTTCGCGGTCGGCGGGGTTGAGCCAGACCTTTGCATCGTCCTGGATGCACCAGCCGACGTTCTGACGAAACGGGCCCATGACAGAGGTGGCGGTGAACGATTTGACAAACTGGATGCCGCATTTTTAGAACGCGTCCGGGCAGGCTATCTCTGGGAGGCCAAGCAACGTCAGCTACCAGTAGTCGCCGCAGACGGCTCCGCAGACGATGTAGCGGAAGTCATTTGGCGGTTGGTCAGCAATACGCTCGCCAAACGGGGCGAAAGTCAGGCGTTGACTGAGGCGACCACAGAGACGGTGAATCTGACCGGTGATGTGCCCGAGATGCCCGATGCAGCAGGCGAAAACCGAAATGTTCCTGATAGAAGTCCGGATGAAGCCGTGCTTTTGGTAGACGCAGAGGCTCAGGATGATACTGCCGAGTCAGACGAACCGTACGTCATCCAGACTAAGCAGGGCGGCTTCCAGATCACTGCCCGTGGTAAGGAATACTTATCCGACGCTGTTACGACCAGCGAGGGCAATGTATATGCCTTTACGGACAAACTTGGCCCGCTGACGATCGCGGCTGCTATGGCCCGGTTATCGCGGCGCGGCGATGACATGCGGGTGACAATTCTCGATGAATTCGCCGACCAGATGGGCAAGGACGAAAAGCTTTTACACCGTGTCATCACGGCGTATGGAGATGATTCCGTCCAGCAGTTAGCGGGCCTGCACTTCGTCATAGAGAACACCACCAAGCTGATGACCAACAAGATCGAGTGGGGCAGGCTGGCTTCGTACCTTGAGCAATCTACACGTTACATCTACTTCGATCAAAAGGATAAGAATGGGCATTACCGGTACTACGTGCCGAAGGCCCTGAAGAAAAAAGTCCGGCAGGACTACATCATGCATATGGATGCGATATTCGACCTGTACTCCAACATGGTGCGGCGGTTGACTGAGTACGTCCGCGAACATTCAGATGTACCCCAGGCTGAGCGTGATGTAGCCTGGAAGGGCGCTACCCGAGCCCAGGCGTGTGATGCTGCGCGCTTGGTACTGCCTACAGCGACGACTACGACGATCGGCGTCTACGCATCAGGTCAGGCGCTGGAAAGTATGATCATGCATCTCATGAGCGATGACATGCCTGAAGCCAAAGCGATCGGCAAGGATCTGCTGGAGCAGGCCCGGAAAGTCATGCCGGTTCTGCTGGAGCGGGCGGACAAGCCTGAACGCGGCGGCGCGACCATCGCCTACCGCTCAAATACGTCCAATGCAGTCGCCGCATTGAGCCGCAAATACACCTCAGAATCACATACCGCCAGCGGTAATGAGCCGGTCACGCTGGTTGACTATTGGCCCCGCAATGAGTTGAACATCGTCGCCGATATGCTCTATGAACACATGGACAAACCATTGACTGAACTAAGGTCGGAAGTCGATGGCTGGCCATACGACAGGCGAATGGAAGTCTTCAATGCCTACATGGGTGAGCGGCTGAACCGCCGGCATAAGCCTGGCCGGGCCCTTGAAAAGATACACTACAGTTGGGATCTTGTCTGCGATTTCGGTATATTCTGCGACCTGCAACGTCACCGCATGGTCGACGACCAGCAGTGGCAGCCGATGACACCTCGTCTCGGATATGATACGCCCAAACTGATCGAGGACGCCGGACTTGAAGATGAATATGAGGAATGCTTTGCGATCAGCCTGAAATTATACAGCATCATGCAGCAGGCAGGCCACGACCTTGAGGCGCAGTACGCAACACTTCTCGGTCATAAGATGCGATGGAAAGTTACATACAATGCCCGTGAGGCGTTCCATCTCCATGAATTACGTACAAGTCCACAAGGACATCCGGGATACCGGAAGCTCGTGCTGCAGATGCATCAGAAAGTGGCCGACGTACATCCCCTCATCGCCAACGCTATGAAATTCGTCAATCAGGGTGAAGATGAAGCCCTGACGAGATTAGCGGCCGAAA
Organism: Saccharimonadales bacterium (SeqCode); assembly: GCA_036388555.1. GTDB lineage: Bacteria > Patescibacteriota > Saccharimonadia > Saccharimonadales > UBA4665 > UBA4665. Next base: position 164,824 of record DASVRP010000004.1, read on the forward strand.
GATACACGCAGTTCAAGCTGAACCAGTTACGCTAGCCCGACAACCATTTTTCAATATCAAATTCGTCAGGATGAATCGTGTCAGTCTCACCATTGATTCTTCTGAGGGCATGCTGGTGGATCGGATTGTCCGCCATGAGGATATTACTTGGCTCGAGATTGAGTTGTTCAGCCAATGACAGCACGGTAAGCGCCAGCTCATCGATAGTCTCATCGAAATCATTCGCCGCAGTTGCATCAATTTCAGCATTATTTTTTCTATGCTTAGTTATCCGCGCTTTGCCTTGTAGTTCTTCCGCGGCCAACCGCAGCCCATTGATTATGATTTCGTCCGGCGATGCATTGCTGCTGGCATCATAAAATAAGCCGCCGCGTGATTTTATGGACCGATGTGAATGGGGAAGCTCATCGTCGGGATCTGATTCAGGTGCTTGGTAGTATCTTTTCATGTTTTCATTCCTTGTTTGGCTGCTGGAAGGTCCCGCTTATCAAAAAAGCCGGATCCTTTGCTGGTCCGGCTGCGGTTTCGCTGTAGTGTAGTGCGTAATCAGACCAACAAATCATCATCAAAAATCCATGCGAGCATCTTGCGGCATGTCATCTGATCGGTGGTCTGATAGTAGTTACTCACGGTCGCTATTGTACACTACCGTAACATGTTGTCAAGCTGACACTAGTGAGTTACTCTGGTAAGCATGAAGATAATCCATGCGTCGGAATATGGCGTGACTACCGAAGACAGGAGCAATGGTAACGGATACCGGGAGTTCAAGCCGGATCCCGAAGCAGCGGGACCGGCCACCAAGCACGGGCTGCGAAAGTCGGACCATATATTCAAGGAACTGCCGGCGATCGTCCGTCAGCTGCATCATGACGGTTCAGTCCTGCTCCACGGAGCTGCCGGCAGCGGCAAGACTAATTTGGTCCAGGACGTAGAGCATTACTGTGAATTGTCCGCGACCCCATCGATGCGGCTTTCAGTTCAGATAGCAGCCGGTAAGCCGGCTCAATTTCCGCACATTGAAGCCGTCATAGCAGACTTCATCGAGGATACGGACGGCGACCAGGCTGTATTCATATTAGATAACGTCGATTATGTGAACTACAAAGGACACCGCTCAAGGAACCGGGCTAAAGCCTTTGCCGTAGCAGCGGTACCGTTCCTGCTCGATGCCATGGATGAGGAGAATATTCAGACGCTTGGCACTGCCCACACCGAACAATGGCAACAAAGTCGGTGGCAGACTGACGATACAGAAGTATCAGAGCTGCAGGAAAGGCTGCTCAATGCCTTTGTCAGTGAATTTGAATTCATGGGGCTGCTCAGCAAAGGCGGCATCAGGAAAGTCTTGGGGGCCAGGGCTGAGGAAGAAGGTATAGATGAAGATACGATTGATGCTGCGCTCGAAATCTTGACGGAACCGAAAGCAGATTTCCATATAGTACGGCATGTCGATCTTGCGAGACTGATAGAAAACCCGGATGCGGCTATTGATGAAGTACGTGCCGGCCGGGAAAAGCGCTCATAAGCATTGCGTCAAAATGCTTGACATATGCGGTTCGCAGGAGTTAAATACATAGTTATTATGGCTACCAGATTCGTACAGCAGTTACTGCAGATCATGGCACAGATTATTATTCCCCACCAGGGGCTGTGCTTCACGCAGGTTGAAGCCAGGACCTATCGCCCGCAGCGGTAGTCCAGAGCATAGTCCAGTCAACAAGATAGGCTTCAACCAGAAGCCTATCTTTAATGTAAGGGACAATCGCCGCCATGCCGATCACGACACAGATCAACCGCCGAACAACATTTGAGAGTTACCGGGATTGTATCCCGGAATTCCTGCAGGCTGACCAGCCGGCCTATAACGATGTCCCCGTTATTCCTGACGATCTGATGCAGGCCGAAGATTGGGAATTTGACGAAGCCGACCGCGAGCGGCTGCTGACGACGGTAGCCGGCGACCCTTTGTCCGGCTACTGCCCTTCTGACAGGCAAGCGCTGCTCGCACAGGAGAAGGCAGCCGGACGACTCGGCGTGCTCTGCCTGGCAGGGCTGGATGGGGTCATCACTGATACATTACGGGCGCAGCAGCGAGTGGCGGGCATGGTAGTACGGACCCCGCTGGTCGAAGCTAACCACCTGCTGCCGCAGACAGAGGTGCGGTTCCTGCTTAAGCTGGAAGGCATGCAGCCGATCGGATCATACAAACTACGCGGTGCGGCCAATACGATTCTTGCGCGGGGACTACAGGGATCTGGCTGTGAGGTCGTGGCCATGACTGCCGGTAACCATGGAACCGCCCTTGCCTGGGTCTGTAGCCGGGTAGGGCTGCGATCCCGGCTGTTCATGCCAGAGAATGTCGCTGAAGTCAAGCGGGCGGCCATAATACACGAGGGGGCCGAAGTCGAGCTTATCGGCGAAAATGTAACAGAATCCGCCGAAGCCTGTGACCGGTATGTCGTCGGGACTTCAGACGCCGTACTTGTTCCTCCCTACGACGACCCCGACGTCATAACTGGGCAGGGAACTATGGCTGCTGAAATAGCCCAGGAACTGACGGGAGACGAAGCGCCAGATTACATCTTTGTGCCCTTTGGGGGCGGTGGGGCTGCAGCTGGGATCGCCCGGTTTTATAAATCACTTCGGCCGGAAACGCGCATCATCGCGGTCGAACCGGCAGGCAGCGCGGCCATGCACGAGTCACGCCGGGCGGGATACAGGGTGATACTCGATACTGTGCAGACGGTAGCAGATGGGGTCGCCGTCAAACAGGTAGGCAAACTGAATTATGAGATATCTGAGGAGTGTGTCGATGAATGTCTTGTCGTATCGGAGCTGGAGCTGAAGCAGGCGATTGTCGACCACGACGAGGCCGGTCTTCGGGCAGAGGGTGCCGGGGCACTAGCGCTAGCTGGGATGAGGAAATACCTCCGTGAACACCCCGACATGCGCGGCACAGCAGTCGGGATACTATCCGGCAACCGTATCGATGAAGCCCGTCTGCAACAGATACGGGATGAGCTGGCAGTTTCGCTACATACGCCATATATGAGAAGATAGTTGTCTAAGGACGAGCGAAATGAGTGATTATTCGAGACTGATAGACATATTTGAAAAACTGGTGAGCATACGGTCTGTAACCGGTGACCGCGCCACGGCGGCCGAATGCCTGACATATGCCGAAGCCATTCTCGACAAAGCCGGGCTCCTTATCGACAGGTTCAGCTCAAATGGTTTCGAATCGCTGGTGGCGACGACCCGCCGGACCAAATCACCAATGGTGTTACTACAGGCCCACCTGGATGTCGTACCCGGCCCAGCCAGACTGTTCAAGCTACGTGGCGAAGGACCACGCCTGGTTGGCCGTGGTGCCTATGACATGAAGTATGCCGCCGCCTGTTTCCTGCACATGGTCGAGGAAATGGGACAAGCGTGCGCCAGATATGATTTCGGTATCATGCTGACGACCGATGAGGAGACGGATGGCAGGAACGGTGTCGGGTACCTGTTGGATCAGGGCTATTCCTGTAAGATGTGTCTGCTGCCGGATGGCGGTGACAACTGGCGAATCGAATCGCGCGCAAAGGGTCTATGGCAGGTCGAAGCCCGGGCAAGCGGCCGCAGCGCCCACGGTTCGCGTCCATGGGAAGGCGATAATGCTGCCGTAAGACTGATGCAGTTCGCTCTTCAAGCCGAAGCACTGGCTCCACTCGGATCACACACTGATACGACGCTGGTCACGACCCGGCTGAACGCCGGAAAAGCTTACAATCAAGTGCCGGACAGTGCGACGGCCACTTTCGACATCAGATTCCTGACCATGGAGGACTATACGCAAACCGAGAAGCGGCTCCGTGCCCTTGCCGACGAGCACGATGTCAGACTTATCGACGTCAGCCGTGCCGCCCCAGTGGAGCTCGACGTGATGCTCCCGCTTGTCAAAGAATGGGAGCGGATCGTCGCTGAAGTACGCGGTTCTGACGCTCCTGACGGCTACGCGCTGTCATTTGGCGCCTCTGACGCACGTTATTTCGCAGATGTCGGCATCCCGACGATTCTTACCCGACCGGAAGGCGGCGGATTACACGGCAGTGACGAATGGATCGATGAGGGCGGATTGTACCAGTTCAGTGACTGCATACGCCGTTATATCCAGGCCGTGACGGCCCTTGATGCCACCCTGGCCCCAGTTGACGCATAAGCAAAAAACAGGTATACTGCACCTAAGTTGCCAGAGACAGTAGCTGCAATGGGACACCGTGATCCGTCACCATTCCCAGAGCTTAATCCGCTACCGAGGTACAAACATCTCTTTATGTTTGGCAACGGAAATAACCGGTGTCATCAAGGTCGATGATGCGCCACCAACAACGCATACAATATGCAACCTTAATCTTAAGGAACAATACATGGCATTAACCAAAGTAAAAAAAGACGAAGTCGTAGCTGAAGTAGCAGAACTGCTCGGTGCATCCAAGATGACCGTCGTGACGAAGTACCAGGGTACGACCGTCAAGGCACTGCAGAGCCTGCGCCGCGAAGCCCGCGACACTGGTACGCAGCTGAAGGTCGTCAAGAACCGCCTGCTCATCAAAGCACTCCAGCAGAACGACACACTGAAAGATGTCGACGTCAGCACCCTGCAGGGCATGCTGCTCTACGCTTTCAACCCGGATGACGAAGTTGCGCCGGCCAAGGCTATCGCACAATTCGCCAAGCTCAACCCGACCCTCGAATTTGTCGGCGCCATCAGCGCTGAAGGCAAGTTCCTGAGCGCGGATGAGGTCAAATCCCTGGCTACCATGCCTGGACGCGAAGAACTCATCGGCCAGGTCGTCGCGATGCTGCTTTCACCGGTCAACGATATCACCAACGGCCTGTCGGGCAACCTACACGCGCTGCTGGACGGTATCTCAGAAAAAGCTACGGCTTAATAACGAATCAAACTTATTGAAAGGAATCATACCTCATGGCTGATTTAAAGAAACTGGCAGAAGACCTCACTAAGTTGACTGTCCTCGAAGTAAACGAACTCAAGACCATCCTTAAGGATGAATACGGCATCGAGCCGGCTGCTGCTGTCGCGGTCGCTGGCCCAGGCGGTGGCGGCGATGCTGCACCTGCGGAAGACGCTAAGACCGAATTTGACGTCGTCCTGAAGGACGCTGGCTCACAGAAAGTCGCTGTCATCAAGGCAGTCAAGGACATCACCAGCCTCGGCCTCGGTGAAGCTAAGGCACTCGTCGATGGCGTTCCAAAGACCATCCTCGAGAAGGCCAGCAAAGACGACGCCGACAAGGCTAAGAAAGCTTTGGAAGACGCTGGCGCTACCGTCGAGCTCGCTTAGTTTTTTTACCAGATGGCAATAGCTTTGCAACTGAAAACCGCCCGGAGCAATCCGGGCGGTTTGACTTATTTAACTGTGTGTAATAATAAGTATATGAACATTCATGAACATGGCGGCTCAGCCGACGAGGAAAACCTCAATTTGGAGTTGGGACTTACTTTTATCCGTGATGCAGCCGTTGAACGCGATATTAATGGTTACACACTGAGTACTTTTGAAAAACTATTTACCGGCTTAGATGCTATGGGCTTATCGTTTGAAGACATAACTGCCGGAATGAGTGATGAGGATAAATTTTATCTCACTATAATTCAAGGCTCGATCGGTGCCGAATCTGATTGATCGCGACTGTTATCCACAGATATTTTACAAACTTTTGACTTGACTTATACTACGTGGTAGCATTATCTCAAGAGGACAAAAGAGACAAACAAATAGGTTGGGCAGAGAGACAATTACACCACTATGGCAGATGTAGCAGAAAAACAAATCAAGCGACTCCGGGCACTGATCCAGGAAGCTGAAACGAGCCTTGCGGCCGCCACTGAGCTGCTCATCAGCCTGGTCGGTGATGACGCGATGGTCGCACCAGCCGCCGCCCGCGAAGACACCATGGGCAAGATCATAGAAGGCGTCTTTGACGGCCAGAACATGGTCGGCAGTGACGGCAAGACCTATCCGGTCCCAGCCAATTATGCCTCCAAGTCAAAGCTCGTCCAAGGCGACATCCTGAAGCTGACGATAGCTGACGATGGATCATTCCTCTACAAGCAGATCGGCCCGATCGCCCGAAAGCAGGTCGTCGGTACTCTCAAGCTTGAAAACGGCCACTACTTCGTCGATGTCGCCGGCAAGCACTACCGTGTGCTCCTGGCCAGCGTCACCTACTTCAAGGCCAAGCCGAATGACCAGGTCAGCGTCAACCTTCCCGAGGACGACTCACAGGCTGAGTGGGCAGCGCTCGAAGCTGCACTCTAGTTTATGAGCAAAAGGCTTATGATCGCAGCTGTAATGGCTGCGATTTTTATTTTATGCGTGCTATTTTACTTCTTTGTACCAATCGGCACAAAATCAGACTATATCGTAGAGACGGACGCCATAACATGCATCGGTTTTCCTTCTCCGCTGCCGCAGGACTATCACATCATCAAGGGTGACTATCCCGATTACGCGGCAATCGTAACCGAACTGCCGCCAGGCGTCGACAGCAGCTCATGCGAGCACGATCCGGTAGAGGCTCAGCTGTATCTCTGAAATTCTACAACGCGGCCTATGTATTATCTGGTTTATTGACCCAGGATTCGCGAATTACTCAGGCAAGACCAAAATGTCTTTATCACGCACGGAAGTTCTCTGATAAAGGATCTCTTAAACCGAACGTAGCCAGATTTGATCATATTAGCCGTGAGGTAGCGTATATCGCCTGTTTGCTCTACGGCATCCTGCCACAGGAGAATGTCATCGGCAACACCACGGGTTCGTTGAGGACCTAGATCCGATCTTTTGAATTTACCTATATGACGTTCGTAGTTTGTCGCAGCCTCGCCTAGATCAGCTTCTACTAAGCGCGCGTCAGCTTCATGCAAGCATTTCTCAACAATCTTTGCCCTGGTAGCTAACTGTCCATCATATGGTGCAATTTCCGTCTCAAGCTGCTCTACATGCTCCAGCTCATGACCGAACAGAGCCGCCCGCTGTTGTTTACCGGATCTCTGACCGACAACAACGAGAGGTATTGAAGGCAGTCCATATTCTCTACTACCATCGGTTACTACATGAACAGCTGTAATTACTGAACCATATGCGGCTTCACTGGAAAGCACAGGGAAGCATATTCTTTGTGATGTAATCTGCCGTCGGGGCTGAACGGATCGGCGTCGTCATCGGGGTCAGCAGCTGACCGTAGATCACTATCTGCCATCGCGGCGCGACCAGCAGCTGACAGAGTATGCGTAATTGTATCTCCGACATTCCATAATTCAGACCGTTCACCTCGCAGCACTGGCAATACAGCAATCGCGTTTGTACCGGCACCTACCCATAATTCGATAGATCCATTCTCCGTAAGTTCAGCTAAAGTCACTCGGCTTAAGGGCGTACCAAGCACCGATAGCTGGCTATTTCCAAGTGTATCGATTACGGCACTATCTTGGAGCGTCTCATCGAGTGCGCTCCGAAATAAATCCAGCTCTTTGAGCCGTGCCATTGAAGATGAATTGTTTATAATTCTCGCCATGTTATCGTGTCTGGGTGAATCTCAATTCGTTGACTATCTCAATTCGTTGACTATGTGAGGAATGTTAATAAGCATGGAGCCAGCATGCAAGCTATACGGAAACACGCTAGAGCGCGACAACCTTTTGCACAGATATGAGTAGAGTACATTTAGCCAGCCATGTTGAAGCAGTTACTTCTCTATTAAGGATAATTGTCTACATACGATAATTCTTACCATTCTGTCTGTCAGGTTTTAATGATCATTATGTACTATGTTTGATTAAAGGGTGATGAAGTTGTATTATCGATGATAAGTCTAATGAAAGGAGGTACAAATGGCGAAACCTGAATCTAAAGTTATGGTTGCTAGCAAATGGGGTTACGTACCCGCCGGTGAAATTGATTTTGACACTCCAGACGCCACAATGGGCGAACTCGCACATAGCACCCAATTTGTGTACAAGGAGGCGGTCCAGTTCTACCCTACAGAAGAAGGCTCGACATATTTCGATTATCCAGTTGTCGAGTATGGATCAGATATAGACTATCCTACGATCGATAACGGGGGCATGGATGTATACGTTACGAGCACCTCCGAAACACTTCCATTAGGTTCCAAAACTATCTGGAAACGCGGAAAAGATGGACAGCCTGGAATGCGATCGACTACATTCGGAAATACCGAATATACCGCTCCGGATAATGAATGGCCTGAATGTCATAAATGGTTCACCGTCGCGCATGTGGCTCCGCATCTGAGCGGCCTGGCGGTCGGTGACGTGATTGACGTTACTGCAGTACCCTATGAACAGGAGATGGAAAGCCTGGCAGATGCGATTGATATGCTCACTGGCCGCGATACACCTGATGCACCTGGCTTGACGATCTTTACCGCCTAAATCTACAACGCGCTTTTGCTGTCCATACCGAGTATAATAGTACTAACTATGGGGCAAGCATTATACCGGAAATATCGGCCGAAATCGTTAGCTGAGATCGTCGGTCAGGAGCATATAACTGATACGCTGACGAAGGCCGTAAGCAGCGGCCGGATCAGCCACGCTTATCTGTTCAGCGGGCCGCGCGGTGTGGGTAAGACATCCATCGCCCGCATCATGGCCCACGAGATCAACGGCCTGCCGTATACCGACGATTCAGCCCACCTCGATATCATAGAGATCGATGCTGCGTCCAACCGCCGGATAGACGAAATCCGCGAACTGCGCGACAAGGTGTACATCGCACCGACCAGCGGCAAGTACAAGGTTTACATCATCGATGAGGTCCACATGCTGACCCGCGAAGCCTTCAACGCGCTCCTGAAGACACTCGAGGAGCCGCCGGCCCATGCCGTCTTCATCCTGGCTACTACAGAGGCACATAAATTACCTGAGACTATCGTCAGCCGCACCCAGCACTACACGTTCAAGCCTGTTGAGCAACGGAAGGTCATCGAGCACCTGCGCCACATCGCAACCGAAGAAAAGGTAGCGATTGATGATGACGCATTGGCACTTTTGGCGCTATACGGCGAGGGATCGTTCCGCGACAGCATCAGTGTGCTGGACCAGGCACAGAGCATCAGCAGCCTGGGTGGCAGGCAGATCGGAGCGGACCACGTGCGGCAGTTGCTCGGTATCGCTCCTGCCGAAGCAATTGACCAGTTGATTGCAGCACTCAGCCAGCAGGCGCTGCCCGGCACGCTGCTTAACCAGATCAACGACCTTTACGGCCAGGGCCTGCAGGCGGCCAGCATCGCCAGTCAGCTGGCCGATACACTGCGGTCATCGCTTGTCCGCGGGAAACCGCTGCTACCCGTCGGGCAGACATTGTCGCTGCTCAAACAGCTGATAGAAGTGCCGGCTTCGCGTAATCCGGAACGGTTGTTCGAAATCATATTGATTGAATCAATCCAGCCGGAGCAGGGCATGTCAGCGCCCATGCAGCCCGCCGTGGCGGTGCAGCCGGTCGTCGTGATCGCAACTCCCGCACCGAAGCCGGCGGCACCCGTGAGCCCCGCAATCGCACCGAAGCCAACTGCCACGCCTGCAGCAAAACCGACGGCTCCAGCCCCCGCGCCAGCACCGATAACTGCCACCCCACCGGCACCACCCGCTGCACCAGCTGCAACCGAAGAAAAGCTCGCCCCATCCACCGTTACAGGGCCGGATGTGGTCGTCGCGCTCGATGCCACGGTCTGGCCAGAAGTGCTCTCTAGTATCAAGAAGGAGTACAACACCCTGTACGGCGTACTGCGCATGGCCAATCCGATATTCACACCGGACAGCATCGAGCTGCAGTTCAAATTCGCCTTCCATCAGAAGCGGCTGAATGAGGTCAAGAACAAGCAGATTATTGCGAATTATATCAAGCAGATCACCGGAAGCGACGTCAATGTCATCTGCACCTACCACAAGGACGCCGCTGCCGGGGCGGTGGCCGAAGGCACGACAGCGGCGACGTCGGCACCGGCTCTTGAGACGATTAGTAATATATTTGGCGGGGCAGAGGTATTATAGATATGGACGACACAGTACGTAAAAAACGGAATAGTTCCAGGGGCGACGCGCCTATAATCAACACGTCGGTACAGCCGCAGAACACTGACGCCGAGGCTTCATTGCTCGGTGCCATCCTGATCGACAAGGATGCCATCGTCAAGATTGCCGACGGCATCACGCCGGAAGATTTCTTTGATGCTAGGAACAACCACATCTACGACGCCATCACGCAGCTGTACGAAAAACGCCAGGCGATCGATGTCCTCACCCTGTCCGACCAGCTCAAGAACATGGGGTATCTTGATATGATCGGCGGTCCGGCCTATCTGACCGAACTGACCAACTTTGTGCCGACCGCGGCGCATGTCGAGCAGTATGCCGAAATCGTCGCCCAGAAGTCGATGCGCCGCCGGCTGATCCATACGTCGCACGAGATCAGCGGACTCGGCTTCGACGAGAGCCGTACGCTGAAGGAACTGATCGAAGAGGCCGAAACCCGGCTGTTCCAGGTCAGCCAGCAGCACGTCAAGCAGACCATCACCTCTATCGAGGATATTTTGGCAGACAGCTTTGAGCGTCTTGACGAACTACATAAGGACAAGAAATCAATCCGCGGCGTGCCGACCGGATTCAAGGATATGGACAATATCCTGGCCGGTCTGCAAAAGTCCGACCTGTTCATACTGGCTGCCAGACCATCGATGGGTAAGACCGCTTTCGTCCTGAACCTGGCACATAACGTCGCGGTACATTCCAAGGAGCCCGTCCTGTTGTTCAGTCTGGAAATGAGCAAGGAGCAGCTGGTCGACCGCCTGCTGTCCATGGAGTCCGGCGTCGACGCTTGGGCACTGCGCACCGGCAATCTGAATGATAGTGACTTCGAGAAGATCGGCGAGGCCATGGGTACATTGTCCGAGGCGCCGATCTACATCGATGACACGCCAGGCATCACCGTCAGTGACATGCGCACTAAGGCCCGCCGCGAGGCCCATCTTCGGCCGCCGGGCCTGATCATCGTTGACTACCTGCAGCTGATGAGCGGCGGATCTAAGTTCGGCGGCGACGGCAACCGCGTCCAGGAGATATCTGAGATTTCGCGCGGTCTGAAGGGAATCGCCCGTGAACTGAATGCCCCTGTCATCGCGCTCAGCCAGCTGAGCCGTTCGGTTGAAAGCCGTACCCCGCAGATCCCGCAGCTGTCCGACCTCCGCGAATCGGGATCGATCGAGCAGGACGCCGACGTCGTAGCCTTCATCTACCGCGAGGACTATTACAACCCGGATACCGACCGTAAGAACATTACCGACATCCTGATCAAGAAGCATCGTAACGGACCGCTCGGCAATGTCGAGCTCTACTTCGACAAGGACAAGCAGCGCTTCCGCGGACTTGATACGCATCATGGCGGGGCAGGCGATCCGTTCGAATAAGCCGTCTCCACCGGCCTCTGACAAGCGGCTTAGGACTCGAGTTCTGCTGCAATAATTGGTATACTGCTTGCAGTACGATTTGAACTTACCAAAACCTTTATATGAAACTTTTTAAAACTAATGAAAAGCGCCGGCCATGGGCATGGCTGATAGCGGTCATCGGGGCGGCACTACTCGGTTCGCTGCTGTGGATCCGCATCGGCTCGCTGACGTATGGCAATGCAGCCGCGATCGAGGCGGCCACAAAACTGTCGGCCAGCAGCTGGTCGGCTATCCTTGAAAACCCGCTGAACGCACCGTATACCGTCATCCAAAGGATCGTCGACATGACGGGACACCATGGCATTACCTCGCTCCGGCTGATCAGTACGCTGTTCGCAGCTGCGGCAGCACTGCTGTTCTACCTCGTCGCCCGCCAGTGGCACAATACGCGGGTCGCGCTGCTGGCATCCTGGCTGTTCGTCAGTTCCAGCTGGTTCCTCCATACGGCCCGGTTGGGCAGCCCGGAGATCCTCTGGCTGGTAAGTATCCTCGGGCTTGTCGTGCTTCTGACGCCGAGCCGTAACGGCGAACGTTCACCGTGGGCTTTCCCATTCATGCTTCTGGTGCTCAGCCTCGTGTTGTACGTCCCGGGTATGGTCTGGTTGGTCATTGCCGGCGTCATATTCCAGCGTAAAAGTATCGCTGCCGCCTGGCGCTCGGTACGGAAGCTCTGGGTTCGCATAGCCGGTGTTCTGGCAGCCCTCGCGGCGATCACGCCACTGGTCTACGGTTTGGCGCGGTCCCCGTCACTCGTCAAGCATTGGCTCGGGCTACCAGTCGGCTCAAGGTTGGCCGACCTGACCCCACTCAATATCGGTGAATCTATCCTGGGTGTGCCGATGAGTCTGTTCTATAAGAGCTCGTTCGACGCCGTCCACTGGCTGTCCGACCTGCCGCTGCTCAGCTCATTCGAGATCATCATGTTCCTGCTGGGAGCGTTCTTCTATGCTACACATATCCGGGCAGCCCGCACCCGGCTGATCATCGTCCTGGCCGGTGTCGCCCTGTTGCTGGTCGGCATCATGGGCATGACGTCGGTTTCGCTGGTCGTGCCGGTTGCATACCTGCTGATCGCGGCCGGTATCGCCTATATCCTCCATCTGTGGCTCAAGGTATTCCCAAACAACCCGATCGCCCGCTTCTTGGGCATCTGCATCATCATGCTGGCGGTCGTCCTGACCAGTGTCTACCAGACGCGCAGCTATTTCGTGGCCTGGCGTTACAACGACGATACCGCCAAGTCATTCCAGATCAGGCTCTAGCCCGACATTGCCGAACACCCCCGTACCGTTTATACTATATGGAATATACGGAAGCTGTAATGAGGAGATAACTGTTTTATGTCAAAATTCGATCAAGCCAAGATGCTGATGCAGGTCAAAAAGATCCAAAAGGAATTACAGAACCAGATCATTACCGTCGAAGCCGGTGACGGTGCGGTCAAAGTCGAGATAACCGGCGAGCAGAAAATTAAGAAGATCCATATCGATCCTGCGTACATAGACCTCGAAGATATCGGGCAGCTGGAACGCTGGATCGAGGACGCAGTCAAGACAGCCATCCAGGAGAGCCAGAAGGAAGCCGCCGAGAAGATGCAACCTATGATGGGTTCGCTCGGCAATCTGGGCCTCTAAGCCGGCCAGAAGATATGTATGCAAGTATTGCCACCGGCATTGACCGATCTGATTGAAGCACTATCCGCCTTACCTGGTGTCGGCCCGCGGACCGCTGAGCGGTATGCGTATTTCCTATTGAAGCACGAGCCGCACACCAGTGGTCGGTTGGCTGACACTTTGCAACATCTGCATCGCGGGGTCGGTTATTGCCGCAAGACATTCGCTTTGGTCGCATCAGATCAGGAATTGTCCGATCTCTATACTGACCCGCGCCGGGACAAACAGATCGTCGCCGTCGTCGCCGAACCGTTCGATGTCGTCGCCCTCGAGAAGACCGGACAATTTTCCGGTACGTATCATGTCCTGGGTGGCCTGGTGTCACCGATAGACGGCATCGGCCCCGACCAGCTCCATATCCGTGAGCTGACCGAGCGCATCGATGAAGACGGCGTCACAGAAATCATCCTGGCGACCAATGCTAGCGTTGAGGGCGAGTCGACCGCACTGTTCATCCAACAGCAGATCGGTGACCGCAATGTCAAAGTAACCCGATTGGCACGCGGTCTGCCTATCGGCGTCGACTTGGAGTATGCCGACCAGATAACGCTCGGCCGGGCGCTGCAGGGAAGGCAGTCGCTCTGATGCAGCGACGTTCACACCGCTTAAGATTGCTAATATGTGAAGATTTGATACTATGACCGATATGCCGCGAGCCACCCACGAATCAAAGCCCAACACCAGTCGGCGCCGATTTGCAGCAGCTTCCGCCCTGGCAGCTCTCAGCTTGACCGGTTGTGCGGCCGGGGCGCTCGATCCTTCACCCTCGCCCTCACCATCATCGACAAGTGGCAATACACGCTCCAAGGGCAATGACGTCAACAAAGTACATATCGAGATGGATACCAGCAAACAGTTTCCCCGCTGTTTCAAATTTCCATTGGCCGACCAGCCGGATCAACATGGCGCGGTACGCGTCAAACCGTTACGGTTACCGTACAATCCCGCCAAAAAAGCCATCAGCGGAGGCCCGAACAGATTAAGCGAGAAGATAGAGCGGAAGGTTCAGGACGCCGTAATCGCAGTCTACCGGACTGATGAGGACGGTAATGAATTCAAAGGCAGCGGATTCCTCGTCAGGCGGGGCAAGAACGATGTCGTCGCCTTTACTGCCGCCCACGTCGTCATGCCGGGTAAGATGAAGGACGTCAGGTTGATTGACAACGATAAACGGTCGACAAGGATCGAAGGCGGCTGCTATATATATGACCGTCCTGGTAAAAGGGTAAGGGTAGAACCGCTTAATGCCGAACCCAAGCCGAAGCCTGTAGGAGTCGATATCGCCGTCATGCGTATGAAGAAACAGATCGGCGACTCAGTACTGCAGATGGCCGATGAAAAACCGAAACGCGGAGATTTTGTTTATACTATCAATTTCCAAGCCGAGTCTAACCCTGGATCTCCGTCAAAATATCTCGGCGTCGTCGCATTGACGCCACCTGACCGTCCTTTGGCCGTACTGACAGGTATACAACCTTGGGTGTCCGAATCCGAAGCGGACCATACCAAGGCGTTGCCCGGTGCCAGCGGTGGCGTGATGGTCAACCAGGAAGGGGACGTCGTCGGTATGATATACGCAGGCCACACCAATGACAATTATCGTGAAGATGATGCTGACTTTCTCACGAACCGTGCGCTCCGTACCCAATACGGCGTGACGTTTCCCGGAATCAAATCGTCCGCTGATAGCGGTTTCCAGCCGTCCCAGGCACTCCTGATAGAAGACAAGGCGCTGGACAAAGCGCTCGAATCTCCGAAGTTATCGTAACAGTTAGGCTCAGCAGACGCGGTACCGCATACTATATATATGACATATCCTGAATCAGAACAGATCGGACAGCTGATCGCCGAGGCACAGCACATACTTATCATGCAGGCTGATAATCCCGATGCCGATAGTCTGGCGAGTGCACTTGCACTGGAAGCGATCCTAGGCGACCTGGGCAAAGAGCCGGCACTTTACTGTGGCGTCCACGTACCGGATTACCTGCACTATCTTCCCGGCTGGGACCGGGTCAGCAATGAGCTGCCAGCCCGTTTCGACCTGTCCATCATCGTCGACACAAGCGCTGACAGCCTGTTCGGCATCCTCAACGGCGACCGTGGCCGTACGGTCGTGGCATCAAAGCCGTGCATCATCCTGGACCATCATGCCGTCGAACTCAGCATCCCGTATGCTACCGTCACCTGCAATCCGGAAGCGGTCGCAACAGGCGAGGTAATCTATGAATTAGCGCTTCAGCTTGGCTGGCCGGTAAACCTGGAAGCAAAGAAGTATCTGACCACATCGATCATGGCCGACAGCCAGGGTCTGACGACCGAGGCGACCACGTCACGTTCGATCGGAATCATCTCAGAACTTGTCGGCGGGGGTGTCAGCATTGCCGAGCTTGAATACAAACGCCGTCTACTGATGCGCAAATCCCCGGAACTCCTTGCGTACAAAGGCAGGCTGCTGCAGCGGATAGAATATCATGCCGATGGGCGGCTTGCTACAGTCACCATACCCTGGGACGAGATCCAGGAGTACAGCCACGCCTATAACCCGTCTATGCTCGTGATGGAAGACATGCGCGGCGTCACAGGTGTCGGGACTGTCATCGCATTCAAGTTGTACAAGGACGGTAAGATTACTGCCAAGATCCGCAGCAACCTGGGAGCAGCCATAGCCGGTAATCTGGCAGAGCACTTTGGCGGCGGCGGACACCGCTATGCCAGCGGGTTCAAGATGACCGACGGCCGGACGTTCGAAGAGCTGAAAGCAGATTGCATCCGCACCGCCACCGACTTGCTCGACGCACTGCCTGCCAGCGTAGACAGCCCTGACGGCGGGGCAGTTGCCAAATAATAGCGGAAGCTGTATAATCGCAGACATCATGATCACATTAGACAACCACGCACGATTCTGTCAGGAGTGTCGTATCTGTATCTAGGCGCGCGGTAAGTCAGTATCCTCCAGGAGTTGTACAGAACGAGCCCGCGCCGGCTCGTTCTTATTACACAAAGCACAAGGATGTACTGACATGAGACAACAACTACCGTTCGGCCTACGGCCGGGACAACGGGTCCAGCTGCAAAGTGCCCACCCGGATGACATATCCGTCATGCACGGCGGCGTCGTAGATATATTGCAGCAGGGTGGAGTCGAAGTTTTCACGCAGGTTGCTACCGACGGCGAAGCCGGCAAAGGCGACACGGTGTTCCTGTACGACGGCGGGCGCAGGGGCGAAGAACGGCGGTCGCTCAATGAACTCGGCGTCGACGACGACCACCAGGAATTCCTGGCGCTACCGGATGGACACATGAACCACCGCTGGTCGTATCTGCGCGCCTTCCACGGTCTACGGACATCAGTCGTACGCAATCAGATCGACGCCATCGTCACCGTCGACCCGGAGGGCTTCGACAATCATCCTGACCACAAGATATCATTCCTGTCTGCCCTACGTGTCGTCCAGAGACTGCAGCACGATACTGCCGGTGCTCCGGCACTCTGGTCACTCAACCCACGCCACATCGGTGCAGAATCAGTCAAGGTCGAAAGCCGGCGTAAGCTGGCTTCGGTCGCCTGGCATGGTGGCAGCCAGTACACACCGGCCGACCTGGACTATGGCCACGAACACAGCGTCCTGCGGCCTTATGAGCCGCTGTTCTATACTGAGACCTACGACTTGGTCATTCCGCGGCGCGCCGGCAACCTTGCCGTCAGGCCGTTCCTACAGAATGTCAGGCAACTAAGCTATACTGGATAATGAATATAGGAAGTCCGATGAACCTCTACAACACCCTGACACGCCAGATTGACCCCGTCGACCCGCTGAACCCTCCACTGGTGACGGTCTACACTTGTGGCCCGACCGTCTACGACTACGCCCATATCGGCCACTGGTTCAATTATGTCCGGATGGACACACTTATCCGCACGCTCAAGCTGAGCGGCTACGATACAAAATGGGTCATGAACATCACAGATGTCGGCCACCTCGTCAGCGACGCCGATGACGGTGAAGACAAACTTGAGAAGGGCGCCCGCCGCGAGGGCAAGACTGCCTGGCAGGTCGCAGAGTACTACACGAAGGATTTCCTGGAATGCATGGACCTGCTGCACATCTCCAAGCCGGACCACATCACCAAGGCCACCGACCACATCGCAGAGCAGATCGAACTGATCCTGAATCTCGAAGCCAAAGGTTATACGTACACGATAGACGATGGCGTCTACTACGACACCAGTAAGTTCGAGGGCTACGCTGCCTTCGCCCGGCTGGACCTCGAGGGTATGCAGGCCGGTGCCCGCGTCAGCTACAACAGTGAAAAGCGCAACCCGACAGACTTCGCCCTCTGGAAATTTAGCGTGCCGGCGGACGGCGGGGATGGTAAACGACGTGATATGGAATGGGAAAGCCCCTTCGGCGGCCCAGGTGGCAAAGGTACCGGCTTCCCTGGGTGGCACATCGAATGTTCGGCAATGAGCATGAAATATCTCGGGGACACGCTGGACATACACACCGGCGGCATCGACCACATACCGGTACATCACACCAACGAGATTGCCCAAAGCGAAGCAGCCACCGGCAAACGCTTCGCCAGCCACTGGATGCACAGCAACCACGTCATGGTCGAAGGCGAAAAAATCTCCAAAAGCCTTGGGAACGGCATCAGGCTGCAGCAGTTGGTCACGGATGGCTTCACACCGGAGGTAATACGGTTGCATGTCCTTGAATCGCATTACCGCAGCCAAAGCCAGTTCAGTATTGAAGGCCTCAATGCAGCCCGCAGCCGGCTGCATGATATCCAAGCCTGGGCCGATCTGCGCTGGCAGCCCAAGACGGATGTCATGCCCGATGCACTTGATAAGTTGTTCCGGGACACCCGACAAGGTATGCTGCAAGCCTTGCAATCGGACCTGAATACACCCCAGGCTCTGATGCACCTCAGCAGACTGGTGACCTACATGATGGACATCGCAGTGCCTGGCGTCGAAGGGAAGTACACCGATGGCACGCTCGCGTTCGTGGATGCCGCATTCGGCCTTGGTCTCAGCACCCGCACCGACATTACTGATGCCCAGAAACAACTGATCGCCGACCGCCAAGCCGCCCGTGATGCAAAGGACTGGACTGCATCTGATGCATTACGCGATACGCTCGCCGCACAGGGTATCGGCATCCGCGACACCAAGCACGGCGCCTACTGGTACCGCGCTTAGGCGGCGTCACATAGATGGCTTACGGCTGACTAAGCTTTTTCTTAGTGGGGACGTCGGCCTTCTCAGCCGTGTCGTCTATGACCGGCGTCTCGGCATCAGCGATGTAATCGTGGTTCACAAGGTAGTCAAGCACCAGGATCCGCAGGCAGCCGGCCACGGGGATGGCGAACAGACCGCCGAACAATCCACCGAAGGTCACACCGACGACGACCGAAATGAAGACAAGGAGCGGTGACATATTCGTAGAGTTTGCCTGGACACGTGGCTGGACGACGTAGTTCTCAATCTGCTGGTAGAGTATGTAGTAGCCGAGGATGATGACAGCTGCCAGAGGTGAGGTCGTCAGGGCGACAAGTGTTACGATGATAGCGCCGATCGTATGGCCGACCATCGGGATGAGACCACAGATAAAGATGATGACCATCAGAGCGATCGGATACGGTATGTCAAGTATGAATAGGGCCGGGACGATCAGGATAGCCGCCATGGCAGCCAGTGTTACCTGGCCGTTGACATAACCTTTGACGACACGGTACATATCCCGGGCCAGCCGGTCGGCATTCTTGCGCTTGTGCTTGGGCACTAACTCCCTGAAAAAGGCGATGACACGCGGTCCCTCGATCAGCATCATGAATGTCAGGACGAGTATCGTCAGGACGGCGAAGATACTGCTGCCGACCTTGCCGACCGTCTTGATGGCCGAACCGCCCAGCCCGCGGATCCGGTCGCCAAGGTCGGAGCTGGCGGCGTCGAGCTGTTTCTCAAGATTATACTGGCGGATAAGCTTGCCGACCTGGCTATCCTGCGACTGGACGGACTGGATAAGGCCGGGAGCTGAACTGATGAAGCTTTCGGTCTGTTTGATAAGCGGGGGGACGATACTAGCCATGAATCCAGCAAACAGCAACACGATGACCACGAACGAGATACTGGTTGCGATCGAGCGCTTACCGTTCATATTGCCGGGTAGCCGGCGGGCGATAGTGTGGACCGGGCCGTTCAGGGCCAGCGCAAGGAAAAAGGCGGTAAAGATCCAGATAAGCGCGGTTGCCGCCTGCTTGACGGCTGATACGAATATGATGGCGAGGAAGACCAGCGCCACGACGCGCAGCACTGTCTTGGTACTGATCGTAATTTCAAGTTTGCCAGTTGCTTCATCGTTTTTCTTAAATATTTTAAACATAGCGCTATTGTCTCATGGATTGCCGGCTCCAGCCAGCGTTATGCGATTTCGCTGACTGCCGTGTGGCGCTTGTGGGCTGTCTCATATATCTCGATGTATTGGTCGACGATATTCGGGTAATTATACTGGGCGACGTATTTCTTGGCCCATTTTTTCCACAGTGTACGAAGCTCCTCATCGCACAGCATGACCTGCATACGACGGGCGAATTCAGCCGGATCCTTCGGGTTGACGAGCGAAAGCGAGCCAAGCTCCTGCAGGACAGAGGCGTAGCCGGGATTGTTGCTGGCGACCGTTACAAGGCCTGTCGCCATTGCTTCGAGCAGGACGATACCGAAACTTTCGCCGTACAACGCCGGGGCGCAGAACAGGTCGGAGGTTTCGAGGAGCTCGACCTTTTCCTCCTCACTTATGTAGCCGGTGAAGCTGACGTTCGGCAGCTCCATCTCGCGGGCCCGGGCTTCGAGCTTCCGACGGTCGGGTCCATCACCGGCGATGACAAGTTCGATATCAGGCATCTTCTCGGCGAGCAGGGCATAGGCCTGCAACAGGCATTTGACACCCTTACGACGCTCCAGCCGGCCGATAAAGAGCAGCCGCTTCCGGCCATCCTTCTTGGCGACCTTCGATGTCGTCTTGAACGTCGACAGGTCGATACCGTTCGGAATGATGGCGACAGGTGCGTCGGTCAGCGAGCAGACATATTCGGCTGCGGCTTCAGAGACGGCGGTCAACTCGTCGAGGTCGCGCAGGACTGCCTTGGTGTACGGAGTCACCATGCTTACCATGGTCCGGGTCATGACGGTATCAGGCAGTTTGGCATGGAATGTCGCGATATTGACGCTTTGGGAGCGGGCCAGGATCTGGCGGCTGAGCATCGGGACCCACGGTTCGTGGAAGTGCAATATGTCGAATTGTTCCTCTTTGAGCAGCTGGTCGATGCCAAGTCCGTCCGATGTGCCGGAAATCTGCGAAGTCGTGTGAAGGGGTGAGTTGAAGTCGGCAGCACTACCGACGAATATGATATCGTCGGTACGGTATGAATCTTCCATTTCCCGCGGCTCAGGCGTCAAGATACGTACCGTGTGACCACGACGAGTGAGTTCTTTGTACATTGCGCGTACTATTTCCTGGACACCGCCGCCTTTGGCGATGTTGTACGGACAGACAAGGCCTATCTTCATTACCAGGTATTATACCATAACACTTACAATTCTCGAAGCAGTTTGTCGAGACTCTCCGGGATGAAGGCTGCTGCCTCTTCGGCGGTCGCGATGACGCTCGGGGCATGGCTGACCAGGTCGAGCGTCGCCAGAAGCGTAAAATCAGAGAATATGATGCGCAGATGTTGTTCGACGACCGTATTGTCAAAGTAACGGTCTCCGACGACGCCAATATGGTAGACCGGCAGGTCGACGGTCTGTCTGCAGTTGTCGAGTACCAGGAAATCGGCAGAGGTCTTCATAGCGGTGCGGACGTCGTTATCACGCCACAGCCGGACCTCGACGTCGATCAGCTGTTTGAAGCGGGCAGGATCGGCATCCTTGAATTTCTCGTTGTGCGAAAGGCGGTAGGCGGCGCGCAGGACCAGCGGATTGAGACAGGTGGCCTTGAATATGAATGCCGGCAGGCGGTGCTGCAGCAGACGGGCACTGTTGAGATAAAAGGTATAGGTGCGCTTTTTGAGGATAAAGTCGTCCTTATGGGCGAATCCGGCCAGGCTGATGAACATCGTCACCCGCTTCGTGAGCTCTGGATACCGCTGGAACATGCGTGTCGCCACGACGAAGCCAAAGCTCATACCGACAATCGTCACTTTCTTACGCTTGTACCGCCATTTGATAAAGGCCGCCAGGTAATCCGCCATCGCGTCGATAGTCGGTTTCTGCCCGAGCGTATAGAAACTGTCCATACCCCCGAAGCCAGGCAGGTCGGGCATCGTTACCGAGCCGTACTTGCTGAGCACTTCCATGAGTCCCCACCATCGTTCCAGTGAGGAATGATGGCCGTAGACGAACAATATCTCTGGCGCTGGCCGGGTCGATTCGGGTGCTTCGCTGACTGGCGCCGCAGCCGGAATATGCAGCATGCGGCCTTCCAGCCGTCCGATAGCGAGCGGCACGATGAAGTCAGCAGGATTGCGGGGTTGCTCGACGGGCATAGTTACTAAAACCTTATCCTACAATAGGCTTCGGTTCAAGGTGTATAATAAGCTTTAGGGTAACTAGTATGTTCGGCAGAAATACACACAACACAAATAGAGAGGGCACAGGGCAGGCGAAATCCACAAAGCCGCTGCAGCATGCCGTCCAATACAGTAATTTTAACTACTACTATAACCGGAGCGTACCACCAGCACCGACCGCTGCACCCGCGACCATACATCGAAATAGGAAACGTAAGATCCGTCTACCTAACAGGACTTTCGTGATAGCCGCGGTCATCTGTCTCTTTAGTATAGGAGGCATCAAACTCGTCCAGAGCAGTTCTGCTTCCACGACACATCTGGGCAACAACGGGTCAGCTGAACAAGAAAGATACATAACATCGGCATCAAGCGATGGCGTATTGGTCAATAAACATCGCAAACTCCAACCATCTACCTATACGCCTGCCAAGCTCTTCACTCCAGCTGTCCCGCTTCGACTTGATGCAGAAGATGAAGAGATGAAGGTCACGCCTGCAACTGCAAAAGCGCTTGAAGCCTTATTTGCCGATGCTGGTCAACAATCAGTATCCCTGATGTTTTCCAGCGGATTCCGATCGTACGAGTCCCAACAGAAACTGTATGAATACTATATTTCTATACAAGGTAAGGCGGAAGCTGACAAGCAGAGCGCGAGGCCAGGATACAGCGAACACCAGACAGGCTTAGGCGTTGATATTGCCCCAGCAGACGGCACCTGTAACGCCCAACCATGTTTTGCAGCATTGCCCGAAGGCCGATGGCTGGCAGCCAACGCCCACAAGTACGGATTCATTATCCGATACCCTGATGGCAAATCCAAAATCACCGGCTACATCTACGAACCATGGCACTTGCGCTACGTAGGATCAGAGCTAGCGGCAACGCTCTACACGAGCGGATTGACGCTCGAAGAGCATTTCAAAACCGGTCCCGCACCAACCTACAAGTAGGGCCGACTCTGGTAAAACCGCCGAAATTTGGATATAATTCGCTACGCGTGAGCAGACCGTATCCGCAGATCATAGGGCGTCGCCAAGTGGTAAGGCATCAGTTTTTGGTACTGACATTCGGGGGTTCGAATCCCTCCGCCCTAGCCACGAAAAAGAACCAGGCATCGTCTGGTTCTTTTTCGTGCCAGGATGGGATTAATGAACGAGGTTCGGTCGTCAGTCCTAGCCCCCAGCGCCAGCGGGCGGCTGGATTGACGTGCGCTATCCCTCCGCACTAGCCATAAGCATCTTGACCACTTACATTTTTCTTATCATTTTTAACATCCTCTACCCAAGGGAGTATCGTATTTGCCGTAAGTATAAATATATGTATAATAGTATGTATGAGCTTTGAATGGGACAATGCTAAGAATACATTCAATGTTGCAAAGCATGGTCTTTCATTTTACGAGGCTCACGATGCATTTTTTGACAAGCGGCGGCTCATTCTATCAGATACGAGTCACTCGCAAAAAGAGAAGAGATATTTTCGTATAGGTAAGACGGCCAATGTTGGTATTGCCACGTTAGATTTACGATAAGAGATAGTCAGATTCGCATAATCGGTGCGGGATATTGGCGGAAAGAAATTATATGACAAAAACAATTAAATATACAGATGCTCCAGAAGACATCGAACACGCACTTGATGGGGCGCATATAGTGAAAGATCTGCTGCCATCACCCTCAGAACTCATTCGAAAGACAGAGAAAGAGAAAATTACGATCGCAATCGATAAGCAAAGTTTAGATCGTTTCAAGATGTACGCAAAAAAACATGATGCTAAATACCAAACAATGATGAACGGTGTCTTGAGTTCATATGCCGATAAGTTTTTGAAGCCTTAAATAACTAGTTTCAAAACTCTCCTCCTTTCCGCAAACACACCAGCGTACAGCCAAGCTCCACGAATGC
>DASVRP010000005.1:0-61140 GCA_036388555.1 Saccharimonadales bacterium (SeqCode)
CACTGCCCGGGTCACCGGCACTAAGAACGCCGCTGCCTCCGACACCGTCGTCAATGCTGACCGGATCGACGTCACCGCCGGCAGCACCACGCCGCCTCCGACCCCTCCCGGCCCGACCCCTCCGCCGCCGGCTCCCGGTACGCCCGGTGACGTCAACGGCGACGGCCGTGTCAACGCCCTCGACCTGTCCGCCCTCATCTCCCGTGACGGCCAGAACTACCCGGCTGCTGACTTCAATGGTGACGGTACTGTCGGGGCGGCGGACATGGCGATACTGCTTAGTCGGTGGACGTGGTAGGTGCGCTGTCGATGAAGCATCTTCAACCGACACGTTCCAAACGAACTATGCAGCGTGGATTAGCAGTGCTGATCGCAGTACTGATCGCCGGTCTGGGTGTCATTACGCTCATACCTTCCCGCGCCGCCACTGGCACCCAAGGTATCATCACGCGTCAAGGTACTAAGCTGATGCTCGATGGAGGGCAGTACAAGTTTGCTGGCTTGAACGCCGATACCTGGTTTGGCTGCTGGGCTGGTGAAATACCGAGCGACGCCCAGCTCGAACGTTATTTCAGCGAGATCAACCCAAAATCAATGACCAGGCTATTTTTTGTGCCCGGAAGTAATACTGCGATCATGGATCGTATTGTCGCGGCGGCTGAGCGTCATCACCAGTACCTTGCAGTGGCTTTAGCTGCCGGCAATGGAGACTGTGGCCAGCCACGGCCGAATATGGCAAACCCGCAGTACGAACTGAACTGGATCAGCACAGTCGTGCCGAAATACAAAGATTCACCGGCCATCGGTTTTTGGGAAGTCAGTAATGAAGCCAGCGGAGGCGATCCGAATATACAGAATTATTACACTGTCGCCGCCAACCGCATTAAGCAGCTAGACCCAAATACGCTGGTTGGTTCGGGTGGAGTGCCACAGTACGCCTACGGCAGCTACGAGCGTTTCAAGGCGGCGCATTCCGCACCAACGATGGATCTCATTTCCATTCACGAATACGACGCAGCAACTGGCCGCAGCCACTGGGCTGCATCGGCTGAACAGGCCGCCCAGGAATTGCAGAAAGTCTGGTACGCTGGTGAAGATGGCTTCTGCTGCAACGGGGGCGACACTGGCACGGAATCAGGAAATGCTTCCAAGCTCGATGCTGAGTGGAGGGCATACCTAGAATCTCCGGCCGGTGCAGGTATGCTGTATTGGGATTTCAAGCTCGGCTATGCTAACACCCATACCGTGAATTTTGGAGACGCCATGTGGCAGAAGGCGTCGTCGTTCAGGCATGCTTACAATAGCGGCACTACGACGCCACCTCCCGCCCCAACACCGACGCCTTCGCCGCCAGCTGGATCAGGCTCTATCAATGACAGCACCTTTACCTACACCGGCACCTGGGCTACCGCCAACAACGCCGGCTCCTACAATGGTGATGACCGCTACAGCCGCAGTGCCGGTTCAACCTATGCGCTGACATTTACCGGCACCCAGGCCAAGATTTACGCATCCAAAGCTCCCCAGCACGGCATCCTGGCTGTCGGAGTAGATGGAGGCGCCGAATCACTGGTCGACCTGTACGCTGCCACCCGCGCCGACCAGCAGCTAGTCTACACAAGTCCCACACTGACATCGGGCAGCCACACTATCACTGCCCGTGTCACCGGCACCAAGAACGCCGCTGCTACCGACACCGTCGTCAACGCCGACCGGATCGACATCGTGGCGGGGGCGGCCACGACACCACCGACTCCCGGCCCGACCCCTCCGCCGCCGGCTCCCGGTACTCCCGGCGACGTCAACGGCGATGGCCGGGTCAACGCACTTGATCTGAGTACGCTTATCTCGCGTGATGGGCAGAGCTATGCACCAGCTGACTTCAATGGTGACGGTACTGTCGGGGCGGCAGACATGGCGATTCTCCTCAGCAGGTGGACGTGGTAATAACTGCCGCTAGGTTAAGACACTCCTGCGTATTGCGGGGGCTTATGGGATCGGTTTGGTGTAGACAACCATAGTGCCGCTCGCGCACTGGCACTCGAAACAGCCGTTCGGAGGGCCGTACGGATTGATGCCGTAGTAGCCATCAGCCGGTATGTAATTTTTCCAGCCGGGCAGTTTGACGCGGAAAGCGGAATTTACCTTGAATGAATGGTATCCGTTACCTGATGTCTTACCGACGCGGATGACTGCATGACCTTTTTTGCAGGCGTTATCCTTCCATACATTGATGGCATATGATGAATCGGACCGGACGTGTATGCGGGTCTTTGCAGTGAATCCGCCCTGAGCCTTAAGATTTTCAGCCGAAATTTTTGGTGCCCCGTACGTGTAGGTGGGTGCTGCCTGCGCCTGGCCGGGTACTGCGATGAGTAACCCGAAGGCCAGTACCAGTGCTGCCGCAACTGATGATATACGTTTCATTTTTTATATTCCTCCTTTATTTGCTGTATCGTATGGCTCAGCATAATACGAGCTGCACGAATGCTATGTGAGAAATTCGA
This sequence comes from Saccharimonadales bacterium (SeqCode), assembly GCA_036388555.1. Classification (GTDB taxonomy): domain Bacteria; phylum Patescibacteriota; class Saccharimonadia; order Saccharimonadales; family UBA4665; genus UBA4665. The sequence continues at coordinate 2,508 of DASVRP010000005.1, forward strand.
TGGAGAGTATATTATCTGCCAAGTGCAGTCAGTGCCTGGCCCATGGTCATGACCCTGACACCAGAATTCTTGATGGCGTCCATCTGGGCTGTGAACGTAGCGGTGTCAGTATCGAGCGAGGCGGATGGGCCGATACCATGGTAGAGCAGAATGATCCAGCTGTTGTTGGCTTTGGCGCGTGCTGCCATAGCCGCGACGGAGCTGGCATTGTAGCTTGAACCCATCATGTACGCGCCGAGGTTGTAGACATTCATACTGGCGGGGTTGTTATCGTTCTGGCCGGTACCGCGGCACGACCGGAAGAATTTCCTGGCTTCGGCGTCAACCGTCCCATTATAGCTGCCGAACGGATAGGCGCAGGTTGTCGGGCTCCTGCCCGTAACTGTGTTGATGACCGACTGCGCGGTGGAGAACTGCCCGTTGATACCGCTGGCTGAGAGGGTCGTAAGATTAGGATGTGATTTGGTATGGTTACCCGCCTCAAAACCGTCGTTTATGAGTTGGCGGGCCTGGGTAGTGTTCATGCTGCTGCCACCATAGCCGAATGCGTCCGAGATGAAGTAGAACGTTGCCGGCAATCCCCGCGCCATAAGCACGGGCCGTGCGTTATTATACTGGCCGAGCTGCCCGTCGTCGAAGGTCAGGGTAATGATGCCGCTGCCGCTGGGAGGCGGCGGTGGGGGAGCGAACTGCACTGCAGAGCCGCCTGAGGCATTTGCATCATTCCGGACGTATGCGCTTCCGGCGATTGATCCGCTTTCCGCCTCGGCCCCGACGAACGGTCCGGCGGCCCTGGTCATGACCAGGGCGAGCAGGCCGGCACATACCAAGACTGCAATCACCGCACCGATCACGACGCTGGGCTTCTTGGACAGACTCGTTAGGGCGGAAGATGGTGTAGCGGTGCGTCTTGCCATTTATTTACCCAGGGCAGTCAATGCCTGGTCCATAGTGAGTACCCTGATGCCCGAAGCCTGGATGGTATCCATCATGCTGTTGAACATCGCCGTCGTGACGTTCAGGTCGCCCCCGGTGCCGACCTGATGGAATGAGAAGATGACCCAGGTCTTATTGGCGATCGAGCGGTCGAGCAGCTGCTTGACGGTCGATGTCGTCGATGTCGGCCCCATCGAATAATTCGGTAGGTCCCACAGATTGGCGGTATTTATATATATCTGGTCATACGCTGAGCTGCGGCATCCACGGAAGTACTTGCGCACGACCGAATCGATGGTTGCATTGTATGCACCATAAGGGTAGCCGCAGGTCTTCGGCGTGACTCCTGTCAATGCTTGGATGGCTGTCTGGGCGCCGCCGTATTCGGCGTCGACCTGCGCATAGCTGTAGCCACGCATATCCGGATGCGATTTGCTGTGGCTGCCGATTTCAAATCCCTCGGAAGCCAGCTGTCTGGCCTGGGTGGAACTGATGTATCCGGAGCCCCCGATCGTATTTGAAATAAGGAAATACGTAGCCCGGAAGTTGTGGCTGCGCAGGGAAGGCGCGGCGTTCGTGAACTGTCCGACCGTGCCGTCATCGAAGGTGATAGTGGCGATGGCACCGCCGGATGGTATCGTTGCGGCTCCGAATTTTACGGCGTTGCCGCCGGAAGCCGCCGCGTCGGCAACCAGGGTTGCGCTGCCGCTGCGTGAGCCTGATTCGGCTTCAGCATTGATGTACGGCGTATCGGCCCGGGTAAGTGCTAAGCTGCCCATGCCGATGATGACAGCGACCCCCAGCGTGCTGAGCAGCGATAAGCGCGGATTCGTACGGATCCTGGTGGCGAGCAGCCGCAGTCTGGAAGTTTGTTTTTGTGTAGCCCTGCCGGTCACTTTAGCAGGGCGCTGCGTTACTTTAAGCATATGAGGTATAGTACCATGCCTTGACCGATGTTCATATGCTTAAAATGACGCTAGAGGCGACCATGCCCATCATCACTTTCCCTTACGGTTATTCTGCCGTCTATTTGGAGACGTTGAACTTGAATTCGACGATGTCGCCCGGCTGCATGACGTATGTCTTGCCCTCGGTGCGGACCTTGCCGGCTGCCCTCGCAGCTTGGAACGCGGCGGCGGCTTCGGAGCCGGCTGCCATCAGGTCGTCATAGTCGGTGACCGTGGCGGCGATGAAGCCGCGCTCGAAGTCGCCATGGATGACGCCGGCTGCCTGCGGCGCGGTGGCGCCCTTCGGGATGGTCCAGGCGCGGACTTCTTTTTCGCCGGCGGTCAGGTAGCTCTGCAATCCTAGCGCGTCGTAGGCGGCATGGACCAGCTGCAGCAGGCCTGATTCTGACTGATTGTAGCTCGCCAGCAGTTCGGCGGCGTCGGCCGGATCGAGGTCCTTCAGTTCGCTCTCCAGCTTCGCGCAGACGAACAGCGCCTTGGCCGGTGCGACCATCTCGGCCAGCGGCGGCTGGCAGGCCTCACAGTTCAGGTTCTCCTCATCCATGTTGAACAGGTAGATGACTTGCTTGGCGGTGATCAGCTGCAGGTCGGCGATATGCTCGCGGTTGAGCGACGGCTCGTTCCACAGCGGCGTCCCGGCATCGAGCAGTTCGTGGGCCCGCTGCAGTGTATCCAGGACCGGCTTCAGCTTCGGGTTGAGGCGGACTTCCTTCTCGAAGCGCTGCAGCCGCTTTCCGACGGTCTGCAGGTCGGCCAGCACCAGCTCGGTATTGATGACGTCGATGTCCTTCTTCTCGTTGCGTTCCTCGTCGACATGGATGACATTGTCGTCGTCGAAGGCCCGCACCACCTGTACGATGGCATTGCACTGCCGGATATGGCTCAGGAACTGGTTGCCCAGGCCTTCGCCCTTGCTGGCGCCTGCTACCAGACCGGCGATATCGACGAACGTCACGGTGGCAGGGATGACCTTCTGTGTCTTGTACAGCTCCGCCAGCTTGCCCAGCCGCTCATCCGGAACCGGCACGATACCGGTGTTCGGCTCGATGGTCGCGAACGGATAATTGGCCGCCAGGATATTGCTGCCGGTCAGTGCATTGAACAGGGTTGATTTGCCGACGTTGGGGAGGCCGACGATGCCGATGGATAGGGAACTCATCCGAATATTGTAACAGATACCGGTTCTGGAGTGCTAAGCGCGCATGCGCCACCGCGCCCAGTAGCAGCAGTGGGGCGCAGGCCTGTTTCTCGAACGGCGTGCCAAGATTACGGTATGTCAAGAGTATCTATTATCTCAGTCTGAAAGGAGGATACGTATCGGTTACGAGCAAGAATGCATATGCTTCGACGCGGGTACACCATCTGCCGACTCCTACGACGAACTCAAAGAGACGTTTCGGATACTGCCCAGTGCAAATAATGGAGAACCAAGCTAGGATAGTTGCCCCCAGTGCAGCGATAAGCAGGGGTATAAGCACGACATAATGCGGAATAGCCAACAGCCATTTTATGATCGGTAGCCAGCGGTTCAGATCTCTCTGCACGTCCGGATCTCCGGGCCGCCAATTACATGCCGATGATATTGAAGCCTTCGAAGCTACAGTATGCGGACTATAAGCACGTCAAAGCTGACGCCCATGTCAACTACATAGAGCAGATCCTGCCAACCTGATCGTCCTGTATACCGTTACCTTGTTGACTGACGGCAGTGAACCGACCAACTACTGCATGCGTATCCATGTTGCAAAAGCGTTATAAAATTGCGACAAATTTGCAAATATATCCAGGCGCTCATAAGCTTTAGATAACTGCCTATGAGAATATATGATACTTTTGACGCTGTTATTCAGGATTATTTCCTTCATCCGCCAGTGATAGCCAGTATGGACACCTGGTCGATTGCAAAATTTATTCACACGTCGGATACCGACTACCGATCTCAGGCAGCTGCCGGAAAGAACAGCCTCGGCTATCAGCCGACATTGCTGACCTTGGCAGATCCATTTAACCAGCAGAAAAACGAGGTCATGGTCCGTGGCTTGCAGAGCACTGTATATCAGTTGATCCGTGAGCAGTACATACACCGTTTCATCGACCAGCTGCCGAGAAGGTTCGGATTGATCAATAGCGAAAAGAAGCAGGCTGATGCCGTGTTTGCATCATGGCAGGGGTTTGCGGATGCATGGCTGGAACGTGACGGTAAGAGCCTGTTGCCCTATAATCTACCGCTCTTGTTCGACCATGTCTCAGATGCCGAATATTGGAGTTGGCAGCACAAAGGATTTGATCCCTGCGGGACGCAGCGCCTGATAATCACCGTGTTCCAGTACCGCACCGGACGCTTTGCGGACGTATTCATAACGGACGTTACTGACGCCGAAATGGCGCGCATCCGGATGCTTATCACGAGCAAGCTGACGCTGGGGTTGGAGGAGGTCCTGTGAGCGGTTGCGAAGAGCTGCATGACCACCGGATGGACCATCCGCACGAATCTGGGATGCATGAACATGAATCCGTTGACGACCACCACCATCATGACCACGGCGACCACGACTACCACTTCGCGGAACATGACCAGTCGCCGCGGCATACTATCAAATTGAAGCAGGCGCACGCTTGTGGGGCAGATTGCCCGGAGCATGGACAGGCTGACGCTCATGATGGTGGACACGAACATGGCGAGCAACACCCTCACTCAATCCAATTGAAAGCGGTTGAACATGCTTGCAGGGCGGATTGCCCTGACCACGGCGGCTCAGATACGCACGACCATTATTATTCAGTCGAGATAGAGCATGCCGCTCACACTATCGAGCAGAAGGTACTTGCTTGTAACTCGGACTGTCCTGAACATTCCCCCGGCAATCCACATGACCATGCGATCCAGGGCGAACAACATACCCACAGGGACGAACAAGCTCTGGTGCCATTAGTCGAAACCGCCCAGTCTTCCGGCGGCGTAGACAGGACGGACGCAACTCTGGCGGTGCGTTCGATGATGACCGACCGCCAGATCGTGGCTGCCGAAGAACATAGTCAACCAGACCAAGTCCAGATGGATATGCCGAAGTTGGAGCAATCCGTAACGGCCCAGGAGATTAATTCTGAGCCACGGCATGACGCGGTTCTGGAAGCAATCGCCCAGGCATTGCCGGAAAAGCCGGTGCACGTAATCGGACCAGCTACAGATACAGAAGTTGAACGAGTTACTACCATTCCGGATCAAACGCCTGAATCCGTCGAAGCCGTGCCGTTCCGGCCCTCTGCACCAGACCCGGTCGAGGCATTCGAAGGGCGGATATCGTATGATGTGGCAGACTCCTCAGAACCAGTTTCAGAGTTGGACTTCGAACCTGCCAATCAGCCGGATACAGAACCTCCGGTCGTCCGACGATTACCATTGGTCCGGACTGAAGCAGCCGTCGTACCGAGCGACGACGTGGAATATCAGGCCGTTCAGGACATGCAGGATGCGGCATTGGAAATACCGGGAATCAACGACGAGATGATTGATGACGGATCCGGCGCAGAGTTACCAATCAGTGATTCGGCCCGCATGGAATCCGTTGATACGGCAGAAATTACTGGCACGGAATCGGTAGTCGAAACTGATGCCGATCCCACGACGCTGGATGCGGATGCCATGGCCGGACCCGTCAGCCAGGCCACGGCTGCCGAGGTTGCCCCCAATCCAGCATCTGAGATTTCAGACGAGCAGATCGCAGGCAATTATCATGAACTCATTAACACGCTTGACCTGCCCGTGGAGACCGGACATTCGGAACTGATCGCTGCCATATCGCAGTTGGAAGATGCGGATCCGGAGCAGTCCGAAACTATTCCAGCGGTCCGGCGGGAGGAATATGAGTCGCTGTTGGCGCTGCTTAAGCATTCGGGCATCGGACATCCCAGCCAGATATTACGGCAATACAGGCTGCATTACGGAACAGACTCGCTCCAAGGATTGCCAGACTATCTGCGTGAACTGCTTAGTGGAGTCGCCCAGTTCGAGGACATCGGGCGCCAATTCCCGGTGACTACTACGTCGGGGAGTGATTTTGTGTTGGTATTAGGCAGATTCGTCTTACTTGTATTGGGCAGGAAGGGTATGCCGCAGACCGTGACATAAGGTTATGGCTGATGAAAGCGCATAAGGTAATATTATTAGTATGAATTACGGGTCATTTTTGCACGTCGCCGGGCAACGTAGGCTGTTAGTCGGTGCCATCTTCGTCGCGGTGCTGTTTGCGGTCAGGGCAGCGACATCACAGTTCCATTCGCTTGGGTTGCCCAACAAACTGCAGGACCTGCTGACGTTAAGTACCAGCGTCATCATCGAGGCGCTGCCGTTCGTGCTGCTCGGCATCCTGTTGTCGATCGCCGTGCAGGTCTGGCTTCCGAACCGGTTCATCGTCAACCGGCTGCCGCAATGGCCGCCGCTGCGGCGGGTCTGTATCTCATTCCTGGGCGTCTTCATGCCGGTCTGCGAGTGCGGTAATGTGCCGTTGGCACGTGGGCTCGTCGTCCAGGGGTTTACGGTTTCAGAGTCGCTGGTATTCCTGCTGGCCGCCCCGATACTTAACCCGGTGACGATCATCACGACCCACCAGGCGTTCGGGTCGGACAATACCATACTGGTCGCGCGTATCCTGGGCGGGTTCATGATAGCCAACCTCATCGGCTGGATATACAGCAAGCACCGCGATCCGGAGAGTCTGCTGACCGACTCATTCGCGGCAGAGTGTAGAAAGCCGGATGGTCACAGCCATGCCTCCAAGCCCAATAAAAGCCTGGATATCTTCATCCGGGAATCAAACGTCATGCTGCCGGCTTTGTTCATAGGCGCCCTTATCGCCGGATTCATCCAGATCGCGGTACCGCGTGATGTCCTGATGGTGCTCGGGAGCAACCCCGTCTGGTCGATACTCGCCATGATGGTGCTGGCCTTCATCATCGCCATCTGCTCCAATATCGATGCGTTCTTTGCGCTGGCCTTCAGCAATACCTTCACGACAGGGTCACTGGTGAGCTTCCTCGTCTTCGGACCTGTCATCGATATAAAGATGCTGGCGCTGATGCGGACGACGTACAAGGCACGGGTACTACTGCAGATAACATTGATCGTCGCGCTATTGTCGGCGGCGCTCGGATTGGTGGTGAATTATGCGTTTTAAGCCCTTCATACACCGCTGGAGCGGTATATTCCTGATGCTGGCTGGCTGTGTCGGTTCGGTATGGCTGGGGATTACCGGACAACTTAATCTCTACATACATCCCAGATACATCCTGTTCACGGTAGTCATGGCCGGCCTGGGCCTGGGGGTGTGCCTGTACAGTTTCCGCCGCCCCTCAGCCGCTGCTGATAGACACGACCATGACGGGTCGCCGGGATGGCGCGCATTTCTCGGCTATGCGGCCGTCCTGGCTGTCTGCCTGTTCGCCTTCATGGCGCTACTCGTATCAAAACCGGCCACGCTGACGACGGCGACCGCCCAGCAGCGTGGTATCAACAGCAGCGTAGCTGCGGCTGATACCACGGACGACAGTATTCCGACGAACGCCGTGCCGCTTTTCGGAGAAAGTGATTACACGAACCTGTCCGTGCGTGATTGGTCATCGCTGCTGTCGCAGACCCAGAACGAAGCGTATTTCAAGGGAAAATCAGTCAACATCACCGGATTCGTGACCCCCGATGAATCCGATTCCCAGAACATATTCTTCGTCTCGCGGTTCGTCGTATCCTGCTGCGCGGTCGATGCCCGGCCGATCGGCGTGCCTATATATTCACCCGATTGGCAGCAGTCGTACAAAGCGGATGCCTGGGTGCGGGTAGAGGGGGCGTTCATGTCGAATCCCAGCAGCCGGAGCCAGCAGGCGGTCGTCGTACAGCCAGTGTCGGTCAAGCCCATGGAACAGCCGAAGGACCCGTATGTCTACTGACCAGAAAGATCAGATCAAGTTTCAGCGCGCCCTGTATGCGTCCATCGCGGTACTCGCTGCCATCTGTATCGTATTCGTTTCGCTCAATCTACTCAGCGGGCCAAGGCTGCGCCGTGCTGTGGTTGACACCGCAGCGGCTGTCAAGCGACCTAACCAGCGTCTGACGATGTACGTCAACCAGCCGGTCGCGAAGGTCACGCCGGAACAGGTTTCCGTAGAGCCTAAGGCGCCATTCAGTGTCGTCAGCAACGGTGAAGCGATCGTTGTGCAGTTCACTGAGAAGCTGCGCTACGATACATCGTACAAGGTCACGGTCCGCGGTGCGACGTCCCGCAGTAATGCCAAGCCGGCCACGTTCGTCCATACGTTCAAGACTGCCGACCCCCTGGTCTATTATCTGGACCGTAACCGCTCCATCAATTCGACAGGCAGGACGAAGAATCCCGATGAGATCGTCAGGACGAAACTTTCAGGTGGCGGATTGGAAGTAGTCTATTCAGCGCCCCGGATCCAGGAATTCGCTGTGGCCGGAGACAAGCTTGTCGTAGCTACCATAGACGAAGATGATACGAACGACGTAGTTCTCGTCGACCTGGCAACGGGAAAGGAGGAGGCGCTCGTATTGCCATCCCCGGGGACAGTATCAGGCTTGCGGATATCTACGAATCAGCGGTTGACGGGTTTGATCTTCACGAGCCGGATCAAAGGTGGCAAGTATACATATATAGGTGTCCTGATGTCCGTCGACCTGGCGCTCAGCAGGAATGTGTTCCCGGTCAGCGGTGTCGACAAGAAACCGGTACAGGCGAACGACTGGCTGTTCGCGCCGGATGGCACGACGATACTGGCACACACGCATGCCGATGATACGCTGCTGATAGACACGAAGGGTAAGTATGACCCACGGCCGCTCGGCCAAAGCTTCGGCATCGCTAATTTCTCGCATGACGGCTCACAGATCATCCTGACTGCCCCTGACGGACCCGCAGTGATCGATGCTGTCGGAGGTAAGACAAGGACGCAGTTGTTCAAGGAGGGTGAACTTGCCGGTCTCTATCCCTTGGAGGCCTCAATGCTCGCCAACAGTAAGGGCCATGTAACGCTTCTCCAGGAATTCATCGGAGAGACGCTGATTTCAAAATACTACCTCAAACAGTACACGCAAGACGCCACCAGGACCTTATACGAGGCGGATGGGGAATCAAAGCGTGTCATCAGCTTTGCGGTCCTGCCTAATGACCAGTACGTCGCAGTAGAGGAGAGTGATAAGGACGACAGCGGGGACTTCGAAAATTATCCGGATAACAGCAAGCCGGAAACGACGCGGACGCTGCTCCTCGATACTACCAGCGGCAAGGTCGTACGTGAGATCGACGGCTTCGGCGTGACTACTGACTAACAGGTGTAAAATAGACCCATCCTATGGAACGATATCTCCCGACAGAGCCGACACTACAGTATTTTGCACAGCAGTGTGACGCTGAACGGGTGCGGGCGACACTTGCCGCCATCGAGCAGGCCGACGTACCGGACGAGTTCTATGTCCGGCTGGACAGCTTAGACGCCCGGCTCGGTGTGATCGGCGTGTTCAAACGGGCCAGGCAGGGACTGGCCGAACTGGAGGATGCCGAACCGGACTGCATGTTTCCTGATGCGGACACGCCGCCTGAAACGGTCGATGACATGGTCGCAGAACTGCCGGAGCAGGCCGAGGAATACGAAGCGGTCATCAGGGCGTATGTGAACGGGATTCGGAACGATATCTCCGGTGTTCCGGCAGATCGGCTGCAGGATAGGGCCCATCGCCGGAAGCTGGTGCATATCGATGATTCCCTTGCGGATATCGAGGCGCAGCCGGTAGCCTTGAAGTATCTGCAGTCCCTTCCGGACGCCTCTGGATCCCTGATCGTTCAGAATGCCGAAGACACCGTCGAAGATATCGTGGAGACGATCTGGGAGATCCCACTGACCGGCCGCGAGACCGTCATGTATGTTGCTGATAAGCCGGAAGCAGCCGTCAGGTATCTGCAGAACTGGAAGGCCACTGCCGATGAAAGCTTCGACAGCTCATCCCGGCAGCTCGCTGCCGCCATCGACTGGCTGGAAGGTGATGCCTGATGTTCCGCCGGGTGTGGCAGGAGATATGCGCCTTGCATCCTGACGCTATTTGTGCCCTTACTCCTTGAATATTCCCGGTACATTTGGGAAAATCAGGAGGCATAACGGCTCGGAGTACCAAATATGGGGAGAGTGATCGGTTTTAATCGGCATGGCTGCTAGTGGCATTAGCACGGCACGGGCAGAACTGTTCCGCATGCTGCAGTCGATACCGGCGCTGGTCGGTATCACCTATGGCCCGGACCATGTCTACGGCTTCGCCAACTCGCAGTACCTCAAGCTGCTCGGCAAGGACGAAAGCATCATCGGCAAGTCTGTGGCGCAGGTATTTCCGGAGCTGAAGGGCCAGGGCATCCTGGAGGTCCTGGACGACGTCTACCGGACCGGCAAGGAATTCAAAGCCTATGAACACCGCATCCTGCTTGATACGGACAACGACGGAACACCCGAAGAGGTGTATTTTAATTTTACATATCAGGCGATACGGGACGACAAGGGTGCGGTCGAAGGTATCATGTCGCACGCCGTCGAGGTGTCGGCGCTGGTAAAGTCCCGCCAGACTACCATGGAGAATGAGACCCGCTACCGGACGCTGTTCAATTCGATCGATGAGGGCTTCTGCCTGATCGAGATCATATATGACAAGCATGGGAACCCGGTCGACTACCGCTTCGTCGAGACCAATAAGGTCTTTGAGAAGCAGACGGGCCTGAAGGATGCTGACGGCAGGACGATCAGGGAGCTGTCGCCAGACTTCGAGCAGCAATGGATCGACCGTTACGCCAAGGTAGCTGCCGGCGGCAAGTCAATCCGCTTCATAGATGGCTCAAAGGCTCTCGGAAGGTGGTTCGACGTCCATGCATCGCGGGTGGCCGACAATGCAGATAGCCGCGTGGCGATTCTCTTTACGGATATCACCAAACGTAAACAGGCCGAAGCGGAACAGGCGGCAGCCGTCAACGAGGTGACCGACGTCCTGGAGTCAATGGGCGACGCCTTCTTCATGCTGGACAAGAACTGGAAGATCGTCCGCGTCAACAAGGTGCATGAGCGGGTAACCAGGACGAAGCGCAAGGAAATAGTGGGTAAGAGCTTCTGGGATATCTTCCCGGATACGCCGGACTCGAAGTATTGGATCGAACACCACAAGGTCATGGAGACGCGCAAGCCGTCGCACTTCATCGAACGGTATGCGCCGCTCGACCTCTGGACCGAGACGGACGTCTATCCGACGCGCGAAGGTGGGATATCAGTGTTCTTCCGGGATATCACGGCCGCCAAGAAGGCTGCTGAAGCCCTCAAACAGAGCGAGGAACGGTTCAGGACTTTGATCGAGAAGAGTTCAGACGCCATCCAGCTGATCACTCCCGAGGGCAAGATCCTGTACTCCAGCGAATCGTTGAAGAACGTGCTTGGCTACACGACGGAGGAGCTTGAGGGTGTCGGCGTCGGGCCGTTTTTGCACCCGGATGACGTAGCTTACTTTACGTCACAGATTGAAAAACTTTTGGCCAAGCCCTCCAAGCCGATCGTCATGCACTACCGCGTGAAGCACAAGGACGGCAGCTGGGCCTGGATAGAGACGACCGGGGTCAACCACCTGAAGACGCCGAATATCGGAGCGCTGGTCGGGACCTTCCGGAATATCACAGAACGCAAGCGGGCCGAGGAGCAGACGCAGTACCAGAAGAGCCTGCTTGAAGCCCAGCAGGAAGTGTCGCCGCTCGGCATCATCGTCGTCAGTGAGACGGGCCGGATCGTATCCTCCAACAGGCGCTTTGCCGACATGTGGCATATGCCGGACGACGTCATGGCGACGGAACTGGACGAGCGGGTCCTTGAGGCAGCCCAGTCACTGTTGACCGATCCCCAGGAATTCCTGGATAACGTGGGCGCGGCGTACCGTGAACGGAAACCTGATAACAGGCAGCTGCATTTCAAGGACGGCCGGACTTTCGACCGCTACGGCGCGCCTATATTCGGCGAAGATAACCGATATCACGGCTATGTATGGTATTTTCTCGATATTACCGAGGAACGGCAGGCCGTCGAAGCCCTGAGGGCCAGCGAGGAGCGGCTGCGCTTTATGGCTGATTCGATGCCGCAGAAGGTGTTTACTGCTACGGCCGACGGCAGGTCGGACTACTACAACCCGCTGTGGATGGAATATACCGGGTTGGGGATCGAGGACATCAAGGACTGGGGCTGGACGAAATTTATTCATCCGGATGACGCCGGTCTAAGCGTGGCGGCCTGGAACGAATCTATCCGAACCGGCAAGTCGTTTGAGATTGAGCAGCGCTTCCGCCGCAAAGACGGCAAGTACCATTGGCACATCAGCCGGGCCCAGGCGATGCGCGGCAAGGACGGCACGATCATCAAATGGATCGGCTCGAGTACCGACGTAGACAGCATCAAACGGACGTTGTCGCGTAAGAAACACCTCGAGGAGGTCAATGCCGCCCTCAAGGAGCAGCGGGCGCAGCTGATCGCCCTGAACGCCGCCAAAGACGAGTTTATCTCGCTGGCCTCTCATCAATTACGGACGCCTGCGACAGGGGTCAAACAGTATCTGGGCATGGCGCTAGACGGTTTTGCCGGTGATGTCAACACCGACATGGAGCTGCTGCTCAGCCGGGCCTATCAGAGTAACGAGCGCCAGATCATCGTCATCAATGACCTGCTGAAGGTGGCGCAGGTCGACGCCGGCAAGGTCCATCTCCGCAAGCGGCAGACCGTACTTGGGCAGATGGTCCGGGACATCGCGGCGGACCAGGAGGCCAAGTTCGCAGAGCGCAAGCAGCAGGTACTTATAAAGACGCCGAGTGAAGATGTCAGCGTGCTGGCCGACCCGGAGCGGCTGCGCATGGTATTCGAGAATCTTATCGACAATGCCAGCAAGTACACGCCGCCCGGCAAGCGGATCGCGCTGACCGTCGCTGTCAAGCAAGGTGCCGCACAGGTGACCATCGAGGACGAAGGTGTCGGCATCGATCCGGCAGATATGGACAAACTGTTCCGGAAATTCTCCCGGCTCGATAACCCGCTGTCGATCGCTGTCGGCGGGACGGGACTCGGGCTGTACTGGGCGAAGAAGATCATCGACCTGCACGACGGGACTATCCAGGTAGATTCGGTACCCGGCAAGGGTTCGTTGTTCACCGTACTACTGCCGGCGGTATAGCAGCTTCAGCCATTTGATAGTTTTCATACAATACAGTACAGTACTTACATAAGCAGAATAGCAGTAAGGCGTATCGGGACATCTGAATGGAACCGCAAAAACAAGAGGACAATATCCATATCGGGACATTTATGCGCTCAGGGCCGCGGGGGCGGACAAAAGCGCTTATCATCGCCACGGTAGTAGCGGTCATTACTGCGTCGGCATTCGCAGTATGGTGGTTCACGGCTAGCCGGACCACGTACGATGAAACCGCCTCTTTCAATACCGCCCAGCAGATGAAAAATAGCGGTGATTTTGGAGGCGCTGCAGCATATTCCGCCGAGCAATATGCTTCATCAAAATCAGATAACGAAAAGTACATACTTGCACTGCAGGCGGCATCAAGTTATGAAAGCAAGAAGGATTTTAAGAACGCCATAGACTGGTACAAGAAAGCCGCGGTATTGAAGGAGAGGGATATGGCTTCGGCCGGTGGACTCGGCCGATCGTATGATGGTATCGGTGACAAAAAGCAGGCAGCTGTCCACTACCAGCAGGCGATCGACTGGCATAATCCATCTGACCCTATCCAAGTCCAGAACGACGTACCGCAATACAGGGAACTGCTGCAGAAGGCTAAAGCTCAGTGAAAGCGCATCTGAAACGGGTCGTATTATTCCTGAGTTGTCTGACGATACTGCTGACGACAATAGGAACGATGGCACCAGTCGTGCAGGCGCTGTGTCCTGATTCCTGTCAGTGGCCGGAAGGCGGCAGGGATTACTTCCGGACCTATTACACGAACCAGATAGGGGGCGGCCCTGGGAACGCCCGCGGTCTATGGAATCTACTGGAAGCGCCGACGAACGTTTATAGTGGTCAGCAGTTTATAGATTGGATGCGGCCATGGATCAATGATACGAGTAACGGAAGTATTAATGACCATACCGGAGCCGCGAGTGCTGTCATAAACCTTATGATGGGCCGTAGCGGTGCATCATTCGGAGGGAGTTTCATCGACGGAGTCAATCATGCCAGGGACAACTGGGATGAGTGGAGTGCGCTGGTATTGTATTACGACTCCCGGGGCTGGGTGAACTGGGAGCAGTCGAACATCAACTGCGGTCCGTATGATCAGGCGAATCTCGACCTCTCTATCCACGAAATCTATTACTGGACGTCGGTAAGTGGTTGTACGTCAGATATGATGATCGTGTTCCATAATCCGGAAACAGACACGACATTTTCGATGAAGAAGATCTGCGGCAATATTACCGGCCATACCGGGCCTTTGACGCAGCCACCTACGGTACCTCCACCTGCTCCGCCACCACTGCCCCCACCACCTCCGCCACCACCGCCACCCCATACCTTCTTTGATGCCAACGGCGGAGATGTTGCTGCCGGGGCGAGTATGGTCACCGGAACCGGTACATCCGTCGTGCCATGCGACGCACCGCATATAGAAGAAGCTGGCATCCTTAGCTGGAACGATTACGCTGCTGCCGGGTATCCTGGAGCAGGGTCGCAGTACGCCGCACTTGCCATGGGCTATATACAGGAGTTCGTGACCAACCAGGACAACAACCAGCCGACGCAAGGCGAACCGAACGGCCTGACCTTCGCGAACACCAATAATGCCGAGTCGGTGAAGATTGATTCAGGAATGTTCGGCGGAATGTTCGGTTCGGCACCCTGTGTAGATTACTGGGCGAAGGTACCGTCGGCGCCGACCGGGCTGCCAGCCGGACCCATCAGTGGCTGGCCGAACGGAACGTACTATGTCCAGAATGACGTCGATCTTACTGGCGGTGGAGCCATACCAGCCGGAAAGAAAATCACGCTCTATGTCGAGGGCGATGCGACGATCACCGGCAATATCACCTACAGCCAGACTGGCTGGACCTCCCGAGCTCTCATACCGTCGTTCAAGCTGATCGTCCACGGAGTAGTCTATATCGACCGGAGTGTGACGACGCTGGACGGACTCTACGCTGCGATCCCGGATACCGGGTATGTCGGCACGCCGACTACGCCCGCCCCACACAATCAATTCTCGGCCCCACAGAACGGGACTATCACGACCTGCAGCCGTGTCGTCGGGGGAGTCCGTGTCAGCTACGACCCTTCAAAGGTAGGGACGACTGACGCGACGATGGCGGCTGACTGCGCGGCAAAGCTGACGTTCAACGGCAGCGTGGCGGCGCTTCAGGTCTGGCCGCTCCGCACCGGGGGATCGACGGCGAGCGGTGTCGCAGCTGAGACTTTCAACTACACGCCTGAGATGTGGCTGTCGCCGTCAGGCAGCACGACTTCGGGTGGCAATGCGGACTATCAGACCATCATCGGCCTGCCGCCCGTGCTTTAGCCGATAGCCGCGTTCCTATACTGCTCATGTTTTGTTATACTGATGACAACTATGAGCGACCTTGCCCCTTCTATGAATCCTTCTGAAGACATCGTCGTGTCCGGAGCGGTAGCTGAAAAGCCATTACACCACAAGCGTAACCTGCTGATCGTTGTCGCCGCGGCGCTGCTGCTGTTGCTGATTGCCGGCTATTACATCAAGGCGGCTCACGACCGCCGGATCACTGCAGACAACCAAGCCTATATTGCAGCTGTGTCGGATTCCATGACGCTGCGCGGAGAGCGCCGCTTCGCCGAAGCCCGGAAGCCGCTTCAAGCCTATGTCGATACGGGCAGGAGGCAGCAGAACAAGATATACGCCCTCGTAAACATCGCCACTATCTACGAGACGGAGCAGAAGGAGGTTGAAGCCCTCCGGGTGTACCGCCAAGCTGAGCAGCTGAGTGAAAAAGAGGAGTATATCATCGATATCGGCATAGCCCGTACCTCATCCGCCCTTGGAGAGAAGCAGGCGGCTCTTGAGTACTATAAGCGGTCAATCTCGATGCTAGAGAATGAGAATCAACAGTCGCGGGTCGAGGACATCCGCAGCATCCGGACGACTATGAAGCAGGTCGAGACGCTCCAATGAACCGGAAGCTCATACTTGCGATAGCGGTGCCGGTCGCCCTTGTCGCCAGTTCGTTCGTCTGGTGGCAGGGAAGCGCCCAGGCGGTGTTCAGTACATTCGGCCGGCAGACAGGGTCCGGATATTACTCGGGTAGCGATAGCGGCGGTGCCTGGCTGTTCACCGTATCCCCGGACATTCCGTATGACGGCATTTCCCAGGACTGGCAGACCGAAACCATGGATGCCGAGCGGTTCATACTCGGGGTGGAGCAACGGCTCAACTCGCCGACTGACTACAATGCTGCCCGGGCGTCAGCGGTCATAAATATGATGATGGGGGTACAGGCGACCGACCCGCGCTTTGACGGCCCAGATCCCGTCAGATGGAAGAACGGCGTAGCCATCGCCAAAGCCAGCCTCATCAGATGGGAGGCGTTGGTACGGGCCTACGATGCGACCGGCCGTGCCCAGTGGGATGCCTACCTGTCAGGCGCCGATGAGATGGATTGGCGCGGCCAGGTCAGCACCACCAGCAGTCCTGACGATCCGAAGCATATGCCGGACGTCGTCGCTGTGCCGTCGACTGCTTTCGACAATGATGCGGCCATCGTATTCACGAATCCGGACGGAACCCGCCTGCAGATGAAAAAGAAGAATGGCAATCTGTCGGGCGACGTCATGCCCCTCGACCAAGCGGTGGTAGCTACCCCGGCCAGCCAGCAGGACGCCATAGCGTTGGCCGCCGAGGAGCCACTGCCGCATATCTACTTCGACGGGAATGGCGGTGATGTAGTGGCAGGTGTCAGCTTTGCGACCGGATACGGCGCGGCTGCCGTCCCCTGTGATGCGCCGCATATAGGGGACGCCGGTATCGTCGGCTGGAACACGCATGCTGCGCCTGAGTATGCCGGGGCCGGAAACCAGTACGCCGCCTTCGCGATGGGCTACATCCAGGATTTCGTGACAAGCCAGGACAACAACCAACCGGCCAACGGCGAACCGAACGGGCTGACGTTCGCGAATACCAATCATGCGGATTCAGTCAAGCTTGACGCCGGACTGTTCGGCGGCATGTTCGGTTCGGCGCCGTGTATCGACTATTGGGCTGACCGGCCGGATGCCGTGACGGCCCTTCCAGCCGGCCCCGTCAGCGGCTGGCCCGACGGCACGTATTATGTCAAAGAAGACGTCAACTTGTTCGGAGGCGGCGACATAGCGGCCGGCCGGAAGATCACACTTTTCGTCGAGGGGAACGCCAATATAACGGGCAATATAGCGTACCGGCTCGGCGGCTGGAACACACGGGGGCAGATCCCGTCCTTCAAGCTGATCGTGCACGGCGTCATCTATATCGACCGTAGCGTCTCGGTTCTTGACGGCCTCTATGCCGCAGTACCTGAGTCGGGATATGCCGGGACCCAGGGTTCACCCGCACCGGACAACCAGTTCTCGGCTCCGCAGAAGGGTACGATATCGACCTGCAGCCGTCCGGCCGGCGACGGCAATTACCGTAGTTATGACCCCACCAAAGTCCTGTCCACCGATGCCTCCATGGCGTCAGATTGTGCGGGGAAGCTGACTTTCAACGGTACGGCATCGGCACTGCAGCTCTGGCTGCTCCGCACCGGTGGATCGGTCGACGCCGGGACAGCGGCTGAGACGTTCAATTTCGGACCGGAGATGTGGCTGGCGCCGGCAGGCCGCGCCGAGGGCATGGATGACAGTTACCAATCCATCATCGGCCTGCCGCCCGTACTCTAGTGCGCAATCCAAAAAAGAGTTGCACATCAAAGTGCCGCTTATGCTATAATCGAGGGTAATATGAGTTTACTGAGTGGGGTTTCAGAGTTTTTCGGACTAGACATTAGTTCTACGGCGATCCGCTTGGTCGAGCTTCGTGGCGCCGGCCCCCAGAAGGCTCTCGGAAAGTACGGCTACATCCCGATTGATCCAAAGATAACCATGAGCGATGCCAAGGCCGACCAGCTCAAGCTGGCGGAAGCTGTCAGGCAGTTGGTTGAGAAGTCACGTATCACGACCCGCAACGTTGCTGTCGGCATTCCGTCCCTCAAGGTGTTCACGACCGTCGCGGACATCGATAAGCTGCCAGCCGCTGAACTTGGCCGCTCTATCCGCTACCAGGCTGACTCGCTCATTCCGACGCCCGTCGCCGAGTCCAAGATCGACTGGGCCATGATCGGCAAATCCCCGACTGACGAGAACAAGATTGAAATCCTCCTCTCCAGTATCCCTAACACCTTCGTCGAACAGCGCCTCGACCTGTTGGAAGGCATCGGCCTCAACGTCATCGCTTTTGAGCCCGACAATCTAGCGCTTACCCGGTCACTGGTGCCTATGACAGCCACCGCTCCGATGGTGATCATCGACATCGGCCGTAAGAGCACTGACATCGTCATCACGATGAATGGGGCGCCGCGCCTGACGCGCGCCATCCCGACCGGCATCGAGGCCATCGTCCGGGCCGCCACCCAGAACCTGAACGTCGACGAGAAGCAGGCCGAGCAGTTCGTCTTTAAGTTCGGCGTCGGCAAGGACAAGCTGGAAGGCCAGGTCTACCAGGCTATCATCGGTACCGTCGACATCCTGACCAATGAGATCGATAAGTCGGTCAAGTTCTTCCAGCAGCGCTACGCCGGCGTCAAGCTGGAGCGCCTGATCGTTTCCGGCGGCGCGTCGGTACTACCAGAATTCCCGCTGTACATCGCCAACCGGTTCGGTATGAACGTCGAGATCGGCAACGCCTGGCGCAACGTCGCATTCTCAGCCGACAGGCAGAACGAATTGGCAGCACTTTCCAATCAGTTCGGCGTCGCAGTCGGCTTAGCGGAGCGGAACGAATGATGTACCGGAGCGGAACGAATAATATGACGGAGCAAGCACTATGATCCAATTCAACATGCTGCCGGACGTCAAGCTAGAATATGTCAAAGCCCAGCGCATCAAACACACTGTCATCAGTGCCGCCCTGATGTCAGCCGGCTCATCATTCCTGATATTCCTGCTACTGTTTCTGGCAGTCCATGTCGTACAGCAGAAGAACATCGGAGACCTCAATAATGACATTAAGAAATACAGCACCCAGCTTAAGAATACCCCCGACCTGGACAAGGTTCTGACGATCCAGAATCAGCTTGGTGCGCTGCCGGCGCTGCATGCCGACAAAGCCGCCGCGAGCCGGACATTCCTGTATATCCAGCAACTGACACCGCCGAACGTAACGCTGACGGAAGTCACGACTGATTATGCATCTAACACCATCCTGTTGAGCGGACAGTCCGGCAGCTTCGACAATGTCAACCGGCTCGTCGATACCCTGAAATTTACGACCTATACCGATAAGGAAGGTGCCAACGGCAAGGCATTCTCCGGCGTCGTCATGTCCGAGTTCACCCGCGCCGCCAACACGACGACCTTCACAGTGACCGCCAACTACGAGCCGACGATCTTCGATAATGCCAGCAAAGTCAGCCTTAAGGTACCGACCACCATCAGTACTCCATCGGTCACCGGCCAGCCCGTAAACCTGTTTCAGAAGCCCGTGACAACACCGGGTACGCCAACAACTAACGAAAAGGTCCAGTAGGATATCGCTATGGCTGAAAAATCATCCTCCGCCCAACTGTCAATGAAACGCATCGGCGTCGACAAGACCAACGCCCGCATCGTCGCCATCACGGCCGGCGCGGCCTTCCTGGTCGTATTCTTCCTGGTCGCCTCGTTCTCACTTTTCAGCACGCTGACGTATCAGAACCGCATCATCAAGGCCAAGAAAGAAGCGGTCACCCAGCTCAAATCAAACATCAAGGCCCGTGACAGCCTGGTAGCCTCGTATACCAAGTTCGCCGAGTCGCAGCAGAACTTCATCGGCGGGACGTCGAATGGTGCCGGCGGCCAGGACGGATCGAACGCCAAGATCGTCCTCGACGCATTGCCGAGCAAATACGACTTCCCGGCACTGACGGCCAGCCTCGAGAAGATGGCTTTCGACCAGAAGGTCACCATCAATGAATTGACCGGTACTGACGATGAGGTCGCCCAATCCAACCAGGCATCCAACAGCCCGGCGACGATCGAGATTCCATTCGAGATCAAGGTGAAGGGCGATTACGCGGCTGCACAGCGGCTCGTCGATTCATTCGACCGCTCGATCCGCCCCATCCAGCTCCAGACCATGAAGGTCACAGGCGACGCCAAGGAAATCACGCTGACGGTCACTGCCAAGACGTTCTATCAGCCGGCGAAGACACTAAGCATCCGCACGAAGGTTATCAAATGAAACAAAAAGATATCGCCCTGATCATCGTCGCTATCATAGTCAGCGGTATCTTGTCGCTGGTACTTGGCCGCGTGTTGTTCGCCGCACCGAAGGACCGTCAACAGAAGGTCGAAGTCGTCGATGCCATCAGTACCGATTTTGCACAGCCCGACAACCGGTACTTCAATGTACAGTCAATCAACCCTACCCAGTTGATACAGATCGGCGAAAACACCAACACGGCTCCGTTCAATGGAACCGGCCGATAACCTGAAGGAGCTGAGAGTATGAGCGTCTTGTCCGCAACATCGCAGCAGCAGGTTGAAGACAGTCTTGTATCTAACAAGATCCTGACAGCCGATAAGCTGGCCGAGCTCAAGAAGCAGGCCGAGACCGAGCACAAACCGCTGCTCAGTTTACTGGTGCAGGGCGGCAGTGTCAGCAATGAAGACCTGACCAAGATCATGGCCCATATCAACAAGGTGCCATACGTCAACCTCAGCAGTGCCCATATCGACCAGAAAACCCTTGAGCTGCTGCCGGCCGAGGTCGCCGAACGCTATATGGCAGTTCCGCTCGGCGAGATGCAGAACCGCATGGTCATCGCTATGCTCGACGCCGACAACGTCCAGGCTGTCGACTTCCTCAGTAACAAGATCGGCCGCCCGCTCAAGGTGTACGCTGCCTCGGAGGAGGGAATACGCCAGGTACTGCACCAGTATACCGCGAATATATCGAACGATATGGCCGGAGCCATCACGGGCCTTGCCAGCGCCGTTGCCGGCACGCCGGAAGAGATCGCCGCCCAGGCCGCCGAAAGTGCTGCGACGACTGATAAGAACATCCGTACGCTCGTCCAGGACTCGCCGATCAGCAAAGCACTGTCAAGCATCCTGGAATTTGCCGCCACGCACGGTGCGTCTGACATCCACATCGAGCCGCTGCAGGACGGCCTGAAGATCCGCTGCAGGATAGACGGTGTGCTGCGGGAGATCATGAAACTGCCGAAAAGTACCGAACCGCCTCTCGTGTCCCGTATCAAGATCCTGTCCAACCTCAAGATCGATGAACACCGCATCCCGCAGGACGGTGAATTCAGTATCGCCGTCGCCGGGCGCGATATCGACCTCCGTATCTCCGTCTCCCCGGTCGTCTGGGGAGAGCAGGTGGTCATCCGTCTGCTTGATAAGACCGGCACCAGCCTGCACCTTGAGGACATGGGTTATGCCGGCCGTTCGTTACGCATGATCCGTGAAGGTCTCAAGCAGACCAACGGCATGATCCTGACCTCCGGCCCGACCGGATCCGGTAAGTCGACCTCGTTGTACGCGCTGCTGCAGGAGGTGAAAGACGACAGTGTCAACATTGTCACCCTCGAGGACCCGGTAGAGTACAAGATGTCCGGCATCAACCAGATCCAGGTCAATGCCGATGTCGGACTGACCTTCGCAGCCGGCCTGCGTTCCATCCTGCGCCAGGACCCCAATGTCGTGATGGTCGGAGAGATCCGCGATAAGGAAACGGCTGAACTGGCTGTCCAGGCCGCGCTGACCGGACACCTTGTCTTCAGTACGCTCCACACTAACTCCGCCGCCGGCATCCTGCCGCGCCTGCTCGACATGGGCATCGAACCGTTCCTTATCGCCAGCACGGTCCACACCGTTATCGGCCAGCGCCTGGTGCGCCGCATCGGTAAGGAGAAGGAGACGTACAAGTCCGACAAGGCGGAGACCGAGGCCGTCCACCGCGTACTCGGCCATCTGCTGCCGGGCAGCGAGAAGGAGCGCGCCAAAGTATCGGAAGATATCGGCTATGAAAACTTGCCAGTCAAGGACGATGACGCTTATACTTTAACCAGGGGTATCGACGGTCCTGGCCAGCCAGGCGGGTACAAGGGTCGGATGGGCATCTACGAAGTCTTCAGTGTCACCGAGCAGATCCAGGACCTCATCCTTAAGCGCTCCACCAGCGCTGAGATCCAGAAGGTCGCCCAGCAGCAGGGCATGGTCACGATGCGCGAAGACGGCTACCTGAAGGCGATCGACGGGCGGACGACTCTCAACGAGGTCAACCGTGTCGCCGCCACGGACATAGCATGAGAGACGCATGATACGCCTTATGAAACAGACACTTAGCATTATGAAGGAGCAGAACTGATGGCAGCCAACTTACGGATCGAAATACTACTGGAGGAAGTGATCAAGCGCAAGGCGTCCGACCTCCACCTGCAGGTCGGCCTGCCGCCGATGATCCGCGTCGACGGCGCACTGATGGCCATCCCGCAGGTTGACGCGCTGACCGATGAGACGGTCGAGACGCTGATCTTCTCCATCCTGGATGAGGATCAGAAGCAGATCCTGCTCAAGGACAAGGAATTCGATTTCAGCTTCGCGTTCGGAGACCTGGGCCGTTTCCGCGTCAACGCTTTCCATGAGCGCGGCAACCTGGCTGCCGCCCTGCGCCTTATCACGAATGAGATCCTGACGATCGAACAGCTCGGCCTGCCGCCGATCGTCAACAAGTTCGCCGATTATCCGCGCGGCCTCGTCCTGGTGACCGGCCCGACCGGCTCCGGCAAGTCGACGACGCTGGCCGCTATGATCCACAAGATCAACAGCGAGCGCTCGGCGCACATCATCACCATCGAAGACCCGATCGAATATACGCACCGCTCCATCAAGTCTGTCATCGTCCAGCGCGAAGTCCATTACGATACGTATTCATTCTCAGCCGCCCTGCGCAGTGCACTGCGTGAAGATCCGGATGTCGTTCTGGTCGGAGAAATGCGCGATCTCGAAACGATTGCCTCAGCGATCACGATCGCTGAGACTGGACACTTGGTGTTCGCTACGCTGCACACCAACTCGGCCGCCCAGTCGATCGACCGTATGATCGACGTCTTCCCGCCGCACCAGCAGCCGCAGATCCGCTCACAGCTAAGCAACATCCTGACTGCCATCGTCTCGCAGCGCCTGGTCCCGACCATCGGCGGCGGCCGCGTCGCGTCGGCGGAAATCATGGTGGCGACACCGGCTGTCCGCAACATCATCCGCGAAGGCAAGACCCACCAGCTCGATGCGGTCATCCAGACCGGTGCCGAATTCGGCATGCAGTCGATGGATAAGACTTTGGTCAACCTGATCCATGCCGGTACGATCACGTACGACGAAGCCCGGATGGTCGCCGTCGACATCGACGAGCTAGACAGGCTGATGAGGAGTTAAGATGAAGGTCACTATATGTTAAGTTATAATTATATCGCGCGGAATCCGGCCAATGGCGCCAAGGTCAAGGCGGAAGTCCAGGCCGACAGCGAACAGGCAGCTTCACGGCTGATCCGCGAAGAAGGCCTGGTGCCGATCGATATCACACTGAATGCTACGGGTTCGGGCGGCAGGCGCTTCTCCAAGGTCTCGACCAAGGACCGCGTGCTGTTCTCACGCCAGATGTCGACACTCATCAATGCCGGTCTGCCGCTGGTGCAGAGCCTGCGCAACGTCAACTCCCAATCGGCCAGCAAACCGCTGCAGGCTGTCATATCGAAGGTCATCGCTGACGTCGAAGCCGGTACGGCGCTCTCAGTCGCTATGTCGCGTCACCCCAAGGTGTTCAACCAGGTGTATATAAGTATGATCGCGGCCGGTGAAGCGTCGGGTACGCTCGACCTGTCATTGCAGCGGTTGGCCGACCAGCAGGAAAAGGACGCCGACATCGTCGCCAAAGTGCGCGGTGCGATGATCTATCCAGCTATCGTCATGGTCGTCATGGCTATCGTCATGTCGTTCATGCTGGTCAAGGTGCTGCCGCAGGTCGAAGTCCTGTACGAAGGCTTCCCGGGCGCTGAGCTGCCGCTCGTCACCAGGATCCTGCTCTGGCTGTCGCACCTCATCAGCAAGTTCTGGTGGGTGGTCATCATCTTGGCGATCGTCGGGTCGGCGTTGTTCGGTAAGTGGATCAAGACCGGACCCGGCAAGGAAGTCGTCGATAAGTTCAAGATGCGCGCCCCACTCATCAAGAGCCTGTTCATGAAGATGTACACGGCCCGTTTTGCGCGGACCGGCTCGACATTGGTGTCCAGCGGCGTGCCGCTGATCCAGATGCTTGAGATTACCGGCGAAGCCGTCAACAATGTCCATATCGCCCGTTCCATCGACAAGGCGATCGAGAAGGTGAAGGGTGGTAAGTCGCTGGCCGACGCCCTCGACAAAGACCCGAACTTCCTTGAACTGCTGCCGAACATGCTCCGCATCGGTGAACAATCCGGCTCGATCGAACAGATGCTGGGCAAGACCGCCGACTATTACGAGAAGGAAGTCGACAACGAGATCAAGAGCGTCCAGACGATCATCGAGCCGGTCATGATGGTGTTCCTCGGTATCTCGGCCTTCGTCATCGTCGCCGCCGTGTTACTGCCTGTCTATTCGCTGGCCGGCAAATCATTCACCGTGTAACACGGCCGTAGAAAATGCTTGCGTTTTAACGGCGTATTGTATACTATTCTAAGCATAAGCTAATAAAATTACGCAAAGGGGGCATTTGCAATGCTGAAAAATACCAACAAAGATCAGAAGGGCTTCACCATTATCGAAGTACTGATCGTCCTGGCCATCGCCGGTTTGATCCTGCTGATCGTCTTCCTGGCCGTCCCGGCATTACAGCGCAACTCCCGCAACACCCAGATCAAGAACAGCGCCGCAGCTGTCCTGGCCGGTGTCAGTGAATACCAGAACAACAACAACGGCCAGATGCCGACGACGGTATCGGCTCCTGCTGCTGACGGTACGGTCACCATCAGTGGTGCATCGGGTACGGCATCGTCTAGTGCCAAGGTACAGCCAGGGTACGACGTCGCGCTTGGTACTGCGGTCCCGAACCAGACAGGTAGCATCATCGTCCGCCTGAATGTCAAATGTCTTAACAATTCCTTCGGTGCAGCAACGCCACGAGCTATCGCCGTAGGTTATACGATTGAAACAGGCGGCACCCCAGCCCCTCAGTGCGTAGAAAGCTAGATATACTGAAATTGGTAAAAAAGAAGGGCTCCATCAGAGCCCTTCTTTTGTGATGAAGATAAAACGTCATTTCATTGATCATAAAATGGAAATTCTTAGGCTACAATAAATGTAAATTACTTAAAAAGGTTAAGGGTTATATGCGATTGAAGATAGCGGTATTTGGAATTGTTTTAGCCAGTATCATGGGGTCAACTTTGTTTGAACCTAAAAGCCAGACCGCATATGCAGCTACTCTGCCTGTAGTGCATAAGTGGGTAGCATGTCCGTAAACCAGACATGGACAAATACTTCTGTATACGTTATTGATGGATTTTTCGAAGTACCTTCAGGAAAGGTACTGACGATACAGGCTGGTACGATAGTAAAGTACAGTGCAAATGCAAATGGTATTACGGTTCTTGCAGGCGGTACGCTCAATGCTACGGGTACATCAACCTCTCGAGTCATTTTCACTAGCCTCAAAGATGATTCTGTTGGCGGCGACTCTGATAATAATGGAGTAACATCAGGTTCTTACGGGAACTATTATTACGCTGTTATGAATTACGGCGGAACAGTTACGATCAAGTATGCTAACATGCGGAATGCTACTACCGCTTTGTATTATCCGTGCAATCTTGGGCAAGGTATTGCGTCTATCAACGACAGCTTACTCAGCAGCAATATATCTTACCAGTATTGTGATCCAGGTAAGGTGATACTACGTCGGAACACGTTCTCGGTTCCCGTTGCTGCCGATAGTGCCGTGCAGACCCAGAATTCGGACATGTCGGGACTAATCCTCTCAGGTACGGATAAAAATATTTTCAACGGCGTCGGTCGCAGTATGCTGGTGCATACTGTTTCTAGTCGTGTTTCAGCAGGACAGACATGGACTGTGGATTCCACAAGTAAAGCGGTTTTGTCATTAGGGCTCTTTAGTGTAGCGGGAGTTATGAATGTCAATGCTGGTGTCATTGTAAAGGTCCCATCAAATTCTGTTGCTATGAATGTGGAAAGCGGAGGCACGCTCAACGCTACGGGTACTTCAACCTCTCGTGTCGTGTTTACTAGTCTCAAAGATGATTCTGTTGGAGGCGACTCTGAAGGCAACGGTGCGACTGTCGGGGCTTATGGCAATTACGCAGAAGCAATAATCAATAATGGTGGTACTGTTTCACTGAACTATACAAATATTCGCAATGCCTCTACTGCATTTTATTACTCATGTTTGAGTGGATCAGGTAATGTAGTCATCAATGATAGCCTGCTGAGTAGTACGATCATCTATCAATATTGCGATTCAGGTAAGGTGTCACTACGTCGAAACACGTTCTCGGTTCCAGCTGCTGCTGACTACGCGGTTCAGACGCAAAATTCAGATATGTCTGGACTCATTCTCTCAGGGACAGATAAAAATATTTTCAATGGCACAGGTCGGAGTCTGCGTGTGTATGCTGTTTTAGGTCGTGTTTCCGCGGGACAGACATGGACTGTAGACGGCACGAGTAAAGCAGTCTTGTCGCTAGGACTGTTTGATGTAAATGGAACGCTCAACCTTGGCGCCGGAACGATAGTAAAAGTACCTAAAAATGCAGTAGCTATTTCAGTTTCAGGTAGCGGCTTGCTTAATACTACAGGTACGTCTACTTCACGCGTATTATTCACTAGCCTCAAAGACGATTCCGTTGGAGGTGATACTGACGGTAATGGTGTTTCGTCTGGAGCGGTTTTTGATTATGACACCGCAATCGTATCTCAAGATGGACAATTGAACCTCAACAACACCACGATAGACTATGCTGGAACCGCACTGAACATAGCAGGAGTCGAAGGAAAGTTGAATGTCCTGAGTAATTTGACTGTTCGATATACTGGAACAGGTATATATCAAACAAAAGGTGAGACTAATATCACAGGTGGGGATATTAATAATATCAGTGACGGAATAATACTCTCGAGCGGGGCTTTGGCATATCGTGGTAAATTCAATGCCGTATCTCATAAAGCCATTCAAAGTTGTCCTTGGCTCGTGCTTTCATGCCAAGTGGATGCTTCTTATGTGGATTGGGGCCAACCTGAAGGGCCTGCAGGATCAACTACGGTACCGTCACTAGTATGCGGTCAAGTTTTATTGAGTCCTTGGATTTCAGGTGGAGTAAATCACTTTGCTGGAGTATTCAGCTCAGGCAATTGCAGTTCGCTCAACCCAAGACCTTCCGAGAACTTGTCAGCTAGCACTGCGTACTTCGATCAAAGGATGCTTATAGCCTCCATGGATTGTAGTGGAGGTATGAACGAGGCATGCGATGCAATGCAATCTGCAAATAGTTGTGCTGCTGCAGCTGTAAATCTTGCAGGGACTAAAGTTCCATTCTCGACGCCACTGTATGGTAGTGCCAGTAATGCTTCCACATGGTCCAATCAGTTTGTCAGTTCCGCTGATGACTACTATAGCGCTGAGGCGGAAGTTACGGTCACTGGTGTTACTGTAAATTCTGCAAATCTATTGATAACTGCGCTCGAAACTTTCAATAGCTTGAGTGATGCATACTATCAATGCTCTCCGTAGCCGATAGTTAGATGTAGGAAGGTTTGTTGCTCACGAAGTAGTGCGCTACTATACCAGTAATGATTACGGTTATAATTGTCCTCTTGGTGCTTGGGCTGTGCTTTGGGAGCTTCGTCAATGCCTTCGTCTGGCGCTTTCGCCGCCAGGCTGAACTGCGGGAAGAGCAGGCATCAAAAGCTGAGATTGCCGCAATCTCGATAGCTAACGGCCGCTCAATGTGCGTCCATTGCAAGCATGAGCTGGCCGCCAAGGACCTCGTACCGGTCGTCAGCTTCCTGCTGCTGCGCGGCAGGTGCCGCTATTGCCGCAAGCCTATCCAGGATACGCCGCTGGCCGAGATTGTAACACCGCTGTTGTTCATCGTCTCATATGTATTCTGGCCGCTCGGCTTCGAGGGTGCTGGATTACTGGCGTTCTGTACCTGGCTGGTCTGTCTTGTCGGCTTCGTCGCGCTGAGTCTGTATGATCTGCGATGGTATGAGCTACCACACCGGATCGTATTGCCGCTGATCGCCCTTGTCGTCGTCAGTCTGGTTGTCGAGGCGACATTATTCGGCGGCGGGACACAGACGCTCCAGCATGCAGGGTGGGGAGCGCTGTTCGGCGGCGGGTTGTTCTACCTGTTATATCTGTTCTCGCCGAAGGAGACACTCGAAGACGGCACCAAGGTCAGTCGCTGGATCGGTTTCGGTGATATCACGCTTGGTACGCTGCTCGGTCTGCTGGTCGGCGGGCCGGGGAATGCGCTGCTGCTGATCTTCGTCGCTTCGTTGCTTGGTACGCTGCTGGCCGTGCCACTGCTTGCCACTGGAAAGGCAACAAGGTCTTCGCACCTGCCATTCGGCCCCTTCCTGATGGCGGCGGCTGTCATCGTAAAGCTGTGGGGTGCATCACTCATCGGCTGGTATTTGGGAAAATTCCTCATCTAAACTACCATCCGCTATAACATGCTTATGGTATACTTGCAGGTATGATGCGTGGCTTGTCTCTTGGTCGTACACAAAAAGGTTTTACGATCATAGAAGTACTGATAGTCCTTGCGGTCTCCGGGGCTTTGTTCCTCAGTGCCATACTGCTGGTCAATGGCCGGCAACATGTTACCGCCTTCAACCAATCGATTCGCAACCTCCAGACCGAGCTGCAGCAGGTCGTCAACGAAGTCGGTAGCGGCTACTATGCGAACAACGGTTCGATCGCGTGTGACAAAGGTGGCCCCGGCGGCGGCGTGCTCCTGACATCGGCCACCGGCACCGAGCAGGGGGCCAATATGAACTGCCTGTTCCTGGGCAAAGCTATCCAGTTCGCGGTCGGGAACACCGACCCGGAAGTCTATAACGTCTACACCATCGTCGGCCTGCGCGGTTCAGCCGCCGTGCCGTCTACGGATCTGGCGACCGCCCGGGCCCGGCTGATCGCACGCACGACCAGTGAATCATCATCCACCATCCCGCCCAATGCATTTGAGACCAAGAAGCTGCAATATGGCCTGACCGTGTCCGAAGCATACCGGGCCACTCATCTCAGTACGTCACATGGCAGCGTCGGCATCGCATCGAAGCTCGGCGTCATCGGCACTGGTGACGCTTCCCAGCAGGTCGATGTCGTGCCGATCGCCGGATCGACGCTTCACGCTTCCAGCGAGGTCGGCGTCGGTCAGATAAATGCCGCTCTCCTGACGGCGACTCCGAATCCGACCAACAGCATCGACATATGCTTCAATAGCGCGGGCAGCAACCAGTCCGGACTGATCTCGATCGGTGGCTCAGGGCGGCAAGGCACTGTCAAGCTCCAGATCTTCAGCACGAAGGACTGTGTATGAGCATGTTACAGCGCACCCGCCGCCCGGATCAGCAGGGTTTTACGCTTATCGAACTGCTGATCGCTACCACTGTCTTCTCAATCATCCTGCTGGTCATCACGGCTTCGGTGCTTCAATTTACGAAGCAATACTACAAAGGGCTGATCTCCAGCTCGACGCAGAACGTTGCCCGGACGCTGGTCGACGACATCACCCGGGCTATCCAGTTCAACGGCGGTACGGTTACGCCCCTGACGCAGTCCGGCAATGATCGTGGCTACTGTGTCGGCAACTCCAAGCGGTACAGTTATACGCTGTTCCAGCAGGTCAAGGACAGCGGGGCGAACACCACTCTCAACCAGGGCCGGCACGGACTCGTGTCGGATTCGATGACCGGCTGCAACTCGACGACGTCACCTCTGGGCGTGCGCACGATGGGGGGGTTCCCTGCGGGATTAAGTAACCCGCGCGAGCTGCTCGGCGAGCACATGCGGATCTCTAAGTTCAACGTCACCGGAAGCAATGGCGTCTATACCGTCACCGTCAAAGTCGTTTATGGCGACAATGACCTGCTGACTAATCCGACTACCGAGAATGCGAACTGTAAGTCATCGGCCGGATCGCAGTTCTGCGCAGTATCGGAACTGACGACGACAGTTAATAAACGGATAAACCAATGAACATGACTCAACACGGACAACGCCGTGCCTCGCGCCAATCGGGCATGGTCTCGATACTGGTAACGATGATCATCATGCTGGTTATCAGCCTGATCGTCCTCGGCTTCGCCCAGATATCCCGCCGTGAGCAGCGCCAGTCCCTCGACCGGCAGCTGAGCGCCCAGGCGTTCTTTGCGGCGGAAACAGCCGTCAATGACGCCCGCAAGGCGGCTGAGCCATACATTACTGCCGGTACGCCTGTACCAGAAAAGGAAGTCTGCGAGCCGAACGGTGTCTACAATACGAGTCCGACGATCGATGCTACCAATAACGTCAAATACACCTGCCTGCTGGTATCGACTAAGGTAAGGAACCTGACCGGTTCGGTGACAGCGACCGGCAAATCCATCAACTTGCCGATAGAACCGACCGCTGCGGCATCGACCCTCCGGATCAATTGGAAGGAACCGACCGGCCAGGTGCAACAATCCATGCTGACCGGCAATTGCCAGACTTCGGTGCCTGCAGACGGCCATTTTGAGCGTGACACTAACAGTGGCTGGAAATGTCCGTACGGCGTCATGCGTCTTGATATCGTGCCGACGGCCGACCTGGCCAGGGCAGGCACCATGGCTGCGCAGAAGACATTCTTCCTATATCCGACCGATGCCGGCGGTACCGGCACCGCGCCATACGGCGGCCCGACCGGCCGGGTCGCTGCCATGCGGTGTACCGCCACCGCTGGCTGTAATGCCGATATCACCGGCCTGACGGGCGGGCCGAACTACGCCATCCGCATGACAGCCATCTATGTCGATGGTGTGTTCGATATCTCTGCCCGTGACAGCGTTGGGGCGGCCCTCGAGCTGCAGAACGCCCAGTTGCAGATCGACGTCACCGGCCGCGCCCAGGACGTCCTGCGCCGCATCCAGGTCCGCCTGCCGCTCGTAGCCGCCACCGATACGCCCGACCATGCACTGATATCAGCCAGTTCTATCTGCAAGCGTTTTGAAATAACCCCGAACAGCTTCCAGATCCCCAACGATTTTAAGCTGCAGGACGAGAAGAATCCGATGTGCCGCCCGATGTCTGTTTCCCCGACGCCTTAGCTAGCGGGATTTACCGTGGAACTGCTCGTGGATCTTCTTAAGATGCGGGTCGGTGACGTGGGTGTAGATCTGGGTGGTAGCGATATTGCTGTGGCCCAGCATGGCTTGGACGCTACGCAGGTCGGCGCCGTTCATCAATAAATCTGTTGCAAAGCTGTGCCGTAAGGTATGTGGACTGACGTGCTTGGTGATACCGGCCAGCAGGGCATAGTTGGCCACCAGCCGTTGGACGCTGCGGGCGGTCAGACGTTCGTAGTTGCCCGAATTGTCGACGCTCTTACGGCCGCCGTAGCGTACGAACAGCGGTTTGGCGTTGTCGGTGCGTTTGTTGAGATATTTCTGCAGCCAGCCGGCAGCGTCTTCGCTGATGAAGATCGGACGGTCCTTCTGGCCTTTTCCGCGTACCATGAACTCTTTGCGCTTCAGGTTGATGTGGTCCCTATCGAGGCCGACCAGCTCGCTGACGCGCAACCCGCTGCTGAACAGCAGCTCGAGTATGGCGCGGTCACGCAGCCCGGCCTCGGCCGTGATGTCCGGCTGGTCGAATATCCGGGCAAGTTCGTTCTCATTCAGGAATGTCACTTGTTTGCGGACCGTCTTGGCCAGCTCGATCTTGTCGGCCGGTAGGGCTGGGATGTCGCGCTTGGCGCAGAATTTTAGGAAGCTACGCAGGGCGATCAGGTGGTAGTTCTGGGTGTTCTTCTGCAGCTCGTCTGCCACGTTGGTGCCGAGCCGGTTGAGCCAGAGCCGCCATTTGCGGATGAGTTCCGGGTTGATGTCGCTGATCATGATGTCGCCCGCGAAGTCGCTCAGACGGCTGAGATAGTGGTCATAGTTAGCGATAGTCCGCTGCGAGCGGCCTTGCTCGACCTCGAGATATTCAAGGAAGTCCACGATAGCTTTGTTATAGTGCATGTGTTTATTGTACGACACTCCGGTCGGCAGAGGCGTATGTTTTGACATCTGTAGCCATAGTGCATATACGTCAAGCTGGTAGATGGACTTGGTAAGCAGTTCCCGTATCTGTTAATATAAACATAAGGTCTATATGTACACGATTCGTCGCCCTCATCAGTCAGGCATGGTCTCCATCCTCGTCACAATGATCATCATGCTGGTTATCAGCCTGATCGTCCTCGGCTTCGCCCAGATTTCCCGCCGTGAGCAGCGCCAAACTCTCGACCGGCAGCTCAGTGCCCAGGCGTTCTTTGCCGCGGAGTCGGGCATCAATGACGCCCGTAAGGTGATCAATGCCAAGCTGGCGGCAGGTGAGGAGGTACCCGAGAAGGAGGTCTGCGAACCGGATGGCACGTACAAGGCCGATCCGCTCATCAGTACGCCGGACAACGTATCATACAGCTGCCTGCTTGTCTCGACCAAGGTACAGAATCTGACGGGGAATCTGACGGCGAACGGTAAGTCCGTAACGCTGCCGCTTGAGGCTGAGGGTGACGCCCGGACGGTGCATGTCAACTGGAGGGATCCGACGGGTAATCTGACAGAGCCGATGTTGAACGCCGTCTGCGATACGGCTCTACCGCCGGACCGCCATTTCGATCGCGACACCAACGGTGGCTGGAAGTGCCCTTATGGTGTCCTGCGGATGGATATCGTACCTACTTCCAGCTTCGACCGCGCAGCGACGATGGACGGACAGAGGACGTTCTTCCTGTATCCGACCCATGGCGCAGGCTCGGGGACTGTACCGTATGGCGGCCCGACCGGAACGGTCGCCAGTATGAAATGTACGGCCACTGGCGGCTGCAACATCGACATCACGGGAATGTTCGAAGGCCCTGACTATGCGGTACGGCTGACCTCCATCTATGTCGATGGCACCTTCGATATAACCGCCAAGGACGGCGCAGGAGCGCCACTCATTCTGCGCAACGGACAGGTGTTGGTAGATGCCACCGGCCGCGCCCAGGATGTCCTGCGCCGCATCCAGGTCCGCCTGCCGATGGTCACGACGTCGATGGCCCCGACCAGTGCCATCGAATCCGGCAGCTCGATCTGCAAACGCTTCGAGATTACCGGAAACTCCTTCCTGATCCCAAGTAATTTCAAGAAACAGGACGATAAGAATCCGATGTGCCGCCCCATTTCGATCGCACCCCCGAAGCCGCCCGACGTCACGGTCGTACCATGTGCGAAACGCGGCCCGACGCATGTCCGGAACGGTGATTTCGCCCTCGGTGCCGGCATGGCTCCGCTGGTTAACGAGAGCCTCTACGGTTTTACGACCAAGTTGCCTAACCGCGGGCCGGATGTCTTCCCTGATGATAACGGCACGAGCGGCGCCACCCCGGATCTCCGCGGCTGGACAGGCGGCTTATCGGTACAGACATTCGGACCGAAGCTTATGAATGGAAATTTCGTCTTCTATCGACCATTCCCGGGTGACGACAAGGTCAACCCAGCCGTCCCGGCGGTGCAGACAGCGCTGTTCACCAACCCCAACCAGTCAATCGACGAGCCGAAGGGGACATACCGCACTAACACCTTCGTCGGCGCGCTCTGGGAAGCGACCATCACCGACCTCAAGCCTGATACCAGGTATGATTTCTCTGGATATTTCGTCAACGTACTGACCTCTTACTTCTTGGATCCACGACCGAATGCAGTCAATGCCCGGATCGAATTCTCGATCGATGGCAAGACTATACGGCCGATCGAGGAGATCCTGCCGTCAAACTCAACCTGGAAGCGCATCACACTGACATTCCGGACTGGGTCCGGCCAGACCTCAGCATATTTCACCATCAAGGATTACGCCGGATATGTTCTTGGTGACGACTTCGCTATGACTCAGCTCGGGGTCTACGAGTGCCTGGAATAGCCGCGCCCGCCCAAGCCTAGCCGCGGCCCGGTATATCTGTTAGAATGAGCGAAACTAAGCAGGAACTTCACGTACCATGGAAAAGACCCTTATCGTATTCAAACCCGACTCAGTGCAGCGCGGCATCGTCGGCGAAGTCCTTAACCGCTTCGAGAAAGCCGGCTTCAAGATCGTCGGCGCCAAGATGCTGAGCCCTGACTACGATCATTTCTATGAGCACTACGAGGGTATCGGTACGCTCAAGACCCGCAAGGGCGAGGATATATTCGAGAGCCAGCTCAAGTCGATGCTCGACGGTCCGGTCATCGCCATGGTCCTCGAGGGAGTCGATGCCGTCGAGACCGTCCGCAAGATGGTCGGTTCGACCGAACCCAAGTCTGCCGTACCCGGCACCATCCGCGGCGACTTCGCCCATGTCAGCTTCGGCGCTGCCAACGCCAGCGGCCGCAGCGTCAGTAACGTCATCCATGCATCCGCCGATACCGCCGAAGCCTCCAAGGAGATCGCCCACTGGTTCAGCGACTCCGAGCTCCATGATTACCAGGCTGTCCACGAAAAATTCACCCAACCCAAGGCCTAGGCCCCGGGCTTCCGGGCTGGATACAGCGGGTCAGTACAAAAATTTATAGCCGCCCTGGCATTGTCTGCCTATAGTTGTACCTATCATCCGGACGCGGATGGCATGCATAAAGTAACGAACGGAGACTATCATGGCAACAGGCAATCAAGGACTCGGATCGGACAACATGAGCCAGGCAGATAAGGACAAGATCCACTCTATGGGCGGCAAGGCCAGCAACACGGGCGGTAACACAACCAGTCGCAGCAGCTCTACCAACAGTCGCAGCACCAGCACCAACAAGCGGGGCAGCAACCTGACAGATGCAGACCGCAGCAAGGGTGGCCGCAACAGCCACAGCGGTGGCAGTAGCAGCTAGCCTGCCAGATACGAAATCTCCAGGATCGCTCCGGAAGGGGCGATTCTTTTATTTTGAGGTATAATTGCAGGCGTTGCCCCTGTAGTTCAATGGATAAAACAACTCCGTCCTAAGGAGAAGCTCTAGGTTCGAGTCCTGGCGGGGGCACCAAACTAAAAGCCCCTCAGCTGAGGGGCTTTTAGTTTGGCTTCTGAGAGGACGAGAACCTAGGTTCGGTCGTTAGTCACAGCCCCCAGCGGAGCGGGCGGCTGGATTAACGTGCGCTGTCCTGGCGGGGGTACCATATTAGCAGGCGGGTATATCAATCTTATTTCGCTCAACCTGACGCTGGAGGTCCGGCGACATATTGACGTAATACCGAGGTGCTTTGAATTCACGAGAGTTTTCTATCTGTAATTGGTCAGGGAATTCAGCGTCATAGCATAGGGGCGCTTCCTCGCCGATCTCTATCTTGTAGTGCTTGACGAACGAACCGTCATCATCGCCACGCCGGTTGAAGTTCCAGTATACGTTCGTGCAGGCTGCTTTGCCGGTCATGCGGGCGGCTTTGTAGTACGAAAGCTCCTTGGTCTGATGGAACTCCCGGTCGTATACCTGGGTTATCCTGTCGAGTTTGCCGACGCAATCTTCATCGGGGTCGGGCCCGCGGGCAGGCAAGTTTGGCATGACATTGGCCGCCGTCGCAATAAGTACGCCGGCAACCGCAAGCTGGCCCGCCAGTCTGGAGGCCTTGCGGCCAAGCGTTTCCTTTTGCTTAAGTTTTGTTTCCATGATATTCATTATAGCATAAGCGTACTAAATAAGCAATATTAGGATATAGATTGCATGCTGATTCCAATTTCAGCGGCCACGACGTATACTGTTTATAACGCTTATGGCCACTCAGAACCCATCTCCAGAGAATCAACAGATTGATTCGATCAAGCCGCCGAAATACTTCGAAGACCAGTTCGACGGCGAGGAAGTCCTCTTCGTCTTCCGCAAGCACCCGATCGTCATGCGCAAGGGACTGATCATCGCCATGGCCATGTGGCTGGTCGGGCCGCTGTATACCATGGCGCTGACGTATCTGCGCCCGGATAATTACCCGTCGGTCAACTTCTTCTTCGGCAGCCTCATCGCCAGCATCCTGCTGGGTATCATCATCTTCATGCCGTGGTATCTCAGCTGGTATTTCAGCGTCTTCATAGTCACCGACCAGCGACTCATCCAGATCACCCAGAAGGGTCTGTTCAACCGGAGCGTCGTCGACATGGGGCTCGGGCAGATCCAGATGGTGAATTATCAGGTGGCCGGTCTGCAGGAAACGCTGCTCGGATTTGGTACAATAACTATGCAGACATTCGTCGGTGACCTTGTTATACATGATATCCACCATCCCGCCGAGATACAGAAGAAGCTGCTGGAAATCCTGCGTATCAGCGGCGTACAGACCAACGCCGGCCCATCTGCTGCAGGTCAGGAAGAATCATGAAAAATATCAGACCATCCAAAAAACACTCGCTGCCCAAGCTGCCCGGCTCGGCTGTCGCGCACTCCGTAAAGCACAAAGTGACGCGTCATGTCACCCGGCGGCTGGAGCGCCGTAAGCTAGCCAAGAGCCCTCTTGAGGCCATCTCCAACCTGCCGCGCATCACCAACGAGACAGTTGCCGAACACCGCGAAGAGGTGCTATCCAGTGCCCGCAAATACATATACCCGCTGCAGCACTCCCGTGACCGCGTCATCAAGGTATCAGTAATCCTGTTCATCACTGCTGTCGTGGCGTTCTTTGCCTACTGCGGGCTGGCGCTCTATAAGTTCCAGGCATCCTCGACCTTCATCTACGAAGTCACCCGCGTCATCCCATTCCCGGTCGCCAGGGCGGGCTCACACTTCGTCTCCTACGAAAGCTATCTGTTCGAGCTGCGACACCTGACACACTACTACGAGACGCAGCAGAATGAGGACTTTAGCAATGAGTCCGGTTCCCGCCACCTCGCCAAGCTGAAGCAGGACTCGCTGCAGAAGGTCATCGACAACGCCTACGTCAAGGAGTTGGCCCGCAAGAACAACATCAGTATCAGCAACAGGGAAGTCGAGGATCAGATCGCCCTCGTCAAATCCCAGAACCGCCTCGGCAGCAGCGACCAGATGCTGGGTGACGTACTCAGACAGTTCTGGGGTTGGTCACTCGACGACTTCAAGCGCGAGCTCAAGAGCCAGCTGCTCGTCCAGAAAGTCGCTTCCGAACTCGACACCGCCGCCCACGCCAAGGCCGCCAACGCGCTGGCAGAAGTGCAGGGCGGGGCGGATTTCGCTGCCGTAGCCGCCAAATATTCCGAAGACGAAGCCACTAAGACCAAGGGCGGCCTGTATCCGTCGCCTATCAACAAGACCAACCGCGACGTCCCGCCGCATGTCGTCGACGCGCTGTTCAGACTCGACACCGGACAGACTTCCGGCGTC
Source organism: Saccharimonadales bacterium (SeqCode) (assembly GCA_036388555.1). Classification (GTDB taxonomy): domain Bacteria; phylum Patescibacteriota; class Saccharimonadia; order Saccharimonadales; family UBA4665; genus UBA4665. The sequence continues at coordinate 40,245 of DASVRP010000005.1, forward strand.
GTCGAGACCGGCTTCAGCCTCGAGATAGTCAAGAACGTCCAGACCACCGACGACAAGGTCCAGGGAGCCCACATCTCCTTCAAGCTCCAGCCCATCTCACGCCATATCGAACCGCTCAAGAAAGAGACCCGGGTCCGGCACTTCATAAGCGTCTAGGGGTCACAGCTCTAAGGTTGCAAAATCCGGCGGGGACTGCTATCATTACCCCTGTTGTCAAGCGATACGCCACCTGCGCTCGTAGTGAAGTGGTTATCACGCCTCCCTGTCACGGAGGAGATCGCCGGTTCAAGTCCGGTCGAGCGCGCCAAGATGTTTATGCTTAAAACCTCTCTGTTATTGAGAGGTTTTACTGTATTCAGACAGCCCATTCTATTGCAAAAAACCCAATATTGTGCTAATGTAAATATGTAATCGCTATAAACCAATATGTCAGAACGCCCACTACCAAGTCCTGTTATCGATCCAACTCACACGATGGCCGATGTCGAACGTATAATCGTAGAGGCGCCTCACCGGTTTGTCCTTGGCTCCAGAGTTTATGACGAATTGCAGGGCGGCCAATCCGTTAATATCGCTGCCTTTGGTAATATATATGTCGAAATGGACGAAGAAAATTTAGGGCTCGAGCGTGTTACCTTGGGTAATTTGCAAAAAGGCTGGGAAGCTCAGGGCGGGGAATTTACGAAAGGCTTGCATCAGTCCGGCATCGAAGTCGACCCATTTACTGCATACAAATGGTATCAGATTCAACGTAAGGTAGTCCAAACATTGGGGCCGCCCAGCCAGGACATAGCTCGACAGCGCGAGCAGCGAAACAATCACCGAGTCCGGTTTAAATTATCCGAAGCCAGGGGACAGGCGGTGTGTGCCGAGTATGCGACCCTATCAGCATTAATTGCACAGAAAATCGGTGAACCCGCCCACTTGGTGATTGGGTCTGTAGTCAACGAGGATGATCTTGACGGATGGCGCGCAGCACACGCTTTCGTATGGCTTGATGGTTTAAACGCAGTATTCGACAGCGTACAAGCACAGACCGATAATGAGTATCCAGCAATCATGCTACCGAAAACGCCCGTTAACTTTGATGCGCTCGAAGCAGGTAAGGATATAGCCGGGCAACGGCTTGGTACGGACTTCACCCTTCATTATGGTCTTCAAGCAGGCGGATTTGGCATAGATTCTGCACACCAAAATCCACCCTCTCTAAAGGAATTATCCTAATTTTATGTCCGCTGAAACATTTATCTACAGACCTGCTATAGTGTCCGACATTGGTGCTATGGCGCTTTTGATGGAACGTGCCAATGCACAGCGCGACGAGCATCCACTGCCCGAGACCGTTACGGACGATGCCGTTTTGGAAGATTTGCGCAATCGTTGTACTAAAGCCGGCGCCTGGACGCATGTGGCCGCCGATCAGCATAGATTGGCCGGGTTCGCATTGGGATATCCATACTCCAGGGGTGACGATGAGCCAGTCGACCCCACGAGAGAATACCTTTCCTTGCTTATGATTGAGCCTAATTATTGGGGAAGAGGGATCGGTGGTATGTTGCTGGATATTGCGGCAAACAGCGCCAGACAGGCCGATAAGCAGCAACTTCTGCTCTGGACGCGCGCTGAGGACAATGAACGAGCCAGAGGATTGTATGAGCGCAAGGGTTATTCATTGACCGAACGAACTCGTATCAGCCAGCATGGTCATGGGCTCCAAGTTCAGTACGCGCTCGATTTATAAAATAGTTCCAGACTTCGTCAGCTACGGCGCGCCATATAGCTTATGCTTAAAGGAAGTCTTTTACAGACTTCCTTTTGTTATACTTACCACATGAAACCACGAGACGGTTGTGACTGATATTACGAAAATAAAATTGGCACGCATCCTGGCGGGCGCTGCGTTTTGGATATCCATAGGAATCCTGTTCCTCATGTCTAATGGACTTAGTACGGCCCAAGCGTACCAGCTGATCAGTATCTATTATTTTGCAGTTGTCGTGCTTGAGTATCCCTCTGGCGTGCTAGGTGACCATTTCTCGCATAAGACGGCATTAATCGCGGGCTTTACGGCATTAGGCATTGCACTTGTTGCTCTAGGTATCGGAGGCGGCTTCTGGTACATATTTGCATGGCTCATACTGGCAGCATTTGGAATCTCATTGGTCTCGGGCAGCGATACGGCACTTACTCACAGGCTGTCATCTAATTTCAAAAAAGACCAATCCCAGATAAAGATCTATATTACGATTTCACTTGTTGTTGCCACGATCCTTGGGCCGCTGCTGTATAAGATATATCCTGGACTGCCGTTTATCATGACAGGAATGATGAACTTTGTAGCGGCCTGCCTGGTCTGGCGTATCCGGACTAGGATAAATGGAAGCGGTGAAAGTAATATCTACCGTACGGCCGCTACCGGCCTGATTGAAATCAGGCAAAAACCGAAAATTCTTGGCTTGCTTGTATTGTCAGCTTTGAGCGTTGCTTTCCTAGTGAGTTTGAAATGGTTTTATAATCCGCTTCTACAGTCCATGGGAATACCGTTGCAGTTCTGGGGACTTGTCATGGGCTTCGCTTTGCTGTTGCCACTGGTGGGTATCAAACTGTACAGATTGAGCAAAAAAGCACATATCGTTGCAGCATTTCTATTGCTGCTCGTTGTAATCGTGCCAATTGGATATATTCAGTTAGCAGCAATATCGATCGGAGCTGTGTACGTAGCATATATAATCAGCGGCTACCTAGACATAGCAACTGACGTCGCACTGAATGAGACGATTCAATCCAGTTCGCGGGCCAGTATACTTTCGCTGGGCAGTCTGATCAGCCGGCTAGCAGCCAGCGCCTATTTGCCTTTAGCAGGACTCGTCATAGAAAAAAGTACATTTATGCACCTTACCGTAGGAACGGCCATCGCCATGGCATTACTAGCCGGTCCCTTTATATTCCTTGTAATGCAGAAAGTTCCGCAGCATCAACGGTAAATTTTTAATGTTTCGCACTGAAATAGTTTCAGACTTGCTCCGCCACGGCGCACGCAGGAGTGGCGCAGCACTCCGAGCATGGCTGCAGCCGTGCGATCAGTCCGGTCGTACCAATCGTACCCTCATTCCGTAGACATCCGATCCCCGAAGGCATACACTTAAGCGTAAGAGTGATGCATGAAACGTCGTAGCGCAAAGAAGCTGGTACTGGCTAAGGCCAGATACATCAGGAACTATACCAAGCAGCACCGGATCGCCGTACTGGTCATATCTGGTGTCGTGCTGGTAGGTGTGCTGATCGCGCTCGCTGCCAGTGGGCAGGGGCCGTTCTCATCGTCGGAGCCGGAACTGGGCACTGTCACAGGCGGTGCCACTATCATCACCGATTCCGAAGCGTCCGGCGGGCAAGGTATCAAGTTCGGGGCCTCACAGCCGACCAGCGGACATCCGTTCCTCATCACCAGGCGGTCAGAGTTTCCGACATGGCAGGCCCGCGCCGCGCAAACGCCTTGGTCCGGGATGAAGGCCCGTGCCCAGGCCGATTGCGACACCCTGGCATTCCTTACTGACGGCACGACCAAGGACAAGGGTACCCGCTACCGCGACATCATGGGGGCCTGCTCCCTGATGTATATCCTGGATCCGGCCAACAAGGCGGCCTACCTTGCGAAACTCCATGCAGGATTCACCGGCTGGCCTGCATTGTTCAACCAGATGAAGGCCGACTACGTCAACAGCAGCAACCGCTGGGTACAGGTCGTGCCGCCTTCCAGCGCCTTCTTCAATTCTGTCATAGCGCTGGACACGGTGTATGACGATCTGACCGCCGCGCAGCGTACGACGTACGAGAATAGCCTTGATGCCGTCGCCGAATGGTTCTGGGTAGAGGACCGCAGCTGGGGCACGGCGACCTACGGGGTTCGGGCCGTCTGGGCTACCTACCAGAATGACACCGCCCGGCGCAGTACCGCACTGACGCAGTATCGTAACCAATACCTTGAATGGCTGACAAGTGACGGCGTCTTCTTCCAGGGTCCGGAATATGCCCTGGCACGATACGGCGGCGACCGCCCGGCCAAATCAAACTTCATGCATGTCGCTGAATACACCGGCGTAGACCGCTCGTATTACAATAACACCACAGTAAAGGGGTTTTATGAGTGGCTGCTGTCGTTCGCCTATGGCCCATTCAACGGGATGTCCGGTTTCGGTGATTCAGGGCCGCTCGGAAATCAGATGAGCACCTTTTACCCGCAGGGGATCGTCTTCAATGCCGGCAAGGTCTCGGCCGCTGCAGCAGGGTATGCGCAGTACCGCCAGGCAGTCGGCATATCCAAGATGCCTAGCGACCTAGTCGATTACGTGACAGCTACGCCGCCGGTGACGGCCCAGGTACCGAAGAGCCGGGCCTGGAAGCAGGGCGGTGCGGCGTTCTGGGAAAACAATGCGACCAAGGATGCTCTGAAGGGCGACCTCTGGAACACCACCAAATCAGACGGTCACTCGCACAAGGATGTCAACGCCGTCTACCTGACTGGATACGGAGAAAATCTGCTCATGAACTCCGGTTACAACGGCGCCGGCAATGACGCGCTCGGCGCCAGCTGGGAATCGATCAATAACTTCGCCGAATCGAGCAATACCGTGCTCCTCGGCGCTGCCGACCACGCCACCAAGACGGGCGACGGCATCTCTGAATCCCTGGTCGGCAACGGTCTGGATTACGCCAGCGGTACCGGCGATGCGATTTTCCCGGGAGCTGCCAAACATGTCCGAAACTTCATCATGGTCCACCCGCAGGACGGTGTACACGGCTACTTCGTCAATGCCGACGAGGTGACGGGCGCGTCTGCCGGGCAGCTGGCCAAGCTAGTCTATCATCCGGCTTCAGCGAACGTCGCGACGGTCCAGTCAGGTGCAGAGTACAAGTGGACGGTACGCATCCGCAAGACGACGGATACGTTCCTGAGCATATTTCTCGGCAAGGCGCCGACCAGCCTGAGCCTGGAGGATGGCGTGATAGCCGGCTGGACGCGGGGGATGGTCGGCAAATACATGAACGCCCGGTTCGAGACCAACACCAGCGGCAATAACCGGTTCATAAGCGTCATGTTCCCGCACGATAGCACCCACGCCAAAGCCAATTTTGCACGCATCGCACCTGCTGGAGCGACTGGGGCCACGATCACCCAGGGGCAGTCTGTCGATTATGCCCTGGAATCCGGCGGCGCCGATGTCAGTACCGGCGGCGCCGATGTCAGTACCGGCGGCGCCGGTTTCCGTGCTGGCGCTGTCGTCTTCCGCCGCATCGGCACCGAGACGAAGTTTTACTTCGCCCGCAGCAGCACCAAGTTCGACGCTGGTAACGGCCAGGGATTCACGTCTGATCTGCCCGTCAGCATACAGATGCGCGACCGCTCCGGCAGCATCACAGCATCCGAAGCCCGCATCGTCACCTTCCGCTACCCAGGCATCGCCTCGGTAACTATCGACGGCCAATCCGTGACAGGCACTCCCGTGATCGGCGGCATCCAGGTCAACCTGACGGCCGGCACCCACGCGATCCGGCTTTAAAACGATTACGCTCCTGGTTTCCGGCGGGTGTGTCTAAAGCGGAGCGGTAGTGCAGCAGCGTGAATTATGAGTAAGCATAACAATATTGACAAATTGATACAACAGTGCTAATATACGTTTATGGACAAATACAAACCCTACAGTGCATCAATCGTAACACCGGCAGAAGTGACGGTCCATGCTACCGGAACAGGCGACACTGAGCCCATCGATGAATTTGAAATACCAGTTACGACGCTATCGGCTGAAACGGTACTACCGGTTGGCCGTGAAAGGGAGTTGCCAGTCACAAAGCGCCAGGTCTTTGCCCACAAGATGGGAAAGAAGCTGGTCCGCAAGACCGCGCAGATGGTAGATACAGGCACGACGGCTCGCCGCTTGCGTAGCCCGGCCCTATTCCTGCGCGAAGAAGTAGATTATGATGCGCTTAACGCGGCTCTGAACGATGGCCTGGAGGATTCGGGAGTTTCTGCCAGGGCGCGGGTCGTACAGAAATGGGATGGAAGTGTGGGTGATCCAGGATTTGCCCATTTTATAGAACTAGAAGAGGTTGATGGCCAGCCCGTTCGATTCCACGATACGCCCGGTTGGCGGAAGTAGGCTGCGACATGGCCCACCCAAACGCACTTCAGGGGCACCATACCGGTCCGGAGACCATGCCGGATACCGGCAGGTTCCTGACCGACGAAGAATACCGTTTCATCCAGAACAATATCGTCATCGGCTGTACCGACGTGTTGATCATCGACCCGACGACTAATGAAGCACTCTCCGGGTACCGGCAGCAAAAGCCCCAGGAAGGTTACTGGTTCTCCTGTGGCGGCCGTATGAAACGGGGCCAGAGCTATCAGGAGGCAGGTGCTTCCAAAATAAAAGCTGAACTCGGTATGGAGATCGATCCAGACCGTCTCGAGTTCCTGACAGCCTATTCGACGGCTTTCGACGAGCGCGCCCAGCAACCCCGCGAAGAAGGCGTCCACACCAGTAATGCTGTCGTCACGTTGTTCGTCACGCCGGAGGAGCGCGGCCAGATGGCGATCAGCCTCAATGAGGAACACGAGAAAGCCGACTGGGTCCCTCTAGAGGATATAGCCCAGGACGACGAAACATTCCCCGTCGTTCTCCGTGATGCGATCGGCAAAGTGGAAGATTCGCTCTGCCTCGAATTTGCACTTCAGACCAGGGATTTTGAAACTAGCGCCCACCAGCTCAAGGAACGTCGCCGTGAGGTGGTAGACATGCCACGGACTTCATTCGAAGTGCCGGAGGACCATGTTTTTTTCGTCGCAGACACCCGCTCACAGTATTACAATGAAGACCCATTCCAGACGGCACTGTATTCGACACGCGCCGGTGGTGTCGTAGAGGCAGCTACTCTCGAACGTGCGATCTCAGGCCCCGGGTACGAGAAAAGGCAGGGCGCATTGCTCGCTGAAGGCGAATCCGTAACTATGGAAACCTATCTGCTCGGCTACCCGGTGACTACCAAGGTGCAGAATATCGAAGGCACCGCCCAGCTCATCGAAGCCTGTGAGTTGCCCCAAGAGGTCGTCGATGATGCTAACCTCCTTGAGCTTGCTATCAGCGACCCATATAAGGGGGGTCTGTACGGCCGCAAGCACTATACGAAACGGTTCATCACCGAGCAGCGTATCAAACGGGGCTTGATCGCAGGCAAGGACCATAGTGGTGAGCGTACGCCGATTGCCGCCACCTACCAGGGCGAAAAAGAGGCCGGTGGCCACAGGTATACCGGGCCTATCAGTCCTTACTACGACGACCTGCGCAGGCAGCACGCAAAAAATCTTGCCGATCCAAGCTATTAGCAAAACAGCCGTATCCCGTTCCGGAGCCACGAACCCGCTACTAATTGACCAAACTCAAAAATTATAGTAAAGTAGCCCGGTACCTGCACATTCCCAATTTGAGAGGACACTACGTGTCTAGCTTGCGTGAGTACATCGTTCCCGGACTGGCGACAGTTACCATCGACACGCTTGACGACGGGGAACCGACCGTCAAGATCGTGCTTGACCCTGCCTACCGCGGGGACCTGAACGACCTGGCCGCCGCCAACCCCTACCCGGAAGGCGTCTACCTGCAGTGCGACTCGACGAGTTGCATCAACGATCCGGCCCTGGCCAGATTCATGGAAGTCCTGTCCCACTGGGACTACGACCATGACGGCCTCTTCGACGCTGACGTCCTGGCCCGGGACATCGAGGAGTCGCTCTGGCGGAGTACCGAGACACCAGCGGTGTTCCACCGTCCATCGGAGGGGCTCTACACCGGGACGCTGATGCGCCTCATGCCACCGCCACCGGACCGGCACATCATCTACAGCTTTGACGAGCTGAAGAAGCGGTTCCGCCTGTGGCACTACTTCATCGGCCTGCCGCTGATCGCTGTGATCCTGGGGCTCGTCCAGCTGCAGATCCACTACCTGCCGTTCATGAAGTACAGCGTCATCAGCGGTATGTTCGCGGTCGGATCCTGGTTCGGACTAAAGGAGTGGATGACCCTGGTCATCTTCATCGTATTGACCGCGGTCGTGAGGAACGTGTTCGACAAGAAGGGCGACAACCCGTTGTCCATCTCCAAGCACACCTACGGCTTCTTCAACAAGTTCGCCGTCTACGAGGAGCAGGGTTTCCGTGAGGGAGCTGAGAACTGGACCTTCGGCCAACGCGTCACCAGCTGCCTGGTGTTCGGAGCGGTCCACATGACCAACCTGATCTACCCTCTGGCGACGATCCTGCCGTTGGCTCTGGGCGGGGCGGTCTTCATGGCGGTCTACCTCCGGGTCTACCGTCGTACGCGTTTCCGTCGCAGTGCAGTGTTGACCGCAGCGCTCGTGCACCGCGTGTACAACCGTCTGGCCCTCACCGCGATCGTCATCGCGCTGTCGCTCAGCTTCGGCTGGTGGGTCGTCGGACTGTTCGGTGTCATGGCACTCGTGCTGTGGATCGATGCGGCCCTTGGGGAGCGCAAGTTCCAGCAAGTGGTCCAGCCTGAGCGGTCAACCGTCTCGCGCTGAACCTGCTGTCCTCTTGTTGGTAGTCAGTGTGTAAGACGTCCCGGGCGGGGTGAAGAGAGTCATCAGACTCGTCCCGTCCGGGAATCAGGACCTGAACATACGTCGTGGCCTCCGGGTTACGAATTTCGCGTCACGCGATAACGTATATGTAAGGTCCTGTTTTTATGTCCCGGCCTATCCGCCGCCGTAATCAGCTTTCTCGCGCAATCGGCTATACTGTACCCATATGGACCCAAAACTGCACGACTTCATCGATGAGATACTCAGGATCCAGCCCGGTATGGCCGGTGTCGGCAGTGCGGCTTCCGGCATCCTCGGGACCACCGGTACGGAAGGTGTAGCCGGTGAGCGGTTGCGGGCTGACGCGCTGGACTTCGCCCGCGAGTACAGCCGCCCGCAGCCGCAGCGTGAGGGGCTCATCCGGGCGGCCCAGGCTTTGGAGGGCTCGCTACAGACTGTCAAGATGGTCAGTGGCGTCTCCGACGCCAAGCTCGACAAACTGGTCGGAACCCTGCATTCCTTCCTGACATGACGACTCCATCGCCTACCGCTGTACAAGGCTGGCAAATATCACAAAAAATGTTATTATGTCATCATGTCAGACAGATTCGATGCGCCTCTCCATATCCCGACCAGTGATGAAAGCGTCTACCTTGCCGAGCCTCTGCCTGGTGAGCTGACCGCCATCATCGATGCATTGCCGTATGAGGTAGATGATCTGCCCGAGGGCGGCACGGCATTCGCCCAGGAAGCACAGCTCCTGAATATCGTGGATAGTGACACCCGGGTGGGTTCGGTACTGCTGGGTGCGGTTCCCGGCGAGTCCGATGGCGACATCGGCTTCTGGGTAAAGCCCGAATTCCGTGGCTGCGGCTATGCGACGACTGCCGTCAGGGCCTTGACCGGATACGCGTCGCAGCGGTTGTCGAAGCTCCATGCCATCATCCCGGAGGGCAACCCGGCGGCAGCTGGCGTCCTGGGCCATGTCGGCTATGAACATGTGTCGGCCGGGGACGGGTTCGAATTCTATGAATACTCGGGAGAGGGCCGTCCGCGCCGGACGGTCGGCGTCCTGAAGCATCGGGCTACCCGGGGCAGCATGGGGGGCAGGACGGACAGCGCCATCTTCGACGACGACCCGGCAGCACTGAACCGGATGATCAGGAAATTCGCCGGCCCCAAAAATCCCGGCCTGCAGGATGCGATCACCGAAGCTATCGGCCAGCTCAGCCGCGTACCGGACGGCATCGCCTCTGAAAAACTTGAAGCATTCGGTGACAGCGAGCCGACCATCGGCAGTTCGAGGGTGTCGATGAAACGGATGAAGCCCTCGGAACTCCCGGATTTCGGCTACAAGAGCGCGCTCCGTGATATACGTATCGTCTTCGGAGTATTCGAAGACGAACATAACGGGCAATTGCTCGGTATCCTCGAAATCCTGCACCGTGACGACTTTGGTAAGAAGTACAATTGACAATTACACAAACATAAGCTATAATGTAAGATGTTACTAAACATAAAAAGGTATGACAAAATAACATGAACCACCTCTATATCGCCCTTATCGTGAGCGAGCCACCGGCCGTCCGTTACAGCAAGGCCGACCTGGCCCTCGGCCGCACCGCACAGGGCTGAACCCAGAATGCATAAGATCACGCACGCCGCACCCGCCGCAACCTCATACAATAGAAAGTAATCATGGCCCTATTCGGTAGAAACAAGCACAAGCAGCACGAGCCGGCACCAGACGGACTGCCGCCGATCGACTGGGACAACAGTCCCGGCCCCGAAGACACACCCAGCCCCTGGGATATCCGCCTCGGCAAGCAGGTCGGCCGCCGGACGATGCAGGCTGCCATGGCGCCGGAACGTCCACAGGCTCCGACGCACGATGCTGAAACCGGCAAGCCGCTAGATTCCTATGCGCGGGAGATCAAATCCCGCATGGTCCGGCTGGAGGGCAGGCAGCAGGAGTTCCTTTGGGAAGCTTATCAGAAAAACGTGCCCAAGGAAGACCTGGCGACGCTTGTCGCGGACGCTATGAACGGCGGTGTCCTGCCAAGGATCATCCGCGGCCACGCCGAACCGGGCCAGGCGAAGGTGCATCTGCTGGACGGCAAAGTGACGCCGGAGCTGTTGCAGGTCGAGGCAGACCGCGCCCCGGGGCAGGGGCCGAACGGTGATTTCATCGGTTCGATCGGTTTCTCGCAGTCCTACGCCATGGGCGAAGTGCAGCCCGACGCTACATTCAGCAAGACGACGATCGACGGGCTGCCGCTCACCGGTGACAACGGGCCGCTCAGCGAGAACGACAAGGCCGCGCTCCGCATGATCGACGACAGTATGACGACGGCCTTTTACGCCGGTGGACAGGCAGGCGGGCTAGTCACCCGCGGCGGGCCAGACGGAATGATAGACTAGAACTATACCCTATGAACTCCCCTATGATCCCCGATTATGAACACCACGTACCACGGCGGGCAGCCCCGGTCCTGATGATGGCTGCGACGGTCCTGCAGCGCCTTGCCGTCGACGACTCCATCCCAGTCGCCTGGAGCCGGGTGCCGCAGGGGTTCGAGCGTGAACTGCCAGCCTTCTTTCTTGGTACGGACCTCAGCAACCGCCACCGCGATCGGATGCGGATCCCTGTCCGCGAGGCCGGTATCGTCGTCAGTTTCGACCAGGACTCCCTGGGATATACCGGTATCCATGCCCGTCCGCTTGGCAAGGCCGCCGTCTCTACGGTCGCCTACGACATGGATACGGAATCACTCACCTGGCAGACGACGCGGAGCAACAGGGACAGACAGGGCGTCGCCGTCTACAAAGACCCTGGTTTCATGCGCGATAGACCGTTGCTCGCACCTGATTGGCAGAACACCGGCTTCACGCTGCCCGGTGCCGGAGTCGGTGTAGTCAGGGTAGAGGAGCCCGGTTCGCGGACGCGTTACTATGCCATCGGGGCCGACTTCGACCGGCGCCCCGACGACCGCAAGGTCAGGCCGGCCATCCTCGAGATCGAACCCGTCCGAGCCTAAACTGGCAGCACATACAAGACGATATATATAAGACGATCGTCCCGCGCTGTGAAATAGCCAATAGCCGTCCCGCCACCGCGTGGTGTACACTGTGGGTAAAGAGAAGGGATATGACTGTCTATGACTGATATTGTTCGAAAACCCGCCCCGGAACCGAAGCGCGACGCGCCCAAAGCGAAGGCCAAGGCCGCCTCCACGTCCCTAAAGCCGCTGCCCAAATCACTGACTGGCATTTCCGGCCTGGACGAGATCACCCATGGCGGCCTGCCGACCGGCCGCCCGACACTGATAGCCGGCAATGCCGGCTGCGGCAAGACGCTGATGGGAATGGAATTCCTGGTCAAGGGCATCATGGAATTTGATGAACCGGGTGTCTTCGTCAGCTTCGAGGAGACTGCCGAGGATCTGATGCAGAACGTCGCCTCGCTCGGCTACGACCTGCAGGCATTCATAGACGACAAGAAGCTGCGCATCGACCATGTCATGGTGGAGCGCAGCGAGATAGAGGAGACCGGCGAATACGACCTCGAGGGGCTGTTCATCCGGCTGGATTATGCCATCAGCTCCATCGGCGCCAAGCGCATCGTGCTTGATACGGTCGAATCATTATTCTCTGGATTTGAGAACACTGCCATCCTGCGGGCCGAGCTGCGCCGGCTGTTCGGGTGGCTCAAGAACAAGGGCGTGACGGCGATCATCACCGGTGAGCGCGGCGAATCAAGCCTGACGCGCCAAGGCCTCGAGGAATATGTCTCGGATTGTGTCATCCTGCTCGACCACCGTGTCGAGAACCAGATTTCTACCCGCCGGCTGCGTGTCGTCAAATATCGCGGCTCGGTGCACGGCACCAATGAGTTCCCGTTCCTGATCGACGAGGACGGTATCTCGGTCATGCCAGTGACCTCGCTGAAGCTCGACCGGGCTGTCTCATCGGAGCGTATCTCATGGGGTATCCCGCAGCTCGACGAGATGCTGGGCGGTGGTATCTTCCGCGGGTCCAACGTCTTGTTGACTGGTACGGCAGGTACCGGCAAGTCGAATATCTCAGCCTATTTCGCCGATGCCGCCGCCCAGCGCGGCGACCGGGCGCTGTACATCGCTTTCGAGGAATCCCCGCAGCAGATCATGCGCAATACGGAGTCGATCGGTATCGAGCTGCAGAAGCACGTCAGGAGCGGGTTGCTGCGCTTCGAGGCGACCCGTTCGACGGCCGAAGGCCTCGAGATGCACCTGGCGCGGTTTTACAAGCTCATTCAGGATTTCAAACCCGACGTCATCGTGGTCGACCCTATCACCAACCTGATCGCGACCGGCAGCGCCAACGAAGTACGCGGCATGCTGGGGCGCATGATGGACATGTTCAAAGCCGAGGGCATCACCGCGCTGTTCACCTCGCTGACACAGGGTGGGGACGCGCTCGAGCAGACCGAATACGGCGTCTCATCGTTCGTCGATACCTGGCTGTTGCTGCGTGACTACGAGGTTAACGGCGAGCGCAACCGGCTGATGCACATCCTGAAGTCGCGTGGAACGGCACACACCAACCAGGTCCGTGAATTTATCATCAGCGACAAGGGTATCAGGCTGGTCGAGGTCTATCTTGGCTCCGAAGGCATTCTGACCGGTACGGCCCGCATCGCCGCCGAAGCCCGCGCCCAGGCTGACGAACTGGCCCGGCTGCAGGAGGCCGAGACGATGCAGCGCCAGCTCGAGCACAAGCGTCTGGCGACTGAATCACAGATAGAGAGCCTGAAAGCCGAGCTGGAGATGCAGACCGCTGAGATCCGCAACCTGCAGCAGGCCGAGAAGGAACGTTCCAAAGCTGCCCAGCTGGATGACGCAGCCATCCGTACATCGCGCCGGGCCGACCACAGCAAGTCAAACCGCAGCAAGAAGGAGAAGAAGCATGCCTGAGAAGGACCGCACCGAAGAATATCAGTTACGGCTGTATGTCGCCGGGCAGACGCCCAAATCAGTGCTGGCGTTGCAGAACCTCCGACGCTACTGCGAAGAGCATCTCAAAGGCCAGTACACCATCGAAGTGATCGACCTGCTTGAGAACCCGCAGCTAGCCGAAGGCGACCAGATCCTCGCCATCCCGACGCTGGTGCGGCGCTTCCCGTCGCCGATCCGCAAGATCATCGGTGACCTGTCAAATGAAGATAAGGTGCTTGTCGGACTGGACCTGCGGGAACGAAAATGAGCGGACAGCCGGAAACCGGGCAGCAGCCTGATGAACCGCGCTACACGCTGCGGCTCTTCGTGACCGGCGCGACCCCGCATTCGATGCGGGCAGTCCAGAACATCAACAAGATCTGTGACCATTATCTGAAGGGGCGCTTCGACCTGGAGATCATCGACGTCTACCAGCAGCCAGAACTAGCAGTAGCCGAGCAGATCATCGCCGCACCGACGCTCATCAAAGTCACACCGCACCCAACACGCCGCCTGATCGGCGACCTTTCGAACATCGGCAAGGTCGTCGGAGCTCTCGGGCTGGAACAGCAGGGCGAAGACAAGGTATACTAGTGTCCAAGATGCCAGCCGACAATGTCGCCAGCACCAGCGCCAGACAGTATACCGCCGCCGAGATCGAGAGTCTTGAGTCAAGGCTGCGCGAGGCCGAGGATACACTCGATGCTATCCGTGAAGGAGCTGTCGATGCCCTGGTCGTCAAGGCCAAGAACGAACAGCAGATATTCACCCTCAGGTCGGCCGACCATACCTACCGCGTATTGATCGAATCGATGAACCAGGGTGCGCTGACCATCACCGAAGAAGGCGTCATATTGTACAGCAACAAGCAGTTCAGCAAGCTGATCGGCAAACCACTGCAGCGGGTGATGGGCGCCAACGTCAAATCATTCTTCAGGGTAGAGGACCAGCCGCTGATCGCCGCCATCATCAAGCACAACCGGCGTAAGGGCAGCGCCAGGGAGCTGACGCTCGAGATGCCCGGCCCGGCCTACAAGGCGCTGATGCTGTCTGTTACCCGGCTGCGCCATGATGACACTAATGATGCCTACATGTGCATCGTCGTCACCGACATGACCGCCCGCAAGCAGGCCGAAGATGCCAAGGACGAATTCATCTCGTTGGCCTCGCACCAGCTGCGGACGCCGGCGACAGGGGTCAAACAGTACCTTGGCATGCTGCTCGAGGGCTACGCCGGTGAGCTTACGGATGAGCATCGCATGTTCATCAAGACGGCTTACGACAGCAATGAGCGCCAGCTCAGTATCATCAGCGACATCCTCAAGACGGCCCGCATCGACTCCGGTGTCTACACACTGCAGCGTACCCGGGAGAATGTCGGCAAGCTGGTACGCGAGGTGCTGGCAGACTACAAATCGATCTTCAGTATGCGGAAGCAGAAGGTTACCTGCCATATCGCAGAAGACCTGACCGTCCATGCCGACCCGGTCGAGCTCAGTCTGGTCATCTCAAACCTCATCGAGAACGCCAGCAAATATTCGCCGGAAGGCAGGTCGATCGACATCAAGGCGGGCATCCGCAATAAGCGCGTGTACTTGTCGGTCACTGACCACGGCGTCGGCATCGCCGAGATCGACCAGACCCGCATCTTCGACAAGTTCACCCGCATCGACAACGACCTGTCCGATACTGTCAACGGCAACGGTCTCGGCCTATACTGGGTCAAACAGATCGTCAAGATGCACGACGGCACCATAGACGTTTCGTCCGTCCTGCACAAGGGAACGACATTTACGGTCGGGCTTCCGCAGTAGTATACTTGTGCTAATAGCATAAGCGTAATAACTGTCAGGAACGATCACATGCCCACCGCCAGCTCTCCGAAGTCCTCTGTCAAATCATCTGTTAAGCCCACCGCCAGACAGGGGGTCAGGGAACCGGTCAACGCCGGCCTGATCGTCCTGCAGTGGCTGACCTATGCATTCTGGGGCTGGACCGTCCTGTCGCTGTCAGTGCTGACGACCATGGTCATCTCGCATTTCATCGCGGACGGCGATACGGGCGGGTTCATGCCATACGGCATAGCGGCGATATTGGTGTTGTTGCCGCTGTCGTATGTCTGCGACAGATTCTACAGCCGGCAGGAACCCGCCAAAAAGGTCGGTGCCGAAGTCTGGGTGATGGTCGTCCATGCCGTCGTCTTCGCACTGCTCGGTATCGGCGCGCTTATCACTTCGGTCATTTCGGCCGTCCTGCTGGTCACAGGGACGACCAGCTCGGATGCAGCCAAAGTAGCGCTGTTCAGCGGCCTGATCATCTTCGTCTACTACCTGTTGACCTTCCTGCGCACGCTCAATCCCATCCGCTTCCGCCCGTATGTCTGGAAATATCCGATGATCATGCTCGTCTCGGTCGGTGTTATCGCCCTGGTCGGCATCGCCGGCCCGCTGGCCCGTGAGCGGTCGACCCGCGACGACCGGCTGATATCCTCGGAAATCAACACGGTCACGGACGCTATCAGCAATTACACGACAAGGAACAATGCCTTGCCATCGAGTCTGGAAGCCCTTGACCTTAAAGATGATGCCCGGAAACTTGTCGACGGCGGCCTGCTGGAATACACCCCCGGTTCAGAGGTAACGCCCAGCGACCTGCCGCTTTATGACGTAGAACAGGGGCCGGCAACGTCACACCCCGGGGCATCCATCAAGCAGCCTGACTTTGCTGACCGCTCACAGATCGAGTCCGGGACGACCTACCGCTATCAGCTCTGCGCGACCTTTGCCAAGGAGTCAAAGGACTACAGCAAGTACAGCAGCGGCGGCGATGCGCCTGACGATGAAGGTTACCTGACATATGTGTCGGCCTATGACCATCCAGCCGGCCGCCACTGTTACAAGATAAAGACGAACACCTATTAGGGCAGTCCTATGGCACGGTACTTCCAAGATCCCGGCCTGGTCGTCGCCCTCATAGCTCCCTCGGCGGTCGGCAAGAGCTGGACGGCATTGCAGTTGGCTGCGGAGGGAGTCGTCGCGACTGCGCCGAGCTATACGACCCGGCCGCCGCGACCCGGTGAGACGGATACCGATTATGACCACGTCTTCGTCGATGAGCCGACGTTCGACGCGTATAGCCAGGCGGGTGGCTTCGCCGTGCAGGCTGAACTGTATGGCAACCGCTACGGCTTGCCGCCGCTCGACCCGCTGGAGGATATAGGCCCGCTCGACCCGCTGGCCCGACTCGTCCTGCTCAAGGATACTGTCGTCGAGGATTTCCGCGATGTCTACCCGGGCGCGCGGGTCTATCATATCGAGAGCGAGGACAGCGAGGCGCGCATGGAGGAGATCATGCTGGCGCGCGGCCAGGACCCGGCCGATATCGAGGAGCGCCGCTCCGAATACCAGCGCGAGCTGGAACGGGGACGTGCGCTGGCAGACCAGGTCTTCGTCAGTCCGGGGCACCCCAGGCACAATCTGGCATCAATCAAGGCCGCTATCGGCCGTGACCGGCAGGCTTACGACGGACTGTCCGGCTTCTAGCTGCTACAATAACAAGCAATGTCCAAACCTACGATGTCTCCAGCGACGCGGCGGCTGATGCCGCTGTATATCAGCTCATTCCTGCAGAGCCTGCCGTTCTGGTATGCCATCGAGAAGCTGTTCATGACCAGCATCGGTTTCGATATTGCCGCTATCGGGATGATGGTAGCAGTCATGACCACCGTCTCGCTTCTGGTCGAGACACCGTCCGGCATCCTGGCCGACCGCTGGAGCCGCAAAGGCGTCATGCTGCTCGGTTGCACCGCGCTGCTGGCCAGCGCCCTGGTCGGCGGTCTGAGTTACGGCGTGCCGATGTTCCTGGTCTCCACGGTCTTTTGGGGAATCTATAACGCGCTGTATTCTGGCACATACGATTCGGTGATCTACGACGTCGCCCTCGAAGAAGACGGCAATGCCGGCCAGTACGAAAAGTATCTCGGCCGCCTGCGCGCCGTCGAAGGTGCCGGCTTCGTGGCCGGGGCTCTAGGCGGCGGACTGCTGGCTAACCACCTCGGCATGCGCGAGACCTTTTTCCTGACGATTCCGCTGGTCCTGGCCGGCGGGCTGTACCTGCTGAGGTTCCGTGAGCCGACCTTGCATAAGTCTGAGCTGGCAGAGCCCATGCTGCGCCACATCCGCCAGACGTTCGCGGCAGTCCTGCGCCGCCGCATCCTGGTACCGATCATCATCGCTACCGTCGGCGTGGCAGTGCTGATGGACGCCGTATACGAGCTGGGCCAGTTGTGGTTCATCGCCGTCTCGACGCCGCTGGCCCTGTACGGCGTCATCAGCGCGCTGGTCTTCTCGACCTGGGCGATCGGCGGTCTGCTGGCGCCGCGCCTGCACACCCGGGCAGGGGTGCTGGCGGTCTTCGGAGTCGTCCTGGCCGGCAGCGGTGCGCTGATCATGTCGCGTAATTACTGGATACTCCTGGCCGCCCAGGTCATGATGGGCACCTGCCTGGTCGCCCTCAGTGTCGTCCTGGCGCGCAAGCTGCAGGACGAACTGCCATCGCGGCTGCGCGCCGGATCGTCTTCAGTCATGGGCACGCTGGCCAGCCTGGTCATCATCCCCGGCAGTATTGTCTTCACCCTGGCCGCCGACCGCGCCAGTATCTTCACGGCCTCATACATGCTACTCGGTCTCGCCGTCGTAACACTGGTCGCCTACCTGGCTATCCGCAGTACATCTACCCCGCTGCCAGCCACAGATAAGTAACATATTATTGACATAAGCGTTACATTATGCTAGATTGAAGGTAGTTATAAACATACAAACTAAAAAGAAACAAATAACATGACCAATCCGGAAGCCAACCATAATTTCGTACCTCCTCTCGAAGAAGTAACCACCGCCTACCAGGATATATTGGCGCATAACAAAGCGCACACCGGATTCGGTTCCGTATTTAGAGCCGTCTTTGAGGCTACGAATTCACACGGTGAAGTGTTTGTAGGTGACGAAGTGGTCAAACTGGCAAGTGCGACGGAGCCCGTCAGTGGCGACCATATCACCGATGCGATGAATGAAAGAGTCGCTGAAGGTGAGATGGACGCGGAGCTGCAGGATATCTTCCATGACAATACGTTCATGCGGGTAGGAGTGAAGTTAGCACCGATAGGTGGACATGTCGGTGCCGGCAATAGGCGCGCGACATCAAGCGCACTCGTGCCGACGGTAGAGAACGCCGACCTATTCACTGGCTTTCTCTCCGGGCTTGACGGCGAACAGGTCCAGGCTGATGACGATAACCTCAAACTAATCGGTGATGTTGTCAGTGGCCTGAAAGATGCTGTGACGATTCCATACACACGGGAAGCCAAAGATATGTCTCCGGAGGATCGGCAACTGTTGATGGAATATAGTGAAAATGCGCTGCGCACTTTCGTCGCTATCGAACCTGAGTTTGAGCGCCTGGGTATCGACAAGCCTGATAATTACCAGAAATATCTGGAAAACTATGATCCGAAGGCTAAGGATGAGGAGTGGTGGCGCTGGCAGCATGCTGACAAATATACGAGGGATTACGACACTATGCAGGATTATGTCAAGTATTGGGGTAAAGACGTACTCCCAGAATTCATTGAAATAGGTCCGCCGGAGCGCGCATTCGTCAGTCCGGACTATTACTTCGACGGTATGCAGCGTCATCTGGAGGAGAAGGTCCATGACGTCATCGGCCTCATCGGCCCTGAACGGACGACGGAATATGGAATGGAATGTGTCCAGGGAATGTTACAGGGCATTGAGACAGCGCTTGCTAGCGGAAATGCGGATCCTGACCAATGGTGGGTATCAGACGATAACCGCAAACTGCTCGAGGCTCAGGCCGAACGCCTGAAGTCAGTTATCGTGTAACCGGCTGCAACCGCGCCGCTGCTGACGGCTTGCCCTGTACGGGCAGGCCGTTTTTGGTGCAGAGCAGGTCAGTGGCGGCCTCGGCCATCTTGCGGTACAGGGTGACCTTGCCGCCGACGACGCTGATGAAATTGCTGGCGCCGGCATCGCTGTGGTCGAGGACGCGGAAGGAGCGGCTGATGCCGCGGGTGCTGCCAGCCGCTGCGGGCCCGGATGCGCCAGCTGTGGCAGGTGCGGTGACGTCGTCGGATGCCTTGAACAGCGGCCGCACCCCGGCGTAGATGTAGGTGGCTTCGGCCTGGGCCAGGGCGGGGACCATGGCGGAGCCTTCACGGATGAGGGTGTCGGCTTCTTCCTGGGTCGGTTGGCAGGCGTCGGGGTCGCTGATGACGCGTGCCGTGGTGCCCATGATGCTGCCATGGCCGCTAGGGACGAGCAGGTCGCCGTCGGCCTCGGGGCGGCAGCGGTTGATGACGGCCCGGGTCAGCTCCTGGCGGAAGGTGATCATCGTGCCTTTATCGAATACCATATGCAGGCGGACGTCTGCCAGGGCGGCGACGCGGCCGGCCCAGACGCCGGCGGCATTGATGACGTAGTCGCAATTGATCAGGCTGGCCTGGCGGGTACGGCTGTCGCGGACGATGACTCCGGTGATGCGGCCGCCGGTCCGCTGCATGCCGGAGACGGTGTGGTGGATCAGGAAACGGGCCGGCACCGGGGCATTGAGGGCGGCCAGGCGGTTCAGGCGGATGACTTCGGCGCCGCTAATGAACGCGTCGGGGACGGTGAAGGCGCGCTTCAGCGCCGGGTTGAGCTGCGGTTCGCGCCGCAAGGCTTCGGCCGGGGTCAGCTCTTCGGTCGGAATGCCGGCCTTGGCGCAGGCCAGTAGCCATTTGTCGGCATGGTGGGCCTCGTCGTCGGTGAGGGCGACGAACAGGCCGCCGGTGTTGGTGATGGCCGACGGGATGTGGACGCGCAGCAGCTGGTTCTCCTGGTAGCATTCGGCGGCGGTCGCCGGATCGTTGACGGCATAGCGGCCACCGCTGTGCAGGATGCCGTGGAAGTGGCTGCTGGTGCCGCAGCCCAGGGTGCCGCGCTCCACCAGGATGACGCGAAAGCCGCGCCGCGACGCTTCGCTGGCGATGCCGGTGCCGGTGGCGCCTCCACCGATCACGACGACAGTAGGGACAGCGGCGCGGGCCTGGCCCTGCAGTCCTGACATATTCATAACGCTCATGGTAACTATTATACCACCATTCCGTCCCTTGGAGGGATGGGATGTGTAATCTAACCTGAATCCAAAAACCCCCACAGACAAAAAGCACGCATAGCCGTATCTTCGTAAGTGGTAAAGCTAAACGGAGGAACAGCATATGCGTGCGACACCATTACACCACGTTACGGATATCGTAGATATATTTGTCTGGG
>DASVRP010000006.1:0-13792 GCA_036388555.1 Saccharimonadales bacterium (SeqCode)
CGAGTTCCTCGGCAGCTCGGAACCAGGCCAGACGGATACGGGCTCCGTAGACCTGGAGCTGTTTTCCAGTCATGGCTCTTGTTCTCACTTTCACTCCTTTCTAGTTTAGTGAAAGTGTCCAAGATGTATGGGAGCCGGATACTCGCTTATCCACTGCTCCGGCCCGGGCGGTCGGCGCCAGGCTGATCAGTTACCTGCGCAGCCAACTGGACTGAGTCTCTTCTGGGGCCGAATGACTCACCGTGGCATTGCCATATAATTTGTTTGACAGCTGTGATATAGTGCTTATGTAAACCTTTTAACATTAAAACTTAAACAAAATTACATATCATGCAAAAATCAAAGACCAACGGCATGAAATATGAATTCATGCCTAAGCCCAGTTACAAGAAACCCCGCAAGCAAGCTAAGCGCTAACGGCTATACGCTATCTAGCGGTCAGTTATCTGATGGCGTGGCCGTAGGCTGCAGCTAAAGGTTCGAGGTCAGGTTCGCCGAACTGCGCGCGCATGGCATCGAATCGGCCGGCCTTATCCTCACCGAACGTACTGACGTACGCCCGGTACCACGCAGGCGTATTGAACATCGGCGGCTGGGTCTTGGAATGGAATTTGTCGGCATACATGACGAGCAGTTCCTCGGTAGTTTCGGCCAGGTAATCCTGCTGGGGCAGCAGCAATCCCCGTTCTTTCACGTCTTGTACCGTCAGCCCCGTGCCGATATGGTGTGAGGCAATACGCCAGAGTGCTTCCGGATACCCTTCGGCCTTGAGCAGATCTTCACCCAGGATGCCATGCCTAATGTATTCGCTTTTAGGGCCATGCGTCCCGTCCGCATTGTATAGTTTATAGACGCCGATATCGTGCAGCAGGCAGCCGGCTTCGACCAGTTCCCTGTCGACGTCCAGGCTTGATGCTTCGATCAGCTGCCGGGCGATGTCGCGGACGATCTGACAGTGCGTGTAGACGATACCGAATATTTCATCAGTCGGAGCGTATGAGTGATGCAAGCGTTCTATATCCTGCTGCGATGGTATGTGCATGCATCTTATTATAACTCGGATACTACATTTGTAGATTTGCATGTACGTAGATAATACGCGAGTAATTACTCAATAAACTGTTTCAGCTTATCAGTAGCATGATAAATAACACTAGTTCCTATTCGTTGAGGAACTATATACCCTTTCATTTTTAATGCTTTAATATCTTGACTAGCAGTAAGCCAACTTATTTCATGGAATTGGGCATGCTGAGTAACGCTAGTACCGTCCTCCGGTTTTCCCAGTAGGTGGTGGAGCACTTGTTTCTGTCTACTATTTAAATCTTTATCAGGCAACAACCTATCGATTTCTTGGGATTTTTCTTTTACCCGTTCAACGTGCTGCTCAAACATGGTTAACGCTTGCTGTATTTTTCGAAGATTATAATCGATGAAGTAAGTCAGGTCATTATTATATTGTTCGCTAAAAGAATACGCGTCGGCATATTGGCTTGGTGATTTCTTTATAACGGTAGATATTGGTACATAACTAATAAGCCAATATTTTTGGCGTAAAAGATACCAATAAAAGAGTGATCTGGACAGTCGACCGTTTCCATCACAAAATGGGTGGATATATGCAAACCAGAAATGAATCATTATCGCCTTGAGTATAGGGTGGATAAAGTCATCTTGACCGCTAGTGTCAATATCATTAGCAAATGCAATAAGTTTATCTAACTCAGCTTCAATTTTACTTTCCACTGGCGGAACATGCGCTACCAGGTATTCATTCCCAACTTGCCGGCGCACTACAATATCGTCACTATCCTTTCGCCATCTTCCTATTTTTTCATCATCTAAGTCTGTACGACTCGTCATGGTGATATGCAGTTCAAGTAACATTTCTTTAGATAAAGGATACTTTGATGATTCTTCTTCGATTTTTTTGATTGTTTGATAATTGTTATAAATCATCCATTCCCCATTGGACATAGGCTTCAAATTCTCAGCAAACATTCTTTTAGCCCGCTCACGAGTAGTAGCTGCACCCTCGAGCTGGCTGGAGGCAATAGCCTCCTCTATAAAGCTTTGCCTCAAGAACCGTTGATGGTTATTTGATAGACCTTTAGCCCCACCATCAGAAGACATGTTACCTCCCATTTGCATATCGAAATCGTGTAAGCGCTTTTCGTAATTGGGGAGCTTAGACCATGTGAATGCTTTAGATAACGTATCAGTAATTAGTGATTTAGTATTACCAAAACCCCTCCTGATCCCCAATATAAACCAAGCCTCTTCTGCGGTTATGTTTTGAGACTTCCAAAAGTTACCAAAATAATCAGTCTTATAGGCTGATTCGAATTTTTTCCAGTGGTAATATGGTGATGAAGTTTTTCGCCATAGTGAATCGATTTCCTCCCCGTGTTTAACAAAGAGCATGAATAACTCTGTGCCTCTTTGCTCATCAGGCTGACTTCGTGGCTGCGGAACTTTATAGTCCATTTATTAATACCTTATATTAACTTTATATTAAGTATATATGTGCACTTAATATATGTCAAGGTGTTATCAAAATAATAAATTATTACCCTACTAGTTTTTCTTTATCTTAGTTTGATGTTGGGGAACCGATTATCGCATTGCAATTCTGCAACTTCGTATCATACTAAACATTACATAACACCCAGAGAAAGAAACCATGTATCCAAACGTCCGCATCAACACTACCGCCATCAAAATCGTCGTCGCCATCATAGCGTTAATTGTCCTGCTTGCCATGTGCATCCGGGTTATCGGGGTCGGCGAAGTCGGCGTCAAGACGCGCTTCGGCCAGGTCGTCAGCCAGCATAACTCCGGCATCCTCCTGAAGCTGCCGTGGCCGATCGAAAAGATCCATGTCTTCGACATCAAGACCCAGAAGGATCAGGCCGAAGTCGCCGCCGCTTCCAGCGACCTGCAGGACGTCAACTCGACGATCGTCACCAACTTCCATATCGACAGCACCAAGGTCGGCAACCTGTTCAGCACGGTCGGCACGGACTACAAGGCGCGCATCATCGACCCGGCGATCCAGGAATCATTCAAGGCGACCACCGCCCAGTACGCAGTCGGTGAGCTGGTCACGCGGCGCTCCGAATTGAAGTCAAAATCACTTGAAGTACTTAAGTCCCGCCTGGCGGCCCGCGGCATCATCGTCGAGGACATATCTATCACGAACCTGGCCTTCTCCCCGAGCTTTACACGGGCGATCGAACAGAAGCAGGTAGCCGAGCAGCAGGCTCAGCAGGCACGCTTCAACCTCGACAAAGCCCAGATCGACGCCCAGGCTCAGGCCACCCAAAAGGAAAGTCTGACCCCCGAGATCCTGCAGAAGATGGCGATTGAGAAGTGGGACGGCAAACTACCCCAGGCCACCGGTGGCAACGTACCGTTCATCAATATCCGCTAAGCCTACAGGCTGACAGTTACCGACCGGCTGCCGGCAGGTTCGGAACTAAACTGTTCACTGTGGCGCAGGCCTCTTCGCGGATCCCGGGCACAATCATTGTTTCTCCGGGCTTCAGGATGTCCGCCGGTTCGTCAGTATCCTCTATTACCTGTTGTGTCGTTATCGTGGATAGTTCACCGTCAGCGGCTCTGATTTGGATACTTTCTGCGAACGAACTGTCTGTATCATGGTTCATAAGCCCTGCAAGAATGAGACTCCTGGACACCTTATGGTCAGGCGCCGTAACTTCGCAGGCAGGCTGCAGACCCTGCAGATCGCCTAAAGGATCGATTCCTGCCGGCTTAAAAGCAGTGACTGCAGCAAGCGCCGCCGTCGGCACGGCTAAGATGCCGATCGCCCGGAGTCGGCCCGGCGTCAGAAACCGCTTAGATGGTTGAGATTCTGTCATTTTATTATTATATCGGATTTGCTTGCTCTAGCAACTTTGGGGCCGATCACTACATTCACAATATTCAGTTGATCGTTTCGGCGTACTTGTTTCTGGCGGACTCCAGATCATTACTGTACTTGTCACGGGCTGCATTAAAGCCGTTCATGAACAGGTCTTTGACGACATTCGCTTCGTGGTTCATATTGGACAGTTCCGCAGCAAGCTGGTTTTTGGCGGCGTCCAATGCATTGAAATATTCAGCCCGTGCCCGGTTGAAGCGGTCGATGAAGGCGTTGTGATCGCCGGCCGTGGCGGCAGCATCAGCTTCCGTGCGGAATGCGTCGTAGGCTGCGGTCATCTGAGTATTATATGTGGCTGTCGCGGCAGTGAACTGCGATTCGAACGTTTCAGTTGAGGCCTGTCCATCAGCGGCCAGACCTTCTTTGGCCGTTATCAGCAGGGCGTTGACCTTGGCTACGAACTCATCATGTTCAGCCTGGATAGCAGGAGTTACCGGTTTGATCGTCGGCGGTTCTGGCGTCACGGTCGGCGTGTCTGGTGCGGCAGTCGATATCGATGTCGCCCGCAGCGTGACAGGAGTCGGGGCGAGCGCCGCGAACGTCACATATCCACCGAGTGCAGCCAGGGATACGCCTGCCATGACCACCGGATAGAGTGCATTCATGCGGTGCGAAACCGCCCGCGGCACGTCATGTGTCAGCGCATATGCCCGGCCGAGTGCATAACTGTTGCGCGGCAGACGCGTGAAGTTCGAGGGCCGGTAATTCTCAGCTTCCAGCTCTGTCAGACGGCGGATCAGCAGCCGGACTTCGAAGGCAGCCACGATTGCGGCCGGTATATACACGGCCAGTATGAGCCCAGGAATCGTATGCAGAAAATCAGTCACCCGCCCCAGGAATGGGATGTGCGTCGCGACCTTGCCGACAATCTGGCTTTCCTGCACCGGCACGTCGGCTACCTTGTTGGCGTCACCGCGCATGCCGTACAGCATCTTGCCGTTGCCGAGCGGTGAGATGTCGGTGATGCGGTGTGTCACCGTCACGTTCGGGTCCTTCAGGCTCGTGTATGTCATGACATCCCCGACAGCCAATGAGGCCTGAGGGACGCGGTGCACCAACACGAGTGCGCCCGGGTCGATGGCGGGCTTCATGCTGCCGGTCTGCACCGACAGCGCCCGCCAACCCGTCACAGGCAGGCTCAGCACGAATACAGCAGCGAGTAGTCCGATGAAGACCGCGCCTGTGCTATATGTGAGGATGGTTTTGAGCCTGCCCATATATTGTTTCTCGAATTACTGACGGCGAGTAGTTGGGGCTACGACACCACCCGTGCCAGTACCGTTCTCACCGCCTGTATTGTCTTCGCCCTCATCAGCTGATGGATCTTCACTCGTACCACTGAATACGATGTCGAAGTTACCTACGCCTGCTTGGCCGCCATTGACTGCTGATTCTTTGATGTCGAAGTGGATATTATAGTTCCCTTCAACTTCAGCAGCTGTGTTGCCCTGCGCACCAGCCGCCAATGAGTTACACGGTAGTTCGACTTCGCCTGCATTCAATGCGAGAAGATTTGTATTAACGACCTCATCACATTCATCAGATGAAATATCGAGAGTTACATTCTCATATCCAACGAATCCGAATCCGTTGTTGCTTGCTGTACTACCCTGCGGAGCCTGCGGCAGAGTCGGGACATGAGCCGTGATGAATAGTGGGACGTCGCCGCTATTGCGGAGGTAAAACATCTCGTCTACGCCTTCGCCAGGCACGAGTTTCTCAATCTTGAAGCCCGGTGCTTCCTCTTCAAATGCATTATTCTCAGCATTCCATATTTGCAGGCCGGCAGTCGCGGTCGATATTGACGTATCACTCAATGTCACCCGATTAGAATTGAGTGCGGCATAGGTCACCCCTCCGACAGATGCCAATAATATCCCCAGGACCGCAAATGCCCGTCCGAAAATTGATAGTTTTTGCTTCATACACACCTCCAGTTATTAGTAACAATGCGCTTAAGTATGGCCGCAATAATCGTAAGCACAGTGGGGTATCTTACAGACTTTCAAACGGCAATGAAGGCACCGAGGTGGTACGGCAAGAAATGTAGTTATTAAAACAGACGCCCTTTCGGACGCCTGTCTGTGCAATTTCGTAATTAGTATTACGAAAAGAGATCTTTTATTTTGTCGACTGCTCTCTGTAAGGTAGAAGGCTGTTCAACAGGTGCGCCCTTCACTTTGCCGCCGGTAGCGACATAGCTCACGCAATCACCCTGATTCTTAAACTTCTTACCGTCGGCAGTTACAAGCGCTGCATACCCGTTATTCTTACAAGCTTCTTTGCTTGCAGGCGTTACAGGTGCTGGAGGAGTTACTACAGCTTTCTTATACGTGATACTACAATCAGTTGAGAATGCTGAAACCGTACCGTCTGAATTGATCGATGCGACTCTGAATGTGTAGACTCCTTCGCCGTCAGTAAATTCACCTGGGCGTTCACTAATCGTGGGATCGGTTGCACCGCTAGTCTCCCAAGGAGTAGTGGCATATGTCGTTGGAGTATTTACTGAGTATCGGTACTTGGTTGCTCCAACTACATCGTCCCAATTAGCAGTGATAGTATTGCTTGATGTCGTACCACCACAAGCCACATCAGGATTTGACCACTTCAAACCTGTAGGCACAGCTGCCGCAGGACGTACAACTTCAAAATCGTAAGTTGTTGTATTTCCACTTACACCAATAATCAGCTTATCGACAGCAGTAGTCAGTGCTACATTCCCGCTACCCTGATTTATACCATATCCACCAAGAATAGTGGCGTCAGGATTCAATGCTAAAATACTATTCCAAGATACGAAAGTGTCCCGGTTTGGTGCGCCTGGGATCGGATTACTTGACCACCAGATAGCCTCTCCGCCCTTATAGGCGTCCCAGTTCTGCCATGTATCATTGACAACGACTCCTTGAGTTGTATTGTATACCGGTTCGAATACCAGTGTCGTAAAACCACCCGAAGCAGCCCCATTGATATCGACCTGGATGTTTAGAGCTGCTACTTGCTGTGCACTCCCAGAAGTCCGGTATGTGCTGTATCCCATAGCGTCTATCATGCTGAGCTTAGTCGCATTATAGTCATAATTAAAAGCTGTGACTTTGTCACCACCGGTCGGTACGCTGAGTTCCAAGCTTCCGGTGCCTAGCGGAGGTGTGCCTGGACCTGTCCGGAATGTCGCCGTGTTAGGAGTTGCAGTGCGGTTATAAATAACCCAGTTATCAGTTGGCGGCGTATTTTCTGCCTGCCGCATAACATCAGATTCAGTAACAACGACAGTAGCTGGCGCTGCAAACACTGATACCGGTATAGTTACTGCGACCAAAAGGCCCGCTGAAGCAGCTGAAATTAAACGTTTTATATGCATGTATTACCCTCCTTGTTAGGTAGTAAACACTATACTCTTATGTTTAAACACATCAATAATTGACATTAGCGCAATGATGTAGATACGTAAATTACTTAAGTAAACTATAATTTGCCGCGCGCGAGGAGATATCCCATCCCCACCACTTCCCTCGGCACCCAGAAATATTTGCTCCGCGTCCATATCTGCGTAGACTCCGGGTCGAAGTCACGCGGTAGGTCCGGTGGTACGATCGGGTCCATGCCCCGCTTGATAGACTGCATCGTCAGCCGACCGACGTGGTACGCCTGGGCGACGAGGACTGGACGGCGCAGATCATGGTTGCGCATGATCTCACCACCCTGGCGCAGGACTTCCCAGGATTCGAGCTCACTGCCCCATGCCGTGGATGGATTACCCTGTATTCGGAACAGAGACTCCTCCGCCAGGCCGGCATAGGCATCGGCTACTTCCTGCTGCAGGATCAGCGGCAGTGTACGCAGCCTCGCATCTGCAGCGATGTACTCCGCCAGCTGCTCGTTGTTGTATCCCGGACTATCCTTACCCGCACCGAAGGACTGGGCCAGGACACAATCCCCGTCATCGATCGATCCGCGGGTCTCATATGCTCCTGTCACAGCTGCTCGTAAAACACTCATCGCAGTATTTTACAATATTTGTTGCGCTTTAACAACTCTCTAGTCAAGGGACATATCCTTTTACGCCATCTTTACAACATCCATGCTACGATTACTACAGTCATGAACAGAGTACTCATCGTCGAAGACAGCCAAGACATGCGCAGGACACTGACGCAGTATCTTGAGGGCCAGGGGTTCGCCGTCCAGGCGGTCGATTCGACTGAAGATGGTATTGATGCTGTGGACGAGCATGACTTCGACATCGGGCTGATAGACATCAACCTGCCGGGCAAGTCGGGCTTTTCGATGATCGAATATATCCGCGACCAGGGCAAGACGATGCCGCTGATCGCCCTGACGGCCCGCGGTGATATCGATGACAAACTGAAAGGCTTCGACATGGGAGCGACCGACTATATCGTCAAGCCATTCAACCTGCAGGAACTCGCAGCCCGCATGCGCGCCCAGCTGCAGCACGCCGGCCCGAGCAATCTGACGTCTGACATTACGACGGCCAGCTACTGCATATCTCCGGAACGGCACTCCTTTACCATCGAGGGCAAGGAGATAGAGCTGACCAACATCGAGTTCCGTATCCTGCATGCGCTGCTGATGCACCATGGCTCGGTCGTCACCACTACTGACCTGATCGAGTTCGTCTGGGGCGAATCGCACACCCTCGAGACACCGCCGGTACGCATCCACATCGCCAACGTCCGCCGCAAACTGAAGGATACTGAATTCAAAATCATCCGGACGATTCCGGGTATCGGCTATAAGCTGGATGATCCAGCCGGAGGCTACTATGCAGCTACAGCTTAAGCGTGTCCGGCGGCTGTTCACCGTCACTATCATCGGGCTCTGCGTCGCCAGCATGCTCAGCCTCCTGACAGTACTGTACTGGACGAGTACGGTCAGCTTCGGTCAGCAGACTTCACCGGGACAGCTGCAGTCACTTACTGCGAATTCGCCGGCAGTTTCGAAGTATCTGCAGGAGCAGAAAGCCAGCGAAGCTCACTGGATCAGCCTTGCCGGGCTTATCAAGAACGACCAGCAGAAATCGCTGGCCCGTGCCGCCCTCGTCTCCGCCCTGCCGCTCGTCCTGGCCAGCGCCCTGCTCGGATACCTCTTGGCCCGCTTCCTGCTCCGCCCGGTCGCCCTCGCCTATGAATCGCAGGAGCGCTTCCTGCAAGATGCTGCGCATGAGTTGCGTAACCCGCTGGCGACCATGAGCGCCGTATTACAGCAGGCCCGCTCCAAGCTGAGCATCGATGACAAAGTAAAGTCGACATTCGAAGTCCTCGATCGCCAGACCGACCACATGGTGCGGATCAACGAGGACCTGCTGTTCCTGGAACGCACCCAGAAGCGCGATGCGCCGAAGATAGATGCCGCAGAGCTGCTCCGAGACGTCGCCGACACGCTGCAG
Source organism: Saccharimonadales bacterium (SeqCode) (assembly GCA_036388555.1). Classification (GTDB taxonomy): domain Bacteria; phylum Patescibacteriota; class Saccharimonadia; order Saccharimonadales; family UBA4665; genus UBA4665. Next base: position 9,357 of record DASVRP010000006.1, read on the forward strand.
CCCCTTGCAAACAAGAAAAAGGCCAAGCTGGTGATAAAGACCGTACCTGCGCAGATGGCCATCCATCCGGATGATTTCGTCAGTCTGGCGCGCAACTTGATCGACAATGCCATCAAGTACAGCCCGGACGACAAGCCGTCGCGCATCAAGGTGTCGCTGGAGCGTGGTAACCGCGGCGTCACCCTGCGCGTCGCCGACCAGGGTATCGGCATCCCAGCCGCAGAGCTGCCGCACATCGGTGAACGCTTCTACCGTGCCTCCAACGTCGCCCGCCGAGACGGCAGCGGCCTGGGCTTCGCTATCATCCGCAAGGTAGCCAACGACTACAATGCCCAGGTCGACATCGACAGCAAACCGGACAGCGGCACGGCCGTCTCGGTCAGCTTCAGGTCATAGCACTTCCCTGTTTACGCCATTTTTACACTGCATGAACGGTCCATATACGGCCATCGGGCCATACTTCCCCTTGTAACCTAAACAAGGAGAATCACCATGCAGACATCAAAGGCCGTCATCATCGGCGTCATCGTACTGGTCGTCGGGGCCGTCGTCGGGCTCAGCTTGTTCAATATGAACAAGGATGACATGTCAACCGCATCGAAATCGTCAACAACTCCGGCAGCGCAGACCGCTCAAAGCGAGGATAAACCGATGGCAGATAAGACAATCACTGAACTCGCCGTCGCCACACCAGACCTATCAACGCTCGTCACCGCTGTCCAGGCAGCCGGTCTGGCTGAGACGCTAGGCGATAAGAACGCCAAGCTGACCGTCTTCGCACCGACCAACGCTGCATTCGGCAAGCTGCCGGCCGGCACCGTCGAGACACTGGTCAAGCCGGAATCGAAGGAAATGTTGACCAGTATCCTGACCTACCACGTCGTCCCAGCTGTCGCCATGGCCGCCGACCTCAAGGATGGCCAGAAGATAAAGACTGTCCAGGGTGCAGAGCTGACCGTCAAGCTGCAGGACAACAAGGTATGGATCGTCGATGCCAAGGGCGGTATGGCCCAGGTCACCACCGCTGACGTCAAGGCCAGCAACGGTGTCGTCCACATCATCGACTCCGTCCTGATGTACTAAACTAGACGCAGCTGTAATTGTAGTCGAGATTGCGGGAGATGTACTGGATGAGCGTCGCCTTGCCACCGGTCAGGCCGACAGCATTGACACAGCGTTTCTTGGCGTCAGCCGCGCTGGATGCGCCGGCCAGCCAGCTGTCCAGACCCTTTAAGTTGGCGCCGGTCGCTGGAGCTGTCGACGTTGGCAGGTTCGTCGTGTTGCCGACGATCACTCCCCATTGGTAGCTGGTCGAGTACAGCCCGACTTTCTTGGCACCGATCGAGTCATAATACTGTTTCATGCCCTCCAGGCTGGCGGTGTTGCGGGCCTTGGCCTCGGCCGAGCCGTTAAGCTGCCATGAGTTCATGGTCTCGACGTCGAGCCACCAGACATAGTCAGCCGGGCTGGCGCTGACGCCGGCTACGCTCTGGGCGGTTGGAACAAAGTAGTCCTGCACCGTCGTGACCGAGCGGTCCCAGCCATACTGCCATGAGCAGGCCAGGCTGTTGTCGTAGTTCTTGAAGGTACTTGGGTTCGTCACGCAGGCGCCATAAGGGTTCTTTAAAGCCGGATTGGTGTTATCGAGTGTGTTGGTGCCTTTCGGATCAATGTTGCTGGTCGGCCAGACGGTGTTCGGGTAGGCCGGGATGTCGTCGTACGGGTTGGCCGTGTTGACGTAGAGCTGCAGCTTAGGCTGATTGGCGTTATTGCCGGCAGTGTTGGTGTTCGCCCACTTCAATTGGTCTGCCAGGCAAGCGTTCTTGGTGGCAGCCGTACCGCCGTTGACACCGACGATGGCGTATGCCTGGCCGGATGGCAAGGCCTTACCGCACTGCGGCCAGGAGATGTCGATGCCGGTGCGCGGGTCAGCTGCAACTGGAGCCGAACCCTTGGGAGCTGCTTGTGCCTGAGCCGAAGCCGCGACTGTTATTAATGCTACTAATACGCTGAGATGGATGATTTTTTTAAACATAAGTACTAGTATAGCAGAACGTAGTGCCACGTCACCGAGTTGTAATTTCTACCAATACCTATACTTAAATGGCTTAATTAGCATCGCGCCGCCTGAACAGCAGCCAGGCCAGCAGCCCGAGTCCGGCGATATAGGCCAGGACGACTAGTATCGCCTGCGTCCCCGACAGGTTCAGCATCACCCCGCGCAACTGGCCCGGGATGGCGCTCTGCAGCACCTGGCCGAGCGCCGTGAACGGCAGATATTTAGCGTTCTCTTTGAGCAGCAAAGACAACAATGATTCACCAAGTACCGGAAACAGCAGTAGGATTGCCAAAGTTCCGACCTGGCTGCGGACGATCGCCGCGATGAGCAGCGCCAGCATCGAGAACGCCCAACCGTAGAAAATCGCATGCAGCCAGATGTCCATGAACGGCAGGTTCTGGGCAGCCAGGTCGACACCGCGGACTGCCATACCGAGCTTGGTCAGCAGCGGCGCGATACCCGTCACGAGGGCAGTCAGCAGGATCGAATATATCGAGACGACGATCATCTTGGCCAGCAGGACATGCGTACGGCTGCTGGCGGCAGTCAGACTGTACATGATAGTGTTGTATCGGTATTCATGCGTCATCAGCAGGAAGCCGACCAGCGAGATCAGCAGCGCCAGCAGTGTGGCGGCACCGACCATCTGGGAGGCCAGGTGTCCAGGGTTGGCGATGTCGTTGACCTGGGAATAGCCCTCGATGAAGAAGGCCATGAATATGACGATCAGCAGGCAGAGGATGGTGATGACGTATGTCGAACGGACGGTCAGCAGTTTGCGCAGTTCGGCGCGGATGGCAGCGATCATGCGGCGGCCTTCTTGGCTGACGTGCCTTCGTATTCAGCCGAATCAGCGGTAATCTCAAGGAAGACATCTTCCAGCGAGGCGGCATGGTTGGCCAGCTCCAGGATAGGCACACCAGCTTCGAAGGCCAGCTTGCCGATGTCATCCGGCTTGACACCTTCGACGCGCAGCCCACCCTCGCTGCGCGAGAATTTCATCAGTTTGCCGCGCAGCACTTTTTCGAGCTGTTTGAGTTCGCTGGTGCGTACGAAGACGCTGTTGTGGCCGTTGCCGGCGACCAGCGCATCTATGGGAGTGCTGGTAATGAGCTTGCCCTTGCCGATGACGACGACGTTGTCAGCCATCTGGGCCATCTCGCTGAGCAGGTGGCTTGAGACGAAGACACCGTTGCCCTCGTCAGCGTATCTTTTGAGGAATTCGCGCAGCCAGGTAATGCCCTGCGGGTCGAGGCCATTGGCCGGCTCATCGAGCAGCAGATAGCGCGGCTTACCGAGGATGGCCGCCGCGATGCCGAGGCGCTGTGACATACCGAGCGAGAACTTGCCAGGACCCTTCTTAGCGACGTCGGTCAGCCCGACGATTTCGAGGACTTCGTCGACGCGCGAGGTCGGTATGCCGCCAGCTTCTGCCAGCACCTTCAGGTGATTACGGGCTGAGCGGGTCGGATGGAACGCCTTGGCCTCGAGCAGGATGCCGACCAGCTTTGACGGCTGGACATAGTCGTCAAGCGGCTTGCCTTCGTACGTCGTCGTGCCCCGGCCGGAATCAAGCCCCAGCATCAGGCGCATCGTCGTCGACTTGCCGGCACCGTTCGGTCCCAGGAATCCGGTTACTTTTCCGGTCTCTACCGTGAATGAGACATTGTCGACGGCAGTCTTGCCGCGGTACGTCTTAGTCAGGCCGGTCGCTTCGATCATAGGCTTAACTATAAGCCAGACGGCCTACAATTGCCAGATTACGGGGAGCTCTACAAGGGTACGACAAACTAAGGTTCGGTAAACCTAGCAACAAATGCCCTCGTACTGTACAGATCTGGCTGCTGTTGGTATAAATCAAAATGATCGGTAGGTGTGACGATAACAGTCAATTGCGCGCTGTTTGCTAAAAGACTTCATCCGACATTAAGACTCGTCAATAAGCCCTTGATGTCGCTATTTTTTCCTACGTCATCATAGTCGAACTTCGATACATCCAAGATAGTAGACTGCACGGCTGACTTTTGGCTGCTCTTCCCCTGTTCAACAACCCCGTGACCGCTGCGAGCGTTTCAGACGGATCATCAGAAGAAATGACTTTCAGTGGCGCATCAAAGTTAGGTGCGTGATACGGATATTTCATCTTTAACTATTATAACAGATTGACTGAATAATGTAAACGCTTACTAAGCTTATCGTGATAATACTCCTTCAGTCGACTCGGTTTTTTGTACCTACATTTAACTAGTTTCAAAACTCACAGCCCATACCACAAAAAACGGGTAGCATACCTTTGCGCTTAAACAAGAGGAGGTGCTACCCATGAAACATGCTACGTTCTTTTTAACTGCGGCACAATATGCCTGGCTTGCCCAGG
>DASVRP010000007.1:0-142761 GCA_036388555.1 Saccharimonadales bacterium (SeqCode)
ACCCAGACAAATATATCTACGATATCCGTAACGTGGTGTAATGGTGTCGCACGCATATGCTGTTCCTCCGTTTAGCTTTACCACTTACGAAGATACGGCTATGCGTGCTTTTTGTCTGTGGGGGTTTTTGGATTCAGGTGTATGGAACTTGCTTTTGTAATGTTTTTGTGATATAATTATCTTCAATCTTATTAGGAGACTACATGAGCAACAGATTACGAACATTGGCACTTACCACTGCACTCACCGCACCATTCACTTTGGGAGCGTGTTCCGGCGCTTTAGACGCCATCCAGCCAGGACATGCACTTTCCCCGGAGCAGACTACTGCCCTCGACAGTTCATTTCGTCTTGGCAGGATGGGGCTCGAGGCATACTCTGACGCGCTTGAAGCTGAGACAGATATGGAATCAATGGGCGGCTTCACCGAATTTACAGATACGAATCTGAAAACTTTTCCGGGAATGGCAATTCCGCTTGGCCAGGCACTAAGGGCAGGCAGCGATCTGCTCGGCAGTATCGACGGCGAACCGGGCTCCGCAAGTGACGAAATGACTATAATGCCGGTTAGCACTCCGGACGGCAGTTCAGTTGCATTCGCATCGACGTCAGGTAACATGACATACCAAGGCAGCGAGTCGCTTACACTTGTCCACCCAGATCCAAATTTCTTTAAGGATACTACTGCTTCGCCAGAAGAGATGCAGGCTTTCTATCAGGATCCACGTACCGTAGTTTCAGCAGCGAAGTATTTTAACGATGATGTACTAAATGGAGAAAAAGATTTCTCAGCAAAGCGCTCAGGTGACATACTTCGGATAAAATTTGTCAGGACAGATTTGGGACAGGATGAATCACCTGACTTTGATAAGGTTGATCCTGTAAAAGTCATCCGCAACGTCGTCCTGTACGAGTCATAGAATTTATCGTGATCCGGCCAGTGCCAGCAGCTTGGTGACCGTGTTCCAGCTGCGGATGGTCATCGATGCGTACGGCGGCGTGCCGACGATGGCGCCCAGCCGGCTTTTGGTACGCTCGGTGCTGAGGCGCTGCGAGTAGATGACGCCGTCGCCGGGCCAGACCTTATCGACCCCTTCGCGCGGGTTGAACACCGGCATAGCATCAGACGCCGTGATGCCGATCAGGAAGATTGCGTCGCTGTGGTAGAGTTCAGGCTGTTCGCCGAATCCGGCCGGTTTGCCGGCGACGATCGCCCGGAGTTTCGGCAGCGGCAGTGCCAGTATCCTGATGAGGGCGCTATCGAGCTCAAAATGTCCGGGCAGCGCTTCCTCGATGAGCGCTTCGATTTCGGCACTAGTCTTGTCAGATTGCAAGATGACATTGCCGCTGGCGATATAGGTTGTGACGCCGGCGAATCCCAGCTCTTCCAAGCATGCCTTCAGCGTAGCCATCGGAACTTTGTTCTTGCCGCCGACATTGATGCCTCGGAGGAGTATGATATACGTTTCCATCTCAGCGTAGCTCGATAGCATTGGTGTACATGTAATGGTCGGAGCCGTACTGCGTCGGGCTGATGGCCTGGCTCCTGATCGTCACATCGGGCCGGGTGACATGGACGATATAGTCTATCAACCGGTCGCCACTGGAGTTCGTCCCGGGGTCGGCACTCAGGCCGGTATAGTTGAGTATCTGGTAGGTGCTTCTGGCGCCGACCGTCGGGAATTTGACGTAGGGGAAGCCCGGACTTCGGATGTCCTTGTCGTACTTATAGTTCACATTGAAGTCGCCGGTCATGAAAATGGGGATATTATCGGCTTTGAGCTGGTTTATCAGTTCCAGCGATTTCGTCATATGCGTGTAATACAGGGTCAGCCGGGCGCCATTCTCCGTGCGGGGCCGCCCGCCGGATTCCACGCCGTTAAGGAAATGGGTATTGATAAGATAGAACTGTTTGCCGGTACTGTTTTCCCGGAGTTTGACCCAGACATTGAACTTGGCCGGGACGGTCGCGCTGGTCGAATCATTGACGGTCGCCGGCGGCGTAGCATTCTGGATGCCGGAAGTAACCTTCGTGAATTTTGATTTCTTCCAGACGATCAGGACTTTGTTCGGAGATGAGCCTTCCCAGGTGTAGGTGGTGATGGTACTGTCATAGCCGCAGGTCGCGCACAGCAATAGCGCCCTGACCTCGTCGAGTGCCGTCTTGTCGCTGAATTCCTGCAGGCCGACGACGTCGGTGACATTGAAGATCTGCGTCTTCAACTGGTTGGCAGCGCCAAGGCTGTTGACGTCTGCATGGGCGTTCCAGGTCGACAGGTTGAATCTCATGACATTCGAAGTTCCCGTCCCGAACCTGACAGCTGAACCGTTCGAAGCCGTCGTATCAGGTACGGTCACTGCGGGGGCCAGCTTGTTCCCATATTCTGGCTCGTCAACGTACGACGGCCCAGCGCCGCGGACTGCCATGAGTGTTACCAGACCGGCCATCACCAACAGACACACCATGGGTATGACGATCAGGCGCTTCGATAACCTGGGGAATTTTTTGGACATAGCTTTAAGTACCTATCAGTATAGTCCACCTGGCTGGAAAGTGCTTATACTTTGTCCAAAGCAACCGGCGTCCGCTGACCAGGTAGCGCATAGGGCCGGCTATCAGGCCTGCCGGCAGACTATGAGCCGGCAAAGGGTGCGTTGTCGATGATGCCGACGGCCAGATGCGCCCAGATCAGCATCAGTCCGACGACGACTGCGATGCCGGCGATCAGGCGGGCCCGTGGTGTCCTGATGCGTTTAACTCCCAGCTCGTAGACCAGGCCGGCGCCGGATACCATGGCACCGATGACGATGAAGTCGAACAGGTTCCAATCGACCTCATCAGAAAACAACATGGCTATCAGCGGGATCGACAGTACGCCGGCCGTGATAGCTGCGATGCGAAGCAAGTAAGTGTTCTTCATAGTTTTTACTCCTACGGTTACTGCTGAGCAGCGTTATCGTGCCTGTATTCCAGGATGTCACCCGGCTGGCAGTCGAGCGCCTTGCAGATCGCCTCGAGCGTCGAGAACCTGACCGCTTTGGCTTTGCCGTTCTTCAGGATTGATAAGTTGGCCATCGTGATCCCGACTTTCTCGGTCAACTCAGTGACGCTCATCTTGTGCTTGGCCAGCATGACATCGATATTGATTATTATCGCCATAGTCTGCTCCTTATACCGTCAGGTCGTTCTCTGATTTAATATCAACAGCGTTCTGAATCAGTTTCTGCAGGACGGCCGCGAACGTCGCGATGACGAACGAGGCAAAGATGATTACCAGTGCGACCGCGACGACACCCGGCGCATCATCCCTGTCGCCGACCATGAATATGTACGGCATGCCGGCCGTAAATAGCCCGCTGATGGCAAGCGCACAGAGTTTGATGTTCTTGAGGGCGCTGATAGATGTATCGGAAAATGCCTTGTTCTTCTCTATCAGGTCGAGCAGCTTGATAGCCTGGTACAGCGCATAGAAAAATGGGATAGCCGGGACGTACAACCCCATGATGAGGGGACGGTAGTAACCGGTGTTGTCCGAACTGATGCCAGCCGGCAGCGCAAAGATGCAGAGCCCCAGCACGAACAGCCCGATCATAACGACGACACTTTTGAGCAATATTGTTGAACCGCGTTTCATTATTATTCCTCTTATATTTACTATAAGCAGCAGTATAGCAAAGTATTTATCGTTTGTCAATATATATTTATTAAGACGCGTTGGTGCTACGGGGTATACTTGTGTCTCATAGCTGCGAGCGATTCTGTTATCAATTGCTCAAGAACACCGCGGTCGACGTCCGCCAACCGGTTGATATAGAGACAACCTTTGCTGGTCTTGTGCGTACCGAGCTTGTCCAACAGCCCGGCGTATGCATCGAACCCAAGCATGAAATAGAGCGTCAGAGCCTGCTTGCGCGGCGAGAAACCGGTCAGCGGCCAATCGCCCTCCTGGCGGCTTTTGTCCGATCTGTAATGGTATTGTCCGAAGCCGACGATACTACTTCCCCACATCTTCGGCGGCTCACCGCTGATCCGTGTGAAGATTTCCAGCAGTTCAAAGCTGTCAGCCCGTTTTTGTCCTTCCGGAACTGATTCCAGAAAACTCCTGACATCTTTATCATCGACGGTAGTCTTCAGCTCGCTCATGAGAGTATCATACCGCACATACTGCTACATTTCATTTTCTGAGACAGGTGGGTCTGCAGGTGCGAGACTTGCCGGTGGAGGTGGTGGAGGAGCCGGAGACGGCGTCGGGTCCGGTTCGGGTTCCTTTGCCGGAGGTAACGCTGGCGGTGGCGTCGGGTCTGGTACTGCCGTGGAAGTATCTGACGGGCCGGCTGAGGCCGACGACTCAGGACCGGCAGCAGGTTTCGGTGTCGCATCTGACATAGATGGTACGGGGCTGGTATGGGTTGCACCGAAGCCCGGGCGCAGCGTATCGCCACGCGGTAGCTGCACGCTGTCTGCTACAGGAGTTGCCCCACTGTTAGTTTGGACGGTCGCACTTGGTGCACTTCCAGGTCTGACCAAGCTTTTCTCGCCCTTCAGATTGTCGACCAGCGGCCCTTGTGGAGTAGTAGTGGCGTCAGTCTGGGCATTATGGTTCATAACATAGCCGGTACCGCCCGAGCCGACGATGATGAACAGGCTGGCGATGCTGGCGAGCAGCCCGGCCCGTTTCCGCAGTCCGGTGTATTTCGGTCGTACCAGGCTGGAGCTGACGATATCAAGGTATGTCTTGTGTCCCGATATATACTCCAGCCCTTTGACATGATAGGTCTGACCGATCTGCATCGAAAGTACCATCTTGATGTCTTTACTCAGACAGAACCGCAGTCCGTCCTGAGTCCGGAACAGTAGTACGGCATATTTCTGACCCGGCTGTCGCCTGGACTGCAGCAGCATGCCTTTGAAATCTGCTTTGAACTGTGTCTTGGTATGCATCTGTGAAAGTGATTCCTGTTACCCTTATACAATACACCGGACGTATGCTTAGTTACAACCGGGGTATCAGGCTCCGAGAGGGCCGTTACGCGGAATACTGACGGTAAATGTCGTACCTACCCCGACCTTACTGTTGCATTCGATCGTAGCGTCGAGCTTGTCGAGCAGCAGTTTGATGACGTACAGTCCGAGGCCGGTGCCGGCCGGATAAGCCAGCAGCGCATTATCGGCCCTTGAAAACTGTTTGAACATCTCTGACTGGTATTCTTCTGGAATACCGATGCCGGTGTCCTTGATGCTGATCCTTACGACCATCTCGTCACAGTCGTATGTCACAGTGATCGAACCGCCGGCTGGGGTGTACTGCGTCGCATTGACGATGAGGTTGGATACGATCTCATGTAGGATGGATTCGTCGGTCATCAGCCAGCAGCCGTGCTTGTTAGGGATGACTTTGTATGTCAGCTGCTTGTCTTCCATTCCGTGCCTGACTTCACTGTCTATCTTCTCGAACAGTTTCCGCAGCGTCAGTTTCTGCTTGCTGAGACTTTTGCCAGAATTCTGGATGCGGGTAATAGTCAACAGGTCGTTGACCAGCTTCACCATCCGCTCAGAAGCCGAAATAACGGTCGCCGACAGCTTCTTCTGACTTTCTGTCAGCTCACCGCCGAAGCCGTCATGCAGCATATTGGCATAGGTCATGATAGCCGTCATCGGCGTCCGCAGCTGGTGTGAGGCAAGGTCGATGAAGCTTGATTTCATACGGGCCGACTCATACTCGCGGGTGATGTCCTGCGCCAGGTAGACCGTCTGGCTGGTAGTGACCAGCTGTTGGCTGTAAATGCGGAATATATGCTTCACCTGTCGTGCATCAGACCATTCATAGATGCCGTTCAGCCTATCCTTGGCTTCGGAGGGTGCCACGGGCCTGTCGAAGTACTCCCCGACCGGTCCGGTCGCATCTGACACCCGGAACACCTTGTGCAGCAGTTCGCCGAGCAGGAAGACGCGTGGCTTCCCTACCATGTCCGAGAAAAACTGGTTGGCGAAGACGATATGGTCGTCCTTGTCGGTGACATAGACGGCATCGTTGATACTGCCGATGACGAGGTCCATCCAGCCGAGCGTGCGCTGGACTTCGAGCAGTTCGGTAGCGATCGACTTTGAACTATCGTTCGTCATCTTCGTCCGGGAAATCTATGATAGCGCTGAAGTGCCAGCGGCCGGTATGCTTTTCACCCAATATATAGTGATTGGACAATTTCTCTGTCCCGTCCTTGTAGCGGACTTTCAGAGGCAGCGGCTTGCCCAGCAAGACTGATGTCTCTGTCGTCAGGAACCGTGAGAATCCGACATTATGGCCGCTACGCATATGGGCCGGCATGATCTCGGTGACCGGCTTGCCGATGAGGTCGTCGCTGGTCCAGCCGTATTCGCGCTCGAAAGCTTCGTTCACGAAGGTAAAGATGCTCTCCTGGTCGATAGAGACGACCGGGACGTCGGTAAGTGCGAGCATCTCCTTGATCGTCTTCGGATACGAATGGCCCATGTGTCTCCTCCTGCGGTCATGCGCGGTAATCAGCAGTTACGGTTCTAGGCATAAGTATACAATATCGATGTTCTGACTTGTACTCAACTAATTCCCGGTACCGCCGGTCGTATTATCAGGATCCGTGCTGCCCGCGATCGGGGTAGTGCCGGTATCCGGGTTCTGAGCCGGCGGATCGTCTATGACCGGCTCCTGCCCTTCGCCGATTACAGCTGCGTTATCGTTGCCAGTATCTTCATCGTTCTTTACATCACCACTCCCGGCCTTGATATCATCGTTCGTCTGGCCACCATCTACGACAGATGGCAATCCAGTGTTTACAGGCTTCTGCGGCGGATCGCCTGTCTGCTGATTTGAAGTATTGCCGTTAGAAGAGGTCGATGCAGTGAATCGTCCCGCCGACTGTTTCGTCGACCGGACCGATGATGCAGCAGACGCTGGAACGGAGACTTCGGTGGCTGTCGTCGCCGGCAATGTCTTCTTGGATGATGCCGGTGTGACGACCGGCCGTGCACGCTCCGCACGAGTATTTTGTACCTGTACCTGGCTCTTATCCGTCACAGCCTGCGCCGCATATACGCCGCCGCCAGAGATTGCCAACAACGGTATGACGACCGCCAACACTATCTTGAGCGGCCGCCGTTTCGCTTTGATGGGCGGCTGGACCATAACCGGCATGGCTAGCGGTTCATTGACGAACGTCTTGCCGCCGACCGTGTTAAGATGGCCCTTGATGTGATATTCCCGCCCGATCGTAAGTGAACGCACCATCCGCAGGTTCCGGCTCAGCGACAGTTTCATCCCTTCAGCGGTCTCGAAGACGAGCTGGACATACTTCTGTCCGGGTTCAAACTGCCGCCTGACCAGGACACCGGTAAAATTAGTCATAGTACCTGACGATACACGCATACGCCCAAGCTCCTCACCTACCTTGTATCTCGATGATACACGTGGCTTATGCTTTTATCAATGCGATTGTCAGCAATATGATTAACGTGCGGGCTTACAGAGTTGTATAATATGGTTGACCATGGAAAAAACTGCATTATCTGACCTGGGCAGGTTGCTCCAGCAGTCCGTTCGCGCCGGTTCGCACCCCGGCAGCGACAGCCGATTTACGCTCGAACCGACCATACATGTGCCTAATGTCGGCAACGCCCTGCTCTACGCCTACGAACAGCTCCGTAATGCTTCGGAGAATATCGAAGACCATCTGTTGTTCCAGAGCACCATCCGCCGGTTTTATAAACGTAACATATCCTTTGCAGTCGAGAAGCCGCCTAAACACCTTGGTCAGGAGCTGATAACCGAGCTGACGCAGGCTGAATACATCAAAAATGACACCGTCGCGGTATCGACCGCCGCCAAGCTCGACGAGCTGATCGCGCTACAGTACGCCTCCTATTGGGACATGCTCAAGCCGGACGGCCGGCTGCGCCATGAGGTCGCCCAGAAGTGGGTGCTCGAGTCATTGACCGTCAAATCGGAACAACTATTCAACCGGCACGACCAGATCCTAGCCTTCGCCGCCTTCGCCCACGCTCATTTCTCAAAACTGATCGATGTATCGGAATTCGTTACCGAAGGTGAGCAGATCGACCCCGCCGAATACCCGGTGCTCTTGTACATCGCCATCCACAAGGCACTGCTGAAATCCAACGACGCCAACATCCGCAACGCACTGTCGGACACCTACGCCAACCCATCCAGCCAGGCAGCCGGCCTGATCGCCTTCAATATCAAATACGATAAGCTATCGAACCTCGGCACTACCGCCCGGCTATCGCGCATCATAAACCGTAACGGCGCGGCCCTGAGGGTCATACGGTCAGCATTCTTCAGCCGCTCCGAGAACAGCACCGTACCCGACATCGGCGACAAGGAGTCGACACTGCAGCGCATCTCCGAACAGGTCACCCAGGAATATGCCCAGGTCAGACGCAACCTGAACATCGGCATCGTCAAGAGCATCATTTTCCTGCTGATCACCAAAGCCCTGGTCGGACTGCTGATCGAGATACCGTACGACATATGGGTCACCGGGGCTATCGCCATACTGCCACTGATCGTAAACCTAGTGTTCCCACCCCTGTTCATCGCAATCACGGCGCTGACTTTCCGGATGCCGTCCGAAGTCAACAAGAAAGCCATCGGCAATTACATCTCGGCACTGCTTTACGAACCGGGGTCTGCCATCCAGCAGCTGCATCCGGCTCAGCGTGTCAACCGGTCCTACCTTTTCAACCTCTCATACGTCATCATCTTCGTCATCGCCTTCTACGCCGTCGCTAAGGCACTCGAACTGCTGCATTTCAACTTCATCCAGGCGGTCATCTTCTTCATCTTCCTGTCGACAGCCAGCTTCCTCGGCTATCGCCTGACACTACAGATCAGGGAACTTGAGCTGATTCCGACCGGCCAGGGCTTCTTCGCGCTCCTGCGGGACACGCTGTACGCGCCCTTCATATTCACCGGCCGGCGTATATCCTACCGCTTCGCCCGGATGAACATCATCGCCCAGATCCTCGACACGGTCATCGAACTGCCACTCACTACAGTGCTCCGGCTGCTGCGGCAATGGACGGCATTCCTGAGCAGCAAGCAGGACGATCTGACCTGAATACGGTCCGACGGGTGCGCCATCAGGCGACTTTGATCAGGATGTGCGGATCCTTTTCAGGGTCGAGCCATTTGAGGACGGGCACGAGCTCATCAGCCGGCAGTGCCACGCAACCGATCGTCGAGACACTGCTGGAACGGTGATGCAGGAATATCCCGGCTGCCTTATCAGGCGGGTTCGGGACGTCGATATGGATGAAATGTTTATACGATTCGGTGTACTGCCAGAGCTTCTCGGCCGAGGCTGCGAAGTCGGGAGTATCCCCGCAGCCGACCTTTTGGTAGGTGTCGTACGTCGGGCTACCCTTCAGCTCGTCCCACCAGTCACCGCACTTAAGCCGGTGGTACGGATACTTTTGGTTAGGGTTCTGCTTTTCAAGCCCATATATCTTGTCTCCGAATGGGAATAAGCCGGTCGGCGTCTTGCCGCTGCCCGGTACGCGCTTAGCCAGTGGAGTAAAGCCCTTTACACCGGTTTCCGAGCGGAACGGCTGTTCTAGGCGGCTGCCAAGTCCGGCCGGGCTCCAGCAGCCGTCATCGTCCTTGTTCCAAGCCGTAAACTTCCCATACCGGTCGGATGCGTCATTTGCGACGACCGTGACGAGCTGGCCGCCACCACCGGTCTTTTGGAGCTTATTTGGATCGATGCCGTATTTCTTGATGGCGTAGCGGCCGCAGGCCTTGGCGTCCCGCGGACTATCCGCCGATTCTGCCGCGCGGGCCGGCCGGGGTACTCCCGGATTGTCGGCAGTCCGTGGCACTACATTACACCCGGTTAATGCAGCCAGAGCAGCCAATGCCGTGCCGGCTCTGGTAAGTCTTCTGGGTTTCCATAATCTGTCGGTTGGTATCTTACTGGCTGCTTCCGTCATATCCCCGGCCTTATCTTTTACATATCATATAATTTATGTACTTGAAGTGCCAGCTATATCCAGCTCGCCCTGCAACTTGGACGGCATGCCCCGCTCGTCGCAGAGCCGCATCAGTTCCTTTGCATTATCGAGGGCATAGCCGAAGAAATCATTATTGAAGTAGACGTAGGTACGCTTCACCTGTCCGCTTATCGAATGTATATAGTCTGCCAGTTCAGCCAGCTGATCCACGGAGTATTCGGAAGCAAACAGCTTCTCAGGTCCATGCATGCGGATATAGGCGAAGTCTGCTGTTCGGAGCCGGACCTCAGGGTAGCGTGATGATTGGCTGGTGACAAGCGCGACGTTATACCGCCGCAGCAGTCCGTACACTTCTTCGGTAAACCAGCTCTTACTACGGAACTCGATCGCGATGTCGAACGGATAGGGCCGGCGGCGTACTTCAGCCGTGAAATACTCAAGAAACCCAGCAAGAACCACGAGGTCAGCGCGGAAACTGGCCGGCAGTTGCACGACGATGGCGCCGAGCTTCTCACCAAGTACCTGCGTACCGTCAAGGATGGTCGTCATATCTGCCCGAGTCTCATCGTTCAGCGTAAGCCGGTTGACGTGGGTGACGTTCTGGTTGAGCTTGATCGAGAACCTGTAGCCGTCCGGTGTCATCCGGTCCCAGGTCTTGTACGTCGGAGCCGACGCGATCCGGTAGAATGAAGAATTGTTCTCAACCGTGTTGAAGTAGCGGGCATGGTACGTCAATTCGTGGTACCCCTTGATGTCAGGAGGATAGAATTTCTGCAGCCAATGGTTGTAATGCCAACCCGACGTTCCGATCAGTAATTGCATGTCTGGTTATTCCAATTATAAAAACGGCAGGCGTTTCCACCTGCCGTCATTTATGCGATGCCGTGCCGTATTAGAATTCGCGGCGGTTGCGGCGGTTGGCCTTGAGGGCCCGGAAGCCTTTGGTGAGCATTGGTGCGAGCGTTATCAATTTTGCGATTTTTCCCATATCTTCTCCTTGTTACATAGAGCATTGTAAGCATGATGGCAGCGGGTCACAGTCAAAAATATCACGTCGGTAGGCTACAATACTAGCCATGAGCACCGCACTGACCCTCGAAGCCATTGAAGCCCTGCCGGTCCATTCCAGGCAGGCAGAGATCGTCGCCGCCGTCGACCGCAACCAGGTCACCATCATCACCGCTGAGACCGGCGCCGGCAAGAGCACCCAAGTACCGCAGTACCTGGCAGAGCATGGCTACACCAAGGTCATCGTCACCCAGCCGCGGATCCTGGCCGCCCGCAACCTCAGCGCCCGCGTCCGCCAGGAATATTCGCTGCGCCAGGGGCGAGATTGCAGCCTGGAAGTCGGCTACCGCACCGCCAATGAACGCGACGATAATCCGGACACCATCATACTCTACTGCACCGATGGCCTGCAGCTGGTGCGCGAGCTGACCGGCAGCGGCATCACCGGCCGCCAGGTGCTGGTACTCGACGAGATCCATGAGTGGAACGAGAACATGGAAGTGCTGGTCGCCTGGGCGCGCAAGCGTTGCCAGGAGGAACCCGCCTTCAAAGTCGTCCTGATGAGCGCCACGATTGAAACCGGCTGCCTGAGGGCATACTTCGACGCGCCGGAACCGATCGCCGTCTCCGGCCGCAGCTACGGCGTTATCAAACGGATGGGGTCGGATATCGTTGCCGACATCCACGAACAGATCGCCGGCTCGGGTGGCAATATGCTGGTCTTCCTGCCAGGCAAGGCCGAGATCGAGCAGGTCGCCGAAGCAATCGCGAACAAAGCATCCGCCCGGGACATCCCGGTCATCCCGCTGCACAGCCAGCTTGAGCCGGAGGCCCAGCAGCTGGCCTTCCGCAACTATCCGAACGGCAAGGTAGTGCTGACCACCAATATCGCACAGACCAGCGTGACGATCGATGATATAGACATCGTGATCGATTCCGGACTGGAACGCCGTTCAGAAGTCAGGAACGGTGTCGAAGGCCTGTTCATCGCCGAAGTGTCGCAGGCCGACTGCCTGCAGCGCGCCGGGCGGGCAGGACGCACCAAAGCTGGCACCTACATCCTGTCGCGCCTGGGCACGATGCCTTGCTCCCCGCTGGACGCCCGCCCGGAATACGGCATCCCTGAAATCCTGCGCAAACACATCGACCGGTTGGTGCTGCGGCTGGCTAACATCAATATCGACGTCGAAAGCCTTGAGTTCTATCATGCGCCGAGCCGGACGTCCATCAAATTCGCCAAACGGACGCTTGTCGAACTGGGGGCACTAAGCAGGACCGGTGACGTCACGAACATCGGCCGGCAGATGGAGCGCTTCCCGGTCGAATCGAGCTACGCCCGCATGCTGGTCGAAGCCGGGCAGTATTCCGAAACCGTCCGTGCCAAACTGGCATCCATCATCGCCATCCAAGAAGTCGGCGGCATCGTCAAGGGTAGCGCACGCTACACCGGCTGGCGGCGCTACACCCGGCAGACACAGTCAGACCTGCTGGCCCAGTACGAGGTACTGCTGGCCGTCCCTTCCATCCCGGAACTGGAATTCGACGAGTTGGGCATCATTGGAAAGAATGTCACCAAGGCTCAGGAGGTCAATGAACGGCTCAACCACGAGCTTGGACTCGGTCAGGTCAGCCTGACTGCCCTTGAGACAGATGAAGTACCGTTATTATCGCGTTGTATCGTCGCCGGCCAACTGCACCAGCTGTGGACCGTAGAAAATGATGGCGTCGTCCTGCACATATCCACCCACAAGGAGCGCGAGCTTTCCAGCGGCACCGTCGTCAAGCATGCCGGGCTGATCGCCGGGACGCCGTTCGACCTGCAGGTGTCAACGCCGCGCGGCCTCGAGACGCTCCACCTGGTCAATGACGTCACGGCCGTCGACCCGGAATGGCTGGAAGACCTGTCGCCCGACCAGTTCAAGGTCAGCGGCGGCCAGATGTACTTCGATAGCCGTAACGGTATCCTGGCAACCCAGAAGGTCGTCCGCTTCGGCAAGCGTACCATAGAGGGCGCCAGCACGCCGCTGCTGGAGCGTACCCGGGAAAATCAGAAGCATTTCGTCCGGTTGTTCAGTGCCTGGCTGCACGAACAGGTCGAGACTGAGCGGCAGCGGTTGCAATCGATGAATTCACGGCGTATCCCGGTCGTCCAGCTGCGGCAGATTGAGGACCAGGTCCGTTATCTGGCTGACGGCGCCGTCTCGCTGGCCGAGTTACCGAAGAACCGCCGCATCGAGCTGAGCAAACTTGCCAAGGTCGAGACCTATCTTGGGCCAAAATTCATGAGCACGATCTCCACTGCGCCGCGCGGCCGCAGCCAACACCATGGCAGGTTTGAACGCCGGCCACAGCGCCGTGATGACCGGCGGCAGCGCTTCGATAGGCGCCGCGGATACTAGGCCCGGGCCGGCTAGACCAGCACGGTCGGTGAAGACTGCAGCCGTACCGGACGCAGCGGCGCCGATGGCAATTCGCCCTGATAGCCCTTGCAGAGGGTGATGTGCGGGCGCAGCACCCGGGCATGCATGAAATTGAGGTCGTCCGCCATGAACGTTGCAACATCCCCGATACCACAGGCTGTCAGGAAGTCTCTCAGGACGTTATACATCCCAGTATGAAGCTCGACTATGTGCGGCGGGACCGTATATTCGATGACCAGCGTGCCGCCGCGCTGCCCAAACCTGGCGTATCCCGCCGGCTGAGCCAGGAACGGCTCTTCCGGCATCAGCCCGGTCGTGTCTTGGATGTATGACGCCAGCAGCTGGCTGTACCGCTCCCAGCTGATGTCAGTCACGCGCCGGATGGTTTCGAAGACGTCTTTGATCCTGCCGAAGTGGATCATCGTCATATGCAGCTGCCGTGCCGAAGTCAGCCGGCCGCACGCCTCCGCGGGTAGTGTACGTCGTATCTCTTCCAGATGCGCCAGTCCGTCACCGTCCGGCCGTAGCTGGGCATACAGCCGCACATTATCATCCGGCTTAAAATAAGCGAATGCATTGCTGACTTTTTCGATACTATCGAAGCCTTCGTCTAAACTTGGCGGATTCAACCTCAATGATGCATCCATCTTACGGATGACCGCTTCCGGGACCTGCCGGTCGCGGACAGTATTGCGCCTGATCGCCGTGTCAGCGTCCGTCTGCATCCAGTAGCCGATGATGTTACTGGCACCCTGTTCCCTGGAGAAAGCGGCGATCGAGCGGCGGTCCTTCGCCTTGGCGTGGGTGGCGTCCAACACGGCGCCGCCCGACCCTATCGCCGCGGCAAGCCGACGGTGCACCGTATCCCAGACCTGCACTTCCTTGCTGTGGTCGCGTGTGTCACCGGTCAGCTCAAGCCGGACGTCATCGGGGCTGATATAGGCGAGGCCGCGGCTGGCTGCCAGCGGCTTCAGGATTGTTGATTTGCCGCTGCCGGGCAGGCCGATGCCGATGATGACGGTACTGTCACTCATGACACAATCATACCGGAATAGTTTTGAGATACCGCGCTGTCCGGCCTGCCGAAGCCTCGATGTCACGGATAGTTATCCGTCTGTCCAGCAGCCCGAGGTAATTCTGCCAGGCCCGCCCCCGCCAGCGCCGGACGTAAAACTTCATGACCTGCTTATACATGGGCTGCAGGATAGTCCGCTTCGGGCTGATCGGCGCCTTCAGACGCCGCGGCGTGTCGATCGAGTCAAGCACCTGGTAGACGCTGTCGGCGATGATATCGTTGACCAGCAGGTAATCCCCGTAATGCCGTTCCGAAGCCTTGCAGTCACGCAGCACCTGGGCGATGTCGTTGTTGACATGGGCGTTGACGCCGAGGCCCGTATAGCGCAGCGGTGCGGATGCTCCGTCCAGGGCGGCGTCGAACGCCTGGTGCCAGGCCGGAGGCGTCGGCTTTCCATCCTGATAATCGCTGAGCGCCGCCAGGTAATAGCGGGCGAACTGGCCGTCAAAGTGATTGATGAAGCCGGCGTGTTCGAACATCCCCTTGCGGATAGCTGCCCGGACATTCTGCGTGATGATCAGATATGTCGTGTTGAAGTTGCGGACACCGGCAAGTCTGGTCGCCGGCAGGTCATGGTCCAGCCGCTCAAGCCGCAGCGCGACATCTTCGCTGTCCTTGATCCTGTGAAGCTCCGCGACCGGTTGGGTGATTTTGTTCATATGCTTTATTTATATCACCGCTGACGGACTTTTTATGCGATGTATCTTACAGCGGAATTACGATATACTTTTTTGTATACAGCATCTTTACAGAAGGGACAGCAATGGGTTTGCTCATAGTACTCGGTATCATCCTTATCATCCTGGTCCTCAGCGGACTGTTCATCGTCCGCCAGCAGACTTCAGCCATCGTCGAGCGCTTCGGCCGTTTCAAGCGCATCGCGCCGGCCGGCCTGAACATCAAGATCCCCTTCATAGACCGCATCGCCGGCCGCCTCAGCCTGCGCATCCAGCAGCTGGAAGTCCGCATCGAGACTAAGACTCAGGACAACGTCTTCGTATTCGTCGTCGTCAGCGTCCAGTACTATGTATTGCCAGGTAAGGTCGTCGAAGCTTTCTACAAGCTGCAGGACGCCCCCGGCCAGATCACATCGTTCGTGTTTGATACCGTCCGGGCGCGCGTGCCGGCCATCATCCTTGACGACCTGTTCGAAAAGAAGGATGACATCGCCCAGGCGGTCAAACAGGAACTCGACACCGTCATGGATGACTTCGGCTACGGTATCGTAAAGGCCCTTGTGACGGATATTGACCCTGATGCCAAGGTCAAAGCCAGCATGAATGAGATCAATGCTGCCCAGCGCCTGCGTGAAGCTGCCATCCAGCAGGCCGAAGCCGATAAGATCCGCGTCGTCAAAGCCGCCGAGGGCGAAGCCGAAAGCAAGGCGCTTCAGGGTATCGGTATCGCCAACCAGCGTAAGGCCATCATCGACGGCTTGAAGGACTCGGTCGCCAACTTCAACTCCAGCATCACCGGCACCAATGCCCAGGACGTCATGAACCTGGTACTGATGACCCAGTACTTCGACACGCTCAAGGAAATCGGCCTGTCCGGCAAGAGCAACACCATCCTCATCCCGCACTCCCCCGGCGGCATGGGCGACATCAGCGAACAGATGCGGAATGCCATCATCACTGCAAATGAGGTTTCCGACAACAAGCATTCCTGAGGACTGGCGCGTATCCGGCCTTTGACGTACCGTTCGTGACCCATAGCCGGGCGCGTATTATATCTTACAGAAACCTTCACCGCTCCGTGACATCATCGGAGTGTAATATCGATGTATAAGGAGGCGACATGAGTGATCAGCACACCGTTCAGGACCCGACGAAGCAGTACCCACAGCCAGAATTCAAGGACCAGCCACAGGACCCGCCCGGCCTGACCAGCAAGATGGACCCACTGCCCGACCACGGCGAGACCACGTACCGGGGCAGCGGCCGCCTCAAGGACCGCGTAGCGATCGTCACCGGCGCCGATTCTGGGATCGGCCGGGCGGTAGCTATCGCCTATGCCCGTGAGGGCGCCGACGTCGTCATCTCCTATCTGAATGAGGACGATGATGCTAAGGAGACCCAGAAATACGTTGAGGAAGCCGGTCGCAAGGCCGTCATGATGCCTGGTGACCTGGCCGACCCGGCCTATTGCCGTAGCCTGGTAGCCAAGACAGTCGAGGAATTCGGCCGCGTCGATATCCTGGTCAACAATGCCGCCTTCCAGATGTCGCATGACACGATCGAGGAGATCAGTGACGAAGAATGGGACAAGACGATGGCCATCAACCTGAGTGCATTCTTCCATCTCGTGAAAGCATCAGTACCGCATATGAAAGCAGGCGCGTCGATCATCGGCTCATCGTCAGTCAATTCTGACAGTCCGTCACCGACCCTGGTACCATACGCGGTCACAAAGTCCGGGATAGCCAACATGTGCGCTTCCTTGGCCCAACTGCTCGGCCCGAAAGGCATCCGCGTCAACAGCGTCGCCCCCGGTCCGGTCTGGACGCCGCTCATCCCGTCGACGATGCCGAAGGAGAAGGTCATGAACTTCGGCGGTGACACGCCGCTTGGACGCCCCGGCCAACCCGTCGAGCTTGCACCGGTATATGTCATGCTGGCATCAGCCGAATCGAGCTACGTCTCCGGGGCCCGTGTCGCCGTAACAGGTGGCCGGCCGATTTTGTAATACCGGATGATAGGGACGGTCCACACCTCCGTGAGATTATTTACTGTAGCATTTTGAGGTACTGGTAGAATTATCCAGTAAGGAGAATTTGAATGCCTCAGAAAGCAACCCAGACGAAGGCGGGGGCTATATATGTGACACCCGCCGCCGAACCACAGACAGACACGAAACAAGATACAGACCAGACCATCCAGGCCCAGCCGTCAGCCACATCGCCATACTCCCCAGCTGACGGCGTGGCGGAACATACCGTCGTACTCGACGCCCTGACGCAGTTCCCGGCCGCTACGGACGCTGCGACGGACCAGGAACATGATGATATGTCAGCCATGCCATTGTCCGCTGTTGCCACCCCAGAAGCATCGACCGGCTTGTCAACGGGCGGGTCTACGGCCGAATCATCGGCAGACGAACCGTCGAGCATAGCGGATACCCCCGCCCAGCAACACATCGAAACCATCGACAAGACGGTAGCCGAGGTCCGTGAGTCCGCCGAAGCGGCCGACAAAGCAGCCCGCGAACTGCAACAGAAGACTGAGGAAGCACAGAAACAGCTTGACCAGGCAAAACAGGAAGTCGATAGCCTACAGCAGAAGCTCGACGGCGGCTCCGGAAGTACGTCGAAGGGACCGACCATCGCCGGCTATCCTGTAGCAGAGCTCGCGAAGGTCTTTGTGAAGCCGCCGACAGCCGCCCAGCCGGCGAATCCGGCTCCACCCGACGACGGCACGAGGCAACAGCTCGAGGAGGCCAAGAAGAAAGTTGAGCAGGCCCAGAAGCAGCTCAAAGCGATGCGTAAGGAAGCCGGTCATTTCACCAAGAAAGAGGAAGAATCCCTGAAGAAACTCGCCGAAGTCTGACAACCCGATGGCCGCCTGCATCCCGGTTACGTTGTGATATGATTTAGATATCGCATATGAATAAAAAACTACGTATCCTCAGTGCTATCTTCCTCGTAGTCATCCTTTCGACTGTGCTATCATTCGTCTTTACACACGGAGATTCGGCAGTCATGAATCCAGCCGGGCAGATCGCCGCCGGCCAGCGTGACCTGATCATAACTGTCACCGTGCTGATGCTGCTGATCATCGTCCCCATATTCGTACTGACATTCTGGATCTCATGGAAATACCGTGCGACCAACACCAAGGCCACGTATCAACCCGATTGGGACCACAACACCAAGCTCGAAGCATTATGGTGGGGCATACCGTGTATCATCATCGGAGTTATCGCCGTCATGGCCTGGCAGACCAGCCACACACTTGATCCTTCACAGGCCCTGGAATCCGACAAGAAGCCGATGACCGTCCAGGTCATAGCCTTGCAGTGGAAATGGCTGTTCCTGTACCCTGAGCAGCGCGTCGCCAGCGTCAATGAGCTGGTATTCCCTAGTGACCGTTCGCTGGAACTGCAGATCACTTCAGCCGCCCCGATGAACTCGTTCTGGATCCCGCGGCTGGGCGGACAAATATACGCCATGGAGGGCATGACGACCAAGCTGCACCTCGAAGCTGACAAGCCAGGCATCTTCAACGGCTCATCCGCCAACCTGAGCGGCGAAGGCTTCGCCAGGATGAATTTCAAGGCAAGGGCCGTCAGTACCGATTCGTTCAACGGCTGGGTCGAAGACGCACGGCAGAAGCCCGGCGAACTGACATTGGCTGCCTTCCACGCCCTTTCACGGCCGGCTGTCCCCGACAAGCCGCTGACATATGCTTCGTACGAACATAACCTGTATGATACAGTGATTATGCGATACATGGCCCCTCCTGCCGGCCATCCTGACGCCAACGGACTCGACCGTGCAGCCAAAGCCCTGCCGGTACCGACGAAGGGGCAGGCGCAGGACCACCCGAGCCATGAATAAGATGACAGACCATAAAAGGAACACCCAGCCAGCATGTTAGGCCGACTCAATCTTGAAGCGTTCATCCACGACCCGATCACGATGGGCGGTATCGTGGGTGGTCTGCTCGGCACACTCGGCATCGTCGCCCTGCTGACCTACACCAAGCGCTGGGGCTGGCTGTACCGCACCTGGTTGACAACCGTCGACCACAAGAAGATCGGCATCATGTACATCGTCGTCTCGACGCTGATGCTGCTGCGCGGTATCGCCGACGCCCTGATGATGCGCGTCCAGCAGGCGACTTCGGTCGGCGAAGCCCAGGGTATCGTCACCTCCGAAACCTTCCAGCAGGTGTTCTCGGCCCACGGTACCATAATGATCTTCTTCGTGGCGATGGGCTTTATGTTCGGACTTATCAACCTCATATTGCCGTTGCAGATCGGCGCCCGCGACGTCGCCTTTCCATTCCTGAACTCCGTCAGTTTCTGGCTGTTCGTGGCTGGCATGATACTGATAAATGCCTCACTCGTCATCGGTGAATTCGCCGCCACCGGCTGGCTGGCCTATCCACCGCTGTCCGGCCTGCAATACAGCCCGGGGGTCGGTGTCGACTACTGGATTTGGAGCCTGCAGATAGCCGGGCTCGGCAGTCTCCTGTCGGGCGTCAACTTCCTGGTGACCATCATCAAGATGCGGGCGCCGGGCATGTCGCTCATGAAGATGCCGATCTTCACCTGGAGCGTCCTGTGCAGCATGACACTGGTCATCTTCGCCTTTCCCATCCTGACAGCCACACTCGGCATGTTGTCCCTCGACCGCCTGATGGGCATGCACTTCTTTACTTCCGACTTCGGCGGCAACCCGATGATGTACATCAACCTCATCTGGGCCTGGGGCCACCCCGAGGTCTACATCCTGATATTGCCGGCCTTCGGCATCTTTTCGGAGGTCGTCGCCACGTTCTGCCGTAAGCGCTTGTTCGGGTATACGTCGATGGTCTGGGCACTCGCCTCGATCACCTTCTTATCTTTCGTCGTCTGGTTGCACCACTTCTTCACGATGGGGGCAGGCGCCAACGTCAACGCCTTCTTCGGTATCATGACCATGGTCATCGCCATCCCCACCGGGGTCAAGGTCTTCAACTGGCTGTTCACGATGTACCGCGGCCGCATCAGGTTCACGACGCCGATGCTGTGGTTCCTAGGCTTCGTGGCCACTTTTACGATCGGCGGCATGACCGGCGTCCTGATGTCACTGCCGGCCATCGACTTCCAGATGCATAACAGCCTGTTCCTGGTCGCCCACTTCCACAATATGATCATCGGCGGCGTCCTGTTCGGCTACTTCGCCGGAATAACCTACTGGTTCCCGAAAGTGACCGGCTTCCGCCTCAATGAACGCATCGGCCAGGCAGCCTTCTGGTGCTGGTTGGTCGGCTTCCTGCTGGCCTTCATGCCGCTCTATGCACTTGGTATGATGGGTGCTACCCGCCGGCTCGACCATTACGATGCCTCGATGGGCTGGCAGTGGCTGTTCATCGTCGCAGCTGTCGGCGTCGCCGTCATCGTCCTTGGTATCGTCCTGCAGGTAGTACAGATGCTCTACAGCACGCTGCCGTCACAACGTTACCTGCGGACCGACCTGACGGGTGACCCATGGGACGGACGGACATTGGAGTGGTCGACGTCGTCTCCTGCGCCGGTCTACAACTTCGCAGTCATCCCGACAATCACGGACCGCGACCATTTCTGGGAACACAAGCATGAGGAACTGCCCAAGGAATACGATGACATCGAGCTGCCGCGTAACAGCGGCATCGGCCTGATCATCGCCGGCGGCGCCTTCCTGGTCGGCTTCGGGCTGGTCTGGCACATCTGGTGGCTGGCCATCATCGGACTGCTGGTCGTCATCGTTGCGATCATCGTCCGGTCTCTCGACGAGAACACTGAATACGTCGTCCCGGCAGCCGAAGTCCTGCGCATCGAAACGGCGTTCGCGGAAAGGAAGGCGGCAGCATGAGCCACAAAACAGCAGTACGCATGACAGCGGTACCCGAACCGGCAGTTCCGGATCAGTTCAAGGACAAGGCAGTCTTTGGCTTCTGGGTCTACCTGATGACCGACCTCGTGTTGTTCGCGACACTGTTTGCGACCTACGCGATACTACATGACGGTACCAATGGTGGGCCGGATAGCCGCGAACTCTTCAACATGCTGTATGTCCTCGTAGAGACCTTGCTGTTACTCACAAGCAGCTTCACCTGCGGCCTGGCCTGGCTGTCTGTCGTCAACCGTAACAAGCTGATGACGCTCATCTGGTTCGGTCTGACCTTCCTGCTCGGTGCCGCTTTCCTGGCTATGGAGATCGCTGAATTCCGTACGCTCCTGCTGGAAGGCCATAGCTGGCGCAGCAGCGGCTTCCTGTCCGGCTTCTTCACGCTGGTCGGCACCCATGGGCTGCACATCGCCAGCGGCCTGCTGTGGATGGGCGTCCTGCTCGTAACGCTTATGCGCCGAGGTTTTACCAGTCTGCTCATGAAACGGTTCATGATGCTCAGCCTGTTCTGGCACATGCTCGATGTCGTCTGGATATTCATCTTTACCGTCGTGTATCTGATAGGAGTCGTCTGATATGTCGCATAACTTGAAATCATACATCATTGGATATATATTGTCGCTCGTCCTGACCGTCGAAGCCTATCTGATGGTCGTCAATCAGACATTCTCGCCTTCAGTCATCATATACACCGTACTTGGCCTGGCGATCGTCCAGCTGCTGGTGCAACTGTTCTTCTTCCTGCATCTCGACCGGGCAGTGCGCGCACCATGGAACATCATCGTCCTGTTATTCATGGGTATGGTCGTCGCGATCATCGTCTTCGGCTCATTGTGGATCATGCATAACCTCAACTACAATATGAGCCACAAACCGATGACTCCCGCCGAGACCGAACGGTACATGCAGCGCCATGAAGGCTTCTAAGCTCGCACGGGAATATTACAATCTCACTAAACCGGGCATTATCCGCGGCAACCTGATGACCGCGGCGGCGGCGTTCCTGCTGGCATCACGTGGCTATCCCGATCCGCTCCTGCTGCTGGCGATGCTGGCCGGGCTGGCACTGGTCATAGGTTCCGGCTGCGTCAGCAACAACTATATCGACCGTGGCATCGACCGCAAGATGGCCCGCACCCGGCAGCGTGCCCTGGCCAGCGGTGTCATATCAGGCCGCAGCGCCATCAACTACGCCGCCGTACTGCTGGCGGCAGGCCTTGTGATACTGGTTATTTTCACCAACATCCTGACCGCCCTGCTCAGCCTGGCCTGTTTCGTCGCCTATGTATTCATATATGCAATTGCCAAGCGGAAGAGTGTCTACGGCACGGAGGTCGGCAGCATCTCCGGCGCTATACCGCCGGTGGTCGGATACTGTGCCGTCACAGGCAGCCTGGACATTACTGCCCTGCTGCTGTTCATCGTGCTCGTCGTCTGGCAGATGCCACATTTCTACGCCATCGCCATCTTTCGGAAAGAAGATTATAAAGCTGCCGGTATCCCGGTGCTGCCGTTGGTCCGCGGCATACCGGCCACGAAGCGACGCATGGTCTGGTACGCCGCCGCTTTCCTGGCGGCTGTCATCGCCCTGGGTATCCATGACGGTCTCAGTCCGGCCTACTACGTCATAACGGGCGGAGCTGGCGTCTACTGGCTGGCATGTGGCGTCAAAGGCCTACGGCCGGCAGATGATGCACATGATATCCGCTGGGCACGAAAGATGTTCGGTGTCTCATTACTAGCCCTGACCGCCTTCAGCGTGACGCTGGCGATCGAAGGCTTTCTGCCGATCTGATATAGCTATTTGAACAGGCTTCGGAATGTCCCGACCAGCACCTGGACCGCTTCGTAGCGCATCAGCTTGGTGGAGATAGCAGCGGTAGCGGCACGGTAATGGACCTCGAGCCAGCTGTCGAACCGTTCGGCCCGCGGGCGGAGCCACGTCCACAGTCTGATGGATGCCATCCGAACCACCCTGATGAGCTTGCCCAAAGCCTTGACCATAACGATCAATGTACGTAATCCGAGGCGTACGATGCCGAATACAAGCTTCCCGGCATTCCATCGGATCATAACGATGGCATATCTCAAGGCGAAATGGATTGATACTAGTACGTTCGTAAGCTTCGTGGCGATGACTGTTATAATGCCTCGCCCGGCTGCGATCGTCGGTACGGCGAAGTTGGGACGCAAGCTGACATCCGGGCGCCTGACGCGTCGGATCAGTTCCGCTGTCTTGTACTGTGACCAGGCGATCAGGTAGCCGCCGAAGCTGCCCCGACCGGTGCGTACCATCTTTGTAATCCGGACCTTGGATGCAGCCTGTGTGCGGGCCGGCTTGGGGGTAAGGGTTTGACTGGCGGAAGCAATCCGCAGACGGTGTACAAGCAGCGCGATCAGGCCGGTGACGGCCATCAGGCCGAACATAATAACGACCCCTATCAACATCATATCCGGTGGCACGACATAGTCTGTCCCCGGTACTACACCGGCGAACGCAAAGTTAAAGAAAGGCCCGGCGATAGCTGGGCTCGTCAGAGCATACGCTATAGCAATGGCCATAGCTGCATAAAGCAGGACCTTGGGATTGAATGTTTTTAATACCTGTAGGATAGCTTTCATGGACGCCTCTCAAAGATAAGCGTTATTATAGCATATTAATAACACATTTGCAAGTATTAAGCGCGTTTGACTTTGCGGTATCTCTTTTTCTGGGGCGGACGGACGACATACAGCGGCCGGTTGATGACTTCGGCATGGATACTAGCAATATACAGCGCGACCAGCCCGAGGGCGATCAGGATTATGCCGATCCAGAACATGTTGAGCACAGCCAGCATCGCCGGGCCGCTGAAATCCAGCCCCAGTGGATCACCCAGTAAATATTGTTCAACGATCATGAATAACCCGGCAAACCCTGCCACCGTGGTAATGATGATACCCAGCCAGCCAGCTGCCCGCAGCGGGAACAGGCTAAGGCTGACGAAACTGTTGACTGCCAGCCCGAACAGTTTGCGGTAATGATAACTGGCCTGCCCATAGAGCCGGTCCGCCGATCGGAAACTGACATACTCGCGCCGAAAGCCCAGCCAATCTATCAGGCCGCGGGTGAGCCTGCCGCGTTCACTGAGCTGGTTGAAGGCGTCGATGACGACCCGGTCGAGCAGACGGTAATCAGTTGAACGGGGCGTTACCGGTGTATCGGATATACGGCTGAGGATACGGTAAAACAGCCAGGAGGTCGCCCGCTTTACCACCGGTTCGCTGCCATATCGTTCACGGACGCCGACGACAACTTCGGCACCGGCCTTCCATTTGCCGATGAACTCAGGGATAAGCGCCACCGGATGCTGCATGTCCGCATCAAGGATGATGGCTGCCTTCCCTGTCGCGGCCTGCAGCCCGGCACTGACCGCTATCTCCTTGCCGAAGTTGCGGGAAAACTCTATGACGCGGACTTCGGTGTAAGCCTGCTCAAGCCCGGCCAGCACCATGCGCGATCCGTCCGTGCTGCCATCGTCGACGAATATATATTCCGGCCTGAACGGCAGACCGTCCATGACTTTCTGCAACTGCCTGAAAAGCTTCAGCAGGTTCAATTCCTCATTATGTACGGGAATGACGAGCGAGATGTGGGCTGGACGTCGGAATGGCATTGTGTTGTAATTATATCATATTATTGCGTAGCATCACGAATGGTGCGGCCAGGGGCTATGGTAGGGCTGGAATCGTCAGGGCGCGCAGAAATTCATAGGGCTGCTGGGCCAGGCCGCTGCAAGCTACGTCGGGCTGTGGAGCTTTGGGGTCGGCACAGGCCGTATCCCGACCGGCGTTCCAGTAACTAAGCGTGCCGATCCCCTTCTGCACGACGAACTCCCGTACTTCCGGGGCATCTGCCAGTTGGAAGGTCTCAGGCAGCGTGTTGTTGCGGCCGATCATGACCGTCACGCCCATCACCTTCCAGAGGTCTGCTGAGGCGTTGGTTGGGTAGATCTGCTGCAGCTGCGCATGGACGGCCGAAGCGGTCGACACCGACAGCTTGCCGAGGTCACGGCTGCCGATATTGTAGTTCATGGTCATGATGTTTATGCCGTTCAACACGACCCGCCGGTCGCGCAGCTGTTCGATGATCCGTAGGCCCGGCGCGGTCAGGCCACGGCTGTCAACCGGCAGCGTCACCCAGACCTGCAGGTCTGGCATCTCGCGGCGCAGTGCCTGGATGGCAGCGACCCGCCGGGTGTTGCCGGCGACATCAGTCAGCGCTGGACCTTCGATGTCAAAATCGATCCGTTTTGCCCGGTAGGCAGTGATGACATCGCGGTAGGCGGCAGTCAGCGATGGCACGTCCTTGCAGACTGACGCCAGCTCATTCCCATCCGAGCCACCGAATGATACCGTGACGTCACCGCCTGCTGCCCGGAGGGCCGTAAAGTCGGCGGCGATCTCAGCCCAACGGGCGCTCTGAGCGCCGTTGACAGCATTTCCACCCCATGTCGGGATACAGCCTTCAGTCCCGATGATGAACGCTGCAAAGTATTGTTTGATACCCGTGTCCTGCCGGGTCTTATCGATGGAACCGCTGTAGGCGATGTACTGATATGGGGCCAAGCCAAGGCTGACCGGCTTGATCAGCTGCGTCGAGACATTCGGGCGCACCGGCGCCGGGGCTTGGGCGTTTGATGACGCCAAGAGGTAGGCGCCGATGCCGCCCACGACAGCAACGACCGCCACTGCAGTCAGTACCTTAGGAGTCAGGAATTGTCGGATCCGTTGTTTCATTAATACACTTTTCTAATATATTTGTCGAAGTTACTATTAGTATACATAATAATCTTTTTTATTGCAATCATGCAGTCATTTTTTTCACAGGTTTGTCGATGTCGGGCGTATGGTCCTTGTGGATGGATTGGAGGTGCCGGCGACGGTACGTATCGAACGCTGCCTTGTCGCTGCCGTTACGCCGGATGAAGCTGCTGGCCTGCTCGCTGCCGATGAAATGCGGCAGGAGGACGTATGATGCACCCTTGTCATATAGCATGACCGCGTCCTCGAGCGTGGTGGCATGGCAGACGAATATCGTTTCCTTGCCGCGGCCCATGATGTGCTTTATCAGCAGCAGGTTTGACTTGAGATCGGCGATGGTGCTGACGACCATCTCGGAGTCGTGCAGGCTGATCTCGTCGAGCAGCTCAAGGTCGGTGACGTCGCCGTACAAGTGGTTGATATGTTGGTGCTCAAGATGTTCGATGACCTCCGGATCATAATCGATGACGATGTAGCGCTTCTTCATCTGGCGGAATGTCCGGACAAACTCGTAGCCGCCCTTGCGGTAGCCGAGCAGTACCAACGGATAGGTCTTGAGGGAGCGGATCTCGCGCTTCGTCTTGCTGCGCTCGAAGATTGACAGCGGTATGTGCCACACCCTGTAGAGCTTGTCGTCGTACTTCATGAGGTAGGCCGAGCAGACGATAGTGATGATGGCCGTCAACGTCACGATGGTTGTCACCTTCGGGCTGGCAAAGCCGGTACTGACAGCCAGGACCACCAGTACGATTGAGAACTCACTGATCTGCGACAGATGGACGGCGGCCTTGAAGCCTGTCTGTTTGGTATAGCCGAGCAACCCCAGGCTGGCCTGGATGACCAGCGGTTTCATGATCAGGACGACTACTGACAATATGACTGCCGGCAACAGCGCAGATGACAAGTTGTTGAGGTTCAGGTTCTGGCCCAGCTCGACGAAGAACAGTACGATGAAGAAATCGCGCAGTGGCTTCAGCCTGGTACTTATCTCCTGTGCATAAGGCAGGTGTGCCAGAGCAACGCCCGCGAACAGGGCGCCGACCTCGAGCGAGAAGCCATACCAGTAAAAGACGCTGGCGATGCCGAATGCCCAGGCCAGGGCGAAGATGTATAGCAGTTCCTGGCTTTTGGCGAAGGCATGGATGGTGCGCGGCAGGATGTACGCGCCGCAGATGGTCAGCGCTACGGCCAGCACAAGTCCACGCAGCAGCAGTCCGCTGAAGCTGGAGGTCAGGTCGGCGCCGCCATCGGCACCTTGGGCCGAGACGAACAACAGCGCTATGGTCGCGACGATATCCTCGACCAGCAATACGCCGATGGCGATCTGGCTGTACAATCTTGATTGTTCACGTTTGTCGCTGATGGCCGTTACGACGACGATGGTACTACTGAACAACATCGCAGCAGCCAGTATCAGGCTGTCGTTACGGGAAAGGCCGAGCAGCTGAGACACAAGATAACTCCCGCCGCCGACCGCGACCGCGACCGACAGGAATGCCAGCATCACCGGCTTGCCGGTCGCCTTGATGATACCGACGTTCAGCCCGAGGCCGATGACGAACAGCAGCAGGGCGATACCGATCTGACTGAACGACGAGAAGGCTTCGTGGTTATCTACCAGATCGAGCAGCGACGGCCCGACCAGGAATCCTGTCAGGATATAACCGATGATCAACGGCTGGCGCAGGTACCGGAAGGTGATCGATATGACAGCCGCGACTGCCAGGATCAAGCTGAGTTGTATGAATATTGAATGGTCCATCGTATGTCTACCATAAGTATTATGACAGACGACCCCCATTCAAAAAACCCCGCAAAAAACCCCGGACAAGCCGGGGTTCAGCTCAGCAGTGCTGACCTTCGTCAGGATGTACTGCCGTCAGGACTTGGGGCTGTCGCTGCCCTTGGCGCCGCGCTTCGCATGGAATGCCGACCCGCCCATCTCGGCGACCCGCTTACGTGTCGATTGGTCAGCGCTTGCCAGACCTCGTTTGTCATCTTTTCTGGTGTTTCCAGCCATGGTGTCTACCCTCCCGCATTACGTTTGCCTTTTTACGATAGCCTGTTATCCTCCTGCCCGGCAGTCTAAAATTTCATAACAATTGGATCAAATCGGCTACGCTTTGTGATATATTCCACTGCCTTATATCACAATGGCGCGCACAATGGCTTCATAACGGATGGAGATACAAGTGGCTAAAATATTCATTGTTGAAGACGACCAGGATCTGAATGCGGCCTACCGGCTGATCCTCACAAAAGAAAAGTACGAAGTCGAAACGGCTTTTAACGGCGACGAAGCACTTCAGAAAGTCGAGGCGTTCGACCCTGACCTGATACTGCTCGACCTGCTGATGCCGGTCAAGTCCGGCGTCGAGTTCCTACAGGAGTACGACGTCGTCAATAAGCACAAGAAGGTCAAAGTGCTGATCTTCACCAACCTTGAGCATGCCTCTGAGATCCACGAAGCCTTCCGCTTGGGGGCCGACCAGTGTGTCATCAAAGCCTGGACAGCACCCCAAGGCCTGGTCAAGATCGTCTCTGACGTCATGGGGACCGACGACCCGGCGACTAAGAGCATCCATCCATCCTCCCCAGCAGCAACGAAAGCCTGACCTGCGCTACCGTTCCCGCAGCTGACACGGCAAACACACCAGATTTATGTCAGTGGTGCCGTAACGGTAAATTTCGAACCTCTGCCCTCTTCTGACACGACTCTGACGTCACCCCCGTGGAGCAACATGATCTGTTTCACCCAATACAATCCCAGGCCGCTGCCTTCGGACGTCGCCGAAAATTCGTTCGTAAGGCGCGAAAATTTCATAAACAGCTTGGGAACCTCACGCTTATGTATTCCAAGGCCCTGGTCACGGACGATTACCTTGAACATACCGTCTTTGCGGCGCTCCCTGACTTTGATGGTGACCGTCGTATCATTGCGTGAATATTTAACTGCATTATCGACAAGTTTCTCAATAACCCCTTTGAAATAGGCCCGGTCGACATTGGCCATCAGTTCTTTCGGCGCGAGCAGTTCAAGCTTCTGTCCATGGTCGGCCGTATACTGCTGATATTCCTTCACCACCTGGCGGACGATCGATACGACGTTGATGCGCTGACGATGCAGCTGGATGCGTTTCATATCGAGTTTCGCGACGTCCAATAGGTCGTTCATAATTCGGATCTCCAGCTCATTGTTGCGGTACGCGACCTGCAGGGCGTCGCGCTGTTTGGAGGTCAGCGTGCCGATGTAGCCGTCAAGCAGCAGGCCGATATATTGTTTGACATTGGTAGCCGGCGTACGCAACTGGTGCGAGGCCAGCGACAGGAATTCGCTCTTCGTATTCTCCATCGACCTTACATGCAGTATGGTGCGTGCGAAATACCACATCAGGACGGCGCAGATGGCCACTACGAAGATCGAGACCGCCCCGGCCACCCCGAGGGCACGCTGCAGGTAATCTTCTGATTGTTGCTCCCGCGGTCCGATACCGTTCAGACTACGGTTGGTCGTCAGGTTGACGACACCCCTGATCCGATTCGTCAATCTGAAACCCTCCCCTGATGCGATTGCCGCGTTGACCGCCTCTTGGTCACCGGCTGCCTTGGCGTCGACCGTACGTTGCAGGAACTCCATCTTTTCCCGTGTGACCGTCTCAAGGGCCTTGATCTGTTCCGTGGTCACGTCATAATGTTTATCTTGCCGGATCTCACGGAGGTGGTCCGGTATCTCTTTCTTGGCTGTCTCGAACGGAGCCAGGACAGTCTTATCATCTGAGATCAAATATCCACGGACACTCGATTCGGCGTCGAGTACGCTGATGAAGTGATCCTGCAGCTCGAGAGCTGTCTGGACGCTCTGCCCACTTTTAGCCGTCAATGCGTCTAGTTTGAGCAGCGTACTGCTGAGAAAGAAGATGGACGCTAGCATCGCCAATACGAAAATGCCAAGTATGACCAGCAGGCCCTTATTAACATACTTCCATGTAGCGGGTGGCTTCATCTGTCAACGATCCTCTATGACACTTACTATACTCTCATATAGCCCAAGATTTACATATTCCCTGGTATAGCATACAATAGTCGATAGTAACTGAGGTGACTATGACTAAAGTATTGATTGTCGAAGACAACGAGACCCTGAACGAGGCCTATAAGCTGATACTTGAAAAGGACGGCCACGACGTAACGACCGCCTTCAACGGCGAAGAAGGGCTCGAAAAGCTCAAATCTTTAACCCCCGACCTCATCCTGCTCGATATGCTCATGCCGAAGATGGACGGCCTCGAATTCCTGCGCAACTTCAAGACAGACAAATTCCCCAAGACCACCATCATCATACTCAGCAATCTCAACGAAGATGAACAGGTCGAAGAAGCCCGCAAGCTCGGCGCTCACCGCTACATCCTCAAAGCCAACACCTCTCCCCGCGAGCTCGCTGCCCGTGTCAACCACATCGCCCGCCACCTGTAGATCGGCAGCCGGTCGTTACGCATTCGAGTGCGTACATCCGCGGAACTGACAGTGTGCCAACAGATAGTAACCAACAAAAAAAGCCCGGATTACTCCGGGCTTTGCATATGTGTCCACGACTGACTAGGCAGCGTGGTGGGCGCTGCGGCGAACCGCATTGTACAGGGCAAGCAGTACGACCGCACCCATAAGGGCGATCAGGAAGCTCCGGATGTCGAAGCCGCTCATACCGGTACCGGTCAGAGCCTTGGCAACTGCACCACCGAGGAAGGCACCGAGGATACCGACGACGATGTTACCGATAGCGCCCTGTTCCGCATTGCGCTTCATGATGATTGAAGCGATCCAACCGACTAATGCACCCATGATGATGAAAGAAATTAATCCCATAATATATCTCCTTGTCGTATAGACAGTGTTATTTAGTTACGCTGGCAGTACTCTGCCATACGTACAGAGACTTTCGTCGTCCCGGAGGCCTGGGCGCTCATGATGAAGCTGAGCCGTCCGACGCGTGACGCCATGACAGACGTCGACGTCATCCGAGTAAGTACGGGCCATCTTTGAGTCCAATGAGCTGGCACGCAATGCGCCGAGCCTGGCCCTCAGATTCTGCCGTTGCAGGCGCATGAACGCTATAGTCACGCTTCTATCAACCATATCGTCAGCCCCTCCCTTCCTGGATTACCGTTTCAATCTGCATCTCTCCTGCTGGTTCTCAGTGTTAACGTTATGCGCATCTGATCTCCAGCGAAGATACCCCTATAGTACGACGGGCATGGCAACGCCACAGCGAATTATTTCGCACAACACCTAAGTAATTTAATCAAACTGAATGTATGGTATCTGTTAAATCAGCGTATATCTATTCGCTGGAAGAGTTCAGCATAGTCGGCACCGATAGCCTCGCCGGCATCTGATGCATAGCTTTTGAGCCTATCCTGGACCAGCTGCAGGTCCTGCATCTGGCTGACATGGGCTGCCAGGGCGTCCATCTTCTGGCCGATATGTTCCGAGACGTCCACCGCGTAGTTCGAGCGTTCCATATTGAACAGCAGGACCGTCGCCGTCTTGTGCGGGGCCAGACCCTCATCCCGGGCGATTTCCGGAAAACTCAGGTGGTCGCGGGCCAGCGGGAACACCGCGTCAAGCGTCGCCTGCCCAGCTGCCCGGTGGTCCGGATGATTGACAAAGTCGCGCTCGGCGCAGTACAGCATGCCGGGGTCCATCGTCAGCACCGCTTCCGGCCGGACTCGCCGGATAGCCCGGACGATATCCCGCTTCAGATCCATCGTTACCTCGAGCATACCGTCCTCATAATCATGGAAGTAGACATCTTTGACGCCCAGTTTCTGTGCCGCGGCCCGCTGCTCCTCCTGCCGGCATCTTATCAGCTCGGCCGGGTCGCAATCAGGGTCGGAGCTGCCCTTGTTCCCATTTGTCAGGATCAGATAATAGATCTCACAGCCCTTCGACGCCCACCTGGCGATTGTACCGGCCATCCCGAAATCAAGGTCGTCCGGGTGGGCGGCGACACCGAGGGCGACCTTGGGCGTCCAATCATCGGTCTTAAGCGTCACAGAACCGGCCATATCACCCTCCCTTTCACGGTTTTCACAGAGAGCCATCCGAAGTCACGGCTGTCGCTACTACCCCTGTCATTATCACCTTTCACGAATATTTCACAGACTGTTTCACGATTATTACGCCTACCGCGCACACCTCTTCCGTCACCGACGGCACTTACTTCAGGACGGACGGCAGTTATCCGTTTGACCTTCTCGATGCCGTCATGGGCTATGATGACGACC
Source organism: Saccharimonadales bacterium (SeqCode) (assembly GCA_036388555.1). Lineage (GTDB taxonomy): Bacteria > Patescibacteriota > Saccharimonadia > Saccharimonadales > UBA4665 > UBA4665. The sequence continues at coordinate 32,186 of DASVRP010000007.1, forward strand.
TGCCCCGGCCGGTACGCACCCCTGCCCTGGCGGATTGCCGCAATGACCAGGCTGCCAGGCTGCAGCGCTGGCAGCATACTGCCGCCACTGACCCTGCGGATCATGAATCCCGCGCGCATGTCTAGGCCTTCTTCGTTTCCCAGAAGATTTCAGCGATCCCGTCTATCTGCGCCAGCAATTTCTCTGCCATCTCAGGTTCGAGGTGATGCTTGCAGTCACCGGCCTGCTTGGTCGCCTTCCAGAACTTGTCGTGCAGGTCAGGATACTTCTCGAGGTGCTCAGGCTTGAAATAGTCAGTCCATAGTACCCAGAGATGCTGCTTGACGAGTTCGGCGCGCTGTTCCTTGATCATGATTGCCCGGACCTTGTTGTGTTCGTCCAGACTGTCATATTTCTGCATGATCTGCAGCACGCTCTGCGCCTCGATGCGCGCCTGGGCCGGGTCATAGACGCCGCATGGCAGGTCGCAGTGGGCGTGGACAGGCCTGATATGTTTCGTGATGATGTTCGGTAATCGCATGAGTTATTCCTCCGTTATGTCTATAGTATAATCCATTGTCAAAAACATAGGATATGATACTGTGTCCACTATATTTATTGCTTGCAACTGAATGGAGATCCAGCATGAAAGTCATTCCATATACCCCTGCTTCCGGCGAACTGAAGAGCAATGACCTGGGAGCCTTGCTGTTCAACCAGGTCGCCTCAACAGTCTACGAGGATACTGGCCGCGACGCCCAGCACCTCTCCGACACCCTCGGCCTGACTGTGCTGGCAGCCGACCGGCCCGGCAGCGGCATTACCTGGCCGAGTCGCAGCCTTCGCCGCCGGCTGTCTGATGACTATATCGGTGAGATGGCTTCATTGGCTCCGGCTATCGAATCCGAATGCGCGCTCAGTGGATTGAAGCGCATCATCGCCGTCGGACGGTCGGCTGGCGGCACCGGAGCACTGGCACTGACAGCGGCTGAAGCCCTGCCTATCACCGGCGTCTATGCCGCGGAACCTGTCGGCATGCAGGCCACATCTGTCCGCCAGGGCAAGCGGGACTACTCGAATTATCTGAAACGACAGTCAGCCTACTTTGAGCGTCAGACGGATGATGACTGGTCCGTCCGGCCCGAACCGTCCGATGTCCATGGACTGTCCCAGGTATGCCGACTGGCAAGCATCCCACTCAGCTTCCTGAACGACACCTTTCACAATGAAGTCGCCTGGAGCCAGCCGGTAGCACTGGCTGCGGCCGAGCATATTGCCCTTGAACAGCCGTCGGTCGCAGCAGTGGTAGAGTTCGCACATGTCAGCATGACGGCGGACCAGCCACTCATCGACGTATCAAAGGACTCGCTGCCTGAACTCCGAAAAGCTGCCGCAGCCGGTTCGGCGGAAACTACTGCCGCGTTCGAAGTGAGACAGATCTACCACACCTTCCATGCGTCGTTCGACAACCGAGGCTTCTTCGACAGCCGGGTGCAGCGGCTGATCGATAGCAGTGCTCTGCTTACCCGTGAGCCTCGTCCGTAATTACCGCTTGACCATCGCATGCCCGACACTTCTTATCGGCTCAGCGTATCGCGCTTCAATGCATGGTACAGCGCCGGGTAATGCGTATTATATCCGTGTGTCCCGGGTACGATGACCGTACGTACGAATGCTTCGGATGGGCGTAAATTCATCATGAAACTGCGAGCTGCCGTATCGCATATCTGCGGGGCGATGTAGAGCGGATCATGGTCTGCCATGACGTAGGTGATGTGGGCTCCGGACTGATTGGCATGCAGCGCATCGGTATCACTGAGCAGCGGGTTCCAGCCTGGCCGTGGGCCGCGGCGTAGAGCCTGCATGCTGGTAATCATGCTGCCGGCCTTGCGCAGAAGGCCACCCCGGTGGGCGTCAAGATGCCTGCGCTCCGGCAAGTCCTTGTATATCGCCAGTATTTCGCTTGCTTCTTCGATATCGGACTGCTGTAAGCGGTCCGGGTCAGTGGACAGCCGGCGGTTCAGCGATTCGTGCAGTCCCTTCTCGACGGCCAGCATGCCGAGTACGATCCGGGCGACACTGAGTCCGACGAAACCGGAGCGTTCGCTGAAATGGGCGTGCGTCAGCTGGCCCCGCTCCATGGCAACTCCCAGTGCCGCCTCATAGTTACCGCCTGCCGAGTCAGATCCCATGATGCGGGTCACATCAAGGCCCTCTGCATCAAGGGCCCGCTTCAGATTGATAATCGAAGGCAGCGCGACCGTCATACCATTGATTTCCCACGTATACCTGCCGGTCATGCTGGCATAGTAGCGTTCGCCATTCTTCCATGACAGCGGCGAAGTTCCACCATTGCCGAACGAAGCGAAATACAGATGATTGACGTCAGCGTAGCGCTGGGCGGTATCGGCGAATTCCTTCAGGTTGCCAGGATTCGTCATATCGGAGCTGAATGTCGAGATATGGAGGGCCGTCGGCCTGTTCCGCCCGGCCGTCATGATCGAGGCGGCCTCGATGGTCGTATCGCCGGATTCGATGAGCCGCAGCGACTTAGCGGCTTCATGCATCAGCTCACGCGACGCCGCCTTATCCAGTGGCGGGCTGGCAAACAGCTCGCCGGTTGTACCGGCTACCTCCTCCCCTTGCAGGCTGCCTGGCGGGCGGCTGTACTGCGGCAGCGTCAAGCCGGCGCCTTGCGTCAAGAATGGGTCCAGAGTGCGAGTCCGCTCACGTGCTCCGCCGATGCCGAGCAATATGTTCATGGCAGCTATTTTATAATAACGTTGTATATTTTGCTAGTTTGTTCGCGTACTGTCCTGTTGCCGGCGCCATTTGTCGATTTCCGCATGATGTCCGTTCAGTAACACATCCGGTACTTTCATACCCTGGAAATCCGCCGGGCGGGTATACTGCGGGAACTCGATAGAGATGTCATCGGCTTGGAACGACTCTATTTCGGTGCTCGATTCGCCGCCAAGGACACCTGGCAGCAGCCGGACGACAGAGTCAACGATGGTCATGGCCGGCAGCTCACCGCCGGTCAGCACATAATTGCCCATGCAGTACTGGCGGTCAACCCACTTGGTCACACGATCGTCATAGCCCTCGTAACGGGGGCAGATGATGATAAGTCCCTGTCCCTGCTGACCAGCTGTAGCCAGCTGTTTGGCCTCGGACTGCTTGTAGAGCTGCCCGCGCGGTGTCGGCAGCAATACCAGGGCATCCGGGTCCTGTGACTTGGCATATTCAATGGCGGCTACCAGCGGTTCAGGCCGGAGCAGCATGCCGTCACCGCCACCGTACGGAGTATCATCAACCTGCCGGCGCGGGCCGATACCATATTCACGCAGGTTGATCATCTGGTATTCGACGATGCCCCGGTCACTGGCCTTCCAGAGCATGCTGGTACCGAACACGGCCGTGAACATATCAGGGAACAATGTAATAATTTGTATTTTCATTACGTTTATTATACTATAGATATTATGTTTCGCCGCAAAAAATACGAAGATATCCCTGAAATTCTTGAGACCGAGCTCCCGCAGGCACTCGGAAAATCATACCGCAGACTCGAGAGAACAATGGATGTCGACCCAGACCGCCACTATTGGCAGCACGGTCTGTGCGTCGATTGGTCGCGGGCAGCGCTGCCGCTTGCTAAGAAAGCCTTACGCGGCACTGATGTCACAGTCTCGACAGTCGTATAACGCAGACCTGATTTCCATCACCGCCTTGAAATAGACGATGGCACTCCTGGCGATCCGATTATCGCCGACGGTACCTGGCTACAGTTTTTGCCTGATGAGCTGAAAGACACCGAAGAAGCTGACCAGCTTCCGCGTCTGCTCTATGGCCGGTCCAGCGAGATCGGACATCTGCTGACCGAAGCCCATATCGACCCTGAGATCTGGGAGCTCTGGCGGGCGAACCCTGATGCCAACCCGGACGTTGAGATCTTCCCAAGCCTCGATCAGTAAGACACATTTGGCAATACGGGCGTGATGACGATACAAAAACAGCCGGGCTGCCATAGCGGCAAACCGGCTGTCATTGTCACATAAAGCTCCCAACAGTGGTTTCCCGCGGTTGGCTCGCAGAGCTTATTTTTGTTTTAGTCGTTTTTGCGACGTAGGACTATCTTACCGTAACCGTAATGAACATGCAAGCGTTAAGGCCGGCTGGCGCAGCCCGACGCTGTTAGACGTCGAGGTCGTCGTAGGCCTCGAGTTCCTTGCGGGTCTTGGCGACGACGTCGCTTTCGGTGGTGTCATATGCGGAACGGCTGGTGTCGGCTTCGTCCAGGTCATCATCCTGCGGCTTGGTGACCGAAGAGGAGTTGGTAGTGGCTGCTTCATCACTCGTACCGTCGTCTGTAGCCGTATGGCCGCCGACGCCATTGTCTACGATCTTCAGGTTGTAACGGGCATCGTTCTTGGTGCCGAGGGCCCGCAGCAGCGTGCGGATACTTTGGGCGGTAGCGCCACGTTTGCCGATGACGCGTCCGAGGTCATCCGGATCCACAGTCAGTTCGAGCAGGACACCCTTCTCATCGATACGGCGTTCGACAATGACGGCTTCGGGATTGCTGACGAGTGACTTTACGACAAATTCAACGAACTGCTGGTCAATACTGTTGTTCATGGCCGGTCTCCTTTTCTGACATTATGCCTCAGGTATTTCTGTAGTACGTGGCTTATTATAACAAAAAGCCCGGCAGTAATATGTCGGGCAGTTCATAGACGGAATCTAATGTTGTCTGATATACTTCAGCGCTTACGATTCGGTAGTACCGGTCTCAGCTTCGGGCGCGTCAGCGGGGGCATCAGCCGCAGGGGTTTCCGGAGCCGCTTCTTCCTTGGGTTGATTGCGGCGGAGCTTATCAGCATGGCGGACGGAGCGGTTCTTGGCGCTGGTAAGCTTGACCCAGCTCGGGAGTTCGACGCCTTCCTTCTGGAGCAGCTGGGCGGCGCGGCCGGATGGCTGGGCGCCATTCTTAAGATAGAAGCTGGCCTTCTCGGTGTTGACGGTCGCGGTCTTAGCGTGCGGGTCATAGCTACCAAGCTGTGCGACGACCTTGCCACTCGTCGGAGTGAGACGCGATTCCTGTACTACAAGACGGAACATAGCATGTCCCTTACGTCCGGTGCGCTGCATACGAATTGATAGCATAAAAGGCTGACTTCTCTCTTTCCTGTTCCGTTGAGCTCAATAAAATGAAGCTGATATGGAACTTAACACTTTACAAAGGTATTCCATGTTATTTTACAGATACGCGCCTCTGTTGTCAACCAGCGCGTAAGTTTGGGCGGCCAAGCTCTGATTACCGGCATGCAAATACATCATCAGATCATTGGGGGCAGAAGTGTTTACCATGGCGTTCAGATCTTCATGTTTTTTCGCCGTACCGCATAGATAATACTGCACTACCTACTACCAGTGCACCGCCGAGTGTTGCAAATGGGCTTATCAAACGCTTTTGCATGTAGCAACCATACTAGGGTTACGAGTTTTGTGCGTAATAGTCAAGGGCCGCTTCTGCTGCCTTCTGCTGGCCGGCCTGCTTGCTGGGGCCGATGCCGGTACCGCGGAGATTCGGGCCGACGAAGACGCCGACGGTAAATGTCTTGTCGTGGTCAGGGCCCGTCTCTTCCATGACTTTGTAAACCGGCGTGAAGCCTTCCTTGCCCTGGACGACTTCCTGCAAGTGCGACTTAGGATCCATCCATGAGCCGCTCGACAGGATCTCTTTGAAGGTATTGAGGATATTGTCGGTGATGAACTTATTGGCGGCGTCGTAGCCCTGGTCGAGGTAGATGGCCCCGATGACAGCCTCGAAGCTGTTGGCCAGGATCTGTTCACGGGCCCGGTCACTGCCCCGCTTCTCGCCGCGACTCAGCCGGAGGAGCGGTTCGAACCCGGCCTTGGCCGCCGCCGCGCCGATGCTCTCGGTGCGGACAAGGGCGCTGCGCCAGTTGGTCAGGATACCTTCGGGGTCGGCAAAGTTGCTGTAGAGATATTCAGTGACGACCAGTTCCAGTACAGCATCACCCAGGAATTCCAGGCGTTCGTTGTGGACGCTGACGGTCTTCTTGTGCTCATTAACGTATGAGCGGTGCGTGAAAGCGGTGATAAGCAGTTCGATGTCCTTGAAGGTCAGTCCGAGGGTCTTGGCGGCGAAGTCTTGGTAAGGTGTGTAGTCCATGTTACATTTTCCGTTAGTCTGGGTTCCGTTATTGATATTTCAGATAGTTAGTCATATTACAGGTTAGCATCGCGGATCTTCTTCATACCCAGCAGCATGAGCTTGCCGATATCGTCATAGGCGATCTTGTCGACGGCTTCGTGCGCCGGAAACCATTTGATATCGGTCAGCCAGTCCTCACCCTCGAGCTGGTCGGTATCTGCCAGGCCTTTGACAAGATAGATATGCATCGTCATCAGTACCAGCGTGTGGGTACGCCGGTAGCGGAAGTTGACCTTGCCGAGCCAATTATATACTTTCATCTCCTGCAGTCCGGTCTCCTCCCGGATCTCGCGCTCAGCGGTCTGCTTGGGCTCTTCACCCTCTTCGACGTGGCCCTTGGGTATCGTCCAGCGGTTCTTAGCGTCCTGGATAAGCAGTATCTCGACCTGTTTGTCCTTGGGATTGCGGCGGAAGACGATGCCGCCGGAGGTCGTCTCGCGGACTACTTCGTCGATCGATGGCCGCCGTTTGGCTACGAAATCGCGGATGCCCTGGATGGGGCTCGGGCGTTTACCGAACAGGCTGCGGTCCCGGCGGGAATCACGCGCGCCGTCATCCTTCGCAGCGTTACCTGTAGGTTCGGGACGTGGCTGGTCGCCCATGCTAGTCCACCTTCGTGGTCTTAGGGACCGGGCCGTCAGAGGATGGGCTGACTGTCTCCGCGGCAGTGTCGTCCGCTGATGCGTCGCTCTGGTCGTTTCGCTGACGAAGCACGGTACCGAGCACGCCGTTGATGAATTTGCTTGAGTTCTCGCCGCCGAAGGCTTTGGCAAGCTCGACCGCTTCGTTGATGACGACTTTCGGCGGGACATCACGGGCATAGAGCAGTTCGTACAGACCGATGCGCAGGACGATGCGGTCCATGCGGGCTATCTGGTCGATCGGCCATTCAGGAGCGATAGGCTGCAACGTGGCATCGAGGTCATCGCTGTTCTTGATGACGCCCTTGACCAGCGCCTCGATGAAGGCGATGTCATCGACCATGTCTGAATAACGTGCGATGTTACGCTCCAGGACGTCCTGAAGATTGAAGTCGGTATCCGAGGCATCACGTCGAAACTCTTCCTCATACAAGGTTTGGAGTGCGATTATACGACCTAGGTGACGGTTTGATGCCATATTGTTAAGGCTCCTTACTGTGTGATTTCAGTATAGCCGAAACTGCTTGATTTTGCTTCGGCTTATTGAACGCAGCTCAGACCTTGGCGACCTTCTTACCTGCATCTTTGCCAGACTCGCGGCGTGTAGTGAACACCTTGACTGGCGACTTGCCGTTGACTACTCGGGCCAGCTTGAGCATCAGGTGGCTGCGGCGGGCGCCAGTTGCGCGTGGGCTGGTCCGCTTCTTAGGTTTTCCCATAGTAAAACGCTCCTTTTATCGGCAGAACAGCCGATGATCAATAGTTTCGTAATTAACCATTATAGTAACGTAAATCTACGCTAAAAACAAGCCGGTTGTTGTATTACTCAGGATTTATGATATATTTCAGGTAAATCATCAGGTGCGCCGTATGAACCAGGATTCCTCATCGAACTCCAGCAGACGGCGCGGAATGATTGCAAAACGCTTGATGGCGGTGTCACATTTACAGCTTCTGACGTACGGATCGCTGACGGTGATGCCAACGGGCCTTGGGTCGGATTCCCCTTACAAGCATTACCCCCTACCGGTCCGACAAGCCTGCGATAAGGCAATCGATGGAATCGTCTGGACCGTCCAGAATGACGAACAAGGTACTAACAAGATCCTCGCCACTATCACGCCGAAACAAATTCCTGGTTCCTGACCCTCCGGTACCTACACGGTCCCGGCCATAGGCGATGATTTCTTATACGACGAAATTCACCAACTTACCCGGGACATAGATCGATTTGCGGATCGTCTGACCATTCAGATGGGCTTTTACCTTTGGGTCATCCTGAGCAGCAATGATCGCGTCAGCTTCGGTGACATCAGCAGGCAATACCAGCTGGCCGCGCAGCTTGCCATTGACCTGGACGACGACCGTTATCTCATCAGACACCAGATACTTAGGGTCATATTTAGGCCAGGTATCTTTATGGACAGTCAGGTGGTGGCCGAGACGGAACCAAATTTCTTCGGCAGCATGCGGAGCGAACGGTGCGATACAAGCCACCATTTGCTCGAGGGCCTGCTGCCAGGCGTCATTGCGGGCCAGACTGCGCACTTTAAGCCTGTACAATTCGTTGAGCGAACCCATGGCGGCGGCGATAGCAGTATTATACCGGTTCGCCTCGATGTCTTCGGTCATCTTACGGATCATCTGATGTGTCGTGCGCATCAGTGCTGTGTGCACGACATCAGTCGCCGGCCGCTCAGTTGCTTCCAGGTATTCCTGGCAAAGGTTCCACAGGCGGGATATGAACCGGTGTGTCGCCGGGACGCCGCCGGCATCCCACTTCACCCAGACGTCCAGAGGCGCGGCGAACATCAGATACATCCGCAGGGCGTCGGCGCCGTAGCCCTGGTCGATTATCTCGAGCGGGTCTACCCCGTTTCCCTTGCTCTTACTGAACATCTTGCCGTCCGCTGCGGTGACTTTGCCGTTGAACAGGAATTGTTTGAACGGTTCGGGCTCGTCGACAAGTCCCTGCTTCTTAAAGAAATGTCCTATGAAACGTGCATACAACAGATGTGCGGTAGCGTGGTCGGCGCCGTTGTAAAAATCTATCGGTTCCCATTTTTTGACGATTGCCGGGTCAAAGATCGCTTCGGTATTGCGCGGGTCAACATACCGGTACATATACCAGCTACTGTCGATATAAGTATCGAGGGTATCTGTTTCACGCTCTGCCGGGCCGCCGCACTGCGGGCAATCAACCTTCAGCCAATCCGTTGCCCGGGCCAAGGCACTACGGCCATCCCCATTGGGCTGGAAATCATCAAGTTCCGGAAGTACGACCGGCAGGTCTTTGTCGGGTACCAGTACGGCGCCGTCCTCAGGACAATTGATGATCGGTATCGGTGCACCCCAATAGCGCTGGCGGCTGACGGACCAGTCGCGCATCTTATACGAGACTTCTTTGCGGGCTAAGCCTTCGGCTTCCAGAAAGTCAGCGATATCCTGCCTCGACGAAGCTGCATTCCTGCCCGCAAATGTAACCGGTTCGATGAGTACGCCCGTTGTCATGTCGGTGAAGCAATACTCTAAGGAACGGACTTTCTCCGCATCTTCAACGGACCCGGAAGGCACCATGGTAGGCTTCAGCCTGATGCCATATTTCTTCGCAAATTCAAAGTCTCGCTCATCATGTGCCGAACAAAGCACGATGCCTGTCCCATAATCAGCGATAGCATAACTGGCTACCCAGATTGGTAAGTCCGCATCACCGAACGCATCGATAGCATAGCGTCCCGTAAATATTCCCTCTGTCTCGGCGAGAGCCTTCATGCCTTCTTTGTCGCGTTTCTCTGTCATTTTTCGGGCTGCGTACAATACTGCGTCGGCGTCGGGTGAGCCTTCGAGCAGCTGTGGCAGCAGCGGATGGTCAGGTGCGATCACGACGAATGTGTTGGCGGTAAAAGCTTCGAAATGGGCTGAAAATGATTCGATCTCCATGTCCAAATCACGGATTTTATTCTTATATACGATACCCTCGCTGCGCCCGATCCAGTTCTTCTGCGCCAATTTGACGCTCTCTGTCCAATCCAGGCCGTCAATCGCCTCCAGCAGCTCGTCGGCATATTCGGTGATCCTGAAGAACCACTGTTTGACTTCTTTCTTCTCGACGATCGGGTCGTCCAGGCCGTCGTGGCGCCAGCATTTGCCGTCTATCACCTGCTCGTTGGCGAGTACGGTCTGGCATTTGGTACACCACCACTGCATGCGGCTGTCCTGATAGGCCAGGCCGTTCCTATGCATCTCGCTGAATATCCACTGCGACCATTTGTAATACTCCGGCAGATGGCTGGCGATCTCCTTTTCCCAGTCATTACTCCAGCCCATCGCCTTGTACTGCTTGTGGTAGCTCGGGATGATCGTCGCCATGCTTTCCTGCGGCGAAACTCCGGCCTTGATAGCATAGTTCTCAGCCGGCAACCCGAATGAGTCCCAGCCGACAGGATGATAACTTTCAAATCCCTGCTGGCGCTTGAACCGTGCTTTGACGTCGCTGATCGTGTAGTTCATAGCATGGCCGATATGGATGCCTGCCCCACTCGGATAGTTGAACATGCTCATCGCCATATACTTCGGCTTACTGCTGTGCAGATCCGTCGTATAGACACCGGTCTCATCCCATATTGTCTGCCACTTCGGCTCGATCTCTTTTGGATTGTATCGCTGCATACCTTACTCCTTTAGTAAGCCCTCGCCGGGCAGTCTGACTGAAATTATATCTGAGAATAAGAAAAATTACGTCCCCTAAGGGAGGAGTTGGAGCAAAGAAGATATATGTTGACGTACCATTGCCGGCATTATATACGGTATGCTGACTGATGAGAAGTACATGCGGCGGGTTTAGAAGTCGGAAGTGAACTCAATCTCCTCGATGAACAGCTCACCTCTTTTGATCCATTGCAGGATCTGCTGGTGCCCCTTGAATCCTGGGGATTCGTAAAATTCCGACTCCGGCCCGATGTAGCAGTGATGGTATTCCTGATCGAAGTCAATCAATATACCTTCAGGGATCACACCTCCGAAAACATATCCTATGACATGGTTAACCGGCTCATTGCCGTCCGTAAAGTGCACGATCATGTTGCCCTGCAATTGCAGGTCGATGCCCGTCAAACCACTCTTTTCATGAAGTTCGCGAGCGGCCGCATCTGCGAGACTTTCACCGAACTGCACCTTGCCCGAGGGAAAACCTTTGTAGTCCAGGAACGGCTGGTGCTTGCGCTTCAGCAATAGCCAATGCCCGTCGCCTTCGCGCTGTAGCGCCAGTGTGACGACCACTTTCGGCTGGACCGGTATACGCATACTTTCCAGCGACGCCCGGTCTGTAAACTGCTTGCCACGGCGGGTCAATGCATAACCGCCCTCCACCTTCTCAACCAGATCTTCCTTTATAAGGAACTTAAGATGATACATGAACAAATTGGCTTCCAGAAGCTTCGGTTTGAGCCGGCTATACCGTACGACCGGCTGGGACAGCATGGTGCGCAGTATTTCGAGCTGGATGTGATGTGTAAGTGTCGGGTGCTGCATGCTTTGGTCAACTATATTTGACTGAAATTGTCTTGTCTATAATAGCCCGACTTTCACCGCTATTCTTGCAACGTGTTAACCATAACAGGAGCAGTACGATGCTAGCACCCACCCTTAGCGATACGCAGCCCTATCTTTTCGAAATACAGCAGGACACATACGAGTCAGGCGTGCGTGAAGCCGCCGACACAATACTTTCATTGGCTGAATTCTGTATGGAATTCTCTGAAGTAACGCGTATACCGCGGTATCGCCCGGGACACCGTGAGAATGACGTCGAACACAGCTTCATGGGTGCACTAGTCGGCTATGAGTTCTGCCGGAAATATTACCACGGTTATGACGCCGGACTCGTCGTGCAGTACTTGCTGGTGCACGATATGATCGAATGGAAAGATCGGAAGGACATACCGACCTTCCTCTTGACGAACGAAGAAGCACGAACCAAAACTATCGCTGAACAGGATGAGCTGCCAGCCGTCGTCCAACGGTTGCCACGATACCTCGGTGATTTGTTGTTGCGCTATGAAGCTCAAGTAGAGCCAGAGGCGATACTGGCCAACATGATCGACAAGTTGCTTCCCGTAGCGGTCGATATACTCGGGCCCGGCAAGCAGGTCATGACCGAAGATTACGGTATCTTTGACCGTGCCGGAATGGATGTCGCACAGGCCAGGCTAAGCAGCCGACTGCGCGCAAAACTTCCCCAGCCTGAATTGCAGCCCCTACACTATGTCCGCGATGTTCTCGCAGCCGAATTCGCAGATCAATATTCTTACTAGTCCCTAATCGGGTGCTGTAGTACGCATCTTTTCAATTGCCTGCGATCCGCCCGATCATCGCTGCGACATGCTTCTGTTTACGTTCCATGTCAGCATCATCGATATCGATCACATCCGGGTGGTCGAACCAGACCGAGCGGGACTTGTAGTGCAGCGAGCGGGCTTCGGCGATGGTCTCGGTACGGATCGGATTCGTAGAACGCTGCTGTTCATACGCGGCTGAATCCGTTATAGCCAGGCTGGCCAGGAAGATGACCGTATCCGCATAATCAGTCGTTATATCCTCGGGAGTTGTCCCGAAATCCTGCGTCAGTCGTTCCCATTCCGGTTCAGTCACATATGACCGGATGCCGGCCGGACCACGGTCGGTGACGATGACGCCGCCCGTCCCTGCCAGCCTGCTTCGGGCATCAGTTATCTCATCGATATACGTCCCGACGATCCGTTCCTGATAACTGAGGTACGCTAGCCTGTCACGGGCGGCTAGTTTTGCGTAGTCAGCATCCTGCGCCAGCAGTTCATCGCTGAACCTAGTGGCGACCTCCGGGATGAATTCGGCCGGCACCTCAAATTCCTGATCACGGAGATATTCCATGACCGTCGACTTGCCCGAGCATGGGCCGCCGTCCAGGCAGACGACTGTCGGTCTGAGACTTTCATATTTCGACATCCTAAATCCTTCCGTTATTGCAGTTCAGGGAGCGTAAAATCATATATATCTTCGGACCTGCGCTTTTCGTAATCCTCATATGGGAGCGCGATCCGCAGCTCATGAGCTGCCTGCCAGAAATCCTCTGCGCCGGATTCATCAGCGACTGCCGGCAAGTCCAGCACCGGCTCGTCGGCACGGGCAGTCTTGATGTATTGCATCAGCAGTTCGTCATTTTCCGGAGTGAATTCCCAGGTGAATGTCGGCTTGCCGGCACGATGGGCATTGGGATAATGCCGTTCGGCGACATACTTCGGCGGCTCGCTGCCAGCCACTTCGGCAAGTCCGATGTAGCTGCTGTCTTCAATGTAGCCCACGGATGCATCTTCATCGGGAATGTAAGCCCGCACGCGCCGGTCGCCCTTGGCCGATTCGGTGATTTCCAGCTGCGCATCTTCATCGAATAAATTCGCGATGAATTCGGACGCTTCGTGCAGCTTCTGGTCGCGGGACTTCATCCGTAACCGGTGTTCACTTAACCGTTCATTCATGTCTTCTGCCATGGTCGACTCCTTGTGTCGTTAGTTACACGAGCATCATAGGCCGTATGGGCGGCGGCATCGAGATAGTAGGATTTTGAGTAAAAAATCTTTGACTTGTACAGCGTGGCCGCCAAAGGATATATTGATGACGTGCACCACATCCAACGGCATATCCTGAAGCTCCTTATCGGCAATACCAGCCAGCGTTACAGCCAGCTGCGGCCGAAGCAGGTCGAACCGAACCAGTTCGTCTACCACCTGAAGCAGCTGATAAAGGAGGACCTGGTCGCGAAATGCGGTGAAGGTTATGAACTGACAGCCCGCGGCCGGTCGTTCGCGGACAAGCTGGACCACGCCGCATTCGTCATGCCTTGGGAGACGCAACCGCGGGTCGTGCTGTTTTTGGCTGTCCGCGCGGCCGATGGGCGCTGGCTGCTGCTGAAGCGTGACAAACAGCCGACCATCGGCCGGATCGGCTTCATATCGACTGACATGGCCGTAGGTGAACCCATCGCCGAGACGGCTGGGCACTATATCCATGCGGCATTCGGTATGGCTGCCACGTTCAGCTACGCGGGTTCGGGCAGCATCACGTTGTACCGAAACGATGAACTGGAAAGTTACGTCGTCTATCATCTGCTCGCTGCTGAATCTGCGGCCGGCGCCCAGGCTGCCGGACTGTCAGACCCGCGGCTCGGCTGGTACGACACAGGTGACCTTGCCGACCCGTTGCTGTTGCCAAGTACGGCACCACTGCTGGAAAGCATCAAAGCTTCACGGGACGCGCCGCTGTGTACGGAGCTTATCTTCACACTGGACGTCTAGCTTGCTGCTGAATCATCTGACAGTACGGTATACTTATTTTTAATGACAAAAATTATCGTCCTCGCCGGTGGTTCTTCTGACGAGCGAGCAGTCTCACTGCGGTCTGGCGCTGCCGTGGCTGCAGCCCTACAATTCTCTGGATACGAGGTCAGTATTCTGGATCCAGCAGATCAGACTGCTGATTATGAATCACGGCTGACAGCAGCTGACGCCGTCTTCCCTGTCCTGCACGGCCTAAGAGGAGAGGACGGAACGGTCCAGCGATGGCTTGAGGACCATGGCATCCGCTACGTCGGGGCTGACAGCACTGCATCCTCGCATTGTTTTGATAAGTGGCGATATAAACAGACATTACAGCAAGCTGGACTGCCAGTTCCGCGAGGTGTGATGGTCAATGTCCGCTCGCTCTGGGAATCTGAGTTTGTGAAACAGCCGTTCGTCCTAAAACCCAACGACGGCGGGTCGAGCGTCGATACCTTCATCGTGCGGGATGTCGCTAACTGCGACCGTAACAGCATAGAAGACGCATTCAGACGCCATCCACAGATGCTGCTTGAAGAGTTGATCGCCGGGCAGGAAATCACTGTCGGCATCCTGCTTGACGAAGCGCTACCGGTCATCGAGATCGTACCACCACAGGATGGCGAGTTCGATTATGAGAATAAATACAACGGCCAGACCCAGGAGCTTTGTCCTCCCCGGTCAGTCAGTTCAGACATCCAACGGCAGGTACGACATCTAGCACTGCGGATACACGAACTACTTGGAGTCCGTGATATGTCGCGGACCGACATGATGATTTCGCCCGACGGCAGCTTATGGGTACTTGAGACGAATACGATACCTGGCATGACTGCCCAGAGCCTGTTACCGAAAGCTGCAGCTGTAGCCGGCTATGATATGCAAGCGATGGTGCACAGACTGGTCGAAGCCGCGCTGAGACGCGAAAGCTAGCTTTTTTAGGTCATACTCAAGGAACTATTGTTTTGGCTGGAACTGTCCGCGCTTGATCCGCATCCAATCGTCTGACTGTCGCACCAGTTTGCTTTCGTCGGCTTTTCTGGCCAGCAGTAGCTTCAGGGCTTCTTCGGCGAACACCCTGTTCTGGGAGCCTTCGCCGAGGACTATGGCACCCGGCTTCAGAGCGGACAATACTGCCTCACCAGCATCGTAGGGACTCGTGAAACTCTGCACATCACAGCCATTGGCACGGGCGGCTGGCGCCAGGTACTTCTCGGCGTCGGCGCCGATGGTGACGACCAGGTCGAGCTTGTCTGAACGGCAATACTTGCCGACTTCAATGTGGGCTGCTTTGCTGTAATCACCAAGCTCATTCATGTTTCCGAGGATGGCGATGCGCTGCGGTGCTTTGGTGGCATACAGTACGTCGAGGCCGGCTTTGACGGCGACGGGGCTGGCATTGTAGGTGTCATCAATGATAGTACTGCCCTTCTTGCCCGCCAGCAGCTGCATACGTCCGGCGAATGGTCTGACCTCTTTGAGTCCTTTGGTGATCTCCGAGGCAGTCAAGCCGGCCAGCTGGGCGGTTGCAGCGGCAGCAAGCATGATCTTGACACCTTGCTCTCCAGCGATGGCGATGTCAGCCGGCACCTTGACCGAATCCTGCAGGTGCAGCTCAATCCTTTCATGCGTGATGCCGGCCGGCTTGAATCCGGAGGCGCTGAAGGCGTACGACGTGTCGAGTCCATAGCGCAGCACCGAGCGGCCTTTCAGATATTTAGTCGGGGTGTCGTCGGCGTTCAACAGCACCTGCTGCGAGTAGTCGCAGACTGTCAGCTCTTCGGCAGCGACCGCGTCAAGTGTCTTGAAATATTCCATATGTTCAGGCGTTATGGCAGTTACGACGCTGATTTCAGGCTTGAGGTACGCGAACTGCGCCATATCACCCGGGTGGTCAGTGCCAAGCTCCAGGACGGCCATCTGATAGAATTCCGGCCGGCTGATCGTCTGCTCGTTGGCGATGAATATCCGCAGCCATGCCACGACATTGAAAAGGTTGGGTAGCTTCTGGCCGAAGAGCACCAGTGGTATCGTCACCCGGTCATTGTAGTTCCCCGTCTGGTAGATGACGCGCCGGGTCGGCTCCAGCGTATGGGCGATGGCCAGCTTGGTAGAAGTCTTGCCGATACTGCCAGCGACAGCTATGATCGTGAACGTGTGTTTGGCCCGCAGCCGGACGACTTGCCATTCCAGCACCCGGCAGACTGTTGCCCGGCCAGCCGCCTTCGGATGTACGAGCGTCCAGACAACTTTGTACGCAATGTATGCCAGCGCCAGCATGTGCGGCCAGACGATAGGATATGATAGCAGGAGTGCCAGTCCGATCGGTACCGCACCGGCAGCATCGTACAGCATGCCACCGGTCAGCACCGCTACGGCGATCAGCATCTGTAGTATCGTTCCCAGATAGACGAACAGCAGTAACGCCCGGTTGCGCGGCGTCTTCAGCGGGCGGAGCTTGTTCCAACCGCTGAACGACTGGGCCGACCAGAACCACTTGAGGTATCTGAAGACCCGGTATCCGCTATCCTGCAGCAGATAGACCTGGCTGCCGAGGTAAGCAGGATCATAATAGCTGCCCAGTTCCTTGATGTGATGCTGCAAACGGTTCATGTGTATCTACCATTATATATAAATAGCTTATGCTTTGATACACCCCTGCGGCAGGTGGCAGGGATCATCGCCGCTGCAGATGGCTTTCCAGCTCAGTGGCACTGACTGACGATTCCGGGGCACTGATCTGAGGCGCCTTGCCGTAGTCCCTAAAGCTGACCGTACGCTTTGCGGCAGCGTACTCTATCTTGACGACGCGCGGCGTATCGGTAGTAACATAGAATTTTGCCTTTTCAGGGCTGCGGCGGGCGTAGGCCGTACTATCGACCCTATCAAGGTCGCGCCTGCCGGTCGCTGCGGCGATGCGCTTCATGTAGACGATGTAAGCTTTCGGCTCGATCGTCACGTCGTATACCAGCACGTCCTGCCCGGTTAGCACGGCTTTCCTGGCCGAGCCGAACACGGTGCTGAACGCCTTCCGGTCCAGCGCCTCCGCTGCGAACGCTTCGGCTTTGGCACCGGCCTGGTCGGCAAGCGGGATGATACAGTCACCGAGCACAGTCCGACCGTACAAGCCGGGTGCCGGACTGTCCACGGCCGGCTTCTTCCCCCAGACATTCAGGACTTTGCCGAGGTCAAGCTCCTGGCCGGCAGCATTCTTCTGTCCGGGCGTGATGTGGATGTACCTGACAAAGCTGCCTTTGCCGGTCACTATTTCCTCCGTCCTGACCGTCAACTTGCCGTGTTGCACAGAAGTGACAGCCCGCACCTGTGGCGGGTCCTGCAGGTTGACGCTGATCTGCCGCACGGTCGTCACGTCCTGCCGCACTTCTTTGGTCGTACAGGTGACTCCGGATTGGCTCATAGCCTGCTCGAGCGCCGCGCTGAATACCGTCCGCGGGTCAGCCTGCCGTTGCGGCCGGAAGGCATACACCGCCCCGGCAGCGACGAGCGTCAGCAACCCGAGCACGAGCAATACACGGAGGAGTCGGGCGCGGACAGTCATAGCCTGATTATACCAAAGTACACTGTGTATGACGGTGCTTCCATATGCGGCCGGCCGTGTGGTATACTCACTCTGTTACGGGGATATAGCTCAGCTGATTAGAGCGCGGCGCTGGCAGCGCCGAGGTCTGGGGTTTGAATCCCCATATCTCCACCATGATAAAGGACTCTGCGACGGCAGGGTCTTTTATTTTGTTAACTTTACGGTGGTATACTATACCTTTAAGGCAGGAGGAACCGTGATGGCTGACCAAGGTGATTATTCTGGCAAGTGGCTGTGCACGCACTGGTGGCCCAGCAACAGCCACGACGGCGAAGACACCAGCAGCTGTGACGTGATAGCCGAACAGACCGGCAACAGCGTCGTCTTCCAAAGCCTGCCGAACGAACACGACGAGTATCTTCTCATCCGCCTCAAGATAGACGGCGATTTTGCCCAGGGTAGCTGGACCGAGAATGCAGCCACGGACGGTGAATTTGCCGGCAAACTCTATTCAGGATTACTATCTATGATCATCGATCAGGACAGACGGCGCATCGCCGGCAGATGGGTCGGCATCGGGCAGGACGTCGTCCACAACAAACCGGATGTCTTTTCCGGCCGCTGGGAATTCACCCGGCTATAGTTCGGTCGCCTACGGAGGGGCTCGTCCCCACCCCGACAGATGAAATACCATCAAAAATCCGGGTCAAGCCCGGATCTGAGGTTCGTGCGCGCCCACCCGGCGGCGGGTGAGGTAGGCATTTTTGTTGTGAAAATGTTTGTTTCACGCGCCGCATTGGACGCACGAATTACCTTAAGCATATCGCATGCAGGTCAGATGTCAAGTACTCAGGCTGGCATTCTTATACTATAGCCGGAGCATTATGCAAGGATCTGCAGCAGGTCGTCCTCACTGATCTGTTTCGTTCCGAACTTTTCGGCTTTCTTGAGTTTGCTGGCGCCGACGTTGGCTCCGACGACCAAGAAGTCGGTGTCCTTGCCGACACTCGACTGGAAGACACCCCCAAGCGACCGGATACGTTCCGCCGCCTGGTCGCGGCTCATGTGCTCCAGACTGCCGGTGACGACGAAGTTCTGGCCACTCAGCGGGCCGCCGACCTGTTTGACCTCTTGGGGCTTGACGCCGTATTTCCTGAACTTAGACAGCAGGTTCTGATTGGCCGGTTCGGCGAACCACTCGACGACTGATTCGGCGACGACTTCACCGATGCCTTCGACGTCGTTCAACTCATCAATCTTGGCGGTGGCCAGCGCCTCGATGCTCCGGAAGCTGTTCGCCAGGTCGATAGCCGTCTGGACACCGATGTGTCTGATACCAAGGCCGTAGACGAATCGGGCCAGCTGCGGCTCTTTCTTGGCCTCGATGGCAGAGATAAGCTTAGTCGCCGAGACTTCGGCGAAGCGGTCGAGCTGCAGGACTGATTCCTTGGAAAGTTTGAAGATATCTGCCGGATCATTGATAAGATCAGCCCCAAGCAGCGCGATGACGTTCTTTTCGCCAAGCCCCTCGATGTCGAGTGCCGCCTTGCTGCCAAAATGTTCGATCCGTTTCCAGGCCCGTGACGGGCAGGCTTCGTTCGGGCAGCGCCAGGCGGCGTCCTTGGCGTTGACTTTGACGAGCGCGGTGCTGCATTCCGGGCAATGCGTCGGCATGACGAACGGCTGCTCCGAACCGTCGCGCAGCGTCACCAGCGGCTCGACGACTTCCGGGATGATGTCGCCCGCCTTATGGACGATGACGGTGTCGCCGACGCGGATATCCTTGCGCTTGATCTCACCCTCGTTGTGCAGCGTCGCCATCTGGACGGTGCTGCCGGCGATGACGACCGCTTCCAGCATGGCTACCGGTGTGGCTGCGCCGGTCCGGCCGATTGAGATAAAAATGTCCTTCACCTTGGTCGTCGCCTGCTCGGCGGCATACTTGAAGGCGACCGCCGCGCGCGGCGCCTTGCCGACGACACCGAGCCGTTCATACAAAATACGGTCGTTGACCTTGACGACCAGCCCGTCGGTATTGAACGGCAGCTGCTGGCGTTTGTCTTCCCACTCTTGGATGAATGCCATAACCTCCGGGATCGACTGCTGGACCCTGGCGTCGGCATTGGCCAGGAAGCCGAGGCCGCGCAGTGCGTCATAGGCGAACTTGTTGGTCGGAACCTCAGAAATCTCATTGCGACGCAGGTCGTATGCTCGGAAGTGCAACTTACGGCTGGCGACCAGCCGTGGGTCGAGCTGGCGGATCGTGCCGGCTGCCGTATTGCGCGGGTTGGCGAACAGCGGTTTGCCCTCGGCAGCCCGGGCTGCGTTGAGCACCTCGAAATCTGATTTGTACATGACGATCTCGCCGCGGACCTCGGTGTAGCCGCTCTGCAGCCCGGCGTATTCATCACTGGTCCGCAGGCGCAGCGGGATCGAATCGATGGTCCGGATGTTGGCAGTCACATCTTCCCCGACGAAGCCGTCACCGCGGGTGATGCCGCGGACCAGCACACCGTCCTGGTAGTGCAGCGCACAGGCCAGGCCGTCCATCTTGATGTCAGTGAAGTATTCGAGCGTCGCACCGGCCGGGACCAGCTTTTTGATGCGTGTTTCCCAGGCTGCGACCTCTTCCTCGTCGAAGACGTCATTCAGACTGAGCATGCGCTGGCTGTGCTGGACGCTGACGAATTCCGGAGACGGCTGGCCGGCCACCCGCTGGGTCGGGGAATCGGGTGTGATCAGGTCCGGATATTCAGTCTCGAGCTGGCTCAATTCGTGTTTCAGGCTGTCAGCGGCAGCTTCGCTCATGATTGATTCATCGAGCACATGGTAATGGTAGCGGTAATCGTTGATCAGCGCGCGCAGTTTCGTTACGCGCTCAGCCGCATCACCATGGACGGGCGTACTCACGCAAGCAGCTCCCGGTATAGCGTATACAGATAGAGGTGGACAGCTGGCAACACCAGCAGAGTTACGACATAGAGCACGAACGGCGCGGCCGATGTAACGGTCATGATGACAGGCAAGACGATGATGACGGTCAGTAGGCCCAGCACCGCCACCAGAAACAGCAGCTTCCGGAACAGCGACAGCCGCCGGCCGCGCACCAGGTCCCGGGCCGAGCGCAGCGCCTTCATCGGTGTCATATCCGGCAAGGCGGCGATGTAGACTGCGAAAACCGATGAGATGATCAGGAAGACGCTGAGCAGCAGCAGACCAAGGAAAATCAGGGCGAATATGGCCTGCTCTACCGCGTTGACGACGATATTACCGCCCATAGCCAGGCTATACAGACTGCCGCCGATCAACACCGGCAGCAACTGCAACAGTACGACAAGTGCTACGAGCAGCACAGGGATCAGCGGATACATGCCCTGGTAAAACGCGTCGCGGATGCGCAGACGTCCCGAGCCAGCCATGACCTGGCGCATCGCCCAGATATACGCCAGACTGGCGACGATGATAAGGAATAGCCGGAACACAGTTCCTCCCTGCCCGCCGCTGGCGTTCGACGATCCGGCCAATGTAGCGAATGCCGCCAGACTACCGCCGAACAGTCCGAGCGCGCCGGATTGTAGCTCCTTTATACTTTCGATGTCAGGCTTCACGAACAGACCGCTGGCCAATACTATCGACAGCACACCGTATACGAATGTGATTCCGAGGAACAACACTGGATGTTTACGGAAGACGGCCGCTGCCTTCTTGGCGATCTGCCAGGCAGATGGCAGGCGGCGCATACCGGTCTTCGGGTCGATGACGGGTTCAGCATCTTTCCTGACGGCTGATTTCTTGAGCTTTAGCCCGCTCGGGCTTATCGCGGCCTCTGGTTTGGCAGCCTTCTTGCCGACCTTGGACCGGACTTTCTTAAACATGGTCGGTCATCTCACGCAGGCGTTTGATACGGTCCTCGAGCGGAGGATGGGTGCTGAACAGCTGTTTGACACCGCCGGCCTTCAGCGGATTGGCGAAGAACAGATGGGCCGTCGAGCTGTTCTGGCGCCGCAGCGGCTGGCCGTAGGCGCCGATCTTTTCGAGCGCACTCGCCAAGCCTTCCGGGTAGCGGGTCGCCAGGGCTCCGGTAGCATCCGCCAGATATTCGCGGCGGCGGCTGATGGCCAGCTGGATGAGCGTCGCGATCAGTGGCGCTAGTATAGCGCCGACGATGGCCAGGATAAAGAATAGCGGTCCGTTGTTGTTCTCACCGTTGTTCCGGAAGAATGTCATGTGGAGCAGCGTATCGGCGATGATCGATACGACAGCAGCCAGCGCGAAGGCGATCATCGAGACGCGGATATCATAGTTCTTGACGTGTCCGAGCTCGTGCGCGAAGACCCCTTCCAGCTCGGTGTCATTCATGATTTCGAGGATCCCGGTCGTCGCACAGACGGCGGCAGTCTCGGGATTACGGCCGGTCGCGAAGGCGTTCGGTGCCGGATCATCCATGATGTAGACCTTAGGCATCGGCAGCCCCTCGGTGATGGACAGGTTCTCGACGATGCGCCACAGCCGCGGGCTGTCGGACTTCTTAATCTCTTTGGCGCCGTTTACGGCCAGGCTGAGCTTGCTGCCGGCAAAGTACATCACCAGGGCGTATATGGCAGCACCGATGATGACACCGATGGTCATGTACGGCGTACCATTCATCAGGAAGCTGAACAGCCAGGCCAACAGCCCGATGAAGGCGATGAAGAGGAAGATGATGACCCAGCTCTTCTGTTTGTTACGTGCGATCTCGCTGTACATTACAGGTCCATTATATCTTTTATTACTTAATGAAAGCTGAACTCCGGTACCCGGTGCTAGAACTGGACAGCGACAGGATTCTGGACAGCAGCGGTCTGGGCGTCATCAAGTTCAAAGAATTCCTTGTCGGTCTTGAAGCCGAGCATGCCGGCGAAGATGTTGGTTGGGAATACCTTGCGCTTTGTGTTGAAATCACGGACGACGCTGTTGTAGAAGCGGCGTGACGCTTGGATCTTGTCCTCGGTGTCGACCAGCTCATCCTGCAGGTGTTTGAAATTCTCGCTGGCCTTGAGGTCAGGATATGCCTCGGCGACGGCGAACAGGCTCTTCAGGGTCTTCTGGAAGTCACCCTCGGCCTTGGCCTGCTCCTCGACGCCCTGGGCGTTCAGCGCGTTGGAACGGGCGGCAGTGACGGCTTCGAAGACGCTCTTCTCGTGGGCGGCATACCCCTTGACCGTATTGATCAGGTTGGGGATGAGGTCATAGCGGCGCTTCAGCTGGACAGTGATATCGCTCCAGGCTTCCTCCGACCGGATATTGAGGCGGACAAGGCCGTTGTACATACTGACGAACAGTACGATGAGGATGACGACGATGATGCCGATGATAATGAGTAACGTCATGGTACGATTGACTCCTTTAAATGCTTTATCTAAATTATACATCACCTCGCCCCCGCAGGCATAACCGTAGTATGATTATGGTGAAGTATGTACAGAACCTATAATTCACGCCCTATCCCTGGACGCGCCCCGGCACGCCGAACAGGCTGGCCGTTCCTGGCGGCCCTGTTCATCGTGCTCGGCGCATATGTGCTTTTTACATTGGTCCGGCCGCTGGCACCGCTCCAGGTTACTGTCACGCCGCCGGTCATGCCTGGCTTGGTACGCGTCAAGATACCGTGGCCGGCGGCCGCTCCGAACCAACAGGCGGCACTCGGGGCTGACGGATATGGCTTGCTGGCTAGCAAAGGCCCGGAGACGCCCATCCCGATGGCCAGTGTCACCAAGACCATCACCGCCCTGTCGGTATTACAGAAAAAACCGCTGAAACCCGGGGAGCAGGGCCCCGGCATCACCATGACCGCCGCCGACGTCGTCACGTACAATGAGTACGTAGCCAAGGACGGTACCGTCGTCCCGGTCTACCCCGGCCAGACGGTCACCCAGTACCAGGCGCTGCAAGCCCTCATGCTGCCTTCCGCCAACAACATCGCCGACAAGTTGGCAGTCTGGGCCTTCGGTAGCATGGAGGCCTACCTCGAGTACGCCAACGCGCTCGTCAAAAGCCTCGATATGAAACAGACCACCGTTTCCGATGCCAGCGGCTTCAACCCGAAGACGGTCAGTACCGCTTCCGACCTGGTCCGGCTCGGTGACGCCGCGCTCGATAATCCGGTCCTGGCAGAGATCGTCAGCCAGCCGACTGCTGAATATCTGGAGGCTGGCACCATCCGGAATGTCAACAAGCTCCTCGGCCAGTCAGGAATCCGCGGCATCAAGACCGGCAATACCGAAGAAGCCGGCGGCTGTCTGCTGGCGGCGGCCGACGTACCACTCACCGGGTCGGGCGGAAAGACGATACGTGTCATCACTGCCGTCATGGCATCGCCCGACCCTCCCCAGGCTATGCGCAGCACACTGCCGATGATCCAGTCGGCACCGTCACAGTTCCAGACCGTCAAGGCCGTCCGGGACGGCCAGAACCTCGGGAAGGTCACCTCAGAATGGGGTGCCAGTGCTGCTATCGAAGCTGCCGCCGACATGTCCGTCACAACTTGGACCGGCACTGCTATCACCCCGCATGCCAGCAATGTCAGCGTCAAAGCTCCGGCCAAAGTCGGGGATGCCATCGGCACTATCAGCCTCAAGCTGAACGGCAAGGAACAGAAGACTGATATGGTCCTGGCGAACGCTATTGAACGCCCCAGCCTGTGGTGGCGGCTAACTCATCCGTTCTAGTTATTGAGACTTTGCCCGCCGTAATTACTTGGCCGGTGGTGGGCCGAACTGCGCCAGATATGCCTGGGCGGCTGCGATACGCTTCGGGACACTGGCGGTCTGGTCAAGCGGCCGCTCAAATCCGCGGTAATGTTTGCCCATCGGGCTCGGCGCGCCGTCCATATTCCCCTGGAAGGCGATGACGGCTTCCTCGAGGTTCGGAGCCGAACGGAGCTCGTCACCGGCGCGCTTCTCTGGCAGCGGACCCTCACCGTGCAGCTGCGCCCATAGGAAGTTCAATTGCACCAGGACACTCTCGGCCTCGGCCTTCGTCGGTTGCTTTTCAATGAATTTACTGGCCGGTGTCCACTGGACAAGTCCCCAGCCGATATTGCGGCCACCGACAGCCTCGGCCGATGTGACGGTGCCGCTCGGCGTATTTTCGAGCCGCATCGGCTGCATGCCGGACTCGTGCTGCATATTCCCCATCACCGCGGCGGCCTGGTATGGTGTCAGCCTGCCCGGCTTCGTCAGGAAGTTATAGATCTGCTCCGGCACGTCAGCACCGGTCAGCTCAGTATCAACAGTTATGTATGGGTCAGCACGTGTGGTCATACTCGAATATCCTGTCACGACGAGGAATGCCAGGATGAAGACTGCCTTCAGGCCCATCACCATCCGCTGCTTCTCTCGCTTCGTCATTTTTAGCACTCTTATTATTTTAAACGATTCCGGACTGAAATGCAGGCGGATACGACATATTAAGTGGTTATGGTAATATATAGCAAAGTTCAGCCGCACGAATGCACATGACATCAACTCATTTCCGCATCACATTTATCATTATCGCCTTTATCTCTATTGGATTGTTATTCCTGCTGTCGTCAAAAGCCGCTACGCCATTTCTAAGCATTGAGAGCGATACAGGGACAGTGTCCAGCCCGGCACTCAGGATCACAGACAGCGCTGCGTCGGGTGGTTCGGCCGTAGCATTCAGGCCGGCACCCGTTGCAGGCGCCAGGGATCCACTGAAGCAGCCTTTTTCATCGAATAGTATCTGGAACATGCCTATCGGCAGCGGAGCGGTGTACGTAGCTGCAAATCTCCAAGCAGTTCCAAATAACGATGTCTGGGCCCCGATGCCGCAGATCGATAATGACATTATCATACTCAAGCCAACCGCACCGATGACGCCTATCAGATACAATGGAGCTGCCTGGTCCGGCGCCGACCGATGTCCGGGCGGCAGCACGGTGCTGACGACAGTACCAATTCCATCGACATACACTATTCCGAATACCCGTGATAACAACGGAGCAGCCATCCTGAGGCCTGACGGTCGGACAATCGCACAGATGCAGCCCTTTACGCGCTGTACATCAGGTGGCGTAGCTACTAGTCTGCTGACGTTTCCGGATGTTGATATTTACGGTGACGGCGTTAGCGGCGCGCACGGCGGTTCCAGGATGTCCGCTCTCGGTGGTGCCATCAGGATGGGTGAACTGCGCCCCGGACAAATCGGCATGAGACACTCCCTGAAAGTGAATGTCGACTCAGAACGAGCGCTGTATAACTGCGGCACGCACAATGACTGCTTCAGATGGCCCTCCTTGACCGCCGACAGCGGCGCGACCAGCTCGTATGGCTCGGCAAACAACAACCAGAATACCGCGATGAAGATGGGCGCGCTACTCGCCATTCCAGCATCCGTCGATATCAATTCCCTCGGACTGCTATCTGATCCTGGGCGCCAGATCGCGTGGACAATGCAAAATTACGGTGCTTACATCGTAGATTCCACGGGCGGGCCAGGTTTTGCGATTGAGGCCGAAGTCGGTCCTGACGGCAGCGTGCGGCAGCAATTCCAAAACGACTACGGTATGCCTCTTGAGCAGCGCGTCAACAGCGCGACGTCCTGGTCCAAAGATATACAGAAAATCGTTACCGCACTCCGGGTAGTCAACAATAATTCGCCTACAAGCATCGGCGGGGGCGGCACGCCACGCCAGCCACTTGCAGCGCCGATAGCGCCATAGCCATATTAGTATTCGATAGTGCCGTCAGGATTAATCCACTTCGGAATGGCAGAAGTAATGTAGGTAACGTCATCATCCCACAGGCTTCCATCATGCTGTGCCCGAGTAGAATGTTCGGATTGTACCGACTGGGGGTCGATATCCAAATCAAACTCAAAAAGCATCGGCTTTTCTGAACCTGCGTGGTCTGACGTAAATTGAGCCTCTTCTGTTACGTCAGCCGCTTCATCAGACCGTGGAAATTTATCATAATTCATATTTGACTCCCTTAATTCACCATACTTTACTCTTGATGGATTGATAGCGCAATTGTTACAAACATCTCACCTTGATGACCAATACAAAAAGGCCCCTTGCGGAACCTTCTTGTATTGGTGGGTGATGAGGGACTCGAACCCCCGACCCTCTCGGTGTAAACGAGATGCTCTAGCCAACTGAGCTAATCACCCTTGTAATTGAACTTTGACAATTATAGCAGTATTTAGTGCTGTTTTACAAAATCTGCTTAGGATTTTCGAAAAATTTATTTTAAGTAGTAGCGGCATCGAATTGATTGTCTAGAACTTCAAATCGACGTAACGATGCTCTCCTAATGTCTATTATACAATCCTAAGTATAACTCTTTTCTGTGCCCTTATATCTATAGCAAGGCTGAGTTTATTAGTCGATAATTGGTCGACGTTCATATTGAATGCTTCTTGTAGCTCAACCTCAGTGTCGCAGTCGGCAGCATGAATGAGTAGCCCCTCCTCATGTGCCGTTTGGATGAAATCTGAATCTATTAGTGACAGTGGACAATGAAGCACATCGATATTTCCCAGCAGCGCGTTATTGATCGCGATTTTTTGACCAAGTTTCTTATCCATCCACGCCGGCAATGCGGCCACAAATGTACCGGTTTTGAATGACGGCTCCAATTCTTTGATCCGGGTAAGGTTGTAGGCGATAGGAGATGTAAATTCTATGTAACTCGATAAATTGTATTTCTTTACAAGTGCGGCGACATTAACAAGAAATTCTTCAGTAAGGCCCTTGAGTTCAATCTCGTAATGCAATTTGTTGCCAATCAGACTGAAGACCTCTTCAAGAGTCGGTATTTTTTCTATATTATTTATATGCAAGGTAGTTATATATGCATAATCCCTTTCATATATTATGCCTTCACCATTGTCGGGATTGCCTAGGTAGTAATCGTGGTGAACAATCAGAATACCGTCTTTCGTGGAATGAACATCAAGTTCAATGGCTCTCGCACCATTCTTTAGGGCGGCCCTGAATGCCGATAGGGTGTTTTCCGGACCGTACGACGTATCGCCCCTGTGGGCAATGATCTTCGTTATCATATCACCTCCGGTTAATTACACGTTCAGTTGATTTGTTTTTGCCATTGAGTGATTCGGCCTTGTAATTAAAATGGACCCATAAGAGGTCCATTCATGATGACAAAAACTTAGTGGTGCGGATGAGAGGACTTGAACCTCCACGCCCTTGCGAGCACTACCACCTCAAGGTAGCGTGTATACCATTTCACCACATCCGCGTGACGATTATCTGTAAAGAACTAACCTATCGTATCTGTTTTTGGCTAAAAACTCAATAGTTGCGCCGATGACTTGACAAAGGGTGTATGAGAAAATATTGTAAAGTGCTTATGTCAATACCTGTGATGGGGCGGTGACACGTTGACAATTTACCGTTTGCGTACTTTCGAAAGCCGCAGGACGATGCTCAGACCAACCATCAGCCATATCGCATTCAAAACGACATTCGGCCACGCACTAACATAGCAGCCATAGAATAGTAGCAGCCCGGAGCCGATGATATTGCATAACTGGAAAGCCAGACTGCGTGGCTTCCAGACATGGCGGGATACCTGCAGATAGCCCAGCAACACCAGCCCTGCCCCGATGAAGCCAAGGACAGACACAAGCGTACTCATGACCGCGGCAGATGGTCGTACAGATGTTCCATACCAAATTCACTGCGGACCAATGGCTTGATATCTTCGATTGTGACGCCCATCTTGACGCCCGGGTTCAACGTGTCGTAGGGATCGAAGATCTTCTTGACCTTGGTGAACAGCTCATAGACCGCCCCGCCGTATACCCGGTCGAGGTATGGCGCTCGCAAACGGCCGTCGTTGTGTTCGCCCGATGTCGTGCCGCCGAGCGAGATGACTAAGTTGTAATATTCGTCCATCAGGCGGAAGGCGATCTGGCGGTCACCGACCTGGCTGAGGTCGAGGTACGGCTGCATATGCAGGTTGGCGTCGCCGGCATGGCCCCAAAGTGCGACGTCGAGGTGGTATTTATTGAAAAGTGCGTAGACGCCGTCGACATACTCCCGGAATTTGGCGATCGGTACGACGCCGTCTTCGATGATCGGTACGGCCTTCTTGTTGCCGATGCTATGCGATGCCACGGTGGCTGAGGCATGGCGGATCTTCCACAGCTTTTCCTGCTGCAACGGGTCGGTCTCCTCGACGTAGCGGGCATTCTGTTGCTCAAGCGTCTTCCGTACCTGCTTGGCGGACTTCTTCTGGGAACGGTCACTGGTATCGTCGCATTCAATGAGCAGGACCGCCGCCGGGATCGGATCGGCAATGATACCCTTCAACTGGCTTGGGTTGATCGACTGGACGAGCCGCAGCAGATTGCCGTCGACCATCTCGAGCGAGCTTGGTGAATTGGTCTTGTCACGTAGCGCCAGCACGGCGGACTGGGCATCGTCAAGCGACTCGAACTGCGCGACGAACAAGGTGGTCTCGGGATTGTGGGCTTCGGTTTCGAGCGTCGCTTCACTGACGATGCCCAGCGTGCCCTGGCTACCCACGATCAGCGGCGTCAGGTCGAATGAGCCGTCCTTGCGGCGGATATCGAGCAGATCATAGCCGGCGACATTCTTGCTGACATCCAGGTTGAGGTCTTCCAGAATATTCTTGTTTTCGTCGAGCAAGCTGTCGAGCGCCCGGTAGACTTCGCCCTCGAAGGTCGCCAGGCCGAGCTTCTTGCTCAGTTCGCGCTTGTTGAGCCGGAAGGTCTCGATTACTTCGCCGTTGGCCAGGACGACCCGCAGCGAACGGACATAGTCGAGCGTCGATCCATATTTGATCGATTTCTCGCCGCTGGCATTGTTGCCGATGGCCCCGCCGATCGTGGAATACTCATAACTGGCCGGGAACGGCGGCAGGAAGCGCCCGTGTGTGTGCAGGGTCTGCTGCAGCTTGCCGTAGTTGATGCCGGGTTCGACGACGGCGACGCCGGTCTTATTGTCGAATTCGACGATGCGGTTCATATGGGCCGGCAAAACCATCATGATACCGTTGCCAAGTGCCGCCCCGCCCTGGTCGGTGCCAGCGCCCCGTACTGTCACCGGGATGATCCGGCCGCGCTCTGCCAATTGCCAGGTAAAGCGGGTCGTCTTGCGGATATCGTTCTCATTTTGCGGATAGACAATCATTGCCGGCAGTACCGAGAAGATGCTCCCGTCGGTCGCAAAATAGCGGCGGGCATCCGGGCTGGTCATGACCTCCCCTGTCAGATGTTCCTGTAAATAATGGGCTACTTTACTCATTCTTGCTACTTCCCCGCATATGATTGATTGTTGTAATCATAGCATATCCAAAAGCATTTTGCGCCGCCGTTGAGGCCAGTTATTTGACGTTCTTACTACAATTGTTATGATACGACTATGAATATCCATCAGAACGGTCCCGACGATGCCCGGGTCATCATCGGATCCTCTAATCTCAACCTGGCTCCGGCGGACGCTGCGCTCTTCCACGCCGACAAATACTTGGATTTTCTAGAGGACGGCGGTTATGACAGAGGGTTTGAGTGGACCGCGATACGACTGCCAAGGGCCCGGAAAGCCGGCAGACTGCTCGGACAGGCCGGACTGGTCGCTGTATTGCACGAATCATGGCGCGAGCAGACGGTCAGGGGCAGCCTGCGGTCGATGGGACGTCTCGGCCTGCGTCATACCGTCGATGAACTGGAGCCGGCGGCGGTCTTCCCGCTGCTCGACCAATGTTACGACGGCTTGGACGAGCTGCAGCAGGCTGGCAGACTGCCGCTGATCGTCCACCCGGGCGGGCAGTATCTCGATTTCCAGCCGCAGCGGCGGCCGCGCCAGACCTACGACCCCGACAGTTTCGCAGAGATCTGGTACCAGCCGACGGCCGAATGGGCCCGCAGTGCCGATATCCCGCTCGATGCCGATGTCGCAGAAGTTGCTCGTAGCATCCATCATGTCGAACAGCGCCAGAGCCTCGACGGTACAGTGATAGACTTACACCACATGCTGTCCACGCGGAATGGCGCCCGGTTCAGTAAACCTGTCGAGTTGATCCAAGAGCTTGTACAAGCGCCGTCCTGCCGTGAGGTCCAGGTTTCCTTGCGGCCGGACTTCGGTGGCTACAGCGATGAATTACGGCTAGCCTGTGACGGCCGGATTGAACAGACACGTACCGGCGATATCCTGCAAGCCATCCATGAGGCCGTACCGGCCGGACAGACCATACCGATTACCGTCGAGGTTGCCGCCTCAGAGATACGTTCCCTGGATATCCATGATTATGCTGCCGCGCATGCCAATATCACCGGGAGTATCAGGCAGTTGTTCGGACGGCTTTGTGCCTGATAGGTAACAGACCTCTGCGATTTCTGCAGATGTTAAACTCGAAGCCACGTCAGATTCAGTCAGGCCTAATTCCCTGTATTACATACGACATGGCACTGACTGCAAATTTACTGTCATCAAGCGGACATTTGATCGTCGTCACTCTGGGTGAAATAGATTCCACATCATCTACAAAATAGAGATGGTAGTTGTCAAAGAATTCTGATGCACGGCGCTCATTTTCACTGACAAAAAACTTCATTTTACTGCTTCTCGGCTGTGTAGTTGCCTTAACCTCTATATATTTCTTCCTGCCATCTGCTTCATACGACAGAATGTCGAAGCCCAACGAATCATCAACCGTCGACGCCTGCCAAACTTTTTCTGCAAGGTCAGACCTGCCAGCTTCCATCAGTCGCCGGCGCTCCACTTCCAATACAACGCTTTCTCCACGTTGCCCCGTGATATGATTTTTCTCGCTCCTATCGGCACGATCAATTTTGCTTAATTTTTTGATCTTTGATGGTGGACGTTGCCAGATTTGCTGGACGTCGTCTTGGTTCAACTCGACGATTTCAGGGTTAATAATCGTTAAATAATCATCGCTCTCTCCGCTTATTGTCCGCTTTACGGCATCACAACCCAGGCGCATAGATGCCTGATCAGCTATTTTGGCAATTCCCTGCCGCTCCCATTCGGCAATGTATTGACGTTTGAACTCAGTGGTACTGCCGAAATTTTTTATTATGGTTGCCATCGATGCCATTTTTCCCAAACGGGATAGTTTCGCAAAACTCAAAGATTCAAAGTCCACATCAGGGTTTTCCTGCATGACCGCGACAGCTTGACTAATGTTCTCATCTGGTGTCTGTTGTATAGAAACGCGACTATCAAAACCGCATTGTTTATGGAAATCGGTTAAGCTGCCGAACTTACGGCGGATCGTGCGGGAGCTTATAAAGTCGCCTGATTTTGACAGCTCGTTCATCCTTTGTTGTCCGAGCGGTTCTTCGGGACTTATCTGTTTTGCTAAAGCAATAAGCTCATCGTTGCCTAGCGAAATGATATCGGGAACTTGAAATCCGCAGGCTTCATGAAATGCTCTCATTGAGCCGAAACGTTCTAAAATAGTTTGATTGCTAGGGAATTTGCCTAGTTTGGAAAGTTTTGTGACTTGATCATACTTCAAAGGCGCATCATTGTTTAATGCCAAGGCCATATCCACAATCCCATCATTGGTCAAATTTCTTCGTCGGCCACCAAGACCGCATGCTTCATAAAATTTCGACAATGTACCAAAACGAGACGATACGGTACCGGGGCTCAGAAAGTCGCCATTTGATGACCATTCCTCTATATCCTTCTCTGATATCCGTTTTCCGCTTCCAAGCTCCAAGGCTAGTGCAACCAATTCCTCATTTGAGATATCTGGCGAAACTCGTGTAGGCTCAAAGCCACATGCTTCATGAAATGCCGCCATGCTACCAAAACGCTCCTTGATAGTAGTGGTGCTTGGAAACTTGCCATCACCTGACAGTTTTTTTATCAGAGTGGTTCTGAGGGGCATGTCTGGACTCAATGAATGGGCTAAGCCAACAATCTGTTCATTGGACATATTCAAAGCTACTTTTTCTAACTTACTGAGTATGCCGTCCATATCCTGAACAAGTTCTTCGAAATCGAATGTATTGTTTTGCAAATCAAACACAACCGAGACATCGTTTCCCGGCTGTCCACTCTCTTCTAATTCACTTGAGTGATACTCAATTTGTTTTTTTAGTTCATTGATTGACCTTAAGCGTTCGCTATTGGCAACAAAGTCCAGTACGCGTACTGATTCCTTGCCTGGACTTAAGCGTAATCCCCTGCCTAATTGTTGTTGGAATACGGTTGAGCTTTCAGTCGATCGTAAAAAGACCAGCAAGTTGGCATCAGGAATATCTACTCCTTCGTTGAACATGTTTACTGTCAGGATTGTGTCGGCTTCACCCGCTCTGTATTGTTCAAGAATGCGCTTTCTTTTGGCTGGTGGCACTTCGGAAGTCAAGATTAAGGCTTGTGGAAGCTGCTCAGCCAGTTCCTGCGCTGCATCCAAATTTTTGCAAAAAACTATGGTCTTCGGTTGTTCAATTTCTTGGGCATGGAGCTTGATAATGTCAACGATTTCTTCATTCCTCTTGGGTACAAACAACGACCGATTTAATTCTTCGACTGAACGAAACTTATTCTTTACGGCTGTTGCCACAGTTTCATCCATAAGTACCCGATAATCAACTTTTGCAAGCAGCCTTTCCGCCAATGCCTCACTGAGGCTTTTTGAATATACTTCATCTCCGAATATTTCGCGAATCTGCTTTAAATCCGACCTATCAGGAGTCGCAGTAATACCTAATAGGAAATCAGGGTCAAAGTAATCAATCGTTTTTTCAAAAGTATCTGCCTTACCGTGATGACTTTCGTCAACTACTATATAATCAAATTCTGTCGGGTCAAAAAGAGATTTTTTATCTTTCATAGTCTGCAACGTTGCAAACAGAAAATCAGGTTTAGGTTTTGATTCATAATTTCCACGCAGTTTACCCGTGCTGAATGTACCCTCGAAACACTCAGCGAACCTTTCTTCAGCCTGGTCGACGATTTCATTTTGTGGCGCTAAAAACAATCCGTTTGCCTGCGGGTGCTCCCGCATATATCTGAGGGCGTCAACGGCAGCGACGGTAGTTTTGCCGAGGCCTGTCGCCATATGCAATAAAGCTTTATCCTTACCATTGTTACGTGCCTCATCGATTGCTGCCCAGGCGTCTAGCTGATAGGCTCGTGTTTCGATAATTTCGAAAGTCTGGCTATCACCCAGCTCAACATCGCCGAATACCTGAGGTTCATCAGTAAACTGAGGGACAGTGAAGTCAATCTTTTGATCAGCACCGTTAAAAGCGGATTGTATTGCTTCCAGTTTTTTCATTTGATTGAAATATTATAACACTTTTTGTAGTACTAACTAGGCTTTTTGGCTATCTCCCATTGCATAAGGGTGTTCGGATTTCTATTTTGCCGTACGCAACATTTCGTCCGTCTGTCGACGGCCAAAATGCGATACGGACCAAGCTTTGATAACTCAGACAGCCATTGGCTGTCCTCGACCCAAGGGTTCAAGTCCTCGCAAATCATGCCAAACTAAAAACCCCACATTGTGGGGTTTTTAGTTTGGTGCGGATGAGAGGACTTGAACCTCCACGCCTTGCGGCACTAGTACCTGAAACTAGCGTGTATACCATTTCACCACATCCGCGCGTAAATTAATCACAAACTGTGGAAAGTACAGAGGTAATTGTACGTTTTTACTGCAATGATTGCAACACTATCTATGAAGGCCGCAACGACTGCCAATCCTCGGTGTCAATTCAGCGTCGGTTGGTGACTTCGGCCTGACGGATCTGCCAGTTGTGTACATTGCTATAGCGGTCGGTGTTGGTGTTCAGCGTATGTTCATTGAGACCGAAGACCTTGCCATACGTCAGATAGAGATAGCGTGGCTGGTACAGCCCAAGCGCCGGAAGGTCTTGCTGCCATGCTTGCAGGAACGGCTTGTATTTGATGACGCGCAGCTCGGGCTCGATGCGGGTGCGGCCAGCTTCAAGCGCCATATCGGCTGATCTGGACTTGAATTCCGAGAAGTTCAGACCGCTGGAGCGGGCATCGTTCTGGGAGCCGTGCCAGTAGACGAAGACGTCTGGGTCGACTCCGATGGAAATGCCATACAAAAGCGCGTCGTAATCGTGACTGGCGATGCTGCGTCGCAGGTCTTCTCCGCTCTGAAGACGGACGATAGGCCGGACGCCGATAGAGCGCCAAGCGGTCGCGACCTGCATGACGACTTCTTTAGTCTCGGGCATATCCTGGGCATACAGGTTGAACGTCAGAGGTAGGCCCCCTTTGGCACGCGAACCGTTCGCAGTCTCCTTCCAACCGGCAGCATCAAGGGTCGCAGCGGCGGCAGCCGGATCAAAAGCGGGCTGCACCAGCGTCTTGTCGTAGCCGACCTGACCAAGCAGTAGCGGTCCGCGGACAGGGTGTGTCGGATAGCTCAGGTTTTCGATGATCGCATCGACGTTCACTGACTGTACCAACGCCTTACGGACGGCAACGTCGGCCAGGACAGGATTACTATGCCTGAAGAACACCATATTAGCTGCGGACATCATGAAATTGTTCGTTTCGATGCCGGGCACGTCCTTCAACTCTGACGGAATATCGGTGAAATTTGCGGCAGTAATCTCGCGCTCCTTGAAGCTGCGTTTCATTTCAGCATCATCATGATACGCATGGATGACGAAGCTTGCCAGTTTCGGAGCGCCGCCATTATACGACTCGAACGGCGACAATGCGACCTGCGTCTGCCGCGTCTCGGGCGACTCACCGCTGACTTCGATCGTATCCCAAGCGAACGGCCCGGCCCCGACCGGATTGACCGTGTTGAAGCCGACCGATCGCATCTCGCCCGGATCGACATCCTTCAATATATGCTCGGGGATTATGCCATTCGTCATGTTATATGGGAACGAACCCAGCAGGCTTGGCAGCGTAAAGGTGACGGTCCTGTCGTCTATCGCTGCGACCGCAATCCCCTGCCACCCCTTGTTCAGCACGGAAAGTGCATCCGGATTCTGGATCATACGGTAGGTATATACGACATCCTTGGCCGTCAGCGGCGCTCCGTCATGCCATGTCAGACCAGGCTTGAGGTTGACAGTGTATACCTTTCCGGTGGTGTCGACGGTGTAGCCGGAGGCCAGGTCGCCGACCAGCTGGTTCTGTCCGTCGTATTTGAACAATCCGGCAAACAGCAGTTTGGAGACAGATTCGTCAACCTGGCTACTGGCGTACAACGGGTTGGCATTCGTGAAATCGCCCAGGATGCCTTCGGTGTATATACCACCGGCCACCGGCTGCAGGCGCTGGAAGTGCCTGTCAAGCGCCCTGATCTGTCCGACCAGGCAGCCGCAGAGCAGGACGATCAGCAACAGCCAGGTGATGACGAAGCGGCGGACGGCGGTCAGGCGCTCCAGCCGGCGGAAGAAATAGCGCTCCGCCACCTGTTCCGCGTTGGCGCCCAGGCTTTCGACCTGCTGCTTGCGGGTGCTCAGGCTACGCCCGAAAGTACGTTTTTCTCCGCGACGAGCCATAAGAATCCTTTAGTTTAAGATAAGATCCCGAACATGATCGAAAGGGTGAATACCAACGCGGTTACGACTGTCAGCTGGAAGATCGTCTTGTCAGTGCCGCGGCGGGTGGTGTTGACCTCGGCGGAACCGCCGATACCGGCGCCCAGGGCCGCACCGCGGGTCTGTACCAGGATGAGGATGGTCATCAGGACCATTGATGCGATTGTCAGATAATTCCAAATGTTCATGAAGTCTCCTTATTTGTCCCGGTTGTTGTCGAGTATTGCCGTTACTAGATAGTTTACTAGGCCGATTATCATACCTGCAAGTATTGCCGCCCAGAAATTGGTAACTTCCAGTGGCGCGTACAGCTTACTTACCAGGAATACCATCAATCCGTTGACGACGATCATGAACAATCCGAGCGTCAGCAGTATGGCCGGTAGAGACAGGATGACGATGAACGGCTTGACGCATGCGTTGACGACCGCCAGCAGTAATCCGGCGATCAGGATGACGCCGATGCGGTCCTGGTAGTCGATGCTGTTGCTGAGCAGGCCGGCGGCGATCCAGAGTCCGAGACTCGATACCAGCCAGCGCAGCAAAAATCGGGATAACGGCCGTTTCATTACTGTCTATTGTAGCACGGAGTCGGCCATAATTTACATAAGCGTTTTGGGGAGCTTGGCGCTCAACACTTCATTGCCGTCGGCAGTGATCAGGATATCATCCTCGATGCGCACTCCGATCGACTCTTCTGGAATATAGATACCTGGCTCACATGTCACGACCATCCCCGGCTCCAGCGGACGGCTGTAATCGCCGACGTCATGGACGTCGAGACCGAGGTAATGGGAGGTAGCGTGCGGGAAATATTTCCGGATATCTTCGCGCTCAGCCGTTCGGATCAACCCCAGGTGCCGCAGGATGGTCCCCATGTACTTCTCGACCGTCTGTTCATATTCTTTAAGGAGTACCCCGGGCCTCAGCAGTCCAAGTGCGTACGTCTGCACGTCAAGTACAGCATCGAACACAGCCTGCTGCCGGGCTGAAGGCTTCCCGAAGACACGGGTCCTGGTGATATCTGCGGCATAATGGCTGACTTCGGCGCCGACGTCGAGTACGACCAGCGTATCTCTCTGAAGCGGCGCCCCATTCGCAATATTGTGTAACGTACAGGCCCGGGCGCCGCCGGCGACGATCGGCGAGAAGGCATGGCCAGATGCACCGCGGAAGCGGAATTCCCGCGTCAGATCTGCTTCTATCTCATACTCATTCTTATATCCGCTGAACCTGTCGGCAGCCGTCAGCACCGACAGGCTCTCTGCAGTGATATCGATTGCCGACCGTAGCGCCGTAAGCTCGGCAGTTTGTTTCACCATCCGGAGTCCGGCAAGCTGTGCCCGGATATCGACGAGTTCCAGTTCAGGGTTGAGCTCCCCGAGCCGGGCCGTCAGTCTGGCACGTGCCGGATTCGTATACATGCCGTACTGTCCGACATACTCCGGCGCCGGCTCAAGGGTCATAAGTCGGGGGCTGGCAGCTTGTAGCGCAGCCAACCGTTCCCACCCGTCCGTTTCATCACATATATCAGAGATACCCGAGACGTCAGTCAAAGCCGCCCTGTCAATGGCTCCGTCAAAAGCTTCCCGGCTGACACTCCGCCCTGGGAGAAGTATGAAGGTTGCCTTTTCCGCCATCACCAATATACTGTCGGACTCTTCAACGCCCGTTAGGTACCAGAAGCTGCTGTCCTGATGGAACGGGTATGTATTATCAGAATTACGCTGCAGCAATCCGTTCGCCGTGATGACGATCGGCGCGTCGCTGGCGACTGCTTCGCGGAGCTTCTGCCGGTTACCGGCGAAGAATGCAGCTGGGAATGTAGATTTCATCTGATAGTACTATAACAAAATATATGACTGGATATCTGCAGATACTATTGTATAATCTGACTGATGAAATACATAAATTACAATTTTACGGTAGAACCTCGGACCGCTCTGACAGAGCCGCGTAGTGACACGGGTAGCGCTGTCTGCCGGCTCGTGGTGTATGGCGGTAGCATGTCAGCCTTTGCGACCGAAGATGTTCCGGCTGATGTCATACCCGTCGCATTATTGGAGTCGGTCGGTATCGATGATACCGTCAGCATCTCCAGAATGACTGGACGAACGGTCACGGATACGCTACTGAACCGGCGGAGACTGCTTGATGGCCTTGGAGCCAAAACGGTCGCCCAAGCAGTTGACCGCTGTTTTTCAACAGGCGTGTACGCTGTCGAACAGAATATTCCGACCGAGAAAATCAGTTACAGCGAATTTGAGTTGGACGTCATACGAGGTATCGGTCGCGGGAGTTCCGACCAATCGATTGCCGAAGAACTGTCTATCGCGGTAGGTACCGTATCCGGCAGACTGAACCGTGCCAGGAAACGCGCATCTGTCAGGTGGCACAACCGGAGTGAAGCGGTATTTCTGGCCCATATGTGCGGATTGATCGGCAAAGATACCATCTAATCGGCATGACCAGCTTCAGCCATCGGCTGGAGGTATTTGCGCAGGACAGCCGCCTTCTTATCACCGAGACATACCGCCAGCTCGGTCGGCGACGCCTCAGACACGCCCTTCATGCTGCCGAACGTCTTGAGCAGCTTCTTGCGGGTCGCCGGGCCGAAGCCAGGGATCTCATCGATCATGCTGGCAGTCTGCTTCTTGCGGGCCAGGACGGTGTGGTAGCTGACAGCGAAGCGGTGTGATTCGTCACGGATACGCTGCAGCAGTTTGACGAGATTGGTATTGTGCGGCAGGTTGACCAGCGTGTAAGCTTCGCTGTCGGTAGAAAACCCACCAAGTTTGTGCAGCGCGGCGGTATTGAGGCTGATGTTACTGGTCCCCACACCGCTGGAACTCTGCCGGCGGATGACGATCTGCTCTTCCCTTTTAGCCAGGCCGATCATCGGGATCTCGGCGCAGCTTTGCTCCGGCTCGCCGTCCTTGCCGGCACACATCGCTTCGTCGCGGGCCCGGATGGCAGCATCGAGCTGGCCCTTGCCACCGTCGATCAGCACCAGGCTCGGCCGGCCCCAGGCTTTGATGTTCTTGTCAGACAGCCGGCGGCTCAACGTCTCGTACATATTATAAAAGTCGTTATTGTGGTCCTTCTTGGTCTTGAACTTGCGGTATTCAGCTTTGTCGCTGGCTCCGTTGGTAAACACCACCATGCTGGCTACGACGTCGGTGCCGGACATGTGGCTGATGTCATAGCCCTCGATGCGCTGCGGGAACTTGGCCAGGCCCAACAGGTCGACCAGCTCGTTAAGGGCATGGTCCTTACTGATGTCCATGAATTCCTTGTCACTGAAGATGACCTGCTTATTCAGGTTCTGCAGTGCCGTCAGCTGGTTGCGGACGGCGGCGGCCCGCTCAAAATCCTGCTCCTTTGCAGCAGCTTTCATCTCTTTCTCGAGTTCCCGGATGATAGTCACCCGCTTACCCTCGATATAGCTCATCAGCCGGCGCAGGTTGGCGCGGTAATCCTCGAGCGTCGTCCGGCCTTCCTCGAGTCCCGGATCAAGCCCGAGGTGATAATGCAGCGTCGCCCGCTTCTGGCCGGCGATCTGGCTGGTGGCGTACGGGAAGATCCGGCGCAGTAGCTTGAGCGCGACCCGGACGCTGGACAGCGAGGGGTACGGGCCGAAGTATTTAGCTCCGTCGTCCAGCGGCCGCCTGGTGGTGCTGACCGTCGGGTAGTCACTATCATAATCGATGCGGATGTAGGCCATCGCCTTATCATCGCGCAGCAGGATGTTGTATTTCGGCATGTAACGCCGGATCATCTCCGCCTCGAGGAAAAGTGCCTCTATCTCGCTTTCGACGACCATCCAGTCGGTATCCTTGATCTCGCTGACGAGCACATCTGTCTTGACATCGCGCATCCGGGATTTCTGGAAATACTGGCGGACACGGTTGCGCAGCACGGCTGCCTTGCCGACATAAATAATCTCACCCCCGGCGTCTTTATGGAAATAGACTCCGGGGGCACGCGGCAGCTCCTTGAGCTTGGCTTCGAGTTGTCCTGAGATCTGCGGTGGGTTCACAGTCCTAGTATACCGCTATCGCTGGCAGTGGCGTAACTGGTCGGCTGCAGATTATTGGATGTTGAGTGTTGCCGGGCGGACACTGCTGAGGACGTTCTTGTTGTCGGTGCTGCGGACGAGCAGCGAGGTTGTCTGGTCTACCCTGAGCTCTACCGGGCCGGTCGCACCGGGCAGGACCTTGAATTCGATCTTGGCAACCGATTGCTGGCCTCTCACGGCCGGAGTCTTAGGGACGACTGAGCGGGCGACACGGACAAGTCCTGGAGTAGTCGTATCAGTGGCAGCTTCCTGAGGGAATCCATCTCCCGTAGTCACGGAGACGACCTGAAGTTTCTCAGCCGGATAATTGATACCGGCCTGGACGGCATTCACCAGATCCTTGCCGCTGTCTTCATGCAGTTCGACAGTGAATGTCTGGCCCGCCTTGACGTCACTCAGGCCTTCGGCAGCGATATACAAAGATGCCGAACCGTACGGCTGGTTGCTTTTGCTGATCGCGTCATTATACGAGTGCTTCTGATATCCCATCAGGCCGATAGTCGTTGCGATGAGCGCAGCAGACAGTAGGCCGGTGGCTGCCAGGAACCGGCGGCTGCGCCTTGCCTGCTCGGGCGTATTCGTTGAGCTGACCGATGGCTTGGCAACTGTAGCCGTGTCTTTCGCACCGGTTCCTTGCGGCTTAGTACTGTTACTGGATGTGTTCTTTGCCATTGTGAGGTATCCTTCTTATGCTTTGCAATCATAGTAGCACGGCAGGCGGACTACGCCTACTTGATTTCGTACTTTGCCGGCGCAAATGTCTTAAGGATATTCGTCGTGTCAGAGGACCGTACGACCATTGATTCAACAGGGTTTA
Organism: Saccharimonadales bacterium (SeqCode); assembly: GCA_036388555.1. GTDB lineage: Bacteria > Patescibacteriota > Saccharimonadia > Saccharimonadales > UBA4665 > UBA4665. The sequence continues at coordinate 73,399 of DASVRP010000007.1, forward strand.
GCGTCAGGTTCGTAACCCCTTTTGATCCTGGTTTGACCTTGAAATTCACGGTAGCGACCGGCTGCAGGCCGCTCAGCTGTTTGGAAGCCGTTCCCCGGGCAATATTGATGACACCAGGAGTCGTCGTCGACGTGGCAGCCGCTATGTCGAAGGCCGCAGATGCTCCGACTGACAGGTATTCCAGGGCAGCTGGATCGTACCGCAGGCTGGCCTGGGCAGCATTGACGATGTCGGTACCGCTGTTCTCATAGATGGTCACACTGAGCGTGGAACCACTACTGGAAGTACCGGCATCCGGGCTTAACCCGATCCCACCGACCGGGATTGCCGGTGGTGCCGTCGGTGTGACCGGTGCCGGTGGAGGCACTACGGGAGGTTGTATGCCCGGCTTGACAGGCTTCAAGGTTGACCCTGACTGTTTGGATAATGATGTCGTGTCATCACGGAGGGTCTGGTTGCTACTGACACTACCGAGGGCGCGTTCCTGCTGGTCCTTTTCACGGCTGTTCTGCACCCAGCCCCCGATGCCTGCGGCAACGGCTATTACGACGACTGTTGAGAGTATGATATGGCGTTTTGATATCTTCATACCTACGATGATACCATAATACACATGCTTATTTTGAGGGCGCGGCGGCCTGCAGGCAGCGCGGGCACCGCTCCTTCGTGCTGCAGGCTTCGCAGACGACGATCAGGTCGTTACATGTCTTGACGGCACAATTCGTATAGCGGCTGGTAGCGCCATCGCAGTGGACGCAGCGGCCGATGTCTCTGGCGTTGTCAGAGAATTTGACGCCCATCCGGCCGTCGAATACATACAGCGAGCCTTCCCAAAGCCCTTCGTCCCCGTACGTCTGGCCGTATTTCACGATGCCGCCATCAATCTGGTACACGTCTTTGAAGCCGCGGTTCTTCATCAGGCTGCTTAAGATCTCGCAGCGGATACCACCGGTACAATAGGTCACGACAGGTCTGTCCTTGATGTCGTCGAACTTAGTACTGTCGAGTTCGGTTATAAAATCCTTGGTCGTCCGGGTGTCGGGGACGATGGCGTCTTTGAACTTTCCGACCTTGGCTTCGTACGCATTGCGCCCGTCGAAGAATACGACGTCTTCGCCACGTTCGGCGACCAGCTCGTGGACCTGGGCCGGCGTCAGGTGCGTGCCGCCGTTGATGACGCCTCCGGCATCGACCTTGAGCTCGTCAGGCACACCGAAGCTGACAATCTCATTGCGGACCTTGACTGACAATCTTGGAAAATCATCCCGGCCGCCATCGCCCCATTTGAATACAGTGTCCTTGAAGCCGCCGAACGTCTTCGTCTCCCGTATATATACTTTCAGATCGTTGATATCGCCACCGAGCGTCCCGTTGATGCCGTGCTTCGACAGCAGGATGCGGCCCGTCAGGCTAAGTTTGTCAGCCAGGGTCTTCTGCCACAGCCGGACGGCATCCGGGTCAGTAAGCGGCGTAAATTTGTAATAAAGAATGATTTTCTGCATACGTCCAGTATAGCGCACCTATCACGGTCAGCGCGACAGGTTGAGGAGCAGATATACGGCAGCGATGACCAGTACCGTCGTACCGGCGACCGTCGCAGCCTGTCGCTGTTTTATTGCCTGCAGGGTAGCGCTGTCCGGCACCGGCTTCGGCCCGGCGTACGGTTGGCCGGTAGTGCCGTCCGAACCCGCCGTTCCCAGTGATGAACCTGTTCCGCCGCTGTCATGGGCCAGTGCGCCCGCCGCGGCTGCAGCACCGCCACCATCGGCCTGCCCCGAACTGGAGCCATCAGTCTGACGGAGCCGCGGGTCTCGTTCGAACTTCATCTCCTTCTCCTGGATCTCCCGGGCCAGCGCCTTGCTGACGTCACCACCCTCTAGGAACTCGGCCACGATCTTGCGCAGCGAACGCTCATTTATCCGGCCCAGGTCGACCATCTCCTTCAGCTTGACCCCCTGCACCGTAATCTTTTCGGCGGTCTGCATAAGTTCCTGACGGCTGAAATCCTCGGCTTTCTTGGTAAACGGTATGATAAGCGCTTGCTCGGTACGTCCAGTGGCCGCCGCCGGTACCGGGGGTTTGAATTCGCGGGAATAACGGTCATTGATAAGCAGTTCGGCGCCGGCAGCAGCCAGGAGTGCGCCGGCCGGTTCAGCCGAGCGTGAATACAGTTCACCGACCGGCCGGACGGGTCCCGGGATGGTGACTACCTCACGGCCGCCGACTGTGGCGGCCGGGCGCATTTCGGCAGCCGGCGCGGACCTGGCGGATACGGCATCGGATGTCCGCTCGGCGGCCGCGGCGGCTTCCGCCACGCTGGCGCCTGTGCCGGCCGGTGGTACCGGGGCGTGTTCCTTCGATTTCATCACGGCATGCATCTTCTCGGACGTCACCCGCTTGATCTGCTGCTCCTTGGCGACGATAGTATCATGGAGCTGCTTGACCTGCTGCTCGAGGTTGCGCCGGATCGGGGCGTTGTGTTTCTCACTAGCGGCCCGGCCCTTCTTCTTGCCACGCCGGTTGCCGATAAGATATCCGACGATGCCGCCCACCAGCAGCCCGCGGTTCTGGGCCGCCTGCTCGTTATACCCGGTAGACTCTGCTGACACGACACCCTTCGTGGCCGCTTCAGCCGCTCCAAGTGGCGCAGCCATTGCGAAGGGCAATTCAGCTCCACTCCCAGATATCGGGGAACGGAACGGGTCGTCCGGGCCGCCGAAGCGATCACCCGGACCACGGCCTGGCTCTGGATCCCCGGGGTTGCCCTCGGGCATGCCAGTGAATGGCGGCGGGGGCGGTCCTTCGGGTGGACCTATAGGCGGCGGTGCCGCTGCATGCTCATGCGACATCGGAACGGACTGCTCGCCTGCGCCTGGCATGTCCGGTGCCTCAGGGATATCCTCGGGGGACCCGTCCGGATTCCCGTCGTCATACTGCTCTGCGAGCGGTGTTGCGATCTGACGTTCGGTCTCAGCGGCAGTCTCATCGATGATATCGGCGGCCGGCTTGCCGTCGGACATGTGCAGCTGCTCCTTGAGCGCCCGCAGCAGTGAGATACGTGAATCTGTCTCAGCCGCCTCGATACTATCTACATGTTCCTCGGGGATTTCCTGCCGCTCCTGTATGGCGGCTTCAAGCCTGGAGCCGGCTATCGCCGCGGCCGCTTGCTTCTGTTCCAATTCAGTCAGCGAGGTTGCATTCCCTATCTCTCCGGAATCTGTTGATGCCTCTGTTTCAGCACCGGCGGATCTTTTAGAAGTGGACAGTTCTGCTGCCGCTGTGGATAGTGAATCGACCTTCGTCTCATCTGATGAGCCTGCGGCCTTATTGCCGCTATCGGGCTTGATGAGCATCTCAGGTATGGAGCCAGGCTTCGAGGGTGCCTCTGTTTCCGGCTTGGTGACGCCGAACAAAGGGACCTCGGGTTTCGGCGACGCGGACTTCTCACCCTTCAGCCGTTGCATGATCAGGTCGGCGATATTCTGGCGGGCCGGTTCAACAGGTTTGTCGCCGGCAGCCTCGGCCCGGATGGGGGCGGTCGCAGCCGAGCCGATTATCTTTTTTTTCTTTTTCGAATCATCATCGTCACTGGATTCGGGTGACGATGATACGGGAGGTGCTTCTGGTGACGAGGAAGGTCCGGGAGACATGATTATTACTAGTGTAAGCGAAATGTAATTGCTTTTCCAAATCTAATAATATATGATAAAACGATTATTTAGCAATTAATCAGGGACGGCGCATATGATCTCAACTCCAATTTCCCAGTCTTATGGTGCGACGGTTCCTGTTCACAGCCTTTCGCGCTGACATACTGCTACTCTTACGCTTCACAGCGTCCTTACTAACCTCCCCGCTGCCTGACGATACGCACGCATGGGAACCATACAAAATCCATCAATAAAGGCTACTGTTATGAAACGAAAAATTATCCCCCAAGACACTACCCGGCAGACGATCGTGCTGTTCTGGCGCCATGCCCGCAGATACCCGCGCCTGCTCTGGCCGGTGCTGATACTGGTACCGGTCGTCATACTTATCATGAACTTCCTGGAACCATACATCCTGTCGCTGGTCTTCGACAAGATCAGCAAGAAGGAGTATGACGGCAATGACCTATGGGGTAGCTTCAAGCCGTACATCCTGGCCTATGCAGCCGCCGTCGTCGCCAGCGGCATCATCGGCTGGCGGATAAGTATCTGGCTGATCTGGAACCTTGAACTACGGGTGACCCGCGACCTCTCGCAGAAAGTTTTCGACCACCTGATGGATCTCAGTGCCAGTTTCCATGGCAACCGTTTTGCCGGTTCGCTGGTATCACAGGCCACGAAACTGACCGGAGCATATGTCAGGTTAATCGACTCCACCGTCTTCAACCTAATCCCGCTGATCGTCTCCATGGCAGCGACAGTCATCATCCTGGCGCCGCGCGTTCCAGTATACGCCTTCAGCCTGCTTGGGTTCTCGACGATATATATCATCGGTACAGTTTACTTCTCTAAGAAAGTCCGGCAGGCAAACACCCTGGAAGCCGGGGCGCAGAGCCGGCAGACCGGCTACCTGGCCGACAGCATATCCAACCTGACGGTCGTCAAGAGTTTTGCGGCAGGTACTTTTGAAAAGAACCGTTACTGGGATGTCGCGACTGACACTAAAAAAGCCGGCCACAAGTCCATGAAGGCCACCATGATCCGCGAGACATACTCCAGCGTCATCACGTCCAGTATCGGCATATCGGCCCTGATAATCGCTGTCATCGGTGCTGGAACGTTCCAGGCGGACATCGCCACCCTGTTCCTGATCGTCAACTACACGTCATCGGTCGGCCAGCGCCTCTGGGAGTTCCAGAATGTGCTGCGACAGTACAACCGCTCGCTGGGTGACGCCAGTGATATGGTCAAGATTCTCGAAATCACACCGGAGATAAACGACCCTGAAAAGCCCGAGAAAGCCCACATCGTCCGCGGCAGCCTGAAATTCGACGACGTGACATTTACCTACGGCGAGGGCAAGGATCCGTTGTTCGACGGCCTGACACTGCACGTCAAAGCCGGCGAGAAGATCGGCCTGGTCGGGCCGAGTGGTGGCGGCAAAACTTCCTTGACCAAGCTGCTGCTGCGCTTCAATGATATCGACAGCGGTTCAATCACCATCGACAACTACGACATCCGCAGCATCACGCAGGACGACCTGCACACCCACATCGCCTATGTCCCGCAGGAACCGCTGCTGTTTCACCGCAGTCTGTCCGAGAATATCGCCTACGGCCGGCATGGTGCCTCGCAGCGTGAGATCGAAGCCATCGCCAAACTGGCCAACGCCCATGAGTTCATCGCCAAGCTGCCGGAAGGCTATGACACCCTCGTCGGTGAACGCGGCGTAAAACTGTCCGGCGGCCAGCGCCAGCGCGTCGCCATCGCCCGGGCGATGATCAAGAACGCACCGGTCCTTGTGCTGGACGAAGCAACATCCGCATTGGACTCGGAAAGTGAGATCCTGATCCAGGACGCCCTCTGGAAACTTATGGAGGGCCGCACCGCCATCGTCATCGCCCACCGACTGAGTACGATCCAGCACATGGACCGCATCGTCGTCATGGCCAACGGCCGGATCGAGGAGCAAGGCAGTCACAAGGAGCTGATCCGTGCCGGCGGTACCTATGCCAAGCTGTGGAGCCACCAATCCGGCGGCTTCATCGAAGAATAACAGGTGATGCAATTGAAGCTTACACACGCCGAAAGCCAAAAGCATGTATCCTGACGAGTATTTTGTTATCTGACAACTTTTCACTATAATACCCTGAACATGTTGGAAGTAGGTTCACACAACTCGATCCGGGACAAACTGATGCACGGCATGATCGGCAGCGCCGCCCTGGTTACCGTGATAGGTGGTGGCGGAGTCATCTACGAACACGTCGAGGCCCATTCAAGGGGAGATGACCGACCCTACACTGCCGCGACGATCTCCCAGGACATAGCGGGCGGTTTCGATTTCACATCGCGTACTGTCGACAGATATGAGAACTTCCTGTCCACATCGCTCGATTCACTGATCGGACCCCTCATCAAGGACAAGCTGCCGCTTCCAGACTTCGAGAATGCCGGCTCACATTCAGCCGGCGAATCACCTGAAAGCGATGATGCTTCCGGCCAGACTGACGATACTGATAAGCAAGTAGCATCGAAAGGAGAATCTGAGGAAGCAGAAGCCGACAAAAAGGATGACGCCAAAGCGCAGAAACCCAACGGCAACGCAGGAAGTGCCGATCCGATCGATACCGGCAGCGGGACTGATACGACTCCAGGATGGCTGTCCGGGGCGGCAAGCAAATTTGCGGCGGACGGATCATTTGGGGAATGGCGCGGTTCCAAAGTTGAAATCGGCGGGACATGGATAGATAATCCAGCCGTCTACCCGCTGGGGCCGAAAATTGCCGGTTGCGGCGGCTGCGGGGAATGGGAAAACTTCGTAGGAGCGATGGATATCGCAGTAACACCGCCGAACAAAGAGATTGAATCCTGGGCTGCCGAAGCGGCAGGTGCCCATGACGAACATTTCCGCCAAACGTTCAGAGCTATTAAAAAGGCGCGTGAAGGCAAAGGCCAGGTGTTCCTGCGGATCTGGCATGAGTATAATGGCCATTGGTACGACTACTCAGTCCGTACCCAAGAAGATGCGAAACATTTTAAAACGGCATTCAATAATGTCGCCACGATTGCCCGTGAGGAGATCCCAGAGGCTAAGATCATGTTATCTACCGGGGCCGCACACAAGCCGGGTTACCCGACTGTCGCAGAGACATACCCCGACGATTCCCTGGTCGACGGCTTATCTGTGGATTTCTACAACGAATGGGATTTCTGTACCGACCAGGCCTGCTTTGATAAGAAGATTGAAGATGGTGGCGGATTGAATTCCCTGGCAGACCTGCAGCGCCTGGGTAAAAAGCATGGTGATCCGATTTTGATATCCGAATGGTCGAACCATGGTGGCGTCAGACCTCAAAATGAAGGCGGCGGCGGCGAATCACCCGGGTTTATGCGGGCTTGGCATTCATGGCTCAAGAAGAATGCCGGCAACAAGCCAGGTCAGGTCCTCGGAGAGGTCCAGTTCAACCTGTGGCCCGATAAGTTTGAATTCTTCGATGGAGCTTCGTCCCGGCTCCACCCACAGACCGTTGAAGAGTACCGCCGGCTCTGGTAGCCGGAAGCTACTTCTTCTCGGGGCTGTGGCCCTGGCTCTTGTCTTCGAATTCCTTCTTGCCGCCCGGGCGGATCTCGTCGTCACCGGATGTCTGGTCGTCATCTGCGGCTGAACCGTGCTCAGACTCGACATTGGCAGCCTCGTCGCCGGTCGCTTCATCGGCGTCACCACCGGCAGCGTCATTGGCCGCGGCCACGACGGTCGGATCGTTGACGGTCACGATGACCTGCTCAGGGTCGGTCATGATCTCGACGCCGGCCGGAGCCTTCAGGTCGCCGACCTTGACATTGTCGCCGAGTTCGACGAGTAACTCAGCATCATACTCCAGGAAGTCTGGCAGCTTGGACGATACGGCCTGGACGGTCACGACGGTCAGGTGCGGCAATACCAGGAACCCGTTGCGTTCCGCAGGAGACGCTTCGTTGCCTTCGGCAAAGACAGCATGCAGCGGTACTTCCGTCTCGACCTTTTCGGTAGCGGATACCGCATTGAAGACGACATGTGTCAGGGCCTGTTTGCGCGGCTCAAACTCGATGGACTTGATCATGGCGGTGTAGTGCTTGCCAGATGCAGTCAGGACGATCGGGTGGTGCTTGCCGGCCTGCTTGTAGGCTTTCATGATGGTATTGTGTTCGCCCTGGACAAGGACAGAATCCTTGCCATGGTCATGGACGACGGCCGGTACGATGCCAGCCTTGCGCAGATGCTTGACGCTCTTGCCAGCGACGGTACGCGCTTCTAAAGTGAGTTCGATCTTATCCTGTGACATGCCTGTGTTCCTTACCTATCCTACATTTATAACGTTCGTATCATTCTATTTTAACAGATTAGCGCTACATTGCCAGCCCCTTCGACCATCAGGTACGTCTACCGAGCTGCATGCCATTGCTGAGAGCAACATTAAGCAAATCGTTTAACGATTGGACGAACGGAGTCGTATCCGTTACTCTAGATGCATATGTTCGGCGAAGGACTGACTGAATTCATCATCTCCAGCGGCCTGCTGGTGATCGCCCTGACCGTATTCATCGAATGCGCATTCTTTGGCGGTTTCTTCCTGCCGGGCGATTCCCTGCTCTTCCTGGCCGGCTTCATCTCCGGACGCGGCGAACACAACATCATCTTCACCATCGTGCTGATCTTTGCCGCGGCCGTCCTTGGCAACATCGTGGGATATAAGATCGGTCAGAAGACCGGACCCAAGCTGTTCCGCAAAGAAGATGGCTTCTTCTTCCAGAAAGACAACATTCTCAAAGCGCAGCAGTTCTACACCAAACATGGTGGCAAGACGCTCATCCTGGCCCGCTTCGTCCCTGTCATGCGCACCTTCGCCCCGCTCGTCGCCGGCATCGGCAATATGCCATTCAATCGCTTCTTCGCCTACAGCACCATCGGTGCCGCCCTCTGGGCCGTGCTCGTGCCGCTGTCAGGTTTTTACGCTTACCGCATCCTTGGCCATGCCATCGACATCGAGAAGTTCGTCATGCCGGTCGTCCTGACCATCGCCGTTGTCTCCATCGGTGGCAGCCTCATCCACGGATTCCGCGAAAAGCGCAAACACGACCGCAAGATCAGCGCCCAGGAACTGGAAAAAGCCCAAGACGCCGCCGAAAAACATATCGACTGATCTATACCTACCTGACAGATGCCCAAAGACTTACGATCCATCGGTGAACTACTGATACCCGTCATCGCGTACGGCGACTCTGCAGGCTTAGCCGGAGAGAACCAGTCAGCCGAGGAAATTGCGATGAATTTTGGATGGATCGATACGTTACGGTCGCCGACAAACCGTGAGATATTCCAGGTTGAGCCCCTCGGCCGTCTCGGTGAATGGAGCGACGATACGCAGCTGACCCTCGCCGTAGCCAACGGCATTATCCAAGCTGGAGGATTTGACATTGATGCCCAGGTAAAGCACCTGATTCAGGCACATGATGCATCACCCCACGTGCGGTACTTCGATAACCGTAATCTCGGGGGCCGGCTTATGCCACGTGGCTGGGGATACAACACGACAGACAGCGTACTGCGCCTGAAGGAAGGCGTTTCACCCTCAGAGTCGGGTGGCAAAAATGCCCTTACGAATGGCGTCCTCATGAAACTAGCGCCACTTGTCTACCTGCAGCATGTCCGGAATACACCTTCTGACATACGTTACGAGCAGCTTGACGCACTGACGCGTATGACCCACTATACTGCCGAAGCTATGACATTCAGCCGTGTCCATGGTGACGTATTGAGCAATCTTCTGAGCAATGACGGCCATATCCAGACATCGCAAAATTTTGCCGAATTCGCTATCAGCCGGGCTAGACGCCATGAAAAAGCAGTCGGCTCAAAGCCGCTTGTCTCAGAAGCACTTGGCTTCCTCTCGGCGTTGGAGTCGGCGTCATTTGCGGACGTGTTGAAACACACAGATAAGAAAGGCTTCGAAGGCCATCAAACTCTTGCGATGGCTTACGGATTCTTCCTGAGCGGCAAGACGTTCAGCGAGCGTGTCTACGCTGGAGTCAACGGTGGGGGCGACACTGACAGCATCGCCAGTATAGCCGGCACCATGTCGCTGTTCAGTGACGGCTTTGTCGACTTTCCGCCAGATGTCGAGAATATAATCGATATTGCTATGTTGCGCAGTACATCCAGGACACTCACCGACTGCGCATTACAGACGCCAGAGTAAGTTAACTCAGTACCGTGGCAGGCTGGTATTGGTCCAATGCACACAGTAGTTCCTGGCTCAGTTCATCAACGCCCCGCTGTCCATCCAGTACGATGTCTGCAAAGCGCTTCGTCGGTTCTACCAGCAGGTTGTGGCGCATAGGCAGGTGCCGTGTGATGTATGTATAATCGTCCGCTGTCTTGAGTTCGCCGGGTTGCGCCATCCGGCGTTGCAGCCTGACCTCTTCCGGCGCGTGCATGAATACCGACATGCCGAGGATGCTGCGTAACTCTGTATGGGCGAGCAGCAGGAAGCCTTCAACTATCAGATCACCCTGCCGGCTTTGCGCTGAGATGTCCTCTATCGCCCGTTGCCAATCCACCGCTTCCATCCGGTCATAATCCGGCCGGCCGTATACTACCGGGAAATCGTGATTTGGATGAAAATAATTATCGAGTGATACAAGTTCACACTCCAACCTTGCCGCCAGCACATGCGCCAAAGTCGTCTTGCCTGACCGGCTTCCGCCAGCGATGCCGATGATCATACATAAACTATAGCATTATGGAGATTGTATGGAAACGCTTATAAATGAGCTACGTGCAGGGTATTTCGAGCATCCGCTTCAGGAACTGGCCAGTGTCACTATCGGCGACACGGGCCAGTATCGCTGCAATTTACCAGGTCGATTCAGTGTATAGACCGAGAAAGTCTGGCTCACCGACTAATCGGTTTACTTTATGAGATTTAGTTCCCAAGGACTCATAACCTATGCACCCGCCTGCTTTGGCGGATAAATCTTGAAAGCGCTGTTGCTTCCTCGCAAATTCTCCCATCTCTGTATCAGGTGATTGCCGGACTGCTGCCATTTCATCATATGCATCATTAGCTTGGGCGGCGTAGTCCAAGCCGTCAAGGACTGCATTTTCGGGTCGTGTCCGCCCATTCGGAGTAAGGACCGCGTCAATAGCGCGGATGTATGCGTTCTTCATAAAGTCATTATACCATATTTGTCTATTTTTGTTAGTTATTTATATCAGCATGCGCTTCAGGAACTGCCCGGTGTAGCTCTCAGTGACCCGGGCGACCTGCTCCGGAGTGCCTTCGGCCATGACGCGGCCGCCGCCGGAGCCGCCTTCGGGACCCATGTCGATCAGCCAGTCGGCGTTCTTGATGACGTCGAGGTTGTGTTCGATGATGACCATACTGTTACCGCTGTCGACCAGCGCATGGAGCATGTGCAGCAGCTTGTCGACATCAGCCATGTGGAGACCGGTCGTGGGCTCGTCGAGTATGTAGAGCGTCTTGCCAGTCGGGCGGCGGCTCAGTTCGGTGGACAGCTTGATGCGCTGGGCTTCGCCGCCCGACAGCGTCGTCGCGGATTGACCGAGCCCGATATAGCCTAAGCCGACGTCTACAAGCGTCTGCAACTTGCGGGCGATCGAAGGGATATTCTCAAAGAACTCCAGCGCCTGCTCGCAGGTCAGTTCCAGGATGTCGCTGATGGTCTTGCCTTTGAAGTGGATTTCCAGGGCTTCGCGGTTATAGCGCTTGCCATGGCAGACTTCGCAGGGGACGTAGACGTCAGGCAGGAAATGCATCTCAATCTTGATGATGCCGTCGCCGGAGCAATTTTCGCAGCGACCACCCTTAACGTTGAAGCTGAAACGGCCGGCGGCGTAGCCGCGCAGCTTGGCCTCGGGGGTGGATGCGAACAATTCGCGAATCGGTGTGAACAGGCCGGTGTACGTGGCGGGATTGCTGCGCGGCGTCCGGCCGATCGGCGACTGGTCGATGATGATGGCCTTATCGAGCTGCTTGATGCCCTCTATGTCATCATGCCGGCCGGGCACGGTGTTGGCGCGGTGCAGCCGGGCGAGCAGTTCCTTGGCGAGGATATCGTTGATGAGGCTTGATTTACCTGATCCGGAGACGCCGGAGACGACGACCATCTTGCCGAGCGGTATGGTGACGTCGACGTTCTGCAGGTTGTTTTCGCGGGCGTTCTTGATGACGATCTTCAGGCCGTTCCCCTTGCGGCGCTTCTTGGGCACGGCGATGGTCTTCTTGCCTGAAAGATATTGGCCGGTTATGGATTTGGGGTTCCTGGCAACCTCGTCCGGTGTCCCAGCCGCGACGACATGCCCACCATGGATGCCGGCACCCGGCCCGATGTCGAGCAGATAATCGGCAGTCCGGATGGTATCCTCATCGTGTTCGACGACGATAACGGTATTACCAAGGTCGCGCAGGTGGTGCAGCGTATTGATCAGGCGGTCATTGTCACGCTGGTGCAGTCCGATCGACGGCTCATCCAGGACGTACAGTACGCCCTGCAATCCGGAACCGATCTGGGTCGCCAGCCGGATGCGCTGGGCCTCGCCACCTGACAGCGTCGTTGCGGAACGCAATAGTGTCAGATAATTCAGGCCGACATCCTTCAGGAACTTCAGGCGGGAGTGGATCTCCTTGAGGATCTGTTCGGCGATATGGCGCTCGGCGTCTGACAGGCTGACCTCGTTGAACCAGCCGAGCGCATCATCGATCGACAGCGTACAGACGTCCATGATGGAGTGCTCGTGTACAGTGACCGCCAGGACTTCGGGCCGCAGCCGCATACCCTTGCATTTGAAACAAGGCCGCTCCTGCATGAAGCGTTCGATGTCGCGGCGGATGAAATCACTGTCGGTCTCCTTATGGCGGCGTTCTAGATTGGGGATGACGCCCTCGTAGGTCGTGTTGAATGAACGGCCGGCTCCGAGCCGGACCTTGTAGACCTCACTGCCGGTGCCGTAGAGGATCTTGTCGAGGTTGTCCTTGCTGAGTTCGCCGGTCGGGATGTGCAGTGAGAAGCTGTAGCGCTCTGCGACAGCCTGCAGTTTCTTCATGTACCAGTTGTCGACGTTGATACGGTTGTACGGCCGGATGGCGCCTTCGGCGATGGTCAGCTTGCCATTGGGCAGCACCAGCTCGGGGTCGACCTCCATGCGCGAGCCGAGGCCGGTACAGACCGGACAGGCGCCGTGCGGCGAGTTAAAGCTGAAGGTCCGCGGCTCGAGCTCCGGTATCTTGACCTCCGGGTGGTCGACGCAGGCATACATCATGCTGTAGGTGAACTCTTCTTTGGTGTCAGCATTGACGACCGTCATGCGGCCTTCGGCAACATCGAGTGCCTGCTCGATCGACTGGGCCAGCCGGGTGCGGCTCTCCTCATTGTTGACGATACGGTCGGCGACGACTTCGATAGTGTGTTTGTAGGCCTTGTCGAGCGTCGGGAACTCATCGAGCGCATAGACGACGCCGTCAACCCGGACGCGGGCGAAACCGGCCCGCTGGTACTGCTCAGGGATATGCTCGAAGGCGCCCTTCTTGTCGGTGATGACCGGTGCCAGTATCATCAGCCGGGCCTCCTTCGGCAGGGCCTCGACCTGGTCGATGATGGCGGCGATCGTCTGGCGCTCCACCGGCTTGCCGTCGATCGGGCAGTGCGCCACGCCGACGCGGGCGAACAGCAGGCGCAGATAATCATAGATCTCGGTGACGGTCGCCACGGTGGAGCGCGGGTTGCGCGAGGTCGACTTCTGGTCGATACTGATCGCCGGCGACAACCCGTCGATCTGGTCAACATCCGGCTTTTCCATCAGCCCCAGGAACTGGCGTGCGTAACTCGACAGGCTTTCTACGTAGCGGCGCTGACCTTCGGCATAGATCGTGTCGAATGCCAAAGAGGACTTGCCCGATCCGGACAGCCCTGTGATTACGACCAGCTTCTCCCGAGGAATCGTGACGCTGATATCCTTGAGGTTATGCTCCCGTGCCCCGCTTACTACAATATTGTCGCTCATATAACTGAGCTATTATAGCGGAAAACGCCACGTTTATCTAGCTGCGGTGCGGCTATAGCTCGATAGCACCTTCCGGGTATACATTCCACGGATTGACCCCTATGAACAGCGGCAGTTCCGCATCGAGCTGCTCAGTGATCTCTTCTTCATCATATTTACGCAGGAAGAATCCCTCGGACATTTCACCGAGCGTAACATGCGGAACCGGCAGATCGGATTGCTTCGACCGGCCGCGCACATCCAGGGATTCCAGTACGCTTTGGACGCCGAATATCTCACCTTCGACTTCCGGGCTAGAGACCGTCGTATATAAGAGCCGTCCGTTATAGACAGCGACTTCACCCCGTTCTACACGCTGAGGTAACTTTCTATCATGGCAAGCTTCGGTGTTATCGATGCGTTCACCCATCTGGTTGAGGTTGAACCTGGTGACGACACCTCTGCCAAGCTGTCTGGCAATAACCTTCTGACTGACCAGCGTCACCGACAGGTCTTCGCGGAGCATCATCTCATCAGGGATGACATCACCCTCCACTAACCGCATCGTAACCTCATCGATCTCTCCCTGGCTTTCATCGTCGACCGGCCGGACGATACCGAATGCAGAACCGAGCCGTCCTCTCAGGGCGCGTCGCTTCTCCCTATCAGATACGAGACTTGTGCGGGGTCCCCGGAACGGGTATGGATTCTTCGCCATGTTCACCTTTCATCATCTAAATTGCTGCATCTGACCACATAATATAACCATAAGCTCTAAGGTCATAGTTTTATTTGTAGCGCTATACACAACTTAGACGACACCACGGATGGTGGTAGTAATCGTTGTGCTATGTACTATACAATAGACCTATGCACCCAAAAGTCAAACGGATATTGACGGATATTGCCGGATATTTCCTGGTATTGCTCGGTATAGCATCCGGCTGGCTGCCTGGGCCCGGCGGCATACCGCTGATCCTGGGCGGACTCGGACTGCTGTCGATCAACAACGCCTGGGCCCGGCGCTGGCGCGAATGGCTGGCGGCGCATGCCGGTGACTTTCTGAAGTGGTTCTTTCCGAAGCATCATGTCGTCCAGGATCTCTACGACCTGCTGGCCGTCGTCCTGCTTGGTGTCGTCGCCTGGCTCATCTATATCCATGCAGCTATCTGGCAGCTTAGCCTGGCGATCTTCCTCTTCTGTTTCGCGATGCTGATCGTCGGCATGAACCGCGACCGCGCCGGCAGTATCAAGCGACACATCAATAAGCGCCGGTAGCCGGTCAGTCGTCCGGGGAGTCGGGGTCCGCTTCATCCATGGTAGGCATGATCGATTCACCGTACAGATGCAGCTCCTCGAGGGCGAAGCGCTGGCTTTCGGTCAGGTTGTCGTCGCGCGCCAGTTCGTCGATGCGTTTGAAGAATTTAGCGAGCCGGCTGTTCTGTCCGCCGTTGAGGAGGCGTCCGCGGCAGAACGCATCCCAGACCTTGCGCTGCTCATCGCTCAGGCACTGCGGATGGTTGCGAGCCGTGAATAACGGGAACAATGCCCTTAGCCGCTTGTCCTGGAACGACACCTGCAGCGCCGCGCAATCCTTGGGCGCGGCTTCACGGACCTGTTTCATGGCGGATTTGTCGTTATTACTGAAGAAATCTCCGCCGTACAGCTGGCCATCGACCGTCTCCGGTTCGCCCCAGGCTTCTCCACCCAGCAATGCTGATCGCTCCTGGTCGATGACCCCACAGGCACGCAGCACACGGCCAGCAAACTCCGGGTCGGTTTTCAGCTTCGCTAAGTTCGCGCTGACCACCTGCAGGTCTATCTTCAACCGCTCCTGCACCGCGGCATCCTTAATAACACCGGCCGGGGCGACGGCCGGGCAGCGGTTGTATTTGATCGTCTTGACCGGCAGCCGCAGCCTGGCCGGGCCTGCCGCGTTCGGCGGGCTCCAGCGGCAGGCCTCAGCCAGCTCGTCTTCGCTCATCGCCATGAACGGCGCCGGGTCGTGCCGGAGATCATAGACGTAGGCGCTGTTCATCGGCGCATCAGCCAGCTTATACGCCATGGTCGTGTGCTGCATCTCCGAGGGATAGCGGCCGGATGCATAGACGAACGGCTGGCCGGCTTCCACCAGCTCCTTGACCTTCTGCTTACCGCGGCATTCCAGCATATACTCGAACAGGCCTGGCTGTTTGGCGCGGATCAGCTTTGCGACCGCGATAGATGCTGTGACATCGCTCAGTGCGTCGTGCGCGTGCTCATGCTCCAGGCCGTTCAACTTGGTGAGCAGTTCCAGGCGGTTGGTCGGCTTGCCATCTTCGCGGAACGGCCATTCGATGCCTTCCGGCCGCAGCGCCCGTGTCATACGGATCAGGTCGAGCAGATCCCAGCGGGAACATTCACCGCACCACTGCCACTCGTAGGCATCATAGAAATTCCGATAATGCAGGAAACGCATGAACTCGTCATCGAACCGTACCGAGTTGAACCCAAGGAATATCGTCCCCGGCTGGACGACCTCATCATAAAATATCTTCAGGAATTCAGCCTCGGTAACTCCGTCGGCAAGCGTCTGCTGCGGTGTGATGCCGGTGACCATGATGGCATCCGGCTGCGGCACGACGTCGGCCGTCTGCTTGATCATGATGTTGACCGGATCCCCTACCGGGTTGAGATCCATGTCGGTGCGCTGTCCGGCGAACTGCATGATGCGGTCTTCACGCGGATTCGTCCCAGTCGTCTCAAGGTCATAAAAGAAGTAACTGGCGGCCATAGGTACTTCCTAGTGTAACATTATCCATATTTATTTTTTACGGCGCTGAAATAATTGCCGAAGTACGCGCTGCGGCTTAATTCCTCCTGCCTCTTGGGAGACATCGTCTGGCCCTATCACCACTCCAGAAGGAAGTTCATCAAGATTCTCACTCCAATAACTCTCGCCGTATGCTCTGGTAGGTTCAACTTTCCTCGCCAGAAAGACATTGTTTGATCTGTCAACTCCTATTCTTACGCCTCTTTCGTTTGCATGGTCGATCGACAACACGAGATCATGTGCTTCAATCGTCATATCCGGATCCTCTGGTTGTCCTGTTCCGAAGCTGATACAGTTGTGACTGACAGTCACTTCATTGGTGCGCTGATCATATTTGATACCTACCTTTGAAGTCTGCTCACCTGCTCTCATAGCAAATTCGACCGTCGTCCGGGCAATGCCTTTTCCGTCAGTTTTGACCGACCATTCGCCGACTTCACCAGTCGGCGCCTGATGCATCTTGTTGAGGGCTTTCAGCCGTAAATGGTCGAGCTCCTCGGGCTCTAAAGGAACTTCGTACGAGCCTACCGATGCATCAACTTTCTCATCTTCTAATTCGATAATGTTTACATCCGGGAACCGTTCAGGCAAACTGAATTTCATAATGTATTTATCATACTCTTTATAGTATGGTTTGTCAATGCTTATGTTTCCATAAGCGCTAGATGTAGCGATAAGTATGAATGTTGAGGCGCTAATGTTTCCGTATGAGACGGTTACATCACATTCGGAGCCAGTCGCTGATCAATAGGTTATCTGATAGGATTTTCCGATACGGATAGTCTGCCCTGGCTCGACACCCTGGCGCAACAGGGCATGCATGATACCCATCTTTTTCATGATATCGCGCAGGCGCTGGATGCCTTCTTCGTTGTCGAAGTCGGTGCGGGCTGCGAACTGTTCGATCTTGGGGCCGGACACCAGAAAACCGTCATCGGTGGTGACTACCTTCCACGGGATACTGTCAGCAGCCGACAGACGCAGTACCGGGACTTCGTCCTCCGGGGTGACGGCGGCTACTTCTTTGCGGCGCTCGGTGACGATGGCCCGGACAGCATACAGCAGCTCCTGCAGGCCGGTGCCGGCGGCGGCAGAGATGGCGTAAACCGATACGTTCTTGCCAACGACTTTCTTGAGCTGTCCGGTCAGGTCGCCGACCATCTCGGCATCGAGGCCGTCAATCTTGTTGAGGACGACGATCTGCGGTTTGTCGGCCAGGCTCTTACCTTCTATCTCATAGGCAGCCAGTTCGTCCTGGATAGTGCGGTAAGCTTCGGCAATGTTCTCCTGGTAGGCGTCTATCAGATGGATCAGGACGGCGGTGCGCTCAATGTGGCGCAGGAATTCGTGTCCAAGCCCCTTGCCTTCGGCGGCACCCTCGATGAGGCCCGGTATGTCGGCGAACAGCAGGCTTGATTCCTTGTCGACATCGACGACGCCGAGGTTGGGACGCAGCGTGGTAAATGGATAATCGGCAATCTCCGGGCGGGCATTGCTGATGCGGCTGAGCAGCGTCGATTTGCCGGCGTTGGGCAGTCCGACCAGGCCGACATCGGCGATCATCTTCAGCTCGAGCGTTGCTTCGAGGTCGGCGCCGGCTTCGCCCTTCTCTGCGAAGCGGGGAGTCTGGCGACGTGAACTGACGAAGTGGGCATTGCCGAATCCGCCCTTGCCGCCCTGGGCTATAATGACCTTTTGACCGTCTTCGGTCAGGTCGGCCAGGACTTCGTGGCTTGCTGCGTCGACGACGATCGTCCCGACGGGGACGGCGACGACCAGCTCCTTACCGTTGCGGCCATGCTTCTTGTTGGTGCCACCTGGCTGGCCATGGTCGGCCTGCAGCTCGCGCTGATAGCGGAATGCTGCCAAGGTATTCTGATTGCGGCTGGCCATGAATACGACATTGCCACCGCGTCCGCCGTCACCGCCGTCAGGGCCGCCTTTGTCGATGAACTTCTCTTGGCGGAAGCTCATTTTTCCGTCGCCACCATCTCCAGCTTTGATCAGCACTTTGGTCTTGTCTATGAAATTCATGCTGCTACTCTCGTGTTATTGCTCTCTATGATACGCCGCGCCGGCACCGGCGGTAGTAAATAATCTTACCACGATCCCTAACTATCGGGATCCTACCGATGGCACTGATAGACGCGTTAGCGGTAAATATAATGCTCGAATTTGGCGGCACTGACAAAGTCAGGCGTGCTGCCGGCGCGGCCCCAGCCGGCAAGGCCGTTCATATCGGAGTATTTGATCATCGTACCGTCAGCTGATACAGCTTCGACGATGGCGACATGGCCTTCGGCGCCGCGGTCGGTCTGGCCGATCGCACCGACACGTGGTACGGAACTGACAGTCCAGCCGCTGATAGCTGCGCCATTGTCCCAGGTGTTAGCATTGCCCCAGTTCGACGGCACGGCGATGCGGCCGGCGACATACCAGGTACAATATCCGTAGGCGTAGGCGTTGTTGCCATAGATCGGCGTCGTTCCGAATGCCAGTCCACCTGAAGCGGCGGTCCGGACGGGTACGGGGGCTGGTGCGGCGATACTGCCGCCGGGGATGATGACCTTCTCACCGACGCGCAGCGGCGTCAACTCGGCGTCATTGTAGGCGGTGATCTCGTCCTTGCTGGCCTTGAACTTGGCGGCCAGGCTGTCCGGGGTGTCGCCGGCTTTGACGACGTAGACGATACCGGAGACGCCTTCGGGCGGGATGGAGAGTGCCTGGCCGATAGTCACGACGTTACCGTTCAAGCCGTTCGACCATTTGATACTATCGGAAGTGACATTGAACTTGGCGGCGATGGTTGCGACATTGTCACCGGCGACGGCGACATATGTCTTGATGTCTTTCTTACTCTTGAGTGCCGTACTGACGACCTGCGGCTTCGAGACGATACTGGCGGTGGCCGGCGCGACACTGAGCTCAAGGTTTACAGAGGCGGCCTGGTTGGCGACGGCCACCGCTTCGGGTAATGCGCTCAGGCTGGCGACATTATAGGCGATATCCGCTGAGGACACCTGGTCGAGCGGATTGACGACTGAACTGGCCTGTTTGGACGTCAGCGCCGAGGACCTAAGCGGGCTGCTGCTCTCTCCGCTGGACTGCTGTCCGACCAGGACGAACAGCAGGACGCCGAACAGCAGGACCGCATTGAATCCAAGCAGGCCGTAACGCACCAAACGGCGCCGCATCGTCTTGCGGTGCAGCTTCTTATCTATCTTCTTGTATACACCGGTTGACTGGAGCGCCTCGATCGGCGTATGTGAGGCAACCGACTGCATGTGTGGATTGCTAATAGCAATGTCTCCTGACGATACACAAAGATTTATTGATCTCTTCAAACGAATTACAAAATAAGGCGTCTCCCGGGCCGGCCGTCTGCCAATAATAAGCATAAGCGGACCTGAAACACTATTACATTATAGCAAATCGGGATATATTTTCAATAGGACGCTTATCCTGCCGGACTGGTAAGTCTACCGGTTAACAGATCCTAATCAGTCAGGTTGCAGAGTTTATGGCAATACTGACGGGCCAAAGCTTCGTGCTCCTCCAGTGTCTTTGAGAAATGCGTCGTGCCATCATCACCAGCCACGAAGTAGAGCCAATCCGTGTTGGCGGGCTTGGCGATCGCCTCCAGAGAACCCTGGGAAACGTTGCTGATCGGACCCGGAGGCAGACCTTTGTGGATCAGCGTGTTATACGGCGAATCGTACGTCAGAGACGGCTTCTGGCCGGCGGCCAACGACCCGTAAAAGGCAGTCACATCGGAGCCAAGCGGCATGTCGACCGAGAGACGCTTCAGGAACACCTGGGCCGCCTGGGCCTTATCATTGGTGCGCGAAACTTCCTGCTCAACGACCGAGGCCAGGGTGACCGCCTGGAAGACACTCAGTCCGGCACGGGCATAGGCCGCCCGCAGGTCGGGCGTCAATCGCTTGGCCATCTCGGCGAGCGACTGCTCGATGATGACCTTCGGGTCGGTTGCAGCGTTCTTCTGATAAGAGTCAGGATACAGGAAGCCTTCGAGACTAGCCCCGGCCGGTTTGTCAGTCAGGGCGGCGCTGCCTTCATATTGTCCGGCTTCGAGTGCCGCCTCGACGGCGGCCGGGTCAAACTTGGCTTTGACGAAAGCATCCTTGATCTGCGTCAGACGGACTCCCGGCAGGATAGTCACGAGGTCGACGGCTACCTTACCCTCGGCGATCTGCCGGGCGATCTGGGGTGCGCTCTGGGACGGCGAGAACTTATACGTCCCGGCCTGCAGCTTCGGCCCGAGCGCCGTATTCTTGACATAACGCTCAAACGCCCAGACCTGGCGGATGAGGCCCTGGCGCTTCAGCTCAGTAGCTATCTCGTTGACCGAGGCATCGTTCTGCACGGTAACGACCCGCTGTTCGGTGGACGTGCTGACCGGACCGAGGTTCTCGTCATAGATATGCCGTACGACGACGACAGCGGCGGCCAGCAGTACGATCAGCGCCAGCGCAGTGAATAATAATCTTTTCGGCCAGTGACGGACCCGGGCGTACATAGAATATTCGGACATGATGATACCTCGTTAGATTAGATGGTAGGATGTTCCCGCAGAAAATCTTCCAGGATATACGTAGCGGCAAGGGCGTCCACGGCACCCTTGGCGAACGGTTTGCCGCGGGCCTGAAGCTCCTGCTCGGCCTTGGCTGATGTCAGGGCTTCGTCCGTCCAGTATACCTTAACCGGCTGATGCCGTGCTGAAAGCTCGGACTCCAGCTGCCGGCCGAACACCTGCACGGCGGCAGTCTGGGCGGTATCCTGGCCATCGACACCGCGCGGCAGGCCGATGACGACATATGAGATGTCGTAGGACTGGCAGAGTGCAAGGATGTCGCTGATGAAACTGTCCGGGTTTTCCAGTGTCGTCAGCGGTCCGGCGAAGCGGACACCGAGGTTTGCGCTGGCGACTCCGATGCGCCGGGTGCCGACGTCGAGCGCGAGCGCTGTCCGTGAATCGTTACTGGTCACTACCATCGCTGTCTGCATCTGCCGGTATTGACCCGGACTTTTCGATATTGATCGTCACTTTGTCTGCTTTCTTCGGGACCTTCGACACCCAGAACGGACTGTACTTGACAGCGACATCCGTGACACCGGGGATCTTCTTGACGATATTGTTGACGTCACCGGTCTGCTTGCCGGCCAGCTGGGCGGCAAGCTTGTCGACCTGGATATCCGGGCCGGCCAACGATGTCGCCGTCATGTTTACCTGAAGCGGCCCGGTGGCGGCGACGGTCGCGATATCAAATTTCGCATCAGAGAAGCCATCCTTCAATATCTCCTGCTTGGTCGGATCAATCTGCTTCTTGACGTTGGATATGATGACATTCTTGAGGTCTGCTTCTTTGGCGCCATACATAGTGTAGGTCACGACCTGTGAGACCGTGACGGTATCCGCCTGGTCACCGACTGCCGCACTTGGAGTTACGACAGGATCGCCAGCATGTAGGCTGCCCAGGATCGCCTTGTATCCGTCGGCAGCCAGCTTCTTGGCAAGCTCGTCCTTGACAGCGGCACTGTCCGAGCTGGTGATCTTCGACTTCGCGCCGTCGATATCCGCCTGGGTCACCATCTTGACGATGTTGTCCGTGCCACCTGTCATGGCATCCTCAGACGCTCCGTTAATATCGCTCCGGCCTGCTACCGTAAAGCTACCGGGCGCAATATTATAGTCCGCACCTGCCGCCTGAGCGATTACATTCGTTGAATCAGTCGCATTATAGGTTACACAGCCACCTTTGAAGACCCCGCTATCCGGAAAAGTTGTGGATTGCTGCGTGATGAAAGTCTTATTGCCGCTGCTGACACCGGTACCCGCCGGTACGTTGGCCGGTGGATTGTCAGGGAGTGGGCTGATGCAGGACTTGTATGTCAACATAACTTCACCGGAGGCTTTAGCCCCGTTGTTCTTCTGGCCGCTGGTGCTGACTTGTTGCGACCCGGTCTGCTGCTTGCTGGCGATGCGGGCCGGCAGCGCGTCGGCCTCGGGGTCCGCTTCGGTCGCCTTAGGGTCGAGGGTCAGACTCGCCTTGGTCGTGATGTCCATACTGTTCGTCTTGAGAGTTACCACAGCCTTGGCGAGCACTGTGTTGGCATAGATGAAGCTACCGATCAGCAGAAGCAACAGGACGCCGCCGATGACAAGGAACAGGCGGAACTTGTTGAAGTTCGGGACCTTAAGCTTCTTGTCCTTCTTCGCAGATTTGCCGGCAGCGGCAGCTCCGGCGGCCGCGCCCGCTCCCAGTCCACCGGCGGCTCCAAGTCCGGCTGCTGGTTTGTCCTCATTATCGAGCTGGATGGTCTCTGGGTCGTTGAAGGTTGAAGCCGGCATGACAGCCCCCGCAGTACCACTGGCCTCAGCCAGACGGCCAATGGGCTGGGCGGCAGCGCTATCGACATTGAAATCGTCGTATTCTTCGCCGGTATCCTCGTCTATGACATGTTCACGGTCGAGCGTGTCAGGGGCGGCCGGGATCGCCGGGCGGGTCTGCAGGCTACTGGCGACGTGCATACCGACCGCGCCGGCCAGCGGCAGCAGGCCTGCTTCGGACGTAATCAGCACGACATGCTTCTTGGCATTGTCAGCGGTCCGCTTGAGCAGCTTCATATTGACGACGCTCTGCAGGACGGTCGCACGCTTCGGCAAAACCAGGGCGACGATGCGCTGCGGCGAACTCTGCAGCTTATCGATGATGGCCGTGATCTCATCATCGACATCGATGTATACGGTGTCCTTTTTTATGTCAGTGGAAGTCTTAGCCATGATGTTGTTATAATCTCATATCTGATTTAGGTTTGTAAGATGCGGTCGATCTTCTCCTTGACGGAGTTCCCTGAGCTGCCTGCGTAATGCAGCGTATCGAGCCCGACGCGGAGCAGCCCCATGGCAGTGATAAAGGTGTGGTCGGCTACCCTGCCCGTCCTGTCGGTGATACCGACGACCTGGTTCGGCTGGATGTGCTGGACGACCGGTTTGCGCGTGAACGGCAGGCCGCGATACCAATCTGATTGCTGCAAGGCTTCCATCAGCATTTCGAGGCTGGATCCGCCGCCGCAGAGCAGCAGCCGGTGCGGCAAATGGTCGAGCTGCGGGAATTCGCCAAGTGCCAGTTCGACGCCGCTGGTCCAGACATTCAGTGTCTTGCGCAGGCTGGCTTCGACCGTCTTAACACGGTTCTCGGGAACGCTGCCGGCGGTCAGGCCAAGCTTCAGCTTTTCCGCGAGGTCGTAGTCGATACCGAGGTCGCGCTCGATGGTACGGGTATAGGCCCGGCCGCCGATGCCGAACATCTTGGTCCCCTGGACGCCGCCTTCGTTGATGACGGCGATATCGGTCGTGCCGCCACCGACGTCCATCAGGATGGCGCTGAATGAGGTATTGGTCTCGTCGCCGATCACGGAACGGGCGACGGCGAACGGTTCGGCGGCGACCGCCAATAGGTCGATGTCTAACTCCTGGGCGACACGCTCCAGAGCACCGATGTGGATCATCGGTGCGAACGCGGTGTACAGCTGGATGACGACGTCGCGTCCCTGGAAGCCGATCGGGTTGGTCACCGGATAACCGTCGATCTCAATACTGACCAGCGCGCTGTTGACGAGCCGGACTTCTACCTCTTTGCCGTTGCCGGCGACTTCCCAGGCCATCTGGCTACGGGCCTTGGATTCGGCGCGCTCCTGCACCAGGCGGATGATCTTTTCCATCTCGGCGACATCGATGATCTTGGTTGCCATCTTGCGGGTGATGCGGACCGTCGTTGTCGTTCCTTTGACCAGCTCACCGGCAATACCGATGACGGCCGTCCGGACGCTGACGCCGGCCTGTTCCTCGGCTTTGGCGAGGGCTTCATCGCAGTTGCGGACCACGCCGGCGATGTCGGCGACCGCTCCGGCCTGCATGTCTGACAGAGCCTGGTGTTCGCGGCCGACGCCGATGATCTCAATCTGGCTGTTATCTTCGGTGACGCGGCCGATCAACGCCTTGACGTATTCAGTACCGATGTCCAGTGCCACGATATACTGTTCGTTCGACGAAGCTTTGGCAGCAGACTTGGCAGCCCGGCGATCGCGGACCGTCTCACCGGCCTTCTTGGCACCCTTTTTCATGGAACGTGCCGCCGTTTCGGCCGCTTTGCCGGCGACCGACAGTCCGAGTTTCTTGGCCTTTTGGAAATCAAGCATATGCACTATTTTATCACATCAGAGGCACGCCGTACGACCGAATACATACTTACATGCGTTCAGCGGATATCTTTGCCGACGATGATCAGGATATCGCCTTCAGGACGTGTCTCACCCTCGGGCAAACCGCTGACCTTAGCATTCAACGCGGTAGCGACCCGGGTAGCCACATCGGGCCGGTTGCCGGCCAGATCGACGACGATGGTCTCCGTATAATCCCGCCGGGCCGCCATGTCACGCGAGATGATATTATACGATGTTGGCGGCGACAGCCGATCAGCTACCGAAGTCGGTAGCGTTTCAGATTCGGTGCCGTTCCGTATGAATACCTGTGCAGGCGGCTGCGTCAATGGCCCCATGTTGACGATCTGTCTGCTTGAAGGACGGTAGACGACCGCCTTGCCTGATTGGAAGTACAACAGCACCTTGTCGCCCTCGCGGGCATTTGCCAGGAAACTTTGATTTATCTTGGACTTGTCAACGACGGTCGTGACAGTCGGTTCCTCGTCCGATGGCAGTACGGCCAGTTTTGCGACCTGGGCCACCAGCTGCGTGTCAACATCGCCGGGGCGGTGCTGCATGAGCAGATAGCCGGCAATCCCGGCTATGATTGCCGCGAAAAGCAATGATATGAGTATCCGCTTGCGTCGCCTGGCCTGGCCAGCGGCTTTGACAGGCGCGGTCCTTGCGGCTTGAGCCTGGTTCGGCGGTCCTGCCTGACTGACAGGCTCCGACGCTTTGAGAACTGGCTGCGGTTTTTCCAGTTCGGGCTCGCGTTCAGGTTCCTGTACTGGTTCCGCAGTCAACGGACCTGCCGGCTCTTCGAGCGCAGGTTCCGGCTCTGCGGGTGTAACCGTATCGGGGGGCGTGACTGTTTGGGGGGGCGTCATTTCCATTACTTTTGGCAATACTTCATCTTCAGACGATTCGGCCGGAGCAGTTGCAACCGGCTTTATCTCAGTCAGCTCATAGGCCGGGCCAGCTGGCCGTAGCTCTTTGATACGCTTCGGTTTTTTGACTGCCGGCTTCTGATTTGCCTTGGATGATACTCTTGCCGGCGGCTTGCGCTTTGACTTGGTCTTTGGTTTCACGGGGGCGGTCATTTTGCCTCCAATACTTCTATGAATGACTTCCATGAGATCTCGTCCAGGGTCTTATCGCTGTGTACCATCAGTAGCACATCTTTGTCTGCGAATAAGCCCAACTGGTTCTTACCGTCTTCGTTGGTAGCGACATACAGCGGCCCTCGCTTGGTGTCGATACGTTGCTTGGCGCGGATGTTTTCGGCAGTCTTCTGGAGTGCGGTCGGATCGCGGTTAAAGGTGGCCGGCAACTGCTGTTGGCTGATGGTCAGTCTGGCGCTGCTAAAGGTCGTCGTATAGGTAGCGAGGTCGCGTTTGGCATCATAGCGCACAGTACTGGCCTGCTCGACTTTTGGCGTCAATAACTTGAACTCGGCATGGGTCCTGGCCGATGCAGCCGCCTGCGGCACGTCGTTTGCCGTCTCGTCTGATTGGACGGCAAAGGCGAACACGACGGCGGTAGCAATTACTGCCAGGGGAAGTACGACCACACGCCTTACAAAAAGCCGCCGGAGGTAGGCGATGTCGTGCTGTTGCGGCTTCCTGATGTTCGGTATCTGTACAGTGATTGACAGACCGCCGTGATAATCACGGCCTGAGTTGCGTTTTCCTGACTGGCTATAACCGTTCCCGTTCCCGGTTCGCTCACGGCGTCGGGCGCCTTTCGGGGACACGCCTTGGGCACCGCGTGGCTTCTGTGACGTGCGCTTCTTGACCTCTGGCATATCTGTTAGCTTACCATAAGCATAAGCCTCTGTACAAGGTGCCGGCCTGTTGCGGCGCTCTTAGAACGGCGTATCGAGCGGTTGCAGCTGACCGCCGGTAAAGGTCGCTCCATGGCGCAGACGTTTACTCGGATCAGACGTAAAGAACAGGCTGATGTCATCGACCGTCGGACCGCGGGTGACGTCATCCGGATAACCGAAGGCTTTGGAACTGTCAATCGAGACACTCATGTAAAAATAGCGGCCAAAGTTCGTGTTCACACCCCCGCTATCGAGCGGTATGTAATTATCCGGCGTACCCAGGGTGACAGTACCATAGTTCGTTTCCTGTCCCCAAGCTGCAGTCGTCGCTGTCGACGACCGATACTTCAGCTGCCAGCGGGCACCGACATCATTATCGATACCGTTCAGTAACCATTTAGTCGGAAAGACATCAGTATCGGTGTCGATCATCCGGGAATACTTAGCAACGGCCGGCTGTGATTGCAGTGCCGTCACATAAGTTCTGTCAGCTGCTGCAACGAATGCCGTACAGCCACCGCCGAGCACATATGCTTTACCTTGGTCGTAGGCCACGGCGGCACCATAGCGGGCACCCGTAAATTTGACGTTGGTCTGCGACCAGTCACCGATACCGGTCGGATTGTTTCCGGTGGCGATCGTCGTGTTAGCACTGATCGGCGTGACATATGTGTTGTTAGTACAGGAACCGGGCGCTGACCGGCCACCAAAGACATAGAGGTAGCCGTTAGCGGCGTAGGCGTCCGCCTGGTAGACCTTCTGCGGCAAGCTGGCGCTGTATGTCCATCCGGAGACCGCACCAGTCGTGGCATCAAGTTTCGCAAATTGTACATCGCTCAGATAATTCGTGCCATCGGAACCACCGACGACATACAGGTTGTTGGAATAGACGAATGAGGAGTGGCCACTGCGGGCAACATTGAATCCGGTAGATGTCGTCCAGGCGCTGCTAATATCGCCTCCGGCCGGCAGTTCAGGGCTGACATAGACCGAATTAGAACGCGTGCCACCGGTATGTCCCCCTGTCACGAAGAGCCGCCCGTCCCAAATCGATCCACTGAGCTCTGTCCGGGCTGCTGGCAGGCCATTGGTGGCAGTTCCCCATGCTGCTGGTACACCGCTGGCAGGCGTCGAATGGTATATCGTCGACTGGGCAGCACCAGCCGAATCCTGGCCTCCGATGTAGTACAAACTATTACCTTGCGCCAACAGCTTACCCCAGGCCCTGACCGCTGGCAGAGTGTTAGCTGCTGCCGTCCAAGTCCCGATTGTTCCGTCGGCATTCAGCGGCGCATAGTATACCGTGTTTGTCGCCGTCGTACAGGCTATGACACTACAGCCGCCTACATAATATATATACCCGTTAAGTACGGTGCTGCTGCCGCCGATACGGTCCACTCCGATCGTAGTGCCGGTATTGTACGATGCCGGCGTGCCGCTGTAATTATTGTACAGCTGGAAGGTTTGGATCGAGCCAGTCATAGCAGTGCAGTCCACAACATTATTCGTGTTAGTAGTATTCCCGCAACCCCCGAATGCGTATACAAAACCATTTGCTACGATTGCACCAAGCTGCCACCTTGGAGTAACAACTACCTGCGACAGACTCCAAGTCCCAATACTGCCATTACTGACATCTATCTTAGCATAGAGTACGTCCTGCAGTGAGGCGCTACCACTATAGCCTGCCAGCGAATACAGATATCCGTTGTAGCCGAAGGCCCCGCCGCGCTGACGAGCAGGTGATATAACATTGGCCGATGTCGTCCAGGTCGAACCTGATACCGCAACAATATTGTTATTGTTGTCTATCTTGGCATACATGATTTCGCCACGGTTAGCGAAGTTAGGGCTGGCACCTCCGACCAGATATATATAATTTGCATATACCACACCGGCCATGTTGCTAAGGCCCTGTACGCCGGCAGTCCCTACCTCCGAGTCCAGCTGGAGTTGCCCGGTGGTCGAACAGGCAGCCGGCAGGTTGGCTGTCGTGATGTTGCACTTGTACACTTCTGTAGAATAGGTCGTGCAGCTGATACCATCGGTACGCTCCGTGCCACCATTACAGCCTCCAATGATATAGAGGTTCCCAGGGTTGGTCGCGGCGGCGCTTGGGTTAGCCCGCGCGAAGGTAAACATAAAACCACGGCCGATGTTGTTCAGGCCGATGCTGTTAAAGGCTGTCTGCGTCCAAGCACCGGTAAGTGTGCCATTTTCATTTAGCCCGACCGTCCAAACGTTCTCATTCCAACGGTCGCCGGTTGTACCGCTGACTGCGAACAGCGTGTTATTGAATACCGTAGCCCCCGTCCCGCCGAGTCCAGTCACGCCATTTATCCTGTTGGTCGCGTCAACGCACCAGCTACCATAA
The DNA here is from genome assembly GCA_036388555.1 of Saccharimonadales bacterium (SeqCode). Taxonomy (GTDB): domain Bacteria; phylum Patescibacteriota; class Saccharimonadia; order Saccharimonadales; family UBA4665; genus UBA4665. The sequence goes on from DASVRP010000007.1 coordinate 102,325, forward strand.
TAGGTCCCGACACAGGTGGCCGGTTTGCGCAGCGAACCATCAGCTGCAAATGACGAATACGAGATATTACCGCTCATGGCACCGCTATTGTTGCCAGACGTACATTCAGCCGCCCTGGAGACGTTGGTACAGCCACCAATGATATATATGTAACCGTTATTCATGACGACACCGCTCGCCATCCTACCCCCTTGACCAGCGCCAGTGCCAGCGGTCGGGATATCGCAGCTGGTCGGATCGGTGCCGGTACACAATCCTGTGCCGGAAGCCACCGAGTTATCCGTCGTACTGACATCACCATCTTTGTTGATCTTGCCATAGGTTACGCTCGTTGTGTCGGTCGTACACGTCCCGCTTGTATCATTGACAACCGTGCAGCCGCCAATGCCATATAAGGCAGACCGCCATGCCACTAAGCCATAACTGGTCCGAGCACTATTAAGACCATTGATGGCATCCCAGTTGGTAATACTGCCGTCTGCATTTATACTGGCGAGCGATATATTCTGGGCCGCCGACACTCCTGCTACCGAACACCAGTTACCGGAGCCCGTTACCTGCGTGCATCCGCCGGCCACATAGAGATACCCGCCCCAGATCGTACTAAAGTTTCCCCCGTCAGAGAAGCGGGCTGTCGCCATCGGTGTAGTGGTCAACCAGCTGCCGCTGAGCGTACCGTCGTTTAATATTTTTATGTACTGCACACTACTCTGCGCAGCCACCGTGCTGATACCGCCGATCAGATACAGGCGATCGTTATATATCTGAATATTGTGGCTACGCCGTGCGGTCGGCAGTGCAACCATGCCGGTCGTCGACCAGGTACCGAGCGTACCGATCGGGCTGATGCTAGCGACCTCCACGGTCGTCGTACCGCCGGTGCTAGCAGAGGTGGCACCACCGACGACATACATGCGGTTGTTATAGGCTGATACCGCCAGTCCGGTGCGGGCAGATGTCAGGTTGGTATCCTGGTACCAATAGGTCCAGTTCGTCTTGTTGGCATCGGTTGGGTGCCAAAGGCTCGGTTCGCCGTTCATTCCGAGTTTGGCAATATAGACGGCATTGCTCTTACCGGTTGCCGTATCGCCCCCGAATACATATAGGAAACCGTTGTAAGCCACAAGTGCCATTCCAGATGTTGCAACCGGCAGATCATAGGCGCCGCTCGTACACCAGCTGGTACAAGCACCGTTTCCTGGATTTGGAGCTTCCGGCGCCTTCGTTGTGGTGTTGAGTTTTGCCCACGATACGGTTGCTAGCCGCGTACTGGTTCCACTCATGCCTCCGACCATATAGACATAACCGCCTGCCGCAACAGTCCCCATAGACCAGCGGCTCGACGGCAGTGTCAGGCCGTTCAGCCAGTTGTCGAAGCGGCCGCCGGTCAGCTCGCCTTTCTTGATCAGCTCATTGTCCGTGTCAAAATCAACATTCGTTTCGTTATTACCGCGCATCAGCTTCTGGGCAGTCTCGACGTAGACACTGGGGTCAATACTCAAAGGGTACGAGGCGCCCTTTAGATTTTCGGCGACCACTGTTAAAAGATTGTTTTTCAGCTCAAAATGGGCTTTTACCTGGGATGTCTGCTTGTTCGTCTCAACGATGACCGGTGCGGGGATCTCAAACACCAGTTTGTCTTTCTTTATTGCCTTACGGGCTTTCGTTAGAAGTTCGGCGTCCTTGGCTGTTCCTGTCGACACCTGGCCGCTGATCGGCAGTTCTGAGCCGTAGACGCCAACTGCACCGTTCGATTCTACCCTGGCTTCCATGCCTTCAGGTATCGTCAGGTCGTAGTCGAAGCGCGCATCGTCGCCCGATTCATCTGCCAGCAGAATATCTTCCTTGATACCGGCAGTCTGAGCAGTGTATACCAGATAGCCGCGTTGGTTGGTCAGTGGATACAGCACTTGGTTGCTTTCCTTGCGGCCAGTGCTCAGCCCGAAGCGCGGCTTCATACCGAACTCCACCTGGGTGAATGGATCGCTGACTTTAATGCCTTGGGCCGGATCAGCGCCCATGGTCGCGGTGATGCGTGCCGTGCCTTCGCCAGATTGGTCGGTGCCGCTGTAGCCTTCGTTGAATTCGTAACTAGCTTTTTTAGCGTTTAGTTTCAGTAGCGGTGCCAGTTTCGGATTCTGGTCCGGTAGTACCCGGCGTGCCTCGGCATTGAGTTGATACGGTTCAGCATGCACAAACGGCTGCAAAGCCGCAGTAATAGTCGAGGTCAGGAACAGTAGCAATAGTAAACCGGCATAGCCACGGTGGAGCAAACTGATACGCATTTTACGCTCAGTGTGAGTTGCTATAAATTGTCGCATATACCCCATAAGTCTTATGGTTCTATTGTAACAAAAAAGACGGTTAAACACCTAGAGCTTAACCGTCTTTTCTTTCAACCCAGCTATTTACTGAATTACAATTGTACCGCCGCTAATCCGCCCCGTCACTTGATATAACGGCAGTGTGTCTGGATTAAATGTGTTGGCATTAGCGTCAGTGAATATTTTGATCCTAACCCAGTCCGAAGTGGCAGGCAAAGTTTTGTTACCATCTATTGCTTCTACTCTAATATAGCGTGGAGTGGACGTACCATTCACCGTAACGTCTACAGTGGATTCAAAGATACTGCGTGACAAGTTTTGCGAGTCCGTCATCAGAAATCCACCAAGTCCCGCTGTAGAGACATTGAAAGTCGTACAATTAACTGGCCTATTACCGCATGTCCCCGTCTGATAATTCATCGTAAATGAATTTTTTGTAGAAGTAAGTGACTGTGTTGTCGTATCGTAAGCCGCATTGAAGGCGAAAGAGGCTGTATTAGATTGCCCAGCCTGTGTCAACCCTGGAAGGACGTCACCATTAGCAAGCGAAGGCACTATAGTAGTCCTGCTTGCCGTTACCTTAGGTCCGTAAATATCATAGACCATTAAGTCTCTGATGACGGTACTCCAGGCACCATTTGTGTTTTGCGCGCGGATGCCAACTTTGTAAGCACCGGCTTGAGCAGGGGCCGTGTAGGGGTTACTTATATAGTAGAAGTCATTAGTGCCAGGACTGCCTCCATTCATATTGATTGTCAAAGGTGTCGCTTGACCAACTCCTGGGTCAGTGCCTACGAAATATTCTGCAGCTGCAAGTCCGACATCATCGGTATGCACAATCCTTGCATATACTTGTGCACCATTAGACATCTTAACTGCACCGCCTCCCACGACATTGTACAAAATGGGTCGGTCATTGTTATAAACAACAGTAACTGTACTGGCCGCTGAACAACCATAGTAATTACAAGACTCAACTCCATAAACGTACGTACCTGTCCCTCGGATCCCATAATCTGTGTAGTACGAATTTTCAGTAGTAGTAAAGCCTCCTCCATTTCTACTTAACTGGTGATACGTGGCTGAGCTGTCTACATTCCACTTGAAAGTTGGAGCTTGATCTGTAGGAGTCACCGCTTGAAGACCTGTTGGGGGCGATGGCGGAAGCCCGGCCGCCCCCACCTGTAATACCGTGAAGGGTTGTAACACGGTAGCAAATGCAGTTACAATAGAAATCAAGCCTGCTCTTACGAATTTTTTCATTAATGCCTCCCTAAAGCTAATATATTTATTAGTTTACCCTCGCAATATTCTGAGCACAAGCAGTTTGATGTACTAGACTGTTTGTGCTATTGGTTGGTTATCGTAAAGCTCAGGGCGCCGACATAGACGTTGGCATTGCTCTTTGCTTTGACATTAATTTTGAAAATCGCAAAGTTGTTTGCTGAGGCCGTAGTGAAACCACAGGTTGAAAGCTCATTGCCGTTGATCTGCTGCGTCTGCCAGCTGTTCGCTGTGGTTGTTACCAGAGTTTCTTTGATATTATTGACCGTATCATAACATTGGGTCAGCTGACCACCTTCGCTTCTGAATAGCTCATATGAGACAGAGCCATTAGTTACATTGTCAGTTCGGGCGGTCAGCTGAATCGTCGAATCACTTTGGAACTGCTTGAAGCCGCCGGGGAGCTGGTACGAGATGTATATGCTGTAGGTCTGCTGCGTGGCCTGCGGCGACGTCCATTTGTAGAAGTTCAGCGCCTGCCCTGTGCTGCAGAGCGACGTGTTGATCGCCAGCACGGTGCTCTGGTTGGAACAGAAGTCGGCTGTCATCGTGCCGATGCCGGTACCGTTCAGGACGGCGCCGCCGTATTCTGGAACAAGGTTGATGAATGTATCCGGTGCCGAACCACAGGCACCCCAGCCGTTCGCCTGGTAACATTGGATGCGGCCGCTAGTGGTGTCGTAGTACATCGAACCGTAGTAGACGTCATTGCCGGCCGCAACCGGAGGACTGGATGAACGGTCGAGCGTGAAAAGTGTCGCCGGGCCACCATAGATACCGCCACCGATCTGGACGTTCGGAGGTGTCGAGCTGATGGTGCTCAGCGTCACGCTGACGTTATCGATATAGTAGCTGCGGGCCGTCGTATCGGGCTGGCGGACATACAGGTATGGGCTGGTGGCGGGAGTCGAATCAGTCGTGAAGGTACAGGTTACCTTGGACCAGCCAGTCGTGGTCAAAGCCTGGGTACTATATGATACGCAGTCAGCAAAGTTAGTGCCGCCGTTGCGGCTATAGCTGACAGTGAGGCCGCTGAAGGTACCGCTGCTCATCTTGCCCGTAAACGAAACCTGGTACTTAGTGCTTGGCGCCAGGTTGGCAGTCAGTCGGTTACGGAAACCTGAATTTAGTGCTGGCGCACTGTTGACGCTAGCCGAGGCCTGCCCGGTGGCGACATTCGCCAGATTGGTGTGGCGGTCGACCGTACCCGGCCCGACAGCGCCCCAGTCGGTACTGAAGGTCGCGGTCGTCTCGGCGCCACCGTTGGCGACGTATTCGATGGCGCTGTTGTTGACCGACAGCAGGTTGGTACCGATCGACGACTGGACCTCGAAGACACTGCCGATGATCGGGTTGCTGGCGCTGTTGCGGATCGTCAGTCCGTTCGACGACGAGGTGTTGTTCAGCAGGATCTCGGCGCCGCCGGCAGCTGCCAGCGTGTTGTCATAAGCTGCCTGCAGGGTGGTCGAGCTGCTGGCGCCGGCCGCGGTCCAGTCGGTACCGTTCCAGACCATGGTAGCCGACGTGTTCTGGCGCATCGCGATCTGGTTGCCGGTGCCGCCGCCGTTGATAGACAAGGTGAAGTCATTCGAGCCATTGGCTGCCGTGACGTAGACCAGGCGGCCGGCGATCTGGTACGTCGGATCGGGCATCGTGACGGTCACATTGAGGGCTGTAGCATTGACGATGACGGCCGCCTTATTGTCGATATTGGTCTGAGCCAACGTACAGTTCGAGGAACAATCGGCATTCGTGACCGTCGAGAAGGCCGGCGTATCCAGCAGTACGACGCCGCGGCCGCCAGCGCCGTCTCCGACGCCTCCGGTCAGTACGACATTACCACCATTGCTTCCCGAGCCACTGGCGGCCGCACCACCGCGCAGCTCAAGATTATTGCCGGCGCCGCTGCCCGCCTGGGCGACCTGCACGGTACGGGCGGAACCGGCACTGAAGGTCAGGTTGCCGTCCAGACCGGTACTACCACTGACGTAGAACTGATAATTATTCGGGTTGGAAGTCGTGCCGACGGTCAGGATGCCTGGGGCTGAGGTCGTGATGCCGACCTTGCCGAGAACGATGGAAGTCGCCGTCGAAGTACCGATGTTCAGTACCGTGGCCGTCGTCTGGTCGAACGAACCGGCATTGAAGCTTGCGGCGATGCCGACTCCGCTGATGTTGATATTCCCGGTGTCAGGCGTACCAGGGGTCGAACCCTGCAGCGTGACGAACGTGCCGACCGGTCCGCAGGCCGAGAAAGTCAGGTTCGTCGTCGACCCGGAGGCCGTCTGCAGACACTGCGCCCCGGCAATCGGCGCGCTGCCCGGTAGGTTGAGGGCGTAACTGGCATTCAGGGCCGGAGCGGACAGTGTCACCGTCCGGTTATTGCCGGTACCGTCACGGAATACGATGCCGCCGGCAGCGGTCGTTGACCCGAGGCTCAGAGCGTTGTTGCCCTGCAGCGATAGCGTCTGGCCGGATGATACCGTGGTATTGCGGGCGATCGTGATGCCGGTCGTGTTGGTCGACCCTATCGTCAGTGCCCCGGAAGTGGCAGCGTCGAGGGTATTCCCCTGGAGCGTTCCGCCGGTCGTGATATTTCCGCTGACGTTCAGCGACCCAGTCTGCTGGCTGGATGGTGACAGTTGCGCCAGGGCCGAGCTGTCGAGCCCGTCGAGCATATCAGCATTGAAAGCGTATGGTACCGAGGTCAGGCGGACACGCGGCGACATCTCGGTGTCACCGTTGAATACGACGCCGATGTACAACGAATCGGTATTGAAGTTGACCGAGCCCGGCAGCGTCGTTGCGTCACCGAGGTTGGTCTGGAAGATGCCGTTGACGGTGGTCAGGCTCTTGGTCTCTTCCCAGACGCATGTAGTGGCACAAGGTGTCGCCGTGGCGCCCGAAGCGGCGGTGTAGATGCGGAATTTAAAGGTATAGCTGGCGTCGGGCACGTTAGTACCATTGGTATTGACCACCTTGCCCTGGAAGTTGATCGTCTTGTAGTTGCCGACAGCAGCCTCGGCCCGGCCGGTAAAGGTATGGGTGATGACCTGGGAAACGAGCAGCATCAGGGCAGACAGCACGAAGACTGCTACCATATATGCAGCACGCCGCCTCACCTGCAGGTCCCTATGAAAAGTTATGTTTCTCATCCCCAAAATTCACACCCCTACTCCGATGATCTAACACCGTGTAGTTCTACCCACAAGCATAACAGTTTCAAGGGTTTCAAACAATCCGCTTACGCTGTTTTTTGCGCTATTTGCGGGTGATCCGGGACGGTAATGTCCAGAGCTGGCGGAACAGGCTGCGGACTACTTTCACCAGCCGGCGGCGCAGCGTACGGCTGATAGCCAGGACTACCACGGCGGCGGCCAGGATCGCCAGCAGCAGCATCGTTCCAAGATTGAGATACAGGAACTGTTTTTCGACCGTCTTGAAGGCGACAGTGTCGTCATAGCGGTAAGCGACGGACAGCGTGTAGCGTCCGGGCACTAATGGTTTCGCGGTATCCGTCAGTGAGGCTCGCAGCTGGCGGAAACTCTCTGGCAGGATGATGCCGGAGTCAGGGTTGATGATGCCGCGCCGGACGATGGTGCCGCGAGGGTCCTTGACCGTCACGATGCCGCGCGGCGTCACATGGACGTTGCCAGAGTTCTGGAAGCGGAATTTCGCCTCATCAGGCAGCTGGAAGATATGCGGACGGACGCTGAAGTCACTGAGGCCGAGTTTGTAGACTTCCCCGCCCTGCTTCTTGACGAAGAGCAGCGACGAAACGACCTGGTCGATCTGCACCTTCTGGCTGCCGGATGACCCGACCTCGGTCGGCGTCACCAGGACGGCACCGTAGTGTCCGCCCGGGGCCAGCGATTCCTTGTTCTCGATAGTAACGGGGATCTTCTCGGTGGCATTCGGTTCGACGACAACCCGGTCCTTGCCGAGCGTCACCCACTGTGACAGGGCGTATTTGTAGCTGAGCTGTTTCTCAGCGTTGCCGACGAACAGGACGCCGCCGGTCTCGTCGAGACTGCCGAAATCGACCACCGATAAGGCAAATTCATACGGCACCGTGGCGTTATTGGTCACTGAGAATTCAAACACCTTCTCCGGCTGGTCGGCCGGCATCGTCACCTGCTGGAAGGCCGGTGATATCGTCACGCCGCCGCGTTTACTGGTACCGACGGCTGGCGCGGGCTGACGTCCTCCGCCCGGCGCGGCTGGACGCTGGTCGGCCGGAACCTGGACCTGGGCCGGTATCTGGGCCTGAGCTGATGCTTGGGCCGGTGCGGCGACTGCCAGCAACATCAGGACCATCAGGCAGCAGACTATGGGATGGAACCTGCGCTTCATCAGTCCTTGAGCTCTGGAGCAGTCTTAGGTTGCGGAGTCGAAGCGTCAGTCTTGGCAGTACGCGGTACCGCAATCGCTGGCGGCGCTCCCGGAGCAGCCGACGCCTTGGCAGGCTTGTCCGTTTTGTCAGCTTTGGAGCCGGCCGGTCTGGCGGATCTGACTATCTCGGGCGGTTCCGGCGGCGCAGACTGCAGGTCGAGATCCGGACCGGCTTCTGTTACAGATTTTGCTTCAGGTTCAGCCGGTACACCTTGGTCTTGCTTAACGGTTTCCATGCTGGAGACATCGTCGCTATCGTCATTCTCGTCGTCATCATCCTTGCCAGGTCTGCGGCTGCGCTCGCGCTTATTCTTGCCCCTACCACCCGGGTGCAGATTCTTCCAGATACTACGGATTATCATCCAGACGCCGGCACCGACCAGCAACAGGATCAGCAGTGCTACGCCGAGGATACGCCATGGAATGACCCAGAAACTGACCGTCGCCTCGATCGGGACATCCCGCTGGCCGTTATCATATACGGCCACCAACGTGGCGGTGTAGCGCCCCATCCGGAACTTCTGCAGGTCGCTGAAATTCCATTTCAGGTCTTTCGTTGTCTTGGTGCCTTCTGTTTTGACTTCATAATGCGGGAAGCCATCGTTCCAGCCGGAGGTAAAGCTGCGGTTGGTTCCCGGCAGGATATTTCCGCGCTGCGTGTTGAATTCAAGCACCGCGATCTGCTTCTCGCCACGTTTGATGAAGATGCTTCCGGTCGGTGAAACATGGGTATTACCGGAGTTACGCAGTCTTATGTCTAGGTTGGCCGGCAAAAATTCATAGACTTTACGGTCCGCTGTCAGCGCGGCGACCTTGGCTTCGCGTTTGGCCCCGGGAGCATCGACGTCCAGCAGTACCAGGCTGGCGACGCCACCTTCCACCGCGCTGGCGCCTCCGGTCGGTTTGTCCGGGGTAGCACGCGAGAACAGGACCGCCAGGTAGTAGCCGAATGCCGCCTCCGGAGGCGCTTTTATCGTCATCTTGACCGTCTTCCAGACATTCGGTTCGGCAGTGAACGTATTCTCGGAGAAACTCACCCAATCAAAATAGGTGTCCTTCGGTTCGCGCTCCTGCAGCTGTGGGTTGCCGGACGTGCCGTTGGCACCGAACTTCAGCAGTTCTATCTTGAGTTTCTCAGGGGTCGTGCCATTGTTTTTTACGCGCAGGTCGGCAGTGATCGTCTTGCCAGGCTTGGTCACGACGTTCAGCGGGATCGGCGACGTCGTCAGGCTGAGCGGAGGCCGGGTCGTGTTCGCCTGGGCACTGGCCAGGGCCGGCATCAATACGACGCCAAGAAATACAGCAAGCGTTACAGACCAGAGCCCCATTTTTCTAACGTGATACATCTGTGCTCATTATATAACGCCAATACTGCTTATGTATAATTCTCGGCGCGCCATGACAGTCATCAAAGCCCTTGAAGGCTAGAACTGGCCGGCGCCGATGACCTGGACGACGTCGGTATAATCAGATGCGGCCGGGGTGATGCCGGCGATGGTCGCGCTGGCTTCGAGGGTGACGACAGCCGTATCGGTCGTACCGGTATTGGATGCGACCTGGCGGTATGAGTTGTCGACGCCACTACCGTCATTCGATACACCAGTCGCGTCGTAAGCGGCTGGGACACTGGTCGTACCGACGCCGCCCACCTGGGAAAGCGCGGTGACACCCCAGACATACTGCTCGGTCGTTGCCGCACTGTCGACGTCGACAGCAGTACCGGGAGTAGTCGGGGCGATGTTCTTGGCAACGCCGGTCGAATACAGACCGTTGGTGTCGGAGTTACGCATCCAGGCGACCCAGCCGGTCTTGGCGTTGGTGTTGACCGTGAATGTCCGTGGAGTAGTGCGGCGCTTGGTACCTGGCGTCAGGTCGGCTGTGAAGGCCGTGGTGTTGGCATCGAGCTGGAAGTTGAAGGTCGGTGGTACATTGGCTGTGACGGTGATCTGGTCCTCGGAGACGACACGCAGAGCAACGACAGCTTTGTCGGCTTCTGTAGCGCCGTTGTTGGTCGTCAGGATGGCGTGATACTCACCGGCGTTCGGCGTAACGACTGCACTGCCGGTCATATCAAAACAATATGCCGTGGAGTTCGCCAGGTTGCTGATTGCTACTGTAATAGTGCCGCTGAGAACGGTGGGTGTTAATGAACCGGGCAAAGCCGTCGCACCGGTCTCTGTGGCGCAGGTAGCCGTCGAAATGCTCTGGGCATTAGCTGCAGCAACACTTCCTCCAGTAGTCGTCCATGACGTCGTGTCAGCACCGTTGAAATTCAATTTGACATTATCTTCGGTCGCCGTGACGGCAGAGGTCGTAAAGACGACTCTCACCGAAGATGCGGTGGTAGCTTTCATGCGGTCAAGCCTGACGTAGGTATTACTCATACCAGCGGCGGAAACATTGCCAAGCAGTAACCCGTTCGTGGCCATGACAAGAGCGACGACTAACGCGAACTTCTGTCCGATGTGAATTCTTCCCCGCATGATCCTGCTGTCTCAACCTTTGTGGTTATGCTAACTTGTACCAATAGTACTAAGCCCTATCTGGCGTGTCAACATAGACTTACACTCCAAATATGGGATTGTGATGCCGCTTATGCCATTCAAGCGGGCGATCATCGCCATCGTACCGACTCAAGCATCGCCTGATATTCCCGGGCCGTCGCTTCGGAATTGATAGACACCGTGCTCATGGTGAACGTCAGCAGCTTGCTGCCGTCCGCTGATTTGTGCACCCAGAAGGCTGTCTGCTGATTGTCCTTGGCGTTCAGTGCCACCATTACCTTTTCGCCGTTCACGTTCAACGGCTTGATCTGGTATATTTCCGGTTTGAGTGTGCGCATGTAGTACGAGGAATCATCTTCCAGCTTACCAGACGGCAGTTTGGTGACGACGACGGTCAGGATCTTGTTCATCATCCCGGAGGCGATCAGCGTGTGTGATTCCAGGCTGTTGGCATTATCTTTGTTCGGCGGCTGGATCTCGTACGTATCCGGATAGGCGAACGTAATATGAGAGCCCTCGAACTGCTCGAATTCTACCTGTGGGGCCTGTGATATGCGCTGTTCCGGTATCGGCGTCACGATGATCCCTTCCGCCGGACCCATCATCATCCGGGCCGCTGCGTAGCCCAGGCCACCCAGGATCCCCAGCACGACCAGAGCGGTGATAAGCCGCCGCAGGCCCTTGCGCTTCCTGCGCTTAGCTGCCTTCGGTACCGGTGCTGTATCCTGCTTAGCCATATCAGAAGCTCGGTGCCGCCACGACGGTCAGTTTCTCGGCATAATCACTCGAGGCCGGGGCGGTCGGCGTCACTTTGGCCTTCAAGCGTAGCGACGATCGTCCTGCCGTGATCGGAGCTCCGGTCGAATAGATGCGTCTGATGTTTGCGTCAGTCACGCCGACCGTATCGTTCGTACCGTCATACGGGCTGGATACGCTCAGCGGGCCGCCGGCACCTTGGCTGGCCGAGACACTCTGGGCACCGAATCCCTGCGCCACTGCCGACAGGTCACCGGTCAGCGCAGCGATAGTATACGCCACGGCAGTACTGTGCAGTCCGCCGTGCTGGCCGTACATAAAGATGTTTCCGCCGAAGTCACCGTTGGTATCAAAATCCACCCAGATCCTGTCCGGACTGGTGACGACCGAGCCGGGAGCCAGGTCGTTGAAAGCCAGGGTATATGGCGCCGCCGACTCGATGTCGGTCGATGCGATGTCCAGGTCGAACGTCAGCGACGGATTCACCGTCGCCGCTGTCGCCACCGCGCCGTATCCGGATTCGGTGAACTTGCCGTGCATCGCCCGTACCTTGGCCTTATAAGTCGTGTTGGCAGTCAACCCCGACAGGTTGACGCCGTTCACGCCTCCCCACAGGGCATATGTCTGATAATCCTCAATTCCGAGCGCCGGCCCGACCGTCAGGTCGCTCTGGACATACTGCGTCGTCGTGAAGTTGTCAGTGCTGATAGCGACGGCGAACGTGGCGTCAGTGGCATTGCCGCCGTTGTCGATGACCAGTTTCAGTTTGTTGTAATAATTGTTGGGATTCGTCAGCGTCGGTGCAGCCGGGACGTTGGCCAGTTGCGTCGGGACCAGGCCGGTACCTGCATTGTACAGCGTGCCGGACATCTGCGTCCCGCTCGTCTCTCCACTGATCGCCTCCATGGCGTAGGCAGACGAGGTAGAGTTAGCGGTACCGCCCGACCCGACGCCGTAGCTTTCCAGCTTGTAATTAGTCCCGGCCGGTACGGCCGCGAATGACATGAACAGGCCCGTCAGTAACATAGCCGGCCCCAAAGTAAGTTTCGTAAACATAGCTACAATAACTGTAACCGGAATGAACGGTTACGTCCAGTAGACTTAGGCAGCCGTAGGATACTGTTTCTGCATATCCAGGTCGTCAAGCACCATCGCCAGCATCGTTGGCGGGATTTCTTTGCATAGGAGTACGGCAGAGAGCGGAGGCAGTGAATCGCTCACGCTGAATATATTATTACGGACCGCTTCAATACGGCGTTGATGCTCCTGCGCTATGACCGCATGGCGCTCAGCCTCAGTGCCGGTCAGACTGTTCGCTTGTGCCGGAGTCAATGCCTCTACGGCGAAGAGTGGTATGCCTAATCTGTTCAGTTCCATGATGATGGTGCCCTTTTCATTGGATCGGTACACTGTTGCATGTATCGATATTATATTAACATATTTATATCGTATTTGCAAGTTGTTACTGTCTGCTCACGCTCGCCTTCCCTCTTGTCTTATGTATCTAGTTAACACCCGTTGAGGCAACATGACAATGCTTATGTTAGATTTTTTACAGCATATTTATCACATTGCTAAATAATTTGTCTGGTACTATTTTTGTGTTTTGTCCTAATCTATGTATTATAAATGCGGGAAACTACACCAAGGAGGTGATTGTCGTGACCATCACGACACCCAGACGGTATGCCCTCGGGCTTACCGGAACATTGCTCGCACTCGTCCTGAGTGCCTGCGGCGGCGGCCAGCCAGGCCCCGACCAACCGGCCCCGACTGCAGCAGCAACTACAGCTTCCGGCCAGGCCGATGAGACAGCGACCGACGACGACGTCAAGGACGACGCCAAGTGGGCGGCCGAGATCACTGCCGACCTCAAGAAGCAGGGCTGGCCCATCGTCGGCAAGGTCCGTCTGCTCGATGTTTCGGCGTCTGGTGCAGAAGCGGACTTCAAGTTCAACGGCTGCGGACAAGTCACGCGAGCTGTCGACCCGGGAGATCCGCCAGGCGTCATCCTCGATGAAGGGATCGAGCTCAAGCCTCCGAAAGACTTCCAGAACAACTGGAAGACCTGTCCGGATGGCGTATCCAGGGATCTGGCCAAGCGTCTCAAGAAGCAGGGCTTCGATGTCGTCAAGGCGCCAGAGGTCATGGGTACTGCCGACGCGACCTTCACCCACGTCAAGATCAAGGGATGCGACTGGCCCACCGAGATGCGGGTCGGCTACGACGATCCGCTGAACCTGGTCAGTGAGCACGGCGACAGCTACTCCGAACCACCGACCGACAAGGCGGACATCAAGGAGCTCTGCAGCCAGGGAGCGGCCGAGTCCGGCTAGCCCTTCCGGTAGTCTGCCGTCGGAATCACTGGATCCGCCTAGGATCACAGCCAACGGCAGACTGCCCGGACTTCCCCCACCTTACCGTATGTTTCCTATAACCGAAGTGTGACGTGCCTGTGCGCCGGATATATACCATGGAGCCAGTCTTCATAAACCACTATCCTGCCCGCCTCGCTTTCCACACTTCACACCCGTTACACGAATTTGAGTCGTGCTGACGAGTCCTCTGTGCCCTAGCAGGTACGACAGGACGAAAACGGGCTACCATAAAACGGGTTATTGCAAGACGGCTTTGATGCGCCGGATGCCGGCTGAGCTGGATTCTTCCTTGGTGATCCTGAAGCGCTTCTTGGCGCCGCCTGCATCATCGGGTTCAGCCAGCTGGCCGGTGTGGTCGACATGCGGGCCGCCGCAGATCTCGAAGCTGAACGGCTTGTCGGCACCGTCGGCGATCATCTTATACACTTTGACGGTATCACCGTAGCGATCACCGAACTGGCCGAGCGCGCCCATCTCCTCGCGGGCCACCTTGGTCGGGTATTCGGCGAAGCTGACCTTCAGATCGGCCTCGATCTGTTCGTTGACCATATCCTCGACCTGCTTAAGCTGTTCAGGCGTGACCTTCTCGGTATGGCTGAAATCGAAACGCAGGCGCTCCTCGGTGATGTTGCTGCCGTGCTGTACGACGTGGTCCCCGAGCACGGTGCGCAAGCTCTGGTACATCAGATGCGTGGCGGTGTGATACTTCTTGTGCTGGTCTGTCTGCCCGCCGAGCCCACCCTTGAAGGTGCCTTTGGCGGCAGTCTGGCTGCGGTTGCGCTGCTCGGCCATCTTGGCGTCGAATTCCTCGCGCCATGAGTCGGACAGCTTGATATCCTGCCTGAATGCTTCTTCGGTGGATAGTTCGACCGGGAAGCCATATGTGTCATATAACGTGAACAGTTCGGTGCCGGTCAGACCGTCAGCCGCGAATTTGCCGAGTTCCTTCAAGCCTTTGCGGAGCGTCTGCCGGAACACCTTTTCTTCCTTTACCAGTACTTCGATTACCTTGTTGCGCTGGGCCGCTACCTCTGGATAGTCGTCTTCGTACAGGTCGGCGATGACTGGGACGACCTGCTCTAGAAAATTCTGCTCGATGCCCAGTTCGAAGGCGAAACGGATGGCCCGGCGCAGCAGCCGGCGCATGACATAACCCTGCTCCTTGTTCGATGGCGCGACACCGTCGACCGCCAGGAACGTCGCTGCCCGCAAGTGGTCGGCAATGACCCGCATACTCTCGGTATGGCTGTCATATGTCTTGCCAGAGATAGCTTCGAGTTTGGCGATGATCGGCTGTAGGATACTGATCTTGAAAACATCGGGTGAGTTCAGCTGGGCAGCAGCGATGCGCTCTAAGCCGCCGCCGAAGTCGACATTCTGCTTGGGAAGCTTATCGAACCCGCTGGCGGTGCGGACATATTCCATGAAGACGCTGTTGCCGATCTCCATGAAGCGGCCGCAGTCGCAGTTCGGGTGGCACTTCGGGCCCCACTTCGTGTCGTGCTCGATAAAGTCGAATTCATAAAAGACCTCGCTGTCCGGTCCACCCGGCTCACCGACCGGCATGTCGCCGATCTTTCCGCCGCGGCACCACCAGTTCTTGCTGGCGTCATAGAAGAATATCCGGCCACCAGCAGGCACACCGATATTATAACCGTCGGCTTCCGAACCGACCTCGACTTCGAGTGCATGGATACCTTTCTGGTCGAACAGCTGCTTCCAGATGGCGGCAGCTTCGGTGTCCTTGGGGATGTTGTTGGCTTCGTCACCCTGGAAGCAGGTGACAAATAACTTTTTAGGGTCAAGACCAACGACATCCACGAGGAATTCGAAGAACCACGGCAGTTGCTCCGCCTTGAAGTAATCACCGAGCGACCAGTTGCCGAGCATCTCAAAGAACGTCGTGTGTCGGTTGTCGCCGACTTCCTCTATGTCCTGGGCGCGCAGGCAGGTCTGGCTGTCTGTCAGGCGGATACCCTCGGGATGCGACTCTCCCAACAGATACGGCAGGAGCGGCTGCATGCCGGAACCGGTGAACAATGTGGTCGGATCATTGTACGGCACCAGCAATGCCCGCGGGATGACGGCGTGCCCGCGTTTGAGGAAGAAGTTCAGATAGGCTTGGCGGATTTCCTGTGCATTCATGGGGTTAATTGTAACAGAGGCGGGCTATCTGAAGTACTAATTTCTACCTGTAACAGTCCTGTCCGGTGGTACGATGTGTGCATGCAGACACAGACAAGCGCCCACAACACTCCTGACTCCACCGGCGCAAGACGGAGCTGGCCGGAAGCCTTCATGGCTTTCATCCGAGACCATCATGCCAGCTCAGTGCTCAAATGGGTCTTCGGACTCGGGCCGATCACCATACTCGACGACCTGATCCCTGGCATCGGCCTGATCGACAACCCATTAATACCGGTTTGGCTGATCGTCGTCGTTGTAGTGTTCTTCAAAGTTCGCTCGTACAGATAATATGCAACGGCACATAGTTTGTGTTGTATTATTTACGCGTTATGGCACGTTTGACGCAAAAGTGTTACTGTGAGTTTGTAACGAAAAGTTCCGTTGAAACGGGGAAACCTCACGTTTCCAGTTAGTCCTTTCACAGAACATATTGCACGGCCACATCTCCACGACGAGCAGACATCCTGCCCGCCGACGCATAGAAACGGAGTAACACATGTGGGTTCTCAACCTGGTCACCATGGACGTGA
This sequence comes from Saccharimonadales bacterium (SeqCode), assembly GCA_036388555.1. GTDB lineage: Bacteria > Patescibacteriota > Saccharimonadia > Saccharimonadales > UBA4665 > UBA4665. The sequence continues at coordinate 118,680 of DASVRP010000007.1, forward strand.
CCCCCCTGCTGGTCCCGATGGCGTTGCCGGACGGATTCTTCTCGGGGATCGTAGAGCGCGCTCCCGACAGCCGTGGCCGCCTTGCGACTGCGATCGTTTTCGCAGCCCTCGGGGGTTTGCTGACCTTCTTCGGTTCGAAGAACGTCCTGGTCAGGGTCGCGGCGTTCTTCTCGACACTGGGTGCGTTCTGGCTGGGCTGGCTGGCTGCCAATACCTTCGGCTCACCGAAAAGTGCCTCCGGCCGCGATCTGAGCAACCAAGCGCTACTGGGACCGAGTTCGGGCATCAACTCCCTGGGAGACCTCTTCAGCGGAGTCGACGCCCTCTGGACCGTCATCGCGATCGTTGTCGGCGCCATCATCTGGTCAGTCCAGAAGGGCGTTGGTGGATTCATCACAGGACTCGGGCTCACAACCTTCATCCTGCTGGCCATCAACATTGCTCAGGTGTACAACGCCGGCTAGGCACCGTCCTTCGGGACACCACAGACGCGGCACGGCCGGGAGTCGGAAGTTGTTCCTTCGGGACCACCTACCTCAACCCCGGCCGTGCCTGCCCTGTACAGCTACCTTCCGGCATCAAGCACTCAACCCCCAGGACCGCAACCGTGCAGTATCAGACTTTCTGTCGCCACTACTCTGCCCCGGCAGACCAGCACACCCATCTTCGCCGTCGAGCTTTTCGTTACACAACCCCTTTTTATGCTTTTCAGTGACATGTGCCGCGTTCATCCATATGAAAATCAACGAGTTTGAAATTCCAGAACAATGCGTCGGGTGTGTCCCGTTACAGCGGCTGACCGAGCGGCCAGCTACTGATTCTGACCAGTATTATGAGATCGTTGAGATGCTGCGGCAATACCGCGCACCAGTCCTGAGCGGCCTGATTGAGATCAGCGACCTGCCTTATGAATTCAACCTGCAAGCTGTAGCGTCAGATTTGCATGTCATCGCGAATTGTATCCAAAAAGCATCGAGGCGAAAAGTCGAGACACAGATAGCGATTGCCAGTATCCTATGCGATGGAGATGCCTGTTATGTGCTACGTCGGGCTCAGCGCCGCGTGAAAGCTTCAGATCACGATACCGCCACCAACGACACGGAATGACCCGTCATCTTCACCGGCCGGTTCATACAGCACGGCCGATTGGCCCGGCGTAACCGCCCGCACCGGTTCGGCTAAATTTAGGCTCATTCCATCAGCCTGAGGCCGTGCAACAATTCCTTTCATAGCGTATTTCACAGAACATTTCACGAGCGGCGCCCGGTAGCGGGTCCGGACGAAATATTCGGCGCCGTCAATGGGCGCTTCGTTGATCCAATGCAGGCTGGTAAGTTCCAGTTGCTGCTTCCACAAGCCAGGGTCGTCGAGGTCAGTCGTGACGAAGACTTCATTGCGATCCATATCCTTACCGATGACGTAATATGGCAGCCCACCGCCGACATCAAGGCCGTGGCGCTGCCCGATCGTATAGAACAGCGCGCCGTCGTGCCGGCCGATCTGCTTACCGTTACGGTCGATGATAGCACCGGGCTCGGCCGTCACGAATTGCTCCAGAAACTCCCGGATTCCGACTTTGCCGACGAAGCAGATGCCCTGGCTGTCTTTCTTCTCGGCGGTCGCCAGACCGTAGGTGCGGGCTAGCTCGCGGACAGCCGGCTTCTCATACTCCCCGATCGGCATCAGGCTGCGGCCAAGCGCCTCAGCCTTCACGCGGTACAGGAAGTACGACTGGTCCTTATTGCCATCGATGCCGGTCAGCAATGCTCCACCCTGTCCAGGAGCTGCCGTAACCCGCGCGTAATGCCCAGTGGCGATCATATCCGCTCCCTCTGCCAGGGCCGTCTCCAGGAACAGCTTGAACTTCACCTCCTGGTTGCACATGACGTCGGGATTCGGCGTGATGCCGGCCTTGAAGCCCTCCAGCATATAGTCGACGACCCGGGAGCGGTATTCCTGCTCGAAATCATACATCTTAAAGTCGATACCGAGCTGGACCGCAACGCGCTTGGCATCCTGGTAATCCTCCTTCCAAGGGCATGCCATACCCGGCAGGTCCTGGCTCCAATTCTTCATATAGACGCCGGTGACGTCATACCCCCGCTCTTGCAGCAGGGCGGCCGTAACTGACGAATCAACGCCGCCGGACATGCCGACATAGACCTTCATACCTGTATTCTCTGACATATTATCTCTATTATATCAAATTCTAGTTGTAATCGTTCGAAGTACTGGCTTCGATGCGTTTGCGCAGGACCTGCAGCTCATATTTGCGGCCGAGCCAGAATGTCGACAGGATGAGCGGGATGGCGATGAGCGACGGGATGATCGAGTACTTCGTCTGGGTGACGGTCACAATATTTGCCTTGCCGTCCTTGGTGGCGGTACCGTTGGCTCCGACCGAACCGTTGCCGACGCCGATCAGCTGTAGATAGGCGGTCGAGCCTTTGGAGTCAGTGACTTTGACGATGACGCGGTAGATACCGGCAGCGTCATAGATGTGGTCGACATTGACCGTACCGCTGAATTGCAGGCTCTTGAGGGTCACCGGCTTGCCATCACCCCAGTCGACACTGAGGGCATACGGGCCGATACCACCGCTGATTACGATCGGCCAGCTCAGCGTCTCGCCGGGGTTGGCACCTTTTTTGGCAAACGGGCTGGTCAGACTGACTCGGCTTTCGAAGCCGCCGACTGCCGGCTCGGCGAAGGTCACCGTCACAATGTTCGAATCGGGCCCGGCCTGGTCAAGGTCGTCGAAGACCCGGGCGATCAGTTCGTTACTTCCGCTGAACAGGTCGACCTGCAGGCTGTAACTGCCGTTGTCACATTTTACGGAGCCGACGAAGATATTGTTGGAGAATATCTTGACCATGACGCCCTGCGGGCAGAGACCGTTGACGGTGACGGGTAGCTGGTTGAAGGTCCGGCCGGTCACCGGAGTCGTGATGGTCGCGCCGCGGGTGGGTGGCGGCGAGGAGATCGTGCCTTCCAGACCGACCGAGCCGGACTGGGGGTTCGGCGGCAGTGGAGCGGCTGCGTGGGCCGTCTGGGTCGTGCCGAACAGCAGGCACAGTGTGAGCAGCAGTATCATGATACCGGTTATCCAGCGCTTACGTACCCAGGGCGAAGAGTGGTTCATCTCATGTATACCATAACCGATATGACGTCCGGACTCAAGTTTCACAATATTGCGCAGCATCAGTATTTCGCCGTCGCTATCAGAGTTAATGCAGTGGTGTAGACACCGGCCTCAGAGGTATTGGCGGACTTGGCAGCGAATTCGATAGTACTGGTTGCGACGTCGGTCGCACCGAGGGTCTGGCCGATCTCATGACCATACAGGGCGGTCGTTTCGGTCTGGTCGAAGGCATGCAGTCCAGCACCACAGTTGTACGGGGCGGTCGCGGTCATTCCGGTCCCCAGGACACTCATGCGGATACCGAACTGCTCCGTACCTGACGAGGTGGAGTCGGCCGTGCAGGTCGCGCCGTACGGTGCGATATTGAAGGTACCTGATTTGAGGGTATCGCCTTTCAGCCGGACCGCCACTCCGGCGACAGCATTGCTGGATATGTCGAACTTCGCTGTCGAGGTGTAGGTCGTGGTCGTGCTTTCGAGCACGCCGTTGATATCACCGAGTGTCACGCCCGTCCCGCCGGTAGCGCAGTCCACGTCGGTGTAGACACAGAATGTCAGGGCTTCCTGGACCTTGGCGGTAACATTCAGCTGGTTAGCGGTACTCATGGCGATACCGCCGGCATCGATAGACAATGCGGTCTCATTAGCAGCCAGCAGGCTCGGCGTCTCGGACGCGAATGTCATGATACGGGCATAGAACGTCTGGTTGGAGGTCGTCGGGTTGGTCAGGCCGTTGGTGACGCCGTTGCCGAGCGTAAGGGTGACGGCGCCGTTGGCGACCGCTGCGGCGGTCCGTGTCAGGACGACCGTATTCGTGTTGCTGGCTCCCGCGCCCGTCGCGATTGACAGGCCGGTGATATTTCCGGTCGTCGCCAGGCTGAGCGTGGAATAATTAGTGTCGAAACCGTTCGGTGCCGAGCAGCCATCCCCGATGATCGGGGTGTTGGCACAGAACTTGATGACGACAGAACCGATGGTCTGGTTATTCGTGGTGGTAGTGAAACTCACATTATAGGAAGTATTATTGGCACCATTAGCAGTACTGCTCAGTTGGATAGAGCGCTGGTTCAGGGTACCGTACGCAGAAGCAATGCCCGGCAGCCAGCTGGACAGCAATGCGACGAACAGCAAAGCCGCCATCAGTAGCAGCTTCGCAGATTCCAGATATTTTTGTATGATTTTCATATTTTAGGATTGTTTTTATGAGGCATAGGCCTCTTTGGATATTCAGCGGTAAGTGCGTTAGGTCATAACCCTTACCGCTTCCGTTTCTTGGCTTTGGCAGCTTTGTTGATGATGTTCTCGTTGTATTTACGGATCAATTTCGGCAGGCCGAATATCAGGAACGCCAGCACCAGGATGATGCCACCGATGAGCTTGTACGGGACGACGTATACGGTCTTCTTGGCCAGCAACAGGTCGCCGTTACTGCCATAGCCGAAGTTACCTTCGATGGTATAACGGCCGAACAACTTCTGTTCCTTGATCGGATTCTCAAACTTACGGATACTTGCCGGCAGTACGCTGCCTCGCGGCTGGACATTGTTGATCTCCATGTCCTGGATGGTCTTGCCGGCGGTATTCTTGACATAGATCTTACCGAACGGCTGGACATGGATATTGCCGAAGTTACGGAACCGTGTGACGACAGTCAGCGGTCCGCCGTTGAAGAGTGAGCTGGTCTGGCCGTCATGTGCCACCGCGAACGATTCGACGCTCAGCTTCTCAGTGATGGCGCCAGGCACCCGTATGAGGAATATCGAGCCGACACTGGCCGTCAGGGCGACGTTCTTATCGTTATCGCCCGTCCCGGGCGCGAACCTGATGGCACCATAATACCCGCCGCTGGCGGCGGTGGCCGGGATGTTCAGTGCGATACGGACCTCGCGGCGCTCATTCGGCTGCAAGGTCATGCCCACGATAGGGGTCACCAGCGATTTGAAGCTGTTGCCCGGGGCACTTTGTTTCTCATCCAATATGATACGGGGCTCACCGCTCTCGTCGGTGCTCGGAACGAAGTCATTCGTAACCCCACGGACCGTCACGGCCGTGCTGGTGATGTTCTCTACGGTCATGACGACCGTGCGGTTCGTACCTTTCTCAATGGTGAGATCGGTGCGCACCGGTGCGATTTTCAGCCCATTCCCTGCTTCCGGCTTCTTTGCGGCACCCTGTGCGGATACCGGCGATACGCCCCCAGCAAGCAGTACAAGCCCGACTATAGCAATAGCCAGAAAGCTCCGTACGTAGATCATATTCCCCTCGTGCTTATCCTTCTAGTAGGTATAGTATCAAACCACTAGAAGTTTGCCAAGCAAATGTAGGAGACTGTGGCCACATACCGGCCGGCCGGCTGATTTCCTGAGACATTGACGATATAACTGACGGTCATCTTCCGGTAGTCATCGGTCGTATTGCTGCTGGCGATGATGTCACCGCTGGCAAACCGGAAGTTATTGGGTGTGTTGTACGCAGCGGTCGGCATCGTCAGTCCCGGGCCGTCCGGCTCGCGACCGACACCCGGACTGCCGTTACTGCGGCCATTGATACCGAACTGGCTGGTACCGACAGCGGAACTGCCGCCAGTCATAGCCGGGATGACATTCGTACCGGCCGTCATGGTCGCCCCGGCAAGGGTGACACTGTAGCCATACGGCGCATTAGTACTGGCCAGCATCTGAGAAGTTGCGCTGCGGGTCGCCTTGCTGGAGAGTTCCCCGAAATTGATGAAGCTACCCTCTGCCGTGCCGCAGTTATAGCCGTCTATCGTGATGCCGGTGCAGAACAGCAGGTACGGCGGTACCTCAGTCGTGATGCTGACACCGATGTTCGTCGCGAAGACGACGACGCCGAAGTCTATCTCGGCACCCGTACCATCGAGGCTGGCATACGTCGATATCCGCACGAAGTTACTGCCGACATCGTCGGGGTTTTGGATATTCGAGAAGCTGTACGTCAGCGGCTGCGGAGCAGCATTCACCGCGGCGGGGCGCGCGATGATCAGGACATTACCCGTCGAGTCGCCGTGGAGCGAGAAATCAGTGACGCCGGTCTGATCAGACAGCGTCGCCGCCGATGCATCAAAGCCTGTCGGCGCCGTACACGGGTCTCCCGGCTCATACTGGTAATTGGAGCACACTTCGTAACGTATGGAGCCGATAGGCGCGCTGGTATTGACGTTGAAGCCGAATTTATACGTGACACCGCCGACACCGTTGGTGCCGTCGGACAGCTGCAATGAACGGAAGCCGAGCTGTACGGCACTGGCATCCGTGAAGATAATAAAAGGCACCGCGAGCACGGCGACAAACAGCAGGATACCGGCGCCGAGTTTCACTGGCGACGGTCTGAATTGGAGTAAGTCCCGCATATGCTTCATGACTGTATACTAATCCGTCATCTTAGTCATTATTACCGCCTGCCATGGATACGTCCAGGCGGTTAGTAGGTAGCTGTAGCAATGAGCTGCAGAGTCGTCGTGTAGATACCGGCCTCAGTCGTACCGGCGGCTTTGGCAGCAAGTTCGATCTGGCTGGACGACCTGTCAGTCGCACCAGGCGTGTGGACGATGTCCTGGCCGTAGACTGTGTTAATTTCCGCCAACTCAAACTTATGGTTACCAGCAAGACAGCCGTAGTTATCACGCAACTGGTTGGCACCCGTCGGGTTTGTCTGGCCTGCACCAAGGGCGCTGACACGGATGCCAAACTGTTCGACGTTGGTAGCCGCGGAGTCAGCAACGCAGTTATAGTTAGATGGGCCACTGCTACCGTGAGGCGTAATAGTGAAAGCACCTGATGTCAGCGTGTCGCCCTTCAGTTTGACGGCGACACCGCCAAGGGCGTTGCTAGCCAGGTCGAAGTTGGCGGTGTTTGTGTATGTCACTGTCGTATCGGACAGTACACCGTTACCGTCGCCAAGCGCTACAGCCGTACCGCCAGCGGCGCAGTTAGCACCAGTGTAAACACAGAATATGAGTGTTTCCTGGACTTTAGCGGTGACGTTCAGGACGTTTGCAGTACTCATAGCAGTACCACCAGCATCAGTAGGTCCACCGTTGGCAGTAGTAGCATTTTCTTTGGCCTGAGTTGTATCAGGCGTTGTTTGAGAAAAAATCATGATACGAGCGTAGAAAGTCGTGTTTGAGTTAGTCGGATTCGTAAGACCGTTGGTTGTGCCGTTTCCTAGCACGAAACTAACAGCACCGTTCGTAACGTTCGTCTGTTGTGTGGCTCTCGTGAACACAAGCATGTTGTCACCTGTACTCTGCGCCACGTTCAGTGAGAGTCCTGTGACAGGACCTGCCAGACTGTTCATAGTCAACGAAGCTTTGTTTGTGAGAAATCCGGTCGGTGGCGTACAGGCGTCACCCATGATCGGGTTGTTAGCACAGAATTTTATGACTACTGACCCAATCGTCTGTCCAGCAGTCACTGTCGAAAAACCGACAGCATATGCAGTGTTGGTCGCACCGTTCGCGGAGCTACTCATCCTGATGTAGCGGGTGCTAAGCAGCCCGTAAGCTTGTGCCGGCTCCGGCCGCACGGCCGAGTACATCGCTAAAGCAAAGACAGCGACCACCAGGAAGTAGCCCGTGCGCCTTACTTTACTTCTGAAAGTCATGCTTTCTCCTTAATATTTGTTTGTATTAGTTTGGATTTTTTAGTTACAAACTGAGTGTACCATAAGCTCTTTGGAATATACAAGTAGTTTCTATGCTTTTCCGCTTGTGATAATTATTCTGGTATAAAAGTCAGCAAAGCCCAATCTAGTCATGCTTTAATAAAAACATAAACAATTTAATGAGTGCTCATGAATTTTAGAAAGAACCCTATTAAAATAGTTGCATCATGTCTAGTATTGGCAATTGCTGGCATAATATCACCATTAGGTAATAGTGCCGCTGAAGCGACCGTGCCGTATACAGGGACCCGGGTAAGCCTCGACAGCAACGGTAATGAGGGAAATAATTGGTCCTACCCTAGCTCAGTAGGTACGTCAATGAGTAAAGATGGTAGATATATAGCCTTTGCTAGTGCAGCATCCAATTTGGCTCCAAATGATACTAACGGCCTAAACGATGTGTTTGTAAAAGATCGTAGCACGGGAGCGATCGAACGGGTTAGTGTTTCTAATTCCGGCGGTCAATCTAACAGAGACTCGGCCGATTAGAAAATAAGTTTTGATGGTAGATATGTCCTATTCTCTACGGGTGCAACCAACCTAATTGCTAACGACAATTCTGGAAATGGAGATCTTTTTTGCGAGATCGCGTGAATCAAACCACTGAACTCATTAGCGTATCAAGTGCCGGAGTAAAAGGAAATCATCATAGTGGCTATGGCAAGTTTAGTATAAGTAGAGATGGAAGATTCATAGTTTTCGAATCTCAAGCAAGCAACTTAGTATCAAATGACACAAATAGTACTAGTGACATATTTGTAAGAGATCGAAAAAACAACACAACGGTCAGAATTAATGTAACACCCACGGGAGTAGAGGCCAATAACTACAGCTACGCCCCTTCTATGAGCTGTGATGGATCAGTAATTTCTTTTGTAACGTATTCCACAAATTTAGTAACTGGTGACATCAACGGAAAGCGGGATATCATTGTAATAGACCGAATCGGGGGTAACTATATGAAAAATATAACGATGAATGCGGACGGAGACTCTGATGGCGCAACTAACGTTTCGTGTGATGGAAGTACGATAGTCTTCCCTTCATGGGCTACTAATCTTGTTCCAAATTATGCCACCACTAATGGTGGTGCATTCGCATACAGCGTGAATAGTGGGGACATGGAAGTAATCACTCAATCAACTACGGGCACAGACGGTGGTCATGGCAGCTCGCTCAGTCTAAGTGGAGATGGGCGCTAGGTTACATTTACTCATAATGATAGTACCGCTTTGGATGCAGGAGATACGAATCTAAAACAAGATGTTTATCTTCGCGATAGAGAACTAGGTGTCACAGAAAGAGTTTCAATGCGGAATTCTACCACTCAGACTAATATGGACAATACCGCCTTTGAAATAAGCCCTGATGGCGCTTTCATCTCATTTGTTAGCGCTGACTCGGGATTAGTATCAGGAGACACAAATAATGCAGCCGATACTTTTGTTGTAAATTCTGGCTCAGAGCCTTGTTCACTCTAATAAAATGATTGGATGCCCTCAATACAACCTTTTGAGGGCATTTCATTTTAATGCAGCGATGTTCATACTTTCAGCCTGGCATAATATTAAATAAAAATATAAGCATTTTACTTATGCTTAGACTATGTATATACTCAAAATATTATCACTGCATATATAAGGGGGTATATATGACTGTAAATCTTACTACGAAATAGTATTGACTACACGAATATAAGCTGCTATTGTTAGTGTCGCCTCACAGGGCATTAAAAAGAGCCGCTTATCTAGTAAACGGCTCAGATTATTTACAGAACTAACGCTCGAACTTGATAGGGATGAGCGTTTTTTCTTTAAGTAGGTTTCGCGGATATGCCATTATAGGCCATTCGCACCTCCTTGGGTATCTTACACGGACATATCGACACGGCTGCCCGCGCCAGGTGTAACATTTCTTTGCTATTGATTTCTTCCCACATTGTGCCGTAACTAGAAAAGCCACGTAGTCAGACTCTAAAACAAAAAAAGAAGTTCACACCAGTCTGGAGAGTAGGTGCCCTGTAAGGCTTCTACGCTTTGGAGCGATGTTGGTACTTCTACCTACAACTCCAGGCTGTCATGAACTTCAAGTGCTTACAGGATAACGGGTACCAGCCGTATATTTAAAAAGTGCCAAGTCGATTATCCACCTCGACTTGGCACTATATACCTTGACTGCTAGTGCTTTTCAAGGCACTATATGTTGTGTAATTTATCAAAGCATTTACAACGTTACCGACGTGCACCAGAGCGGTAGCCACCCCTGCCTTTGCCAGACAGCTTGCGGATGAGTGCCCAGACGATAGCCGCCAGCAATAATACGCCGAGCGCCAGGACGACCAGGAACCATACCGGCAGATACCAGAAGCTGATGACCGAGCCAAGCTCATGCGATGAGCTGCCGTTATTGCTGTCACCGTAGAGCACGGCCAGCTTGGCGGTGTAACGGCCGGGCGCCAGCCCTGAGTCGTTACACTTCGACTCTTCGATCTCGCGGCCGGATGCCGGGTCGTTGCGTTTGGTCTTCTCCTCGTTGAAGCAGAGGTCGATACGGCGGGTCTGGTCGATCAGGACGGTACTGTTGTTGGGATTGGCCTTTTCGAATACCTTGACCTGCTTGCCGAATACGTTCTTCAGTTCGACGCTGCCGCCCGGCTGCTCGGCGACATTACCGGTGTTGGTCAGGCGGTAGGCCAGGTATTTCGGCGGTGCGCCCATGTAGAGCTTGCCAAAGTCACCGCCCTTGCCTGTACGGTCAGGCGTGAAGGCACCAAATTCCTTGAGGCGTAACGCGTCATTAGCTTCGCCCGGGACACGGACGAAGACGAGGGTGGCGCTGGAGCTAGTCAGGCTGACATTGTTGTTGTTCCCGTTTTCGCCATTGGCAGAGTACTTGATCGCACCGTAGTAGCTACCGGCACCGACACTTGCCGGGATGGCGATGGTGAATGGGATCTCAGCCGACTTACCGGCATCGATCTTCACATTCTTGGCGATGGTCAGATACGGTTTGAGCGACCAGCGGGTCGGCTCAGTCTGGGCCAGCAGCAGCTTCGGCGAACCGGTCTCATCCTGGGCACTGAAGTCTATCAGCTGTATGTCGATGTTGAGGGCATCGGTCTTGCTGAGGTTGGTCACATACAGCGTATCGCTCAGCTTGTCCCCCGACTTGACCGTATAGTCACGGCGCGGGTTCACGCCCAGGCTGTTCGATGCGGCACCGGCAGGCGTTGACACGCCGAGTGATGTCACGGTTAAAACACATAATGCTACGACGATCCCGATATTGCGTCTCAGACTCTGCATACTTCCCTCTTATGATTACAAAACTAACGTCAGCCACTATTGTAGCAATGATCGGCTGATTTTAGAATAAGCATTTCGCCCGGCCAAAGAAAAACGCCCCTCACGAGGAGGGGCGTCCCAAGATCGTAGCCTCAAACGGTCTTAGAAAGTAGGAGTCGCGATGTAGTTGATCGTCGTCTTGTAGACACCTGGCTTGGTAACCGGGCTGACGTTCGCCAAGTAGCGGACTGAGCCGGTGTCGCAGGAAACGGTCGTACCCTGGGCGGCGCTGGCGATCTCAACCGGCGTCGTCATACTGGCCACATTGAAGGCGAAGGATGCGATGAATGTGCCGTTGATCGCTCCGTTGGCCGCACCGTATGGTGAGGTGGCAGTCATGTTGGTCAGGCTGTGTCCGAACTGGGCGGTATCAGCCGAGTCGAGGCCGAGGCCGAACTGTGACGTACCAGGGGCACTGATCGCGCCGGCTGAGCTGACTGCGGAGATCGAGTTGGTGCCGGATGCAGTCTTGAGCGTATCACCGGAGTACAGTACCGAAGTGCCGTTGGCGGCATTGGTGCTGAGGCGCCAGTAAGAGTGTTCGTCATACGCAGTTGACGTGTCCAATACGCCGCCGGAACCGAGGCTGATTGCCCCAGGACCCGTCAGTGGGGCACAGCTGGTACCTGGGTTCTGATTCTTAGCTGCAGCGACGCTGAAGTTCAGTTTTTCCTGAACCTTGGCGGTGATGTCGATACCTGTAGTGATCGATGCAGCGACGGCGGCTTCGTCGACGACAGTAGTGTACGTAGCGTCGGAGAAGGCTGTGATACGGACATAGAAGGTGCCGACAGCGGTCGGGTTCTTAATCCAGTCAGTGTTGCCGCCGCCGGTCTGGCCAAATGCTAGATTCAATGCCGGCATACCACTGAAGTTAGTAGCGCCACTTCTAGTGACTAAGATACAGTTCTGGCGATAGGTCACGCTGCCTGAACACGGTGAAGTCGTGAAAATACCGCCGGTGTTAGCAACCGTCGCAGTATCAAGCGTTGCGGCTGTGCCGGTGAATCCAGATTGAGCAGCAATGGATGTGATAGTCGAGGCGTCAAGGCCGGTCGGTGGCGTACAAGTCGTTCCAAACAGTGGCGTATCACAGTACTGCAACGCTATAGATCGGACCGTAGCGCCAGAAGTACCCATCGTGAAGTCAAACTTATGATTCGCCTTAGCACCGTTACCCCCGGACCCGGGGGCGACAGCAACACCATTGGCGTCAGTTGATATGTTACCCGAGGCAGAACTGCTGATCGTTAACTTGCGGGGCGAGAACTGTCCGCCCGCATACGCGGATCCGGAAAATGCCAGCGGCGCTATGGTCGCGGCGGTGAATGCAAGGACGGCCAGCAGGCTTGTGCCGCGGCTCGTCAGGCTTTTAATAGCATGCATACTATCTCCTGTTTTAATTTGTGTTTGTTTGAGGCTTTACCAGGCCATATTAGCATAAGCGCTGTATTAATGCAAGTCTTTAAATAACATTTGTCATTTTAGAAAGTCGGGACGACATTCAGCATCAGGCGTCCACCATATGTACCGCCTGCAGTCGTCGTACCGACGTTGGCGATCATCGACATAGTAAAATCCGTGAAGCCGCTGCTGCTGGTGGACCCGGCAATCTTGTCGCCGGCGACATATTTGAAGCTGTCAGGTGTATTATAGCCGGCCGCCGGTGTACCGAAGCTGAACGTATTGTCCGGTACCTGCACCGGGTCAGCACCGACGACAGGCACGGTGTTCTGGCGCAGGTTGAGGCCGAACTGTTCGATACCGGCCTGGCGAGGCCCGGCTGCAGCCATCGGTGCCAGCACATGCCCGTTCGTGGCGTTCTTGAGTGATGTACCATCTATATACACGTCATATCCGGATGCCAGGTAGGATGAAATCGAGAATGTCGTACTTCCTGATGCCGTCGTTCCTGTATCCAAAGTCCCCAGGTTGACGATACCGGAGGCTACGGTCACCGCCAGGAACGGTTCGCGGTTCGTATTGAATCCGGCCTGGGCCTGGTAGTTCGCGCTGCGGGTGTTGCCGACCGTAAGCTCACCGGCCGATTGCTTGGCACAATATGTCGTCGAACAGGCGCGCAGCTCGCCGCCGCTGCCGAACTGTACCTCGCTGACACCATAGTTGTTCGAATTAGCCTGGGAAGCCCCGGCCGACGGAGGGTACGCTGAAAGCAGTGCCGCGCAGAACACCAAAGCGATGATAATGTATCGAATCCTAACCATAATCAGTACACCCTATTGTGCCTTACACAAGGACAAATGACAATTCCGTTTACGTTTAATAGTGACGAGTGTATACTTGAGCTGAAGCCATTATGGATACAGAGAACAAAAATCCGGAGCAACCCAAGGCCGACGACAATACAGTCATCGAGACGGACTCCCTCGAGAGCCCTTCGGATGGAGGTGTCCACACCGCCCCCGACCAGCAGGCAGAAGCGTCTGCCAAGCAGCCGAAAGCCCATCATAAGCTCAGCCACCGGATAAATATCTATCTGTTGCTGTTCATACTTGTCCTTGTCATCAGCGGCGGAGTCCTGGTCGTTACCGCCATGTCCCAGAAGAACGCCGAGGAGCCCAAGATCGCCAGCCAGGCAGTACCGACCGATGCACTTAAACAACTTGCCAAGACCGACGCCACCGTCGGCGACCCCAAGCAGGTACTGAACGTCCAGTCTAATGCCGTCTTCGCCGGCAAGGTCCTGATCCGTGACAGCCTCGACGTCGCCGGTACCATCCGCATCAACGGCTCATTGTCACTCCCCGGCATCACCGTCTCCGGCGAGAGCCAGTTCGACCAGGTCCAGATCAACCGGGCGCTGACCATCGGCGGAGACGCCTCGGTCCAGGGACAGATGTCCGTCAAGAAATCACTCAGCGTCACCGGCGGCGGTACCTTCGGCGGCGCGATCACCGCACCACAGATTGCTACCAGTTCACTGCAGATCCTGAGCGACCTGACACTCAGCAGCCATATCATCGCCGGCGGTCCGACACCCGGCCGGACTCCTGGCGGAGCCCTGGGTAACGGCGGCACCGCCTCGATCAGCGGATCTGATACGGCAGGAAGTATCAATGTCAACACCGGTAGCTCACCGGCCGCCGGCTGCTTCCTGACAGTCAACTTCACCAGCCGATACAGCAGCACGCCACATGTCGTCATCACCGCCACTTCGTCGGCCGCCGCCGGGCTGAACTACTATGTCAACAAGACTACCAACGGCTTCAGCGTCTGTGCCGCCGCAGTTCCGCCCGCCAACAGCAGCATCGGTTTCGATTATATCGTCCTCGGCTGACATCGCTGGTCGTAATACCATGAGCGGTTGGGTCGACCTAGGTAGTCCAATTGAAAAGTGTCTGCAAGCGCCACGTGCTTGCCCCTGATTCATCAGGCGGCAACACGTAAAGCGCGCTTTTCGGTTGGACTATCTAGGTCTACAGCACTACACGTTAAGGAATATCACGACCTGGTCGGCCTTGACGTGCATGATCCCTCCGGAAATCTTGACCCTAGTCGTACCAGCTTTCGTCCTGACCGCCAGCTCGCATTCATTGAGCAATGAGATGAAGTTATGATGGCGGGGCAGTATGTCGAACGGGCCGGTAGCGTTCTCACCGGATAAGCTGAGAGCCTCATCGTCGAAGAATATCTTGAACGGCGAAGAAATCCGGACGCGCATCTTGTCAGAACCTTTCTTATCCTTGCTCTTGGTGGCGTCGCCTTCGGGCACCGCTCCACTACTGTCGGTCGTCTTTGGTTCGTCTACCATAACTTGAGGCCTAAATAATGATCTCTTCTATCTTGGAGAGCATCTGGTCGCGTGTGATGAATTCACCCGGGATGCCGTTCAGTTTTTCCATGACGAACATCTTCTGCCGGAAATAATCGACGAGCTCGCGGGCTTTTGCAAAATCCTTGCGGTCCTCGGGTGACAGTTCGTTCTCACCGATGATGGCGATGATACCCTTCAGCGATTCATACTTCTGCAGCAGCGCCTGGACGCGGACGCTCAGCAGATAATGGCGCTCACCGACGATATCGGGAGACAGCAGACTTGATGTCGTCTTCAGGAGGTCGACTGACGGGCGGATGCCCTGCTCTGCCACCTTACGGGAAAGGACGAGGGTTCCGTCGAGCTCATGCTGGATCATCTGCACGGCCGGGTCTGACAGGTCGTCGGCCGGGACGTAGATGGTCTGGACGGCTGTAATGGAGCCGTTCTCGTTGGAACTCAGACGGTCCTGCAGCAGCTTGACATCGGAGAACAGGGTCGGCTCGTAGCCGCCTTCGGCCGGTATCTGGTCAAGGATGGTCGACAGTTCGTTACGGGCCTGTATATAGCGGTACATGTTGTCGGCGAAGAACAGGATGTCTTTCTTATGCTCGTCCCGGAAATATTCGGCCAGCGTGACGGCAGAGATGGCGATCAGGGCGCGCTGTACCGGGTTCTGGTCCATCTGTCCGAAGAACATGCAGGTATTCTTGAGCAGGTCGTTCTCGCCGAGCGTCTGGAACAGTTCGTGGCCTTCACGGATGCGCTCACCGATACCGGCGAAGAATGCCATACCGGCGCCGGAACGGGAGACGTTGTTGATCAGCTCCATGGTGAGCACCGTCTTACCGACACCGGCACCACCGATAATACCGATCTTGCGGCCTTTGACGAAGGGCGTAAAGAAGTCGATGACCTTGATGCCAGTTTCCAGGATTTCCGGTTTGGCGACCTTCATGGCGGTGCTGCGTTCCGGATTCTTGAAGATGCTGCGGTACTGCAGCGTCTTGCCCTTTTCGGCGACGACCGGGGGGCGGCCATCGATCGGACGGCCGTTAGCGTCGACGACACGGCCGATCAGCTCCGGGCCGACCGGGATCTCGATGCTCTTGCCGGTGCGGACGGCGGCCATATTCTTCTGCAGCGTCATGACGCCGCGGACGTTCAGGCAGACGACCTTGCCCTGGGCGGTGATATGGTCGACCATGAGCGGCGAATCCTGTCCGTCGTCAGCCAACAGGACTTCGGCGATAGCCGGATAATCGTCATCGAATTCGACGCCGACCACCAACCCTTTGACTGATCTGATAATGCCTTTGTTCATGTAGTTTCCTCTCGCAGACGTTTCACGCCGGGGCCCTTTTATGTCCGTTTAAAATTTCCTTGAGCCGTTCGTCGGCGATGTTACGCTTGGTGCGGTTGTACAGCGTATGCAGCTCCGACAGCGATTCGCTGGCCCGCTCATGCGAGGCGGTCATGGCCCGGAAACGGCTGGCGTACTGGGCCAGCTTGGAGTCCAGGATTACCTGGCTGAGCGTGATCTCGAGCATCGAGCGTTCCAGGTGGGCGACGACGGCGTAGGAGCTCGGTTCGAAGATGTAGGTCTGCTCGCTGATCTCCTCGTCGGTCGAACCGGCGGTGGCACCGGCCGTCTGAACGGCGCTGTTAAGGTCGATGCGCTTTACGTCCTGGACGGTCAGTGACACGTACGTCTGGTAATACACCCGCGTCGCCTGGTATTTCTTGACGTAGGCGATGAGCGGCTGGACGTTGATGTGGTCGTCCTTCTCCGGGAGCTTGTACGATTTCATGTAGGCCACCTTGGCCTGGGCCAGCTGGATGGCGCCGTGGTGTCCGATGATGATGACATCGTGCTTGGCAGCATCATAATCCTTCATGAGCGTCGAGATGAGCTTCTGGTCAATATCACCACTGAAGCCGCCTTCGGCCGTGACGGCGATGATCAGCGTCTTCTTGATGATTCCTTTATCATCTGACCGGCCGAACCGGAACAGGCTGTCGACACGCAGCTGTGAATAGATATGCCACAGCTCGTTGAAGAACGCCTGCGACTGCAGTACCTGGTTCTTGGTCTGGGAGATCTTCATACTGGCCAGCGATTCGAACGCACTGGTCAATCCGACGATGGTCGTCATGTCAGCCTCTTCGAGGGCGATGTCTTGGGGTCTTCTCATATGTGCCGCCTCACTTCTTCAACTCCACTAAGGATTTTTTAAGCAGTTCGGCGCAGACTTTCTCGAAATCCTCATCCTTCTTCACCTTGGCGGCATATTCCTTGACGTGCTCCTTCATCAGTTTGACGTCGAGCATCTGGTCGTCCTTGAGGTTCATGATGATGTCGAGCATCAGTGTCTGGGCGACGATGCTGTAGGTGTCTTCCGGAGACTGGTTCAGCAGTTCATAGATGTGCTTGCCGCGCTCCAGGTCTTTCTGGGCGGTAAGCGCCAGCTCAGAGCCGAAGTGGGCGAACTGCTCAGCCTGTTTGTAGGCGTTCAAGGCTGTCACGGTCTGGGCCAGCAGCGTATGCTGACGCTTGCTCTGGCCGACACCACCGACACGGGTGACCGACAGTCCGGTGTTGACCGCCGGGCGCATGGTATCCCGGAAGATATTCATGTCGAGGATCCACTGCCCATCAGTGATGGACATGATGTTGGTCGGCATATAGGCGGTGATGTCGCCGCCGTTGGCCAGGACGATAGGGATCGACGTCAGCGTCTTGTGGTTGCGGTTGAGCTTGCCAGCCCGTTCCAGCAGGCTGGAGTGGGCATAGAACATATCACCTGGATATGATTCGCGGCCCGGGCTGGTCTGGGCCAGCAGGGCTATCTCGCGGTAGATCTGGGCGTGGCTGGTCAGGTCGTCGTAGATGACGACGGCGTCCTGGTCGAGCTTCTGCCAGAGATATTCACCCATAGCACAGGCGACATACGGGGCCAGATAGCTGGAAACGAGTGATTCGAACATCGTCGAGACGACGACGATCGCCGTGCCCATGGCGTCGGTATTCTCAAGCCGTGCCAGCAGCATGTCGATATCGCTGCGGCGCTTGGCGATCAGGACGTAGATAACCACGACGTCAGTGTCGCGCTGGCTGATAGCCACCTGGGTGGCCAGCGCGCTTTTGCCGGACTTGCTGTCGCCGATCAGGGCCATGCGCTGGCCGCGGACGATAGGGAACATCTCATCGATGACAGTCACGCCGGTCTCGAGCTGTCTGTCGAGTAGTTCGCGTTCGTAAAGCATCGGTGCGGCGTTGAAGATCGGCCAGGCGCTCTCGGCGGCGATCGGGCCCTTGCCGTCAAGCGGATCACCGTTGACCGAGACGACCCGGCCGATGAAGCCGCGGCCGACCTTGGAGACGAGTTCGTTATGCTGCATGACTGCCAGCGTGCCGACCATGACCGTGATGGCCCCGAGGTGGGCGACGATGATATGGTCATCAAGGATCTCGAAGACGAAGCCTTTGCTGCCGTCATCAAACATGATCAGGGCGTGGATATTGACAGGCTGCAGGCCCTTGACACGCACCAGGAAACGGTCAACACCGACGACTTCACCGACCGGGTTGCCCTTGTTGACCAAAGCGTCGAAATGCCGGTTGTCGCTCATGCCGATGGCTCCGTGGCTGCCGGTTTGGCAGTTTTATCAACCGGTGATACCTCAAGGAGGCTGGCGATCAGCTGCTGGCGCTGGTTCTCGAATGCCTGTGTCAGCGAGAAGTCGAACTGCTTGTTGGCGGTCCGGACGATGCAGCCGGCAGCGATCGATGGCTGCAGCCCGAGATGTACCAGGACCTGGGGATGGATATTATCGCGTAGCCATATGATCAGCTTGTTCATGAATGCCGCCGACGGCTCGCTGGCGAAGCTTATGTGGACGACCGGCGCCTTGGTGATCAGATCAGTCAGATACTGCAGCAGTTTCTTGCGGTCGGCAGGGTTCAGCAGGCTACCGCCGGATGTGTCGATAAGCTCATCGATCAGGCGGTTCGCCTGTGGTAATTTGACCGGCTTGCCGCCCTGCCGCAGACTGGCTTGCAGCAGGAAATCATCAAGCGCTTCCAGCTCGCGCCGGGCGCGCTTCAGATCGCTTGGCGACACTATCAGTGTCGTCAGCTGTGTGCGGGCGGTCGAACTAGCCATCGGCCCTACCCATTTGCGATATCCTTCATGATTTCTTTCTTATTGGCCTCAAGCTCGCTCAAAATGTACCCAAGCTGGTCGCTCATATCTATCTGATTGCCAACCGCAGCCAGTACGTAATGATTGACGACACGGGCCATGTCGGACTCGAAGCGCGCCATCAGCTGGGCCTTCTCGGCCGCCACCTGCTCCTGCAGTTCCTTACCAAGCAGCTGGCGCTGCTCATCGATGACAGCATTGGTCTTCTCGATAGAATCGACGGCCAGCTGTTTGGCGTCCATGATCGATTCCTCATACTTCGTGAACTCCTCTTTCAGCTTGCGCGTGATCTCGGACTTCATATATTCGTTCAGCTGACTGGTCGTCAGACGCAGGTCCTGCTGTAGGAACATGGCGTTCTCACCGATGATCTTTTCGAAATGCAGCCGTCCGCGGTTGCGCAGTTCTTCTCGGAACTCGTCATTGAAGATGTCGTCGACGTTCTTGTCAGCGGCCTTATCGATATCCCTCACAGCACCGCCGGTGACCTTGGATTTGGCCTTCTTATGCACGATGTTGTTCTCGACCGTGACGTATATCAGGGTCGCAGCTAACCCCGCCAGGAGTACCAGTGCCGCTATTATCATCCACGTATTCATGCAAACGTTCCCACCATCCTCATGTCCATAACGCTAAAGCTTTAGTATTAAATATACTCCAATCAGTCCGATAATGAAAATGATAATACTGGTGATGACCACCTGGATGAGTCCGCGCATGATCGAGCTTTTAGCCAGCGGGTTGCGGCCGATGGACACCATACTGCTGCGGACACCTCCGTACAGTATACTGCCGGCGATAGCCGCGACTACCAGCAGGACGAGCAGGCTGATGTACAGCCGCGCCGGGTCGACGGTCTTGTTGACGATGGCGCGGGCGCCTGACTGCAGGAAGCCGACGCCTGGAATACGGCTTTCGGTCTGCTTCTCGAGGGGGTTGCGTGAGATGTTTATGTCGACTGGCAGCAGACCGATTGCGACGGTGATGGAGCGCCCAGCCGAGTCTTTGACGGTGGTCGAT
The DNA here is from genome assembly GCA_036388555.1 of Saccharimonadales bacterium (SeqCode). Lineage (GTDB taxonomy): Bacteria > Patescibacteriota > Saccharimonadia > Saccharimonadales > UBA4665 > UBA4665. The sequence continues at coordinate 138,848 of DASVRP010000007.1, forward strand.
CCACTGACACTGGTCTTGCCGTCGAACGCCGCCAGCGCTTTTCCGACGACGACCGGCTGTTTGGTGTCAGCCTTCATAGCGATTCCTGCCAGCGAGGAGATAGTCAGGAGATCGTTAACCTTGATCGGACCGTTCTGGTTACCGACCAACAAGTTATATTTGCCGGTCTTGGCGACGAAGACCTGCTGCTTCGAGACATCCTCACTCGATAACGTTACCGGTGAATCGTTGGCTGCCACGATGATGCCTTCCATCTTGGTCGCCGCCTTGTCGGACAGCGCCTCGACCTTGTTCTTATCCTTTTCCGTTATACGTACGATCATGCCGCGCTGCAGCGGGTTGTCCGATGAATAGGCCTGGGTGACTGCCTGGGCATCGGCAGGCGCGGTAAATATCAGGAGAACCGGTACGAATATAAGCAGGAAGATCGATACAAGCAAAGATATTTTGGTACGGTACATCTTAGCGTTAAGTATAAACGTTTTGCGCGAGGCTGCAAGAAGGCTACGTAGCCAGCAGGCCGCGCAGTACCTCGGCAGTCCGATCGAGGTCGGCCTTGCTGGTGCCACGTCCCATCGTCAGTCGCAGGCTGGCCCGGGCGCTGCCGTCGTCCAGGCCGATGGCGCGCAGGACGTGCGATGACTCCTCGCTGCTGGCACTGCAGGCTGACCCGGCAGCGGCCATGATGCCGGCGGCGTCGAGGCCGAACAGCAGCCGTTCGTTATCACTGCCCGGCAACGTGACGTGAATATTATTCGGCAGCCGCCGCCGCGTCGAGCCGTTGACCACCGCTGTCGGCAGAACACTAGGCAGCGATGCGAAAAAGTCGCGCTGCAGGTCAGCGAGGCGCTTCGATTCATCATGGCGCATGTCCTGTGCCTGCGTGAGGCCGGCGGCGAACCCGATGATCGATGGGACGTTCTCGGTACCGCTGCGAAGACCGCGCTCCTGACCGCCGCCGCGCACCAGTGGCTCGAGCTTCAGGCCGCCGCGGACATACAGGATGCCGCTCTGCTTCGGGCCGTATATCTTACCGCCGTTCAGCGTCAGCATATCCACGCCAAGCCGGGCGACCTGCAGGTCGAGATAATTTGCCGCCTGGGCAGCATCAGTATGGAAATACAGCGGCAGTACGACGCCGCGTTCTCGGCGCTCACGCCGGATGCCCGTTATTAGACGGCTGATCTCCCGGATGGGCTGGATGGTGCCGATCTCATTATTGACATACATCACACTGATAAGGACGGTGTCATCGGTGACCTGCTTCCCGAGTTCTTCGGGATCGACGAAGCCGTCGGCAGTGACAGGAATGAGATCATGTACGTACGGTTCGGCGGCTGCCAGCACCGAATCATGTTCTATCGCGCTCACCAGCAGCCGCCCGGCCGGATATTGCTGCATCACGCCATGGATTGCCAGATTGTTAGCTTCGGTGCCGCCGGCCGTGAACACGACCTCTGCTGGCCGCGCGCCGAGACACTGTGCTACCGCCCCGCGGGCACGGTCGAGCACGGCCCGGACTTCCCTGGCTGCGGCATACATAGCTGAAGGATTATAAAACGTATCGCTGAAATAAGGTTGCATAGCAGCGAGGACGCGGACGTCCATCGGTGTTGCCGCTGCATGGTCGAGATAGATGGGTGGCATGGCCAGGGTCAGGCAGCCTGCAGGAGCTGGCCGTATTCACCGCCGATCTGCTTGTCGTATATTTTGACCGCCCGGTAGAAGTTTGCCAGTTCCAGTCCGCTGAGCTGCTTGTAGGCGTCGCCGCCCTGGGACTTCAGGATGCCGCCTGGGCGGACGTCGTAGCGGGTCGTGACTGCCTGCCACTGGCCGGCCTCGTCTTTCCATTCCTCGTGCCAGACCCAGGTGTGCTGGTCCAGACAGAAAAATTCCCTTCGGTGTCCCTTAGGGATGTCACCGAAAAGTTCACCGCCAGCCTTTGCTTCGTGGTGCAGCAGCGCGCTGTAGATCGCGGCGCGGCGCTCTTCCTTTTTCTGCTGGAGATGATTGCTGAATAGACTCATGGTCAGGCCGCCAATGTAAAGTCATTAGGGTTTTTCGAGTCAAGCGGGCTGTAACCGATATCGCTCAGCCGGGGATCGAACTGTCCGAACGGACGGTCCGCCAAGCTTGGATCGATCCGGCCGTGCTCCGGAACGTAGTTGGCTACGCCAGTAGGACTGCTGGCTTCGACCAGCTGGCGGGCACCTTCCAGGAAGGCTTGGTTGTCATGGGCGATGTCGCGGCCATCATTGGAAAAATCGCCGGCCGGCGGCATAGGCATCGTCTCTGCGGCGGCTGCCGGTTCCTGCGGAGAATGGAAAATCTGCTCGGCTGCCAGAGCCTGCATCTGGGCGGTCTGGGCAGCGCGGGCGGCCGGATCGTAGTACGTAGTGTAGATGGGCGGATGCCCCTCTTCCTGGGCATCGACGTCGCGGTGGACGCGCCAGTTCTGGACTTTCACTGCTTCAGATACGAGCTCTGTCGCACCGTGGATGTAGTCCTTACGGCGTAACGTCATCTCTTCGAAAAGAGGATTTATATGGCGCTTACTGAATATCTCTTTATTAAGATTGGTCATGATGATTTATAAATTAAATAAGTTGCGCGCATTCGCAGTAGTGGTCTGCGCAAGCTGAATAATAGGTTCGTTCCTCAATCCAGCTAAAAACTCCGCGGTCACACTAATGTGATATGGCTCACAAATATTACCACGGTACGGAGACGGTGTCAAGAACGGACTATCAGTTTCCAGTAAAAGTCTTGACAATGGGATATTTTTGTACATATCACGCTGTTCTTGACTTTTTGTAAAAGTAGCGATGCCGTTGACACCCACGTAGAGCCCCCTTTCGACCGCCATATCCAGATTCGCCTGATTGTCCGTAAAGCTATGCAGGACGCCCCTGATGGGCTGTCCGGCGCTTCCCTGGCCAGCGTACGAATCGAAAATCGGCCAGAAATGAGCAAACGCTTCCCTGACATGGAATATCATCGGCAGATCGTGCGCCAATGCCAGCTCGATCTGATAGCGCAGTATCAGCGCCTGCGACGCCGGATCAGAGTGCCCGTAGTGATAATCGAGGCCGCATTCGCCGACTGCAATTACCTTGGGTTGGGCTGCCAAAGCCGTAAACCGGGCCAACTTTGATCCGTCACGTTCCATGCTGTCGATATAATCCTTCGATTCATGCGGATGAATACCGATGCTGGCATACATATTTTCACGATCCTTGACGAAACCGATCGCCAGCTCGCTATCCGGAAGTGAACAGCCGACACAAATCATCTTCTGTACACCATATTGCCGGGCTCGACCGATAAGCTCATCACCAGTTGGAAAGCCGGCTTTTTCCCACATGCTGCGAGTGACAGCCTCGCCGCCGTCACTAGTCCGACGTTCTGAGCCGTGGATGTGGCAGTGTGTATCTACGAAGTCCATAGACTTCAAGTATACCTGCTAGAAAGAGTAATCAATATCAGAACTGCCGGATATACCGCTTTCGTCAATGTTGTCTCCAGTATCGATGCTTGTCTGGTCAACAGTCAGTTCATCAATATCTGCGAATCTGAAACCGTGCAAAAAGACACCTTTCATACTCATACTTTTAGAAACGACAAACAGATCATATTCGGTAACCTCTACGTCATGAAGAGAGTTTGCAGGATAGGGATTCATTTCGCGGTCAAATAATTGAGGCACTAGAAGCTCCTGAAATTAGGTTATCACGAGTATCGTACAACCGTCACCGCCTGCCGTCAATCATTACACACCTGAATCCAAAAACCCCCACAGACAAAAAGCACGCATAGCCGTATCTTCGTAAGTGGTAAAGCTAAACGGAGGAACAGCATATGCGTGCGACACCATTACACCACGTTACGGATATCGTAGATATATTTGTCTGGGT
>DASVRP010000008.1:0-181282 GCA_036388555.1 Saccharimonadales bacterium (SeqCode)
GCCGCAGTTAAAAAGAACGTAGCATGTTTCATGGGTAGCACCTCCTCTTGTTTAAGCGCAAAGGTATGCTACCCGTTTTTTGTGGTATGGGCTGTGAGTTTTGAAACTAGTTAAATGTGGGTACAAAGAGCTGAGTCTCGAAAAAGACATGCACCTGGTCGGCTGGCGGGTGATGGACCGCAGTACCGCGCCGGCAGATACCGATAATGCGGGCTTCATACTACTTATGCATTATAATAACTCATAACATGAGTGGTAACTTCAAGTCAGGTGGGCAAGCGGGCTTCAGCGTCGTCGAGATCATCGTGGCGATTGCCATATTCCCGCTGCTGGTCTTTGCGCTGCAACAGGGATATGATGCTGTCAGACGCTCATATACGGTATCGAAGCAGCTGAACGAGATGTATGCCGTCCTCAGCGCCTGCCCGGAAATCGACCGCGCCCTGGAGTATGACTCGGTAACCAGCGCGACGAACTGTTACCCGAACAACTCCTTCAAGGCCGAGGGCGGCAGTGGCCAGATCATCTCGTACCAACCGACGCTGACCGTCACCAATGCCAGCGCACTGGTGAATACCGACCCGTTGTACGGCACGCCGGATTCGAAGGTCATCAATATCAAAGTCGGCTATCAGGATAGTGTCGCGCCACCTGTGGAACTGCGCCTGCTGATCACCCGTAACGGGATCGGCCAGCAATGAGATCGCTGCCACGCGACCAGCGGGGAATCACTATCGTCGAATTGGTAGTCGTCATCATGATGACGGGGCTGTTCACGACGATCATCATGACCTACACCATCGGTTACTGGCGCTATGGCTATATGCTGGAGGCTGACCTCAGCACGCTGACGACCCGCCTCAATGCTGGTGATTTCATCCGTTCGGGCATCGGCCCCTCGAGCGGCCTAATTACTCAGAACAGCATTCCGGACCAGCATACGGCGGTGCCGGATCCAGCGTTTACTTCCGGGTATCACTGGGAGCTGGTGCATGCCGTGCCGGGCAATGTCCCGATGCCCGCCAAGGGTGCCGTCACACCGTTGCTGTATTACCAACGGCCGAGCGCTGCAACTAATGGTGAATACATCATGAACGGCACCCAGCCGTTCGAGGATGAATACATTATGTACCTCGATGGGACGACCAAATCGCTGCGACAGAGGTCGCTGGCAAACCCGAACGCTACCGGAAACAAGCTGCAGACCAGCTGTCCTGACAACGCGGTCTCACCGACGTGTCCGGCGGACAAGACAGTCGCCAGCGAGCTGGCTTCGATCGATATGCGTTACTTCTCACGTACCGGCAACCTTGTCGACCATACGTCGATAACCGACCCGGTGACCGGCGCGTTCATCGGGCCTGACATGACCGCCGCAGAAGTAGTCGAATTCAACCTCAATATCGTCAAGAAGACCCAGCTGCAGACCAGTAATTCGATATCGAACAGTACGATCATAAGGGTGGCGCTGCGAAATGACTAAGGCACTCAATACTCCGTTGCAGCGCCTGCGTCCGCGCCAGTCGGGATCACTGGTCGTGTCGATCCTGATCGTCACGGTATTCCTTTTTACTGTCGTGACCGGGTTGATCGTACTGGCTAACTCCAACCTCAGCCGCGCCAAAGGCCGGATCTTCCTTCTCCAATCACAATATGCCGCGGAATCGGGAGCGGACCAGGCGATCGCTAAGCTGAATGCGGACAATCTGGCGGCCTACACCGGCACGGGCGGCGCTGAGACGACGATCCTCAGTAATGCCCAGTACCGTTCGACGTTCTCGACTGTCGTGGCGGCCGGTGCGAACAGTAACGAACGCAGCATCACATCGGTCGGTAAGGTTTACCGACCGGCTACCGCCACGACCGCCACATTCACCCATACCATCCAGGTGACGGCGCAGCGGACGTCGAGCACGGTGACGGTGGCCGGCATGCTCAGCCGCAACATCATCGAGATCGCCAGTAGCGTCAAGGACATTTACGCACGCGACCTCTACGTCAACGGCTACATCAACATGAACAAGAACACGACGAAGCTGTTCGCCGAATCGATCACTGTCGCCGGCAAGAACACCGGTGCCGCGAACTGTTCGATCGGGGGCACCGGCAACCTGGTCAAGCCGACGACATTCAATACGCCCGGACAGACCAGGACGAAGATCAGGACCGCCTACAACAACTGCATCTCGCCGCCAGGCAACAGCAGTAATACTAACTTTGAGATACTCGCCAATCAGAACACGCTGGGCAAGATCCAGTCGACCTACATCCCATGGTCACAGTACATGGACAATACATATCAAAACTCCTCGACCGGTTGTGCTGACTGGACCGGCGGCGCCTTCCCGCGCACCATCCCGTCGGCTGGCAACACCAAGCGGACGCACTACCCGGATAGTGGCAGCAACGTCAGTACGTCATGCGGGACCTCCGGCAATCTGGCCCTCGGAACGGGGCAGTACAATATTACCGATACGGTACATATACGCGCCAATCTCTGCGGCGCGGCTGCCTGCACGCCGACATTCTACAATCCGACATCGACGCCGCGCTATATCTTCGTCGAAGGTACCGTGAACTTTGATGGGGTGAACACGGCTGCCGGCAGCGGGCCGGTCATCCTGATCGCGTACGGCGCCGATCCGGCCGCCAAGATGAGCGTCTGCCCGCTCGGCGGCGCCATGTACATCGGTAACGGCACGGCCAACGCGCCGAACATGTATTTCCTGGCGATCAATGGCCTGTGTTTCGACAAGACGAAGTTCGGCGCCAACCCAAGCTTCGGCGGTTTCTCGGGCAAGAATATCTATATCTCCAGCAGTCCGGGCAGTCCGTTCGACCCACAGCTCAACACTTCGTTCCCATTTGATTCGGTGCCGATCGACCTGTCGTGGCACGCCTCACGCTACCGCCGCGTACTGTAGCCGCTTTGCTCGGCGCCGTGAGTGGCCATGCTTATGCTTGCACCACCGCCATAGACTGCCTATAGTCGGGGCAGGTGAACCGGCTGCTTGGGTACCATTTCAGGCCGACGACGTTGGTGGCTGTGTTTTGTGCGGCCATACTCGCTGGCATCGGGTTGGCACGCTGGACGATGTTGCCCGGCGAAGTGGGGCTGCTTGCCGTCGTCTTTGCAGTGCTGACGATCCGCCATCGGCGGATGGCCGCACTGCTGTCGGTGCTGCTGATAGGACTGACGATCGGTGGCTGGCGCGGGGCTATCTACATGGACCGCCTGGCCCAATATGCACCGGTTTATAACCAGAAAGTCGTGCTGATCGGAACGGCTGTCGATGACGCCGGCTACGGAAAGCAGTCACAGCTGTCGTTCGACCTCGGAGATGCCCGGGTCGACGGGAAGGGCGAGCCGCTAGTCGGCCGGATAGGGGTCAGCGGATTCGGGACCAACGTGATCTACCGCGGCGACACGGTCAGGGTGGAGGGTAAGCTGCGCCCGGCCGACAAGGGCGCCAAGACGGGCTACATGAGTTTCGCGACGCTCTCGGTCATAGAGTCGGACATGACGCCGATAGACAAATTCCGCCGCAAATTCGCGGCCGGCATGCAGTCATCGCTGCCCGAGCCGGCCGCTTCGTTCGCGATGGGCATCCTCATCGGGCAGCGGGCCACATTGCCGGAAACGGTCTATGATGATTTGGTGGCGGTCGGCCTGGTCCACATCATAGCCGTATCCGGCTACAACCTGACGATCATCCTACGGGCCTGCGTCAGGCTGCTCGGCGACCGGTCGAAATATCAGACGTTCGCCATCGCCATTACGCTGATCGCCGTCTTCCTGCTGATCACCGGGGCCAGCGCTTCGATCGTCCGGGCGTCCATCGTCAGTGGGCTGAGCCTGGTCGCCTGGTATTATGGCCGCAGCTTCAAACCGGTGCTGCTGATACTGATGGCAGCCGCGATCACTGCCTTTGCCAGCCCGCTCTATCCGTGGAGCGACATCGGCTGGTATCTGTCATTCCTGGCATTCTACGGTGTTTTGATCGTTGCGCCGCAGGTCCACCAGCGGTTCATGCAGGGCGGGCTGAAGAATTCAGTGCTGATGGGTATCGCGCTGGAAAGTCTGGCTGCCGAGGTCGCGACGCTGCCGCTCGTGCTGTATATATTCGGCCAGCTGTCGGCCGTCAGCCTGATCGCCAACGTACTGGTGGCGGCCTTCGTGCCGCTGGCTATGCTGCTGTCGCTGGTCGCTGGGCTGGCCGGTATGCTGATCACGTCCATCGCTGGCTGGTTCAGCTGGCCGGCGACGATCGTACTGACGTACATGCTCGATTGTGCCCATATCCTGGCCAGCATCCCGTACGTATTCAAGGAGAACGTCTACATCAGCCTGGCGTGGATGCTGGTATTCTTCGGACTGCTCATCGCACTCAACGTCCTTATGCACCGCCGCCTGAAGCAAAATGATATAATAACAGCATTACCTATTGAAGAAAGAGATGGCCATCCGCTGCTCCGGCCGGCGTTCGCGAAACCCGCCCGGACAGCTGACAGCCGTTGAACATTGATGCGGAAAGGAGCCCACTATGTCCGGACATTCCAAATGGTCCACAATCAAACGGGAGAAGGGCGCCAAGGATGCAGCCCGCGGCGCGGTATTCACCAAACTTGGTAACGCCCTGGCAATGGCTGCCCGCGGTGGTACTGACCCCGACACCAACTTCACCCTGCGCCTGGCGATCGACAAAGCGAAGGCCGCCAACATGCCCGGCGCCAATATCCAGCGTGCCATCGACCGCGTCAAGGACAAGAATGCCGCCCAGCTCCAGGAAGTGTTGTATGAGGGCTACGGCCCGGGCGGCGTCGCTATCATGGCGGAATGTGCCACCGACAACCTGAACCGCACCTATCCTGAAGTCCGGCTCGCTTTCAGCAAGCATGGCGGCAACATCGCCGAGAAGGGCGCCGTCGCCTTCCAGTTCGACCGCAAGGGCATGATCCGCATCAGGAACGGATCGCTGAGCGGTGACGACCTGCTGATGGCCGCCATCGACGCCGGAGCAGATGATGTCCAAGAGGATTCTGATGCCGAGACGCCCGAGTCAGTCATCTACACAGCACCGACCGACCTGGCCCGCGTCCGCGACGCCCTCAAAGCCGCCGGCATCGAGATCACCGAGGCCGAACTGACCTATGTCCCGAACACGACCGTCGAAGTCACCGACGAAGCCACCGCCGGCAAGATCATGCGCCTGATGGACGCCTTGGAATCACTGGACGATGTCAGCAATACGTATGTCAACTTCGATATCCCTGACGAGCTCCTGGGATGAGCCACGCGGCCTCCGAAGAACTTCGTGATATCCTGGCACCGCCGGATTTCAGGCCGACCGGTACCGTCAAGTCATCGGCCCAGGCCATCGCCGATGGTGATTGGGTCGGATCTATCAATATATGGCTCTACACTTTGACTCCGGAGCCAAGCATCATTTACCAGGAACGGCTGAAGACAGGCGCCTGGGCACCCGGCATGCTCGACGTGGCTGCGGCTGGCCACTACACGACGGGTGAGTCAGGTCTGGACGGACTGCGCGAACTGTCAGAAGAACTTGGCATAACCGTCGCCCCAGAGGATTGCCATTATTTTGGACGGCGTATCAATATCAACATCGACTCCCGCGGCCGTGAACGACATAGCGTCAGCGAAGTGTATGATGTCGAGTTCAAGGGTAACGCCGCAGATTTCGTACTGCAGGCCGATGAACTTGAAGGGGTCGTCGTGGCGCCGATACGGCAACTCATGCAGATGTACCGCACTGGCGGATCATTTGAAGCCGAAGGCATCGACCCGTCCGGGAAGATAATCACATATGACATCTCGGCCGAGTCATTCGTCCAGAATTACGATGATTACCAGCGTAAGATGGTCGAGTACCTGGCAGCCAAGCTCGGTGTCGATGACTTTTATTTCACTGGGAAGTAACAGTCCTGGATGCTGCAGCGATGCCTTGATGGAGCTTTGTGACGGCTGCTTCCGCGAGCTTTACATCCGATGACTCCAGCACTATCTCCGCCGTCCCGAGCCGCACGCCGGCACGGACGTAGTTGTGGCTGCCGATCATCAGCCCCTTGTCGCAGGCGATGATTTTGGCGTGGACCATCGGTCTGTCCATACCGATCATGTGCGTGAACATCTCACCGGGATGGCGTGATTTCTCGATAGCGAGGCTGACTTTCTGGCCGCTGCCGCCGATAAGGCCCTGATGTCGGGGGTCGGAATAGATGATATCGGTCTTGACGCCGCGGGCGCGGGCTGCCTGGAGGTGTTCGGCAGTGATGCCGTTCGGGAAATACTGGCAGGTTATGGTCAACCACTCCTCGGCACTGTCGATGAGAGCGAGGGCACTGTCGAAAATGAGTGATTGGTCGCGGACACCGACGTCGATCAGAAGGCGGGAGGTATCGTCGATATCAATGGTGAGGTCGGTATCGCCGAGCGCGCTGCGGACGTGGCCGGCCTCTGCCACGCTGCGCATATGGCCGTATAGCTGGCCGGCCACGGAGCTGTCCCGCCAGCCTACCATCAGGTCGATGTTCTGCGGGTAGTCGAGATTGCAGCCGCCGATGAAGACAAAGTCGTCGACGATAGCCGTCTTTATGTGGGACCGGCCAGCTACGGGAAGGCTGAACCGCCGTGACGGCGTGTTGGTGATGACGGCCCTGACATTCGGGTAATGGTTCAAAAGGTTGAGCATGTCCCGCTTGGCAGCAAACGGTGGCTGCATCCGGGCCGGAAGTTCGCGGTGGTACCAGAGCGGACCCGGCTGAGTATATATCGGGGCCGGTTTGCCGTTCGGATGCAGGAAGCAACGGGCGTCTATCGTGAAGGTGATGTCGGCACCGTTATGGGCAGCGGTCTCAAGGCTCTGCATCAGCCCGGCTATTTCAGGCTCGTCAGGCTCGAATGACATGCACATCAGCACGATCCGCGTGGCGGGTGTCGCGGCGTCGAAGCGGCGGGTTAGCTCGTGTAGATATTCTTTTTTTGTATAGAACTGATACTCAGCAGTATTCACTAGTAGTACTATACTGGGTAAGTGGACAGGATTCTAGCATGCGTATCATAGGTATTGATCCGGGCACCGGCATACTGGGCTTCGGTGTCATCGATATTGCTCCGGGCGGCCAGCCGGTGCTGGTCGACGCCGGGGTTATCCGGACGCCGGTACACGAGGATGACGCGGTACGGCTGCTGACCATCTACGATGAACTGACGGAGATCATCAAGCAGAACAAACCATCCATCATGGCCGTGGAGAAGCTGTTCTTCGCGCGTAATGTCACGACCGCAATGACCGTATCCCAGGCTCGCGGAGTCGTGCTGCTTGCCGCTATGCAGGCCGGCATCGCGATACACGAATACACGCCGATGCAGATCAAGCAGGCTATCACCGGCTACGGCAGCGCCGACAAAAAGCAGATGCAGGAAATGGTACGGATCATCCTGAAACTCAAGGTCGTCCCCCAGCCGGATGATGCGGCCGATGCCCTGGCTGCAGCAATTTGTCAGAGTATGCAGATGAAGGTACAGTAGGAGGCATGTCAATCATCCTGCTTATCTTCATCGCGGCATTGCTCTATGCACTGTTCGGATTCTTCCTGTCAAAAGCATCCGGTGACGACCCGTTCATGGTAAATTCACTGACGAACGGCCTAAGCGGACTTGCCACACTGGCAATCTTTGCCGTGCTGATGCGCATGAAGTCCACCGGACCGGTTACGAAGCAAGGCGTGATATATTCAGTTGTCGCGGCAGTGCTGATCGCTGCCTTCTCGGTGCTGCTGGTCAAGATCTTCGGACGGGGTGGCAATCTGTCATACGTGCTGCCGCTGATATATGGCGGTGTCATAGTATTCGGGTCGGTCTTGGGGGTGCTGTTCCTCAAGGAATCGGTCGCACCGCTGCAGCTCGCAGGGATACTGGTCATCGTCGCCGGCATCGCGATGGTCGTACTCGCAAAAGTGCATGCCTGAATAAGCTTAAAACGCTTAATTGTGTGCAAAAGCACATACACTACGCTACAGGTAGCGTACCATAAGGGTAGTAAGGGAGATTGAGCGATGAACATTTTTACACGCAACCGCCGGCCCCGCGTCGGAAAATACGATTCCTGGCGCCAGTATATCGTCTACTAGCAAGCACGCTGCCGTCGAACGGTTACCCGCACGGCCCATGGGTGTGCGATGCTTTTGACAACATTGGGCTTACATATGCTAGTGGTATAATAAAGCTAATGATTGCGACACTGACAGGGATTGTAGCGGAGAAGATCGGCAACGTGATGGTGCTGGACATCGGCGGGGTAGGGTACGGCGTGCTGGTCACGCTCAGCGATTCCTCCCGGCTCGAGACCGGCCGCAGCGCCAAGCTGTACATCTATGAGAATATCAAGGAAGACAGCCACGACCTTTTCGGCTTCGTCCGGCTTGATGACAAGAAACTGTTCGAACAACTTCTCAGCGTCAAGAACGTCGGACCTAAGGTGGCGATGAGCGTGCTCGATATCGGCACTGCCGACGAGGTCCGCGTAGCGATAGCCGGCGGAGACACCAAGCGGCTGCAGTCTGCCAAGGGAGTCGGCAAGCGTGCCGCCGAGCAGATGGTCGTCGAACTCAAGGACAAGGTCGGCCTGACCGGCGTCGACCTCAGCACGACCGGCATGCTCCAGGGCGAAGGTCTGCTGCTCCAGGACGAAGCCGTCGAAGCGCTGGTCAGCCTTGGCTACAGCCCGCAGGACGCTGCCCAGGCATTGGCGACGATCGATGCCTCACTGCCGTCGGAAGACCGCATCAAACTGGCGCTGACGGGTAAGTTCTGATGGCTATCGACCGCATCGTCAGTACCGCTGCCACCGATCCGACAGAGGATCCCGTAGAGCAGGAATTCGAGAATAAGCTGCGCCCGCAGGACTTCGCGAATTACATCGGACAGGACAGGCTGAAGCAGAACCTGCAGCTGGCCATCGCTGCTGCCAAGAAGCGCGGCGAGCCGCTGGACCACATCCTGCTGTACGGGCCGCCGGGCCTCGGCAAGACGACGATGGCCAGCGTTATCGCGCACGAGATGGGTGCGCAGATCCGGATAACCAGCGGCCCGGCGATCGAGCGGGCAGGTGATCTGGCCAGCCTGCTGACCAACCTGCAGGACGGCGACATATTATTCATCGACGAGATCCACCGGCTGCACCGCACCGTCGAAGAAGTGCTGTACTCAGCCATGGAAGACTTTAAGCTGGATATTATGATCGGTAAGGGCCCGTCTGCGCGCAGCTTGCGCCTCGACCTGCCGAAGTTCACACTTATCGGTGCGACGACGCGTACCGGGGCGCTGGCGGCACCGCTGCGCGACCGTTTCGGTATGATCCACCGCCTGGAATTTTACAACCACGACCAGATCGGCCAGATCATCAGCCGGACCGCCGATATATTGAACGTCAAGATCCATCAGGAAGCGGCCCATGAACTCGCCAAACGATCACGCTTGACGCCGCGCATCGCCAACCGCCTGCTGAAGCGGGTCCGCGACTATGCCGATGTCAACGGTGACGGCATCATCGATACGCATATCAGTAAGCAGGCGCTGATCCTGCTCGACGTCGACGACCTTGGCCTCGATCCGGCTGACCGGCTTCTGCTGCTGGCTATCATCGAGAACTACGCCGGTGGGCCGGTCGGCGTCGAGACGCTGGCCGCGCTGACGGCTGAGGAACGCTCAACGATCGAGGATTTCATCGAACCCTACCTGATGCAGATCGGACTGCTGGAACGGACGCCACGTGGCCGCAAAGTTACCCCCAAGGCATACCGCCATCTTAACCGGACCGAACAGTAGACAATTGTCCGCACACAGGTCTAATTGTTGTATAATAGACTCATGAATCAAAACAACCAACCTGAAACGCCGCCCGCCGGCCAGCAACCCGCGCAGCCACCGGCAACACCGAAACCCGAAGATCTCCAGCCCCAGGTCGTCTATATGGCCCGGCCGATGGATCCGCAGAAGGTCGAAGTCAGTGAGTACGCACTGAAGCGTCATCAGGAATCGAAGCAGAAATTTCCGAAACTGAATCTCAGCGAAGGCGAGTTCGTCATCAGCGTCGTCCGTCGCCATTGGATCGGCCTGTTGTCGGTCTGGCTGGCCGTCGGAGCCGTCATATTTGCAGTCGTCGCCCTGTCAGCATTGCTGATGAGCGGCAGCCTTGACGGCTCGATGGGCGAAGGCCTGAATATATCACCGACCATGCTGGCCGTGCCCGCCATCCTCATTTCCATGCTGGCGCTGATCTTCGGCGGAGTCGCCACCTTCATCTATAATGCCAACGAATTTTTCCTGACTAACGAAAGCGTCATCCAGCACATCCAGACCAGCCTGTTCTCGCACCGTGAGCAGACGGTCAGCCTGTCTAACGTCGAAGACGCCAGCTATACCCAGGACGGTATCATGCCGCACTTATTCAACTACGGCATGCTGCGCCTTTCGACCGAAGGCGATGAGACGACTTACCGCTTCAACTACGCCAGCAGTCCGCAGAAGCAGATCGCGACGCTCAACAATGCCGTCGAAGCCTTCAAGAACGGCCGCCCGGTTACTGGGTAGCAGACCGACCTTATTCCTGGAACGGGTTGGTGCGGGCTTCGTCGAACAATGTCTGCACCTCGACACTATTGTCCTGCAGCTGCTGGATCTTGGAGACGACCTCGGGGTCGACGTGCGGGACACCGGCAGATTTCAGCTTGGCCTGGACGGCTGTCTGGTCGGGCTGCGCCTGGTTGAGGGTCACGATGCGCCAGGCCAGGAAGCCATAGATACCGATCAGGAACAATATGAACAGTGGCACGGCGTATTTCTGGATGCGGTGCAGGAACTGCGGGATGGCCTCGCTGAACGATGCGGATTTTATACTCATGGCTTTATGAACTCGTCTACGGTTAATGTGAATGACACCATATTCCGGTCAAGCGGCGAGGGCTGGAGGACGATACCGGTGACCTGAGCGGTGCGGCGGTTCAGTTCAAGCTCCTTGAGGAAAGTGATGAACTTGGTGTAGGGGACGGGTGTGGACGAGTCAAGCTCGATGGTGATCGGCAACCGGTAGACGCCATTGATGCCCTTGACCGGTGTCAGTTGCGATAGTGCCTGGGTGGCTGCGGACGGAGCGGTAGGTGTGGCCGGAGTCACAGTCGCCGTGCCCTGGGTCAGTCCGGTCGCGGCACCTCCGGCTGGGCCGCCAAGGGTCGATGCCGGGAAGTTGATGCCCGTCAGTTTGATGTCGGCTATTGTCGCCATATTGACGATTTCCCGGACGGCTTTGGCCTGGTCCTTGTCCTGGGGCACGACAACCTTGGCGATCCGCTCCAGTGAACTGTATTTCTCGATATCGGACTTCGCCTTGTTCAGGCCGATCTGTTCCTCGGTCAAGACCTGGTCGTGGGTCTTGAACTTGGTCAGCTTGTCAGCCTGTTTCTGGAGTTGCTGGTTCGCCAGGTAAGCTCCGCCAAGTATCGCTGCGAAGAGGATGACCAGCGTGGCGATCATCATATAATAGGCACGTTTGCTGTTCATCGTTCAGCTCCTCCCGAAGATTTGTTGATGAAGAGGAAAGGGTTGTCCTTGGCGAAGAGGGCTTTGATGGTGACGGTGCAGGGATATGCTGTCGTGTTAGGGCCTGGGCTGCAGGATATGTTCTGGATGTCGGCCTTACTGAAGATCTTATTGGCCGGATCCTCCAGATTGACCTGGAGCTGCGTGGCGCTCCGGTAGTTTGATGAGACGGCGGTGATGTCCAGCGAACCCTGGATATTACTGATGCTCAGGTCCGTCAGGCTTGTCTGGGGTGGCATGACGGAAGCGACCTGTGTCAGCAGCTCCGAAAACAGCACCTGGCGGGATAATACCTGTTCCATCAGCTTGAGGCTGCTGGTGATTTCTGCGGAATGTTTGCGCGTCTCCTCGAGTTTCTGTTCGCGCAGGTTGATCTCGGCCATAGAGACTTTGCCGCTGTATGAATTGATAGATTGCTGCATGTAGAGCATGCCGGCTGTTGCGACGATGCCTACACCGGCCAATCCGAAGAGCATGCCGAGCGCCCAGTTGCGCAGCCGGCTGTTGCGCCGGGCGTAGATATACTGCTCGCGCAGTTCGGTAGGAAGCAGGTTGATCATGTAAATAACTCCTGGGGCGGGATCAGGCTCAGCCCCATGACGGTCGCGAACATCGGCTTATCGGCTTTGGAAGGCGGCTGCAGGCCTTTGTGGTCACAATACTGCCAAGGGTCGCAGGCACGGACTGCCAGCCGCAGCGTGCTGGTCATGTACTCGGACAGGCCGGGCATGTTGGCGCCACCGCCGAGCGTGACGACCTGGGTGACCTTGCGTTTGTCGCCGTAACGTTCTTCGTAGTAGCGGATCATGCGGCGTATCTCCTGTGCCAGCTGCTGCAGGACCGGATCCATGGCGGCGATGATCTCGGCCTGCTTCTTGCTTGGCCCTAGTCCGTACTTGGTCTTGATAGTCTGCGCTTCGGACTGGGTGACGCCGAGCTTGTCGCGGATACGGTTGGTGAAGACTTCGCCACCGCCAGTAACGGTGCCGCTGACCAGCATGTGCTGGTCGAAGATGGTGATGTCGGCCGACAGTGAACCGAAGTCGATAAGTACCGCCGGTACGTCACTCTGGCTGTCCTGCAGGAAGAGCTTACCGGCGGCGTCGATGGTCGTCTCGACACCGACTGTCTCAAGCCCGAGCATCTGCATCAGCTGCAATTGTGAATTGACGGTCTTACGCGGTACGGCGACAGCGAATACGTCCAGCTTGTTCTCCGATTTGTCCTTGCTTCGGCCGACGACGTCGTAATCGAGGTAGAGCTCTTCGAGCGGCATCGGGATGTACTGCTCAGCTTCCAGCTCGACGGCTTCCCGGAGCTGTTTTGATGATAACTGGGGGAGGTTGATCAGACGGGTGAACGTCCGGTAGGCGGGGATGGCAAAGACGACCCGTTTCGTCGTGATGTCACCGATCAGGTGACGTTCGAACAGGTCCTGGGCTGATTTGGCGATAGCCTTGGGGTCAACGATGATGCCGTCCTTGATGGCGGCCGGATCGAAATTAGCGCTGCCATAGCCGATGACCCGCGGGCGTTTGCCACGCCATTCGACCTGCATGACCTTGAGCGATCCATGACCGATGTCAAAGCCGAAAACCGGTTTGTCTTTGAAAAATAGTGTTGATTTGGTATTTCCCACCTGGAATATGGTCCTTCTTCCGTCAATTATACCACTTATCCTTAGTGGGTGATATCCCAATATGAAAGGCCCGGATGATATGTCCGGGCCTTCGTCAGGTTCGTCCTGCCAGCTGCTGATCAGTTCAGGCTATTGGAGACGATGTCGGTGCCGTTGCCTTCCGGTTCCGCCGTCAGGATGTACTTGGTACAATCGTTCGTTTGGTTATCGCACGTTGCGCCAGCGTCATTGGTCGGGCGGTACTGGTACTTGTTGGCGACGCCTGCGGCCGCACCGCCGACGCCGTAGTCGCCAGCTGCTGCCTTCGGATCGCGCAGGGCTTCCTTGTCGAGACCCTTCATGTTGGCGGCGATGAAGTCGACGTTGTTGTCGCTGTCGCTGCCAAGTCCGCTACCGTCAGCTGCGCCGGTCGGATAGCGTCCGGTCTGGGCGTAGTATGCTTCGAGCTGTCCTTGGACGGCCTTGAGGTCAGTCGTGCGCTCGGTATTGCGCCCCTTTTGCTGAATACCGTTGTAGGTCGTAATGACGAGAGCGGCCAAGATGCCGATGACGACGATTACGATCAGAAGTTCCACGATAGTGAAACCCTGTTGTGTTCGTTTCTTAAGTGAGTTCATGAGGACCCACCCTCCTTTGTGTTAAATTGGTTGTTTTGATTTTGGACTAACCAGTAAACTGGTCAGCCAGCCTCTTCCTATGATTATAGGCATAAGCGTAACTACGTCAAGTCTATTATGTGCCGATGTTCTTGCTGAGGCTGGCGATCGGACCCATGACGCTGGCGGCGATCAGGCCGACGGCCCCGCCAAGTACGACGATCATAATCGGTTCGATGATGGCTGCCAGACCGTCGATCAGCGTCGTGACCTCTTCCTCGTAGAAGTCGGCCACCTTGATGAGTACGGTGTCGATCTGGCCGGTCTCTTCGCCGACGGCCAGCATCTGGCTGACGATAGGAGGGAAGTGCGGGCTCTTACTGATCGGCTCACTGAGTGATTTGCCGTTCCTGACCTGGATAGCGGCTTCGCGGAGTTCCTTCTCGATGACCTTGTTGCCGATGGCGCCGCCGGTGACTTCGAGGGCGTCGAGAACGCTGACACCGGCTGACATCAGCGAAGCGAAGGTCCGTGAGAAGCGGGCGACGGCCATCTTCATCATAATGTTCTTCAGGATCGGTATGTTCAGCAGCAGCAAATGGAACTTGTACTTGCCCTTCGGCGTCCTGATGTAATGCAGGACGGCGTACGTCAGTCCGGCGAGTACCACGGCGATGATGATGAAGTGGTGTACCATGAAATCGCTGAAGTTCAGCAGGACCTGGGTATACACGGGCAGTTTGGCGTCGGCGCCGCCCATGTCGGTCAGGATCTTGCCCAGTTTCGGCAGGACCAGCAACATGATGCCGAAGAACGCTACGACGGTGATGCCCATCAGTACCACCGGATATGACATGGCGCTTTTGATCTTCTTACGGATGGTCGCTTCCAGCTCGACCTGGATGGCCAGACGCTTCAGGATCTCGTCGAGGATTCCGCCTTCCTCGCCGGCGCGGACCATGTTGACGTAGACTTCGGAGAAGATATTCGGATATTTAGCGAAGGCATTGCCGAGCGGCGCACCACCCTCTACTTCCTTGGTGATGTTCATGACAGCCTCTTTGAGGACGGGGCTTTCGGTGTCGCCACCAAGGGTTGCCAGCGAACGGGTCAGCGGAACGCCGGCGCTGATCATGGTTGAAAGCTGGCGCGTGAAGATGACCAGGTCCTGCAGCTTGACCTTCTTCTTGCCGAAGGACAGTTTGCCGCCGGATTTACCGCCATGTTCACCCAGCTCCTTGATGGATAAGGGGTGTATGCCCTGGTGTGTCAGGTTGGCTATCAGCGCCTCATGGCTGCCGGCTTCGGCAATGCCTTCGATGGTCTTGCCGGCTTTGATCGCTTTATAACTGTATTTCATATGTTTGCTTATTCTACCGATGTAACGCGCAGGACTTCCTCGACGGTCGTCTGGCCGCGCAGGGCTTTGACGAGGCCGTCGATCTGCATCGTGACCATGCCGTCCTCGATGGCGACCCTCTGGATATTCTCACTTGTCTCATTGGTGACAATCATCTTCTGGATGCCGGATGAGTTGTCGAGCACCTCGTATATACCGATGCGTCCGCGGTAGCCGGTATGATTGCAGCTCTCGCAGCCATCGGGATTTGCCTGCCAAAGGTGTTTGATAGAGATGTCGGTGCTGGCAAGTTCGGTTGATGAGCTGGCATTGGTCTTGCTGACGCCGGCGCCGATGTTGCCGGCCAGGGCCTGTGCTTCGAGGTCATGCAGGTATTTCATGACGGCCGGCTTATCGAGGTGAAACGCTTCGGCCAGCCGCAGCGAGGTGGTCTCGTCAGGCATATATTGTGTCCGGCAGTCGATACACAAGCGGCGGACCAGGCGCTGGCCGACGACACAGCGGACGGTGCTGGCGATCAGGAACGGTTCGATCTGCATGTCGAGCAGGCGGGGCAGGCAGGTGGCGGCGTTGTTGGTGTGGAGGGTCGAGAATACCAGGTGTCCGGTCAGTGCCGCCTGGACGGCCAACTGGGCCGTCTCACCGTCGCGGATCTCGCCGACCATGATGATGTTCGGATCCTGGCGCAGTAGGGCGCGCAGCCCGTTGGTGAATGTCATGCCTGCGATCGGGTTGACCTGCACCTGGTTGGCACCGAAGATACGGTATTCTACCGGATCCTCGACCGTCGAGATATTGACGGTCGGAGTATTGAGCATACTGAGGACGCTGAACAGCGTGGTCGATTTACCGGATCCGGTCGGGCCGGTCACCAGCACCATGCCGTGCGGTTGGATGATGGCCTGCTGGATCACCTTGAGGGCGACGCCCCAGAAGCCGAGCTCTTCGAGGGTCGAAGGCTTGCTGGATTCGTTCAGGATACGCATGACGACCTTTTCGCCGTCGACGATCGGCAGAGTGGAGACACGCAGGGCGTAGACCAGCCCAGCGACCTCGACCTTGAAGCGGCCGTCCTGCGGGGCGCGGTGTTCATCGATCTTCAAGTTGCTGAGGATCTTGATGCGGCTGACCAGGGCGCCGAGCAGCTTGCGCGGCAATTTGTTGGCCTCGCGCAGGACGCCGTCTACTCGGTAACGGATGATGACGTAACCCTCGCGCGGCTCGATATGGATGTCGCTGGCGCCAGCTTTGACCCCATATTCGATGATAAGGTTGACGGTCTGGGCGATCGGCGAATCCTCGGCGACCTCATCCTCACTGACTTCCTCCTCTTCGTCGTCGGTCGTGACATCGCTGGAGATGACCTTGGTCAGTTCGCTGGAGATGTTACCGCGGTACTGGTCGAGCGCGCCCTGGATAACTGATTCGGTGGCGATGTGCAGCTTGATGTTGGCGCCGAGCTGTTTGCGAAGGAAGTTGATGGCCTGGATGTCATCGGGGTCCTGCAGGGCGATCAGCCGGTTGCCGTCGGTATCGACGCTGAAGACGACCGCCTTGTACTGCCGGGCGATGCGTTCCGGAATGAGCTTCAGGATGTCGCGGCTCAGTTCGCGGGGGTTGAACTCGGTATAGGGGATCTCGATCTCGGCGGCATAGAGCTTCGTCAGGTCTTTCTCTGTCAGGACGTTGCCGCGCGTCACGATATCCTGGAGCGGTTTCTTCTCTGTCTTTTCCTGTTCACGCAGCGGTTTGATCTGTTCGTCGCTGAATTTGCCACTGGCCTTCAGCAGCTTCTCGACCATGTCATCGGATATGCGCATATTTAGTGTCCACCCATTTGGCCTCATTTTAGCATCTAGTAGATGAAACATAAACGTTATGTGCCGAATATGTGCGAAATCCTTGTGCTTACCCGGACTTATTGTAATATTTAATATATTTTGGCATGAGCATGTTGGCTTTGCTATACATGCAACCAGACCAAATACGTACGTTTGAGTATTGGATGTGATAGAGCCCGGAACCATGTAAAACTCCGCAGACAAGGAGGTTCCGGCAGAGAAAAACTCTTACCTGGGCAGGTGCAGAACGTAGGCTTTTTTGGTATAATAATAGTAACGACCGGAGAGGGTGTAACAGGTACTGAATATGGAGGGTATACTTATGGCGGAAGACGCTCAGAAAACTACAAACACGGATGCAAACCAGGCAGGGAACACCCCTGTTAATACAGATAAGGCCGACAAGCCGGAAAACACCAAGGCCACAAAGGCCGAGACCGCCAAGGCGGCAGCAGTCAGCGAAGGCAAGAACAAGGCCCTCGGACTGGCGCTTGAGACCATCGAGAAGCAGTTCGGCAAGGGCTCGATCATGAAGCTCGGCGAGTCGACGCACATCAATGTCGAGACCGTCCCGACCGGTTCAATCTCGCTCGATATCGCCCTTGGCGGCGGTATCCCGAAGGGGCGCATCGTCGAGATCTACGGGCCGGAAAGCTCCGGTAAGACGACGCTGACACTGCATGCTATCGCCGAGGTCCAGCGGGCCGGCGGTACGGCAGCGTTCATCGATGCCGAGCACGCCCTCGACCCGTCCTATGCCAAGCGCATCGGCGTCGACGTCGAGAACCTGCTGCTCAGCCAGCCGGATAACGGCGAGCAGGCACTTGAGATCACCGAGACCTTGGTCCGTTCCAATGCCGTCGACCTGATCGTCGTCGACTCCGTCGCCGCACTGGTGCCGCGTGCCGAGATCGAAGGCGACATGGGCGATTCCCATATGGGCCTGCAGGCCCGGCTGATGAGTCAGGCACTGCGCAAGCTGACAGGTGTCATCAGCCGCTCGCACACCACCGTCATCTTCATCAACCAGATACGCATGAAGATCGGTGTCATGTTCGGTAACCCCGAGACGACGACCGGCGGTAACGCCCTCAAGTTCTATGCTTCCGTCCGTATGGACATCAGGCGCATCTCTCAGATCAAGCAGGGTGATGCCGTTATCGGCAACCGCACCCGCGTCAAGGTCGTCAAGAACAAGATTGCGCCACCGTTCCGCGAAGCCGAGTTCGATATTATGTACAACCAAGGCATTTCCCGTGCCGGCGATATCCTTGATCTGGCAGTCAATAAGAACATCGTCGAGAAGGCTGGTGCCTGGTTCAGCTACGAAGGCGCCAAGGTCGGACAGGGCCGGGAAGCTTCCAAGAACTTCCTGATGGAGAACCCATCAATCATGGAAGAGATCGCTGGCAAGGTCCGTGCCGCCGCCGTTGACGCCGCCAAGGAGTAGTGCATGGAAGATAACCCATATACCAGTGAGTGATGGCAGCATCCTGGAAGGAAGGAGCAGCGATGAAATACTTGCTACTCCTTCCCCTGCATTTCCAAGACGCAGACAAAAGTCTACGGCCCCAGCAGGTCCCGCCAAGATTACCGCTATTAAACAGCAGGTAAAGCTACAGGGCCGTTACTCTATCTTTGTCGACGACAGATACGCCTTCTCGCTCAGTGAAGGCGCCTTGCTGGACCAAAAGATATACATCGGCCAGGAAGTCACGCCCGAGCAGCTGGAGGAATACAAGGACACGTCCAAGTTCGACAAGTCCTATGGACTGACGCTGGCATATGTCGCCCGGCGGCTGCGCAGTGAATGGGAACTGCGCGATTATTTCCGCCGCAAAGAGATCGACGAGGACGCCGGCGACCGCATCCTGGAACAGCTACGCCATTTCGGCTATGTCAGCGATGAGAATTTCGCCCGCAGCTGGGTAGATAACCGCCGGGCCGTCAAGTCGGTCAGCCGGCGCCGCCTGACCCAGGAACTGCATCAGAAGCACGTCTCAGACGAAGTCATCCAGCACGTCCTCGAAGACGACACCACGACCGATAGCGACACGCTGCGCGACCTCGTCCAGAAAAAACGCCGCCAGACCCGCTACCAGGATCCGGTGAAACTCATGCAGTACCTAGCACGCCAGGGCTACAACTACTCTGATATCAAGCAGGCGCTTGGCG
This sequence comes from Saccharimonadales bacterium (SeqCode), assembly GCA_036388555.1. Lineage (GTDB taxonomy): Bacteria > Patescibacteriota > Saccharimonadia > Saccharimonadales > UBA4665 > UBA4665. The sequence goes on from DASVRP010000008.1 coordinate 19,232, forward strand.
ACGCTGCCGACCGCTCAGATGACGCCGAAAACGACTAAGCATTCTTAGGTCCATGTTACCGGGCCGGCTAGGCGACAGCTGCCGTCGCCGGCGCGCGGGTCGGCTGCAGCAGGTCATTGATGATCACTTTTTTTGCAGTGACCTCTTGTATCTGGTTACGGTCGACACTCAGGCTGCCTGTAGTCAGGCTTTTTAAGAGCGATCTCGAAACATATATCTTCTGAATGAACATCGTGCCGGTTTCAAACGCGTAATCGCTGACCTTGCCGACCTTATCCTTGCTGACCGTCTCGACCGGCTTGCCGATCAAGTCGAAGTCTGTCTCGAGGACTTTCTTAAGGCGTACCAGTTCCGAGGGGTCGGATAGTGCATCGAAATCGTTGACGACCACCCCCTGCGGCAGTACATCCCTGATGTCCTGGTAGAGCAGAACCGATTGTGTACGATCGTCCAGGGCGGCGCAGTAGAAGCCTTCGATCTTCAGAGTATCAGGATTGATGATAGGCCCGGTGATCCGGGCGATCGGGCTTCCCGTGCGCAAGGATAGCACTTCGCGGTTCAGCATAGTTCCGGATAATTGCAACATGCATACAGTATACCGGAAATAATAATTTCATCGCTAACGCCGTACGTCGTTGTAGAAAAATAGTACCGATTATGCTACTGCTTGCAGTCGGATTCCGGCGCGCCTACTATGAGCCCATGTTTCGGGTAACACGGCATATCGGGGTGGAAATCATGGCATTCCTGGCAGTTTTACTGCTGGTATTTCCCGTATATGCGGGTGCGCTTGCAACGGCTGCGACCACCCAGATTCAGACACCCGAAATCCTTATCACCGAAATCCAGACGAATGGTGGCTCGGCGGCGCTTGAGTTTATAGAACTTTACAATACGACGGACCGGGATATCGTTTTTGGAGATGATCTGGTAGCGGGCAGAGCCGTCTGGACGCTCCAGTTCTTCAATGCAGCCGCCGTCAAAACTGGCGTTCCCGTCTGGACGACCGCTGCGACCAGCTCTAATTCGGTCGCGCTGCGGGGCACTATCTCTGCCCATGATTACTTCGTCCTGGCCAGTACCGATTACAAGCCGGGGGCTACCGAACCTGACCAGGTATATGCACCAGGTGCTTCGCGCCTGATGACCGATACAGGTGGCGGCTTGCAGCTCGTCAGTACGGATGGCAGTGACGCACCGGCAATCTGGCATGACCGCGTGATGTGGCTCAACGCGGCAGCCGCAGCTCTGCCGGCAGGTGTGCTCCCAGCTCCTGTCCCAGGTTCCAGCTTGCAGCGGCAGCCTGCGGAGGCTGACAGCTACGTTGCCGCTGATGGTAAGCTTGGCGGGTTAGTAGCCGCTGCGCAGATCTCGCCGCTTGATATGTGGCAGGCAACATCGCCACCGCCTGTCCCTCAACCGGAGGTTCCAGTACCAGAGGTTCCCGGTGATAGGCAAGACGATGATGCATCGGAAGATATAGTTCAGCCATACGTGACCGAGTTGTTGCCGAATCCAGCCAGTCCCCAGACAGATGCGGCACATGAGTATATCGAAATCTACAACCCCGGTGATACCGAGGTAGATCTGGAAGATTACAAACTGGGGGTGGGGACGACGACACGACATGAGTACCGGCTGCCGGCCGACACCGTCGTGGCACCTCACGGATACGCTGCATTCTATTCGGCTGATACCCGGCTATCATTGGCGAACAGCGGCGGCCAGGCGCGTCTGTCGGAACCGGACGGGGATGTGCTGAGCGAGACACAGATATACGGGACGGCCACCGACAATACCGCCTGGTCACTGCAGGACGGCACCTGGCAGTGGTCGGCCACCCCAACTCCGGCCGCGGCCAACAGCATCGTCGCACCACTCGCCAAGGCGGCTGCCAAACCAGCTGCCACCAAAACTGCTGCGACCACCAAGACAGCCGCCAAGAAACAGGCTACCGCCACCAAAGCATCGGCCGCGAAGACCAGGTCTGCCGCTGCCAAAAAGGCCAAAGCCGCCAAAGCTGCAGCCAAAAAGAAGACCAAGAAGCCGAAGACGACGACCATCAGTACGGCTGCTGCCGTCAAGCCCAAACCGCCGATACATACCGCTATACTTGTCGCCGTGGCGGTGGGCGCGGTACTATACGGTCTGTATGAATACCGCCATGACATATCAAACAAGTTCTCAGAGTTCCGAGAAAACCGGGCAGCTCGCCGCGGAAATCGGGGCCCGGCTGCGCGGCGGCGAAGTCATAGTGCTTACTAGCGACCTCGGCGGCGGCAAGACTGCCTTCGTGCGCGGACTCGCCCGGGGCATGGGCAGTGCCGACCATGTTGCCAGCCCGACCTTCACGATCAGCCGTGAGTATAAAGCGCCGGCCAAAGGCCTGACCCTGTATCATTTTGATTTCTATCGTCTACAGGAACCTGGGCTTATCGCCCACGAGCTCGCCGAGACGATCGACGATCCAGAGGCGGTCATCGCCATCGAATGGGGGCAGATCGTCGAGGATGTACTTCCGGAGCAGCAGATGGCGGTCGAGATCGTCCGGACTGGCGAGTCGACCCGGCAATTCACATTCAACTACCCGTCGGAACTGGCATATCTGCTGCCGGAGGGCATGCCATGCTGATACTTGCTGCCCGGACGGACAAGCCGGACGCCGAGCTGTATCTGTTCCGCGCTACCGAGAAGCTCGCGGAAGTATCATGGCTGGCCCATCGACAATTGGCTGAAACCCTGCACTTGAAGGTTAAGGAATTGCTTGATGCACAGGGTCTTACTCTCACTGATCTTGAAGGTGTCTGTGTCTATCAGGGGCCGGGAAGTTTCACCGGACTTCGCATCGGACTGTCGGTCACCAATGCTTTAGCTTACAGCTTGGAGATTCCTATCGTCACACAATCTGGTGATGGTTGGCTGCAGCAGGGTATAAACCGGCTGACATCCGGCGGGAATGATCTGGTAGCGATGCCGGAATACGGCGCAGAGGTGCATATTACTCCGCACCGCACCGTACCCAGGACATCAGTCCGCCCAACCAAACATTGACGGTTTGCACCTTCTCAGCGTATAGTTTATGATAGGATTTGACATCAGCATCCGGGCCCGGCCTGGCGGCGCATCAACCTATAATTACCATAAAGTCATTCGATCATAAGATACAGGGCACGGCACCGCGGACGCGGAACTAGTGAAGTGATAGCGATCGTTCTACCGCAGGCCTAGCCCGTATCTCTACAGAATAGAAAGGAATCACAATGGATCCAATCACCATTGTCTTAGCTCTATTGGGGCTAGGTATCGGGTTCGGGGCGCACACAGTCCTGAATAACAAGAAGGTCGGTTCGGCCAAGAAGCTGGCAACTGACGAAGCTGAACGGGCGCAGAAAGAGGCTGACAGGACGATAGCCAAGGCCCGCGATGAAGCCGCCAAGCTGGCTGAGGAGGCCCGCAAGGATGAACAGGCGCGGCGCCATGAACTGAAGGATCTCGAGGCCCGCATCATCACCCGCGAGGAATCGCTTGACAAGAAGCTCGACGAGCTGGACACACGCACAGAAAAGCTCCGCCGCAGTGAAGATGAAGTCGAAAAGCTCAAGAATGAGATCCGCGATATCCGTACCCGCCAGCAGGAAAAACTCGAGAAGGTCGCCAAGCTCAGCAAGGCCGAGGCTGCCGAAAAACTGATGCAGATGACCGAACGTGACATCAGTAATGATCTCGTAGGTATGATCAACAAGCTGCAGAACGAAGCCCGCGATAATGCCGAAGAAAAGGCGGCGCTGATCATCACGACCGCCATGGAGCGGATGTCCAGTGAAGTTACCGCCGAACGCACCGTAACCAGCGTCAAGCTTGAAGACGAGGAGATGAAGGGCCGCATCATCGGCAAGGAAGGCCGCAATATCCAGGCACTGCAGCGGGCGACCGGTGTCGACATCATGGTTGACGACACGCCCGGATACATCGTGCTCAGCTCGTTCGATCCCGTACGGCGCGAGGTCGCCCGCCAGGCGCTCGAACTGCTCCTGAAGGACGGCCGTGTCCACCCGGGCCGCATCGAGGAAGTCGTCGAGAAGGCCGGGAAGAACGTCGAAAAGGATGTCCTGCGCGCTGGCGAGGACGCCGCCCGGGAAGTCGGCATCATCGGTATACCGAAAGAGGTATTACACCTGCTCGGTGAGCTGCGCTTCCGTACCAGTTACGGCCAGAACGTCCTCAAGCACAGCACCGAGATGGCCCACATCGCCGGCATGATCGCCGAAGAGGTCGGCGCCAACGTCAAGACCGCCAAGTATGCCGCCCTGGTCCATGACCTCGGCAAGGCGCTGACACACAAGATGGAAGGCAAACACCACCACATCTCTGGTGAGATGCTCCGCAAATATGGTGCCCCCGAAGAAGTTGCCAAGGCAGCCGAACAGCACCATGATGACGTCGAGGCCACCACAGTGGAAGCGCTCATCATCCGCGTCGTTGACGCCATCAGCGCCTCACGGCCAGGCGCGCGCAACATCTCGGCCGAGAACTTCGGCGAACGCATGCGTGACCTCGAGAACGTCGCCAACGGCTTCCCAGGCATCGAGAAATCCTACGCCATATCCGCCGGCCGCGAAGTCCGGGTCTTCGTCCGCCCGAGCCAGGTCGACGACCTGACCGCCATCAAACTGGCCCGCGACATCGCCACCAAGATCGAATCAAGCATGCAGTACCCAGGCACCATCAAAGTCAACGTCATCCGTGAAACCCGCGCCATAGAGTTCGCTAAGTAGTTCATGATAAAAGCAGTCCTGTTCGATTACGGCGGAGTCATGAGCGACGGAGGACGTGGCGTAGAGATCACCGAGCGAATCGCCGCCAACCTGGATGTCAGTAAAGAGCGGGCGCTTGACCTGCTCGATGTCGGCTGGACCCTATACGCCAACGGCACGATCTCCGAAGATGAATTCTGGAGCCAACTAGAATCAGCTTACGGGCAGCCGGTACCGGTAGAGAAGCGGAATATATGGAACAGCTGGGAGGTCATGCGGCCCAAGCCGGAGATGGTAAAGTTCGTACATGATCTCAAGGCTCGGCAACTGCAGGTCGGGTTATTGTCCAACGTCATCCCGTACACGATGAACCAGATCCGGGAGCACTGCGTCTACGATAACTTTGATTTTACGATCCTCTCGGCCGAAGTCGGTTATGGCAAGCCAGACCCCGAAATCTACCAGCTGGCGCTCGATAAACTTCCAGGCATACGACCGGAGGAGATCATCTTCATCGACGACCAGGAGCGTTTTCTCGTTCCCGCCCGCACGCTCGGTATACATACTGTCGCAGCAGTTGATCCAACTCAGATTATTGCCGAAACCGAATCCCTGATCGAAAGACTTGCAAATGAAGCCTGAAATCGAAGTAAAATTCCTGTCTGCCGACCACGACAGTCTGAGACAAAAACTTTCTGACGCAGGGGCTGTCTGCGTCCAGCCGATGCGGCTTATGAAGAGGAAGACTTTTGATTTTCCTGACGACCGGTTGAGGATTGACAGGAATGGCTGGGCACGGATCCGGGATGAAGGTGATAAGATCACGATGTCATACAAACAACTGAATGACCGAAGCCTGCATGGTACGCATGAAGTTAATCTGATAATCGATAGTTTCGAAAGCGGCGATGCATTCTTATGTGAGTTAGGGCTGATACAGAAATCGTACATTGAGACGAAACGGGAGAGCTGGCACCTCGAAGACTTTGAAATTGAACTGGATGTCTGGCCGTGGGCTAAGCCGTATATTGAGATAGAAGGTCCCGATGAGACCACGCTGCGCCAGCTGGCTGACCGGCTTGGACTGGATTGGAGCTCGTCATGTTTCGGGAGTGTAGAAATAGTCTATCAGGCTGAGTATGATATTACAGAAGACGAATTCAACGACATACCTGTCGTGACATTCGATACGGCACCACCAGAGTTTTTAGTAGAGAGGAAACGGAAGCAGATATGAACATCCTCTACCTCGGTGACATCATGGGACAGCCCGGCATGCGGGTCGTTGAAACGATGCTGCCAGCAGTCAGGAAAGAGTACAAAGTCGACATCGTTATCGCCCAGGCCGAGAATACCACGGACGGCAAAGGAATATCGCTGGCGGATTTCGCCAGGCTCCGGAAACTGGGGGTCGATTTCTGCACCGGCGGCAACTGGAGCCTGCACCAGGAAGAGATCATCCAGGCGATGAACGACCCGGCGCAGCCGATCGTCCGGCCGGCAAACTATCCTGACGGTACACCAGGGCTGGGGTACAAGTACATCCATACCGCTACAGGTAGCGTACTCGTCATCAGTCTCCTGGGGCAGATAGTCGGGCGGGATGCTGCCAAGCCGATGCAGAATCCGCTGCATGTCGTCGATGCCATCCTCGAACAGGAAAAGGACACGCCGAAGGTGGCGACGGTTATCAATTTCCACGGTGACTACAGCAGCGAGAAGTTCGTCATCGGCAGGTACCTCGACGGCCGGGCCAGCCTGGTGGTCGGAGACCACTGGCATGTGCCGACGGCAGACGCCATGGTGCTGCCCGGCGGAACGGCCCACATCACCGATGCCGGGATGTGTGGCACACTCGATTCATGCTTAGGTGTGAAGATGGATATCATCACCGACCGCTGGAACACCGGCAAGGCCAGCCGTAACGAGCTCGAGGATACCGGCCGACTGCAGCTGAACGCGGTGGTCGCGGACATCGATCCGGCGACCGGCAAGGCCTCATCAATTACATCCATACGGCGCATCGCCTGAGCCGTGCGATGCATGTGGCACGCAACAGGTAGCTGCGGTACTAGCAATAACCCGGCTTTTACCGTATAATTCGTATCTGTTACGGGGAGTGGCGCAGTTTGGTAGCGCGGGCGGTTTGGGACCGTCAGGTCGCAGGTTCGAATCCTGTCTCCCCGACCAATTTAAAACACCGATCCTGCATCGGTGTTTTAAATTGGTTTACGATAGATTTCCGGTTCTGCGACACAGCTTTGCTTTAGTAAAGATGTACGTCGCAGGTTCGGTCGCTCAGCGGTGCGCGCAGGAATACGTTCCGAGCACTCCGCCAGGGCGTGCGCTATCCTGTCTCCCCGCCTGGACTAAGCTTTCTCGACTTCGATCACCGCGATTTCTGCCGCCCGGACGACGGCTTCGACGCTTCTGATGCAGGACGTCTTGGTAGAGAAGGGCTCCTCACTCCGGCCGAGGGTTTCGCCGTTACTCGCTTTCAGGGTCCAGCGCCAGTTCTCGGCCTTGTCCTGTCTGATGATGAATTTAGGGTCTGCCATGAGTCGCGCTCCTTTCCAAGAGAATTTGATTACTGTGCTAACTATGTACTACACCGTCGGAATGAACTATAAAATATGCCACAGCAAAATGTTGTATCTAAAGCAAATACGCTTTATAACAATAGCATACGTATGCATGTGTAATGGGTAACCCATGGTACTACGTGCTACTATGTATAAGTATGGGTAAGAAAAACACTACCGCTACTGAATGGTACGATGTCCAGCAGGCCGCCGACAAGTTGGGTGTCAATCCGGGTACGATCCGCCGCTGGGCACAGTGCCAGACACTGCACGGCGTCAAGGTGGGGGTCCGCGGTGATTGGCGCTTCACCAGTGAAGATCTGCAGCAGCTGGTGAGTAGGCACACCGAGCGGCCTCACCTTGCCGGCCCGGCCGATGCACACAATCAGACGGGCGAACCGACGCACACTGTCCAGTTTTATGATAACGAAGCGTATCTGCTCGACTCGCTGACCGAGTACGTCCATGCCGGGTTGCTCGCCGGCGAAGCCTGTCTTATCATTGCTACCCCGGTGCACATCACCCAGCTCGGTTCGAGGCTGCATGACAGGGGCCTCGATAGTGCCTCCTATGCCAAACACGGTCTCTATAAGGCGCTCGATGCCCAAGCCACTCTCGACGCCTTCATGGCCGGCGGGATGCCGGACCAGGCAAAATTCCAGGCCGTCATCGGTTCGGCTATCGCTGAGACCGCCGGCCGGGCTATACCGACCCGGGCATATGGTGAAATGGTCGCCCTGCTCTGGGAAGCGGGCAACCTGGCTGCGGTCATCCGGCTCGAAGAATTATGGAATGAGTTCGTCAGCAGTTATCCGGTCGCGCTGCTCTGCGGCTATTCCATGGCGACTTTCGACGAAGCTGAGCACGAGACAGCTTTCACGGCTATCGGCCATCTCCACAGCCGGGTCATGCCGTCGGAAAGCGTCAAATGTTCCGATGATCCGGCTGACCAGCTGCGCTCCATCGCCGCCCTGCAGCAGCAGGCAGAAGCGCTTCGCCATGATATCCACGCGCGCCATGATGCCGTCCGCGACCTCGAGGCCCAGGCTCTTACGCTACGTGCCGAACAGGAACGGCTGCAGCAGCTCAATACCGCCAAGGATGAATTCATCTCAATCGCTTCCCACCAGCTGCGGACCCCGGCGACAGGAGTCAAGCAGTACCTCGGGATGGTCCTGGAGGGTTATTTCGGCGAACTCAACCCCGACCAACACCGGTTCATCACCAAGGCCTACGAAAGTAATGAGCGCCAGATCAAAGTCGTCAATGACCTGCTGCTGACCGCTAAGGTCGACGCCGGTAAGATACATCTTTCCCAGCAGGTGCATGACCTGGCCCAGCTGATCCGTGATGTCGCCGAAGAGCAGAAATCAGAGATCGAGAACCGTCAGCAGACCATCGGCCTTGAACTTCCGGACACGCTTCATGGACATTTCGACCCGCAGTATTTCCGGATGGCGATCGAGAACCTGATCAGCAATGCCAGTAAATATTCACCGGACGGCAAGCGGATCACCGTCATCGCCCACTCCAGCGCCGGCCAGCTCCGCGTCAGCGTCCAGGACGAGGGAATCGGCATCAGCCGGAAGCAGCAGCAGAAGCTGTATCAGAAATTCTCCCGTATTTACAACGACCAATCAGTTGCCGAGGGCAATGGCCTCGGGCTGTACTGGACCAAGAAGATCATCGAACTGCACGATGGACGCCTGATGCTACATTCCCAGCCGGGCATGGGCTCGACCTTCACGATCACCATCCCCCAGAATCTGCCCGACAGCGCAGCTGGGGACCCGCCTGTTATTGGTTGAGGATTGTATTGCCGCCGGCCCCGCTCGGGCTCGGTACTGTCCGGTCCATCGGCGTGCCCGTGTCGGTTACCGGTGCGCCGGTCTCCTCGGTAGCATTTGATTTGACGTTGTTAGGCGTGCCCTGCTGTGCCGGGGTAGTGCTGTTGGCCATGCTGTTCTGGACCGCCCGGTAGGCGAACAGCAGCAATAGTCCCGCAAGCAGGGCGATAGCGATCAGCACATAGCGCAGCTTGTGGGTGTATTCAGCCGGCTGAGAACCGTTGTCTTGTTGCGTTACATCTGCGGGTCGTGATGCGTGGGCGGTTGCCATAAGGCCTCCTTGTATGGATGTTAGTTCCTTCATCTAATACTAATCGGCGGCGGCTGCCTATGAAATTTCCGGCACCATCACGGTACAGCTTACAATTGACAAAAATGCTTATGTAATGTATAATGTATCTAATTAATGTAAGGCATTTCAAATGATCGAAGCTCCCCGCACCCGTACCGAATATCCGACAGGGTTAGTCGACGAAATCACTGTACTTCCCGACCACATGCAGCAGCCGGATCTGACAGCAAAAGGATTATTCGTCGTCGAAGGTCTTACGGTCGCATTAGCCGAACAGCTCATCGAGCGCTCCAAAGAGCCTGCTGTCGCCGAGATGTGCCCCGACGCCGTCAAGAAGGGCAAGCCAGGCCGTTTCGGCAATATGGATAATGTCATAGGATGGCAGCTCAAGGAACGGTTCTCGACTCCGCTTGTCCGTGAGGCTGGTAATGGGGCTCTTAAGCTTTACGGTATGTTGTGGCTAGGTCCCGAATCACCGAAACTTCCTGACGAACCGCACATCCCAGGCGCAACCACGACATTCGCGATGCGGATGTACGAAGGTGCGACCAGGCAGCGGCTGGCATCACCGTATCTGCGTGCCGGTATGGCAGCCCACGGCGAATATTACGGCAATGAGGGCGCCTGGCTCGAACATTGGGACGATAATCTCACCGCCAACGACACATACGCCAATAACGGTTTTGTAAAAGTCGCCCAGATCCCAAGCAAACGCCACGGCGTAGCTCATGACCGTGTCTACAGAGTATTTGGCGAACCAAACCAGGAAACGCTCGACGGTATCATCCTGCCAGAACACAAGCAGGCCTAAGGATCGAATAATGGCCAGGTACGCATCCTATCTCGAATCCTCCCGCTCACCGGTCCACGACTGTCTACCCGAAGACATCTTCACCTACGAGACCCCAGTCGCTGTCCGGACGGACTACGATGCGACCCAAGGGATTACCGGCATCCGCCCGGAGACGCCGGATGAGCCTGTCAGTGGCGCTATGGGGCTGCTGCTGTCTGTCCTGACTGATGAACCGTTCAACCTCGACCGCTCGGCCATCACCGGACCATGGCATGAGAAGGAAGAAAAGGGCGATTCATTCGACCCGTACGCTACCGTCGAGGACCTTCTACCGGCAGCTGCTTTCGCTGAGTTCCGCAGGCGCTTCGCTGCCAATGAGGCCGGCCACGAGCTGCTGTATGCCGATACGCTGCCATATCTCAGCAAGCTGGGTGATGCGCTGATACCGAACGACACGCTCACTTGGGGCCGCTACGATTACCAAGTGGACAAGATAACCGCCGCCCGCGTCCCGGGACATGTCGAAATCACCTCACAGAAGAAAAAGGGCAAGGTCATCAATGACATGCGGGTCGGCAAAGTATACCCGATAGTCGCCCTCGATGATGATGACCGGCCGATGGCTCTCGTCAACGCCCGCAGTGTCATCCTTGTCGACGATAAAGCAGCGTCGTTTGAGCACCTACCGGGGGATTGTAAGGGCAAACTGCTGACGCGACCGGGCGAAGAGCGCAAGAAGAGCCAGGCCGGCACCGTCGACCACAACCAGGTCAAGACTATCACCGGGCTCGACAGTTTCGAAATCACCCCAGATATGCGCCCCGATTTCAGCCGGCGCCAATCGGTAGTCATGCGGGCGGCCAAGAAGTATGTACCGCTGAAGACGTACGCGGCGGTGCAGCGCTAGGCTGGCGCGTCAGGGCCCGTACTCCAGGCAATCCCAAGCAAAAACCCCTCATCTGAGGGGTTTTATTGTGGTCTGCGGCAGGTAACTATACGGATACGAGGTCTTCGAGGTTGTTGCGTGGCGGGACTGGCATGTCCTTAACTGCAGTTGCCAATGCGACGTAATTTGTCTTAACTGTAGCCTCTTTCTTGATCGGGCTGTTAGGATCCTGTTCGGCGCGTTCCAGGTTGACGAGATCCGTTTCAACGACGGTGTAACCTTCCCGGCGGAGTTTGCGGACGTCGAAGCGGACGCCTTTGCCACCTGGTATAAGGTCCGGGCGCTTGTGGGCGATGATGACATCGATCTTGCGGCCTGCGAATTTCTCAATCTCGGCTACGTGGTCTTCTCCATTAGTCTCTGGTTCGGATTTGACGGCTGTCAGATTGCCACCGAGTGCGAAGGTCATGCCTTCTTCCTTAGGCCGCTGTAAATGGTCCTGGAGCGGTATCAGGATGGCACCGAGGGAGGTGCGTCGGCTGCTTGGCCCGGCGACGAACTCACCGAGCTGATCAACTGCTTTCACTGCGCGGGGGTTCGGGGTGATTCCTGTCCCTGGTACCACAGGATATAATCCAAGGTCCAGGTCATGCGGGAACGCAGGCGTATATTCATCAATCTCATGCTCGCCGTAAATCATATTATTACGAGGGTTGCCATCGACTTCGGCCGGTCCGTCACGCATCCATAAGTGGTGAGGGACGGTGGACACAGGGATGACTTCGGCGCGGGTGTTCATAAGCTTGCCGCCTTCCTGGGCTGCCAGGTCTGTATCGCCAAGTTCCAGGGCGAGGGCTGTCATCGTCAGGTGGCCGAGGGTCAGACCCTTGAGGGTCCGGCCATCTAGCTCGCGGAAGCGCTGCATATCCTTGGCAAAGTCGAGTGACCGGGCCATGATCTCGCTCATACGGAAGCTATCCATTCCACCTGGCTCTTCAGAGAGCGCCTTGAGCAAGTCCTCTTGTGAGGCCTGTATATGATCTATCGTTGTGTCTTCTGCAAAGCGGCTCTCGAAGATCCTGGCTGCCTGACGGCTGCGGCTTAATGCCGAAATCGACTTACGGCCATCTCCGCCTAATGGGCCATGTTCCGGATGCAGCTTGCGGACGTCCGCTATGCCGCCGCCACTGTCAGCCATCGGGACGATAGCCGCAGTGTTTACGTTATCGAGAGTAATACCATCAATCCTGCCAGCTTCGACGGCGTCAAGGTAGCCGGCAACGAGCTCTCCGGCTCCTCCGCCGGCAGCGTATACCCTTGTGAATGGTTTATCGAAATTAGTATAATTCATAATATTCTTTTCAAACTTACAATGTTATTGTAGCACATATAAAATAAAATGCAAGGGGTTTTGGCAACATATTATTGACAATTTTACTCCTGAAGTGTACCATGTTGGATTATGAACAATGACAAAGATGCGATGGTCGCACTCTTGACAGAGTTGGATATACCCGAAAATGACGCTAACACCTATGCGGCATTGCTGCGTCTCGACTCGACCTCGATCCGAAAGATAGCGGTCGAAACAGGTATCAACAGAGGTACTACTTATGAATCCCTCAAGAAACTCACCGAATGCGGCTTAGTCAGTGTACGACAGAACGGAAAGCGTGAACAATATACCGCCGAATCACCAGAGAAAGTCTATGACATGATCCGGGACAAGCGCCGCGACCTGCTTGACATCGCCGAGACCGCCAAAAAGGTGATACCGGATGTCCTGGCGCGCAAGGCCAGTCTGCAGGGCAGGCCACTGGTACGCTATTACGAGGGGGAAGCAGGCGTCACGACCATACTCAAAGATGTGCTGCAGACGTGCCGGACGCTTAAGAAACCGGAGTATATCGCCTATTCATCCAGCCAGGTCAGACGATTTTTGTACCGCAAATTCCCGCAGTTCACCGAACGGCGCGTCGCGGAAGGTATCGGGGTCAAGGTGATCGCGGTCGGCGCCGGCGGTGACGAGGCGCCCAAGGCGGCCCGCAAATGGCTACCGGATCCGAAGACCGGGGACATCTCGAGTTACACGATCATCTACGGCGCCAAGGTCGCGACCATCTCTATTGCCGCTGACAACACGCCGTATGGTGTCATCGTCGAGGATAACGGTGCTGCATCGATGCAGCGGCTGCTGTTTGACCAGCTGTGGGTGTCGTTGCCTGATGAGAAGCCACCTGCCGTGGCCCAGTCCGTCCCTGTGGTAGCATCCGAGCCCGTTCAGAAGCTGTAATTGTTCGTATTTTGGTGGCGTCGTACTATAATTGTCGGCAGGGCAGACCGGCCGGCGGGCGTCCGGCTGAGGCGCAAAGTATATCGGGGATTAGCGCAGCTTGGTAGCGCGCGCCGTTCGGGACGGCGAGGTCGTGGGTTCAAATCCCGCATCCCCGACCATTTCTGATTGATTATAAAAATGAGCGTACAATGACAATTATGACGCTTGCCCTTACTGTAATTGCTGTATTCGCACTGCTCGTCGGCTTTGAGCTCTGGTGGCGCCGGCGCCGGGCACACGGGGAATTCAGCCGTAAGTTCATACACCTCGTGGTCGGTAGTTTCGTGGCATTCTGGCCCTGGTATCTTGACTGGCATTGGATCGTCGCGCTCAGCGCCGCATTCGTGGTGGTGGTGAGTCTATCCAAGCAGCTCGGTATCTTCCGTGCCATCCATGCCGTCGAGCGGCCGACGTGGGGCGAACTGTTCTTCGCGCTGGCGGTCGGCGTGCTGGCCTTCGTGACACACGATCCGTACATTTATGCTGCGGCACTGCTGCACATGAGCCTGGCGGACGGCTTCGCGGCCGTCGTCGGCGTCGCCTTTGGCAAGCGCAACCAGTACACGGTGTTCGGGCACCCAAAGAGCATCGCCGGCTCGGCTACCTTCTTCGGTATCTCCCTTTTGATCCTGGCGTGGTACAAGGCTGCATCGGGCAGTACCATCGGAATCGGCACCATCCTGACCTTGTCGGCAGTCACGACCGCCATTGAGAACGCCGGCGTCAAAGGCTTGGATAACCTACTCGTCCCGCTGCTTATCGGTGTCGTCTTGATCAACCTGTGATTGCTGTGCTGCGGTTTAACCTGGGTTTTTCAGAGACTAAGCGGAAGTGCAGCCGGTGTGGTGAAATGCGGAGATGCGATACTTTAGTATGCAGCTCAGGCATTTCACCCTCCGCGCGTGAACGGTCTCTGTAAAACGCAGGTCAAACCGGACTATTCATCGTGTCCGCCGCTATGCGCCCGCAGCGCGTTGAATATGACGACGACGTCGACCAGTTCCTGGATGAGGGCGCCGTAGATGGGTGGGAACTTGCCGGTGGCGAAGATGAGCATCAGGATGACGCTGAGGCCTATGCCGATCAGGATGCTCTGGCGGGCGATCTTGAAGGTGCGGTTGGCGATGGCGACGCCGGTCGCGACATGGCCGAGGTCATCGACCATGACGACGATGTCGGCCGACTCGCTGGCAGCAGTCGAGCCGCGAGCACCGAGGGCGATGCCGACATCTGAGGCGGTCAGCACCGGCGCATCGTTGACACCGTCGCCGACGAAGGCGACCGGGCGGTCCTTGATGGCTTCCATGGCAAGTAATTTATCAGCTGGCAGGGCCTCGGAGACGACCTGGGTGATGCCGAGGTCGCTGGCGATGGCCGCCGCGGTGGCTTTGTTGTCGCCAGTGATCATCTCGAACTGCTTGATACCGAGGTGGCGCAGGCGCTCCAGCGTGTTCTTGGTCTCGGGGCGCAGCTCATCGGTGAAGGTCAGGATACCGGCCAGTTCGCCGCCGATAGAGACATAGGTCGCTGTCTGCTTGATGCTGTCAGCCCGGAAGCGGTGTGGCAGGGTGACGCCATGTTCGTCGAGCAGGCTCTTGCGGCCGACGATGACCTGCTTGCCATTGACTTGGGCCAGCATGCCGCGGCCGGATTTCTCGGTGACATGCTTGGCCTTAGGGACTTTGACATCGCTGCCCAGGGCCGCTTCGTTGATTGCGTTGGCCAGGACATGGGTAGACGCATGCTCGAGGGCGGCAGCCAGGCCGAGGACATCGGACTCAGAATATCCATGATACGTCTGGACTTGGGCGACTTTGAGCTTTCCGGAGGTCAGGGTGCCGGTCTTGTCGAAGGCCATCGTCTTGACCTTGGCCAGGCGCTCCAGGGCGGAGCCGGTCCGGACGATGATGCCGAGCTTGCTGGCCCGGCTCATGCCACTGATGATGGCGATCGGGGCGGCCAGCAGCAGCGGGCACGGTGTCGCCACGACGATGACTTGCAAGAACCGTACGGGGTCACCGCTGACGGCCCAGACGGTGCCGGCGATAGCGAAGGCGATAAGGGTGAACGGAATACTGTAACGGTCAGCCATACGGACGAATGGCGCCTGGCTGTGGCTGGCATTCTCGACCAGCTTGACGATCTGCTGGTACTGACTGTCGGCCGCAGCGCGGACGGCTTTGGCGGTGATGGCGCCGTCGAGGTTGACGGAGCCGCTAAGGACAAGGTCGCCTACGGTCTTCGAAAACGGCAGGCTTTCACCGGTCAAGCTGGATTCGTCGAAGCTGGCGGTACCTTCGACGATGTCGGCGTCGACCGGGGCGACTTCGCCTGGTTTGATGAGGATACGGTCGCCAATACGGACTTCGCTGGCAGCGACGTCGATGACCTTGCGGCCGCGGACGATGTGGGCAGTCTGGGGCGCGCGGGTCAGCAGGGCATCAAGCTCGCGTTTGGAACGCCGTTCGGCGTAATCCTCGAGGGCTTCACCACCGGTGAGCATCAGGACGATGACCAGCGCCGTCCAGTATTCCTTGAGCAGTACTGACGCGACGATGGCGGTGATGGCCAGCAGGTCGATGCCGTAGGTACCGTGTCTGATATCCTGGTACATCGAATGGACCAGCGGCAGGGCGGCTGCCAGTGACACGGTAATCAATACGATGTGGGCGGCGCCATCCTGGCCGGCAAGGTCGAGTACGAGCGCCGCGACGGCAGCTATGAGAGTCAGCGCGAATAATTTGTAGTGACGTGCAAATGAGAAAATTTTTTTCATACCCTGACGATTATAATGGAAAGCGCGCCGTAACAGTAGTGGCACGGTTTTCTGCTCGGCGCGGCCGTATCCGCGGCCAGGACGTCAGGAGTTGTCGCTTATGCTTGCAATATTAGGACTGATGTTATACAATAAAACGATCATGAGTGCTCCAGCTCACCCGGCTAAATCATTTAAGATATCCAGGACGGCAACATTCCTGCTTCGGACCGCCCTGGTCGTCGCTGCCATACTAGCGGTCGTGACTGGACGCTGGTCGGCTTTGTTCATCAGCCTTGGTACGCTCGGCCTGACCTTTGTGCCGCAGGTGCTGGCCAGCCGCGTCAATGTCAAGCTGCCACTGCAGTTCGAGTTCGCCATCACCGCCTTCCTGTATACCTCGATGTTCCTGGGAGAGGTCGGTGATTATTACGAAAAATTCTGGTGGTGGGACGTCGTCCTGCACACCGGCTCGGCCTTCGCCTTCGGTTTTGCCGGCTTCCTGCTGCTCTATCTTATGGTCAACCGCAACAAACTGAAGGCCAGCCCGTTCCTGATTTCGTTCTTCGCGTTCACTTTCGCCGTAGCGATCGGTGCGCTCTGGGAACTGTTCGAATACTTTATGGACTCGACCTTCGGCACCAATATGCTCAAAAGCGGACTCCGTGATACCATGGCAGACCTGATCGTCGACACCATCGGCGCCGCCACGGCATCAGTCATCGGATATATCTATCTGAAATTCAGCGTCCACGACCCGTTCGACGCCCTGATCGGCTGGTTCGTCCAGGCAAACCCGCGTTTCAAGCATCTGCAGCGGCTCCACAAATCGCATAGCCGCAAGTAGCCAGTTAATTTTCTCGCTACAGAATGTTTACTAAATTTATATTCTGGGTACATAATCCAGGAGACTGCAATGGCTGAGATGGTTAAGGGCGCTGGCGCCTACGAGATTGACAAGGGATACAGGCTGGAGAAGGTAGCGGATGGCATCAGCTATCCGAGCAACATCGCCTTCAGTCCGGCCGGGCAGCTGTTCTATACGGAGGCCGGATTCACGTATCCGTTCATATACAAGAAATCACGCATTATCTGGCTGACTGACAGCGGCGAGAATAAGGTTGTCGCCGAAGGCTTCAATGGACCATTGGTCGGGCTGACCTGGCATGATGATGGCTTCCTGGTGACGCACCGTGGAACATTCTCGCGGGTGGAGCTTGATGGCACACGGACCGACCTGATCAGCGACCTGCCATCGTACGGCGACCATCACACCGATCATATCGTCATCCGGGATGGTAAAGTCTACTTCGGGCAAGGTACGATCACGAATTCCAGTGTTGTCGGCAAGGACAGCCTGGCGTTCTTCGGCTGGCTGGCGAAACATCAGGACGGTCACGATACGCCGGGGCATGACATCGTGCTGAGCGGCGCCAATTATGAGACAATCAATCCGCTGAAACCGACTGAGAAAGTTACGACCGGCCCGTTCCTCCCGATCGGGACACCGGCCAAGAAGGGTCAGGTCATCAAGGGCCAGTTGAAGTCCAACGGCGTCGTCTACCGTTGCAACCCTGACGGCAGCGACCTGGAAGTCTACGCCTGGGGCTTCCGGCATCCGTACGGCATGACGCTCGACAAGGCGACTGGCAAGATATATGTACTCGACCAGGGTGCCGACAAGCGTGGCAGCCGGCCGGTCGAATCACCGGAAGCGCTGTATGAATTGAAGCAGGACGCCTGGTATGGCTGGCCGGATTACCTGGCGGGCAAACCGATCACTGAACTGCAAGCCGACTCGGAGTTCGCGATGGCGGAGCATCCACCGCATGAGAAACCGCTCAAGACATTCGAAGAGCATTCCAGTTGCTGCACTGTGGAACTATCGACCAGCGACCACTTCGGTTACAAGGGACAGGCGTTCATATCCGAGTACGGGTCTGAAGCGCCGTTCACGACCGGCGGCAAGCCGCTCGGTGCGGGACGCCGTGTCACGCGGCTCGATCTCGGGACCATGACCGAGCATCCGTTCTTCGAGAGTAAGACCATCGGCGTCATCGGCGACGGTCCGAACCGGCCGGTCGCCGCCAAATTCTCGCCGGACGGCGAGACGCTGTACATCCTGGACCACGGCATCCGGACGGTGCCGAAGAGCGGCAGCCTCTGGAAAATTACCCGGACCTGAGGCATGAAAAGGTTCTGGATCTTACTCGCAGTGGTGGCGCTATTATTCCTGGTGCTGTTCGGTATAGCTGAAGCCCTGCACATCCCGCTGCTGACCGATCCGCTACCGCAGCTTTCGGCCGGCGGCGCTGCGGCTATGCTGATAGGGGTCGGATTGCTGATCATCGATGTCATCTTGCCGGTACCGTCCAGCGTGGTGATGACCGCGCATGGCGCACTGTTCGGGATCTTAGCTGGGGCAGCGTTGTCGCTCCTCGGGCGGATGGGCAGCTTCTCGCTCGGATATTATCTCGGGCGGCACTCGACGAAGTTGGTGCGGAGATTCATTGGTGCCGACGAGTTACGGCGTGCTAGCACATTCATCGATAGGCACGGCACTATGGCTATCATCGGCAGCCGACCGCTACCTATCCTGTCGGAGACAGTATCGATCGCCAGCGGCATCGGAGGTATGCCGTTTATGAAGTCCCTGCTGGCTGCTGTAACCGGATCGCTGCCCGAGGCTGCATTGTTCGCTTACGCCGGTGCGATAGCAGGGACGTTCGTCTCTACCGCCTACGTTTTCCTGGGAGTGGTCGTACTCATGCTGATATTCTGGTCTATCGGCAATAGTAAGCCGGAAACGTCAGGACGAACCGGCTGAAGCTACTGCTTACGGAGTGGACCTGATCGAGAACGTATCAGCGAAACTACCGCCTCCTGAGCGTAGATATTGGGCGGACAGCTGCGTGTCGGACACGGTGTACTTGGTGATTCCGAACGTCGTGCTATCCATCTTTGCAAAATAGCCGGCTTCAGAATCTGATGCGCTTGTAGCGTAAAAGCCACGGCCGAACTCGCCGTTGATGATAATGACCGGCCCGGCACCCTTGGTGTATATGCCATCGCTGCCACTGTCAGCGATGCAGGCCTGGTTAGTGCTGTTCGTCGTGATGCACTTCAGGGCGTGGCTGCGCTGGTAATTGTGGTCATGGCTCTGCAGGACGAGATCAACCCGTTTGTTTATGAGCAGGTTCATGATATCGGTGCCGATCTCGCAGACCTTGCTGCCGACGCTGATGCAGTTCTTGTGCATGCCGACGACGATCCATCTGATGCCGGCGGCCCGGGCGGAATCGATGGCGTTCTGCGTGAACGTATAGCCAGCACCACCGACGTTGTAATCGATGTTCATCGAACCTCTAACGCCGGGCGCGATCATGATGAAGCGAGCTAGTGGCGCCTGCTGCGGGTAGTTGAAATAATACTGTTTGCCATAATCACCGGTCAGCGCACCGAGTGTGAACGGGCAGTGCTGGCGATACAGGTCGATATTGCCGCCAGCACTCTCACCGGTATCGTGGTTGCCTGCCAGGATCTCGACATCGTTGAACTTGCTTTTGAATGTCCCGCACCAGTTGTCCTCCGAGCCAGCGGCATATGACATGTCACCGAGGGCGATATAGAATTTCGAGCCTGACCCTGCGACCATGTCCATGCTGCGCAGGCTCTCGGTGCCGTATCCATGGTCACCGGCGGCGGTAAATGCGAAGCTTTGGCTGGACGAGGCCGATCCAAACTTGGTGTACCTGCCGCCTGAGGCTGATGTGTCATCAGCGGAGCTGGCCGGCGCCGTGGCTGTGCCGGACTCGGGCTCGAGTGCGACACTGTCTCCGGCAGCTTTGGAGTACTGGAAAGCCAGGACGCCGATGGCGGCGAATGCAACTAGGATCATCAGTATGATTACTGTCCAGCGGTTGATTGAGTTTAGTCTTCCGAGCATAGCTTTCGTAGGGTCAGGTGATAGTAGTTGAGCTTATTGTATACCAAACTGGTGTGGATCCTAGGTAGCCGCGATGGTGCCGGTGGCGACAAGCAACAGGACGACGCATCCAAGCACGACCCGGTAGGCGATGAACAGCGAGTAGCTGTGGCCGGCGATATATTTCAGCAGCCAGGCCACGGCGACGTAGGCAACGACGAAACTTGTTGCTGCGGCGATGATGGTAGCCGGCCAACCGACGCCGTTGCTGATGTTGTTGAACTCGGTGACAGACTGCAGCGCTCCGGCCGCGACAAGTGCCGGGATTGATAAGAAGAACGAAAGCTTGGTCACCGTCACGCGGTCGAGGCCGCGCAGCAGGCCGGCTGACATGGTGGCGCCGGAGCGCGAAACGCCTGGAATGAGGGCCAGGCACTGGGTGATGCCGATGATCAACGTATCCTTCCAGGTGACGGAGGCTTCGGTGCGGTCCTGTGTGCCCTTGTGGTCGGCGTACCACATGACGGCGCTCCAAAGCAGCAAAGCTGAGCCGACGAACCACAGGCTGCGCAGCACCGTTTCGATCTCATCCTTGAATGTCAGCCCGACGATAGCGATCGGTAGTGAGCCGAGTATGATAGCCCAGCCGTAGCGGTAGCCGCGTTCATTCCGGTGTTCGGTGCGGAAGACGCCGCGCAGGAAGGCCGAGACGATGCCGATGATATCCTTACGGAAATACAGGAGCGTCGCCAGGACGGCGCCGACCTGGATGATGGCGGTAAAGGCGGTGATGTCAGGGTCGTCGATCGAGTAGCCCATCAGCTTCTCGGCGATGGTCAGGTGGCCGGTGCTGGAGATGGGCAGGAATTCGGTGATGCCTTCGATAAAACCGAGGAGGAGTGCTTGCCAAAGGTCCATTACTGGCAGTATAACAAAACTCGTATCAATAATACCGAAGACTTAGCAAGGATATGCTTCCGCGGGTTACGCCGGAGTGCTTCGCTCGGGTGATTTCCACGTAAATTCGTTGCGCTGGATGCTCTGCTTCAGTTTGGGCAGCAGTATCAGGGCTTTGATCAGCGCATAGTATTCGGCGAATGTCAGGACGAACATCATGAAGTACATCAACGGGCTGAGCAGACTTAACCGCAGTTTCGACCGGAATGACAGATGCAGCGATGACCAGATGTTCAGTATGACGTATGTCGACATGACGATGATGGCCGTGACGAGGGTCAGCGTATCCCCGAACGCAACTGCCAGGTAGATGAACCAGGCGATGATCAGCGGTTCGAACAGGAACATCATATCCTGGAATATCGAGAATGGAAGCATGAACCAGCTGACGATCCTGGAGTGGCGGGCGTCCTTTGAGAAGAAGTACGGCCGGTTCTTCAGATATGTCTGGTTCCGCCCGTATTTCCAGCGGTAGCGCTGCCGCATCAGGGCTCCGAGGGAATGGACTGCTTCGGTGTAGACGATGCTGTCGGCAGCGAAAACGATCTTTTCGCGCTTGGATTTGTTGACGAGGATCTTGAAGGTGAGGTCGATATCCTCGGTCATCGTGTTGGTATCGTAGTACGAGACCTTCTGGAGCATACTGCGGCGGAACATCGAACCTATACCGCCGATGATATATTCGGCCCCCCACTGCGCCTGGCCGCGCTTCATGTGATAACAGACGATGTATTCGAAGCGCTGGATGAGTGACAGCAGCGTACTGTCCTCGATGACGTTGACATTGCTCGACAGTGCCAGGACCTGCCTGTCCCTGAAATGGGCTACTGCATGAGATAGAGAGTCTGGCAGCAGGTACGAGTCGGCGTCCAGGCACATGATGAGTTCGCCCCTCGCATGACGCTGTATGGCGTAGTTTAACACCGATGCTTTGCCCCGGTTGGGGCGTCGTATCAGGCGGATCCGGCAGCGGTCACGGTGCGTGCGGCGGAAGCGTCTGACCGCTTGTGCCGTGCTGTCGGTGGAGCCGTCGTCTGC
The DNA here is from genome assembly GCA_036388555.1 of Saccharimonadales bacterium (SeqCode). Classification (GTDB taxonomy): domain Bacteria; phylum Patescibacteriota; class Saccharimonadia; order Saccharimonadales; family UBA4665; genus UBA4665. The sequence continues at coordinate 41,396 of DASVRP010000008.1, forward strand.
GATGATGACTTCCAGCTTCGAGGCTGGATACTTAGTATTGTAGAGTGAATCGAGGGTCCGGACGATGACCCGCTCTTCGTTATGGGCGGGTACGACGATGGTGACGGTCGGGAACCTGGTGCTTTGGCGGCCGGGCTTGCGGCCGGCGGCTTTGATGGTGTGGATGTCGCTGCTGATGAGATAGGCCGCCATCCGGATGAGGTTCAGTATGCCGGCGACGATGACAAGGTAGAACAGGAAATCATTCATGCGAGCGATGCGAAGTTACCGCTTTGCGCGGACAACTATCCTGGTGATGGTGAAACTTGTCATGACGGCAGCAGCCGCAAGCGCCGTGAAGGCGATGAGCAGTTGCAGGGCAGGGTTATGGCTGTTCGCCGCGTAAAGTCCGACTCCCACGCCAGAGGTGAGGGCCATGCCGAACAGTTTTGGTGCTTTTGATTCCATAGTCGTGCCTTTCATGTCCCACCATTATATTGCTGTGTTTAAACATAAACTTTACAGATATATAAAATACTGAAAGAGTGATAGTCTTATGACACTATTAATACGCGGTAATGTGATTATTGTCAAACAAACGGTAAAAATAAAAAAGACACCATAATGGTGTCTTTCAGTAAGCTTCCTGGGGCGAATGATGGGGATTGAACCCACTGCCTCCTGCGCCACAAGCAGGCGCTCTAACCAATTGAGCTACATCCGCCATGTTTATCAAAAATATGGAACAGAGGTGATTATACCGCAATGATGGGCTGTTGACAATTGCTAGGGCTAGGCTGGCGTGCCGCCGATAGCGGTGTGCGTACCAGGATAGACGGTTTCGTCTGCAACGGGCAGGGTGTCTACCGGCCGGGACCGCGCAAAGTCGGCTATATCGGTGATGCTGGCGGTAGGGCTGTCGGCGTCAATGAAGATCGGGTCGGTTGCCTCGAGCATGTCCATGATGGCTTTGGACGAGAAAGGTATTTTGCGAGAATGGGTTACAGCAGTCGCGATCTGTGATAAATCAATCACCAGCTCACCGAGGCCTTGTACGGCAGGATCGCCAGCATATTTACCCATGACTACCCGTGTCAATGCGTTCAGGGAATCAAAATCTACCATCGGGCCGTCGAGTATATCAGCAATATCGCTATCTGGGTTATTCCGGCGGGCTTTTTGCTTTTGGGCATTCTTTCTCGTCAGCTCAATACTCGCAGCACGATGCCGTTGTTCATAGAATGCGGTTTCGGTAAGAGGGTCATCGAAATGGAGTGGATTCCTGGGTGGAGCCAAGCATACTTCCCCAGCTGCCTCCAGCTCCGCTTCAGATATGATACCTTCCCAGAAGTCCCGTGATTCGGGGTTTTGGCCTGTCCTGGAGAAATCGGGCCCGTGCTGGGAGCGTGGTATTTTCATATAAAAGATTTAATGATGTACTAATGAGCAAAATACCATATTTGGTACTGAAATTCAAGCGTTGTACGGGAAATGGCACGTGTGATCAGCAGGGGAGCGGGTACGGCGCGCGGATCCTGGTGGTGGCGATCTTGCCGTCCACTTTGTATGGCCGGCAGAGCTGTAATCCCTTGGCACGCAGTCCGTCGACGATACAATTGGTCGCATCATATGCCTTGGTATGGAGGTGCATCAGGACGACCGAACCGGCCTTGGCATTAGCTTTGACATGGCTACAGATCTGGGCGGCAGTCTTGCCGGTGTAGTCGAGGGTATCGAGCGTCCAGGTACACACCTGATAGTTCATGCCTTCAGCGATTGCCTTGACCGAGGCGTTGTATGCGCCGTACGGTGGCCGGAGATAGCCGCTGCTGCCCGATGCACCGCCGGCGCCTTTGGAGATCTCAGCGGTCACACCGGCTTTGGTAAGCTTCGTGAGGTTCTTGTGGCTCCAGCTATGGTTGCCCATCCATTGCCCCTGGTCGCGCACCTGGGTAGCAAGATTCACTCCTGTGGAATTGAGGTATTTGATATATTCCTGCCGGATCGGGAAGAAGGTAGCGCCGACATCCTTGCTGGCCAGCAGTTTGGCCTGGGCGACGATGCGCTTCGAATTGCCGTACGCCCAGTCGTCGTATGTCAATAGGACGCGGGATGATGTATTGCCGCATTTGTTGACCGTATAGGCGCTGGCGGCGTCCAGGCTCTGGGTGTTAAGCTTGGCGCCGTCCGAGCCGAAGGAATCACCGCGCGACATGATTTCGGCGGGAGTATCGGCCGCTAACACCTCTGTCGGTACCGCTACCATGATGCTCATTACGAGGACGGCGGCCAAAAGTCCCCATTGTCGGAATAGTCTGATTGTCTGTTGCATGGCGGCTTCCTCCTGAATGTATATCTGCATTATATGCTACTGCGGAGCCGGGCCAAGCGTGTTCGTCACACGGAATAAGTGATATTTGCGTACAATAAGCGCTATGGATATCATGCCTTACCTTATCATTGCTGCCGCCGGCATCGTAGCCGGCATACTCTCCGGTATCGGGGGAGGAGGCGGTGGGATGATCATGATGCCGGTGCTGATATTCCTGGGCCTGCCACCACAGAATGCGGTCGCTACGGGCAAGATGAACGGACTTGGTGCTGCACTTGGAGGTTTGACTGCTTTCGCCAAGACGGGCCACATACGGAAGGACATTCTCAAAGTGATGATCCCGGCTGCCGTGGTCATCGGACTCGTGACGCCTGTGGCATTCAGCCTGATCGAGAGTGATGTATTCCAGGTGATCTTAGGAATCCTGCTCATCGTATTGACGCCGACGCTGTTCCTGAAGCGCAAACTCGCCTTCCAGCCATCCCGGAAGCACAAAGTGGCCGGCTATAGCGCATACAGCGGTGTACTGACGCTCCAGGCGATATTCGGCAGCGGAGTCGGCAGCCTGGCGATGTACGCCCAGACGCTGCTGCTCGGTACGACGAAACTAGAGGCCAATGCCACGAAACGCGCTGTTAACTCAGTATTGACGCCGATTACCTTCGTCGCCCTGCTGATCGGCGGATACGTCGTGCTGAGTTACGGCCTGGTCGGTATGGTCGCGGCGTTCATCGGCACACACATCGGTACCAAGATCGCCATAAAACAAGGGGAGATGTTCGCAGCTTATGCGCTGGCGTCGGTCGGGTTGGTATCCGGGGTTATTCTGATCATATCGGCATGAACGGCGCATAAATCCTTTAAGTTATAAATTTAATAGATACGGCCGGTCATGGCGGGCACACTAGTGGGCATAACTAATGCGAGGGAGTAGACCATGGCAGGCAGAACGGACGAATACGGTGAACGCCGGAGTGGCGGCGGCTTCAAGAAGTTTCTGACCGGATTGATACTTGGACTGTTACTGGGCGGCGCCGGCGCCTATGCCTGGCTGAACAGTCAGGACAGCAAGGAATCCACCAACGCGGCCGTTACGACGCAGGCTGCTACTGATGGGAACAAAGATTCGGCACGATCATCGGAACAGATGAAGCTGACTGCTGCCCAGCAGACCCAGGTCGACCGTTACGCCCAGCTGCTGGTCGAGGCCAGCCGTGAAGGTGTCGATGTGCCATCAGAGGAGGCTGATGCCGCCAAGGCGGCGCTGAATGACACGACGACGAAGTTCCTGGCATCCATGCGGGACGCCAAGCTGCTGAAAGATTCCGCCAACACCGAGGATCTGAACGCCACCGTCGGCGGCGTCAATAACAGCTTCCTGCAATATGCCGCTACGGCCCGGACCGGCGACAACCACCAGCAGGTTGATGAGGCCGTCAAGCGCCTGTCCGACTATCTGAAGCAGAACGCAACCTTCAGTAACCAGGCACAGTTCGACGCCACGCTGGTCAGCTTCAAGAATTCTGTCCTTGAAAGTGTCCGTAACTTCGTAAAGGATGATTACGCCGGATCATACGTCAAGGAAGCCGAAGCACAGTCAGAGCTGCGGAAATTGGTCGAGAATCTGCAGAAGCAGTAACGTATTCATGCCGGACTGCTGACCAAGTGAAGACTATTTTACGACTATCATCCAATTGATTATCAATTTAATGCGGATATAATCATAATTGATGACAGTCAAACAAGATGTATTAATTATCAGGGGTGGAATATATTCTCATGTTCTTGATAAGGTGAGTGATCAGACTTCTGGTTCGAGAGGGGATCATTTGTACCTTGTGCTCGACACATATGGCGGTGCTCCAGGCATTGGTTACAGAACTCTAAGGCTCTTACAGGCGAAATACGCCAAAATAACGGCAATCGTACCCAATTACGCTTACAGTACCGGTACTTTGATGGCTTTAGGGTGCGATTTCATATATATGAATCGGAGCGCCTGTCTTGGGCCGCTAGATACACAAATACCTCATCCAACAGACGGTACTATGATTTCTAGTCTTGAGATTAGAGACACAATGAATACACTGGTTGGTTTCGTACAATCATACTCCGCTACATTTGCAGACAATTTGAGGAATAAAATATCAGACCCATTGGGCAAAAATGATGCCTGGGAGCTTGCCATGAAGACGTCTGTCGAATTGATTAAACCAATTGTTGAAAAAATTGATCCGATTCAACTTCAAAGCAGTAGTCGAAGCTCTACCATAGGACAAAAATACGCAGAAAGTCTCTTATCATCACGAATGATGAAAGACAACCAACCCCTTGCACGGCTAGTTAGTCAATATCTTGCAAACAACTATGACGATCATGCTTATGCTATAGTTTTAGAAGAGGTTACTGACAGGCTTGCGTTAAGCGCCGCTGATTTAGCCGACTGTGAACATTGGGCACAAATAGAATCGCTCTTCGTAAACACTAATGATACGGACATTACGATGAAGGCTATCTATCTTGAAGAGCCTAGTCCTGATCAAGAATCTAAAAACACACAGACAACATCTAAAAATAAAGATATAAATAATGATAAGGGGGCGAAAACATGACACATGCAGCAGTTTTGAGAAACTTACTCTTCTCTGAAAATGATTCACCAACCCCTGATCACACGCCTTCTCCCGATATAGCTAAGAACATCGAGCAATTTTCTGTGGATTACCGTAAGTATATAGTCAAAGAAATGGCAGATGAACTTGATAAACAAGATAAGGAAGCAGAGCATATCCAACGAGTCAAATCAAACCCTGCTAAAGCCTAACTAAGACAAAGAGACAAACTATTAGCTCATTAGCTATTTCTGCTGTTTTGTTGAAGTTTTTGACTGGATAGCGCACGCCGGCGCATCATGCTCGAAGCAAGCTTCTGCGCGTGACGCTTGGCGACCGAACCAGTGACTACGATCTTTTGCTGCGCAAAATCTCTGTCACTGGTTCAAACCCTATCTGAACCAATATAAAAAGCCTGACGTTGCCAGGCTTTTTATATTGGTGCCCCGGACTGGATTCGAACCAGTGACCTTGAGCTTAGAAGTCTCCTGCTCTATCCAGCTGAGCTACCAGGGCAAACAATAAGATTAACGCTGTAATTATAACAGATACATATCAGAGGGTTTGCAAATAGGTGAAGAGGCGGTCGTTTGCAGGAATGTTCAGCTTGCAGACTGTAAATAATTTGTCGCCCTGCTTAGCAGGGAACCGGTACGCGATGTCGCTGCCGTCGGTATCAGATGGGCAGGAAGCCTCGTCAGATGACTTTTCAATGTAACTGCTGAAGTCTGCTGCGGCGATCCGGCTCCTGGCTTCAGCGACCTGCTCGGCCGTCAGGCTTTTTGTACCGAAATCGCCGTTACTGTAAAGCGTAGCCTCGTCGCGGCACATCTTGCCACTCCCATCGGCGCCCGGACACAGGCCACCCTGTTGCACCCGCACGAAAACGACGTTGTCAGCCGTTTTTTCCACGTTGTCAGCCTGGATCTGATCCTGGGATTGCGTGCGCTGTGCGAAGAAAAATGCTGCTGCCATGATGGTTAAGGCTAGAACTATGGCGATGATGAGAATAGGGCGTTTGGTGTCTGATTTCATACTGTCATCTTAGCATAAGCATGATTGGTGCGGGTGCGGAGAGTCGAACTCCGCTCACCAGTTTGGAAAACTGGGATAATAACCGATATACGACACCCGCGGATCTGTTCGGTACGTAACAGATTATACCAGATTATGACCCCTAGTCCGCTACGTGGCCATCCGGAGCGACTTTACAGGTAGTTTACAAAGTATATATTTTCACTGACGCGCGTGCTATATAAATCGATAATGGCATTATTAACAGCGTCGGAGGGGAAGCAGGAAGTGCTGATTCATGCCGTCTCAACGGGGAAAGCGAGGGTATATTGGAGCATAAAAGCGTAAAAAGTATAGATAATTGCTTGTGCTAACAGATACGGAAGCATAAACATTATATAATACTCTTTACAAATTGTCATAATCATGTATAATATAGTTTGTCAGTGTGAAAGAGGTGGGACTGGGCGCGGCGAGTGGGCCGCACCAGTAATATCTCTCGAATTACTGCTTAGTAACTAATAATGGAGGTCTGCGATGTATGGAAGTCCAGTAGGGCCCATCGTAGCTACTACAGCTACAGTCGGTGCAGTTACTCTGCCAAATACGGGTGGCGACTTTGTCGTTTCTCTGGCAGTTTCTGTTGCAGCCGGCCTGGTCGCATGGGGTGTCTTGTACGCTCGTGCTGCCCGCTAACAAGCAGGAGGTCATTATGAAAGAAGCTACCATCACTCAACATAGGAAGAAGATCAGCCTGCGGGAAGTCGCAACTGCGCTGGTGGTCTTCCTGGTCGTGTTGGCTTACCCGGTATATTCCGTTTTTGCGGCAGGGAGCTTCTTTCATGATGACGATAACCGCACAAGTGAACCGCTTACAGCCATGGCCCAGCGCCCGGCTGACGCGACTGACCGTGAGCCGCAGCTGTTCCAAGAACCGATGATCAGTGTCACCTTCGACGACGGTTTCGATTCAATTTATACACAGGCAATGCCACTGCTCCAGAAATATGGCATCCAGAGCACCCAGTACATCCTCGCCGGTAAGACCGACGACCCTTATTACGTATCCTGGAAGCAGATAGCCAACATGCAGAAGGGTGGCCACGAGATCGCCTGCCACACCATGACCCACACCGACCTGACGTCGCTGACCGACGCTGACCTTAACTATCAGGTCACGCGCTGTAAGACCGAACTGACCAAGCGTTTCGGTGTCATCAGTAACTTCGCAAGCCCGTACGGTGCGGCCAATACCCGCACGTTGGATGTCATCAGCAAACACTTCGATTCGCAGCGTAATACCAACGGTGATCCTACCAATGGCGTTACAGAGGTGGATGTCAACACTGCAGCCAATTTCGACCGCTTCAATATCATAGGTGTCACCGTCCGTCATGACACGACAGTCAAGCAGCTCGAGGACCTCGTCAATTTCGCCAAGCAGAACAACGGCTGGGTCGTGCTGACCTACCACCAGGCTGATGAGGGCAATGCATCACAGTTCGGCGTCAACCCCGCCAGTCTCGACAAGCAGTTTGCCTACCTGAGCAAGACTGACGTCCGAATCGTAACCATGCAGGATGCCTTGGAAGCAACCAAGCTAAAGGATCTGGAGTTTTAATCATGAGAACTATTGACCGCACCAACTACATGATCGATATGGAACTGCTGGGCCGCTATAACGAGCGCACCAACTATGCAGAGCTGGTCGGACGTACTATCTATGTCGATCCTGATGAGGATCAGGCTGCAAGCGGTTCGCGCAAGTCTGCTAAAGCTGGCCGCGCCGGCAAGACGAATAAGAAGGCACTCCGTGTCTACCGCTCAAAACTTGCACTGCTGATTGCTGCCCACGACGAAGAACTCGTCATCGAACAGACGATCCGCTCGGCTATCCGTGCCGGCCAGGATCCGAAGCATATCTATGTCGTCGACGATAACTCTTCTGACAGGACTTCCGAAATCGCCCTGAGCATCCTGAAGCCTTCTAACGTCGTCAAGGTCGGACGAAGTGGTAAAGGACTTGCCCTCACTAAAGCCGCCCACGAATTTGACCTCGTCAAGCGCTACGAATGGATCCACATCGCCGATGCCGATGGCGGCTTCGTCCAGGATTACTTCAAGCTGTTCCGGAAGAAAGTCGACCCTAAGTTCGCTGCTGCTACCGGATACGTCCGCAGCCTGCCGAGCGGCATCGTCGGCCAGTACCGCGTCATGGAATATACCCTTGGCCAGGAACTGCACCGCCGCTTCCAGGCTATGACCCATACTGTAACGGTCATTCCGGGCCCGACGTCATGTTTCCGGTCTGACGTCTTCGCCAAAGTCAACTTCGCCAATAAATCAATGACTGAGGACTTTGACGTCACCCTGCAGATCCACCGCCAGAAACTCGGCAAGGTCCAGTTTATTCCGGAATGTGTCGCCTACACCCAGGATCCCCGCGATCTGAAAGACTTTACCAAGCAGATCAGCCGCTGGAACCGCGGTATGATGCAGTCCATCAAGCGCCACAAGATCGGCCGTATGACGAACCGCATCGATGCCTACCTCAGCTACCTGCTGTTGCAGAACTTCCTGATGTTCTTCAACTACGCCGTCGTGCTGCCGTTCATGGCCTACCGGATGCAGTCGCCGCATGTCATCGCCGTCGCCTTCCTGACTGATGTCATGCTGATGTTCATCCTGACCCTGCTGATGGCCATGAAGGCCGGTCGCATGGATATCCTGAGCGCCTTCCCGCACATCTACATCTACCGCTGGGTCACGCTGTACGTTTTCCTGAAAGCCTACGTCGAAGTTATGATCCTGCGCAAGTTCAAGACCAGTGAAGGTATCTGGGGTACCGCAGGTCGCCGCTACAAGAACACCGTCAGTGTCTAAATATTCCCACCTTAGTTTGGGAGAGTCGTCATCGGAGCATCGCCGCGCAACTGTTCGGGTTGGAGCGGCGTTGCTGTATCCGGCGCCGGGCTGACCTGGCGGGCTGTCACGATCAGCCGGTTCTTGTTGGTGCCGACAGGGGTGCAGGTTATAAGTGTCAGTTGTGGCTCCTCCGTCTGCTGCAGGACGGTCAGGTCGGTCGGCGGCACCACGCGGGTGCTGTCGACGCGGTAAATGTAGCGCGTCCCTTTGTAGTCTACGATGATACGGTCATCGCGGACGAGCTTGTCGAGCATCGTAAAGACGAATTTATACTCACCTGGAGCCCACAGCTGACCGCTGGAGTGGCCGGCCATGACGACATTGCCCTTCTGGCCGGGGTTGGCGGTCACGCCGTACTGGACGACGCCGCGCTGCAGGGCGGACTGGACTGCTCCTGGATCGTAGCTGCGCATATCGGTGACGACCGGGGCATCGACGTTGATTTTGGGGATATACATGCGGGCCGGGGCATTGACATCAGTGGACGCCGGAGCCAGCGAGGTGCTGCTGTCGGCTGCCGAGGCTTTGAAGCGGTACTGGTATTGGGCGACCAGCCACTGGCCATTCAGCAGGCCTAGGATGCCGACGAACATCAGTATACCTAACAGGGGTGGCAGGACATTGCGCCGGAAGGTCATCGGGGCCTTCGGGTGGACGACTTTGACGGCTTTTGGAGGTTTTGCCTTCTTGGCTGCCTGCTGCTTGGTCAGATCAGGCGACATCGCGCCGGCGGCCGCGGCATCCTGGACGCCATTGACGGCGGCTGGCTTGATAAGCTTCTGCTTCTTGGATCTTCGGGAGGATTTTTTGGCGGGCATAATGTGTACGCTTAGTATACCTCAAAATGCCATGCCCGCACACGCAGCAAAAGAGCCGCCCGGCGGGATGCGGGGCGGCTCTTGGTGGCCGGGCTGAAAGCTTACTTACAGCTGCGGTAGTATCTCGTCGAGGGCTGCGTCGACCGTCTTTACAGTTACGCCGCTCTGCTTGATGATATTCAGTTCAGCATCAAGGTTGGCCGGCGTTACCGCATATGTCGGCTCGGCTGTGGCACCTACCTCGTGATAGACCAGGACGAGCCAGGTGTTAGTGTTGATCGCTTGGTTGACCCACGTCTGGACCTGGGCCGGAGTCGTCGTGTCCAAGATGTTCTGGACGACGATGTTGCGGACATTGAAGTTGTCACGGCTGTTGTAGCCGACATCCGTCGAACGGTGTGACCGGTAGGATTTCATGATCTCATTGACCGAAGTCGTATTGTAGGCGCCGAACGGACTGGCGAAGTTCTTCCAGGTCGAGGTGGTCGTGCCGGTGCCGCTCAGGAAGGCGCTTGGGATGCTCAGTTCGGTGCCGATGGCGCTGATAGTCGACGTGGACAGGTTGGCATGGCTGCGGGTGTGCCAGGCGAGCTCGTGGCCCTGGGCCTGGAAATCCTTGACCATCTGGTATGTCATATAGGTACTGTAGCTGCCCATGACCGGGTCGCTGTTCAGGTACTGGGTCGACGGCAGGCCGTACTTCTTGAGCAGCGGCAATCCGTTAGTGTGGATCGAGCGCCAGCCATCATCAAAGGTCAGGCTGACAAGCGGACGGTTGAACTTGGCGGGAACATGTGCCGACAGGCTGAAGTCGTCGGTCTGCAGGTAGCCGACTTTGGCGACGACCTGGAATATCGACAGCTGGGCTGCTCCGGCCGGGGCGACGAACTGGACGTTGACCTGCGTCCAATCAGCTGCTGCGCCGACAGTGGTCAGGTAAAAGTACTGGACAGTGCCATCGGACATGGTTACCATGGCGTCGAGCTCGGTGCTGACATTGGACTTGTACCAGCTGCTGTACTTGTAGGTCGTGCCGGCGGTAACAGGGACGTTGGCATGCATCCACTTAGCATCACCGTTGGTATAGTTGCTGATCGAAGCCGTGAGGCTCTTGCTGCCGGTGCGTCCGGTCTGGTCGTAACTGATGGTACGGGTGTTAGTTCCCCAGCCGCCAGGTATCCAGCCTTCAGGGGTGGCCGTACCGTTCTCGACGGACGGGTTAGCCAGAAGGTTTGTTGCCGGAACGGGAGCCGTATTGCTGACGGTGATCTGGACGGGCGCACTGGTGGTCGTCAGGCCGCTGTTGTTGGTGGCGACAGCAGTCAGCGTATGTGCGCCGTTGTTGACCGACTTCGAATCCCAGTCAACACTGTATGGTGCGGTCGTATCGGCGGTTCCGATGTTGGTGCCGTTGACTTTGAACTGGACAGAGGTGATGGCCTGGGCATCACTGGCATTGGCGGTCAGCTTGGAGGTGCCACTGACAGTGGACCCGGCAGTTGGAGATGTCAGGCTGACGGCGGGCGGCGTCGGTGCCGGGGCTGGAGCCGGCGTAGGAGTCGGGGTCGGAGTCGGAGTGGGCGTTGGCGTAGGAGTCGGGGTGGGTGTTGGAGTTGGGGTCGGCGTAGGAGTTGGGGTCGGGGTTGTAGCCGCGCTGTTATTGACGAGGCTGTAATCATCGACGGTCAGATCACCGACACGTGAGAGGGAGTGATAGATTGTGATCTTGGCGGCATTCGCCGGGGTCTTGAAGGTGTATACGTTCTGCTTCCAGGCGGCGCTGGCTGCGGGGCTGCCCTGCCACAGGTAGGAATCAACGCCGGCGGTGTTGGTTACGACGACATCGACGGTACTTGGGACGGTACTTTTGTACCAGTTACTGAAGGTGTAGCTGGTGTTCGGTACGGCCGTGACAGGCTTGAAATACCATTTGACGTCACCGCTGCTGCGGGCTGTCACTTTGACATTGAGGGCCTTTGTGCCGGTGCGGGCAGCATCGCTGTAGGCGAAGGTCTTGGTATTGGTGCCCCAGCTGTTCTTGATCCAGTCGGTAGGCTGGCCGTTGATGCTGGTTTCGACTGATGGGTTGGCGATAAGGTTCTCACCGGCGGCGTGCGCGACGGGGAAGGCGCTGACCGCAGTTGCCGTAAACAACATGACGCTGCACAGGAAGGCACTTATTCTCTTGAACATAACAACACTCCTCTTCCACTATAGGAAACATTATGGATTTAACATAATGATAGCATAGTATGGAGAAAATGTCAACTATGTTGAGTAGTAACTATAATTCCTGGAGGACGGTGATATGGGCGCCAAGTGAGTTCAGGCGCTCAGCCAGGTCTTCGTATCCGCGGTTGATGGTGTAGACGTTGCGCAGGATGCTGGTGCCTTCGGCGGCAAGCATACCGATCAGCAGCAGGCTGGCCGGGCGCAGGGCAGGCGGACAGACCACATCGGCTGCCCGGAAACGGGTCGGGCCGGTGACGTACACACGGTGCGGATCGGCCAGTTCGACGTTGGCGTTGACCTTGGTCATCTCGGTGTAATAGATGGCGCGGTTCTCATACGTCCAGTCATGGATCAGGGTACGGCCATGGGCGACGGCCGCGATCGGCACGAAGTACGGCAGGTTGTCCTGGTTGATGCCTGGATATGGCATGGCATGTATCTTTTCGGTCAATGCCTTGAGCTTTCCATCGTGTTTGTAGATATGCAGGTCGACCAGCTCAGTCTTGCCATTGGTGGCCTTGTAGCGTTCGGTCTCTTCGTAGCGGAGGCCCATTTTGCGTAGTTTGAGTAGTTCCAGGGACATAAAGTCGATAGGTACGCGATTAATAGTGATTTCGGAATTGGTAGTAACGGCGGCAGAAGTAAAGAACATGGCTTCGATGGGGTCTTCGGCTGGTGCGAAGGTGACATTCTTCTTGATGTCCTTGACGCCGCGGACGCGCAGGGTGGTGGTGCCGATCCCTTCGATGTGAACACCGAGCTTCTGGAGGAAGAAGCATACATCCTGGACCATGTAGTTGGCGGTAGCGAACTGCAGTATTGTCTCCTCTTCGGTGCGGGCAGCTGCCAGCAGGGCGTTTTCGGTGACGGTGTCGCCGGCTTCATACAGGACGACACGGCCGGCCGGCTTCTTGTCGACGGTAACTTGGTAATTACCGTTGGCAGCGTGGATCGAGACGCCGAATTCTTCAAGCGCGAACAGATGCGGCGCGACGGTACGGGTACCGAGCTTGCAGCCTCCGGCATACGGGATCTTGAACTGTGGATGGTCGTGCATCAGGGAACCGATCATCATCAGGACGGAGCGTGTCTTGCGGGCGGCGACGCCGTTGATCTTGTCGTAACGGATCTCGGCAGGGCGGCGGATCTCCAGGTCATTGCCAGGCAGCCATTTGCATTGGACACCCAAGCTTTCGAGGACTTCGATGATGCGGTTAACCTCTTCGATGCGCGGAAACTGCTTGAATTTAGTGACGCCTTTGTTGAGCAGGCTGGCGCACAACAGGGCGACAGCAGCATTCTTGCTGGTCTTGAGGGTGATTTCGCCGTGTAATTCGTGCCCGCCCTCTATCTTAAGGTTCATCGAACCGCCGCCGTTCAGGCTGATCAGCTGTTTGTTGAGCACGTCACTGATGCGGCCGAGCGTCTCCAGGCTGAGGTTCTGCTTGCCATGCTCCATGCGGTTGACTGCCGATTGGCTGGTCTTGAGCTTGCGGGCAAATTCCGCCTGCGTAATGCCGCGTTCTTGCCTTATCTGAGCTATAAGTGTACCGATTTTCGAATTTGTAGTGTCCATATGGTTATAAGTTTACCATATGTGGTATTTATAGGCAAGAAAGATTTTTATGATTATCCGTATATATCTGAGTATATATAATGCACCTGACGATAGCTTGTTACAATAGGTATATGATCTGATTACTCCGACATTTCCGACCAGAAGCCAACTATCAATTGAGGAGTGTGTACTATGAAAATGCAGGATGATGAAATCCAGAAACTGATTGAAGCGGAAGAACGGCGGCAGCGCGAAGGGCTTGAGCTCATCCCGTCCGAAAATTACGTCAGCCGCGACGTGCTGGACGCGATGGGCAGTATATTCACCAACAAATACTCCGAAGGCTATCCGGGGCGGCGCTATTACGGCGGCCAGGAAAACACCGACCAGGTCGAACAGATAGCCATCGACCGCGCCAAGCAATTGTTCAAGGCGGACCATGCCAATGTGCAGCCACACTCCGGAGCGCCAGCCAACGAAGCCGTTTACAGTGCCTGGCTGGAACCGGGCGACACCGTGCTTGCCATGGATCTCGGCCATGGTGGCCACCTGACGCATGGCGCGCCGGTCACGCGAAGTGCCAAACTGTACAATTTTATCCGCTACAAGATGAAAAACCCGGCTACGGGTGAGATTGATTATGAGGAGCTGGCTGAACTGGCGGCGAAACATCAGCCGAAGATAATCCTGGCCGGGTTCAGCGCATATCCGCGCGAACTTGATTACGCACAGTTCGCAGCTGCAGCCCGTCAAGCTGGCGACCAATGCCTGCTGATGGCTGACATGGCGCACATCGCCGGGCTTATCGCCGCAGGCATCGCCCGCAATCCGTTCGATGACGGCTTCCATGTCATCACGACGACGACACACAAGACGCTGCGCGGGCCGCGGGGAGGCCTGATACTCTCACGTGGCACGGTCGGCAATCCGCTGCGGGCACCCGAAAAGACGCTTGAGAATATTCCGACTCTCATCGACCGGGCGGTATTTCCGGGCATGCAAGGTGGTCCCCATATGCACACTATCGCTGCCAAGGCAGTAGCGTTCGGTGAGGCCCTGCAGCCGTCCTTCAAGACCTATGCCGAGCAGGTCGTCCGGAATGCGGCACGGCTGGCCGACGAGCTCCGGGAACGGGGCTTTTCCTTGCTCACCGGCGGCACAAGCAACCATCTGATACTGGCAGATGTCCACAAGAGTTTCGGTATCGACGGTAAGATCGCCGAAGAGGCGCTCGATAAGATCGGACTGACCCTCAACAAGAACGCAATCGCCGATGATACGCTCCCGCCGTTCCGCCCAAGCGGCATCCGGCTGGGTACGCCCGCGATTACGACGCGCGGCCTGATAGAGGAAGACATGGCGACGATAGCCGACTGGATGAAACGGGCGATCGATGCCCGCGATGACGAAGCCGAACTGATGAAGATACGGCAGGAAGTCACGGAGTTCGCACTGCGCTACCCGCTGCCGAGCGATAGCTAGCATTCCGACGCGGCTCGTGTTACTCAATCCGGTGGTATGCGGGTATACTGGACATATATTATGCTTACGTTAAAAAATGTAAAGCTGCCCAAGTGGCTGACGAAAAAGCGGCTGGCAGCCATCCTGGTTGTCATGGTCGTCGCTGTCATGGGTTCGGCATATGCATTGAGTAGTATGGCTGCGCCCGACGATACGTCGAAGCAGGCGGTATGTGATGCTGGGTTCGAGCATATGCCGGTGGTCGGCTGCGCCAAGAAACAGGCGAACGGCCATTATAAGGTCAAACTGAAGGACGGCCAGGAATTCGAGACCCACGGCCCGGACCATGAGCACGTCGAGGCTGAGGGCGAGGTCAACCTTCTGGCTGTCGACCCACCCCGGCAACCGACCTGCTCGAGCGATTACCGCCAGGTCTTCCTGTATGTCCATATGAATGGAGCTGCCAATAATCTGGCAACTGCCCGGCCGACGATCATCGCCGCCGCTAAACGGATGAATGGCATGCTCAACCAGGACGCGGTCGCTACCGGCAACGTCAGCGCTGACTTCAAGGTCAAATGCGATGCCGCCGGTGAAGTGTCGGTCCAGTCGTTCTCGACCGGCGCGGCCGACTTCACGAGCGTCAGCAACGCCGCCAAGGCAGCCGGCTTTACCAGTACGATGGAGAAATATTCGATCTTCGCTGACTTCTCATCGGGCAGTTATTCCGGGATCGGCGGCTTCATGACAGACGAGACGCTGGCCAGTACCAACCGCTCCAACCGGGGGCCAAGCTATGCTATGACGATGAAAAGCTCCTGGAACGGCCGCACCCCGATGCATGAGAACGGGCATAATATGGGAGCAGTCCAGGCGAACGCACCGGACACGAGCGGAGGCGGACATTGTAATGACGGCCAGGACGTCATGTGTTACTCCGATGGCGGCAGCAGGTCGGCTTACAATGCGAACGTCTGCACCGACCGGGCGTATTATGACTGCGGCCATGACACCTACTTCGACGCCCGTCCCGAGTCGGGCGAGTATCTGCAGACCCGCTGGAATATCGGCGTCAATACTTCCTGGGCCAGTTTCAGCAACAACTTCATCAGGTTCGGCGTCCCCGGCACTCCGCCGCCGGCAACCCCACCGCCTGCCACGCCGCCGCCGGCCGGGCAGATCAATCAGACGGGCAATCTGGCTACCGGCAAGCTGTTCACGTCTTCGGCCGCCAACAATACGACGGAGCCCAGTAACCCGCCGGCAAATGTCAACGATCGCAACGAAGCTACCCGTTGGATTTCGACTCCTACAGACAATACGACGCTGTCGGCCGACCTCGGCGCCAACTACACCCTGAGTAAAGTCAGTGTCATGTGGGCGGCCGATACCGTACGGTCCTACGACTTGCAGATATCATCGGACAACAGTACCTGGAGGACGATCGCCTCCGGCACTACCAACAATACCCAAAAACAACTGATAGACACCGCCAGCTTCACCCAGACGCCGACCGGCCGGTACTTCCGCGTGCTGGCAAAGGACCGCTGGGTAGCGGGTTATGGAAATTCCATCTGGGAGATCGGTGTCTATGGAACGACTGCGACTACACCGACGCCACCACCACCGACGAATCCACCACCGCCGCCTGTGGCTGTCCTCGGTGATGTCAATGGCGATACACGCATCAATGCGCTCGATCTTTCGGCGCTCATATCGCATGACGGCCAAGTGTACGCTCCGGCTGATTTCAATTTTGACGGCACCGTAGGGGCGGCCGACATGGCCATCCTGCTCAGTAAATGGACGTGGTAACCTCAGCAGGCCGTACACAAGTCGGACATGCTTAAGGCAGTAATTCTGGTTCCTGCTCAAGGGTGATCTGGAACTTGGTGTCAACGGCGTCGATGATCCGTTTCTTGAATGCCAAAAGATCAGCGGTTGATCTGGCGTGCTCGTTGATGAGGACCAGCGGCTGGGTCTTCCAGGTGGCCATGCCTGTCAACTGATCATGAAAATCCTTGTAGCCGGCTTGCTCGATGAGCCAGGCGGCTGGAATCTTGACATGGCTGGTGTCGTCAGTGCTGACCGGCCAATGCGGAATATCGGGGTAATCTGACTGTATCTGGGTCATGATGCCGATATCCACGATGGGATTTGCGAAGAACGAACCGTTGTTGGCGATCTTAGCCGGATCGGGTAATTTGCTGGATCGTATCTGGATGACCGCGTCACGGACGACCTGTGGCGTATATGTCTTGATGGAATGGACGGCAAAATATTCGGCCAGGGCTCGGTAGAACGGCGGCTGAGGGTCCTGTAACATCAGGTGTATCGTCAGGCTGCTGATGAAGAAACGGTCGCGGTCCGTCGTCTTGAAGCGGCTTGTACGATACCCGAAAGCGCAGTCGCTGGCCGGTATCGTCAGGAAACTCCGGGTATGTAGATCGTATGCTTCGACGCTGACGAGTACGTCGGCTATCTCCTGGCCGTAGGCGCCGACATTCTGTATGGGCGTGGCGCCGGCGGTGCCCGGTATCAGGGAAAGCGCCTCAATGCCGGACAGGCCGGACTGGACCGACCGGGCGACGACACTATCCCAGTTTTCGCCGGCACCGATCGTCAGGTAGTGGTTCTGTTCATCTTCGGCAAAGTCCTGATATCTCATCATCTTATTGATGATCAGCAGGCCGTCAAAACCCTCGTCGCGCCAGAAGATGTTGCTGCCTCCGCCGATCATCAGGGGCGGCATGCGGTTCTCGACAGCCCAGGAGACGGCCTCCTCAATCTCCATCCGCGATATGACCTCTGTGACGTAATGCACCTTGCCGCCAAGCCGCATGGTGGAATAGTTCGAGAGGTCAGCATCCTGGATAATATTCATGAGCTCAGTATACACTGCTTGTCCCTATGGCAGAGCCCGGCAGATAGCCTGATGCTGTGAAAAGTGCATCGTGATACTCCTCGCCTCTCTGTTAGCGGATAAGCCGCAGCCCGCTCGTGCTTGCTTGAAGGGCGGAACGAGGTTAGTATAAAAGGGTGCAAGACTCTAAATATACCCCACCATTCAAGACACTCGGCACCCACTTGAAATACCTGCGTGAGCATTCTTCGGAAACGCTGGCTGAGGTTTCGGGTGCGGTTGAGATTAACGAGGATATCCTTGAGCGGATCGAGCAGGGCGAAGAGCGCCCGAGCGAAGAGATCCTGATGCTGCTCATAAGCCATTTTAACATGCAGGACAACGAAGCTGTCCAGCTGTGGGAGCTGGCAGGCTACGACCGCAGGACGAACCCGGATATCATCGGTATGAATATCCAGGAAGAAATCCAGGCAGGCAAGCCGTTAGTAATGCTGCTGGCGATCGATGTGCGGACGCAATATACTGACGGTGTCGAAGTTTCAATCAATAATGCCGGTGCTGTCATGACGTTTACGCAGGCAGGTGGCTTGGGCCAGGTCCAGCCGGTCGCCCGGGTCGGTATGAGCCTGCAGCAGGCCGAGGCTGTATCCAATGCATTGCAGCTGGCACTGATGCAGGCCCGATACCAGCGTCCCAAAGGTTTGCCGGCACCGCGTAACTCCACTTCTCAGGATTCGTCCGACCAGAAGTAGCAGCGTAGTTACCTCTTAAGCTAAATAATTCACTGCTCTGTAAAACATCTGCCTATATAGTAGTAAGTACTCACTTAATGGAGACTTACGATATGACACGAACAGATGATAATTCACTCGACAACCAGCAATTCTACAGCCTGCCTAAGGACTTTCAGGATGACTGGAAAGACCTGCACGATCTGACCAGCGGCCGCTAGATAACCCCAACCAGATTAAACCTCCGCATGAGCGGAGGTTTTTTTATATCCCGGATAGAACTGGTGCATCGTGCGTACGACTGTCTAGTAACTTCATTGCAAGGATATGTCTCATGGCAGGCCTTGCAATAAAAGAACCCCTGGAGATTAGGCCAGGGGTTCTTGCAGTAAACGCTAGGAGCTTTGGAGTTAGAGACGTTCCCGCAGGTCATTGCCGCGCTGCTTCGCCTGGTTGGCGCCATGCTTGAAGTCAGAGGCAACTTTACCCTTGCTCTGCTGACCCTTGTCGTACAGGTCACCGAGCATTCGGCTGGCGACATCGCGGCCACCGAGGCCGAAGGCTAGGGCCATACCAAGAGCTGCCGAGCCAAGCAGGGCTGCATAGGTGATGATTACGATTTCAGGAGCGATCTTGAGCTGGTTCAGGATCATGAAGACCGCGATGACCATGACCAGGACCGGTGCTGCGGTCGCGACCACTTTGCCTGTCGGCGTATCTCCCATAGTGTTAGCTACCAGGGTGGCGACAGCGGCTGAGACTGCACCTGCTACCAGGAAGATCAGGATAGCTGCGAAGACATTCGGCAGGTATGCGTAGATGCCGCGGATGAATTCTACCAGGGCCGGGATGCCAAGCGCAGAGACTGCCAAGGACAGTCCGAACAGGAAGATTACCCAGTAAGCAATTTTGGAAATCAGGTTCGTAGGGTCAGGAACGGCACGCTGAATGACGTTGCCGCCTTTGCCAGCATGGACATGCTTGTTGAGCTTAGCCGATTCAAGCAGCTTGCGTACGCCGGCTGCGATAGCTTTTGCGATAAAGTAAGCGATTAGTAGAATGAGCAGCGCACCAAGGACCTTCGGAAGGCCGTTCACGATATGGCCGAGGAAGTCTTCGAGGTACCTGCCCGCTGAGTCAGTTGTATCCCGCATTGGATTTTCTCCTTATTAGTTGATACGCAGAACTATAACAGCCTATTCAGCGTTGGAACAGTTAAATTATTTACTAAACTTTGGAGCTGGTGGGCTTGGCGGGCTGTTCCCGGCCGAAGCGGGCGAAGACATAGGTCAGGACGGCAATCCACAGGAAGCTGACACACCAGCCACCGACGACATCCGAAGGGAAATGGACGCCGAGATACATCCTGCTTAGGCCGACGAGGACGAAGTACAGTCCGCCGGCGGCTACTGCCAGCCAGCGGTACCGGGTCTGCCAGCACAGGACGATGACGCCGAAGGCTAGGGCGCTGGAAATCATTGAGTGGCCGCTTGGGAATGAATAACTATGTTCAGTAACAAGGTGCTGCCAGAGGTCAGGCCGCTCCCGCTGGAAAAAAAGTTTGAAGACGACGTTCAGCAATGCCGTTCCGGCTGCGCTGAACAACAGGAAGACGGCCGGGCGCCTATGGCGCTTGACGTATAATACCGTCACCGCAACCGCGACCGCCAAAGAAACGATAATGACGCCGCCGAGCTCCGTGACTATCCGGGCGAGCATATCCAGGAACGGACTGTTCAGCCCATGTATGGCCTGCAGGATGGCGACATCACCGGGCAGCGAATCGCCATCTTTGATCTCATTTGCCAAGCCGACGAATATGAGCATCGGTATCCAGAACAGTGCGGATGCCAGAAAAAGCCTGAGGACGACTTTGTGCAGTGGTTTCCGTTTGGCAGGTGCTGGTTCAATGGTAGTAGTGGTCATGACTCCAATGATACCAGATGAGTCCGCTCGGAGCTGTCAGCGCGGCCCGCTATAGGTGACATCGCCAGTGAGCCTAACAAGATGTGGATAAGAGGTTGGGTGGCGGCGGACAGCTTTTTGAACCCGTCCAGTGAGAAGACTTTCAGCTCTCGCGTACCGTCGATCCAGGCAGGCCAGCCTGATGGCTCCGCGGCCTGTTCAGGTTGGCCTCCCGGTTCCGTCACCTGCTGCATGAACAGCCGGACCTGATCGTCGCTGGAGTCTTCGCCAAGGCAGACAAGCATCCTCCGACAGGCTGTCTCAAGGAAGGCAAGCTTGTCCGCGGTAGCTGGGTCGGCAGCCAGTTCCACTGCGGCCTCCTGTGTAGCTTGCAGGGGAATGACGCACGCCGTCTCCATGATGCGGTCGTAGAGCGCTGTCAGCTCTGGTGCCATGGCGGGGTCTGACTCTACGCGTGTCTGCACCTTTTCCTGCAGCACTGCTGCAAATGAGGGTTCGTAGGACGTCATTTCACTGGACGGTTCAGGATTGTCAGATAGCGGGCTTTCATGCCCGGCTATGTCAGGACTTCCTCCGTCGGTGAGATCAAGCGGTTCACCGGGTCCGAACTCAACTAACCTATCCATGAGTAGCGAGGCGGGGGATAGTCCGGGCAGCTCGGACGCTTCGGTGATCCCTTCGGATGTAGTGTCGTCATCTGGTCGTAATGCATCTATTGCTGGTACTTCGGCGCCATACTCGGGCGTGGATGGCATCTCGAGGACATCGCTGGCCGGCTGTATGTCGGGCGTCTCAACACTTTCGTCTATAGCAATTCCGGCAAGCTCCGCAGTTTCTTCGGTATCTGCAGACAGTTCATCCGCTTCGGTGATTTCAGCAGGTCCGGATGCGGCGTCTTCATGCGCCGGCAGTGTGTCTTCAGCTGTCAAAGGTGGGCCGACGGCGTCCTGGATTTCGGTAGATGCCGCAGTTGATGGAATCAGTTCCTGAATAGTGTGTATCGTGGGGACAAATGTTTCTGGGGCGTCCAGTTGCGTATCAATGACTTCCGACAGGGGTTCAGTACTGGCATCTGAGCGATCGTGTAAAGCTTCTGAGACGACGATCTGATGTACGGGCAGCTGTGTCTCGGTAGCTTTATCGGCTGTGTCTCTGTCCGCGTCTGGCAATTGTTGTATGACGACGTTGCCGGTCTGCTTGGCGGGATCAGACTCCTGCAGTTGCGCAGGCCTGACAGGTAGCTCCGTCTGATGCAACTCAGCGATTTTCAAAAGCTTCGTGGCCTTCGCCGGAAATGGTGATTTTTGCGGGACCGGGCTGACAGTAGTAGTTATTCGTTCACTGGACGCTGTAGCTTTCCGAGTAGTCTCTGGCCGAGCCGGCCCACTTGGGTCGTCCTGTCGAATATCGTTTTTTTTTGAGCATCCTGCTCCTGGCGTACATCGCGGGCAGGCGGTTCTATCTTCGCTCCGAACATCTGAAGCGATTTGTGATTTTCCTTGATAAACTCGGTATCACCCGAATCAATGGCGTTACGAGCTGCTTCTCCGAGGTGGACCGGGCAGCCTTCGGCATCGCCGGTGCTGAGCTGGCGCATAGAAGTGGTGTAGGTCTCACCTGTTTTCTGAGACGTAAAGGATATGACGTAGTCGAGCAACTCGTCGGCGGTCGGTTCACGTTGTTCCGCACCATCCATCGGTACCGGTGCCTGTTCAGGTAAGTGCTCGCTCATTACTTACATCATAACCATGAGCGGGGCGGCTGTCCAGCTTACCAGTCGCCGCTCGAGCCACCACCGCCGAATCCACCACCACCGAAGCCACCGAATCCACCGGAATCGCCCGAGCCGCCGCCGAAGTGCGTCCCGCCGGCCCACCAGCTCGGCGCCAGGCCGTCTGACCTCCGGTTCTGGTAGTTCTGCGACACGGCCTTGTCGAACAGCAGGCCGGCCAGGAAGAGGCCGAGGATGCTCAGGATACCAATGAGCATAAATCCGAAGAACAGGCCGATGATGACGCCGGCGATGATGCCAAGGACGCCGCCGCCCCACCAGCTCTTGGAACGGGCTAGCAGGGAGCTGAGCCACATCGGGATAAAGAATAATCCGAACAGTATGGCCTCGACCGGGAAACCGGATGCCGGCTTTTTGATCGGGCTGCCAGGCTTGAGGTTAGGGTCGGCCTCGCCGTGTATGGCAGTGACGATGCCGTTGACACCGGCTGTGATGCCGGCATAGTATTTCTGCTGCCGGAACTCCGGTGATATGCGGTCGCGGATGATGCGCGATGACCGGCTATCGGTCAGGGCTCCCTCGAGGCCGTAGCCGACTTCGATGCGTACTTTGCGGTCTTCTACCGCTACCAGCAGCAGGACACCGCTGTCACGCTCCTTCTGGCCGATCCCCCAGGCGCGGGCGACTTCGATCGAGTATTCCTCGAGTATCTCACCATCCAGCGACGGGACAGTCAGGATACCGATCTGGTTGCCGGTGCTTTTCGTTTCCGCAAGTATGGTCTTGGCGAGGACCTGTTCTTCTTCGGGGGTCAGGACGTTGGCGTTGTCGACGATCGGGCTGACGGCTGGCTTGGGCGGGACTTCGAGCGCGGAGACAGGCACCGGGCCGGCCATCGCTAGGGAAGCCGCCAGGAATACCGGCGCGGCCATAACCAGCGTCAGCCGCCGGAACCTCGACAATGCTGTCAGCATGCGCCCCATAGCTTAGTTGTTATTCCCCGAAATCTACGGTCGGAGCATTCTGGGCGCCGGATTCAGCCTGGAAATACGGGAATTTATCAAAGCCGAATATTGCAGCGGTAATATTCGTCGGGAAGCGCTGGATCCGTGCGTTGTAGCCGGCGCTGGCGTCGTTATAGTCCTTGCGGGCGACGGTGATGCGGTTCTCGGTGCCTTCCAGCTGGGCCTGGAGGTCGCGGAAAGCTTCGGTAGCGCGCAGTTCAGGGTAGTTCTCGGTGACGGCCAGCAGCCTGCCAAGCGCCTGGCTCAGTTCGCCCTGGGAATTCTGATATGCCTGCAGTTGGGCAGGTGTCGCCTTGCTGGGGTCGATCTGGATGCTGGTCGCCTTGGCACGGGCCTCGGTGACCTGGGTCAACGTGGTCTGCTCAAAGTTAGCAGCGCCCTTGACGGTATTGACCAGATTCGGGATCAGGTCGGCCCGCCGCTGATACTGGGTCTGGACGTTGGCGAAGGTCTTCTGGACGTCTTCGCGCTGGTTGACGAGGCCGTTGTAGCCTCCGACGATGCTCATGACGAGCAACAACAGGGCACCGATGATGACACCGGGTATGAGCCATTTTCGATTCATGGATGTGTTCCTCTTATAATTATGTATGAAGTATACAAGGTGAAGCTGAGAGCAACTACCAAATAATTCACTAAATCATTTAAAAGTTAGTCGTGGCGGATGCGCGATACTGCGAGCAAGAATTCCTGGTCATCGGTCTGGCTGACCTGCAACGGGTAGAGGTCGCTCTCTACGAGCTGGTCGACGACATCCTGCAACGAGTTCTGGAGCGCCCGCCAGAGCAGGATGACATCATCCTTGTTGAAGTCGACGACACGTTCACCGTCCTTGAACCGGAACCTGATTGACACCGCGACTTTCAGGACGACGCGGATGTACCGCTGTTTCAGCTTGGGGTCAAAACCCATCTCTACTTCGTACAGTGATTCGTCTATATTGAGCAGATCGAAGATGTGCCTGTCGATCGGCGCCAGGCTTGAATTGGACGGGCCTGGATTAAAATCGAAGTACCGCCGGCTGGACTGTGTATCGAGCTTCTGCTGATGTATCAGATAATCTTTGACGCCCATGCTGTCATGGATGACTTTGAGGACGGTTCCTGGCTTTTTGAAATTCTGGATGGTGCAACCCAGGAACAACAGGATGTTCGCGGTGTCCTGTGAGTTGGTCTTAATGTACTCCTCGGCCAGCAGGTAGCCGAATCTGTCGTGGTCAATGTCGAGGGTGTGCGGTTCGAACACGACCTTGTCGCCGAACCACTTCTTCATGTTGGAAGCTGCGATTTCGAGCATCGTCTCACTGATATCAATACCGATATAACGTCCCATTTTTCCGATTTCAAGCAGGTGCTCTACGAATTTCCTGACTGGCAGCGCATTGCCGACGCCGACATCGACGATGTTGATCTGATCGTACTGGGCAAGGAGTTCATCGAGATAGTCCTGGTTCGTCTCGAGCAGTGCGATCGTAGCGTTCAGGTTATTGCGGGATTCTTCGTCGGAAAGGTGCTGGACGTATTTATCCCAGTTGCTGGCGCCTTCGCCGAAGTAGTTGTACTGGCTGGGTATCTCGCGGTTGATCTCGAGGTTGGATACGATGTCATACAGCTGTTCCTGGGTATACAATTCATAAAATTTAGAAGTCGGCATGACCGTCTTCTGTGAGCGGTGCGGGCGGTACTTCTTGCCTTTGTCGACAAGCTCCCGGATGATGATCTGGTTCTTAGAAGTATTGGCGATGTAGGTGCGTTCGCCTTTGGTCTGGAGTGTCAGGTCAAGTTTGCCGGCTTTGGCGGAATCGATCCAATTACGCACGGTGCGCACGGATACATGATTGGCTGTTGCGAGTTCTTGATTACTATAGTAGAGCATGGAGTTACCGGATTATAGATGAGTCGGCGGTATGCTGCGTATAGCTGGGTTTGTATCCCTGCGACGACTCACCAATGTTTAGTAAAGTGTTCTCTTAATACTGTAACACTATTCATATTTTTAAACAACGATTATGACATAATAATGCCTTTAGCAATTTTAACGTGTTTATACCCATGTGTCTGTGATAAATGTCAGGTACGTAAGAAATATAGGGGTGGATCTGAATCTGGTGCGCCCGAAGGGATTCGAACCCCCGGCCTTTGGTACCGGAAACCAACGCTCTATCCAGCTGAGCTACGGGCGCACGTCACCGATTAGTATACCACCGTATCAGCCACGGGAGATATATGGATACTGCCGGAGGTGGGAATTCTGTTCAACGAGGCCGACGATCGCCGCCGCTACAGCACCGCGGTGGATGGTCAGAGCGCTGAGCTTCGGCGCGACGCCTAACTGATACTGCTGCGTGCCGGCTTCCAGCATCGGCGGCGAGCGGAGGACGGTGAACTCCAGGCTGCTGCCGGCCAGCATGTCCAAATGATCCTCGCTGTCTTTCAGGATCTTTGGCGCTACCTTGCCGAAAGCGGCGCGCATGACGTCGAAGATGACACCAGGTTTCTCGCCTGGACTGCGGGCGCCACTGCCTGTCAGCGTGACGATACGCCTGATACCGGCTGATTCCATTGCTGGGATGAGGTTGGCGGTTGCAGACGAGACGATGTCCTTGCTTTTGGTGCCCCAGCTTCCCAGGACACAGATGACCGCATCGGCGCCGGCAATCGCCCGGTCGACGTCTGACGGCTCATGGATATCACCTTTGATGCTCTGGAGGTGCTCTCGGGCCGGGACGGGCGTGGAGTGGACGAACACAGTCACGTCGTGGCCGTGCGCCAGCAATAATGCCGTTACTTGTGTCCCGACCTTACCGCTGGCGCCGAATACTGTGATACGCATAGGCGCATCATAACAGATTTGCGGCCGCCGACCTTACGCGTCGGTACGTTCGAAGGTGTTGATTCGGTCCATCCCGTCTACGCTGACCGCTCCGGCGACGCAGGCGGTGCGCGAAAACTTGTTGTCCTGGATTTTGTCGTATTCGACAAGCGGCACCTGTCTGCCTAGTACTTTACCGGCATGCGGTACTGGTTCAGCGGTGATGTGCAGCTGATCGTCATTAACACAGCTCATCGTGCCCTCCATGAGGTTGACACCCTTTACGCCGACAATCTTAAATGTCGCCCGGTTATCACTGTAGACGGCGACGTCCCAGTTGCCGAGGCGGGTAAGCTTATTCAGCGTATCGTTCTTGGGTACTCCCGGCCGGCCGTAGTATGTGCCGACGACATGCGGATTGTCGGTATCAGATTTTTCACCGCCAGTAGTGTTCCAGAGCGCGAGGAAGCCGACGGCTCCGACTGTGGCAACTGCAGCAATTTTCTTAGAACGTTCGAACATGTATGACCTCAGCTTACGTTGCTGCTAAGCGTATCACTGCGACGTACGTATTTCAATGATTATGCAGGAATATGGTGCGCCCGGAGAGACTTGAACTCCCGGCCTTATGGTTCGAAGCCATACGCTCTATCCAGCTGAGCTACGGGCGCATGGATTATAGTGTACCACCTCTAGTGAAGATTTTGACAGCTGGCTCAGCCAGTGGCACCTACTATGACAAAAGCTGGTGACGATAGGCCGGATACTAAGACAAGGAGTGACTATGGCAGACAATACCTCAGACGACGTATACGATGATCCCGATAATATCCTGGCCGACGATGACGATACTGTGGACGGAGCTACCGAGCTGCCTGAATCTCTTACGAATAACCCGAGCCAGTCAATCTTCAAGCCGGAGCTGCGTGGCGACGACCGTGGTCCGATTGATGAGCTAGAACAGGCCGACGAGGGCAGTGCCCATGATGAGATGTCGGACGGCCACCCGGAAGACAGTGACGCCGACAGTTTCCACCTTGGCGACGTCAATCCGATGGACGAGCAGGACGGAACGGAAGTCTAGAGATACTGCCCGGTATTTGGCGCTTCAACCGATTCGATAATTGGTATACCGTCAAAATCGATGGTCAGTTCATCGCACCCGGCAATTCCTATCGCGCTAGCTAGGGTAGGACGGACGGTTTCTATGCCGCCCTCCTTCGGGACTATCGCCCACATCCGGTATCGCTGTACCGTCAGCTCCTCGATGCCGGCTGAATTGTTGTATACGTCGTACGTCACCCGTACTCCAGCGGGCGTAAGTGGAGCGTCCTTCTCAAATGGATTGACAGAACCGCGTTTACCAATTTCAACAAGTGGAAATGTCGTATTGACGACCATCAGTATATTATCGGGATCGCTCTGTGTTTCCTGGATGCGTCCTGTTGCCTTGTGGCCGGGCAGATCACATTGGCAGCCCTCGACCGGGACGCTAGGGTCGAAATCAAGCCATTCATCGCCGCGCGTTGCCTGGGATTCTGCAAACCACTTAGCAGCCCGGGTCTTTCTTGCAGGCACAAGATCTCCGTCGAAAAACTCAACTATCTCGCCGGATACGACAGCCTCTTCGATTTCTAATGGTTCAATGCCCAGGAGCTGCTTGTCGAAGATTGATGACGTCCGTTCAACGTCTGTTCCGGCAATGGTGGCAAGCTCAGGGATTTTTCTCATGTAACTATAGTACTGAAATATTCCAGGATTGCAAGCTCATCAATTTACGGCAGTATTACCAGGTCCACCGGCTCAGCAGGATTGCCATGTCAGCTGCACCGACTGTTCCGTCATCGTTGAAGTCGGCGGCAGCAAATGCCTGGCCGTCGCGCGATATCAGTGCCGACAGGTCCAGGGCATTGACGCGGCCATCGCTGTTGACGTCACCGTGGGTGGTCGTGGGTGGCGGAGTGGGAGTAGGGGTCGGTGTTGGTGTCGGGCTTGGTGAAGGCGTGACCGTGTTGTCCAAGGTGACGCGCAGGGCAGGGGTCGTAATACCGCCGCCGCGGACGTAGTAGACATAGGTCGTGCCGAACATCAGTCCGATGTCGGTAAAGGTTTTTCCATTGATGCTAGCAATCTTGACGCCGTCTTCGCCGCGCAGGATGTCGAATGACGTCAGTTCCGTCGTGTTGCTGTCCCAGGCGATGGTCAGGCTGTTATTGGTCTTGTTGGTGACCCGCAGATTCGACGGGACGCCAGTCCCTGGGGCCGGGTTCGGGTTCGGTGCAGGGGTCGGGCTAGGAGTCGGAGTGGGCGTTGGAGACGGAGTTGGCGAAGGAGTTGGTGAGGGTGTCGGGGATGGTGTCGGTGTCGGTGTCGATCCGTCGGCAACTTGGTTCAGGACTTTGACGTGATCGACGTACATCGGCATTCCCGGCCTGGTGGCTGCCGTCGGGCCTCCACCGAAGGCAGCCGGAAACTGGCCGCCGATTGCGACATTGAGGATGATGAAGTAGCCGTTATGGCTGGTCATCGTCCCCCAGACGTCCCTGACTGCCGGGTCGGTCTGATTGACGGTGTGGACAAGGTTATTGTCGACATACCAGCGCAGCTGGTCATTGCCGGTGCCGCGGGTCCGGTCCCATTCGAAGCTGTACAGGTGGTATTCGCCCCACATGTCGCCAGACAGAGGCGCCCGGCCGCCATTGGAGATACCGCTAGGCTCATTGCATGGCCCGCCCCACTGGGCCGGGTAGCCGCAGTGCAGGGTTGACCAGTTCTTATTGATGCCGTTGACTGATTCCATAAAATCAAATTCGCCGTTGGCTGGCCAGAGCCAGCGGTTTGCCCGCTGGGTCTCGCCCATCGCCCAGAATGCCGGCCAGTAACCGACGGATTCAGCGCCGTGGACGTTCGGCAGCTGCAGACGAGATTCCATGTGCATGGTATTGCCACTGGCTGGCTTGAAGACCTTATTGGTTTCGATCCGTCCGGATGTCCAGCCGCCGCTACTGTCCCTCAGCGGTGTGATTTTCAGATTGCCGTTACCTACGGAAAGGTTGGCCGGATTGCTGGTCATGACTTCAATCTCATCCGTACCGAAACCGTTCTGCGGTCCGCCTTCGTAGCCGGTGCCAGTGGCTACCTGCCATTCCGAAGTAAGTGCCGTGCCATTGAAGTCTTCCTGGAACACCGTCGTCCAGGCTGCTTCTGCACCGCTGTCTTGCTGCATCTTATATCCGACATAGCCTATGCTGCTGACGGTCAGCAGGACTGAAATGACGAATAATAGTGATATTCCGCGATTGGAACTACGAAAAGATCTAGTAGGGCTGGTCATGTCTGTCTTTCTTTTTGTTTCAGCCGGTAGTGTGTGTACTGATTAAGTGTACGCGAAAACACAATCAAAGCACAAGCGGAGTCGCCGGGAGGCGTGACTTCGTGGTTTACATGAGATCAGCGAGCTTGTCGGTGTGGACGACGAACTGCCATTTGTCGTAGTAGACGTAGCCTTTGTCCTTGAGCTTCTTGAGTTCGGTGGCTACAGTTTCGCGGGTCAGGCCGAGCAGGTTGGCGATGTCTTGCTGGGTCAGCGGGACGGTGATCTGTGATTTGTCGCCGGCTTCGTTCTCATCGCCGAAGCGCTTGGCGAGGATATTGAGCATGTAGACGATCTTTTCGCTGGCCTTCGGCTTTTCGGTGGCGGTCAGCTTTTCGGTGAGCTCGCTGAGTTTGCTGGCAAGGTCATGGGCGACATGCAGCAGGACGTCCGGATTCTTGGTGAAGAACTCTATCAGTTCCTGTCGGTTGACGACATAGACCTCGAGGGAGGTGAAGGCGCTGTAAAAGAGCTGGGTGCTGTCGACGGCGGAGAACAGCCACTCGTAGGGGATGATGTCGGACTTGGCGCCGAGCCAGATGTGCTGCTCGATGCCATCGACATTGATGTCGTAGCCTTTGATAAAGCCGGTCTTGACGTAGAATATGTCGCGCGGACGCTCATCCTGGACCAGGAGAATCTGGTCCTTGTCGAACTTGCGGAGGGGGTATTTCTGGATAAACTCTTCTAATTTTTGCATGCGTTTCTCAATCAGTATCTCAATAACTACTAAGCTTTCGACCTGGAATTATACCCTAGGTTGCTTCCTAAAGCAAAGCAAGGGCCGGAGCCCTTGCTTTGCTTTCATGGACGGGTGATGATCAGGCTTCCTGATGGCGGAGTTTGCGGTAGCTGCGGATGCGAGAGCGCTCGGCGCGTTCAGTGCCCCGAGAGTCGAAATTGTCTTCGAAATCATCGAAGTCGATGTCTTGTACTTTTGTTGGTTTGGTGAGCAAGTGGGTTTTTTTCACAAATTCTCCTTATGGCTTATTCGTACTTACATCATGACAGCCATAAGCGCTTGATACTGTGAAATTTTATACATGGTGCTTGTGATTAAATCCTCATTCACTGACATTGACTCGCGACCGAATAAAGCATGAGCACAATCTGCGACGAGACAGGTGATAATTGTACTGGTCAATAACTATCAAATGTGCTACAGTACCTGTACTAGAAATAAGCTGCTAGGTAGATTCCGCAAGGGACAGGTTCTAGAACATATTAACAATTGTAGTTTATCGGATGAGAGCAGCTAACTGTGTGCGTACGTGAGTGTTGCCAGGTTACTCGAAGTAAACAGAAGTAGAAGGAAGTAATACCAATGGCAACTAAACTTTTCGTAGGCTCACTGCCTTACAGTATGACTGACGATGACCTCGCAGAACTCTTCAAGGAGTTCGGTGAAGTCGCTTCATCAAAGGTCATCTTCGACCGCGAGACCAACCGCTCAAAGGGCTTCGGCTTCGTTGAGTTCAACGACGACGCAGCTGCAAAGACTGCTATCGACGCTCTGAATAACAAAGAAGTCCAGGGTCGCACGATCGTCGTCAACGAAGCCCGCCCACAGGAAGATCGCCCACGCCGCGACTTCGGTGGCCAGGGTGGCGGCGGTGGTGGTGGCTACCGTGGCGGCCAGGGCGGTGGTGGTGGCTACGGCGGCGGTTCTGGCGGCGGCAGCCGTCAGCGCTTCTAATCCTTAAGGATTCGAACGCCTCCGGCTCCAGCCAAAGAAAAATCCTCTCGGAAGAGAGGATTTTTTATGCCATGTCGGCAGCTATTGTCTCCAATCGGCAAGAATGTCATCCGCACGATCGTAAATCAGATCGCCTATTTCCGGGTCTGCTTCTGACAAGTCCATGACCGTGCGATTGAGCGCGGCAAAATCAGGGTTTTGTAATATCGAGCTGGCTACTTTGGCGCGAAGAGATTTGCCTCCGATTTCGTCTGAAACCTGTAGCATTGCCTGTTTCAGAATCTTTTGCGCAGGGTCTTCATTGTCTAATCCAACAGTTTGATCTTCGGATCCCACATCCGGCCAAAGCCATGTCACATTATCTTGCGACTTTCTCTTTTTGTCAGGGCTTTTCATAGGCACAAATTAGCAAAAATATGACAGATAGTCAAATATAGACAATTACGTCTTACCAATATGAAAGGACATCTTTAGCTGCTACAGCAGTACTGCGGCTGACTAGATGCTTAGCCGTATCACATTTCCAACGAATCACTACATCTTAAAGCAGCTATTGCGAAGTAAGGGCGTGAAGGGGGTGTTGCTTTGTCTTCCCGTGAAGTTCCAAGCTGGAATGTGCAGTCAAATCCATTGATCCGTCTCATGAAGGTGTAGTCGGTATTGATAGTGTAGCTTTCGTGACTGCGGAATTGCGAGAGCAGTGTCGCCGCGTTGCTGTAGATGTGGGGTTCTTGGCCCGATGCAATCTTCCATCCGTGCTTTTCCAGTAACCCCAGCGTCTTACCTGCCCATACTTGTTGAGTAGGCAATCCTGACCTGTCTGATTGTTATTGAGCCATCGTACTCACCAGGCATATTGCTCTGTGCCTTTCGACACTTGGCGGATACGAGGCGCTGCAATTAGTAACAGGTTGAGTAGAGTCGTAGATATTCCCGGCCCCAGTCAATAGATCAAGTGGTTTATCGAGCTCAGTGTATAACGTATTGTACGTGCTTCGGAGGTCATCCTCACGGGTCAGCTTAAACCAACCCGCGGCTATGGAAGGTAGCCATACATACGTGGCGACACTTCCGATGAATAGGCTGAAAACAAAAACGGGTATCAGTATGCGCTTATGTGTCATCAGCCCAAAGTATACACTAGCCTATCGTTCGATGAACGTCAGTGCGCTGCCCGTGCGGCCGGCGCGGCCGGCGCGACCGATGCGGTGGACGTAGTCGTCGTAGGTCTGTGGCGTGGTGTAGTTGATGACATGCGTGATGTCGGCGATGTCGATACCGCGGGCGGCGACGTCGGTTGCGACGAGGACATTGATGCGGTTGTCCTTGAATTCCTTAAGGGCGCGTTGGCGCTGTCCCTGTGATTTGCCGCCGTGTATGGCATTCACTTTGAAGCCGCGGGCCAGTAGCTCTTCTGACAGGCGTTCGACGCTGCGCTGGGTCTCGTCGAAGACGAGGACTTTGGCGACGTGTTCCTGGTTGAGGATGTCGTGTAGTTTCTCGATCTTTTCGTGGCCGGAGCCGTATTCGACGACATCCTGGTCGACATTGTCGCTGGTTGCGCCGGTCTTGACGGAGATGACGACAGGGTCGCTCAGGAAGGTGCGGATCAATTCCTCGATCTTCGGCTCCATGGTTGCGGAGAAGAAGAATGACTGGCGCGGGCTGGCGAGCTTGCTCAGGATGAAGCGGATGTCAGCGATGAAGCCCATGTCCAGCATGCGGTCGACCTCGTCGAGGGTGATGATGTTGAAGCCGGACAGGTCAAGCGTACCGCGCTCGATGTGGTCCTTGATGCGTCCCGGTGTGCCGATGACGATATTCGGGCCGTAGCGGAGGTCGCGCAGCTGTGGACCCATCGGTGAACCGCCGATCAGCATGGCGCTGGCCAGGCCGCTGCCCTTGGCGATGGAACGGAGTTCGTCCTCAATCTGTTGGGCGAGTTCGCGGGTCGGAGCCATGATGAGCGCCCGGGAATGAGCTTCGGTCAGCAGACGGTGCAGGGTTGGCAGGGCGAAAGCCGCTGTCTTGCCGGTGCCGGTGTTGGCGATGCCGACGACATCCTTGCCGGCCAGTCCGTACGGGATGGTCTGGTCCTGGATAGGGGACGGATGTACGTAGCCCTTGGCCGTGATGTTATTCTTGAGCAGCTGCTCGTACTCAAAATCCTCAAACGTATGGGTTGAGACGTAGGGTGCGACCTCGACTGCCGGCTTGGCTGCTTTAATGAAGCGGGAAGGGTTGATGTACTGCTTGGCAGGACGGCGGCTGCCGCCTCCACCCGAACGGCCACCACCGGAGCGTCCACCGAACGAACGGCCGCCTCCGAATGAGCTGCCGCCACGGCTTGATGATGCAGGACGGCGTCCTGAAGATGTGTTGTTATAAGGCATAAAAATAGAATCCTTTATGTGTATTAATGCGTTTAGTATCTCGAATTGCCTGGAAGAAGACGAGTCAGATATCGAGTACTAAAAACTTTCGTACACCCGGATTCATCGAAACAATTACCTCTATCATAGCACAATTATTCATTTACTCCAAGCCACAATCTTTGCCTGCCGTGAGCTGGTATAGTACATGTATGCCCACGATAGACCAGGACCGGTCGCCGACCGATGGTGAATGGTATGCCCTATTGAAGCCATTGATCGATGCGATCGGCGAACCGTTCGAACGTCTGATGCCTCCGAAACGGCTACTTGACGGTGCGTTCGATGATTTCGTGAGGTCCGGTTATACCGCCGATCCGTCACTGTTCCCCGTCATTGACGACCGGGAAGGACTGGGTTTGACGAGAGCATCACTCTCTAAACTCCATAACATGATAGTGGAGCAAGAACCTTCGTCGCAGATACGGGAATTGTACGCTTCAAAGATCCAGGAGTTGCAGCTGCAGATAGACCTCGTCCTTGCCGCCGGAACACATGATAAAGCGAAGTATCATGAGGCAAATATCAGCATCTACGGCATGCCGGACAAGGATGTGTTCAGTGCGGCCTGCGACTGGGTACGCCGACAGGCCCAGCAGACGGGCAATGTCGAAGTGCTGACAGTAATCCCGGAAATCAGCCATCCTGTGAAGGCTGCCTTCTTCCCGGATCAGCGGACATTCGATGCGGTCCGGGTGTTACATGACAGCGACAGCAGCTATATGAAACAGCTTTTCGGTACCGCGCACCTCGCCGGGGACACATTGTTTACGCCCAAAAACGGAGATCAATTAGTACGGTCCGCCATAAAGAACATCGGATCGGCGTATGAACTTATAGATTCGGAGAACGGCTTATGGTCAGTCCTGCATAGCCGGAATGCGGTAGCGAGGCCACCTGGTTATGATCTTAACCCGGAAGCATTTTACGGTATAGTCTGCCACGAAGTTGGAAGTCACCTGCTCGAATCTGTCAGAGGTGCTGCTAGCGGGCTGCGGTTACTTGAGTCAGGATTGGACCGGTATGAATGCGGCAACGAGGGCCGGGCCTTTCTGCGGGAGCAGATCCAATATCAGTCGATGGAGGAGTATGTGTCCCGCCCGCCATGGCACCCGATGAAAGCTTCCTGGCACTATCGTGTCGCACTACATATCGTCATTTCACTGGCTACTGGTGTGGGTGGCAGACAGTATGGCTTCGCCGATGCATTCGCGGTCGTGATGGCCCTGTTCCGCATGTGGAACCATAAGGCGCAACATCCTAAAGAAATCCTGGTCAGTGGGGCGTGGAACCTGGTCGTCAGGGCGCTCAAAGGGACGGATGGAACAGGAGGGGCGTACCATAAGGACATCGTCTATCTCGAGGGTAATATCCGCTGCTGGCAGGCGGCCCAGGACTGGCCGGCACTGATCCTGCTTGGTGACCGTGGCAAGTTTGACATAGCCAATAATCGTCATGTTATACTCTTATCAGAACTTGGCATCATGCCGAAAACCCCTTCTCGACACTAAACATACACCCTGGAAACAAGATGGATACAGACCTGCCGTTTATCAGCAATACTCCCGATGACAAACAGTGCCTGCAGGCATCGTATGCTATGATACGCCAGCATTTTGACCCTGGACTGGATATAGCCTGGGAGGACTGGGCTGAAATCACTGGATACCTGCCAGGTAAGGGTACGTGGTCGATGGCAGGGCTGATGTGGTTCAGGGAACACGGGTATGACGTCGTGCACCTCGGCACGTTCGATTACGGCAAATTTGCGATGAGTGGTGCAGAGTACCTCGTCGAAGCCCTCGGTGAAGAAGTTGCTTCATGGGAGCTGCAGTTCATGGATCTCAAGATTGAGCAGGCCAGGGCGCTCCGTTTCCTGAGTACGCAGGTCTGGGTACAGAAAATTCCTTCCATAGACGATATCCGCGACTATCTGAACGAAGGATACCTCGTAAAATGCCTTGTAAATCTGAATGCTCTGAACGATAAACCAGGATACCTCGGGCACGCGGTCGTGGTCAAAGGCTACACTGAAAACGATATTATCATGCATGACCCCGGTCTGCCGCCCAGTCCGAACCGACATGTACCGATAGATACGTTCCTGCGGTCATGGACTGATCCGGAGACACAATCGGAAAAGATGGACGCCATCCGTAAACTGCCTGCAACATCAAAGGAACAGACGCTTATCACGGGGCCGACCGTAGATGTTGTTACGGCTGAAGAATCTACATCCTTAGCAATCTAACTGACGTAAGGGCTATGGGCTGGCCGGCCGGTATCTGACTGGGTTTCCCCCGCGCCGTGCCAGCAGTGGTGCCAACACAACGCCGGCCAGGAAGCCGCCGACATGTGCCAGGAAAGCGACGCCGCCGGATGAGCCTTCGCCACCGTCGAATGAGGCGACGCTGTTGAAGAGCTGCATGATGAACCAGTAGCCGATGAACAGGATGGCCGGCAGGTCGACGCGCAGGAATATGATGATGATAAAGAATATGCCCTTCACTGTACCGCGCGGGTGCAACACCAGGTATCCGCCAAGGACGCCGGCGATCGCACCGCTGGCGCCGAGCAGCGGTACCATCGAGCTGCGGTTGAATGCGATGAACAGCAGGGTGGCCGCTAAGCCACACAGGACGTAGAACAGCAGATATCTGAAATGGCCGAGCCGGTCTTCGACATTATCACCGAACGGTAGCAGGTACAGCATATTGCCGAGGAAATGCAGCAGTCCGGCGTGCAGGAACATTGAAGTCAGCAAGCCTATCTGCAAGAATGGCCCGTTGACGATGTTAGCCGGGGTGGCGGCGTACCGTCCCAGGAATTCCGTCAGGCCAGGTTCACCCATGGTGCCCAGCAGATACGCCTCGTACCCGAACAGGACGAGGTTTAACAGCACCAGCGCGACGGTGACAAAAGGGAAGCTGCGGCGCGGTTCATTTTCGCGCGTACCGTACGGTATGAAAAACATAGTTTCCAGTGTAATCCGCAGGTCCAATCGTTGCCATAAATTTTTCACATACGCTCGGGCGGCAATATGGCATAATATGCGTAATGAAATATCTCAAAAGTCTGATCGTCGTGCTGGCCGGCCTGTTCCTGGTTGGTGTGCGCCGTTCGGTCGTCAGGCTGAAGAGCGGGGCCTCGCCTGGTCAGGACGTATCATTGGAGCATGGCAAATCAGGCACAGGAGGTCAGGG
Organism: Saccharimonadales bacterium (SeqCode); assembly: GCA_036388555.1. Taxonomy (GTDB): domain Bacteria; phylum Patescibacteriota; class Saccharimonadia; order Saccharimonadales; family UBA4665; genus UBA4665. The sequence goes on from DASVRP010000008.1 coordinate 78,119, forward strand.
TCGCAGCCTACAGACTTCAGACGACCCGGAAGAGGACGCTGACAGCCCAGCAGACCTTTCATCGAAAGGCTGGAAGGTGGCGCTCAAACGGACCAAGAACGCCCTCAAGGACAAACAGCTGTCGACTCAGGCCGCCGGCATGGCCTACTACGCGACCCTGACCTTCTTTCCGGCGCTGCTCGGTGCCGCCACCATCTTCGCGACGTTCGCCGGCCCCGAAACGCTGCTCTCAGTAATCGATGGCCTGAAGAATATTGTACCTCCGACCATCTACGATGTTATCGACCAGCAGCTGCGCCCGCTGGCAAACGCCAAGCAGGGCTCGCTCGGCATCGCCGCCCTTGTCAGTGTCGCAGCTCTGCTCTGGACGACCTCCGGGGGTATACAGCACCTCGTTAAGGCAACCAACGTGGCGTATGAGGTCAAGGAGACACGCGGCCTCGTCAAAAGACGGCTGACCAGTATCGCCCTGAGCGGAGTCCTGCTGGCGCTCGGGGCTGCCATCGTCGTCACGCTGATATTACAGGGAAGTGCCCTTGAGAGTCTGGGGGCGCCCGGCTTCATCGCGGATATCTTCCCCGTAGTGCGCTGGCCGCTGCTGATCATATTGCTGTCGATCGTCCTGTCAGTCATCTACCGCTACGCCCCGAACCGTGATGCACCCGGCTGGTCCTGGGTCAGCTGGGGTGCGACCGCCGCGACGGTCATCTGGCTGGCCGGTACCATACTGTTCTTCTATTACACCCAGAACTTCGGTAATTTCAATAAATCATACGGCGTGTTCGCCGGCATCATCGTCATGATGATATGGTTCAATCTGACCTCGCTGATCGTGCTTATCGGCGCCCAGGTAAATAAGAAATTGGAAGAAGTCACCGACGCCGAGACTGTGTCCAACGAATAGAATACAGACTTGATTTTATTACGCTAATGTGTTAAAATCAAACGATATCATAATTTGCAAGCCGGTCCTAGACCTTTCATCCCACATGAACCCAAATAGTTATAACACAATCGATGAAAAATGTTACAAACCGTTTTTGGAATTCAATGAAAACTTGCGATAGGGGTGGCAGACTATATGGATTAGCAGTGCATGCGGCGTGGCGAGAGACACGGGACGGCAAACCTTTCCCAACGGTAGACAGTAAGGTGCATTTTGCACGTATCAGCAAAACCGAAGACCCCGAAGTCCTCCAGGGTAAGATAGATCAGATTGTCGAAGGAAGCCTCCGTGCCGCAACAGGGCGCGGGAAAGAACTTGATGAAGGTGAAGAGTTGAAAGTCTGATTCGTAGATGATTGGGTGATTGGCGGCGGCACTAAGCAACTGGCTGAAGGACTAGTGAAAAAGCACGGTGCCAAAACTTATTTCGCAGTCATGACCGGTGGTAATGCAGATGTATCCGGTCAAACCGACCGCCAGACTAGTGTCAGCTGGCATGATATCCCGGAAGAAATCGGGGTAAATTACCTGTCGACATTTGAAGCAGCCGGTGACGGTACCTTTGCCCAACAGCAGCGAGTGGTTGCCGTGCGGTCAAAAGCTGCCGCGTCGAACCGTCAGAAAATATGGGCAGCGGCGAAAGCATTAAAACGCGCAGTATTGCCCGGCTCGGAATAACAGACCGGATCATTACAATTCGCTAGGCGGATTCAAAGTGTGGTGAGGGGCAGCGGCGGTTGGGATATTGTATAGAGTTAGGTGGTTCCATGAAGGAATCAGATCTCATATGCAAACCAACCGGCCGCTACTTACGTGTGACTACTCACCGGATTCTGCTTAGGGTCGTGTCACCTGTAAGGGCGGCAATGCGATGTGACTTGGTAAGACATGGGCGGAACGGGGAGGCGGGGAAGTAAGACTTCGAGTGCTGGAAAGCAACGTGACATCCGAAGACGGCAAACGATGTGTTTCCGGACTGCGGACCTGCTTCAAACCTGTAAGGCTGACTATCTGGGTCTACATCTGTGTAACGAACTGCTTACTACGGTAAGGCTCTCCATCGGGGTACCGATGCATTATAGGAGCTGTCGCGAACATGCACACTTTTTTGGCTGTAGCCACGAAGCGTGCGCTCCCTGCATCGGTATCCCGATGGAGTGAGCCGTCCGCTTGTTAAGCGTGTGAACGGGTTCGCTGTGTTACTTGGCTAGTAACAGGCATGGTACCGTACACGGAATTGCTGTCATATCAGTGGGGAGCGGTCAGTACCAGTCATGGCTTTGCTTGAATTGCCAGGCTTGGCACGGGGTACCGTAACGGTCCTTGACGTAGCCGAGGCCCCACTTGATCTGAGTCACCGGATTGGTGCGCCAGTCTGAACCTGCCGAAGCCATCTTGCGACCTGGGAGGGCCTGCGGGATGCCGTAGGCACTGGAGGTCGGGTTGTCGGCATGGACGTTCCATACGCTCTCACGCATGATGATGTTGTTGTAGCAGTTGAACTGCTTCTCGCCCCAACCGTACTTGTCCAGCATCATGCGCCGGGCAATGGTCTTCGGGTGGTCGCTCGAGTCATACCGCTTGTTGCTCCTGCTGGAAGCGCGTTTGGGTGCCTTGTGGGCTGAACGCTTGACCTTGTGGGTCTTCTTGGCTTCCTGCTTGGCGGACGTGCGGTCCTTCTTCTGTCCGGCCTTGCGGTCGTTCCTGGACTTGGCGTCGTCGTATTCGACCTTGATGGTCTTCTTGACGAGCCTGCCGGTGTTCTTCTTGAGGAACTCATGCGGATCGATGGATCCTCTGCCCTTTGCGCCGCTGCCTTTGATACACCAATCGAGATCGGTGCAGAAGGTCACGTGCAGGTGGGGGCCGAAGGTCCGTCCGGTCATGCCGATGTAGCCGATGGTCTGGCCTGTGTCGACGTCCGCTCCGACGTGGATACCTTTGGCAAAACGCTTCTGATGCGCGTAAATGACCGTAAGGCCTCCTCCGCGGATCGCGACCATCTTGCCCCAGGCACCCTTGTCACCGGCCATGACGACCTTGCCTCCATGGGCGGCGCGGATCGGCGTGCCGATAGGTGCGGCGAAGTCGTAGCCGTTGTGCCAGGGAGACGAATCGATGTCGCGCTCGCCGTAGTCACCGTTGTGACGCGGGTGGCGGAACTTGCCTGGCTTGATGGGGTAGACCCAGCTGCCGCCCTTGCGGACCGTGATGGTCTTGTAGGTGGCCTTCTTGCGGTCATCGTCAGAGGCCTTGCGGGCGTCATCGGACTTCTTGCTGTCGTGCTCCAGTCTGGTCTTGCTCACGTCTGTCTTGCGTACGTCGGCCTTGCGGTCGGCGGTTGGCTTGTCCAGCTTCCGCTGCTTCTTGGGGGACGGAGCCGAAGCCCGTTCCTGGGGAGCAGCCTTGCAGCTGAGACGCAGCACGTCGCCGGCCTTGATGGTGTCGAAGTCCGGGATCTTCTCCGGGTTGCAGGCCTGCAGCTTGCGCATGCGGACATTCACCTTGGGAGAGATCTCGCTCAGGACGTCGCCGTCTTGGATCTTGTAGGTCTTCCTGGCCTTCGGCTTCTGAACCTTGTCGGTCCGGTCGGCTTTGGGCTTCGTCTGCGTGGCAGGCGTGGACTTCTTGACCTGCTTGGCGGGCTGCTTGCGCTCGGGGCTCTTCGACGTGGTCGAGAAGTACTGGGCGGCAGCCTGCGGGTGGTTGGCGAACAGGAACTCCTGGATGGAGCTGTCGGTCGGAGCTGTCGTGGCAGCGGTCGCGGCCTGCGTGGTGGTTTCTTCAGCGTCAGCTGACGGACCTTCCGCGGAGGATGCGATGACAGTTACTGCCACAAGCGCGGCGAGGGATGCCGAAACGGCACGCCATCGCTGTGTTGCTTTCGTGAACATCACGTCTCTTTTCTAGTAGAGGTGGCTGGTCAGCCGAGATGACGGGCGCCGCTGGAGGCTCCCCGGTAGTGCTTGTTGAGCTTGTCGATCCTCACTTTGGTGCCGGGACGCGGTGCATGGATGAAGCGGTTGTCACCGACATACATGCCCACGTGGCGCTTGCCGTAGAAGAAGATCAGGTCGCCCTTCTGCAGGTTGTCGAGCGAGACGCGCTTGCCGTGGTTGCGCTGCAGCGCGGCCTTGTGCGGTAGGGACTTGCCAGCTTGCTGCCAAGCCTTCTTGGTCAGACCGGAGCAGTCCCAGCGGTTGGGGCCGGCAGAGCCGAGGCGGTAGGGCTCACCGAGCTGCTTCTTGGCGAAGCTGACTGCGATGGTGCCCTTGTCGAGGGAGCTGCGTTGGGTAGAGCGTGACGCCTTGTGATGGCGCTTGGCGGGAGCCTTGCTGGCCTTGTGCTTGGTCGCACCGCAGTTGATCTTCTGGCCGACGCGGATCACGTTGATGTTCTTGATCTGCGGGTTGCGGGCGACGATCGCCTTGCGGGAGATGTTGCACTTGTCATCGGCGATGCCGAAGAGTGTTTCTCCCTGATCGACGGTGACGGTCACGTTGTTCTTCGGTGCAGCGTTGGCATCGGTCGTCTGGGCCGTGGTCGTGAAGAACAGGGCGACGAATCCGAATGCGATGAGCACGCAGAGTCTCCAGGGCGACATGCCTCTGAAGTAAGACGGGAGGGCAAAACCTTGCATGGTCGGAACTCCTTCGTAGAAGATGGGTTCGAACGGGAACGTGCAGGTCTGATATGTACAGTAAACGCGGGTTCGGATGCTTGTGGCATCGGTATGAACCGGGGGGTTGCTTACCTGGTAAGGAAGGCAGCCCGGCACACAGTTTCGTGTTTGTATGTGCTGGGTAACCTTCCTTACGCTCGTAGCAGTTTTTACGTACAGAATAGGGAATAGTCACTTCCTACGCTGTACGGAAAGCAGGAATGGCGGCAAACCGTCGTTTTACGGACAGATGCAGCACCGGTCCTGCACATCGGGCGCAGGCCTTCGCGTACCAGACGGATCTGTTACGTGAGGGGCCTGCGCTGATGCCGTGCGCGGCATAGGGGAGTGAACTGTAATGATCCGGTCTGGTAAGGTTCTCTCGTGTGCGACAATAACATTCGCCACCCTAGGATGATACAGGCGGGCCGCGGCCGGACGGGGTGGTCCAGAAGCTCGGCCAGTTTGTACGATACTAATACCTTAAATTGACTCGCATACGAAGTCATGAATCAGTATAGTGATTAATATCACATTTGTCAAGTGTTTTGTGACGTAGCGTACATATATTACCTCTGTGAGAGAATTTTTATACCATAATGTCCTGGCATCCTCCATAGTAGACAGCAATTAGTACCAAACATGAGGAATGACAGACTATGGCTGACTGGGACAGTTTAGGAACATCGGGTGACGTGGAAGACCGGCGCGGCGCCGGTGGATTAGCACTGGGGGCCGGCGGGCTCGGACTGGCCGGCACGGTAATCGTCCTACTCTTCAATCTCTTTACTGGCAGCGGCCAGGTCGACATCAACGGGACATTGAACCAACTCCAGCAGTCACAGGCCTCACAGCAGACGGAGCAGCCCGGACAGTTCGAGGGTATGGACAGTTATGAGAAGTTTGCTTCAACCGTACTTGGATCGACCAATCTGACATGGGAAGGGGTATTTGCACAGAGTAACCGCACCTACACGCCACCCAAGCTCGTCCTGTTCCGCGGTGCGACTCAATCGGCCTGCGGTGGGGCGACATCCCAGGTAGGGCCTCATTATTGTCCTGCGGATTCGACTATTTACCTTGACGAGACGTTCTTCGATGAGCTGACCCAGACGTTAGGTGCGGCCGAAGCCGCCAAGGGTGACGTCGCCCAGGCCTATGTCCTGGCCCACGAGGTCGGCCACCATGTCCAGCACGAGCTGGGTACGGCCCAGGAACTGGAGGGCAGCCTGCGTTCCGGTGGTGCCGAGGCTAACGCATTATCAGTGAAGCTCGAATTACAGGCTGATTGTTTCGCCGGTGTCTGGGCGCATTCAGTCGCCAAGCAGGGCGTCATCCAGCCCGGGGAGATAAATGAAGCGATAGCCGCCGCTGAAGCCGTCGGCGATGACCGTATCCAAAGTACGGTGCAGGGTAGGATAACCCCGGAGTCGTGGACGCACGGATCGTCCGCGGACCGGGTCAAATGGTTCAACGCCGGTTACAACAGCGGCAAACCGTCCAGCTGTAATACTTTCGGCAGAGCATAAGCTTCTGCCGCCAAGGTATACTTAAGCTATGTTTCATGACATCCTGTTCGCATTCTGGTTCCTGCTGCCGGTTGCGGCCGCCAACGTAGCGCCGATTCTCTCGAATAAGATTCCGCTTGTCAACCGCTGGAAGGCGCCCATCGACGGCGGCCGCACCTATCTTGGCAAGGACCTGCTCGGTCCGCACAAGACCTGGCGTGGACTGGTCGCCGGCATCATCGCGGCGACATTGGTGCTGTGGGTCCAGCAGCTGCTGATCGCCCAGGGATATTTCACCGCGACGGACGGATTGGTAAAGAATGTTGATTACGCAGGGCTGCCGACACTGCTGCTCGGGCCGCTGTTCGCGATCGGTGGCCTCGGCGGTGACGCCATCGAGAGTTTCTTCAAGCGCCGCCGCGGCATCCAGTCGGGCGGATCATGGCTATTCTTTGATCAGCTGGACTACATAGTCGGTGGAATCCTGGTCAGCCTGCTGTTCGTCACGCTGCAGCCGGTGTTGTATGTGTGGATGATCGCAGTCTGGTTCGTCATGCATCTGCTCGGCAGCTATGTCGGCTATCTGACCGGATTCAAGGATAAGCCTATTTAGATCTAGGGTCTTGCGGGTCGCCCTTCTGCTGGGAGTAGTCGTAGGCGGCGTATAGTCCGAGCAGGGCGGAAGCTACAGCCATGAATGTTCCATACGTCATCAGTTCAGCCGAGTCGGCCGCCCGGGCGATGATGAACGCTACCAGGCTGACCCAGGCGGCCGCCATGCTGAGCTTGCCCTCGCGTGAAGGATGCAGCTTGATGTTCTTGCGCAGCAGAAGGAATGTGATCGCCGATATGATGACATGAGGCGCTAGCAGGAGCGCCAGTGCCCAGTACGGCCCGATATGGGCCACGAACATGACGATGATCGTCAGGATAGTCCCTACCTTGTCGACACTGGCGTCCAGCAGTTCACCCAGCGGACTTTTGGTCTTGGTCACTTCGGCAAGCCAACCATCCACGACATCGAGGAAACGGCCGATAGCTAACAGGAAGCCGCCGAACAGATAGTTTTGCACCAGCAACTGCTGCAATCCATACAACACCAGTGCCAGACCGATCGCGGTGACGATGTTACTCAGTGTGACGATCGCCTTCGTTGAGGCTGCCAGCTTCTGGAAGGTGTTACGCTGCCCGGGATCCACATCATCCCAGTCTGGTCTGCCGGTAGAGCGGTGCAATTTCATGGGCGCTCCCTGTCAGGCCTTTGCCGGCTTGATAGCTTTAGGCTTTGACTTGTTACCTCCGCTGACGCTGTCGGAAACGCCCGGCGCCAGGTTCGCACCATTTGCACGAAGTATCTCGACGATGACGATCTGGATGGCTGCGGCAACCGGGATCGCCAAGAGCACGCCGATGATGCCACCGAGCAACGCACCTACGAGAGTAGCGACGACAATCAACAGCTGCGACAGTTTGACGGCCTTGCCATAGACGACCGGCTGGATAATGTTACCTTCGACGAACTGGTATATCAGCATGACCGCGACGACGATGACGGCGACCAACACACCTTTTGACAAGGCGACGACAGCGATGACGACAGTTGCGATCGTCGCGCCGACCAGTGGGATGAGGTCAAACACAGCCACCAGCGCTGCCAGCGCGAACGCATAGGGTACCTGGGCGATCAGCAGAGTAATCAGCGTGACGATGCCAGCTATCAAGCTGATGAACAGGTTGCCGTTGACGAAGCCGCCGACCGCCGACACGATTTTCTTCGAAGTGTTATCGACGAAAGTGCCATGCTGTTTTCCTAGCAGTCGGATGAACTGCGACCAGGCGGTCGGCCCTTCCATCAGCATGAAGAGGACCAGGATCAGTACCACCGCTGTCGCTGATATGGCACCGAAGACAGAACCGAGTACCCCCAGGATCGGAGCACTGCTGTTGCTGAGGAGTTTCGGTGCTTCCTTTGATAGTTCCTTTATCTTATCGATCAGGTGGAACTGGCTGTCAAGGTTGCGGACGACCTGACTGGAGGTAGCCTGGTCGATCAAGGAGGGCGCATTGCGGATAAGGTCATCCCCCTGTGTTATAAGCGGTGAAGCGATCGCCCCGACGATGCCGAGCAGTACGAAGAGGGTAATAAGTACCGTCACGACAGAGGCGGCGACGCGTTTCAGTCCGCGCTTCATCAGCCAGCGCATCAGCGGGCTGAGGGCGATCGACAGTATCAGGGCGATGACCAGTTCAAGTACGACGGAACGCACCGAATAGAGAAAGAGTAACAGCAGCAGGCCGCCGGCTATGACCAGGAATGACACCCAGGTACGCCTAGCGGTCATTTGGATGGAATCGGTGGTATTGATATCTGACATACTTATTAAACAATTGAATCATCTACAGTGTATCGCATGGGAAGTAACAAGCTGTAGTATTTCTTACAAAGTCGGCCGAGAATATGGGCTGCTCATGTCAGCGTAGGGCGATGCCGCCGATTTCTGCGATGTTCCTGACCGATTCCTCTGCGGTCAGATCGGCTGCCAGAAGTACTTCACCGGGGTAACCGCTCGGAGTGGCACGGTCATACCACTCGCGCATATCAGATATTGAAAAGAGATGTTGCTTATCCCTGGTGGCGTGGCGACGGACTGATTCGTCAAAGTCGATATCCATATAGAACAGATGATTCCGGTGAGGGTGTGTATCAAATAATCTGTCAAAATACGGACGGTATCTGCCCATGCTGAGGATACCCTCGGTAATGACATCATATCCGTGTTCCAGTGCGGATCGGATGCTGGCGAACATAACCTGACGGGCAGCTTCCAGTTCCGAATGCGGATTGTTGAACATGACGTGCCGGTAATGGTCCTGTTCGATCAGGGCTGTCTTACGGACAGCTTGCCCATGCAGCATCCTGGCTACGGTGCTTTTGCCGGCACCAGAGGGGCCGCGGAGAACGATAAGTGTACCTGACTCCATGCGGCTACTATAGCACTTCACTGACATCCTGGCAGTGCAGTGTGGCTCAGACAGCTGTACCATGTTTATTGGTGGGCTGGCAGATACGGCCGCGGGTCGACAGCGACGCCATTGATCCTGATTTCCAGATGCAGATGAGTACCGGTCGAAGCACCTGTCGAGCCCTCGGTGCCGAGGACGGTGTTCTTGTCGACGACCTGACCGACCTGGACACTGATGCCGGCCAGGTGGGCGTAGACGGATGTCATGCCGCCGCCATGGTCGACCACCACATGGTTGCCGAGACCGCCATATGACCGTATGGTACCGGTGACCGTGCCGGGTCTGAACGGCTTGACCGGTGTGATGCCTGGTGCTTTGCCGTCGCTGATATCGATGCCGCTGTGCGTGGGCTGGTACGGCCAATGCGGTACACCGAACAGCGTCGTGATGTCGCCGTGGATCGGCCAGGCGGCTGAGTCGTCGGTGACAGGTTTGGGGGCCGGCTGGACGGGTGGGGCTTCCTTGTGGCTGACGGTCTTAGCTTCGGGAATGGTCGGCTGCGCGGCGATGGTAGCCGGCACGCCGGTGTCTATGACAGGTACCTCAGTATTAGCTCCCGGCTGGATGACGGCGGAAACGAGAGTCGTATCGGCCGCGAAGCCGAAGACAGCCTGCGGTACGAGCACGGCAAACGAGATACTGCTGTTGATCGCCCGGCCGGTAACCGCTGCAGTCGAAGCGATGACATGCGCCGTAAACCCGGCTGTACCGACGATTGCCCGGGCTGTCAGTGAGGCGGCCGAGCCGACGAGCCGTCCGGTAAACTTCCAGGATCCGATGAAGGCATTCCCCGTGAATTTGACTGCGGTAAGCGCACCACTGCCGACTGCTTTGCCGGAGTTCGCTGCTGTAGCTGCCATGCGTTTGCTATTGCCGGATAGCCGGTGCTCGGCGACATCGACGGCGACGGAGGCTTCGGCGACGGTAGTCGAGAGCCCGGCCGTGACGGCATTCGGGCTGTCAAGCATGTTGACCGGCGTAGCATATGTCTGCCCGGCAGTCTCACCGTTCTCCGAGGCAGGGACAGGGGCGAGCAGGGCATAGCCGAACAGGATTACCAGCAATACCGGTATGGCGAGAAACAGCCACCGCAACTTATCTGAAATAGTATTGAATGATCCGTGCATAACGACTTTGCCCTACTATCAGTAACAAAGTCTGTATTATACACTAATATTGCAAACATGTCACGCATAAGCGGAAAGAATTATTCTAAACGGATCCATACGGCGTCTGACGGAGCGCGGGCGTCGTTCGTCTCCTTGCCAAGTGACACTGCTTGTTCTTCAAGTCCGTAGATGATGACTAGATGCGCGAAACCATGTTGTGTCTTATTCAAAATGTAATAATATGCCGATTAACCGCAACATTCAATAAACATAAGCGGTAAAATCGAAAAGATACTAGGCGTTTTGCAGTCAGCTGTTATTGATGGTCGTCTTATTGAGCGTGTCGCCCGGTTCGGACGTAGAGTTGTTCTTTTCGACGACGCTGTAGGCCTCTTCGGTGAGTATGACCTTTTCGATGGCATTGACCTGGTGCTTCAGCTTGACGATGAAAGCGTCCCGGTTCTCGTGTATCTTCTGGTAGACCGACAATCTGATCGGTATCCTGGCATCGCAGTCCTCGTCCGAACATTCACATTTGAAGTGTAATATGGCGTTGCCGTCGCTTAGCAGCTCAGGATTATCGTCCTCTATATGCATCTCATCGAGGCTGTCGAGTCCGTCTCCGACCTTTTCATTGACACGCCTGAATATCATCTCATTCTCTATCTGGCGCCGCTCGGTCAATGATATATCCATAAGCTCATAATAACAGCAATGCTGTCAATACCCTAAGTCGTGGAAATCCCATCCTCGTGCCGTGCGGTAATTGCAACGGACCTCATCGGAGATGGATCTAGTTGAGTGTCGCGATTGAGAATGGAACGGCGAATTCCTTACAATAGATCATGACCTGGTCGTACGAATCGAGGTTGATCGACTGTGGTACGGTATATTCCTGCTTACCCTTGAAGGCTTTGAGTTCGGCGAACAGCGTCTCCTGGGCGATGGTGCCACCGTTTGCAAAACCGACATAGAGCGCCGGCCCTTCCTGGACGAGGAAATCATCTTCCAACCGGAGCGTTACCGTGTTGTCGGCGTTCTTGATAAGGCTGACATTACCTGAGCCAGTCTTTGGCGGGGCATATTTGAACGTTCCAGATGAGAACACTGATTCCTTTGGTTGTGGCAGTGGAGTGTTCGCAGCAGGGCTGGCGTCACTTCCGGAGGTTTTTGAAGCGTTGTTAGCAATCTGGGCATCACCTTGACGGGATTGCCAGACGAACCAGCCGGCCCCCAGCACCGTTATCGCTGCAATGATAAGTAGTAATCGTTTACCCATGACAGGCTCCTTTTACATTTATGACGTTATCCTACCAGATTAGCAAATTATCTAAGATTGAGCTGAAGGGACGGCCGACTAGTGTTTGTCGGTGCCGGTGTGCGGATGGCCGCCAGTTACGTAGCCCCAGTCATGCTGCCACTGTTTCATCTCTTCGATCTCATGTTTCTGGGCGGTGATAACCTCCCGGGACAATGTCTTGATTTCTTCGTGGCCGGCTTTCATAGTCGATAGAGTGGCCATGTCGATGGCGCCCTCATGATGCTCGATCATGGCGGCGATGAACGCCTTGTCATATGCATCCCCCTGCTTGTCGCGGAGCGTATCGGTCATCTGGTCCATGGTCATGCTGGCATGGCTGTCGGCCTTTTCATGACTATCGGCGCCGGGCTTATCGAATGTCGTGGCTGCGATTGAGACCAGCAGTCCGCCGAGGAGGAAGCCGATGATGCCGTAGAGTAGTGGTTTCGTGTCCATGATTCCTCCTATTGTTATAACATCCGGCCGATGGCGTTGACGAGCTCGTCGGCCTTGGCTTTCTGCTGCGTTTCGTCGGTGATATGCGTCATGCAGTGTCGGGCATGGTCGCGCAGAAGTTCGACGGCGACCTTGTCGAGTGCGGCCTGGGTGGCGCTTATCTGGGTCAATATGTCGATGCAGTATTTGTCATCGGCCACCATCCGGGAGACGCCCCGTATCTGGCCCTCGGCCCGCGTCAGCCGCTTCAATATGGAATCTTTATTGTCGGCGTATCCGTACGTCATCATATCTCCTTTACCTGATTTTTAGTTGGCGTGGCCGTGATATTCGTGGACCAGGGCGTGGCCCTTGCCGCGCTGCAGCAGGTAGCGGTTCACCGGCACTGCCACGAAGAAGGCGGCTGTCAGCGCCGCTGTCATACTGATCCAGAACAGGGGATTTACCAGGCCGGCATCCATGGCGCCGGGGATGGCCGCCATGACGGCATTGTCGACGATCTCCATCGTCAGGATCGACAGCGTGTCAGCTGCCAGGATGATCGGCAACGCCTTCTTTAGGCTGAGACCGCTCTTAAGCAGTGGGATCATCGACAGGCTGTATCCGAACAGGAATGCCAGCCCGACGGCCAGTGCGATAGTCGCGGCAGCTGACAATCCGATGATGGTGCCGATTGTCAGACCCGTGATCTCACCGATGGCGCAGCCCGTCAGACAGTGCAGGGTAGCGCTGACGGCCATACTGTTGATGCTAGACGACGCAGCATGGCCTTCATGGCTATGCTCCTCGTGCTCGTGATGGTGGTGCTTATGACCATCCGGATTGTGCTTGCTCATACCCAACCTCCTATACCCCCCTAGGGTATACATTCTGACGCGGCGAGTCAAGCCTGAATGCAGTTGGTGGTATCAGACTAATGCAAAATGGCTGGCAATTGCCGCCGCCGCTTCAGCTGGATCCATGGTGGAAGTATCAATTTTCAGGACATCGTCGTAGGGTACTGACGTGAACATTTCTGAGTCGAGCAATCCTGCTAACAGCTCCGGGTCAACGATTTTCTTATGTTGTTTCCTGGATTCATTGCCGACACGCTTGAATAATACTTCGGACGGTGCCATCAGTTCAACGAAGCATACGGTACCACCATTCTCGGCAATTGTAGAAACCCATTTCGCTACTACCTCGTCATCATCCGGAGCAGCATAGACGAATGTGAAGATCAGGTTCGTACCGTGTGCGGCACAGTACTTCATTACGTCTTCACGCAGTGTTTCCACAAGATCAAAATGATCCATCAAGTTTCCAGGATAAATATTCTGAACGAGATCACGGGTGAGGTGATTATGGAACACCGGATAACTGGTTATTTTTGAGAGTTCCTGGGCGATGGTCAGTTTTCCGGTTGCCGGAGGTCCATACAGAAATATGAGTTTCATGGGTCAACTATACCAACATTGAACGTCCCGGAACAGTCTGCGTGTGGTATCAATCGGTGATGCGCAGCTTCGCCAGGCCGAGCATCGTCTTGAGGGCGCCGCGCTTTTTGCTGACTTTGTGGTGGTCTTTGACCCGGGTGCGTTCGAAGATGCCCGGCAGGGTTTCGGCCTTGTACTTAGCACGGAGCTGGTCGTACCACCGCTTGTCGTAGATCTTCCAGAATTCTGACTCACTGTAGTAGTTGTGGGCGTAGAACCATTTCTTGCCGCCGAGCTCGCTGGTTTTGGCTTCTATCCGGCGGTTGGCTTCGACGAATTTCTCATACGGCTCCACCCGCAGTCCGTACACCCCGATGTTGAACACGACGTCCGAGGCGATGCCATTGCACTGCAGCGGGGAGCGCACTTCCGGCTTGATGGGGCAGCCGCCGATCGGGTACATGCCGAACTCCTCATCCACAAATTCCAGGAATGGGATGACGGTCTCCTCTGGTAAGACGAGATCCTGGCATATATACACCTGGCTGGCGGCACTTTCCTGCAGTGCCTGATATAGTTTGCGGGTGCGTAGCATCGGGTCGAGGACCAGCCTTGTGAAGGCGTTGAACGGGATACCTGACTGCTTGAAGGCGAGCTCGGCCGCCCAGAATGCGCCGCGGTTGTACCTGAACAGATAATCTTTGATCGGGACGGAATCCGTCACGGACTGTCCGGCGTCGGCGACCTGTTTCAAGTAGAGGTAGTACCACTGGTCATGGGGGCGGCTGAAGCGGCGGACCTTGCCCTGGACTCCGTCCGACATCGTACCGGTAACGATTGTGCCGTGGTCTTTGCGGAACATGATCCACTCCACGAAGTCGCAGCCTTCGCGGGCGTACTTTTTCATCAGCTCGGCACCCTCCGCAAAGCTGCCGACCTGGTAGTGTGTGACCTGGACATACTTCGGCGCCCGGATGAGGTTGATCTCGGCCGCAGTAATGAGCCCGAGCGAACCGCAGGCGCCGGCGGCACCGTAATACAGATCCGGATTCTCGATAGCCGAAACTTTCATGAGCCTGCCGTCACCGAGGATGTATTCCATCCAGTTGGCTGTCTGGCTGACGCAGCCGTATTTGTGTGATGACGTTTCGGCGCCGGCGCCCTGGATGGCTCCGCCGACCGTGATGCCGGGGAACTCCGGCACGACGGTCGGTATCAGGCCGTGTCGCAGCGTCGCATTGACCAGTTTGTCCATCGGCACGTTCGGTTCGACGACCGCGACCTGCCGCCCGGTGTCGACTGTAAGCACGCGGTCCAGTCCGCTTGTGTCGACCATCTCGCTCCGTTTGAATGTCAGGATGCGGGTTGAATTCGTCGAGCCATGGTAGACCCGGAAGGGAACTTTGCGGGCATAGTAGTCGCGGATCTGTACTTGCAGCTTCTCTATTGCGGTTCTGTGTTGCTGGTCCATCGTAATCTCATGATATCAAAAACGGGGGTGATGTGTGCTTGTTACCTATGCAGACGGCACGTACTTGATATAAATATCTTATTGCATACGTGCCGCTTATGGCTTATTCTGTATGGTAATCATGACATGGGTAAACGAATCATTTATGAGATTGGCACTTGCGAAAGCTGATTCAGCCCGCCAGCACGGCGACATGCCATTCGGGGCTGTCATCACAAGCCGCGGCAAACTGGTCGTCGCCGTCGAGAACGGAGAGGGCCAGGACATCGACATCACGGCCCATGCCGAGCTGCTGGCCATCCGGCAGGCCTGCAAACTCCTCGGCCGCCGCGACCTGAGCGACTGTGAGATGTATGCTTCGGTAGAACCGTGCCCTATGTGTTCGTCGGCCATATTCCAGTCGAATATCCCGCGTATCGCCTATTCATTGTCCCGAGACGACCTGCCACATATCTTCCGGCTCCGTAAGATCCGCATCGCCCAGCTGGCTGATGATTGGGATTATACGCCAGAAGTCGTCGGCGGCATACTGACCAGCGAAGCACTGACAGCCTTTGAAGGCTTAGAACAATCGCACCGCGTCGTACCGCAGTTCCATTCGCTGCAGCATCAGACTGCATAAAAAAAGAGGCACCGTACGTGCCTCTTTGTACCTGGGAAGCCTTGCACCCACAGATGTAGCCTACTAACTAACAAACTATCTAGAACTATCAAACTTACTAACTCGAACGGCTACATATACTTAACGTGCTGTTTCACTTGGGCTTCCTGAAATAATGTATCAAACCGTAATTTGCCCGTCAATAACTGATTAGTGTAAAAGTTGCATCGGTCACTGGAATTTATTACCACGGATGATCCTAAGGAGCACATATATCATCCATACCGTGACCGCTCCCAAAGTATTCATCAGTAGGTCCCAAGAAGTATCTGTCAGGTGTAAGTTGGTAAGTCCTATGTGTACGATCAGTAGTTCGAACAGCTCATTGGCTACACCTAACAGACTCACCAGAGCCAGGAGACTTACCAGCTCGATGACCCACAAGTAATTCCACTTGAAATAGTGTTTGATATAGATCCAGATCAAGCCGGTAAATACACCGCCACCTATGAAGTGGGTGGTCGCAGCAGTCTGCTGGCCTTGGATCTCGGGCGATGGCAAGTACCAGGATATGAAAAACAGTAGGCAAGCCGCCAATAGGATATACGTATTATGGCGTCCAGCCTTTTTGACAGATTCCAGGCAACGGGGCAGACCTAGTAACACAACAACCGGAACGAGTATAGAAACTAAGAGGAAAATCATACTTAGTGCAACTATACCAAAAAACCAGTCGTCGGAAGTATCCAATTACCTTGACCGGAGGACAATCGTAGACGTTATTGCAACATAATTGTAGTTCCGCAAACGCTTTGGACCCGTATAATTGATAGGATGATGAATACACCACGCCCAGAACACCCGAGACCGCTCTTAGAACGGAAGGATTGGTTAAATTTAAACGGCGAGTGGCAATTTGCATTTGACGATGACGACAAGGGTATAGAAAAGCAGTACCCAGTCGCAAAGTCACTGGACAAGACTATCGTCGTTCCATTCGCATATCAGACTGCGGCATCGACAGTCAACGACAAAGCGATCCATGAAATTGTCTGGTATTGCCGTGAATTTACGGTGCCGGCGGGATGGTCGGACAGGAATGTGCTGCTGCATTTCGGAGCGGTAGATTACCTGAGTACCGTCTGGGTAAATGGCAATGAGCTTGGCAAGAACGTCGGCGGGCAAGTGCCGTTCTCATTCGATATAACCCCTTTCCTGCAGGCAGGTGATAACCGGATTACGGTACGGGTGGAAGACAGGCAGGACCCAGAGCAGCCACGCGGCAAACAGTCTTTGTCCGGGATCCCGCACGATATCGATTATTATTGTACGACCGGGATCTGGCAGACAGTCTGGCTGGAATCAGTGCCGACGATGCGGATTGACGATGTCCGTATCTTTCCGAGCGCCAAAGAGCAGAAATTCTACATTACTGCCATCCTGCATGCTCCATCAACCAACTGGAAAGTAGAGGTTGACCTTCTGGACGACGGAGAGCTTGTCCATACTATAACCGTCGAGGACTACAAGTCGGTGATTGATATTGAAGTCCCCGTGCCCTACGCGACACTATGGAGCCCCGACAATCCCAAGCTGTACACATTCAAGCTGCGTCTGTATCAGGGAGATAAGCTCCATGACGAAGTTTCCAGCTACGGCGGGCTCCGCGATTTCAGTATCCACAAAGACACATTAGTACTCAACGGAAAACCTGTCTATCTGGCGATGGTGCTTGACCAGGGTTATTGGCCGGAAAGCGGCATGACTGCCGGTACCGATGAAGAACTGAAGGCAGACGTCGAATGGATCAAGCAGTACGGATATAACGGCGTGCGCAAACATCAGAAGGTAGAGGATCCGCGCTGGCTCTATTGGTGTGATAAGCTCGGGCTTCTTGTGTGGGGTGAAATGGCGAACGCCCGTGACTGGTCGCACAGCGCCGAAGAGCGCTTACTCAACGAATGGACGCGGGTTATCAGGCGTGACCTGAGCCACCCGTGCATCGTCGCCTGGGTGCCGCTCAATGAAAGCTGGGGCGTACCGGACCTCAAGGATCAGCATCAGCTGCAGTACGCCTATGTAGAACGGACGGTCACCATTACGCGCCAGATAGACCCGTCCCGCCCGGTGATTGATAATGATGGCTGGGAGCATACCGACATCGGCGACATCTGCGCGATCCACGACTATACTCCGACGGCGGAAAGCCTGCGCGAGCGCTACAAAGATACATTGCTACGTGGTGTCTTGCCGGAGAAGGTCTGGGCCAATAACCTGTCGCTGTTCGCTAATAAATCACAATACCACGGCCAGCCCGTCGTCCTCAGTGAAGTCGGCGGTTTCCTGATGATCCCGGAAAACCACGGCGGCGAACTTGATATGTTGTACAGCGCATACGGAAATTCCAAAAGCAACGACGAGATGCTGGGCCAGTACGCCGACCTCAGTGAAGGGCTCATCGACCTGACTTTCATATCGGGTTTCTGCTACACCCAGCTGACCGACATCGAGCAGGAAGCTAACGGGCTTTTGACATACGACCGAAAACCAAAGGTCCCGGTCGACAAGATAGCTGCCTATAATAAGAGCATCATCGATGCGTTCAATGCCCGTAACAAGGGGCAGCTGATCCGCGGCTAAGCGATAAGGGGGAGCAGCAGACATGGCACAACGTTTTGCGGCTGATATTTCAGACAACTCAGAACTCGGAACCCAGACCATCAGACTCAGGTATGATGCTGAATCACCGGCTGAATCCGTCTATGCTGAAATCGCACCGTTCTATGGCAGTAACCTATGCAAGTATCAGGTTGGTGGATATGATCTGATCGTATGCGACGCCGCTCTATTGAAAGACCGTGATTGGACCGGTACGTTCGTGCTATGGCCTATCCCAAATCGTGTACGGGACAAGCAATACGAATTCGCAGGCCACATCCAGTCATTGAAAAAGGTAAAACGAAAGCGTGGAAACGAACCTTTGATCCATGGCTTCGTGGATGATATACCATGGCAGTTCAGCGAACCGGAGGTTGATGCGCAGAGCGCCCGGGTGCGGACATGGGTCGAAGTCAAGCGGGGAGATGCGATTTATGAGTATTATCCGTATGAAAGCAGATTAGAGCTTACGTATACGCTTACAGCATCGGGTATCAAAGTTGCGTATGAAGTCCAGAACTTGGGCGATAAGACCCTGCCATTCGGGTTTGCCCTCCATCCATACTTCGCAGCGCATTCCGGACATGACGAAACACTCGTCGTCCTGCCGGCAGAGCATATCATGGAAGCAGACGAAGACCTGCTGCCTTCGGGCACATTGCTACCTATGGGCGTACATGATTATGATCTACGCAACCCAACTCCCGTATCCAGCCTGGAGCTTGACCATGTATTTACGGGATTACACAAGGATGCTGATGCGGCCATCATATATCCCGACCGGCATCTGAAGTTGAAGCTGGCTTGCAGTTCTGAATTTACACACATGGTGCTCTATACGCTGGAGTCTGACAAGGGTTTTATCTGTTTTGAGAATCAGACAGGGTCAACTGACATGATAAATCTCCATACGAAATCGCAAAAAGAGTCCGATGAAGATCTGGCAAAAGCCGCACACCTCATGACTTTGCCAGCCGGCGAGAGCCATAGCGGCTACATCGAATACAGGATCGAAGCACTTCATCAGTAGTGAAAACGGCAGGCGATAACCGTCACTTTGGAATCGGTTGCAGCATATACTAACCTGTTTTTCTCATCAATACGCCGGGACCAAAATCCTGTATAGTTTTCTCGTAAAGGTTCGGGTTTGCCAATCCCGTCAAAAGGACTCCTCAATGTACCGGTTGTCAGTTTATTGAGCTTCTTAAGCGTTTTCTGATCCTGGCCGATTCAGTTAGGATAGGAAGTAAGGGAGAATCACATGGCTGAAACACTACAATACAAGCAGCCACACATGCTTCGGCATGATTTCGAAATACTGCGAGAGGAAAAACCAGTCGGGGCAGTTTCATACGAGGGAATCTCTCATCGACTAGCTCATGCGCATTTTGACGGCACGGCTATCCAGATCAAGCAGGACGGTTTGTTACGTACAGAAGTTACGGTAACTGCGGCCGATTCGGGAGAAACCATGGGCGTATATCGTGAGCCAATGCTGGGCCGGACTGGCAAGCTTGCAATAGGCGATACCGAATATACTTTTGGCAGGGTAGGCAAAAAAATTGCTCTAAAATCCAGTTATGCCTGGAAGAATACTGATGGGAACGAACTCATCACATACCACGTAAAGGGCATTGTCCGGAATGTCGGAGAAATTGCAGTTTCCGATGCTGCTTTGGCACTGCCGGATAGCAGTCTTTTGATATTGCTGGGACTGTTTAATTGCCTCCATCGAGAGGAGGGTGATGCTTCCGCGGCCGGTGCCTGATCGACCGTTAGCTCATTGAATTATTTTTGGAACTAATGTCCGCTCAAATAAGTCTGCACCTCTTCAACATATTGAGGAAAGGGCTGAGCCGAAGCATCGAAGAAAGGAAAACCATACTTTTCGGCTAACTGTGCCGTTTTCTGGCTTTCTTGAGCAGTTTCCGAGACCCAGGTGCGTAGTTTGGTATCATCCCCATTGTGGATAGATAGCCATTCGTTAACCCAGTCGTGCTTATTGTTTCGAGCATGTTCCAGTATGCCTTCCACATAATTAGGATCGGTATACCCGACAAAAGCAGCAACTATAGAAAATTCGGAAAGATGCAGTGATTGTACCCATTCAGGGGTGATGTGTAAGCCCTCTGCGGCTACGTCTGATCCTGCCCGATTATAATGGTCAAGCATACCTGTGACTGCTTTACGAGCCATATCGACCTCATTCATCTCTGCCGAGAAGTCTTGTCGTACTACGTCACCGGTCCCTCTCTTTTTGAATTCAGTCCAGCCTTCAAAATGAATAGAACGTAAGATTTGAAAAGGATCATCTACGAAAAGATGCCTCACTCCCTCTTGAACTGCATCCATCGAGATGTGGTGCATTGGCCGCTGCTGCAAGAACCCATTCATAATGATAGATTTGCCGGCACGCGGAGGCCCACCAAGGAGATATAATTTATTCATGAGTCTACTATAGCAAATAAAAACTCCCCAATATGGGGGAGTCTAAACATAGCCGAATTGGAGAGCCATCGTAAACGCAAATGGAACTAAAATCACACAGACGAGTGTGTTGTATGGTCGAAAACGAAATCTGCCTGTTTCTCCGGATGGTATTTATCCTGGTAGCGTAAGTCATTTTCCGCCCAAATATCCCAGTGCTGGGCATTCTCGTTGCTGCCATCTCGGGCATGGCCGCGTTGCTTGGCTATATCCATCGGCGTATCAATCCAGATTTTATAATCATAGTAATGAGCAATGTCGGGGTGGAAGCAGGAAATGCCTTCGATTATTAAGTAGTCGACCGGTGGAACTATTTTGGGTTCGCTCAATGTGTTCGATTTCCAGACTAATTCTTGGTAGCGTATCTCCTCGCCGCTTTTGGCAGCTTTGAGAACTTGTTCCTCAAGCCGGCCACGGTCGAATCCTCCTTTGTCCCATGATGGCTCGATAATTTTTTCTTTGACGATAAATTCATCGATGCTGACAACATATGAATTGCCCAATATATCTTTGAGCTTATGAGCAAACGTAGTCTTGCCCGAGCCTCCGAAGCCTTCAATGCCGATTAGAATAGGTTGAGAACCCGCAGCCTTCGATATAATTACTGCGGCAATTTCCTCTAGCGTCATCTTAATAACTCATTTCGGTTTTCATCAATCCAGGAGCTGTCTCGAATGCTTTCTTCGATATCACCACGTTTTACGAACGAAACCCAAGGTTCTTTTTCTTCATCGGAATAACGCTGCATAATTTCGCGATCTTCGGCGAGCTGTCTTAAAAGGGCATTGATAACTTCTTCGTCTGAAAACATACCATATGCAGCGACTAACGACTGCAATCGCTCTGCAAAATCCGGCTGTGTATCAAAACCTGCATCTTTCCAGCCAGCTTCACCCCTGAGTGGAATGAAGTAGTATGCCATCTGCGCTACGTCATCAATCCTTTCGCCAGGTTGCGCGAAATCCCAATCAATCAGTGCTGTAAGTTCACCATTCTGCCAAATAGTATTCCATGGGCCAAGGTCCCCATGCCTTACTATCTGGCCAGGTTTTATATCGCTGAAGCCTATACGCCATTCGTTATCCGGCTGAGGCTTGAATCCTTCAACAACATCATGGTACCTTCTCAGTACCCGAGCCGCCTGCGCAATTCCATCGCCCACGAGCATAACTGCTGGCCAAGGCCTGACGGCAGCATCGCCAGGTATGAAATGTAGTATTTCGCGGTTCTCATCATCTATACCTTCAACGACAGGACAATTGTCAAAAGCATTATCATGCAAATAGGCAAGCAGCGAATGTACTGTCGGTGTCCAAGGTCCAGTCTGGCGCCTCACAGTATTACCTAATTTTACGGGCGAGCTAACGGAGCCGAATAGCAATTTTAGTTCTTCTGATTTATCGAGAATTCGACTTACTGTTTTATCAAGGTCCGATACAGATGTGTCTATAATGGTAGCGCCACGGCCTTGATATATCGGAACATGCTTATTTTGCCATTCCAGGACAATTTTGAGTTCTTCGGGTGTCCTGCCGAAACCATTGTCCTTACGTTCCAGTATCCTCTGTCTTAAAATCGCTTCATCTGCGACGAGTACAATAACATTATCAAAGTATTGCCAGGCTTCATCAATGCCATCACCTACACCACAGAGAAAAATAGCAGTACCATTGGACACCGTGTGTTCTTTTAGTTTCTTGATCTCATCCGGATTAATTTTCCATTCATGCTCCTTATACCATTCGTGAACATCGAATATTTCTGGCGGTACGACGATCTCACCGGTTATTCGGTGTATCCAGTGTGACAAGCCATGTTCATCGGTTCCATATACGGTCTGTCCAAATTTCTCAAGTTGTTGAAGGACGGTTGACTTACCGCTTCCTGGCGCTCCTGTTATGAATATCAATGGCATGCAGCTATCTTAACAAAGAAAAACTCCTCGAAACAGAGGAGTTCAATTGTATCCGACATGAGGCACCATAATAGGCATAAACGCAAGAATGCCTGGTATGTAGATTTTTAGATGTTAAAGCTTATCGATTCTCAGGGTTGTATCTTCGGTGAATATTTCTGAGTTATAATCTGCTGCACGTAGCTTCTGGCGCCAATCCTCCAACTCACTCGTAGGCACATTGGCAACAAAATAAGCGCTTTTACCGTCATTGCAATTGACTGTGCTCAGAGATGGTATGGGGCGGAGGGGTGTATTGTTTATCCAGGCTTGTTTAATCATATTGCAGCGGTTATTGTTCTCATCTTCATAGATAGATGATACGTTCGTATGGATTACGAGATTAGCGCATAACGGTGTAAGGTACTCGGTGTGTGCATAACAGTTGACGATAGGCTTAGTATCTCCGGAAATCTGTAATTCGAGTTTATTAGATGGAATACCATTGATTGTTAACTGCAAGTTATGTCGGCCAGGTTTCAAATCACTCGGATCGTATTGTAAGTTTCGACTCAAGGTCTTTTTGTTTTCAAGTGGCGGAAAGCCAATCATGCACATTCCGTTGACGTCTGTATTTTTTTGTTTTCCATCAACATAGTAATCGATTATTTCTGCACAGTTATCCCAAGCAAAATACTGTTCTTTCCCACTTTTGTTCGCAACTGTCAGCGTAACTTCTACGTATCGGTCTTTTGTGTACGCGGGCTTAGTGTTTTTCAAGCTCACTACCATCCCACGCACAGGGTCGCCGGGCGTAGCTAAGTTCTGTCGCATTTGGAAAGTGTTATACGCTAGAAAAATAATGCCACTGATACCAAGAAGCAACAGTAATATTCCGATCGTACCGAAGCCTTTACTGCGCAAAGTCATGACGCTATCATTGCATAAAAATAAGCACTATCATAGTTCTTATGCCTGGAGAGCCATTGTAGTCTCTATTAGAACTAGACTTGCATAAGGATATCATCTACTACCGTCTTAATAGGCTGACTGGCATCGATTGTAATGTAGCTATACTTGTCGTAGTATTCTGCGGTGTTAGCCTGCCAAGCTTTAATCTGGTCAAGTTCGCCTTCATTCTTACCGAAAGAATTATTTGTCCGACTAGTAATCCTGTGATGCAATGTTTCATTATCAATTATCAGTGCGAAGAGTTTATCGAATAAGTCCAGAAATTCTGTGTCGTTAGATGCCACACCGCATAAGAAGACATTTTTACCTTTACTTTTATCTTTTAGGTCCTCGACTGTTTTACGGGGCAATTTCCAAGTATGATACTCCCTCCAGGCCGCAGTTATCTGGCCGCCATGATCTGAGGGATTGTCAACTCGTTCGTTGGTTTGATTATTATAGAACCCGGCAAATTGGTTTTCGTCAGTGCCATATACTTCGTGACCACGGTTCTTCAGTTCGTGATATACCTCTGATTTGCCGGCTCCTGCAATGCCGGTTACATAGAATAAGGACATGAGCCTATCATATCAAATAAAAAAATTCCAAAAACAGAGGAGTTTAGCTGTAACTTCTGGTAACTGGTTATTTCCGGCTATTCGACCGAAATCATAGAAGACCAACCATTAAGGGTTGTAAAATTGTAGGCCTGCAATTAATTGATCAGCTGATATTTGATCTAATCCTTGACCTTTCGCATACGGCATCGTTCTTTCATAGTCTCCTATGTTGACCCTCACCCTTGCTTTATTTTCAGAGTTGTACAGGTCTACTATTATAGGTTCAGAATCGGAAAGGTTGTCGGCGAGTTTATTATTGTTTATCATACTGTCCACTTTATTTTTATATTTGTCGCCTTGCCGGAAGTCAAAACCTTTACTTCTCAGATGAGCAAATATCTCCTTACCGTTATTCCGGTAGTTTCCATCAAGTTTATATATAAATGTTTTACTAAGAGTGCAGTCAGTCTCATCGCCATTATTACTGCTCGAGCACAAAGGATCTGAGCTTTCGAAAACAGGCGTTCTATTTTGAAGCTGCATATAACTAGTTTCAAAACTCTCCTCCTTTCCGCAAACACACCAGCGTACAGCCAAGCTCCACGAATGCCTGGAACATGCTCAGGTGCCGCTCCCAGCGGTACCTGAGCCGCCGGTAGTATTTGAGCCACGCAAAGGTGCGCTCGACTCGGACGCGTAGCGTCCCGACGCCCGCGTCGTAAGATGTTGGCGGACTGTCAAGACGGTCCTGCCGGTGCGCCACGGAACGCAGCGGGATGTTCGCAACAATGCCGGCGGCCTCGAGGTATGCCCGGAAGCGACTACTGTCGTAGCCTTTGTCTGCGTTGAGGATGCAAGGCTGGCAGTCCCGGCTCACCGCCAGCTTGAGCACCGTGGCGGCCGCGCTGTAGGCGTCATTGCGGTTGCCGGCGGTCAGGACTCCTGCCAGCGGTGTACCCCCGAAATCCACGACCAGTGACAGCTTCGTGCCGTAGCGGCGGTGCTTGCCGGAGTAGCCGCAGGCGTCGCGCCAGTGCGGCGCCTGCACCAGCGAGCCGTCCAGCTGGCAGACGAGCGGATCGAGCGCCGACTGGCGCTCGAGACCATCTAGTGCCGACTGCCAGGCGGCGTGCAGCGCACCGCGTGCCTGCCAGTAGCGTAACCGGCGCCAACAGGAGACGTAGCCGTACCGGCAGAGGTGGGGCGGAATGTCCTTCCAGCGGCAGCCTGTCTTGAGCACGAAGACAATGCCAGGCAATAACAGTTGGTTTCCGAGGGCCGGCCGGCCCGTCCGGGCTGTCGGCCGCGGCAGGGCCTGGGCAAGCCAGGCATATTGTGCCGCAGTTAAAAAGAACGTAGCATGTTTCATGGGTAGCACCTCCTCTTGTTTAAGCGCAAAGGTATGCTACCCGTTTTTTGTGGTATGGGCTGTGAGTTTTGAAACTAGTTATATACACATACAAATCTACACTATTCAGGAACTTCGACGGCATGATAAGATTCAGGTATGTCACTCACCGCCCATGACCTTTCTGATATTCGCGACGTCGTCCTTGAGGCGCTGGACATCGCGGTGAACCCTCGGCTTGACCGCGTAGAGGATCGTCTGGATGGCGTCGAATCCCGGTTGGACGGCGTAGAATCCAGACTGGACGGTGTAGAATCCCGACTCGGCAGAGTAGAAACCAGGATCGACACACTCGAAAACCGTATGGGCGGCGTAGAGTCGCAACAGACTGAAACCAATCGGCTGCTCACTATGATTTCGACTAAGCAAGATGGCTTAGAAGCGAAGTTTACGGCATTGTGGCATTGTATGAAGACGTCAAAGAACTGTACATAATGCTCGATAGGCAAACCAAGCCCGACATTTCCAGTTCGGCATTTCAGAAACTTCCATCGAACCAAAAAATCCTTGCACTGCACGCCGAGGTGACTCAACTCGCCAAAGATTTCCACATTACCTTACCGAAAATATAAGCGGACTGAGCATATCGAGCGGCAGATACTGCCGCTACCGGTCTACGGCGTATACCGCCACGATGCCACCTAGTCGACTTCCAGCTTGCCCGGCTGGTTCCCGCCGTTCGGAGCGACCTGCAGTGTCCAGTGGTGTGTGGTCTTGGGGATATCATGCGTGACAGTCTTGATGATCCGGCCATCGAGATAGTAGCGGATCGCGGTCGGCGTCCATTCCGTCGTCGCGGTATGCCACTGGTACCAGCTGGCGCGGGTACCCAGGCTGTCAGGAGATCCGCAGTGGTTCGGGGGTTTGATATCGTCCATATCGCACGGCGTCGGATGATGGTAGACATGGATCGTGTCGTCGAAGTTCCCTTCCGGATAGTCTATTTCACCGTCGCTCCATATATCCGAGCTTGGCCATACTATCATGGCCGTGCCCTGTCCGGCTGCGGCAGTCGCCTTGAACCTGATGCTGTAGCGGCCGTACAGCTGCCCCAGCAGGTTGCCGATGGGCATGGCCTCGCCGGACGGGGTGGTCGGGGTTGTAGCTGGTGCCGGGAACTTCACAGCCTTGCCGGCGGACGCAGTCGTGTCACTGACGGACGTCGTACCGCTCGACAGCGTACCGGATTCTGGTTCCACGGACAGGAATAGCGTTGCGGCTTCTGACGTGGTGAGTATATACGTACCGAGTAAAGCTATACCGATGACTACTGCCAGTATAACCAGTGGGGACTTCGGAGAGGTACTGGTCGTAGTGATTTCATTCTAGCATAAGCATGACATCGTATAGCATGACGCCGCATGCAACGGGAATGCCCATTTTAGTCATCGATAGATTTTAGACAGGAGAGTTATTTCTGTTGCGGACAATGCGCGGTCGTACAAGCGTACATCGTCCAGTCTACCGTTGAACCAGTTGCCGTTCGGATCGGCGATGCCACCACCACCGATATTAAATGGATAGGCACTGCTCGGAACAGTACCTATAGGATCCGAGTCTACCATGACACCGTTTTGGTACCACCTAGCGGTCGTGCCATCCCAGGTAAGGTATATATGCTCGTCAGGCCATTCGTCAGGCTTTTGCCGGTACCGATGTATGCGTTCGTTCCGTTGAAGTTATACGCGCTATTGGCCCTGGCCTTGCGATCTGTCGTCAGGGTTGCGTTGTACACCGTGCCGTTATTGCCCTGCGGTGTCGCGTCCTTGGCATTGCCGTCGAGCTTCCAGTGGCTGACAAGCCCGCGCTGTAGCTCGATGTCAGTGCTGGTCGCCAGGCTCCGTGGAGCACCGCCAAGCGCAGCGTAGACACCGCCGCAAAGTACACACAACGCTGTTATAGACAACCCTGCTACGAGCAACGTCCGGCTGCTAAATCTAGTTAACCTTCTTCCGGTAAGCTACCTCATCGTCATTAAAGCATAACAAAAATGCCTAGCTCTGTCGATTACTCGCTTTGCGCAGGCTCCTGGATTGCAGCGGTGCAGTGCATCAGCTATACTACACAGTAAATAAGCGCAAGCGGAGAACTTACGGAGCGATTACGATGAGCCGATTACCTGTACCTGGCGGAGATGACGGTTCCTGGGGGAACGTTCTCAATGACTTCTTATCACAGATCCATGACGCTGACGGCGCATTGAAGTCAGCGGTCGTATCGAAAGCAAACCTGGCCGCCGGTGTCCAGACTTCGCTCGATAAAGCCGACGACGCCGCTACGCCTGCTCTGGTCGACAGCAAGATAGCTACCCAGGCTGCCAGTGACAGCACGATGTATGTCACCAAACCTGCCGGAGGCTCGAACGGCCAGTTCCTCATGAAATCCGGCACGGTAGTTGCCTGGGGATCCGCCAGCGGCAGTACCACCTGGGTAAACGTCAAATCAGCCCATGGTGCCACGGGTGACGGCACGACCGACGATACGGCAGCCATCCAGGCCGCTATCAACGCCCTGCCCACTACCGGCGGCATCATCTACATTCCCCGGGGCACCTACATGGTCGATACGCTGTACATCAACAGCAGCAATGTCTGCGTCCGCGGCGATGGTATCGGCCAGACGATACTGAAGCACCGGCCCGGCACCGGCGTTGATTCACGGGTACTCGCCTTCAACAGTACCGGACCCAGCCATACCGCTACACCTGGCGCTTATTTCTCGAATGTAGCAGTCATGGACATGATCGTTGATAATAGCAATGCCACTGTCACCAGCAGCAGTGTCAGCAGCACAGTGCAGGGCGCGGTATTCTTCGGATCCATCAAGAATGGAACCATCCGCGACGTATACATAAAAGATCCGCGCGAATTCGGTGTCAATCTGTTAGCATGTATCGGAGTTGCCGTCGAGAACGTCACCGTTGATGGCATGCTGGGCCAATACGCCGTCAACAGTATCAATATTCAAGGCGACCTGATGGAAGACAACTCTGGGGCTCTTATATCCGCAGGACCCTCAAAACATATCAGGGTCCGGTCCTGCCGGATCATTGGCAACTGGGTAGCCGACGGAGATACTGCGTCAGGCGGCGGTATCTGTATTGATATCATAGAGTCGTCTGATGTCAGTGTGACAGATTGCGTCATCGACCTGACAGGCGAACCTGCTGCCAGGGGGCGTAACGGCAGCGGTATCATACTGGAAGGCGGCGGCCGCAACCAGGATAAGATACGTGACATGAATTTTATAGCTGCAAATAATACCGTCATATATTGCAAGAATGGTATTGGCGCGATTGACACGAGTGGTGCTATAGACACCACCGGCTTGTTAGACAATTATACGTTTACCGGCAACCAGATACGAAATTGCAGCAATGGTATCGTCGTTAACGGCCGCAACGCAACCGTGACCGGGAATGCCGTGAAAGCGGACTCGTGCGTAGCCATAGGTGCCAATAAAGTATCTACTGAGTCCAACATCACGATTACCGGCAATACCTTGCATACAACACTGAATGCCGGAATTGTCGTCGACAAGAATACGATCGGCGGCGAGGTAGACGGACTGAGCATCACCGGCAACGTCATCGACGGAAGCGCCGTTCCAAGTAACGGCCTTGGATACGGCATCGTTTTCTATGGCGCGGTACACAATTTTACCGTCAGCAACAATGTCGTCCGTAATACCAGACTGGCCGGTATGTACCTATCTTCAAACAGCGCCTCACTGAAAGCTGAGACCGGCCGTATCATCGGCAACCTGTTCCTGAATGTCTGCCGGGGTAGCGGTCTTTCATTCCCGACCTATTATGGTATCTCGAGTGCCGGCAGCGACAGCGTACTGACCGCTCTAAACCATGTCACTGGCGGTGCCGGGATGCAGCGGCATATTGCCAGCGAGAACGGCTATCCGATGACTATCTTCGGCAACACCACCACCGACAACGGCGGTGTCATACAGGACAACAATGATTCGAGCATCCGGCTCGGCGGCACGGTCAGCGGATCGCGCGGAGGCAACGCCGCCTTAGCTAGTCTGCTCAGCGGCCTCTCTGCCGCCCAGTTCATAAAGAATAGTTCGACGACGTGATGTATACTGATATTAAACATAAGCGGAGCTCCTGATATGGGCCAGGCAGTATTTGGTAATAGACGAATTTTAAAGGATAAACGGTTCCGAATAGCTGTAGTTATCGTCACGGTTATCAGCATTGCCGGTATTGGCAGCTACATGGCGTTCGGATCCAAGGCTGCTGGACCGTTCGTAGCCGCGGAGACAGAAAGCGGTACGGTCTCTGCACCAGCATCCGCCATCACCGACACGACTGCCTCGGCTGGCCGAGGCGTCAAGTTCGGTGCCGCCACGCCACCGCCGACACCACCGACTCCCCCGCCAGTTGGCGTTCCGACGCAGCGGGCAGGCTGGTGGTGGTCCGACCTGGAGTCGGTACCACTCGGTGTCGTACGACCGAATACGACGGCATCTACCGAGCTCAAGAAGCACTGGACTTGGTTCGGCCAGAACGGTCAGGAGAATGAATATGGCTACCCGGAAATGGTGACCGCCTCCAGCCAAGGCATCCCGGCGGCACCGGCCGGAGACAAAATACTGAAGCTGCATCATGCGCGTGGCGATACCGCCGTGCACCACAAACTTTTCAAAACCTTCACGACACAGAACTGGACCAATGGACAGCTCGTGCCGGACGGGCCGTCGCCTGCTGATGTATCTGGACGTTACATATCATACATGTACGTACCGTCAGCCAAGTTCAGCATGACATCGCACGGCTGGGTCAATATGTTCCAGTACAAAGAGAACATCATCACCACGGCTGGATTCCAGCAGGATCCGACATGGCTCGCCGGAGTGAACACCACAGGCACGCCTGGCAGATACGTCCTCAAGTTCCGCACCGCGACATATGACTTTACCCCCTATATGGACAAATGGGTGAAATGGGAAATGCGGCTGTACCAGGGCCAGAAGATAGAATGGTACCTAAACGACCGTCTCATAGAAACCGGTCTGGAGAGCCAGCAACATGTTGGATCACGGTGTAGAGTCGGCGGCACCTATAACGGCGCGACCATCACCGACTGCAAGGGCTGGGTCTTCGGCGTCGGCAACTACACATCGAACCAGAACCTCTCCGGGTCATGCCGCTGTGAACCCGATTATAACTATATCGACACCACGGTATACGTCGACTTGACGACCCTGCTCCCTCTCTAGCGTTAGCGCACAAAATAATAGTGCACATGTGATGTGCAACTGTACTGTACCGGCAACAGGACTAATCCTCTACCGGTACAGTCTATTTAGGGCAGTCACTTCAGTTGCTGACAAAGCCCGATTATATATCCGTATATCGTCCAGCTGACCGCTATACCATATGCTCCCTGCCGCCCTTTCATTACCGAATATCGTGTAGCCGACCGTGCCGGTACCAACGGCGGTCGTATTGGGTGAAACGGCCACATTATCTAAGTATAAATTGTTTGTTGTACCGTCGTATGTATAGGCGAAATGATGCCAGCTATTCGTCGCAGTAAACGCGGTTTGTATAATCGATCCTACACTACAACGGTACACCGCAAACTTATTCGTATCAACGACGACCGCTAATCCAGCAGTACATGTACCAGTGTCGCTCAAGGCCATGAGTACTTGAATACCTGACGTCTTTGTTGTATTGAACCAGCCCGTGACCGTCTTTGCACCGTTGACCGCCGGGATATTATTATTGGACTGCGCGAGGATGTAAGCGTTTGTGCCATTAAAGCTATACGCGCTATTCAGTCTCCCCTTCCTGTCCGTCGTCAGCGTCGCTGCCGTCACCAGACCGTTATTCCCCTGCGGCGTGCTGTCCTTGGCATTCCCGTTCATCGGCCAGTCGCCGACGAGGCCTTTTTGGAGGTCGCTGAGCTGCACATTTGCATTGTAGGCGGTAGCCTGGGCGGCGACTTCTGGCGCAGTCAGGGCGCGGTTGTAAATCCTGACTTCATCTATGGAACCGGCGAACTTGTAATCCGCACAACTAGCCGAACCAGTTACTTCGTCGCCAAAACATACACCTGACGTATTGGTATTTATCGCCCCACTGAAGGTGTTGGTAGCGACTTGTTGCCCGTTTACATATAGCCGGGCAATCGTTCCGTCATAGGTAGCTGTTATATTCGCCCAGCTGCCGCTGGTCAGGACGCTACGGCTGACTTGAATTACCTGATACCCAATACCGGCGATTGAAACATCGAAGCACAGGTTACCATTCAGGCAATCGCCATACGCTGCTCCACTATTATTCACATACAGCGACCAGCCACCCCCGTCTTCTGTATTCGATAGTATACTCGGGAAACCTCCGGCAGCAACATTCGTGAATTTAGCCCACACTCCTACTGATATGGCGCTTGTGGGTTTGTACGCAGTACTGTGTGGGATGACGATGCTGCTGGTCGTGCCATTAAAGCTGTATGCACTATTCGCCGCTCCTTTCCTGTCGGTCGTCAGACTGGCGGAATTGGCGGTACCGTTCGCTCCATTCGGCGTGGCGTCCTTGACATTACCGTCGAGTTTCCAGTGTCCGACCAGGCCGTTTTCACCGGCCGCAGCACGGAGGCCGGGGTCGTACTGGTCGAAGAGTGCTTTAGCTTCGGCAGCGTTGAGGGCGCGGTTGTAGACGCGGGCGTCATCGAGCTGGCCTGCATACCAAAAAACAGAACTTCCTCCGGAACCGATGCCGAGGACATTGGTGTATGGATATATTGATGCTGCAGTAAGACTGCCCGCAAGCGTACCGTCTAGATACAAGCGCATCGCACCAGCCGCGTACGTCGCAGTTAGCAGATGCCATTTTGTAGTATCAGTAGCTGCAGTGTCGATATAGGTTCCCGCGGAACAATCGGAATTGAATAACTGGAATCTATATTCCGTCGATACACCCGTCGTGATACCGCCGTTACACCCGTCCTTTCCTAATAATACGTTCTCGGAACCCTGTGATCCGCCTTTTGCCCATATGGACAACGACCACTCCGCTCCATAATTGTTGCTTGTCATAACCTTCGGATCCATATTAGCGACGGTCATGTACTGCGAAGAACCATTAAATGATTTTGCGCCGGCAGCCATGGTCTTGCGGTCAGCAACGTCGGCTGGCGCGCCGTTCAGCGTACCGTCGCGGGCAAATGGACTACTGTCCTTGGCATTGCCGTCCAGCTTCCAATGACCGATCAAGCCTTTTTGGAGTTCTACATCAGTAGCG
The DNA here is from genome assembly GCA_036388555.1 of Saccharimonadales bacterium (SeqCode). Lineage (GTDB taxonomy): Bacteria > Patescibacteriota > Saccharimonadia > Saccharimonadales > UBA4665 > UBA4665. The sequence continues at coordinate 110,837 of DASVRP010000008.1, forward strand.
ACAACTGCATTCTTCGGCGCGCCGCCGAGCGCGGCATACGTAATGGGCGCCAGCAGTGCCAGGCCGACGGCGCAGACGATCAGCACTACTACTGCTTTCTTCGTGAGCCGACGCCTGCGTGTGAACACCATATGTATCTATAAGCATAACAGAAATATAGCTTTTTTAACAGGTAGGGTACGTCTGTTGCTCTGTCTGCCACAAACGCAACGTGTGCGGTCTAGGGAGTGACTTTATAGATATGATAGCTGTACTCGGCCTCGAAACTGTCATTGAAGGTACCGATCGATACCGGTACTGTGCGGTTCTCATGCAGTGCGCTTACTTGTGCCGTTTTTAGTCCGGCCGGCAGGCTGAACGTCTTGGTACCAGTCGAGCCCTTGTCGCCCATCGCAAATATATAGGCGGAGCCGTTGTGCCATTTCAGCATGGCATCTATGGCGCTGCCGAAGGAATACTGGTAGGATTGTGTATTCAGCACCGGTGCGAGCTCTTTGATGTAACCGTTGATCTTCGTCACGCTGGCTTTGGGAGCGTTGGCGCAGTCCAGCAGTCCGTCATTCGACGGGCAGGTACCGCTGAAATTATGCTTGAAATAGGTAATGCCGCGGGCTTCGTGAATCAATGAGCTCATGACAGCACCTTCGACCTGCGGTCCGGTGATGGCTCGGCCGTTCTGGAACGGTGAGCCCGTTTCAACGAATGACCATATCATCTGGCGTTTGCCATCGAGTGCGTCCAGCTTGCGTACTCGGTCTACGACGGCTCCGTAATTTGCCGCCCGGCGGCATTCGGCCTGTGTCAGGTCTTTCAATCCGGTATAGATACTGACCGGGCCGCTGCCCTGGATCATGGTCGGACCCTGGGCGGCCGTGCAGACATCACCGTCGGTGTACCAGTAAATATCATCAGACATGATGGTCGTATAGCCGTTTAAGAATTGGGCGAATTGGGCGTCGCTTTCCCACCCCGGGAATATACCTTTGCCAAAATTAGCGTGTACGGCGTAACCGCCGCTTGACGGCACCCGGGTCAGTATCTTGGCCAGCGCGGTGTAGCCGCACTTGCCGCCCTTATCAACGGCAGGAGTGCAGACGGTAGGCCAAGGCTGGCCCTCGTTCCACTGGTCATTGCCGGGCCCGGCCCACATATCAACTTCATCTTCCAGGTGCATGCCGATAGTCTCGGTTCCAGTACCGCTGGATCCGGCATCCGCTACCGCGAACATCCCATTTGACCGCAGGAGCGGCAAATTTGCGTTTGATTCCATCTTGACCGATGTGTTGATGCCGAGCGCCTTATAGCCATTTATATCAGTTTGTGAATTGGCGCGCATATACCAGGCACTGATGGGGATAAAGGCCGGATTTGTCCATCCGGCAGCCTTTGTTTTCGGGAAGTTGTCATAGTAAGCACTGCCCCCCTCCCAAGGAATCAGCGGCAAACTACTCAGCGGATTGACACTGTTGGTGGCTGTACCGAATTTCACAGCCGCTCCTGCCGAAGCCGTATTGTCGGTAATCTTTGATGCCCCGCTCGTCACAGTACCAGATTCGGATTCTGCCGTCACAAATGGCGTAGCTGCCCGCGACGAGACAAGCAGCAGTGTACCTATCAAGGCTATGCCGGCAACTGCCAGTAGAAGTACGGTCTGTGTACGAAGCAGGCGGGAGACAAGCGAATGGAATGACATGAACACACCTCGAATAGTTGTTATGGTTGAATTATATACCACAGGCATCGGAATCGAAACTACACCCATATTCGTTCCCCGCCCTGCCGTCAGAAGTCCGTACCCTTTGACCCGATTGACGAGATGCGTATTCTTATAACGCCCGGACTTCTACCCGGTCTACAAGCATGACTGCAGGAGTTGTAGCAGGCTGCTGCTGGCCGCCGGCACCGCCGACGGCCGCAGTACCGTTATATGCGCAGGCGCTCCAGTCTCCCCATTTCGCTGTGTCCGGTAGGGTGCCTGCCGATCCGTTGAAGTCATCTTCAAACGGTATTGCGCCAGAGATTGCGGAACCGAACTTTACCGAAGCATTTCCAGATACCCCTGAAGTTTCACCGGTCACGACAGCACCAGTTTTCGTACCATTCTCTACTTCTAACGCCAAATATGACGTTGCGGCCTTACCGCCCTGCAGTAACCAGACGAATGTATGTACAAAGTACATTAAAAGTATTACAATGTACGTATGAGTCAAATACCCGTCACCATCAAGATAGATGCTCAACTCAAGGAGGAGGCTCAGAAATTAGCCAAAAACCTTGGCCTGAGCCTTAGTGCCATCGTCGAAAACAAGCTGCGCCAGGCAGTCCAGGAACGGCGAATCGTGTTCGAGGAGCCGCTTATACCAAATGCCCGTACGGCCAAACAGCTCCGTGCCATCGAGGCCGACGTCAAAGCCGGCCGGAATCTGAGCCCAGCTTTTAGCACCATAGCCGACCTTGAAACGTACCTGAACAAACTATAGTCTACGGCTACTATGCAGATCAAGACGCATAAACAGTACGAAAAATCGTGGAAAAAATTGACACCCTTACAGCGAGACCGGGCACTCGGCGCTCTGACCCAATGGCTCAAGGCACCGACCAGTCCAGCGCTGCGTCTCCACCAGCTCAAAGGCGAGTATTATCCGCAGTATTCTATCAGTGCCGGCCGAGATTTGCGTTTTCATTTCCTCACAGTCAGCCCTGATACCATCGTACTTATGGCAATCGGAACACACGCCCAACTATACGGTTGATAGCAGCACATCAGTGCATTTTGCCCCTAGTATCCAGGCGTTCGATTATTTCGCCACATATACAACCGCAGATGCATCCTGGCGGACCTTTCGCTTGCTCGTCCTACCGCGCGCTGCTGGTAAAATGATACGTCAGATCCTGCACGACCGGCCGGGCTACAACCGGAAACGGCGAGACAGCGCTAGCCGTGGTGCTACCGGAGCGCGATGATACTGCCGATACCGTACCTGTCGCCAGCGGGAATGTCTTAGTGTAGACACCGGCAGGTGCCTCGTAGGTATAGGTATTGCCGCCGACTTTGGTAGTGATAGTAGCGGCGGCCGTCAGGAACGACAGTACTTCTACGGTATCACGCGGCGGCTGGCCGGAATTGACCTTCATCAGCTGCGTCTGCGGGCCGGTCGGTAGCGCCGCGTGGGGCTGGATGCGGTGATTGACGTACAATACGTCCTTGTTTATCTGCGGCGGACTGCCCTGCTTCATCCACGTCAGGTAGTACGAGCTGATGTCCAGCGGACTCCAGCCGATGTGCGTCGACGGTGATACCTGGGCGTTTTCCGAGTAATCATTCCAGGTGGCGATCTGTACCCATTCGGCGGACGAAATGGCGGTGTTCCAGGTCTGACGCAGGTTTTCGGTGTTATTGGCCTCCCAGAAGGTGCTGTGTATCGGCCGGTTGTCCTGGAGTGATACGGCCTGCATCCAGATCTTGCCACGGTTGTGGGCGTCGGTAATGTCGCCCATCAGTGTCGCCGGGTTGCTGGCCGGGCTGCGGTTTCCCCAGGTAGAGGCGCCGTAGCTGAACGGCATGAAGGCGGCGGCATTGGCGCCGTAATTCAGGAAGCACGGTACAAAGGCGATGTTGACGCCGTAGGTGTTTTTCATGATGTTCAGCCAGTTTTGCCACCAGGCCGCCGGCAGCACCTCCGGCATGAAGGCCGAGAAGACAACCCGTCCGTCGGGCAGCTTGAAGAGGTTCTTGTTGTATTTCGGGTCATTTGTCAGACTGGCCATGCTGGCAGCTACCTCGCTGGCTACCGCACCGGCACCCAGGCTGGCACCGTCGGGCATCAGCATGATCTTGAAGTTGGGATCCTGCAGCGGTGCTGCCTCCAGTAGTTGCTTGGTACGGTCCATGCACTGGCCGGTCAGGCACAGCACATCGAGCGCGAAGCCGTCCAGACCGGCCTCGGTTGCCCGCTTCACTTCGGTGCGCATATCATCAATCTCCCAGGTTGGTGACGAACTGACCGGACGCGTCAGCGGCCGCTCGCGCAGCATACCGCCGTACGCCGCAAACTTGCCGCCCTCGCCGTTCGGATTCAGATAGCCAGTGGCGTAATAATCCTGGTCAGCCGGTTTGTTATCGAATGATATCGGGTACGGCACGAAGTAGTGGGCAAACACCTTCTTGGAAGATGCCTTCAGCGTCGCCTGCGGCGGCAAATCAAACGGCAGCACGCCAGTAGATGCCCGGCTGCCGAATTTCACGGCGGCGCCACCGGCTGCCGTCGCGTCTGCCAGGCTGCTCGCCGGTGCGACGATACTGCCCTTTTCAGATTCCGCTGTGACGAATGGCGTGGCGGCCTGCGAGCTGCGCAGCAGTATGACGCCGGCCATAGACACCATAGACATTACTGCCAGCAAGCTGGTCGCACGAACTACTTTAGCCCGGTTCATAGCCACGGTTTTGTTCCCCTAATGCTTATATGATAATACTACCATAGTATAGGGATCCACGGCGTCGTACCGCTGAGGTCGGCATGACGCTTCTGCATACAGTAATATTTACCGGATTCAGTGGGAGATTTAGCCGATTTTGGTGATACGCACCGGAGTCAGCCGCTGACGATGGCCGCGCAGCTTGTGGACGCGCTTTTTGGCTTTGTAGCGGATACTCGTGACCTTGTCGGCACGGATTTCATCGAGGATGTCAGCCGTCACTTTGACACCGGTCACAGCGGGCGATCCGACGGTGACCTTATCGCCGTCGATAACCATCAGTGGCTCGAAGCTGATGGATTTGTCATCGCCCGCATTCAGAAGTTCAATATTGATGGTTTCGCCGACGCTGACGATGTACTGGTGCCCGCCGGTAGCGATGACTGCTTTGCTCATGTGTATACCTGTTCGTTCTATTAATTGCAAAAATGCTTCCATATGATACTAACAGATATGGCTATCCCTGTAAAGTCGCAGCTGGCGCGGTACTGGCGGCAGATAAATCAAAGCGCTGTCTCATTTTCAGCGACAATATACCTTGCTTATCCAGCAGATCGACATATGGCTGAGCGCAGACTAGGCAAAGTTCAGCATTGCAGGTAAAATCTCCGATGATGAATTGGAATCCTTTGCCTAGAATTGCCTGGCATTTGTCACAATGATGAATGGTCATATTATCCCTAGTTTCTGCGCGGCGACTGTCGTAAAATCTTCTAGATTCTTGACCCGTTGCTGCACCGCCGTGTCATGCCGTAGCTTTTCCGGGAAATCGCGCTTGAATTCGCTGATCATGCCATATAGTTCTTTGATGTCGTTGGCAGCGGTTTTGGCCAGACTCTCAAGGTGATCCAGACGGCCTTCGATGCCTGATAGCCGGGTGTTCGTTTCACGTTGTGCTACCTCCAGCGCGTCCATCCGAGCTTCCATATGGTCCATGCGCGCTTCCATGCGGTCCATACGCTCCTCAAGCCGGTCGAAGCGACCATTCATGTTATCGAAACCGGCTATCATCAGGTCAGTGAGGTGGTCAATCTTGGTATTCAGGCTATTCAATGTAACCGGCGTGTCAGTCATGTACGAAGTATATATTTCTGCTGTACGCACAGCAAGCAGACAGGATGATATCAGAGGATTCTACAACGCCGGTTTTACCATGTCCATTTGCTGAGCAATATCGCCATGTCAGCCGCGCCGACGGTGCCATCGCCATTGAAGTCGGCTGCCGGGTAGTTCTGGCCATCGCGGGAGATGAGAGCTGACAAGTCGAGGGCGTTGACGCGGGAGTCGCCGTTGACATCGCCCGGTGCACTTGGTGTGGGCGGCGGAGGAGTTGGGCCGGGAGGCGGTGGATTCGGATTGGCAGCGGTGCCATAGACGCCGACTTCCCAGATTGAATTACCGTAGCCGGAGTTCCAGCGGTCTTTGGCAACGATGCGGAAGTAACGGCCGGTGGTATTGCCAGAGAACGACGTAGTGTCGATGAGTTGACGCTGGGAGTTGTTGGTAGCACCGCTGGCGATGGTGAACCAGTTGGAGTTGTCGGATGAGACTTGGAGGTCGTAGTTGCGGACGGTGTCGGCAGCCCAGAGGATGGAGACTTTGTTGACGGTGAAGCTGGAGCCGAGGTCGGTGGTAACAGAAGCATTATCCTGCGGCGCCGAAATCCAGCGGGTGGACTCATTCTTGTCATTGACGTTACTGACGGGATGACCAGTTTCCGTCGGGTGGTCGGGAGCCGAAGAGGTAAATGTCTTGCCACTCACCAGGTTGCCAGTCTGCGAGATGGAACCGACGGGAGGAGTTGGTGGCGGTGTTGGACCAGGAGGAGGAGCCGGTGAGCCTGATTTGGTCTGGGCGTAATACCAATCCATCACCCCGGCCGATTTCAGGAACTCAGCCCAGCCACTATGGCCCCAGGTCGGCCATTCGGTGTACTTCGGGTTGCCGCCAGCGGCTTTGATGGCGTTGATCATATTGCGAGTGCCCGAGACGTTTAGGACGTTGTCGACTGCACCATGATAGGCCCACACTGGCATCGACTTCAGATTGCCGATACGGCACTGATCACCGTAGCCTGACAGCGGCATGGTGGCCGCAAATATGTTCGGCCAGCGCTCCGCAAAATCCCAGCTGCCAACGCCGCCGATAGAGACGCCGGTGACATATACCCGGTCGGGGTCGATGGCATACTGCGTCTTCAGCGTGGCGATCAGGTCGTATACTGACTGTGCCGTACGCGTCGGATTGGCCGCCCAGGTGCCGCAGCCGGCCCGCGTGCCGGACCACGAATCACCGACAGGTAGCTGCGGCGCCACCACAAATGACGGGAACTTGGAGCGGTATGTTGCCAGCTGGAATACCTCAGCGCCGAAGCCGATTTGTTTGACGTTATCAGTTCCCTTCTCGCCCGAGCCGTGCAGCCAGATGAAGTGTCGCCGCGCTGCTGCTGAACTGATTGATGAAGCCTATCAGGCCGACCAGACAAAACACCGCGCTGGCAGTGGAAATAGCGGTAATGCAACTGCGGTCATATCTCGCCCGGTGTGTGGCTGCTTTTTTGATGGAACAACCCTTTGTAAACGCTTATACTTAGCTACATTGTGTCGGCATGCCGGGTAATTGTCAATCTTTGACGAGGAACAGTCCGTCCCTGTCCGCCAGGGTGACCGTCGATATCACTGCCTGTCCGTTATTGGTCACCGCGTCCTGCCTGCCCTGGAAACGGTGGTATCCCGCGCCTATCGTCACCGTCTGTGCGCCGTTGCCCTTAGGGTTGACTAGTATCATGCCGCCGGCGAAGCGGCGGCGGTAGACGCCGTTCTGCCAGGCCGTCAGCTGCGGCCCGTCGGTTGCGGTGCCGAGCCACTTGGTCGTGCTGCTGCCGGCCAGGTCGAATTCGTCGTACCACAGCACTTCATTGTAATTACTTGATACCGAGAAGTAGCCATCATCCAACAGCGAACTGGCAAAGGCGTAACGCAATGTCTGGTAATCCGTCGGCGCACCCCCGAGATAGGCGTCGAATACGCAGGCTTTGGGCGCCACGAGATTTGCTGTAGCCGTGCGATACCAGCCCATCATCAGATTCCAGCCGCCCCAGGTTTCAACTGACCAGCTCTCCCCGATGACATGCTCCAGGAAGGCGGCACCAACCAGGTTTTTATATTGTGTGAACGGTCCGGTGGCGCCGCCCGCAAAGACGCTGCCGTCGAGGTCATTATCCGCATTGATCATGATGATTTTGGACGGCTGCAGTGCCAGGGCGGTATCATAGTAGGCCCGCTGCCCATCACGCCACAAGTCCTGTACGGCCGTTGAATTCGCATTGTCATTTACGCCGTCGCGGTCCCAGTCGTCATCGATACGGGGTTTGGCGAAGTTGTTGTCGGTGTACCAGATATCCCAGCCGGCGGTGCTGATAAGCAGGCTGTTGTCGCGCTTGGCCAGCCATTGCGGCCAGCGGTCACCATTAGCATCCGGCGTGGTCTGCAGTGTCAGATTGGTATCATGCACGGGATACGTTCCGCCTGACCAGTTGGTGCGCTGTCCGGCAGCATTATATCCCCACCAGTCACCGACGCCGCCCGGCCCGACTTCAGACGAAAGCTTGGCTCGCAGATCCTGGGTGGCGGTGTCATTCGTATCTGTCATCACTTCGGTCATGACCGTATAGTTGCCGAGCAGGATATCAGGATTATACGATTTTATCTCTGTCACAACCTGCGCCGGACTTTTGCCGCCCTGTGACCACATGTTGTAGCAACCGAGAATTGCCAGATCGAGCTGGGCGATCTGTTGTTGGTAAGCCGTCTGATGGTAGTTGTGCGGGTCGCCGATGAGCATGCCACCGAGCCTCGGGAATTCCGTCAACGAACTGCTGCCGGGAGACGTCAGCGGATAGCCTGCGCTGCCTATCCAGGCACTGCCGTTCCAGATACGGGCATTGGCCGCAAACCAGGAGGAGCCGTTCCATATCCTGATGGCCGCACCCGGCAGACTGACGGCGACTGCGGCTGCCGCGTTGAGCTCGGTGAGCGTCAGTACGCTGTTCCAGAGGCGCAGATTATCAACCCGGCCGCTCATCGGCTGGCTGGTGCTGCCGCAGACCTGCACGGTCAGGTCGAAACGTGGCACGGCCGTCGCGGCAGCATGGGTCTTGGTAGCGGTCAATGACCCGTTCGTATAAATCTTCGTCTGGTTAAGCGCGTTATCGTGCGTTACCGCAATGTTGTACCAGGTGCCGGTTGCCAGCGTCGCGCCAACCGCTTCGGGGTCAGATCCGCCCAGATAGGCGTCGAACACCCCCGAGCCGTTGAACTCCATATAGAAGCTGCCGACCTGGAGAATGGATGACCAGCCGCTCAGCGAGCTAATATAGACGTCGAATTGCAGTGACCAGGTGCTGAGCACAGTTCCGATTGGGCCAGTAAACCTCTGGACGGCAGCCGCGCCTGCCGTACCAGTACCCCAGGCCGCTTCCCAGTTGACGGGTGTCAGGCTATAGCCGCCGACCTCCGATTTAGCGGTCGGGCCGGTGCCTTCATTAAAACTGAATGCCGAGAGTGGGGTCGGAAATGCCATGGTGTCGTGTCGGCCTAGCTGGACGGAATCCAGATGTCCCCTGCTTGCAGGTCAATGTCCGACGGCGCGTTGGTAGATGCCGCGCCGCCCAGGAAAAAAGTCATGCGGGTATCAGCCGGCCGGTCCGGCCAGCCAGCGCTGTAGCGCAGGTAGCGCGGTGTATCGGCCAGTGGTGCTTTGGCGGCTAAATCGGTCGTGAGGTTGGTGACGGACGTCTGAGCGACAGCCGAAATCGTATTGCTGGCACCGTCGATAGTCTTGTTTGTCAGAGTCGCGGCAGCGCTATTCCTGGTAGCGTCGCTGGTGTTATCAACGTTAGCCAGGCCGACATCCGCTTTGGTGAGCGTGACCGCTCCGGTACGGGTATTGACGCTGTTGACGCCGGCTGGAGCGCTGGCATTCAGTTTGGCCTGGACTGAAGTGTCGAGTTTGGCTTCGGTGACGATACCGTCTTTCAGGTTGCCGTCGGTGTTGTGGATTTGTTGGAGATAATCGTTAAGTACGGTACCCCATGTACCGTCGTCTGAACCGGGTTGCGGTAATCGTGCCATTATCACTGTTCCTCGACTACATTAATCTGCTTATGCTACTGATAAGTTTGTTGTACGACCTGCCTCATGTCAAGCCGCCGGCGCTCATACGGCTTCAATTTTTTACCAGGAACAGCGCGTCGCGGTCTGCCAGCGTGACCGTGGACGTTACCGGCTGTCCGTTATTGGTCACCGCGTCCTGCCTGCCCTGGAAACGGTGGTATCCCGGGCCGACAGTCACCGTTCTGGCGCCATTGCCTTTGGGATTGACCAGCACGATGCCGTTGGCGAACTGCCGTTTGTAGACGCCGCTCTGCCAGGCTGCGGTCTGGGGACCATCGACGGCCGCCCCCAGCCATTTGGTCGTGCTGGTGCCGGCCAGGTCGAATTCGTCATACCACGGCACGCTGCCGTAGTCGGATGATGCTGAGAAATAGCCGTTATTGAGCAGCGACGCCCCGAAGGCGTAGCGCAATGTCTTGTAATCCGTCATCTTATCACCCATATAGACATCGAAGATCGCCAGCTGCGGCGCTGCCAGGTTCTGGAATATTTTGTGATACCAGCCCATCATCGTACTCCAGCCGCCCCAGGTCTCAGACGACCAATCCTTGCCGACGGCATGTTCCATGAACGCTCCGCCTGCCATGCCTTTGTACTGCGTGTACGGATTGGCTTCGGATGGAAACACGCTGCCGTCGAGGTCGCTGTCGGCATTGACCATCAGCATCTTGCCCGGCTGCAGGAATTTCGCTGTTGTATAGTAGGCCCGCTGCCCATCGCGCCAGAGATTACGAATCGTCTCATTGTCGGCACTGTCATTGGTGCCGTTGCGGTCCCAGTCGCCATTGGAGCGCGGCCGCCAGAAGTTGTTATCGCTGTACCATATATCCCAGTTGGCTTTGCTGATGATATTGGTGTTGTCGCGCTTGGCCATCCACTGCGGAAAGCGGTCGCCATTACTGTCGGGAGTGGTCTGCAAGGTCAGGTTGGTATCATTGACCGGGTAGGTACCGCCGGACCAGTTCATCTTCTGCCCGGCCGCATTATATCCCCACCAGTCACCGACGCCGTTCGGGCCCTTTTCGGCGTTCAGTTTGGCGCGCAGGTCGGCCGTCGCCGAGTCGCTGGTACTGGTATATACTTCGGTCATCAGCGTGTAGTTCCCGAGCAAGATCTTCGGGTTACGGGCTTTGATCTCATTGACGGCCTGGGCCGGCGTCTTACCGCCGCTATTCCACAAATTGTACATACCCAGGATAGCCAGGTCCAGCTTTGCAATCTGTTGCTGGTAGGATGCCTGGTCATAGCCATGCCCGCCGATCAGCATGCCGGCCAGTCGCGGATACGCTGCCGACGACACCGGAGGCGTGGGTGCTGTGATGAATTTGACCGCTGAGCTGCCTGAAGCCGTCGAGTCAGTCACCCTCGTGGCCGTGCCGCTGGTGGTTCCGGACTCGGCTTCTGCCGACACTGATGCCGTCGCGGCCTGGGAACGCTGGAAGATGTATGTGCCGGCTAGCGCGCAGACTGCGACCACCACGACCGGTATGGCAATCCGGCGTAACGTATTCATAGTAACTTTCACGCTGACTCCCGTTTCACGAATATACACTCATTGTACTGCTTGTGGTTAGGACGTCAATGCACTTCACATATGCCCCCTAGGCTATTGCGCTACGGTGCGATCGGCGGTGCCAGCGGCTGACGCGGCGTTCCGCCGCCACCGATACTGGTGGCGGTATTATTATTGACGACATGCAGCGACGAGAACAGTTTCTGCAGATCCTTTGACCACGGTGACTGGTCAGCCACCCTCTGCACGAACGGCACGCCGAAATCGGCCTGGAACTGCTGCGTGAAGATCCCGTCAGGGCTGACCTCCGTCGATATGGCATACGACGGACTGCCGCCGGAATCGACGATGTAGGCACCGTAGTTCTGCATGGTCCAGGCCAGCTGGCGGCCTGGCTCTGACAGCAGGCCCATGGTGTTGATGTTCACTGATGCCGGCAATGCCAGCAATGCGCCCATCTTCATGGCGGTATTCTGGTTATTATTCTCGGAGCCGTAGCTACTCTCCGCCCCGGTGTCAGCGCCGGGCGCCGGCCAGCGGAAACAGTCAGTGCGCACGGCGCAGTTATAGAGATCGCGTGGCGAGTAGACATTTATCTTGATGGCGTGCTTGACGCCCTGCTGGCCGGAGCGCATCTCACCAATCCGGATCGAGCCGCCAAGAGCCGACATCTTGGAGCCGCCGTGGGCACCACGGATGCCGTCGCCGTAGAGGTCAGTGTCCGGATAGGTCACGAGGCTGGTGGCAATACCGCCAGCGCTGCAGCGCGTGAACGGCTGCATGTGGGCGATCGTCCGCCCGTCAGGGCGCAGGACCGCCGCCGCGTAATTCTTGTTGCGGTTATTCGGTACGACAAAATTTGACGGTATCGGTACGGTCGTCAGCGTCGTGCTCTGCCCCGGGCAGCGGTCGGCGCCGGACCAGCCGGAGCTGTTGTACCTGACGGCGGTCAGCGGCGCCGTCGGCTTCAGGATGATGACATCCTCGTCAGCATCTGACAGCAGTGCCCATATGTATCCGTCGCCCGGCGAAAATGGCAGATTGGCATGTACATACTGTGCCCCACTGCCGATCGGCATATTCCAGATACTGTTGCTGGCAAACGGCTGTTTCAGCGGATCACGCGCACCGCTGGCGGCTGCCGCAAAGCCGACAGCTTTACCGCCGGCAGCATTTGCATCATTGACGATTGAGGCCGGTGCAGTGATAGTGCCATGTTCCGGCTCGGCACTGATTGCCGTGGTTGCAGCATGCGACTGCAGCAGATAGGCACCGCCCATCATGCAGACGATTGCAACCACCACCCATCTGAGGCCGTGCGAACGCTTTCCCTTACCTGTACTTCTCATTACGCTTAAGTCTATAGGAGCCTGCGTACAGCTGCAACCGGTTACTCAGCCTAGGCGAGCCTACTGGGCTTTACGGAGCGCTATCGCCAGCACCGCACTGTCTATCTGTACTTGAGCCGTATAGCCCTCAGCCTGTGCTGCGCCGTCGGTCGTCAGTTCTTTTGCCAGCGTCTCAGCCTTGATCGTTTCCGTGTGTTCCTTGATTGCCTGCGCCAGTTCGGCATCATGCGTCACGAGGCTGAGGCTGATGCGGTCATCGACGTCCAGCCCGGCCTGCTTGCGGGCGTTCTGGACCTGGCGGATGACTTCACGCATCTGGCCTTCGCGCCGCAGCTCGGGAGTTATCTCTGTATGCAATATGACGGACGGGTCGTCATCCGCCCGCTGCTCCCAGCGCTCGAGAACCGGCTTGCTGACATCGGTGCCGGATTTGATGATGACTTGTTTCACATTGAGCTCATCAGCGATGATATGTACCAGATCATCCCGATATTCATACGCCAGTTCACTATTTGAGTGTTTTACGGCTACGGACTGCAGGGGCTGACGGACTTTGATTTTTGCCTCAGCCCGCTGCGACAATCCAGCATTGATCGTGTCTCTGACAAATAGCATACTATTCAGGATGCGATTGTCGACCGTACCTGCCTCCGGCCAGTCACGCAGATGCACCGATTCCCCGCCGGTCAGTTTGCGGTAGAGCTCCTCAGCCAGGAACGGCGTGAACGGCGCCAGGACATGCGCCAGACGAACCAGGACGTAGTGCAGCGTGCGGTAGGCCTGCTGCTTGTCCCCGTCATCCTCGGACTTCCAGAATCGGCGGCGGCTGCGGCGGACGTACCAATTGCTGGCATCATCCAGGAACGGCAGAATCGGCTTCATGGCATTCGGCAGGTCGTAGGCTTCCATGCCCGCCGATACTTCAGCGGTCAACTGGTGGACACGTGAGACGATCCAGCGGTCGAGCGGATTGGTCAGCGGACCGCCGGGTGCGTCGTCAGCCAAGGGATCAGCATATAGGCTCGGCTCGCCCTCTTCGGCGGCTGTTTCCGGCAGCGATTCCCAGCCGTCCACCGAAGCGTACAGCGTAAAGAAATCGTACATGTTCCAGACCATGCTGAGCTTGCGGGCGACGTCGCCGACTTCCTTGTCCTGCAGGGCGAAATCCTCGCCGTTCAGCAGCGGCGAGCTGAGCAGCAGGAAGCGCAGGCTGTCGGCGCTGAATTTATCCATCAACTCGTTGGGGTCGGTGTAATTGCCGTATGATTTGCTCATCTTGCGGCCGTCATTGCCGGCGACGATGCCGGTGGTGATGACATTCTTGAAGGCGTTCTTGCCGAACAGCGCGACATTCACGGCATGGACGTAGTAGAACCAGGCACGGACCTGCCCGACGTATTCAACGATGAAGTCACCGGGGAAATTCTGTTCGAACTTTTCGACATTCTCAAAGGGGTAATGGAACTGCGCGAACGGCATGCTGCCGGACTCGAACCAGCAGTCCAGCACCTTGTCGATACGGGTGTAGTGGACACCGTCTATATCAAATGTGATGTCGTCGACCCACGGCCGGTGGTAATCGGCCAGCTCTTCGCCGCTCAGTTCCCTCAGTTCGGCATAACTGCCGACGACTTTGATATATTCATTGCCGTCCTTGTCGCGCGGGCTGCCGGAGGCATCGACACCCTTCCAGACCGGCATGGCCGTCGCCCAGAAGCGGTCGCGGCTGAGGTTCCAGTCCGGTGCCTGCTCCATCGTTTTTTGGAAGCGGCCGTGCTTGATATGCTCCGGGAACCAGTTAATCGGCTCATTCTTTTCCAACATCTGGCCGCGCTGGCCGGCGATATCCATAAACCAGCTGGGGTGCGCCCGGTACATCAGGCGGTTGCCGGTGCGCGGATTGTGCGGGTATTCGTGCTGGATGTAATCAATCTTCCAGACGACACCGCGCTCGTGCAGTGTTTTGGCAATCGTCTTGTTGGTTTCCCAGACGTCCATGCCCTTCCATTCCGTCTCGGTGTAGGCACCGTATTCATCGAGCACATGCACCGCCGGGAAATTATTGGCCTTGGCTAGTTCGTAATCTTCCTCTCCGTAGACGGGAGCCAGGTGGACGATGCCGGTACCGGAATCTGTCGTCACGTAGTCAGCTGCCCATATCTTGTGGGCGTTCTGATTGTCGGGCGTATTGCGGTCAGTAAATATCGGTTCGTAGGACTTACCAACCAGCTCAGTACCCTGCAGTGTGCGGTGTACAATATAGTCGAGCACTTTGTGCTTGGCGTCGGTGAGGGCTTTGTCGAGGAGGTCGGTCGCCAGTATCAGGCGCTGTCCGTCTAGCTCGGCCTCGCTATATTCGATCGTCGAGTTGACCGCCACGGCGGTGTTGCCCGGCAGCGTCCACGGCGTCGTCGTCCAGGCCAGCAGGTAGACCGGCTGGCCGTCATCAGTCTCGTCATCTGAGTCATTGATCAGCCTGAATTTCACATAGACACTCGGGTCGGTTACCACCTGATAGGCGCCGGCGTCCATGGTCACCTCGGCCTTACTGAGCGGCGTGGCCCACTTGGTGTCGTACATCAGGACGCGCTCGCCCTCGTAGATTTTACCCTTGTCGTAGAGCTGCTTGAAGGCCCACCAGACGCTCTCCATGTAGTCCTTGTCCATCGTTTTGTACGCGCCCTGGAAGTCCACCCAGCGCCCGATACGGTCAATTGTGTCTTCCCAAAGGCCGCTGGTCTGCACCATGCTCTCGCGGGCTGTGGTGATGTACTCGGCCAGGCTGACGGACGTGCCGATGGCGTGGCGGTCGGTGATACCCAGCTTCTTCTCGACGAAATTCTCAGCCGGCAGCCCGTGGCAGTCCCAGCCCCAGACGCGTTCGACCCGCCTGCCCCGCATGGTGTGGTAGCGCGGCACGGCATCCTTGACGATGCTGCTCAGCAGCGTGCCGTGGTGCGGCACGCCGGTGATGAACGGCGGTCCGTCGTAGAACACATAGGCACTATCGGCCGGCCGCATCCCGACCGATTTCTCGAATGTCTTGTTGGCCTTCCAGTACTGGACGAGGTCCTTTTCGTATTCTAGAGCCCGGCGGCGAGTTCCTTTTTCAAATTTCATATGTTGTTTCCTTCCTGTATACGTTTATCGGGTTGCGCATTTGGGTTTAGCCTCATCCACAGTAGCGGTAGGCCGTCATGCTCGAACTGTGAATCCGGAATGTCATCAAATCCATGTAACTCATAGAGCCGGCGGGCCGGCTTGTTGTAATCAACCACAGCTACGACTGTTGGCAGCTGCGGCTGGAGTGGCTGATGCTCCCAATCGAGATATTCGCTTAGTAGTCGCCTGCCGACACCCATCTTCCGCAATCCCCGGCACACGAACAGCCGGTTGATTTCGCGCACCATTTCGCCATTGCCGCCATGCTCTGTGAACGGATGGATATCGGCTGAAATCACTGCTTGCAGCTGCTGATCCTGGTCTTCGGCGACGACGAATAGGTTTTTACCGGGAATATTTCGGGCGGCGACGATATCCCGGGCGCAGCGCCATATCGCTGGTATCGAGGTGAGCCTGCTGTACATATTCTGCTGCCAGTTTTCATCAACACCATGTTCCGGACTGGTGTACGTGCGGCGGCCGTCGGCGACCAACAGGTTGACCGCGGCGGCATCCTCAGGCTGGGCAGTTCGGAACAATAATCCACTCATTTCTACCTGCTTATACATAAAAAGTCACCTCATAGTGAATGTCAGAACCCACGGCTGCCGTTATTGGCTATTGGGGCGGTACCATCTGACTTCCAAAAGAGATGACTGCTAAACGGGGTCAATCTTTGGCGCTTACTTGTCGCTGTGACGGGCTCTCCCGGCGGGTTCTAGTTTCGCGGCGGTCCGCTGGCGGACGACCAAGATTTCTTCCCGCTGCTCGTGGTTGATAGCCACTTCGCTGATGCGCCGCCGGAGCGACCATCGCACGCAATACCGATAGCATAGCATATCAGCTACAGCTTCGACCAGATGGCTATCCAGTCGAGCTGCACGTTCCCGGCTACGCTGTTCGCCGGCACGGTGCCGTCCAGCGCCGTCTCGGTCTGCAACACCAGGTGCATCGGGGTATTGGGTATACGGCTGGTGCTGGTGCCGATCGTGGTTCCGTCCAGGATGAATCTCACTGACGATGGCCCCCACTCTATGATGGCGGTATGCCAGCTGGGATAGGTTGCGGATGTCGTGTAGCCGTCCTGGTCACCGCCCGAGGTGCCATTCTGGCGGTGCATGTATGCCTCGATAGTGCCGTTAAGGTTGCCTTCCGGAAAGTCTATTTCGCCGTCACGCGGCCAGGTCTCGCTATCCGGCCAGAGCAGCCAGGCTGTCTTGTAGCCAACGAGCGGATCGGCCCGGAAGCGCATGGCATAGCGGCCGTAGAGCTGTCCGTTGGGGATTCCAGGCAACTTCGGTACCGGCGCCGATACCATGTGTACGCCGTTTTCGGTATGGAGATACATATTCAGCAGCCCGTTCTGCTGACTGATGACTTTTGAGGGATAATAGGTGCCATTCCTGCTGGTATCTTTCCAGCCGTCTGGATACGCACCCCATTTGGCGCTGACAGCACCTGGAAAGCTGCCGACCGGTACGTTCGCGGTAAAGTCGTCGGTAAATATCTGCTTCCAGCCAGGCAGATCCCCGATCGGCATCGGCTGTCCGGACGGATTGGTGACTGGCGCGGCAAACCGCACGCCTGCCCCGCCCGAAGCCTGGCTGTCAGCCTGCGACGCGGCCGGACCGCTCAATGCGCCGCGCTCCGGCTCGGCGCTGATATAGGGCGTGGCAGCTTGTGAAACGAACCGTGCCGCCAGCCCGACGATGCTGCAGCACAGTATGACCAGGATTATGGTAATGTGTTTTGATCGTATATATTTCCGGCGTTGCATAGCACGTCTCCAAGCGCGGGGCGGCACCTGCATCATCAGCGCCCGATAGTATATGAAGCTACCTCATCGAGCAATGGCAACTGCGCTCCCTGCCAGAGATGGAGCAGCGTGCCGTCGATAGCCATGACCATGATAGCAGGATAGCTCATGATATCGTACAGGCTTGCCAGGGCTATGCCATCGCGCTCATCGACATTCAGGACTTCCAGCTTGGAGCCGGTGTGGCGGACCTGGTAGTCATGTATAAACGTTTCGACAGACCGGGCATGCTCTGAATGCGGGCGATATAGGATAACCACTTTCATGCGCCCAGTGTAGCACAAATAACCATAACCGTACTATACGAATACACTGCTTTGGGATACTGTAATGATAATGCCTGTGCCGCGACCGATGCCGAACCTGCGATACCTCACGACAGTGCTGGCGGTCTGCCTGCTGGTAGCGTTCGCGGCAGCTGCAAAGCCTGTTCCGCACGAGCCACAAGCTCCATCGCTAACACACCTATCGGCTGCCACACTGGCGAATCCGCTGGATAGAGCACATAACCTACCGGGAGCCCTAGCCGCCCGCCAGTACAACTTGCTAAATGGCCGGGTTACGCTGCGTGACGACGGCATCTGGCAGCCCGCCCGCGGTGGTTACTGGTCGATGCAGCAGCGGTCATGCGGCCGCGGTATCATCCCGGACATGGACTGCCTGGACACCCGGATGTTTGTCTTGCAGCACGAACCGTATCGGAACCCAGACCAGTTCCAGGTCAATGTGACAGTGTTCAAGCGCGGCAGCACTCCGGTGCGCGACTGGACGATTGCGAATATCGGACTGTACCCGACTGCCGAGCGGCTACATGACTACCACGTCGGCAGCTACCCGGCCTTCAGCTACGAAGCGCCGCTGGGCCCGGACGAGAAGCGGTTAGTCCGTACGATCGTCTGGCAGGACGTGGCCGTCGTCGTCCGGGCTACATTATTCAATCAACGCCATAATCATTACAGTGGCACTGGCAATTACCTGCAGTACGGCGGTGAGATCGACCGGCTGACGCAGTCGATTGTCATCCGTGATGGCCGCATGCATGGCGACACGGACACCGGTACGCACATTGACGCTTATGGTAATAACAGATACAATGAAGCTACTTTAGACCACAAACCCGTGAGCCGGCCCGATTATGAAGAGTTCCACACCCATTAAGCGACCCCTTCAGGGGAACAAGCAGCGGATCTTACTGCTGGTACTCGCCCTGTTCGTCGCTGCCGGCAGCCTGGCTCTGCTGAGCCTGCGGGCCGCCGGGCCGTTCGTAGCTGTCGAGCCGGAATCCGGCAGCCGGACGGCTCCGGCGGCCGGGATACAAGATACGACCGCCTCCGGCGGTCAAGCAGTCAGATTTGGTCCTGCCAGCAGCAGTACCAAATTCACGCTGGTCGTCATGCCCGATACCCAGTTTACCGCTCAGTCGTGGCCGGCCGATTTCATGAACATGACCGCCTGGATACGTGACAAAGCCGCTGAGCTCAATATCGCGTATGTACTGCATGAGGGCGACGTCCAGGAAAATCCCATCCCGCCGACCTATCAATATTTCGAGAATGCCCGCCGTGCCATGAACCAGCTCGACGGCCATGTGCCGTACGTCGTCGCCATCGGCAACCATGATTTCGACGCCTGGTACACCGGTCAGAATGAAGGCATCGCCGCCGACCGCAGGGCGACCGTGTTCAACCGCTATTTCCCCGTCTCAAAGTTCCAGAACTGGCCGACATTCGGCAGCAGCCACCCGGCCGGCACGAACGATAATAGTTTCCATAAATTCAGAGCAGGCGGCACCGACTGGGGCATCGTCACACTCAAATTCAAGCCGACCGCCGCTGAGCTGGCCTGGGCCAACAGCATCGTCAGTGCTAATCCGACCCGCCGCTTCATTATCCTCACCCACGAATACCTCTTCGGCAACGGCACGCGGACGCCAGCCGGTACCCAGATGTGGAATGAGCTGGTGAGCAAATATAAGAACGTCCAGTTCGTCTTCTCGGGCCACGTCTATCCGACCAGCGCCCGCCGTGTCGACGCTGGCGTCAATGGCAACCAGGTACACCAGCTGCTCATCGATTACCAGGCATACAGCGTCCGCGAGCCCAACAGCTACATCAGGCTCATGACATTCGATACCGCCGCCCGGACGATCACCGTCAAAAGCTATTCGCCGCCGTTCAACAAATACATGACCGGCGCGGCCGATGACTTCGTGCTGACCGGTGTACCGTTTGGACCCGTGCAGTAGCGCTGCCTCGCGTCGCTCGGACGGTCTACTGCGTCCGGCGCAGGCGGAGCATATCCATGCCCCACTCACCCATCCGGGCCCGCTGACGGACCGTCATAAAGGGTCTCAGGATTTCCATAATATCGTCATCGATGCGCTTACCAGTGCGGCGGCAATCCTCGACGACGAGGTGTACCAGCCTGCGGACGGCGCGGTCGATATCTGAGGCCGTGTAACTATACGGCAGCTTGCGGCCGCGCAGCATACGCTCGGTCAGGCCGATACAGTGCTGGAGTATAGTCTGGCGCTCCTGTAGCATGTGGGAGCGGATTTTAGGATAGTGGCTGAGCGTTTCGCCGGCAGTAAAGAAAGATTCCTGAGTCTCCTGTAGATTGAGCAGTTCCTCCTCGATGTGAATCTCACTGTCCAGGATCGGATTGTGCCGCTTGGTCTTGGTGGCATCGGGGATACTGATCCTGGTCTGCCGCGCGACTGCCTTGAGCGCTAATTTATGCATTCTGAGCACTATATACCCTCCTTCTTTGCATAAGCTCCTAGTATATGAAATATCTCATATATGGTCAAGCTTAAGCACTATCGGGAATGTGGATAGTATCATTTCAATGCGTGATTAACTCCGGTGGATATAATCGTTAGCGGACAACATCAAAACTATTAAAGAACCTGCGCCACTGGTCGTCGCTGAGGTCCTTATCCGGATTCGCAAATAGCAGCGTACCTTTGGTATTCAGGACTGCCGACTGTCTGCCTTTGCGGCTTTCCGGCTTTGTCAGGTAGACAGTGCCTATAGCAGTCTCAAACTTTTTATATACTCTCATCTGCTCGACGACCTTGTCGTACACCTGTGGAATGTCTGTAAAATTTTCGGGGGTCGGCTGCTCGCTGACCGATACCCGTATGCCGTCTATAGGCGCATCAAACGACAACACTTTCAGTCCGCTGTCATATTTGATGCTGTTGGCATCTATCATCACCGTTTCCGCTGCCGGCAGAAGCAATGCCGAAGTGACCTGTTTCCTGATGGCAGCCGGTACCGGCGGATCCGGTCGCAGCAGCATGAACACGCCATAAATCAGGGAGACTGCCACTACCACTGCCAGTAGTGGTAGCAACCGCCGGAAATCAAGCCGGAACCGCGGCGTCCGGATCAGCGGAGCCGTATTACCGGACATTTATGTTCACCAGTACAGACCCGCGGCAGGTATCGGCGTTCGCGGTCACACTACACTGCGTACCAGGGGCATTACGAGATGTTTGTGACATACCAAGAAGGTTGAATGGTATATCTGTCCGTGCCGTCGTAACGAGGGCGGCACTGGCGACATAGCCTGGAGTCGTTGTCGGGATAATGTAGAGGCCGGTCGTGGCGGTCGTGGCTTTGACGTAGGCTTGGCCGCTTGTAACGACGACGGCATTGACGACCGTTGCTGATATCGTACCGCTGTAGGACACTAGCACACCCATGAACGGATCTGTAGCAGCCGCGGTCGGCACTGCACCCCCGACAGTCGTATTTGGCTTGACGGCAAAACCGATATTGGAAAGTGTGTTGATGCTGGCTGCGGCTTTGGTGGATGTGGTGAATACTCTGGTATCGTATATATTGCCTATGCCGCCGCCTGTAGCAATCTGTTTGATGGTAGCCAGGCAGATCGACGGCCTGTCGATGGACCAGTTGGCCGGCGTCGTCATCATCGTCGTTGACGTCTCAGTCGCGCTGGCAGTCAGGAACGTCGGCTGGGCACCGGGTGCTCCGATACACAGGTTCTGGAAGGCGTTAGCAGTTGCAGTTATACCGGTCGTATAGTCGGTAGCCTGCGCCGTTACGACATGCTTACGGCCATAGGCGTACAGGGTGCATCCTGTCCATCGGACGGAGTTAACGACACTGCCCATATATACCTTGCATGGTCCGTCACTGGCGTCAGTCGCATTAACACCGGCTACGTCGCCGGACGTCGTGCCGCTATCAGGTACGACACCGAACATTATCAGTCCCAGGCCGGCCGTGCTCATGACATCCTCCCAGCCGGCATTGACGCAGGCCCGGATAGCGTTCGTCGAGGTATTGTAATACATCGCACCCTGATTGAGTGTGGTGCTGCAAGACTCAGATTCGGCGAAGTCACTGTCCGAGTCCAGCTGAAGGCCTATCATCGTCGTATCCGTTGTAACGCTGCCTACCTGAATTCTGTTATTTACTGTATCGACGGAGAACATGTTGCTGGATGCGCTGTTCTGTATTTGGAAGGCCGATACCGAATTAGTCTTATTCTGAATGAAAACTGGCGTATTGATGGTGGCGTTGAAGCTGATAGCCCCTGCCCCGTATGCTCCGGCGACAGAGCCGGCCTCCAGCTGAACGCCATCGATATAGAACGTATGAGCCGTGGCACCCGTCTGGCGAATAGCAATATATGAGGCGCTCGTCTGTGCGGTTGCCGATGTCGTCAACATACAGATGTGACGGGTCCAGCCACCGACGATAACTGTCTGAGTGTTGATGCTCGAACAAGCCGTCGTCGCTGTGCCATCCGGTGAGTAGACAGCTGTCATATCGGTAAAGGCAGCGCTGGCAGCGTCCAGCCGGGAGTACCATGACAGGACGTATGGTGCCGAGCCGGCGACTGTGGCCATGGGCGACAGGGCGGCGCTGTTGTTCAGGCTGAGGCGGGCGCCGTTGTTGGCAGTAGCAGCCGTCACAATTTTCAGTGAGTAGTCGCCATTGAGCGCGGTGCTCGAATCGCGGCTGATGCTGCCACCGGTCGTGGTGTAGCTCCAACCCTGGCTATTGACCTCGAAGCCGGCATAGCCGGCAAGCAGATTTGCGTCGGTGTTGTCGACGTTGAATACGCTGGCACCTCTGGCAGAAGTAACCTGAAAGGCATTTGCCGAGTTGCTGACCGGTTGTACCGTCAGGGGCGTCGATATCACTCCACCGAGGGCAATCTCGCCGTCTTGATACACGGTCGTGCTGTTGGCATCTGTCTCCAGGGTAAAGCCGTCAACGTAAACGGTACGGGCGACGGCATCAGTCTGCTTGACATATATGTACGGAGATCCGGATACAGTACCGGTAGTGAACGAGCAGGTATAGCGACTCCAACCGTTCTTGGATACAGTGACGGCCGTGCGGCAAGCGGTATCGGTGCTGCCATTGTCTGCCCGGCCAAATGCAAATGTAGCGAAATCCGACGTACCAGGAGTGGCCCGAGCATAGAAGCTCAGTGTGTAGGTGGTAGCAGAAGTCAGCGCCACAACTTGTTTCGCACCATCATTAGCTGCTACATTTGGCAAGCGCAGCGAGTATGATCCGTTATGGAATTGCGTTGCGTCCTGTACCGGCGCGGCAGTGCCGCGGGCGGTCCATGTCGTACCAAGCGTCGCTTCGAAGCTTGGGTTGATCAGCAGGTTGTTGGAATTGTTACTAGCAGTATCGATACTTAAAACTTTCGTACCGGAGGCGTTCTGCACCAGGAAACCATTTGCCGAGTCGACGCGGTTTCCAAAGGTCGCAGCACCCGTCGAGGATAACGTCATTACATCCGCGCCCTGCGGATCAGTGAAGTTGAGTGCTCCGGTAGCGTTCATATACATCGCGTAGCCGTTGCTCGCATGGTAGGCAGAATTACCAAATACCAAGCCGTACGGGCTATCGTCATCTGCCTGCAGCCGCAATAGTGAGTTCCTGTCGGTTGCCGTATTATTGGTAGCGATGGTACCGTTATCTACAATGGTCAGTTTTGAGTCGGTGGCAGCACCACCAATGCCGATCCGGCTGTTGTCGGTATCGGCCACGAAGAGATTGCTGGTGCCGGCGGCGTTTTGGATCTGGAATGCCGTCGTCGAATCAGCATTATTCTTGAACACAGCCGTACCGTGCACCGTGGTTGTGATGCTGGTGGTGCCGCTGGTCTTGCCGAGCGTTATAGATGTCGCCGTCGTGCCGCCGATGCCGAGCGCGCCTGCCGCTGCGGCATCAAGCGTTGGCGACTTGAGCGCCGTGCCGAAGATACCGGTTCCGTTGACATTTATACTGCCGACATCAGCCGTGCCCGGAGTACCGCCCTGCAGCGTGACTCCGCCGCCGGCGCAGGCGCCAAACTCTAGTGCGGTAGCTGAGGACGTCGAGCCGCTCGATGATTTCAGGCAGGTCACACCGGTCGCCCCGGCAGCTGGCATCGACAAGGTATAGCTGCCGGTCAGCCCCACTGAAGACAACGTTACGCTGCGGTTGTTGGCCGTACCGTCTCTAAAGACGATGCCGCCGGCGGCCGAAGTCGAGCCAAGGCTCAGCGCGCTACTGCCCTGCAGGCTTAGACTGAGGCCGGAGCCCATGGTCGCGCTGTCAGCCAGAGTTATGCCGGTGGCATTGGTACCTCCGATGCTCAGCAGGCCGGAGGTGGCCGCGTCAAGCGTATTGCCCTGTAGCGACCCCCCGCTGGTGATGTTGCCGGTGACGTTCAGCGAGCCCGTCTGGGCGCCGCTCGGGCTGAGCTGGGCCAGGGAGCTGCCATCGATACCGTCGACCGTGTCAGCATTCATGGCATAGGGGCTGGCCCCGAGCGGACGGCGTGGCGTCATGACCTCGTTGCCGTCGTAGACGGCGCAGGAAGCGCCGGAGCAGGTCGCCGTAGCTGGTGTTGGCAGTTCGATTTCGAAGTAGAGCGGCTGTGTCGTAAACATGCTCGGAGTGAGCCCGGTGACGTCACCCAGCTGCACCGAGAAGATACCATTGGTCACCTGCACACGACTGCCGGCTTCGCGAACCTCGGTCCAGGGGTTGCTGCCGGCGGCCAGGGCGGTCCAGAGGCGGAATTTCATGTTGTACAGGCCGTCCGGCATGGTGTTGCCGGCGGTGTTGGTCAGCCGTCCCTGGAAGTTGACCTTGTAGGGAACTGTCTGGGCTGCTGACACGGTCGGTACAGACGCGCCGACCACGGCGACGACACAGGCAAACAGCCCCACCAGGATGGGGGCAACTACAGCGAACCTTACCTTGCAGCGCCGGGCTGCAAGCGGCATATATCGACGAAGCATTTTCAATGCTTGCATTACTTCACCTAACTTCACTTATGCACAAGTTCCATTCAGTGGAAACTTAAGCATTATTATACACCAATTACGCTTATGTTAGTGAATTAAAAATGACCTGTCTGTGAATCTTATTGACCAGTCTTTAGCTTTTTATGTGACTTCTTGCGGGCGTTGACAGGCTTCGTCGATAACTGCTTAGTCGTCGGGGATTTCGCCGCAGGCTGTGGAGTAGGCGCGACCTCATCCGGCTCCACCGCTAGCTCAGGCGCCGTTGCAGGAGTCTTCGAACCAGCTGGCTTGCCTAGTGCGGCCTCGTCCTCCGTCATAACGACCGGATCCTCCGTGCCGCTCGCTTTGGTAGAACCGGTAGCATCGGCCGCGAGGTTATCCGGCGTATCGGCGTGCGAGACTTCCGGTTCGGTAGCCTGCGCTGTGGGCTCGGCTGGCGGCTCGTCAGGAACGGGGCCTGGGGCAGCATCTGCGGTGCCCTGCTCTAGCTCGGTCGGCTGTGGCGTTTTGCGGCGGCGCCTGCTGCGGCGTACCAGCAGCACCGTGAATACCATAAGCCCGGCTAACCCCAGCAGCACCCAGCGCCAGAATCCAGTCACCACAACGGCCCACTTATCGACGCTGCTGCCTCCCGATGCTACGGTCAGCTTATACAAGCCGATCCGGCTAGCTGCCAGCTTGAATGGTATTTCGCGTGATACACCTGACATGACCAGTGGCGCATCGATCTGCTGCTTCAACTCACCGATCGGCCGGAGTGACACGGTGACTTTCGGAAAAAAGCCGCTTGACGGCTCGACTGGTGCCGGGTTCTTCAGTGTCGCCGCCCCGCGCACTGCCTCGCCGATCTGGATGGGCGATACATCAAGCGATTGTATACTGATTCTGCGGGGGCCGGGCTGGCCGTTCTGGATCAGCAGCAGTGTGCCGACCTGGGCTGAGGGTACGATGCCGGCGCCTGCCGGGGATTTGGTGGCCGCAAAAATTGCCGCGAATATATCACCTTTCGGTAGCTTGTTGCTGTCGATAGCGAAGTAGACCCGGGCAGCCTCGCGCGGGCCGAGCTCAACTTCTTTCAGATCCAGCGTGATGCCGCTGCTGATCACCTGGGAGGTAAAGAACCGCAGATTGCCTTGGCCGTCAGCCTGGCGGAAGCCGCGGACGTCCATGGTGACCGTTACTGCTACGGATGAGGGATTCGAGACGTCCACGAAACCTTGTTTGCTCTTGCCTTGCTCCAGGGCCTCGCGGTACATCAGCGGCCGGATCTGCAGGCCTTCGGCATGTACCTCGGCCGGTGCTGCCAGCACTGCTCCGGCAGTCAGCGCCAGTGCCAGAGTGGCCGATACGAGCAACCTACGATGGAGTTTCATTTACGGCAGCACCGTCGCGGTGTAGGTCACCGTGTTCTGGTAATTGCCGGCAGGCAGTGACAGCGGTACGTCGAGCCGGTACTGGCTGCCTATGATGTCCTTGACGCCGCCGCTATAACCGGATCGGCTGTACATGGTCGTGGCCGATCCCGGCAGCTGGGCATACTTGTAGTTCGGCCCGGTGCCCCACTTGGCATCCAGCGACGGCGCACTGGTCAGCGCAAATCCCAGGCCCTTTGTCGTGCCCTCCGTCCACAGCGCCGGCGTCCCGATCGATCCGCCTATCGGGCTGATGGTGTTGCCGCCGCTAGTCAACGGCTGGTTCTGCGAGATAGCCAGCGTATAGCCCGGCGCATCGGTCTGCACGATGGCGCGGGCCGCAACACTGACAGACGTGTTCGGCACCAGGTCCGCGAAGCTCAGCGAGCTGGCCAGGCCGGCGTTCTGGGCGGCGTATTCACGAGCGGCGTCCTTGTCGCTGAAGGCCTTGTCAAATACTTTGACTTCGTCTATCAACCCGTTGAACGAGTTGGAGAAATCATACTGTGCTCCGACGTTGATTTCACCGCCGCCACCCGGATTCGTCGTGTCTATGGACGCCGATGCTTCCGGCTGGCCATCGACATATAGCCGCAGCGACCCGCCCGGACGGTCAATCACTCCCAGGACATGATGCCAGGCGCTGTTATTATAGACCGTGCCGCTACTGGTCGCCGCGTAATAGGTCGGTCCGGTACAGCTGTTTGGCCCCGAGGAAAATTCGAGGCTGATATTCCCCTGCGTATCCATAGACATCATCCAGCCTTTGCAGTTACCATTCTTCCAGACAATGTATGATTTCTGGGATTGCGTTCCAGCCTTGATCCAGGCACTCACCGTACGGGCCTGGCCAGGTTCGGCATCGAGTACAGCATGGTTTCCTCCGTGCGCTAACTGCGTGGTTCCATTCAGGCTGAGCGCCTGGCCGAGCTTGCCGACCACCCGGCTGGGGCTACCGACAGTTGTCGCGTCGAGGGCGCCGCTGGCATTGTCGAACAGCTTGGTGCCCGTCGGTTCGTCCATAGGATAATGCAGCAGCAGGCTGGCCGGATGGACATTGAGCTGGATCGATTTCTCGAGTTGCGATACAAATCCAGAACCCAGCTTGTAACTGCCAGCTGATCCGTCACCCGTGACGGCTTCGCCACCGCTTGAGACCATTTTGTAGCTCGCAGAGCTGGTCGGGCCGCCGAAGCTGTTGCCGACGCCGGCGTCTATCTTATAGCTGGAGCTGTTATAGCTCTCGGCCGCTGCCAGGCCAGGAAACACAGCGGCACCTAGCAGACCCAGCGCGGCGATAGCCAGAACGGCTTTTGCCGCATCAACGCTGCCATATAAAACTCCCGTGACAACTCTCATGCTTATCCCAGTCTAGCAAATATCCAGCGCTTACACCACAAACGGTATGACGACCAGCAGAGCGCCGGCTATCCGCACGGCTGACAGCGGATGCCTGGTGCGTCCGGTCCATCGATTCAAAAATCCACGCTGCAGTAATACCGGCAGCAATGTTAACACAAACAGCCCTACGAGAACCGACAACGCCTTGGCAGTGTCGGCCGACCTGGTGGTGCTGCCGGTGCTCGTGCCATCTCCGGCTTCACCGCGCAGTATCTTTTCCAGGAAATCCGGCACCAGCGGGTTATTTGGACCAGCCGTTAGGGCTGCCTGGGCATCCCCCTGGCCTGCTACGCCCTGCTGCTGCGTTACCGCCGTTCCCTGGGGCCGGTTTGATGCCTGCCCGCCGGCCGGCAGACTCGTCGCGGTATCAGATCCGGTGCCCGGATTGAGCTGCGGGTGATAACTGATGACGACACTATCCTCATGTGTCTGCTGGCCGCAACTGTCCGAAGCGACCAGCTTGATGGTGTGTGTTCCCGGCTCCACTGAGACATCGATTGCGAACGTCTTCCCGCCCATACTGATGGCTGTCGTCGTACTGTACTGCCCGTCGACATAGACATTGATCTGCGAAATACTGAACACGGTGCCTTCGACCTTCACGACCGGATCAGCTACCGTGCTGTCGCTCAGCGGCTTGGTGATACTGACACCCGATTCGTTCCCCTGCGGACAGACCATGACCTCGATGCGCGATCCCTTCACTTCCTGGGCGGCAGCTGTCTGTCCGATGACGAGCGCCGTCAGTAATACCAGCACCATCACACCGGTCAGGCGATAGACCAGCCTAGCGGCGCGATTTGCGATTGCGATAGCTTCGCAGCGCATATACAGCTCCGGCTGCCAGTGTTAGTAATGCCACGACGACGAACCATAGCGGCGCGATCAGCAGAAAGCCGCTGTTCTGGTGCTTCTGGTCGAGAAATGAGACATTTTGAGATACCCTGAAGATACCGAAGCCGGGTGCCTGCTTCCAGTACATATCTATCCGCCGGGTCGTTTCGGGCAGCACGATCGGGTCACCGGTGTACGAGAATTTCTGGCGACCGAAGAGGTCCCGGGCGACCGTGCTGACGGTCGCATCAAAGTCAGCATTACCGGTGTTGGAAACCCGTGCGGCGCTGACCACCGGCGGACGGGCCTGCCACTTCGGCAGTATGAAGCCTTCAAGGCGTCCTTCGTTCCGGACCGTTCCGTTTACGGTCGCGTACATCAGGTTGCCGACCCGCTTCTGCCGGGCAACGCCGCTGGATCCGATCTCACGCTGCTGCGTCTCAGCGAAGAGCACGCCGTAGTGTCCACCCGGTGCGGCACCGGCTGGCACGCGGATTGTATAATTGACCGTTACTTTCTGGCCGGGTTCAACGCGGTATCGGGCCTTCTCGAATTGCACCCAGTTGTGCAGGTCGGTGTTCGGCCGGACGACACTGAAGTTCGGATCGTACTGCTCATTGCTGACGCTGTACGGCCGGGCATAGACAGCAAAATCATAGCCGACGTCGCCGTCATTGATAATGTCCATGCTGTCGCGTCTGACGTCTCCGGCATTGATCTTGAATGATTCAGACGACGGTGATGCCGTGATACTTTCGCGCTCTGCATCACCTTGCTGGGCGACGGCGGATTGGCTTATGAGCAATATACTGAGAATGCTGCACGCCATGACGGCTATCGTAGACCAATTAGCAGTGAGTCGTCTCCGGTACATCATCCACCTATTCTACATGTATGCCGCATACTGTCAATCATGCTTACGCTAAAACCGGACCCCCATGGTATGGCGGATCCGGTTTTGTCAGGTGGCAGAAACGGTGTAGATAACCGTTATTTGACGGTTGCCGTGTACGTCACGGTGTCCTTGTAGACGCCGTTCGCTTTGCTCGTGTTTACTTTGACAGCATATTTCACTGTCGTGACCTGCGCACTTGCAGTGGCAGTCGTCGACCGGATGTTCTGTGCTGCACCGCTGATAGGCATGCCGGCGTATGTCGCAGTGCCACTGCCCCCGAAGGTGCCAAGGTCATCGACGCGCCAGCCCCATGCGTTGTCGCTCATGGCAGCAGGAGTACCGTATGTACCGGAGGTTACCGCCAGCGAATCGCCGTTGCTAGTTGTGCCGTCGTCCTTGAAGCCGGCCATGGTAGCCGTGCCGTCAGCACTGCTGAGCGTCAGGTTGTAGCCGTCAGAGTCATTGGAATCAACTGTGACGGTGTCACTAGCATTGGCAGATGTCGCCCCGGCTCCGGTCGGCGTGACCGATATGTTCACCGTACCCGATGAAGTCACATTGATGACCGAAGCCACCGCCGCTTCCACTGAACTGTTAGCCGTAACGGCCGAAGCTCCGACTGGCACAGCTATGACAGCGGCCACGGCCGCTGCGACCGATAGATTAGCCAGCCGTCTGGCAGACAATCTCTTCATATTTTATCCTTGTTTTTATTTTTTAGGTGCAAAGTTAGTTTAACTAACATAAGCAGTATAGTCAACACCATCCCAGTTGCGACAAAACGGGTTACTTGGCCGTTGCCGTATATGTCACGGTATCTTTATAGACACCGTTCGGTTTGCTGGTATCGACTTTGACGGCGTATTTGACGGTCGTTACTTCGTTTGTAGCGGTAGCCGTGGTCGAGCGGATGTTCTGCGGTGAACTGTTCACCGGCATGCCGGCGAAGGTAGCCGTTCCCCCTGCACCGAATGTTCCGAGACTGTCGACACGCCAGCCCCATGAGTTGGCACTGAGTGCGGCTGGTGTCGCGTAGCTGCCGGTCGTAACAGCCAGCGTCGCGCCGTTGCTGGTCACACCGTCGTCCTTGAAGCCAGCCATGGTAGCTGTGCCATCAGCACTACTGAGCGTCAGGTTGTAGCCATCAGCATCGTTGGAGTTTACGGTGACGGTATCGCTGGCTGCGGTCGATTCAGCACCAGGCCCAGTCGGAGTTACGCTCAGCGCCACGGTACCCGATGATGTCACGGCAATCACGGACGATACCGTGGCCTCAATCGAGCTGCTGGCCGTCGCGGCCGATGCCCCAATGGGCGCTACTATTACAGCGGCCATTGCCGCCAACGCTAGATACTTACCTACCCGCTTACCAAATAACGATGTCATATACAGTCACCTTTCTCGTTCCTTATGGTTAATAAGTATAGTAAGTAAAATAAGCGTAAGCGTCAAATAAATCGTCTATGTTACTACATTAAACTAACGAGCTTGATGACCGTCACCAGGCTGAGCCACAGCCCCGCCCATGCCAGCACGTATTTTTGCCATTTGCCGGATAGTATCAGCAGCCCGAGTACGACATCGTGCAAACCGGTAAACATGACCATTTGCGGTATAAATCCCAGCATTGATGCCACTGGAAATGATTCCAACAGGTGTATGAAATCAGCCGGCTTGATCCAGGCAATCACGCCGTTGATCAAAAAGATAAAGGCAAAGCCGCCCCGGAATATACCTGACAGCGCCGCATCGGACATCAGCCGCCGCTGCAGGGCTATCAGCCGATCACGGGCTGCGCGTCGGCTTGGACGCGCAGCAGCCGCAGCTGGCGGGCGGCCCCCTGCCAGCGACAGTGCCTCCTCGACTGCTTCGGCCGGCCACTGCTGGGCGGCAAACAGCTCGCGGATAGCCTGATCACTCAGGCCACGGCCACGCTCTGTCGCTATATATGTCAGTACTTCCTGAGGAATAGTCAAAATAATCGAACCATCTTTATGTTTGTGCTTACTAAAATTATACCATGACCGGTCAGCAGCTATTTTGCATAGTTCTGGACTATGGTCTTTACTCGCTGGTACGACGCCTCCGATGCATTGATTCCCGCAAAAATGACGGCCACCATGACAGCCGCTCCTACCAGAACTCTTACTGACATATTACCAGGTCCATTTGCTGAGCAAGATAGCCATATCAGCTGCGCCTACCGTGCCGTCTTTATTGAGGTCAGCCGCCACACTGTTTTGACCGTCTGTGCCTATCAGCTGCGACAGATCGAGAGCATTGACCCGTCCATCACCATTGATGTCACCATTGTTAGCTACCGGAGGAATAGCTGTAGTCGTGACCGTGAATGCGATGTTGGAACCGTCATGGTATATTCCGGCGCTGTCCTGATAGGTTGCGTAAGCATACCAGGAGCCTACCGGGTCGGTGGCCAGGATAGTCCGACTAGCCCTTACTGTCAGCGTTGCGCCCGCAGGGATAGTATAGGGACCTGGAGTCGTTGATGTGAAGTCAAAATACGGGCCGCTGGCATTTGATCCGCCAGGACCGCGACCGGCTATCACAACGGTGTTGATAGTCACGGCCGTGCTGCCGGTATTCTTGTATGTCACCGTGCCGCCGATAGTCTGACCTACGGCTACAGAAGCCTTATCCAGCACCAATGGTGTCGATATGGTCACGGCGCCAGCTGCCGGGTTCGGGGTTGGGGTCGGTGCGGGCGTAGGGGTTGGAGTAGGAGTGGGCGCTGGGGGCGGAGGCGTCACGACGCCACCCGGCCTGACCACCATGACAGTGACCGACATCTTCGGCAGTGCTATCTGCTTTGCCGCCGTATTGGTGTAAGCGCCGTCAGGTAATTTAACCGGCTGATCGTACGGGGCGGCCTGATTCGTCTGATAGAGCGAATATGACCCGCCGCTTATACCTTTCAGGTTGAGCAAGACCGTCTTGCTGTCAGTTTCTGATTTATTGATGAGTACGATGTTATACCCACCAGCTTCGTTATTGACGGCGAATATCTCGCCGGTTGCATCATTTTCTGACACATTGTAGATCGTGTCTTTATAATGAGGCCATATCTTACCCCCTGTCCAGGCGGCGATAGCCCAATAAGCCGGCATCGGACTGGACGCCGGACGGTTATCCGGATTAACGGCACCAGCTTCGACCATCACTCCAAGCGGCCCGTTCTGCGACGCATATGGTAGACCCCGGCCACCAGACTGTAGTATATGGCCCAGTGCGCTCGTCATCCATACCGTATTGACGGTTGTGAAGAAGCGATTATTGCCACCGGCAGTACCATCCTGGTATCGCCATGAGAAATTCAGCTCGTCAACGTTGATAGGACGGTCCCCGAGGCCGAGAGAATGTAAATCGCTGCGGATCTCACTGATTTCACGGGCATAACTCGGAGTTTCCGACAGAGCTTGTGCGGTAGATATTGAATTGCTTCCCATAGCATAATGATGATAATCAATACCTGCCAGATCCTGGCCTAATCCAGCTGCAAAAGTTCTCATGGTAGCACGGTCATAGTAGGCCCAGACCGGCCCCCAAATTCTGAAGTTCGGGTTGATCGCCTTGCCCTCCTGTACGATCATCTTGGCTTTGGCTATCTCATCCTGGATGGATTTGCCCTGGTTGCCTATTTCGTTCGGGGCACTGTAATCAATCGTATTCGCCGTACCTAACGCCTGTATGATCCTGGTGGCATCACCCGGTTCTATATCATAATCATTGGTGCGGCCGCCGAGCACTGCCAGTATACGATATCCCCAGGATTGATACAGTCTGACAAGGGCAGGCACATCGAGTGTAGTCGGGCCGCCGCCTGCCGAGCTGGTTACACGGTTATTCCGCCAGCCCACGGGAATACGGATATAGCGGGCATCAAGCTTCTGTTCAGCAGCACTTTGGGCCGGGCTGGACAATGGGTTGGCGCCGTAGGTCGAAGATCCGATGCCGATGTCGTAGGGGTCAACTTTGCGGATCGTACTACTGAAATCAGCCGTAGCGGCGACGCCAAGGTCGGCCGCATGCGACTCTTTGGAATTCTTACTGCCGATATATGATGTCGCACCTCCAATCACTAACAGACTCACAACACTGGCTCCATACATTAAAAACTTTTTGGACATCATCACGGTTTCACACTCTATTAGTCGTTATGCTTAAAGTGTATTTTACATTGTGCCATATAGCAATTTCACTCTCATATCCTCATCTGGCGGCTGCCGGTTTTAACCTGCATTATGCCAGTGACAGTCAACTGTCGCCATGCATCAGAAAACCGCTCCAATGAGCGGTTTTCTGATGCAGTGTATAGCGACTGGATTACGAGCAGCCGGTCGTGCTGCCGCAGCTGGAACAGACATAGCAGCTGCCTGCCCGCTGGGTCTGGTTGCCACAGTTGTAGCACAGCGGTGCGGTGCTGTCGCCGCTGTTCAGCTTGGCGTCTGCCGATGACAGCGCCGGAGCGGTATTGACCGCCGGTGAAGCAACCCGGGCTGCAGCGGCCGGCAGCTTCGCTGCCAGGGCTGTCTGGGCCGGCTTGGTACCTGCGCCGGTCTGGGTATTGCTGAGGGCATCGGTGCCAGCGCCGCGGTCGGCGGTATCGCCCTTAGTAGGGTCGATCGTCGGGCTGGCAGCCGAACCGTTCGTACCGCCCTGCGACGGAGCTGAGACGTTATGGTTGGCGCCATGCTCGCTGTCGGCAGCCTGCTCTGTCTCTGAGTTGCTATCGCCCAGCAGGCTTACCTGCTCCTCTGTCGGCATGTCATCGAAACTGGCCAGACCGAGCTCCAGCCGATCGTCGAAGCTGAGGTAGTCCAGCGCCAGGCGGCGGACGATGTAGTCAGTTATCGAACTGGCGGTCCGGATATCCGGATCATCGGTGATGCCACTTGGGGCGAAGCTGGTGCCGCGTAAAGTCTTAACGTAAGATTTGAGCGGCACGCCGTACTGCAGGCCATGGCTGACGCTGATGGCAAATGAATCGAGCAGTCCAGCCAGGGTGCTTCCCTGCTTGCTGACGCTCAGGAACAGTTCGCCGGGCGTACCGTCCTCATATTCACCGACCGTGAAGTAACCCTCGAGGTCAGCGATCTGGAACTTGTACGTCTTGCTGTTGCGGATACGCGGCAGGCGGCGGCGGACCGCACCCTTAACGATGAACTTGTCGGTCACGCTCTCGGCAGCGGCAGCTGGAGCAGCCTCGCCTGATCCGGCGCCCTCAGTAGTGTTGTTGTTGGCGTCGCCGCCCTTCTTCATCATGCTGAGCGGTTGGGCGACCTTGCAGTTGTCGCGGTAGATAGCGACTGCTTTGAGGCCCATCTTCCAGGAGTCGATGTGGATCTGTTCGATATCTTCGACGCTGGCGTCTTCCGGCATATTGACGGTCTTGCTGATCGCACCCGACAGGAACGGCTGGGTGGCGGCCATCATCTTGACATGGCCGAGGTAGTGGATGCTGTTGTCGCCCATCGAGCAGGCGAAGACGTTCAGGTGCTCAGGCTTGAGACCCGGGGCGCCGACGATGGTCTTTTCGGTGTCGATGTAATTGACGATGCTGTCGACCTGGTCCTTGCTGTATCCGAGCGCTTTCAGGGCGCGCGGGACGGTCTGGTTGACGATGTTCATCGTACCGCCACCGACCAGCTTCTTGAACTTGACGAGTCCGAGGTCCGGCTCGATACCGGTGGTGTCGCAGTCCATCATCAGACCGATGGTGCCGGTCGGGGCTAACACCGATGCCTGCGAATTGCGGACGCCGTACAGTTCACCCTGCTCGACCGCGTCGTCCCAGGCGCTGGCAGCAGCGCTGAGCAGCTCTTCCTGGACATAGCTGGCATCGATCTCAGAGACAGCTGCGCGGTGCATCTTCAGGACGTTGATCATACCTTCGCGGTCCTTGTGGTAGCCGGCGAACGGTCCGACCTTCTGGGCGATCCGGGCGCTGGTGGCGTACGATTGGCCGGTCAGCAATGCCGTGATGGCGGCTGCCTGGGCGCGGCCTTCGTCGCTGTCATATGCCAGGCCCTGGGCCATCAGCAGCGCGCCGAGGTTGGCGTAACCGATACCGAGCTCGCGGTAGGCGCGGGCGTTCTTGCCGATCGATTCCGTCGGGTAATCGCTGTAGCCGACCAGGATCTCCTGGGCCGTGAACACGAGTTCCACGGTATGGATGAACGATTTGATGTCGAACGAGCCGTCATCCTTCAGGAACTTCATCAGGTTCAGGCTGGCCAGGTTGCAGGCCGAGTTGTCGAGGTGCATATATTCGGAGCATGGATTCGAGCCGTTGATGCGGCCGGCATTCGGCGTGGTGTGCCATCTGTTGATGACCGTATCGAACTGCATGCCGGGATCGGCGCATTCCCAGGCAGCTTCGCTGAAGGCGCGCATGATGTCGCGGGCCTTGACCGTCTTGACGGTCTTGCCGGTGGTGACGGCCTTGAGGTCCCAGTCAGCATCGGCTTCGACGGCCTTCATGAAGTCGTCAGTGACGCGGACAGAGTTGTTGGCGTTCTGGTACTGGACCGAGAAGATATCCTTACCGTCGAGCGTCATGTCGAAGCCGGCCGCCTCAAGGGCGCGGGCCTTGCGCTCTTCGATCATCTTACAGCGGATGAATTCCATGATGTCGGGGTGGTCGACGTTCAGGACGACCATCTTAGCAGCACGGCGCGTCTTACCGCCGGATTTGATGGCGCCGGCGCTACTGTCGGCACCGCGCATGAAGCTGAGCGGACCGCTGGCCGTTCCGCCTGATTTGCTGAGAGGTTCGACGGACGAACGGATACGCGACAGGTTGATGCCGGAGCCGGAACCGCCCTTAAAGATCATACCTTCTTCGGTGTACCAGTTGAGGATAGAGTCCATGGTATCTTCGACACCGAGGATAAAGCAGGCGCTGGCCTGCTGGGCGCGCTCGGCGGCACCGATGTTGAACCAGACCGGGCTGTTGAAAGCGGCACGCTGGGTAGCCAGGACATACTTCAGTTCCTCGCGGAAGTCCTCGGCCTCGGTCTCGGATGAGAAGTAGCCTTCGCGGGCACCCTGACGGACGACGGTGTCGACGACGCGGTCGATCAGATGTTTGAGGCTGGATTCGCGCTCCTCGGTGCCGGGCGTACCGGTGAAGTACTTCTGCGCCACGATGTTGATGGCGTTCTGGCTGAATCCTTCCGGAAATTCCACGCCGAGCTGCTCGAACACCGCCTTGCCGGTCATCGGATTCTTGATGACCGAATCCCGGCTGACCCATGTCAGACTGTCATATGCCTTGGTCTTCGGCTTGGTAAATAAACGTCCGAACAACTTATCCGAATCCGTCTTGCTAGTCGCCTGTCCCATGATTGTAGTACTCCCCTCTTATATTGTGCGCGCCCACAGCTCTCACACCGCGTGCGCCCCCTCAGTTATTTTGATTAGTTTTTGTTAGCTTCTGACACGATGTGTCATCGGCTCTCCGATAAGATCAGGTTGGGCGTCAGATTCGGAATGTTTGGCCCGTCGGCACCTCGGAAGCGCGATATGTGCCAGCCTGTGGCGCACATATCGTGACCCGTACGTGCCTAAGGGCAAACGTTCCGACATCTGACAATCTACGCTGATCTCATGGGAGAACCGTCAAAGATCACTCCTTGACGAGTTCCAACTTTACTTCACGGTCCGGATCATCGGCCTTCGCAGTATCGGCCTGACTGCGTTCCTTGTCGCGGATACGGCACAGTTCGGCCTCGAAGCTCGATATGTCCTTGAACCGGCGGTAGACGCTGGCAAAACGGACATAGGCGACCTCGTTGACCAGGCTCAGCCGGTCCATCACCAGGTTGCCGACGCGGCCCGAGGCGACCTCGCTGTCACCGCATGCGTACAGCGTCTGTTCGATATCGCTGACGATGCGTTCGACCTGCATGCTGGTGACCGGGGTCTTTTCGCAGGCCCGGTAGAGGCCTGCCAGCAGCTTGTCGCGGCTGAACAGCTGGCGTGTGCCATCATTCTTGATGATGATCAGCTGCGGCCGTTCCAGGCGCTCATACGTCGTGAAACGGTAATTGCAGCCCGGGCACATCCGCCGGCGCCTGATCGCATCGCCGTCCGACACATCACGTGATTCGATGACCTTGGTATCGTGAAGCTGACATTGGGTGCATTTCATTCTCACCCCCTTCAAGTTTCATTACTCATTCTCAATGTGCGATCCCGCATGCGCTTTTTACTACATGTGGTGTTAGCTTTATAAGCTTAACCCCAGCAGTAGCGTTTTACAATACAAATTGTGCTGTGAAATTTATTACGCTAATGCTTCAAAAAATCGTGGCACGGGACGCCTGGAGCGCACGGCACAAGGGGGTTCATAGAAGCGCCTTACGACTGCTTGTCGTCGGGGGTGTCAGTGGTCGGAGTTATGGTGTCTGAGGTATGGTCGTCGGCAGGTTTCTTGTTGCGGCCACGCAGGCGGCGCAGGAATGACGGGCGCTCCAACTCTTCCTCGGTGCTGTCACTGCCGAAGAGTGATCCGTTCGATGATCCACCCTTAGGGCTCTCATCGTGAGTCTGGCCGCTCAGCCCGTTACCACGCAGGCCGTCTTCATGGTTGGAATCCTTGCCATCGTGGGTAGTATCGTCGATCGCCCAGATGTTGGGCATGGCCGTGTCGCTGGTGAAACTTTCTTCCTTGCGTGTCTCGAGGTCCATATCGAGGCCCGACATGACGCTGTCATCGCCCCGCGAGACAGGAACCGTTGCCCGCTCGCGGATGTCGTCCATCGGAACTGCCGACACTGCCGGGGTGCTGACCGGTGGGGTCGATGGACTGCCAAGCCCGGTGGCTGCGACCTGTCTGGCGTCACGGTCAGAATAATATGCGGCATCGAAGCCGGTAGCTACGACGGTGATGATCATCTCGCCTTCAAGCTCAGGGTTGATGGTCGCACCGAAGATGATGTTGGCTTCAGGGTCGGCTGCGGTCGTTATGGTCTCGGCTGCGGTGTTGATCTCATGCATCGACAGGTCGTTGCCGCCGATGACATTGAAGAGGATACCTCGGGCACCATCGATCGAGACCTCAAGCAGTGGTGATTCGATAGCCTGCTGAGCTGCCTGGATGGCGCGGTTCTCGCCGCTGGCCCGGCCGATACCCATCAGGGCGGAGCCGGCATTAGCCATGACGGCTTTGACGTCAGCGAAGTCAAGGTTGATAAGTCCGTTGACGGTTATCAGGTCGGAGATTCCCTGGACTCCCTGGCGCAGGACGTCGTCGGCAACCTTGAAGGCTTCGATAAGCGGAGTCTGGCGGTCGATCGTCTGCAGCAGGCGGTCATTGGGGATGGTGATGAGCGTGTCGACAGACTTCCGCATGTTCTCGATGGCGGTCTCGGCGTTGCGGCGGCGCTTCTCGCCTTCGAAGGCGAACGGCTTGGTGGCGAAGCCGACGACCAGGATGTCCAGCTCGCGGGCAATCTGGGCGACGACGTGGCCGGCACCGCTACCGGTACCACCACCGGCACCGAGGGTGATGAAGATCATATCGGCGCCCTCGACAGCCTTCTTGATCTCTTCACGCGACTCCAATGCCGCCTGCTCACCAATGCTCGGGTTAGCACCCGCACCCAGGCCACGGGTCGCATCTTTGCCGATGTGGATCTTGACGCTTGCCTTGGAGTGGTGCAGCGCCTGGGCGTCCGTGTTGACGACGATGAATTCGACGCCCTCGATACCGGCCTCTACCATACGGTTGACGGCCGCGCCGCCAGCGCCACCGACGCCGATCACTTTGATTCGGGCGAATGTTTCAATGGCTGGGTCGACTGCTTGCGGCATAGGGTGGTACCTGTTTAGTTATATGTACAACTCCGAGTATACGGCAATGGTCCGGACGGTTCAATAATTTATACGGTGGAGTACGTCTTGTATTTGTGATGTACGTCACAAATGATAGACTGCACACACCGACTGCTTCGCCGCCGCCACGCGGCTGATGGCGGCCGCTTCCGTAGCTGCATGCAAGCCGTACAACAGGCCTTCGAACAGGTTTTGTACTCAACATCCACCTCTGCTACAGGATACTGATACACGTGATTCCGGCGGGTAATAAAAATGCGGCCGGACGGCCGCATCAGACTGGTCGACGAGGTGTATCACTGCCCTATCTGCGGAATTTGCCGAACAATCCGTCGACGAGTTTGAAAGCCTTGCCGTTCGGGCGGCCGCGCGGATCACCTGCATCAGGGTCGGGCTGCAGCAGCATATCCAGCAGCATCAGGCCGACGACCGTATGGAAGCTCGGGTCATCGACAGTATCAGCCAGGCCGGTGACGGTCTGCAGCTTGCCGATGCGGGCCGGCAGCTGGAGCTGTTCGCGGGCGAAGTCGGCGATGCCCGGCAGCTTGGCGGTACCGCCCGTCAGGACGACGCCGCCCGGGAGCTTGCGGGCGCGGCGGATCTTGATGAGTTCCTTGTTGACGTACTCGAACAGTTCATCGACACGGGCTTCGACGATCATATTGACCATCTCGGCGTCGAAATGGTGGTCGTGCACGTCCTTACTGTCGCCGTAGCGGACAGTTGCGGTCGCGCGCTTCGGCACGCCAAGGGTGGCGTGCTCCACCTTGACCTTCTCGGCGATATCGAGCTCAGTCTTGAGGCCGATGGCCAGGTCGTTGGTGATATGCATCCCGCCGATAGGCAGGACAGCGACGTGCTGGACTTCCCCGTCCTCGATGACGATGAAGTTGGTCGTCCCTGAGCCGATGTCGAGGACGACGGTGCCGGCTTCCTTCTGCTGACGACCCAGGACAGCCTCGGCGGAAGCCAGGCTGGACAATGTGTGGTTAGTCGGCGTGATCTGGGCTTTTTCTATGGCCAGGTCGAGGTTGCGCAGGCTCGGGCTGGCGGCCGTCACCAGATGGGCATCGACTTCCAGGCGGACTCCGTGCATACCGACCGGGTCCTTGATATTGCGCTGGCCGTCCAGGCTGTAATTCTTGGCGAAGAACTGGATGATCTCGCGGTTCGGCGGCATCTTGATAACGGTAGCAGCCTCCTCGACCCGCAGGCGGTCTTCCTGGCTGATCTCGCGGTTATTGCTGCTGATGGCGATGACGCCCTTGCTGTCGATACCCTCTATATGCGAGCCGTTGACATTGACCGTAGCCCGGTGGATCTGGGTGCCGCTGATGCGTTCCGCCTCGGTGACGGCCTGGATGATGGCCTCCGACACCTCATCGACATGCACGACGATGCCTTTGCGCGATCCGTAGTTCGCCGATGAGCCATGGCCGATGATCGACGGCTTGCCGTCAGTAGCATCGATCATACCCACGACACAGCGCACCGCAGAGGTGCCGATATCAAGGCCTATGAAGTGGGCCGTATTCGGGCCATGAGTATTGGGAGCCGCATTATTTTGCATATTTGCCTTCAGTATATCGTTTTTATTTTGTTTTGAGCAAATCTGATGGCAGTATAACGCTACATATGGCGTCAGAGCAAATAATTAATTAACTGACAGTATCGATCGTGTGTGCAATCCCTTACACTTCGGTGATGATTTCAGCTCCGTCCTCGGTGATGAGGATGGTGTGTTCGAAGTGGGCAGCCATCGAGCCGTCGGCGGTGTTGATAGTCCAGCCGTCGGGTGCGACGAATACTTTTTCGCTGCCGAGTGTAGCCATCGGCTCGATGGCGATGGTCATTCCGGCGGACAGCCAGGGGCCGGTGTTGGGGCGGCCATAGTTCGGGATGTTCGGGTCTTCGTGCAGTTCATGGCCGACGCCGTGGCCGACCAGGTCGCGGACGATGCCGTACGGGCCGCCGAGCTTGGTGTTAAGTAGTACCGCTTGCACGGCGGCGCCGATGTCCCCGGTGCGGATCCGGTCGCGCAGCACCCCGATGCCAGCATGCATCGATGCCTCGGTGGCGCGCACCAGCTTGGCGACGCGCGGGTCGCGGGCAGCTGCCGGGCCACCGACGATCACACTTATCGCCCCGTCCGTTATCATGCCCTGGTACGTCACACCAAAATCAAGGCTGACGATGTCACCGGACCTGACGACTTTGTGGGCGGTCGGTATGCCGTGGACGACTTCCTGGTTGACCGAGATACAGATGACATCCGGAAATCCCTGGTAGCCCAAAAAGGCCGGCTTGCCGCCCAGCCCCTGCAGTTCAGCGGCTGCGATCAGAGCGATATCCTTGGTCGACATGCCCTCACTCACCTGCCCGCGGGCGGCCTGCAGCACCATCGCCAGCATGCGGCCGCTGACGCGAATCGATTCTATCTCTGGCTTCGTCTTGATCCGTGTGTTCATCTCATCATTCCGTATTATCCCTTAGCTGAGCGGTCCGGGGTTGTCGATCAGGTCCAGAATCTCGTCGTGGATGACCCGCGGGTCGCGGTCGCCGTCGATATCATGTACCGGTATGTTCTCCTCGCGGAAGTGTGCCAGTATGGGCTTCGTGACCTTATCGTATTCTTCGATGCGGCGGCGGATAGCCTCTTCGATGTCGT
Organism: Saccharimonadales bacterium (SeqCode); assembly: GCA_036388555.1. Lineage (GTDB taxonomy): Bacteria > Patescibacteriota > Saccharimonadia > Saccharimonadales > UBA4665 > UBA4665. Next base: position 152,683 of record DASVRP010000008.1, read on the forward strand.
CGGGCCGGCCTCGGCTGGTCAGGCGCTTGATGACGACTGGCTCGCTGGCGACTAAATTTATGATGCAATCCAGTTTGAAGCGGCCATCACGCGCCTGGTCGGTCAGCCAATCAGCCTGCGGAATAGTCCGTGGGAAGCCGTCCAGCACGAATTGCTGCTTGGTATCGATCATCTCGAAGACCTTGTCGATGAGCTCGATGATCTCCCCGTCGCTCAGCAGGTTGCCCTGCAGCATCTCCTGCCGGCGCTTGCCAGTGACCAGGACGCGCAGGATCTCGCCCGTCGATATCCAGGCGTAGCCGTGCTCATCGGCCAATATCCGTCCCTGCATGCTCTTGCCGGCGCCAGCGACGCCCATCAGCAGGATCACTGGCCACCTCCGGCATCCACATTGCCTGCGTTGGAAGCCGCCAGATGTGCCTTGGCAAGCCGGGCGACCGTCGCGCCGTCGGCAGCCGCACCTGCCCTGGCCTTTACAGCACCGATCAGTTGGCCCATCTGCTGTGGTCCGGTCGCGCCGATGTCGCCTGCGACCGAGGCGACGAGCTGCTGCAGTTCCGCCTCGCCAAGCTGCTTCGGCAGGTAGCCGTCGATGATGGCCTTCTCTGACAGTTCCTTGTCCGCCTTTTCCTGTGATCCGCCGCTGATATAGAGGTCGGCGCTTTCCTGGCGCTTCTTTGATTCTTTGGCAAAAAGGACGATGATAGCGTCGTCCTCCAGGCCGCCGCTATCGCGAGTGCCGGCAGCAACTTCGGCGTAGAGTACCACGCTCTTCAGTCCGCGCAGGACTTCGGCTTTCGGTTTGTCGCCGCCGAGCAGCGCCGTCTTGAGGTCACGGTCAATCTGTTCCTTGATGGTTGGCATTCGGTGCTGTCTCCCTGTATTACACCCAATTGTACCAAAAGCTGAGCATATTTTCACGCGCCGCACTGCTGGATCGGTTCTACAAGGTTCGACAAAACGCACAATACGACAGGCGTTAACTTCTCTGCTTATGCTATAATCGCATCATGGACGACGCCCGCCGATTACTTATCATCTCCCTTATCAGCCTCGGGTTTGCCGTACTCAGCCAGATCGTCATCGATCCGCTGGTATCTTTGGTTTTGGGCAATCCCGCCAGCCGGGAGGGCCTGTCATTGGCCGTCTGGCTGACATTACTCATTACCTTGCCAGCCGCCGCCCTGTGTCTGGTGACGGCGTTCGGCGCCTTCGTGACATACCTCCGCCAGCGCGCTGCCAACCGCAGCGCCCGCACAAACAAAAACGCTTCCTTGTGGAAGCGTCCCTAGTATCCTGATAGTGGACCATGAGGTCTAGCGTAGACCGAGCTTGATCTTCTTGAGCTTGATAGCCTTGCGCTCGTTGCGGATGATCGCCTTGCTGCGGCGGTCGCGCTTGCTGATGCCCTTTTCGAAATACTGACCGGACTTGACGATAGCGATAGCGCCGGACTGCTGGACTTTGCGGTTGAAGCGGCGGAGCAGGTTCTCCGTCGATTCCTTACCGTCTTTGCGTGTAACTTGTATCATATCTGAGGTATTCTAGCCTAACGGGGTGACTTTTGCAAGCCTCTCAATACACGGGTTATGGAGCGGCTACGATGGGAGCATCCGGATTGACTTCTTCCTGGCGGCGACCAGGAACGATGATCTGTGAGATGAGAATCCCACCGATTGCGATCCCACCCATTTTAAACACTGTTTTTTGACGCTCTACGTTATCGTCGCGAACTTCCGTAACCTGATCTGCTAACCCCTTTTGCCCGACAGATTCATATGCTTGTATCATCCCATTCTGGTGCGAAATGATTGTCTGCTCATACATCGCAACCCCGCCTGATAATGCAGTACCTACTATTGAGGCTCCCATAACTCCATAACCTATTGATTCTCTTGATGATCGTAATGTATTTGACATACTTACATATTAACACTTTCTGTACCTATTGTCAATAGGCTTGTACTAATGGAAGTCCGGCTTTTCCGGCTGCGTGGACCTATTTGCGGCTGTGCCTCGGTCAGCAGCTACCTGTCCGGCCGTAGCCTGCTTCTGCTTCCTCTCCCGTATGAACCGGGATAACAGGTGCAACAACGCGAACCAGAACACGAAGTTACTGATGATCTTCGGGATACTCGTCTGTACGGTCTCTATCTCGGCTTCCTTATATCCGGCATAACCGCCGGAGCTAGGATTGGTGTTGGCCGGGGTGAACTTCTCGACCTGTCGGTAGGTCGATGGGAAGCCATACGTATGGGTGGTGACATTACCGCGCATCGTCTCCGTGGCCGGGCAGCCGGCAGAATTGACACAGAACGGTACATTTTCCTGGGTATGCCAGCGGATGATCGCCAGGCTCAGTACGAGCGACAAAGCTGCCAGTACAAGGTATTTCTTGGTTTTGAACATATTCATACAGACAGTATACGCCTAATTGTCGGGCTGCGTGTCAGTAGCTGTCGATCTGCTTGAGATATTCCATCAGCTTGCCGGCACCGAACATGCAGGTCTTGGCCTCATAGAAATAGCCAGTGCGACCGTCGCTGAGCGGTTTGGTCAGTACCAGCTTCTCGCCGAACTGCGGCGATGTGTCGGCTTGCGGGTTGAAGCGCAGTGTGACATGCCGGCTGCAGGCCTGAAGAGCCGGTACCTTGTCAAATGCCTGCTGGAACGATTGCCCGCTGATGACCTGGGCCGAAGCTTGGTTCACGGTACCGCGGTCACTGATGGCGACTTCGGTAGAGCTGTAATTATACTGGACCTGGAGCGGAGGGTCCTGCCCCTGGGCTGCGGCCGGCAGGACCAGTTTCGCCTCCGGTATATAGACCTTGCCATTGGCGGGGTCGATGACGGCCGGCCGGAGCCCGTCCTGGACTGATTTGACGATCAGCGTCTTGATCTGCCAGCTGCCCGTCTCATCGGCATGCCGGTAGAGGTTACGGATGTAAAATGCCTGGGTAGCGACAGCCGCAGCCAGCAGGATAAGCCCAGCGGCCAGCAGATAGGCCGTCCGGCGCGATACCGTCTGGACAGGCTTGGATCCGCGCTTGGCGGACGGGAGTTTCGGGATTGATATGCGTTTGGCGGTCATACGCCAATAATAACATAAGCGGGATTTTTGGAGGAGGAGCGGGTGTCATGTACGGCAAACAATAACAGCAGTTCGCACTGCCGCTGGATAGCTTACAGGAACCGGATCAAGGTCACGCCAGTCATCACGACACCGGTGGCCATGTAGACGAGGGCTGCACCTTGCAATATTCTCTCTTGGATCATGTCTATATTATACATGAACTTTATATTTTGTCAAGAATAAGCGTGTTAGTAGGACTAAGCGGTCTAGATTTTCCGATCCGTAGCTGACTGCGGTCTACCGTCATAAAAGCATCGCGTATTGCCGCCAGTCCGTCTTCAGGATCGCCACCACCGATTTCCGTCAGCTCAGCTTCAGAATAGACAGATACCAGATCATTGACGAGTGCATGGACTTTTCCATCACCACGATACATCCGTACAGCGATACCATCTTCACGGACGGTATGGTCACCTGCCGGATCATATGACTCCTCGTATGCGGCAAGCGTCTTAGCTTTCGCCGCCTCTCTAGCCGCCGCCATAGCAGCGGGTGACTCGTATTTCCACTGTCCGGCAGCTTTTGCAATCTCCTGTTCACGCCTGCCCGTCAGCCTATCAAGCGCACATGCCAGCGTGCCGGCAGCAAAATCACCCCATTGATTATCATCTAGGAATTTCTGGACGTCCCGTACCGTAAACGGAGCAGAATACCCCTGTTCCATAATGTAATCGTTGAACCGCTCCTCGGTATTGAGCGCCAATCCTGAGCTCATGGATGATTTGATACCAGCGTCAATGCCGTCTCCAAAAATCAGCGGCTCATCCGCCAGCCGGTCCGCTTCATCGTAATCTACGACGGGGCCGAGCACATCAAATGGCAGCGGTGGCTGGTACGGTCCACGCCGAGGTAGTAGCAGCGAATCAGGTGAAGATTCAGGAATTGTCATACCGCATATTATATAACAAATTTACGGTAACTGCTAGACAGTCTTCTTCTGTGTAGTGCGCTGCGATTTGAGGACGATGCTCTGCAGCTCCTTGAAGATGGCGAACTGTTTGTTGGTGTAGTAGATCTTGGTGTTTCCCTGCTTCTCAGAGATCAGGAAGCCTACCTTCTCGAGGCGTTTAAGTTCGCGCTGGATATTGCCGGCGTCTTCTTTGATAAGTTTGGCGAGGCCACGGACGTGGGTCTTGAAATCGGGATATTTGGCATAGATCACGATAATCTTGCGCCGGACTCTGGATGTGATAAAAACGTCAAGCATAACCTATACCCCTTTAATACTGGAAATGTTACTCGGAGATGTAACCGTCTGCGGAACGTAGGCATAAGCCTATTATTGTCATTCGCACAACGGACAACATTTGAAAGTATAGCGACTTTTGCAGGTCGAATCAACAATGTTTCTGCCCGCTGCCATAGCACCGCTTCTATATACTGTAAGGAGTGAAGCGATATTACACAGTTCTGGTGGCGAGCGCCCAGTACCACGGTACAGAGGCGCTGACCTATTCGTCGGACGGCGAAATTCTTATCGGCGCCATTGTACTGGTACCGATGCAGCGGGCGGCGATACTCGGGGTCGTCACCGGCACTTCCGGCAAGCCGCGGTTCGCGACCAAGGATATATTGGAAGTATTCGATGTACCACCCTTGCCCGCCGCGCTCATCCGGCTGACTGAATGGATGCAGGAATATTACCCCGCTCCGCTCGGGATGATCGCCCAGCAGATCGTGCCGAACGTGCTGTCGCCCAAGACCGTCGGCGAGACGCCGGGCCTGACAGCCGGAGCGGTGGCGGCCAGCGCCACATTGCAGCCGGACGACCTGCCACCGCTGACCACCGAACAGGCCGCCTCCGTGGCCCGGATGCAGGAGCCGAACACATATCTGCTCCATGGTGATACCGGGACCGGCAAGACACGGGTATACATAGAGCTTGCCCTGAAGGCTGTGGCCTCTGGTAGATCGGCCATCGTCCTGACGCCCGAAATCGGCCTGACCTCGCAGCTGGCCGCCAGCTTCCGGCGGGTGTTCGGCGACCGTGTGATCATTGTTCACTCCCAGCTGACACCGAAAGCCCGGCAGCAGACCTGGCTGCAGATCTGCAAGACGGCCGGCGGCGGCGTGCCGCTGATCGTGCTCGGTCCACGCTCGGCGTTGTTCAGTCCGCTGCCGGACATCGGCCTGATCGTCGTCGATGAATCGCATGAACCGGCCTATAAGCAGGAACAGGCGCCACACTACCATGCCGTCCGCGTCGCCTCGCAGCTGGCCCACGCCCACGGCGCCTCACTAGTCCTTGGCTCTGCCACACCGCCGATCAACGACTACTACATCGCCGAGAGATTGCATAAACCGATCATCAGGATGACCCAGATCGCCACTTCGGAGGGTGGCACATGGCGGGTATCTCCCCCGGAAGGGCGCTCTACGAGTGACCGCGACGCCTCCGGCAGCGGGTCAGCGTCTCTGAAGGACAAGGGCGCTAGCAACCCTCCCGGTGGAGACACCTCACCAGTGCCGTCATCACTAGTTACGACGACTGTGGTTGATCTGAAAAATCGGGATGAGTTTGGGCGGTCGCAGTATATATCGAAGGCGATGTTGAAAGCTATCGACCTTAGCCTGCAGCGCGGCGAGCAGAGTCTGTTGTATCTTAACAGGCGTGGCACGGCGCGCGTCATCCTGTGCAACACCTGCGGTTGGCAGGCGGTCTGTCCGCACTGCGACCTGCCACTGACGTACCACCATGACCTGCACATCCTGCAGTGCCACACCTGCGGCTATAAACAGGCCACACCGACGTCGTGTCCGGAGTGCGGCAATGCCGACGTCGTCTTCAAGGTGGTCGGCACCAAGGCGATCGAGGAAGAGGTCAAGCGGCTCTATCCGAACGCCCGCGTTATGCGCTTCGACACCGACAACAAGAAAGCCGAGCGCTTCGAACAGCACTACGAAGCAGTCAAAGCCGGCGACATCGACATCCTGATCGGTACCCAGCTGCTCGCCAAGGGCCTCGACCTGCCGCGGCTCAGCACCCTCGGTGTCGTCATCGCCGACACCAGCCTGACGTTCCCGGATTACTCCGCCGAGGAGCGGACCTACCAGCTGCTTGCCCAGGTCATCGGCCGGGTCGGACGCGGACACCTCGATGCTGCCGGTCGTCCGATCGAGCAGCGCATCATCGTCCAGTCATACGCACCGGACCGCCCGGTCATTACTGCCGCGCTGACCCGCTGCTGGGACACGTTTTACCAGAATGAGCTTGCGGAGCGCGAAATGTTCTTCTTCCCGCCCTTCTGCTACCTGCTCAAGCTGACCTGCCGCCGGGCCACCAGCAAGTCCGCCGAGAAAGCAGCTGAACAATTCTTGTATACGATCGAAGAACTCAAACTACCTCTGTTGATCGAGGGCCCGATGCCCTCGTTCCACGCCAAGGTCGGCGATAAGTTCGAATGGCAGCTCATCCTCAAATCCAAGCAGCGCCCCGCCCTGCTGCGCGTCATCGCCCTGCTCAAGACCGACGCCAAGAGCGGCTGGAGCTACGATATCGATCCGGTCAACCTGCTGTAATCAAAGATGCTGTTCATGCAGTATCTCTACACTGCCAGGATCAAATATAAGATGCGCCTCGTGGTTGCCGATCGTAGGGCCTTCGCCGCCCTCCCAGGTCTTAAGGCCGTCGAACCCCTGGCTGGCCAGATACCCACTGAAGCGATTTCCGGACACTTGGGTGACACGCTTTACATTTCCAACCTTCACGCCAGCACCAATCCTTTCTAGGGTATGTACTAATGCGCCTTGTGCAATCCAATCGTTTTCTTCCTCAAGCATAGCGTCTAAGACCGCATGACGGAAGCCACCCATGACCACATCGAGTGTCTGCTGATCATCAAGGTCCACAAGCGTCGCCTGTTCGACGCCGAGCGCATACAGGACCGGGCTGCCGCCATACTCACGGGCGCGTTTATGTGCGTAGGCTTCTGCCTGGTCAGAATTGTTCAGTGTATACAATCCATCACCTACAGTCGTCTCTCCGGCACTTCTGAACTCCTTTATACTGCTGAATGCCGACCCGTGATACAGTATGCCGTCCAGGATAGGGACGGTCGCTACTTCAGGATTACTGCTCAAAGTATTCATGTTAAGTATATTATATCACATTAATATATTATTAACAATCTTTGATTATCGGTGACACTGGTCTGCAGACCGAACTGGCTCAATCTGTTGGATCGACGCTTTGCCACTGCAGCCCTTTCGGTCAACCCGTTATAGCCATAGTAGGATATAATACTGCTTATGATTGAAGATGCGCCGCTCCATCCGCATATTGCCGAAGAGGCGGCCAATTATATCGGACAAGGTCGGATCGCCGTGCATGAGGCGCTGGCTATAGCTGATTCGATGCCCGAATTTGATGAGGATGGGACTGAGGATTGGAACCGGTTCGAGATATACCGCCAGATCATTGTCGCCGCACACAAGATCGGCCAGCACGAGCAGGCCGACGAAATAGTATCGTCACTGAAATTCGAATCGGATTTTCCATTTTACTATGAACTGATTGCCGACAGAGTCCATGCCACCCATGCCGTCAAGCTGGCGGCAGAGGGACAGAACGAAGCCGCCATAGATACACTCCTGGCTATCGATAACCAGTACGAGCAGGCGGACGCGTTCAAGGATGCCTGTGAAACAATGGCAGACGCTTCTGCCATTGACGATGCACTCCGGCTCGCAGACAGCATCCGCTCGGAATCGTTGCGGCTATCGGCACGCATACGGATCGCCCGGACGGCCGGGCCTTCGTCCCCGCTGTGGAATGACGTACTCACGGAAATACAGCATTACCGGGATGAATATGACGAGGAGCTTGGAGATTCTGATTGGTCATATGACAAAGAAGGACTTTATGATGAATACATCAAAGCCATGGCAGCTGTCGGAAATACAGAACAGGCCGGCAGATTGTGCAGCGACGTCACCTCACCGACTATAAAAGTCGGAGCAATGACCGCCGTTGCCAGTGCGGAAGGTGCCGATTCGGAACTATGGGACACAGTAGCGTCCGCATTTGATGAGGATAGCCAGCAGACCAATGGCTGGGGGTATCAAGTTTTGTACAACCGTGCAGCAAAAACCGAGGTAGTACAAGCCCTGGCCCGCGCCGGCCGGATAAGTCAGGCCCAGGAGATCGCGCACAGCAGCTCCCATATTGCTGATACCGCTTTGACGTTCAGCATCGACCTTGCATGCAACAATCTGGAAGCTGCCCGGACGGATCTGGAACGGTACAGCAGCCTGACAGCCCATGGCGACTTTGCTATAGACGAAATGCGGTCACAGCTCGCCAAGGCCGAGATAGCCGGCGAGGCATACACGGAAGCCGATGCTGACATTGCCCGGATCGGGAATCCACTGTATCAAGTATCCGCTATCCTGGCAAAGGCTGAACAGGCTGCAGCCAGACTCGCCAAGATGGGCGTAGATCCAGAATCGTTCGACACCGGATTGGATACCCTCCCGGCTAACATGGACATACGCAAGGTGCAGAATATCGGTGCCTACAGTGTCAAGCACTGGGAGCGGTTCAAGGATTATGATGGTGCGACCTTCGCCCGCCTGGCCCATGGTGCAGCCAGGATAGCTGAATCATATATGAGTGACCGTGAGCGGGTCGATTTCCTGCGTACGCTCAGCAAGGAGTTCAGAAATTTCCGTGATAACGGCATGTTTGATGACGGCAAGCACCAAGCTGTCTTAAAACACCTCGGTGAAGCTATGGTCGAGGCCGGTGATGCCGGAACCACCGGCGTCATGCTCGAGACACTCTACGCCAACATGGGCGAAGCGACGGGGCTCCGTCTCATCAAGACGCTGGTCGAGACCGGCAACGCCAAGGCCGGGGCGGCCGGCATCAACGTCCTGGCCGATCCAGACACACCCGACCATGCCTACCAGTATCTCCTGCATAAATTGGCCGATACCGGCTACCTGGATAATGAACTGCCCGGTGAGATCATAGTGCGGCAGCGCGGCGGCTTCCCGGCCGCTGCCAGCCGCGTCGTACTGCAGAGACTGCACAGCGACCTCGGTGTTCAACTCGACAGCACGCTCCTGAAATGGGTCATCAATACTGTCGACGCCAGCTATGGATTCGAAGAACGGCCGTCCGGTGACATGATCATGGCTACGATCGATGAGCGCATGGACGATGTCGTCGCTTCCGTCAGAGCCAGCCTGGAACGGTTCGATTCCCTGCCGCAGGATGAATTATTGGCCGACCTCAGAGACAACAGTTCAGACCGGGCGCTCTATTTCATGTTGCACGGCGGGCGCACCCGCTATTCACTCATACAACATTATAACCTCAGCAAGTTTTCCCAAGCCGTTGACACTGCCGCAGAAATCCAGGCCCGTGTCGATCCGGCTTCGATCCGTACCAGGATCTGGGAGAACGCCCCCGACGGCTGGCAGCAGGCCATGCAGGAACGGCGCCGCCCCGATGACAGCCTGGTCTGGAACGTGGAGGTCGGCAGCTCAAACAAGGAACTCCGCATGCAGGCACGCAGCGAGCTGGGCGACGTGCTCGGTGCACAGCTGAACTGGCTGGTAGCCGATGGTCATGATGCCTTTAATTTCGGCGAGATGCCAGATGAGATGCCAGCACTGGAACCTAAGGTGGCGAAAAAGATCGAGAATCTACTCGGCGAACAGCTGACAGCTATCTTCGGTGGCGCTGAACTGGATATGACAATCGGCGATTTTGATAAGCTCAAAAACAACCTATTGGCCCAGATACGGCTGCTCCGCCAGACGGCGAAGCAGCAGAAGGACCCATTGGCGGCTGAATGGAAACAGATACTCGATACCGCCCAGGCCGAGGACCCCATCCTATCGATGCGCCACATCCCGGCTATCATCAGCCGAACGCCATCGCGGTCACTGCATCCGAAAGGCGCTGATGCGGAATGGCTCGGCCACCTGACCGGCCTGGGTACGACCATCCGCGACAGCCAGCGTATCGGTCCGGACAAGCGGCAGCTGACCGTCCGGTATCTGGACGGCAAGGATGACTTTGCTGAGCTGACACGTTTCGCCGACGGCGCCCAGTGTTGCTTCACCAGTGAGAATACCGTCGGGGTCGTCATGGACCCGACCGGCAAATGGCGCATGCGGATAAACCGCGATCCGCACTGGTTCGTCTTCAGTATCGAGGATACGCCACCCGACGCTGAACAGCGCACCTCAAGCGGCTTCGTATTCGGTTCGGTCGCCGAAGTCGAAGGCAAGCCTGCCCTGGCACTCAACGGTATCTACATGCAGCGCAAGACTGACAGCGCCGCCAATGCGGTGCTCGACGGTATCGTCGAACGTTTCGCCAAGCCTATGGGCGTCCATTCCGTCGTGATCGCCAGTAAACACGGCGGCCGGTTCGTCCCCGACCATACGAAATGGCAGCCGGCTGCCGGCAAGGAGCTCTTCAGGCCCCGGGCCATCCTTGACCGGAACGGACGTCCCGAGACCGACATTTATGATGACCTGGGGCGCTTCGTGAACAACACATCCAAACTCGACATTGATACCTGGCGGCACGTACTGTAAGCCTGGCTATTGCTTGTGCTTGCAATCGTCACAGCTGGTAGGTAAAATCTGGGCATGAATAAACTACGACGGTCAAAGAACTTCGGAGCACTCTTAGGACTGGGTGCTTCCCTCTACTTATTAACAGGCTGTGCTACGAACGGCGGACAGGATACACAGGCTCAGCTCGACGAAGCGGTCACCAAGACAGACCGTTATGCCTCCTTGTACCGGATCGGTGCGGATTGTGTCGCCCTGACCCGTGACGAAGCGGATGGGACATGGCCGACCAGTGATATTGCAGATGATTGCGACGGAGTCCCCGAACCAAAACTGGATGAGCTTACAACACTCGTCACCGAAGAGTACCGGGCCCAAGTAGCTTTTGAGGAGACCCGCGATGCGGACTGGACGGACACTGCCAAGGATGTGCTCCCGCCTATCATCATCGTCAGCGGTCTGACCGCCCTGGTGCGGGGCGTCGGCAGCCGCAGTAACCCACACGCCTCCTTGGGCGATCCGAGCAATATCAAGGTCAGGTAGCGGAGGCTACTGGAACGGCGGTATGCCGCTGCCACCAATATTGTACTCCGCTTGCCCGTTTACGCCAGATTCATCTGATATAATTGTTCCTAAGAATGACCGAAATCACTAAAGACGACATCATTACGCTGCCGAACGCCCATCTGCGGCAACGATCCCAAAAGGTCAGTTTCGTGACACCGGATATTATGCAGCTGATAGAGGATATGCAGACGGCGACCATCGACTGGGAGAACAGCCGCGAACACGAAGTCGGCGTCGCCCTGGCGGCCATCCAGATCGACCGGCCGCTGCGCGTCGTCGTCATCCGCAATAATTTTGACGACAAGGATGACCACACGTTCACGGTCTTCATCAACCCGGTCATCACCAAGTACGAGGGCGACCTGCAGACAGATTACGAGGGCTGCCTGAGTGTCAAGAATGTCTACGGCATGGTGCCGCGCTACAGCAAAGTGCGTGTCAAAGCGATGGGCGTCAATGGCAAGGAATTCCGTGTCACCGCCGAAGGCTTCCTAGCCCGCATATTCCAGCACGAGATCGACCATACCAACGGCATCGTCTTCATCGACCACATCCGCGACGACCCCAAGGCCTTCTTCCGCCTGGTCGATAAGGGCGACCTGCAGCCGGTTGACTACGAGAACGAAATCGCCGGCAGCGCCGAACTCTGGGAGGACTGATGGATACGAAGGACATATCTGTCGTATTCTTTGGCAGTGGCCCCGTGGCTGCCCGGTCGCTCGAACTGCTGGCCCGGAACTTCACTATCGAAGCTGTGGTTACCAAGCCCCGTCCGGCCCACCATAAGGGCGACGTACCCGTACTGGACCTTTGTGCAAGCGACACGCCGCCAGCCGATACCGTACTGACGGTTTCAAACAAACGTGAGCTTTCAGAGCTGTTCGCCGGCACCAAATTCAAAAGCCGGGTCGGCGTGGTAATCGATTTCGGTATTATCATTTCACAAGATGTAATCGACGCCTTCCCCCTCGGCATCATCAACAGTCATTTCTCGCTCTTACCAGAGTGGCGTGGCGCCGATCCGATCACCTTTTCGATATTATCCGGACAGAAGCAGACTGGCGTCAGTCTGATGGCCATCGATGCTGGGCTTGATACCGGACGTCTATTGACTTTTGGTGTCTACGATATGGACGGCACGGAGACCACCCCTTATTTGTCGGATTACCTGGTCAAGCTCAGCGATGCCCTGCTGCTCAAATGTCTCCCTCAATATGTTGCCGGCACGCTTCACGCCAGCATCACCCAGGAACGGGCTGCAGCTACCCTGGGTCGTTCTGCTGAGCCGACATATTCCCGTAAGCTTACCAAAGAGGACGGCATACTCGACTTCTCCAAACCGGCCGTGCAGCTGGAGCGTGAAATTCGCGCTTACGCTGGCTGGCCGAAGAGCCGGACGACCATCGGAGACAAGGAAATCGTCATTACGGCTGCCCATGTCGTGCCAGCTGCTGCCGTTGGAAATACCGATGACTCACCCATCGTCGCCGCTGATACTTCACCCGGTTCGCTGTGGCGGTCCGGTAAAAAATTCGGATTTTATACCTCGGAAGGTATATTGGCTATAGACAAGCTGAAGCCTGCGGGCAAACAGGAGATGACCGCCGAGGCGTTCATCGCCGGTTACCGGCTATAGGCTTTGCGGTAGGTTACAGGATTTAGATTCCAGCCCGGTCATTGATATAATCGGTAACGCCATCTTCCCAGCTGCCAGTACCTGGACGGGCCAGGCCGAGTCCGCCGCCAGCTGAATCGGGAAGTTCATAAGTGGGAACACCGCGGATGTAGTTATCACCGAACCTGTCGAGCAACCGCTCGTGCAGGTTGTACAGCCAGGAACCGCTACGCTCCTCGCCGTTTGAACGCAGGTAGTCCTCCAGCTCATCGGTGAAGCCGTTACCGCGCTCAATCCTGAAACTGCCGGCAACGTCCCCCACGCTGCGCGCAGTGTCAGCGGCATCACCGGTGGTCCGTTTAGCGGCATCGACCAGCTCGCTGACCGATCTGCCGTCGTCAGTCATCATGCCGAGCAGCCTATCAAAATCCTTGGGATTGAGCATAATGTCCCTGACCTGGTCGTATGGCAGCTGCAGGTCGGACAGGCTGTTGAATATTTCGGGCTTCTTGAAGATTTCCGCCATCAGCCGGCTGTTTTCCCCGTTCTGCTCCCACAGCTTGACCAATTCCGGATAGCTGACAGCTTCCTGGGCGGCTTCCGGCGGCAGCCCGCCCTTCACCATCTCGGTGTAGGTGCCAAGGTTATCGAATGTTGCCGCTGCTTCAGACGCATCGGCCAAGGAAGCATTGTTCAAGGATGCGACGTATTCTGGATTACTGAAAACCTCCCGGATCCTTTCATCGGGTATCTGCGCGTCGACCATCCGCTGGTACAGTCCGCGGTTCTCATACACCCGCTCGATGGATTCCGGTGTAAAATCAGCTTTGGTCAGGTTATCAAAGAAATCGGGGTCGTTCATGATATCAGTAATTTCAGGTGGGTCAAATCCGAGTTTCTGAAGCTCGTCGTATCTGTCTGGATTCACTTCAAGCCAGTCCGGAACGTTGATATCGAATCCGGTGCGCATAGCGATGACCGTGCCGACGACACTTACCAGCGCAGTAGCGCCGACGAGGGCCGCCACCTTACCCTTCGACATACCCCGTCTGCGTTCGACGGCGTCGACCCGGCCATCGCCGTCCCGGTCCACTGCCACGGCTGCATCCGGCTGGCCGGGGTGATACCTTCCGGTATCTGGCGCTGGCCCGACAACAGGTGGGGCCGTATCTACTAGGTGACTGTCTAGGTGACTGTCCGTCGAGCTGTAGACTGGTGCACTGTGCACCGACGCTGTCGAGCCTGCAACCGGCTGTGCGGTGATATGGTCGCGGTACACAGCCTGTGTATCATACGTAGAAGCCGCAGTTGAGGCATCCGGGTCATACGTATCGGCTGGACGGTTATTGCGATCCCTCCAGCGACTAAACCAGCTACCGTTACGCCACACTCCGGTAGATACCAATATTCCCGAGAAGAGCGCCAGACTCCCGACCTGCAGCATCCTGCCGATAGGATTACTGCGATCCGGGTGGACGGTTTCTGGTTGTGGCGCCAAGAGTACCGTCGGCCCGGCTACAGTAGTTTGTGAATGCGGATTACCCATACCTTCGGAGGCGCCGATGGCCGGGACATCTGCAGGACTGTGGCGCTGGAACACGTCCGGCGGAACTTCATATTCGGATAATCTTTTGAGTATGGTGAGCTGTGATTCGGAAAGGCGCGAAGCGAGCGGCTGCGGTATGACTGATTCCATGTACGGTACCCCTTGTATCTTAGGTTCTCCAGCGTAATCTGCTGATAAGACCGCATGTTACACGGACTTTGACCGAAGGGATATCGGAAATCTTACTGCTGTCCGGGGCCGGCCGGTGGCTGCTGCTGTGGATACTGGGACTGCGGCTGTCCTTGGCCAGGCTGGCCCTGTTGGAACTGCTGCGGGCCTTGTGGGCCGGGCTGGAAACCACCCTGGCCCTGTCCTGGCATCTGCTGAGGGTTCGGTACGCCGTACTGAGGCTGCAGATGGCCGCCCTGCGGCATCGCACCAGGCGCGGGCTGGTACTGTTGCTGCAGCTGTTGGGCGTATTGGGGCTGCTGCTGATACTGGGGCTGAGGCGGCATCGGCTGTTGCGGGCTCTGTGTGACTTGTGGGCCGGGCTGTGGCTGGAACTGTTGTGGCTGTTGTGGCTGCGGTGGAGCGTACTGCGGAGGTGGCCCCTGCCCTGGCTGGGGTTGTTGCTGGGACTGGGGTGGCGGACCTTGTGGTGGCTGTTGCTGTGGTGATAGACCCTGGGCTGGAGCCTGCGGTTGGGACTGGCCCTGCGCGGTGCCTGGATCCGGGGTAAGACCGGCTTGCGGTCCGGCCTGATTGGCCTGTGCGCTGGCCAGGATCTGCGGCGCGACAGAGCGGATCTCGGATTTCAGCTTTTCGAATTCCTCGTTGACGACGGCTTTGTAATTCGGGAAATTCTGCTCGAGCCATTGGAAAGCACCCTTGTCATCATTGGCGTCGACAAATTTTTCGAAAGCGTCGAGCTGCTCATTGCTCATCTGGTCGGCCAGGCGCATGCCGACATTCATCTCAAGTTTCTCGTATATCTGACGCAGCAATAGCTGTTTCTCGGCCGGCGGCAATGCGCCGAGTCCGAGTTCTTGCAGAAGTGTATTGTCGAGTTTGAGTGCCATATTATTTCCTCTGAGTTTATTCTAGCATGCTATGAGCGGTTGCAAATGCGGGTTATCTGACAATCTTAAAGGGAACGTTTGACCGATTCCCGGGTGAAGAGCTCGATGTGGTCGCCATCCTGAAGCTCGAGCCGCGAGGTCGTACGCAGGCTCATGCCACACATCTCACCCTCGAAAACTTCCTTTGCCTCCTGCGGCCCCCGCTTCAGGCCGGTAATTTCGACGTCGGCGATCTTGGTCTCTTCGGAACCTTTGCCGCGCATCACGCGGGCCAGCGCCGGGAAGACCAGCTTGCCCTTGGTGACTTCACCGCCGCAGATGATCTCGGTCTTGGTGGTATTGAAGATGCCGCGGACGACCAGCCGGCCCATGTCCGTTTCTGTAATTTCCGGTGCCAGACGCTCCGTCAGCTCGGCTTTGACGTCGTCGATCAGCTCGTAGATGACCTTGTACATACGTACCGACACCTTGTCACGGGAGGCGTGCTGGCGGATATTGGCCGGCAGCGTGACGTTGAAACCGTAGATGACCGCGTGGCTGGTGTGTGCCAGATGGGCGTCGTTCTCGGTGATGGTGCCGATGCCGGACCCGACGACGCGGACGGCGACTTCGTCGGTATCAAGGGCTTTCAGACTGTCCAGGACAGAGGTCAGCGAACCCTGGACGTCGGCTTTGATGATGATATTGAACTCTTCAACCTTGTTGTTGCGGTTGATCATACGTATCAGCTCGGTGCTGCCGATGTCGAGGTGGCCACCGGAGGCCTTATGGCCGGCTGCAACTTCCTCTGATTTCGCACGGGCCGCCTTCTCGTTGTCGACGACCATGAATTCATCGCCGAATGCAGGCAATGTCTTGAAGCCGGTGATGACGACCGGCGTCGACGGAGTCGCTTCGGCCAGTTTCTCACCGCTCGTGGATTCAAGGTTGCGGATCTTGGCATAACTGCCGCCGGCGACGATGAATGAGCCACGCTTGACGGTACCCGATTCAACAAGGGCATGCGCGACCGGGCCGCGGCCCTGTTCGACGTGGGCCTCGATGATTAGGCCGGTGCCCGGTAGGTCAACTTCCGCCTTAAGGTCTTCGACGTCGGCGACCAGCAGCAGCATGTCGAGCAACTCCAGGACGCCCTTGCCCGTCTTGGCCGAGACCTCGACGATGACGATATCTCCGCCATATTCCTCGATGAGCAGGTCCTGCTCGGCCAATTGTCCTTTGACGAGCGCCGGGTTGGCGCCTTCCTTGTCCATCTTGTTCATAGCGACGACGATACGGACGCCGGCTTTGCGGGCGAAGCGGATGGCCTCTATGGTCTGGGGCTTGACGCCGTCATCGGCTGCGACGACGATGATGACGATGTCGGTCAGGAGTGCGCCGTGCTCGCGGATAGCTGCGAAGGCTTCATGGCCCGGCGTATCGAGGAATGTGATCTTGCGGCCCACGCCATTATATTCGTGCGTGATCTGGTAGGCCGAGATGTGCTGGGTGATGCCGCCGGCCTCGCCTTTGGCGACATGGGCGGCGCGGATAGCGTCGAGCAGACTGGTCTTGCCATGGTCGACATGGCCCATCACGGCGACGACCGGCGGCCGCGTGACAGCCTTGTCGCTGATAGCGCGCTTGACGCGGGTCGTGACAGCCGGGGCAGCTTCTTCCTGCTTCTTTAGCTGGACATCAAGCCCGAGCTCACCGACGATGATCTGGGCCGTATCGAAGTCGATACGCTCGTTGACCGTCGCCATGACGCCGTTCTTCATAAGTTCACCGATGACCCGGCTGACCGGCAGCAGCAACTTCTCGGCAAGAGTGCCGACAGTGATCATATCCGGTATTTCAATGACAGTCGCGTTCGCATTTGCGGTTGTAGCCATGTTCGACACTCCTTCCGGCCCATAAGCCTGTTATCTACTATTCTATATTCATAACGTGAATCTGTGAAAAGTGTTGTGATCTTATCTTGCTCAGAGATCTTGTGCCTCGATCCTTACAGTCTCCGAGCGCTTTTTCTGAATTGTGCAGTCCGGGATGCAGGGCGAAGCCCGTAAGCGAACCGTACTCATCGGTACGGTGAGCGCGGACTGGAGCCCTGCGCCCGGAATGTGCATTCAGAAAAAGCGCCTATTGTGCGTCTTTGAGGGACAAAGCGATCTTGCGGTTATCGGCGTCGATATCGAGCACCTTAAAATGCTTTTTCTCGTTCAGCTGGAAGATCTTCTCAGGATCGACACCGTCACCGGAGCCGGCGTCACCCATTTCGGAGACGTGGACCAGGGCTTCGACCGAAGAGCTGATCTGTACGAACGCACCGAACGGCGTGATGCGGGTGATCTTGCCTTCGATGACATCGCCCTTCTTGAAGTTCTTGACTTCAGAGAGCCACGGGTCGTCGCTCATCTGCTTGAGGCTGAGGCTCAGGCGGTCCTTGTCGATGGCGATGATCTTCGCCTTGACGGTGTCACCGACCTTGACGTAGTTGCGCGGGTCATCGACACGTTCCCAGGAGATTTCTGAGATGTGGATCAGACCTTCGATACCGTCGACGTTGACGAACGCACCGAAGTCGATGACGCCGGTGACGACACCTTCGACAGCATCGCCGACCTTGAGGCCGGTCAGACGGGCCTGCATGTCACCCTTGACCGCTTCCTTCTCAGAGAAGATCAGCTTGTTGTCGCGGCGGCTGACGTCCAGGATACGGACACGCAATGTCTGTCCGACCAGGGCGTTCAGCTTCTGCAGGATCTCGTCCTTGTCAGCGCCGGAAACGCGTGGGTAGTGGCCGGCTGCCAGCTGTGAGACAGGCAGGAATCCGCGGATACCTTCCAGCTCGACCAGCAGTCCGCCGCGGTTGGCGTCGTACGGCATGATCTCGACGACTTCACCGTCGTCGAAGACGCGTTGCAGCTCGTCCCAGCCACGGTCCTTGGCGGCCCGCTTCATGCTGAGGAGGGCGTAGCCCTCGTCCATCTCAGGGTCGATGACGCTGACCGTGATGGTCGAGCCGATATCAAGCGGCTGGCCCGGCGTAGAATGGCCGATTTCGCGGCGCATGACGACTCCGACACCCCGGGCGCCCAGGTCGATCCACATCTCGTGCTTCTTGACCGAAGTAATAACCCCTTCGACGACGTCGCCAGCCTCGAGCTGTTTGACGTCGGACTGCGCAAGCAGTTCGTCCATAGTTAGTGTATTAGTTGTAGTTGTTGGCATTTTTCAAGTGCCTCCTTCGTAGTGTATTTCTTCAGACCCGGGCCTCCGGCCTGCTGTCGCCGCCAGTTCCCGCTATCTGTAAGATTATATCAATTATACCCCTTATCAGGGGATACGTCTACTCTGTCGGCAATCAGCTTGCATCGACACTGGATTCAGTCATGAAAACAGTGGATAAAGCCGACACCCCGATCCAGCGTGTGGTATTATACGGCTAGTATGTATGCGGGTATCGACATCGGGGGAACGAAGACTTTGGTAGCCAGCTTGGATGACAACGGCGTCATACAGCAGAAGGTCAAATTCGCCACGCCGAAGTGGTATGAAGCCTTCCTGGATCAGCTACGTGAGGTTATCGGTGGGCTTGATGCCAAAGATTTCCATGCCGCCGGCGTCGCCGTTCCGGGCCGGATTGACCGCAAGCACGGCATAGGCCGGGTCTTCGGTAACCTGCCCTGGAAAGATGTTCCGATCGTCCATGATGTCGAGAAAATCCTGCACAGCCCTGTCGCCCTGGAACACGATCCAAGCCTGGCAGCATTGTCAGAAGCGATGCTCGTGAAGCACATCAGCAAAGTCCTCTACATCACCGTCAGCACGGGTATCGGCGCCGGTATAGTCGTTGACGGCGTCATCGATGAGACGTTCGCCGGCAGCGAAGCCGGGCAGATGATCATCGAACACCGTGACAAGCTCGTCACCTGGGAAAGTTTCGCTTCGGGCAGTGCGATCGTCCGCCGCTACGGCAAGATGGCCAAGGACATCGACGACGAGAAGACCTGGCAAGCCATCGCCCGGGATATCAGCGGCGGCCTGATACAGCTCATCGCCCTGACTGAGCCGGATATCATCATCATCGGCGGCAGTGTCGGCCGCTATTATCCGCGCTACCGCAAGTACCTGTCGGCTGAGCTCAAAAAGTACGAGACGCCCCTGGTACCGATTCCGCCCATCAAAGCCGCCGAACGGCCGGATGATGCCGTCCTGTTCGGCTGCTATGACCTCGCCAAGCAGGTCTACGGACATACTACCGCGCACGACACTGCTTCACGGAGAAGACGCTAGCCTATGTCAGATTTGGTACGCCGGCTGGAAGTGGCCCATCCTGCCCTGAAATTCGTGGCTGCGACATCATTCTACTGGTGCCCTGAGACTGCCGAGATATTTTATGACAAGTCCAAGATAGCTGAATCCCCTGGCCAGTGGTCGCTCCTGCACGAGACGAGCCATGCCCTGCTCGGCCATTCTGCCTACAGCGCAGATATCGAACTGCTACACCTGGAAGTCGCCGCCTGGAACCACGCCCACACCGTCGCCAAGGAATATGACATGGTTATTGATGACGAGTACGTCCAGGACTGCCTGGACACCTACCGCGACTGGCTGTACCGCCGCTCAGTCTGCCCCGGCTGCGGCACCCAATGCCTGCAGGCCGACGCCAGCAGCCATTACCGCTGCTTCAACTGCCACACCCGCTGGCACGTCAGCCCTTCCCGCTTCTGCCGGGCCTACCGCCGGGCACAGCACAAACAGACTGCCGCGGTCTTCGCCCTCCAGCACCGCCGCTAGAGATACAGACATCAGCACATTTTGGATCCGGAAGGGTTGCTAGCGCCACAGGATTGCCCCTTTGGATACAAAGGCGGTAACCTGTAGAGCGCACTTCCGGGGGTAAAATGTGCCGATGTCCGCCTCAAAGCTACTTGATCGAATAACTGTCGCCGTACACTCTCCAGTTCAGCGGCGTCTGTAGGTCGAGGTTGCCGGACGCTAGAAAGACGCGCTGGGCGGTCTCGACGCGGTCGACGTTGTCATGGGCGGCTTCGGTCTTCATGGCCGCTGCACGGGCATCCAGGAAGGCGTGAAGGTATGCAGTCTCATCCCCGCCCTGGGCTGGCGTCCTGGCTTTCTGCATGGCCGTCGCCCGGATGCCATCGAAGCTGACCGGCGTATTGCCAGGCCCGTGCATGACGATGGCGTCATAATAGATGAACTGGCCGAGGGCATGCAGGCCATCATCCTTGGCCTGCTTGACTGCCGGATTGAAGTAGACCCGGTCGCGCTCGTCGTTCTGAGCCTTCTGGAACAGCGGGTCACGGGCTGCAGTACTCCATTCTTCGACGAAACTCGGGTCGAGGCCGTCATGTGACGCCGTGCCGTTCACCTTCTGGAGAGCCGGCAGATATTTGGCCAGGCTGTTCCGCGGATTCAGCTTGGTATAGTAGCGCACCAGCTCGAGCATGTCGCCCGTGCCGGAACAGAACCCGATGATACCCGCGGTATAGCCGCGCCCATCCCGGATGTCCTCGATATAGCCGTACTGCCCTTTCCAGTTAAGCGATGAGTTCTCGGCACTCGATACCAGCTGCATGGTTATGTCCTTCTTGGCAGGATCGTTCAGATCTGGCCGCGCGGTGACCGCCGGCAATTGTATGGAGGGTAACGCCGGATCAGTCACAGCGATGGTGACAGATGACGTGATGACAGGCGTGGGAGCTGACTGCTGGGCATTCGGGCCAGCTGAAGCTACAGCGGGAGTCTCAGGCGGGTCAACTAGGGGGAGGACCGTCGGTGCAACTGCGATCGTTCCGCTTGCCGGTTGTCGTGCCAACGAGATAGCTCCTGAGGGTGCTGGAGCCATGGCTGATGTCTGTGGTGAAGACATGGGCGATGAAGGCTGCAGGACGGTCGTGACAGATACTGACGGGCGGGCAGATGGTATCCGGGACACCGGCGCTTTGACTTTCAGGCTGCTGCGGCCGGTGACGTTCTGGGCCCTGCCGGATGTCGCCGGACGCTTCTGTTTGCGGGCCTGGTCGGCGGCGGAGGTGTCGGTAACGTCCGCGCGCTGGCCTGCGCCGGAGCCACCTGCCGTGCCGACACCGGGCAGGACGCCGGCATACCCTGCCCCGAGTAACAGTACGATGGCGGTCAAGACGGCGGCCTGCCACCTGGCAAGGCTGCCCAAGACCGCTGGCGGCCGGTGCATGTTCACCCCGAGTTCGTAGTGTGTTCTCCTCATACCTACAATTATACGCGCCATCGATATAAAAAATCCCGGATACTTTCGTATCCGGGATAATCTAGCCGAGAATAAGCTTAAGCTATTTATTCTTCAGTCTTCTTGGTGCGGCGGCTGATCCGTCCACCCTTGGCACCTGCAGCGCGGGCGAGCTCGCGGTTAGCAGCGAAGCCGCCGGTGCGGCCCAGGCGGCCGCCCTTTGCGCCGATTTTGGCGTAAAAGTCAGCACCGTATTTCTTCTTGTTCGTCTTGGCAGCAGCTTCGCCGCCAGCTTTAGTTCCAGCCATGCTGTAAACCTCCGTTGATTAATAAGCGTATCGAAACGCAAAAAAGGGCCCCGGCTTGCACCGGGAACCCTCAGTCACTATTTCGAAACTATACTTATGATATCACGCTATTGTTTAGTTGTCAACTATAATTACAAGCACGATACAAGAAAAGGGCCCTCCCGGGATAGGAAGGCCCTGTGTACGGTGGTATCCGTCAGACTCCTAGGCTGCTTCGCTTTCGGAATCGGACTTGCCGCGGCGGCTCAGGCGTCCACCGATGGCGCCATATTTGCGGGCGCGCTCACGGCCTTCCTTGCCGGCTGCGAAGCCGCCGCTGCGGCCCTTCTTGCCGCCGGCTGCGCCGATGCGTGCGTAAAAATCGGGTCCGTATTTCTTCTTGTTGGTTGCTGCAGCAGCTTCACCGCCAGATCGTGTTCCAGCCATATGTAGTCCTCCTGTATGGTTACGGTCCAGGGCTTCTGTTGCTTGTCCCTCGAACTTACAGTAACAATACCGCATAAAGCTTATGCCCTGCTGTAAGATATCTCATACTGCTTACGGAATATTTCAATTACAGGGGTCGGACCGCTGCAGTTTACCAGGTCCAGCGGCCGATGATCACTGCCAGGTCGGCCGAACCGACGGTCCCATCACCGTTGAAGTCGGCAGGCGGATAGTTCTCAGCATCATGGGTGATGAGGATCGAAAGGTCGATGGCGTTGACGCGGCCGTCGTGGTTTGCATCGCCAGGATTCGACAGGTACATGAACAGCGGCGTGGTACCACCGGTCACTTGGCCGTCAGGATTGGTGACGATCACTTCCTTGGCGCCGGGTGTGCCGACAGGCGTGACGACGTTCAGTGTGGTCGATGAGACGTAGCTGACGCTGGCGGCTGGTGTCGGACCGAAGGTCACCGTCGCACCCGGCAGGAAGCCGGTGCCGGTTATCGTGACCGTCGAGCCGCCGGTGATGAAGCCGGTCAGAGGCGAGATAGTGCTCACTGTAGGTACCGGATTCACGTAGGTAAAGGCATTCGCCTTTGTAGCTGACTGGCCGTCAGGGTTCGTAACAGCTACGGTGACCGCGCCGGCTGACCTGGCAGGTACCAATGCCGATATCGACGTAGCAGAGCCGTATACGACTCCGGTCGCAGCGGCGCCACCGACAGAGACTGTCGCGCCATTGACGAAGTTCGCGCCGGCTATGGTGATCCGCGTGCCGCCTGCCGTCGTGCCGCTGACCGGAGAGACAGCCGAGACAACCGGTGCCGGAGCGGTATAGGTGTACGCACCATCCCTCGACCCGGTCTGGCCGTCGGGGTTGACGACAGATACGCCGACCACGCCGGGAGCCGATCCTGACGGAACGGTGACGGTCAGGCTGGTCGGCCCCATATAGACGACACTGGCGCCCGATACGGTAGCCGCGCCCATCCGGACAGTGGCACCGCTGGCGAAGTTCGTTCCGGTGATCGTTATCGTGTTGCCGCCGCCCAGCGGGCCGCTGGCGGGAGCTATAGAGGTAACAGTCGGTGCAGGCGCAACATAGGTAAAGGCATCCGCCCTGCTGGCTGACTGACCGTCAGTGTTAGTGACGATGATCGTGACCGGACCGGCAGCATGCGGCGGCGCCGTAAATGTCAGTGCCGATGACCCACCGACGACCGGAAGCGAAGGGATGAAGCTTACATCCGTAGCTGGATTGCCGCCGATCGTAATCGAAGCCCCCGATCGGATATCGGGACCTGTCAGTGTGATCTGCGTACCGCCAGAGGCCGGGCCGGACGTAGGATTAACCGTATTGATAACTGGTGCCGGCAGCTTGACGCTGTACGTAGCGCCGGTCGTCGAGGTCAGGACATTCACATTATCAGTGCTGCGTACGATGAACGAGGTCGACGGTTCGAACGATAGCGAGGTCGTACCGCTGCTTCCGACGACGGTAAATACTATCGTGACCACGCGGTTACTGCCTGTGACAGGTGCTCCAGCCGTGGTCGCCCGGCCTACGCGTATCACACCCGGGGTACTTGTGCTGGTAGCGGCGGCGATCGGGAAAGCAGTACCCTCGCTCATGCTGTAGTATTGCAGCTGCTGCGGATCGTAGGTCAGAGACGCCTGGACGGCATTGACTGGGTCGGTGCCGCTGTCCATATTGACAGCGACAGAAACGGTCGCCCCCCGCACAAGTGACGCCGATGCCGGGTCAACCGACAGGACACCGATGCTCGATGCAGAGCTTGATCCATTTTGATGCGTACCGAAGTAGGCGACCGTACCGACGACGAGCAGCGCGACAGCCAAGACGCTGAACTTCTGGATTATCTGCTTGCGCAGCATGCGGTTTATTTTTTGCACCTGTTTGTTGTCAATCATGGAAAACGCCTGTGTTAAATATCTAACATAAGTATAAGCTTTTTCACAACATCGTCAAACAGTTTATGCCTACCGGGACAATCGTCCCACACCTACCCTTGCCCGCTCCACCGCGGGCATCTGGCAGGGGTATTCCCTACCAGGTCCAATTGCCGATGAGGATAGCCAGGTCAGCCGATCCGACGGTGCCGTCACCGTTGAAGTCTGCTGCCGGGTAGTTTTCGGAATCGTGTGTGACCAGGATTGAGAGGTCGATAGCGTTGACGCGGCCATCATTGTTGGCGTCGCCAGGCATCAGGTAGTTGAAGGCGCTAGAGCGGGTAGCTGACTGGGAGTCAGGGTTGCGTACCGTGACCGATGCGCTGCCGGCTGAATGGGCAGGAGTGGTTGCCCGCATCGTCGTCGAGCTGACGAAGACGACTGAGCTGGCGGTCGCGCCATCGACAGTGACAGTCGCGCCGTTGACGAAGTTGGTACCGGTGATCGTGATGATCGTACCGCCGGCAGTCGGACCGGCCGTCGGAGCGACAACGCTGATAGAAGGAGCTGGTGCGACATAGGTGAATGTCGGCTGGTTGGAGTTCGACTGGCCGTCTGGGTTCGTTACCCGGACACCTGCACCGCCGGCTGTCCGTGCAGGAGCATTTGCCCGCATCTGGGTGCTGGATACATAGACGACATTTGATGCTGCCGTGCCGCCGAAGCTGACGGTTGCGCCGCTGATGAAGTTTGATCCATTGATCGTTACTGTCGTGCCGCCGGCAGTCGAACCGCTGGTCGGGCTGATAGAGCTGACAGCTGGTGCTGGAGCCGCTACTGAACCGAGTGAGTAGTTCGCACCGGTCGTGCCGCCCAGGACATTGGCGCCCGTGCCGCTGTCATCATAGATACCTGATGTCGATGCGAAGTTGATAGCCGCTGTGCCGGAGCTACCGATGACACGGAAGTTGACTGTGACGACGTCGTTGGTACCAGTGACACCCGTGCCGCCGCCAGGGATGTTGCGGATAAGGTCGATGACGCCGCTTGTCGAAGTATTAGTGCGCTGTGCAGTCGTGAAGACGCTGCCTTCAGTCGTGCTCAGGTACTGCAGCTGTGAAGCCGGGTAGTTGAGGACGGACTGGATGGTCAGCAGGCGGGCAGTCGCGCTGGTCGCTTTGATGACGACTGAGACTGTAGAGTTCTGCTCGAAGGTGCCGCTGGCTGGCGTCAGTGAGAGAGACGCAGAACCGGAAGATGCTGACTGCACGGTGTACGTAGCACCGGCTGTCGTCGACAGGATGTTGCTGCCGTCTGCCGTCAGGGCGATGTTCGAGAAAGCTGGGTCGATCGCCAGGCTGGTCGTGCCTGAGGTAGCAAGTACCCGGAATGTTACGGAGAAGAGAGTCTTGTCACCGGTTACTGAAGTATTGGACGCTGTGCCGCGGGCGACACGGATCAGGCCTGGAGTTGATGTGCTGGTAGCGGCAACGGTCGGGAACGAAGCGCTTTCCGTGATGCTGACGAATTGCAGCTGGCTGGCGTTGTAGGTCAGTGACGCCTGGGCGGCATTGATCGGATTAGTGTTACTATTCTCATGGACGGCGACCGTGAAGGTCGAGCCTGCAGCCTGATTGCCCGTTGCTGGAGCTATATATAATGTATTGCTTGTCGAGCCGGTACCCTGGACGGTGTAGGTTCCGCCGGTGGTGCTGGACAGCATGTTGGTGCCGTCAGCAGCCAGGGCGATGTTCGAGAAAGGAGCATCAAATGCGACACTGGTCGTGCCGGAAGCAGCCAGAACCTTGAATGTGACCGATACGACGACCTGATCACCGGTGACGGTCGTATTGGGAGCGGTACCACGGGCGATCCGGATGATGCCGGCAGTCGCAGTGTTGGTAGCAGCGACGGTCGGGAATGCAGTACCTTCAGAGACACTGACGAACTGCAGCTGACTTGGATTATAGGTCAACGATGCTTGAACAGCGTTGATCGCATTCGTTCCGCTGGTCGCGCGGACTGCGACGGTGAAGTTGGATCCGCTGGTGACGCTTGATGAAGCTGGTGATACATATAATGTACCGCCGGTAGCCGCGCTACTGTCATTGACGTGGTTCGCACCCAGTGCTGCCATCGAACCAACTACCAGAAACGCCAGCGCGAATCCGAATGCTTTATGAAACCTCATACTTTGTAGATGAGAAATGATTTCGCTGATTTTCTTGTATTTCATGCTGCTCTTTTATATTTTTTTAATATGACTTACCTAGCATTTTACTACATGGCGAGCCGGTGTCAATCCCTTTATGCTTAATGTGTGGTCGCCCAGTTCCCCGGCAGCCTTCATCTGGTCCATATTCTGGGCTAGTGCCGTGTCGCTCATGACCCGTAGACGATGGCCGGCTATCGCCATGCCGGACCATCGTACCCTGCCCGTCTGCGTAGGATTTGCAAATCTTACGTTCTGGCCTCCGGAAGCGCTTGGTCGGTTACCTTGGCGGCAGGCAGATTAAGATTTCCCGCTTCAGACTCAGCCTGCAGGGCTGGCGTCGCAGCTTGAGTCGAATATAGATATAATGAGCCACGTATCAAGAATAGTGAACAGCATACGGCTATTACTACCCGTTGACGTGCGATCCACTGACTCTTCCTAAACATAAGAGTTATTATAACTTATTGGAATCTTACCAAAGGAAATAAACCCTCCTGTTAGGAGAGCTTGTTATAATTCGACACCCCAAGGGCGGGCAAAGATATCTTTGCCCGCCCGGCAATTTTGATAGTTTTCCCTTTGGGAAAATAGCACGGTGCCTAGCCTTAGGTAAGACAAAAGCCACCCCGTTAAGGATGGCTTATGTATAATTCGGCACCGTGCTATTTTCCCAAGGTTCGAAACCCAAGTATTGTAACCGCTACGAGGCTTAACTGCTGTGTTCGGAATGGGTACAGGTGTTTCCCTCGCGCTATGGGCACCGATGCGACTCAGCCCTGGCAGGAAGCGAAGGGTGAAGTCGAAACGGTGTCCATAATGGATACAAATGGCACGGTGTTAAAGATTCGAAATAAACGGTAACAAACGTGGTGTGATAAGCACCAATAACTAGTCAAATTGTACTTCTCTGATCCAGCACCGCGCGTTAGGGATACAAGTATCCTGACGGCCCGGGACGAATCAGAGAACGTAAAAAGTCAATGTCCCTATTAGTACGCTTCGGCTGCATGCATTACTGCACTTCCACCTTGCGCCTATCAACCAGATAGTCTTTCTGGGGGATCATGGGGAAATCTAATCTTGAGGTTAGTTTCGCGCTTAATATGCTTTCAGCGCTTATCTAGTCCGCACTATAGCTACCGGACAATGCCATTGGTATGACAATCCGTACACCAGCGGTGCGTTCACCCCGGTCCTCTCGTACTAGGGGCAAATCCTCTCAAATTTCCTATCGTCCACAGCGGATATAAACCGAACTGTCTCACGACGTTCTGAACCCAGCTCACGTACCTCTTTAACCGGCGAACAGCCGGACCCTTGGAAGGTGCTCCCCCTCCAGGATGAGATGAGCCGACATCGAGGTGCCAAACAGCGCCGTCTATGTGAACTATTGGGCGCTATAAGCCTGTTATCCCCGGCGTAACTTTTATCCGATAGCGTTGTCGATACCACACTCTTGTACAAATGTACTGACAACGGAAAACTTACTCCGACTTTCGTCCCTGCTCGGCTTGTGGGCCTCACAGTCAAGCTGGCTTATGCGTATGCACTATCGATTCGATTTCCATCCGAACCTAGCCAACCTTTGAACGCCTCCGATACTCTTTAGGAGGCAACCGCCCCAGTTAAACTACCCACCAGACACGGTCCCGGAACCAGAAGACGTATTTGAGAGACAACCTACGGTTTTCTCTCAACGCGCCGGGCTTCGGCGGAGCCGAAGTCTCGGGCTGCTCTTTTTCCCTTTGCGCGGGAATTGGAGTGCGTCGATACCAATAGGAATCTCAAATACATTTTGTGGTCCCGGTAAGAACAAGATCGTAATAAGGGTGGTATTTCACTGGTGACTCAGCCTGAGCTAGCGCCCAAGCTTCAAAGTCTCCCACCTATGCTACACATATTACGACCCGGTCCAATGTCAAGCTGTAGTAAAGCTGCACGGGGTCTTTTCGTCCTGCTGCGGACAGACGGCATCTTTACCGTCAATGCACTTTCACCGAGCTCTTCGTTGAGACAGTACCCATATCATTACGCCATTCGTGCAGGTCAGAA
>DASVRP010000009.1:0-90472 GCA_036388555.1 Saccharimonadales bacterium (SeqCode)
AGGGCCTGGGCAAGCCAGGCATATTGTGCCGCAGTTAAAAAGAACGTAGCATGTTTCATGGGTAGCACCTCCTCTTGTTTAAGCGCAAAGGTATGCTACCCGTTTTTTGTGGTATGGGCTGTGAGTTTTGAAACTAGTTAATAGTATCTACATATTCGACAAATTCTTTTTGTCGCTGTTCAAGTGAAGTGCTGTTTGTTGTGTTTGACTTTTGAGTGCTAAGAAAATACGAACCGAGTGCAGCAGCTGTAATAATCAGGAGGGTTGCTAGAATGTACTTATACTTTGGTTTCATCGTAACCCAGTATAACAGGGCAACAAATAAACTTCTGAGAATGGAAGTCTTTTGATGAAGCTTATGCGTGGAGGTTCTGGAGGACTTGATTCCGCCCACTCTCGCCATAGTTAGTCTTGCTGGAAATGGTTTAACCTCAGGACTCTATTTATTTGCTAGCTCAACAGCTGCCACAACTGAATTGTAATAGGCCTCACCATGGGGAACAAACTGACTGCTTGAGAAGCTTGTCTTAAAGGTGTCCAGTGACACCCATTCTACTGATTCAAGCTCTGATGTCTGTAGCGTAAGAGGTGTGTCTTCTGATAGCTCCAGGAGATATAGCCATTGGAATTCATTCTCTCTGGATCCATTATCTGTAATCAGATATGCCCTGAATACCCCGAAGCATCTTAGCTGTTTTTTGTCCGCAGTTAGCCCGATTTCTTCTACGGTTTCACGGAGGGCAGTAGTCAAGGGATCCTCGCCAAGGTCGATATGTCCTGCTGCTGAAATGTCATAACGATTAGGCCACGTACGCTTATCAGCTGCTCGTTTCTGGACGAGTATTTCTATATTGCCGTCTTGGGTGCTCCGCCAAATCCAGACATGTGAAGCACCATGCAGCAGCCCCTTGCTGAAGGTGTCGTCCTTGGTTGCTCCTTCGCCCTCAAGCGCACAGCCTTGCTCATCGTACAATTGCCAGAGTTCATCCATGATCAATTAGCTCCCAGCCATTCCTGAAGTGCTCGAATATCGGGAAATACCTTGTCAAAGATGCAGTATAAGGTCTCGGTTTTCTCCGGCTTACCGATGGCATAGCATGTTTTGCCCATTCCATATGCAACTCCTGCTTCAATATGTCCGGCTATACCAGCAGGAAACACCAGCAGGAAGTTGGCTGAATTCCTCTCTCCATGTATGTCATTTTCAAAGATTTTTCGGATCATTGGGTCATTCTGGGCCATGGTCTCCGAAGCCAGCATCGAAGCTTCTATGTCCTCCTGGCTGTCTGCATTGAACGAAAGCTTTTCATCTTCGTATGTATTCTCGATAAAGCAGTAGGCGGTCCTGCCACTGGCCCTCACCGCATCAAGCACTGGCCTTATATTGTCCTTATTCCGCCAGCGTCCAGCGATGAAGAAATCGTATTTTACCATGGAACTATCATAGCAAATAATTAGTTGGCCGTGGGTATCGTCGGATCGGGACTGATTAATCTAGCCATCGTAGACGTACTTGGAACTTTTATCAGTCAGCCTGAGCGGTAAGCTATCTATAGACTTGCGAATGAATAAACGCATTTACACTCTGAGCAATGCTGCCGCTATTGTCAATAACGAGAGAGGGTAGATTGTACTTATCGGTTAGTACATTAAATAATTTCTCGGTCTCCTGCTGGTATTTTTGTAGTAGTTCGAGTTTTTGTCTATTATTGATGTTGCTAGGGAATAATGCCCTGTCTTTGCCGATATCCTGTTCGATTCTTGACAAGGTGATGGAAGGTTCGGCGTGTACGAGCACTAGTACGTCATACCTGGCAATCCAGTCACCATCTCTCCGTACGATATTTCCATTTGTGAGGTTCATGATATGCGTATCGAGCAGAAAAGGTTTGTCGCCGTAGTCAGTGGCAAGGTTAGTTGCCGTTTCGCCCCATCTTTCCAGTACGTCATCCTGATTCATTGCGCGTAAGGCTGAATAGTCACCTGGAATTTCTAGATAATTCATTAATTCACTCGTTCCATGAATGATGTCGATATCTGTCTTATCTGAGATTGCTTTAAGGAGGCTGGTTTTGCCAGAGCCATTTACACCGACGACGTAGTAATGCATGTAGTCTATTGTAGCTATTGATCGTTAAAACAAAAGGTCTCTGATGACTCGGATTGTCACCGGCAATCCTCATCCGTCCCCACCAATACAAAAATGTAGTGTGTCGACGGCTCGATCGGTACTATAATCCAGAATCAGACAGTATTGTAGCGACTGTGTCATCAATGGAGGATGTTTCGGAAATAATCTGCTCGGTAAATGTATCTGATATACGTGACGCTGGATACCATTCGCGCATGTCCTCTTCGGTAAAACCGCTACCTTGTGTAATTGTACGGGTTGCGTGTCGCTTGACGGTCTCTTCAAAACTAATATCAAAGTAGTACAAGAAGTTGTTGTCTGGGTGAGCGGCAAATATGTCTTCTAGTACTTTGTCATAAGATGTAACGCCCAGTATTCCCTCGAGTATTACATCGTATCCGTCGGCAAGCGCTATGATAGTGTCGCTCTTAATCATCTTATGTATCGTGGCAGAGTTTGCCTTACCACCACCGCCCGCCGGCTTAAATATAAAGCGGTAATGATCCTGTTCTATAAGTGCTGCCTTCTTCTGGGCATTTTCAAACAGGATCTTCGAGATGGTACTCTTTCCGGAGCCAGATGGACCCCTCAGTATGATTAGTTTGGGTTGGTGCATGGGTTATATCATAACAAAAAGACTTCAGAAGAAGTCTTATAATGCTTTTGCTTGGAGGGTCATACCTTTATGCAAGCCAGGAGGGGCGGCTAAGAGGACAACAGCTACTATTAAGGTCTCGATTCGGGATTAGGCGGCCCAGCTGCGGATGAGCGCTACCTTATCTTTGGATTTAGTAATCTGATAGCCGATGAAGTTGTATTCTTGCGTGACGACAGTGTCGTATTCCGGGAATACCTTTTCGACAAAGGCTTCACGCTTGTCTTCGTCAAGTTTCTCAAATTCCTTGAGCTGTTCGGGGCTCATACTGCCTATGACCTTCGTTCCAACCCTGATTTCCAGTTCCTCATCTATAATGTCGAGCAATTCGTCGGCCTCTTTTTCGCCTGTAGTGATCACGCCTAGTCCTGTCAGCCAATTTTCATCAATGTCTACCATGATTGCTCCCTTTGGCTCATATGATAGCAGATAATGGGCTCTTCGGAAGGGCTATCATAGACTCTGTTGGAACTATAATTGAAGCAAGGTCAGGGAAATCTGCCTATTCCTGGATGACGCTCTTGTATCTTATGTGCTGGCGGTACAATTCAGGATTCTGACAATAAACGTCAGTTTTTCGCACGTCGGCAGTCATGTGACAGTATTTGGCTTTGATTTCCCTATCAGTTAAATGCTCGTTGCCCTTATTGATGTTCAAAAATGTTAATATGCTTGCTGCTATTGTTGCTAACAATATGAGAACAATAACAATGTTTTTCTTATTCATTTCCTCACTATAACAAAAGACTTCAAATGAATGAGGTCTACATTCCTTATTCTTGGAAGGCCAGGAGGCGCAGCGCACGTTAATCCAGCCGTCCGCTGCGCCGGGGCCTGTGACTAACGACCGAACCCGTTCGTCAGTCATCTGACATGCCATATAAAAACACCTATCGGCGAGGATAGGTGTTTTTATATGGAGGGCCAGGAGGGACTCGAGTCATCATTTCTCTTGCTCGGCAACGTGCCGCTTGCAGCGTCACGCTCGCAAGGCTGCTGATAACTCGGATTGCCACCGGCAATTCTCGCCCGTCTCCACCCCCAAGGGGTGTCGACGGCTCGAGTCCGCTCGCTCATGCCATATAAAAAGCCCCAGCATGCACTGGGACTTTTTATATGGAGGGCCAGGAGGGACTCGAACCCTCGACACCCTGCTTAAGAGGCAGGTGCTCTAACCGGCTGAGCTACTGGCCCGGGTAGATTATTGTTTTTTTGAGGTACATCTCAAGAATCGGCTCTGCGACAGCCGGCCAGAGCACGGGTGCTCTTATTCCGACTTGCTGCTGCGCAGCGGGGCTGAGCTACTGGCCCCTAAATATGCTAGTAGCATATTTTGTAGACGCGAGCGAAGCGTCTTTTGAATGTAGCAACGGTGTTACTTTAGCAAAATACCTCTGTTTTGGCAAGCCTTAAGGGTGCGGGGCGGGTTAGGAGGCCGTATCTGTTACAATTACTGCTATGAAGATATTGGATGGCCGCGAACTGGCTGAATTTATTAAGGAACGGCAGGCCAAGCAGGTGCGGGCACTGCGGCAGGCTCATGGCACCGCGCCGAAGCTGGCTATTGTGGTGACTATCGAGCATCCGGCCATCGATGTCTATATGCGCATGAAGAACCGTTACGGCGGCGATATCTTGATCGACGTCGACATCCACCGTGTCAAGCAGTCAAAAGCGCTGCAGACGATCGCAGAGCTGAACGCCGACGATTCGGTGCACGGTATCATCGTGCAGCTGCCACTCGAGGATCCGGCTCAGACGGACGCTATCGTCGATGCAGTCGACCCTGCGAAGGATGTCGATGCGCTCGGTGCACGGGCGGTGTACGACCCGGCGACCCCTATGGCGATATTATGGCTGCTGGCTGGATACAACGTCGAACTCCGGGGCAAACATGTCGTCCTGGTAGGCCGTGGCAAGCTGGTGGGTGCGCCACTGGAGCGGATGCTGCTGGCATCGGGCATCGACGTCGAAGTAGCTGACAGCAAGACGGCTGACCTGGCTGCAACCTGTCTGTCGGCGGACATCATCGTGACCGCGACCGGCCGGCCGGGACTTGTTACGTCGGATATGATCAAACAGGGCGCCGTCGTTGTCGATGCCGGTGTTGCCGGCGAGCAGGGGAAGACGGTTGGAGACTTGGACGCGGCTGTCTATGACCGCGACGATCTGACTATCACACCGACCAAAGGCGGCGTCGGTCCGCTGACGATATGTGCGCTCTTCGACAACGTCATCCGGGCGGCCCGTGA
Source organism: Saccharimonadales bacterium (SeqCode) (assembly GCA_036388555.1). Classification (GTDB taxonomy): domain Bacteria; phylum Patescibacteriota; class Saccharimonadia; order Saccharimonadales; family UBA4665; genus UBA4665. The sequence continues at coordinate 5,039 of DASVRP010000009.1, forward strand.
CGCAGCAGAAAAAAGAGCCGTATGAAGTCTACGCGGGACGAAATCCTCCAGACCTGCTTAGTGCCGTTTGAAGGGCCGCACGCAAGCGGCGTGGCATCAAATAACAAACTTGATTTTGAGCGTCTCCGGATGAATCCTGATGTGTATTGGCGCTTTGTAGCAGAAGCGAGCTGGCGGGCGCGCGAATACCGGAAGCTGGTAAGTTGTGAAAAGACCATAATCGTTCCCGTGCCTGATGGAGCAAATGTGCTGGGTGGGCACATTGCCCGGAGCGTCGGCCTCTGCTGTCTCAAGCTTCGCAGGGGTGGGCAGCCTGGTGATATCGAATTTGGTTCTGGTGCCAGGGAAACACTTGAAAAGAGTGATCATGTGATACTGTTCGAGGACGTTACGACCACTAGGGGCAGCCTCCAACGGATGCTCGACATTGATCAAATAGGTGAAAAGGCCAAGGCGGTCATCGTAGGCTGGGAACGCGGCAATCCATCAGAGCGCCTGAGCCTGGGGGACATACCACTGCGGGCTGTCGTTGACGAATATGTGCCATTTGATCTTGAAGCGGACGATGAAAGATGGGCTGTCGCGCATGAAAATCGGCGTATTTGATTCCGGCGTCGGCGGACTGTCTGTCGCTCAAGCCATCAGTAAGGCTCTTCCTGAGCATGAGGTACTGCTGCGCGAGGACAAGGAACATGTCCCCTACGGCATACGCACGCCGGAGCAGATATTCAGCTTCGTGGTACCGATTTTTGAGGAGATGATATCTGCAGGCTGTCAGATAATCGTCGTTGCATGCAACACCGTGTCGACGACGCTTATCACCCAGCTGAGAGCGCGGTTTCCAGATACGCCCCTCGTGGCCATGGAGCCGATGGTCAAACCTGCCGTGTCGCTCACGAAATCTGGTGTCATCGCTGTCTGTGCCACGCCGGCGACGCTAGCCAGTCCGCGCTATCATTGGCTAAAGGAGACGTATGCGGCCGGCATCACCGTACTGGAACCGGATTGCGGTGATTGGGCTGCCATGATCGAACAAAGCAAGGTAGACGAGTCAAAAATCGCCGGACGCCTCGAAGCAGTACTCGCCGGACAGGCCGATGTCCTCGTACTCGGTTGTACCCATTATCACTGGATCGAAACCGAGATACGGCAGTTGGCTGCCGGCCGGGCGCTCGTGTTGCAGCCGGAACAAGCTGTCATAGCGGAGCTACGGCGGGTTATTACAACACGGACGACGGAGCTAGCATCATGATGGTCACGATGATCGATGTCATATCCATCAACGGAAAGATTACCTCAGGAGATGAGTCACATGACACTACTTGGGCTTCATCGGAAGATTTCCGGCATTTCAAGAAAGTCGTTGCCGATCACCGCATCCTCATCATGGGCAGGAAGACGTATGAAGCAGTACTTCCCAAACCCCAGCCCGGTACGCTTCGAATCGTCGTTACCCGAACGCCTGGCAGCTACGCCAGTCTGGAGGCTACCGGCATGCTGGAATTCTCCGACTTGTCACCATCTGACCTGTTAGCAGAACTGCGTAGGTCGCGCCACGATTACGATGTATTACTTCTCGGCGGCGGCGAATTGAACACAGCATTTCTGGAAGCCGGATTAGTCGACCGGATCTTGATCACCATCGAACCTGTCTTATTCGCAGGTGGCACCGGCTTGCTTGCAGCTGGAAGTGCAGATATCCGCTGTAACCTCCTGTCCGTGACGCAGCTCAATGAACGTGGTACGCTTCTCGTAGCCTATGCGGTCGACAAAAGTTGACGCCGATGGGCTACGTACTATATGCTTGCTATATTCAAGTTCCAAAAGAGGGAGCACAGTCATGATGATCAATAAACATCTTACTACTTGGTCAGGATTCATCTTACGCAGTTAGTATGTCTCAAACTAACGTAACGTGAGGTTTTCTGATGTCTAAAAATGATCGCCCATACGTATTAGTCGGTCTCTATATATTCTGTATCATCGTCTCCGAGCTGATGGGCGGGAAGACATTTAACATAGTTAATATTAGTTGGCTGACTCTGAATGCGAGTGTTGCAATCTTTGTCGTTCCATTACTTTTCACAATCACCGATGTCATCACGGAGGTTTACGGTAAAGAATCGGCTCGGAAATTAGTGAGGTTCGGCCTGATTATCATAGCTATGCTACTTGTCGCGGCCTTACTGTTCTCGTCACTGCCGCCATCAAGCAGGTATAGCTCTACTGAGAAGGCATACGATACAATATTTGGTACGTCTATTAGATTTGGTATAGCAAGCATCGTCGCCTTCGCCGTATCAGAGTTCCTGGATGTCGCAATATTCAGCAAATTGAAGCAGCGAATGATGCGATATGGCTTATGGTTCAGGAATAATGTCTCAAATATAGCGAGTCAGTTCATAGACTCCGCAGTGTTTCTTAGCCTTGCCTTTTATGCACCCAAAGACTCTCTATCGGCAAATCTGAGCTTCATTTTCAGCTTACTCTTGCCATATTGGATATTGCGATGTCTATTTTCGTTTGCTGAAACACCTTTAGTGTATATTGGTGTTAACTGGCTGAAACGCTCAGGAGAGGCAAATGATAAGTTGGAACAGAAGGATTAATCTATGATAATCGAGCCCATTCATACTATGAGAATTACCCCGCGGTCCTGCACTTTGACTGAACTGCTTGATACTGCGATTACTGAGATGCCGCCACAGAGTATCTTGGCAATTACTTCTAAAGTCGTGTCACTATGCGAAGGAAGTATTGCGCCTGTGCAAGGGACCGATAAACAGGCTTTGGTACGTGAGCAGTCTGATTATTATATGCCTGAATCTGATAGCAAATGGGGGATTAATTTCACAATCACAGATGATACCCTTATTCCAAATGCAGGAATTGATGAATCCAACGCCGGGGATGTGTATGTACTTTGGCCTGAAGATGCCCAGGAAACGGCGAATCAGGTAAGAGAGTATTTGTGCGGTCGCTTCAATAATGATGAACTAGGTGTCGTAATCACCGACAGTACCTGTAGGCCGCTCAGGCGGGGTGTATCCGGTGTTGCGATGGCGTTCAGTGGCTTCAAGCCCTTACGTGATTATATCGGCACTCCAGACTTGTTTGATCGGCCGTTTGAAGTGTCCCAATCGGACGTAGTCGGTGGTATCGCATCAGCCGCTGTGCTTATGATGGGTGAAGGTAGTGAATCAACTCCTTTGGCCTTACTGCGGGATGTGACAGTGGCCGAATTTGTTTCCCGTGGTCCTTCGGAGGAAGAGCTTGCATCACTAAGGATACCTGTAGAAGAGGATCTATTTGCGCCCTTTTTGCAGCATGTAAAGTGGCAGAAAGGAGGAAGAAGGAAATGAGTAGGATATCACCCGAGGATAGCATACCGAGCCATTACCCCTATGTCACCCGCAGCCTTCTGAAATTATTTGATGAAGGTGAACTGACGAATGTAACAGATGTAATTGTAGAACCTGAATATGGTTATGTTTCGCGAATCTCATACAAAAATGGGACTCATCGGATTACTTACGGTAATGACTTAGGCCTGAATGCAAGCGCAGCGAGTGATTTGGCAAAAGACAAAGGACATACTAAATTCATGCTAAGGGCAATGGATGTGAATTGCCCTGATGGTCAGGAATTTCTGCTTCCGTGGTGGGCCGAAGTGGTGAGATCGAGTACTCGTATGAAAAATAAACCAGAAATCAAGACTACCGATGATGCAGGTGAATATATTGAAAATGAGATGGGCTACCCGGTCTACGTTAAACCCGTAGATGGCTCGAAGGGTAAGAATGTCTTTAAGATCGACGGAGTTGAAAGAGTTAGAGGATATATTTGCGAAGTATGAGGAGAACAAGATACGCGTAGCTATGGTCGAAGAGCCGGTTGAGATGCCGGACTACCGTATAGTTACGCTGGACGGGGAGGCGATCAGCGCGTATCGGCGGCTGCCTCTATCGGTAGTAGGCAATGGCAAGGACAGTGTCGGAAGGCTTTTGGATATACTGCAGGCCGACTTTATCGAACAGGGTAGAGACACTAAGATTATCGTTGATGACCTAAGAATTTTAGATCATCTAAATAAACAGGGGAAAGATTTGAATTATATCCCGGATGAGGATGACCGGCTTGTATTGGCGGACATATCGAATTTATCTGCCGGGGGAACATCAGAAGATGTTACTGAGACGGTTGCTCCAGAGTGGATTGATCTGGCTGCGATGATTGCAAGCAATTTCAATCTGCGACTTTGTGGCGTAGACATCGCGTGTGAAGATATTTCCGACGGAGATGCCGCGTATAGCATACTTGAGGTTAATGCGGCGCCGGGGCTAGACCACTATGCATCATCTGGGGAAAAACAAGAAAATATCGTTCGCTCACTTTATGCCAAGGTCTTTAACACCTCGCCTGTCAGATGATTACAACGACTGTACAGCTGCAGCGAACTGCTGCGCCCGGTCCTTGTAGTCCTTGAACATATCGAAGCTGGCACAGCCTGTAGACAGCAATACGACGTCGCCGGGCTCCGCTGCCGCCCTGGCATTGGCGACGATGTCTGCCATGTTGTCGCCGCCGGGGACAACATCAGTAAAGCCGGCCTGCTGGAGGGCCGCCTGGATGCGGCCGGCCTGTTCGCCGATCAGCAGGGCCTTGCGGACATTGCCACGGGCGACGGCTGCTCCCAGGTCATCGTAGCTGGCGCCTTTGTCGGAACCGCCCAATATGACGACCTTGGGGGCTTCGAACGACTGGATGGCGACGATTGCAGCCTCGGGGGTGGTGCCGAAGGAGTCGTCATAATACTTGACACCATCAAGTTCTTTGACCAGCTCAAGCCGGTGGGGAAGCCCGCTGAAAGTGGTCAGTACCGCGCGGAGTGCTGAGACGCTATGGGTGATCTGCCAGGCGGCGGTGATGGCGGCGCAGACGTTCTGCCAGTTATGCTGGCCGAGTAGCTTGAGCTCGTTCGTATGGCAGATGATCTGGCCGTTCATGTTGATGCTGCCGTCATCGATGACGGCGCCGGGCGGGGCGAAGTACGGGACCTTGGCACCGTTGCCGGCGGCCGCGATGGTCGTAGAATATTCATTGTCCTTGAAATAGATGGCGATATCGTCGAAGGTCTGCCAGACGAAGAGCTGCTGTTTGGCGGTGACGTACTCTGCCATGTCGGCATGCCAGTTAAGATGTTCCGGCGCGACCATCAGGCAGACAGCGATCATCGGTGAGCACTTCAGGTCGATAAGCTGGAAGCTGGAAAGCTCCAGGACGACCCATGAATCCTTGGTCAGCTTGGGCAGCAGCTCCAGGGCCGGGACGCCGATGTTGCCGGCCAGGTGGACATCTTTGCCGGCGGCCTCCAGCATGCGGGTGATGAGCGTCGAGGTCGTGCCTTTGCCCTTGGTTCCGGTGACACCGATGATGTTGGTGGTGGGTGACTGTTCGAAGAACTCGTTCACCTGGGTAGTCACCTTGCTCTTGGACAAGTCAGGGTTCTTCTCGAATATCAGGTGCGGCTGCATGCCGGCCGTGCGGACGACCAGGTCGAAACGGTCGAGGTCGTCGAGGTAGGACGGCCCGAGGACACTCCCGATGCCGTCCGGCACGGAAACGTCTGCGTTCATGTCGAGGACCGTGACGGTATCACCCCGCTTCTGAAAGAATTCCAGCGATGATCTCCCCTCGGTGTCGAATCCGGCTATGGCAATGTTCATCATTCAATAATAGCTCAAATCGCTTCGGTACCCAACAATCGGCTACTGCGCCAGCTGTTTCTTGACCAGTTCGGCAACCTGCCGCGGCGTCATATCCGATTTTAAAACAACGGCGCTCACATTGAGCGCCTTTATTGATTGTGGTATCTCCTGTTCGCCTTTGTTGGTCAGGATGATCACTTTGATATCTTTGCCCCAGGGCTGTCTGCGTAGCTGTTCCAGCATCTCGTCGCCGTTCATCTCCGGCATCATGATGTCCAGGAGGATGATGTCCGGCCGCATCTTCTCGATCAGTTCCAGCCCGAGCCGGCCATTCTCAGCGGTGTCGACCTTGTAATTCTCGGCTTCAAACTTGAAGCGGTACATCTGGGATATCGCGAGGTCATCTTCGACTATGGCAATCTTGGTTGGGCTGTGGGTCATAGCTGCATTGTATACGAAGCACTTCGCAAAGCGCAATAAATGGCACCGAAGTTACAACGCTCTAAGACTGTTACGGTGCTTAGCCCAAGACTTCACGGACGATATCGACGATCTGCGAAGGCGTGTGATGGACCTTGGTGATGTAACGGTCGACGTGCAGGAAGCGAAGTGCGTGTGGCGCCTCATTCTTGCTGATGTTCGTCAGTACGATGACGCGGATGCCGCTGCCCCAAGCCGTGGAGCGCATACGGGCCAGCATCTCGTCGCCGTTCATGACCGGCATGCGCAGATCGAGCAGGATAAGGTCGGGAGTAGTCGATTCGGCGGCCTGCAGCCCGAGTGCGCCGTCCTTGGCGGTCGTGACGGCATAGCCCTCCTGGGTGAGCTTCAGTTCATACAGCGAACGGATCGGCTCGTCGTCCTCGATGATCAATATCTTGTGCGGTGTCTGTGTCGTCATAGGGTGTCCTTGTTATTTACCATAGTTTGTGCTATATTACTAGGTAGTAACTGTACATTGCCAGCAAGGCGCGTTTACCTACAAAGAGGGTGACGCGTCTTTTTTATTACCAGATGTTTCCTGTATGTTGCATAACTACTTGTTAAACTATTAAACTATGCTATAATATAAATCGTTATGAATAATTTATACCAGTATGTCATTACATCCTAGCGCCGCCATATCCCGTCCGATACATAAGAGTGCCCCTCAAACTGACATTGATACGCCATATTTTGTCACCAACCTAGATGCCATTCGAAAACAGGTGATGGTCTTCAAGGAGTTATTGCCGCATGTTGAGGTTTATTACGCGATTAAAGCAAATAATGCACCAGAGATCATCACTGCGATAGATGACATAGTTGATGGATATGATATCGCCTCCTTAGGGGAGGCTGGCCAGTTACTTACACTTGGCGTGCATCCTGACCGGATCCTCTACAGCAACCCGGTCAAGATACCGCGTCACATTAAAGGTGCTGCCGAGGCAGGGATTGCCAACTTTGCGTTTGACAGCTCAACGGAAATCGAAAAGATAGCAGCCGCAGCACCAGGATCGACGGTGTATCTGCGTATGTCCGTTTCCGATTACGGAAGTATGTTCCCGCTTTCTAAGAAGTTCGGTATCGACCAATCGTCTGTAATTGATTACTGTCGCGAGGCTCGTGACGCAGGACTGGATGTAAAGGGAATTACATTCCATGTCGGTTCACAATCTGAAAACCTACAGGTTTGGGAGACTGCAATCAAGGCTGCAGGTGAAACTGTTATTGCGCTTCAGGAAGATGGATTTGACATAGAGTTCGTTGACCTCGGAGGTGGTTTCCCGGCTGATTATGGCGATCCGACGCCCGGAATCGCAGAAGTCGCCAGGGTTATTGAACAGTCAGTAAAGCAGTATATCCCGGATGATATCAGGCTCATGGCGGAACCGGGCAGGTATATCGTGGCTAACTCAACGTATCTTGTCACGACGGTGATAGGGCGTGAACATAGGGTGGGCACCGACTGGTTATATCTGGACGTAGGGACGTTCCAAGGGCTTATGGAACCGCTCGAAATGCCTAATATGAAATACCCGATACGTACTGAGCGCAAGAGTAATGGGCCGATGCAGGGATTCACGATCACCGGCCCGACCTGTGATGCTTGTGACACCCTGGGGCCTGACTATCAGCTGCCATCAGATATTCATGTCGGTGACAAGGTGTATATAGATGCTACGGGTGCCTATGCACGTGTATACGCATCGACCTTCAATGGATTTGATATACCGTCCGTCAGATTCGTACACACCGATAGGAAGGTTGCCTGACATGGCCACTATTGTTGCCCCACAAGCCGACGTACGCAGGGATACACAGTTTAACCTGAGTGTCAGCGCACGGCCGTGGTCGGATGTGTGGGATATCGGGCAGTCACTCGAGGCTGATGTGTTTATCAAGAAAGGTTATGTCAAAGATGCCAATGAACTAGCTGTAGAGTATAGGAAATATATGGAAACAAGTGAGTTTGCACTTGTGGAGAGAGGCGAAGAAGCGCTCGGCAGCGCCCGGATGATCTTTTACGCACGCGGCATCGGATTCAAAACATTCAACGATATCACGAGGAAGCGACTGACTGTTGACCGGAAGGGCTACAAGCTCATGGACGGGCTAAACTTGGACCGTACCATGGAAATAGGTACGTTGGGTGCTGACGAGCGCGCCCGAAGCAGACCGGAAGACGCTGGACGTGTCGCCATGGCGCTCTACGGTATTGTTTATCGGGAAAGTATCACGCATGGCTGTGACTACGGCCTGGCAAGTTTTGATGAGGAATACGCCCAACGCTTTAGTGGTATATTCGGACCTGGAGTCAAGCCGCTCGGTCCTGCCAAGCATTACATGGGTTCACCTACGATCCCTGTGCTTATGGATCTGAACCAGATGTATGATCATCTCAGCAATATGCCGGGTGCGCAAGATGCCGTAAACGGATTTGCGAATAGCGTCGTACACGATTAACATAAGTACTATATGTACTTCGATGCCGCTATTCTCCTCTTTACAGGTTTTCTGAACCTGTTGCTCGCGGCAGTAATTGTAATCCGGGATCCAAAAGGTAAAGTCAACCGTATATTCGGACTGTTCGCCCTGGCAATAACACTTTGGATGTCCTTTAATTTCTGGGCCGATGAATCGACGTCTGACAATCTGTTGTTCACGAAGCTGACCTTTGCGGCGGCTGCGGTGGTGGCATGGAGCATTTATCTCCTCAGTAACACATTCGTCGAGCGGCCTGCTGCCGAAACGCGCCGATTGCAGCCACAGCTCCAATTATTGCTGCTGTTCGCAGTGGTCGGAATGTCGTTTACTCCGCTTGTGGTTGAATCGATCAGCCGGGCCGACGAAGGAATCAATCTGAATGTAGGTTCCGGTTATTATATCTATATACTGTATGTACTGCAGATTCTGATAGCAGTCATCATAAATTTCATAAGCAGTTACCGGACCTCGGACAAGTTGGTGAGAGATCAGATCAGATTGTTACTTACCGGTATCTTGCTATATGCATTCCTGGCAATAATGTCAAATCTACTTCTGCCAGTCCTGGTGAATAACTGGTCGAGTAGCCGGTACGGCCCAATATTCTCACTCATATTCGTCGTATTCACGGCATTTGCCATTGTCCGTCATAGGATGTTCGATATACGGTCGTATGTCGTGAGGGCACTAGCATACTTCATGACTGTGCTCCTGTTATCTATCATTTATATAGCCCCGGCAGTTTATATTCTTGGCGTGGGAATCCTGCAATTCGAGTTCAAACCTCTACGTTTCTTACTTGGGGTAGTATTTGCTACTATCATTGCTTTGTATTTTAATAACCTCAGGGTCTGGTTCGATAGGACGACAAGCAGAATATTTTTACGTGATGCTTACGAATCTGCTACTGCACTCGGCGAACTTAACCGGACATTAGTGTCGACCATCGACCTTAATACACTCCTCAATTCTAGTTCACGTCTGATTGAACAGACGTTTAAGGCAGAATACTGTGTTTTCGCTCTCAATAAGACGGCGAATGAACGGGAGCGACTGATCGGGGCTAAACTGAAAAAAATGGCGTCCGCTGAATTCGAGCGGCTCAATATGATCACATTGCAGGCTGGTTTGAACGTGCTAGTGACCGATCGACTTGATGGAAATCAAAAAGCGGCAAAAACACTCCTGGCCAAGAACAGCACTGCGGTCCTGATCAAATTATCAAGCAGTCTGGACGCTGACAGTTCTGCCATTGGTTACATTATGATGGGATATAAGCGAAGCGGCAACGGCTATGATGCAAAGGATGAAGCAACACTTGAAGCTATGGCTGATGTTCTCGTGATCGCCATCCAGAACGCCCTCCGCTTCGAAGAGATACAGAACTTCAACATCACCCTGCAGCAGCGCGTCGAAAACGCCACCCGCCAGCTTCGCAAGACCAACGCGAAGCTCGAGGCGCTCGATGAGACGAAGGATGACTTCATCAGCATGGCGTCGCACCAGCTGCGGACGCCGTTGACGGCGGTGAAGGGGTATCTGAGCATGGTGCTGGACGGTGACGCCGGCAGTATCACAGCGGTGCAGAAGAAGATGCTGAACCAGGCTTTCATGAGTTCGCAGCGGATGGTGTTCCTGATCGCCGACCTGCTGAACGTGTCACGTCTCAAGACGGGCAAATTCGTCATCGAGCGGTCGCCGCTCAGCCTGGCGGGGCTGATACATGAGGAGATCGGACAGTTGCGTGAGACGGCGGCCAGTCGCAACGTTGAACTGGCGTTTGATAAACCGAAAGACTTCCCGCTGCTGATGCTGGACGAGACCAAGACCCGCCAGGTGGTGATGAACTTCATCGACAATGCCATCCACTACACGCCGCAGGGCGGCCATATCGCCGTCAAACTGATAGACAAGCCGCAGAGCGTCGAGCTGCGCGTCACCGATGATGGTATCGGTGTCCCGAAGCCCGAGCAGCACCATCTGTTCACGAAGTTTTACCGGGCTGCCAACGCCCGCCGCGAGCGGCCGGACGGTACCGGGCTGGGGCTGTTCATGGCCAAGAAAGTCATTGTCGCACAAGGCGGGGCAGTGATATTCGAGAGCCGGGAAGGCAAGGGTAGTACCTTCGGATTCACCCTTCCCAAGGATACGCTGCGGGACCGGAACGCTACCTCTGTTAAGGTCACTGACTGACAGAGGTCTGACAATTGACAAAAGCGGAATAAAATGGTAAGATGGTAATGTTCAGTGTAGTGTATCTACAGATGCCCATTAACAGATCGAATCATTACAGTACAGCATATCGCAGGGGGTATAGCTCCAATGCAGGCCGCATAGCGTCCAACCTACTTCAACGCATACGTTGAGGGCTTGACGGACGCGGCCTGCATTGGTTGCAGTGTTTGTTGAGACCGGCCGTCCGCGGCCGCGTGTCCGGATGCTCCCTTTGCAGTGCGTACTACATACCTAGAAATTGAAAACGTGAGACCTTCCTTGGCGGGGAGGTGGCTGAGTGCTGATGAAGGCTGCCCATGGCGGCCTTTCGCCGATACTCAGTCACCTCTCCGTTTTGGGGATGCTTGTGACCTTTGCCTGGCAATCCGCCACGCGCAAAGACCAGAACGCTGTCCCCAAGAAAGGGAACAATCATGCCCAAAGGCAGACTCCGCGCGATGCTTGATGCCGCTACGGCGCCTCGGGACGACACGCCCCCCAAGGACGACCAGTCCACCGAGACCGCCCAGCAGCCGACAGCCGCCCACGCCTACGACCCGAACGATCCGCCACAGACCGCTCCCCAGCCCGCAGCCGACCAGGCTACGCCAGCTCCGACCCAGAAGGAGTCCGAACCAGAAGTGACGACCGAACCTGACAACGCTCAGCTGGCCGCCGAATTGCTGCGACGCCGGGAGGAACGCCAACGTGAGCTCGAAGAGATCGATGCCCAGCTCGCTGCCGCGACGAACCAACAGTACCGGAATACCCGGGACGACGTCGACGGGAAGCTGCGAACGCAGTTTGATCTGGTCCTGCAGAAGGTCTTTGAGCTGACCGACCCGTCCACGGACGAGGAGTACCTGAAGCACCTGCATGATGAGCTTGCCGACGTCTTCGACAACATCATGGAGATGATGGACCAATCGGACCAGCCGCAGCCACCGCCCGGACCGGACAGTAACCCTGCCCAGCCCGACCCGCCCCAAGCACCCAGTGCACCCGCACCGGATGCAGACTCTGGCGATGCTCAGACACCCCGGATAAGCCCTGTGCCGGACAAGGCCAAGGCCGCTCCGAAGGGACGTCCGAACAAGACGACCTGGAAGATGAAGGCTAAGGACCTGCTCGATAACATGGGAACCGCCCCGCAACCGAAGCCGACTACCAACGGAAAGAAGTGACATGAGAATTTTTCTCTGGATTTTGTTCGCGTTCATCGTCATCGGATGGGCCGTGGCAATCATCATGGGTTTTCGTGCTCCATCCGCGTTCGAAGACGACGAGTCACCCGACTCTGCCGACGACCCCGGACCGAAGCAAGGCTGTTCCTGGCGGTTGTACCTCATGCTGGCGCTGGTGTTCCCGTTCCTCTACCTCATTTGGACTCACGAGCCCATCTGGAGCAAGATGACAGGACATCAGTCGATCAGATACGACGGCTTCTGGCAAGTTGAGCTTGTTGTCCTCTTCGTGGTGATGGTGGCCCTTTCGCTGTGGTCGCTCAGCCCGTACAGGACGCTCATCAAGCAGGTGGCCGCGATCAGTGCGTTTACCGCGCTGTTCATGCTCATCATGACCGGCTGGCAGATGGCCTTCGTCCCTTCGACGATCGACTCTTCCACCGGGCAGCCAACCGTGGCGGCACCGCACGTCCCCGACTGCGACAATCTCGACAAGAAAGCCGTCCAGGATGCTCACAAGGAGTTCCAGGAGGCTGTCGCGAAGCAGAAGAACAAGGAGCTCAGTCCCGAGACCGTTGCCGAGTGGAACACCCAAGCCCACGGTAGGTACGACACCTACATGGACAAGGCCCGGGACTTCCTGGTGCTGAGCACGAACTGTGGGTTCGGCGAGCCGACGGTGACCTTCGGGTACACACAACGGCCCGGGACGCTCATCTACGACTTTGAAGCCAAGGTCACAGGTGGCGTCGGACCGTACGTGTTCCGCTGGAACTTCGACGACCCGAACGTCGCTGATGACGTCATCACTCCCAACGCGAAGATCGCCTGGAAGTACACTTCGATCAAGAAGTACAACGTCAAGGTGACCGTCGAGGACATCATTACCCAGCAGGGAAATGAGGCCGAGGGTTTCACCCCGAGCGACCCCGATTCGACGAAGATCGACACAGCCCCGGCAGCCGCCGCGGACTGCGCCGCTCCAAGTTGGACGATGGTCGATGACCTTCCGCATGACGGCAACCGCCTGGTGGCTGGAGGTTTCGAGTGGAACAAGGACGAGGAGACAGCCAAGGAGGTTGCAGAGCGCCTGCTTTCAGAGGTCCGGACTGATCCGATCCTGCTGGCCGGCTACATCCGCTACTTCCTCGGCGAGCAGCAGAAGACTTCCGACATGGTCGATGACAACGGTTGCGCAAGCAGCAACGCCATCGAGTATGCGTCCACCCAGGGCAACGACGGAAGTCTCGTCAAGGCCATCAAGGCCGCCGACATCTCGTTCGCGAGTGCACCCAAGAAGGCCTACGTGACTGGAATCGACGGTGAACGTATCGTCCGCTCCCACATCGAGGTCAACCTCAAGTGCACGCTCGACGCGATCAAGATCTCTGCCGACGGCAAGGTCACCTACATCCGCAAGTTCGACGGCGGCATCGTTACCAAGGACGCGCCGACCCGGCCCGTTCCCCCCAAGAAGAAGATCTTCACCGACAGCAGCTCAACCTGCTGACGATGCGTCAGTAGCCCAAAGGTCCCCTAGGGACTTCCCAAGACCAAGGTCCTCACGGACATCCGACCTAGCGTATGTAGTACGTCCCCAGCGGGTAGTGGAATGAGAATGTGTGATGAGTCTCGACCTTGTGTCGTGAAAGTTGGCCCCAGCCGACCCTAACTCTCTCCCATTTCTCATTCCACTCCCGCTGTACGTACCACCTGAATCCATGTGTGTTGTTGTATCCATGTGTGTTGTAATGATTCGATCTGTAGCAGGAATGGGTCGTGCTGCTGTCTATGGTGAGGGTGAGCATTGCGCCTGCGCGTGGCTACGCTGAGAGCGCGTAATCCTGTGCATAACCGCTGGCACGAAGTGCGGAATTATGGTAAGCTCCCAAGTAGTTTCTAAGCTTTGACTGGCCGCTCAAACTAAAAATCTGTTGATTGTTGCCTCCCCGAGTACCGGTAGGAGGCTTTTTGCGGTCCAGCCGCGATTCTGCGGAGCTGCCCAGTTGTATATCCTCATCTGTTATGATACAATTTTGCGGTCGTAGGACGGGCAATATTGTCTTCTAATGGCCCCATATGGCTTCGCCATATTGTGTCCAGATGCTCGGTACGAGATTTTATATGAACACAAAATCTCGACCTCCGCTCTGGCCCCATACTTAGGTATGGGTCACATTTATTCAGACCATGGGATATTATGTAAACACAATATCCCGCGTTCTTCATAAATGGCCCCATCGTCTATCGGTTAGGACATCGGGTTTTCATCCCGGCAAGAGGAGTTCGACTCTCCTTGGGGTCACCATATTTAAGTACTATAAAAGACTTCTCAATGAGGAATCTTTTTGTTTGTTATGATAACTTAATGGATACACTCAATGCTTTCCACGGCCAGGCTATCAAATACGTTGAAACACAAGATGTTAGTGAGGGCGTAGAAGCTGATTTGTATACTTTTGATAATGATAATTCTCGGGACTTGGCAATAGTTAGAGTTGCCGCCAGCCACAAAACTCCTCTTCAACGTATATTGAAAGGCAAGAAGACGGTTGAAGGGTATATGGAGGGTAGGGGCTCTTTGTCTCTTATGCATTCCGACGGCAGTCAGATCGTCAGAGCATATCCAGATAGTGAAATGACGGAAACTATAGTTGAGATTAATGACATTATGCAATGGTCTGCCGAAACAAACCTTACGTTCTATGAAATATGCTGGCCTCCGTATGAAGATGGAAGGTTCGAGAATCTAACGTAATACGCAGATATTGTCAATACATCATCATATATTTGACGCTACTATAAATTTTTGTTAGGCTTTAATTTATATCTAAAATAATAGAGGTGGTGTCGTATGAAGCGTCTGTCGTCCGTCCTGTGTGCCCTTGTGTTGTTAACTAGTTTTGTCCTGCCGCCGGCTCATGCCAGTGCCGTATCGACACCCTACACGCTCCATACCGGGCCGCTGTTCAACAACCCGTACGTCAAGTCCCAGCAGTATGTCATACTGGATGACAACGTCGCCGCCATCAAGAATACGCCGAAGGGTGCCACGATTCATATGGCGATGTGGGCCTTTGACTACAAGTGGGCGACCAATGCGCTGATAGATGCCCACAACCGTGGCGTCAATGTTCGTATCATATTCGACGGTATCGTGTTGAACTATCCCAAGGCAAAGGGCGAATATGACCGGCTCAAGGCAGTGCTCGGTACCAATATCAACGGCCGCAGCTTCGTGAAGCTGTGCATGGGCGGCTGCATGTCATCAAATTCGATGATGCACGCCAAATTCCTGACGATTTCCCGGCTCGGCCTGCAGCGGACGGTCGCCTCGAATGTGGTGATGTCCGGCTCTGGGAATATCTCCTACGGCGCGGCTACCCTTAGCTGGAATGAGCAATATACGTTACAAGGCAACGCTGCTATTTATGATGGCTATGTCAAATACTTCAATGACATGAAAGTCGACCGCGACCGTGCCAATTATGCCATGACCGTAACGACCCCGAAGTACAAAGCTTACTTTGCGCCTGAGGCATGGAACGAGCGGGTACCAGATACCGTGGAACAGATCTTCAAGAACGTCCGCTGCACTGGCGCCGCTCCCGGCTACGGTGCCAAGGGCCGTACGCTCGTCAAGGTGGATATGTTCAGCTGGTCGGCTGAGCGCGCTAACATCGCTCGGCAACTGTGGAATCTGAATGACCAGGGCTGTGACGTGCAGGTCATCTACGGCAGCCGCAGCCGGATGGATCCGGCGGTTGTCAGTGCACTTCTGAAGCCGGGCAGCCGTGGCGGCGGGATAAAACTGTTTGTTTCCAACACCCGCGACCCGTCTGACCCGACGGGCAAACAGCGCATCTTCCTGCACCACAAAGTCTTCATGATAAATGGAAATTACCTGGGTAACGGCAAATCAAAGATCGTCTTCACGGGGTCGGGCAACTTTGACTGGACATCGCTCAGGACAGCCAACGAACAGACACTGAAGATCACCGATGATACGCACTACGGACTCTACGCCGCTAATTTCTATCTTATCCGCGACAAATACAGCCAGCCGGTCACGACTGCACCTGTCGCAGCTGGCGCTTCCAGTGACGACGCCAACGACGACAATTAGTCCTATCTATCAGAAGTGTATGAAGACGAGGTCGCCAGGGAATATCCGGGCTTCGCTGTAGGTGCCGGTCCAGGCGGCGTTGTATTGGCTGATGCTGATGGAACCGTCACCGTTGACGGCGTGGACGTACATGACGTGGCCGTAGGTGCCGCGGTTGCTGACGGCGACGTCGCCGACGCGGGGATTGCCATCGACAGGGATGCCGGCGGCACGGGCATTATCGTCCCACTGTTTGGCGTTGCCGCGCCCGCCCCAGTAGGGCATGTGCCGGCCCGAAGCTGCGACGGCCCAGGCGGTGTATGACACACACTGGCGCTGGTACATGCCCCAGCGGTCAGAAGTCTCATTCGGAAACGGCGCTCCGGCGTAAGGGTAGGCCTGGCCGTTGATCGGCCGGAGTCCAGCCGGTGCGGCGGACTGCGGATCCGGTGTATTGTTCTGGGCGGGTGTCTGCTGGTTCTGGTTGGCGGCGGCCTTGCGGCGGACGGCCTCGGCCAGGGCAGCCTGCTCACGCTGGAAACGCAGGTTCTCTTCGGCCTGCTGGCGCTGCAGCTCGTTTATCTGTGTGCCGGCGACGGCGATCGACTGGCCGTATTCGGTCTGCTGCTGCTGGTTCATGGCAAGCAGCATGGTGACTTCCTGTTTCTCGGTGGTTATCTGTGCCTGCATGGCGGTGTTGTCTGATATCAGCTTGTCGACGAGCGCTTTCTGGCCCTCCTGTTCCTTCTTGAGGGCGGCGATGCGGTCGAGGCTCTGTTTGATCCTGGTCTGGACCGACAGGCTGTATTCTTCCTTTTCGACGTACTCGCTCATGTTCTTGCTGGAGGCGACCATCTCGATGGTGCTCATGCCGCTGTCGATGTACATCTGGCGGATCAGCTGGCCCAGCATGGCCTGTTCCTGCTCGATCTGCTGGTTGGCTGCCGCGATTTTGGCGATCAGATCGGTGCGTGAGGTTTCGTTGGTGCGGATCTGAGTTCCGAGGGATGCGATCGTCGACTGCAGGTTGGTGATCTTCTGCTCCAGCGTGGTGGCCGTGCTCTGAAGTGCTGAACGGTTGCTGGCGTTGGCGTCCTTTTCCGCCTGCAGGCGGCGGATCTCGGCGTTATAGTCGACAGCCGAAGCGCCGGGGCCAGTCATGATGACCGCTCCGGCGATGACGCTGAGAGTCACCATAAGTGTGGCAGCGCGTACGAGTACTCGCCGGCGCTGTGTTGAGTTAATCCCCATAGACCTCCGTTCATTTAGTTTCCGGTTATTGAGTAAGTACTGGATAGTGCGGTATGATTTTTCGCTGCGCGCGGGCGATAGGTCGTATAAGAAGGCAGCTCTCGTATGATACCAATTCAATTGTTGATATACAATGGATATTACATAAAGTCAAAAAGCTTATGCTCCAATAGTAATGCAACGATTTAATTAAGTAATATAAATTATGTGACATTGGAAATGTGAAATTGACAAAAAGATGGTAAAGATGTTAGAATCCATCAGTTCAGCATGCAGGAACTGCCCCTAAACGGCCCAGTACGCACGTTGAAGTTATTTGACAAGCTAAGAGTTACGAATTCCAGTCAATTATTGCCTATACATGCTTGTAGGTGTTAATTGACTGGAATTTCAGTTCAAACCCATCCATCCACCCACTACCCATCCTCAATCCACCGTAGTCCTCGTCAACGACCTAAGGAGTCGAAGTGAATCATGATTAAAGTCGTGATCATTGTCATCCTTCTGGTAGGACTTGTCCTGCTTGCCGCCCACTTCATGACGATGTGGCGCACCAGAAGCCAGAGCAGTACCATCCGCGAGCTCAGATCTGATCTCGCCGCCACCAAGCAGGTCCACGCCGAGGACATGGGAAGGATCACGCGAGAGCGGGATCAACTCAATGAACTCGTCGATGACGTGTTGTTCAAGAGCACTGAGGGCGACCCCGTCCCAGAGCGACAGCTCGATTCCATCCGGCTTGCCATCGAGGTAGGTCGTACCGACATCAGGAGGATTTCATGAAGTTCAAGTCACGCATCCGCAAGGCGCTCATCGTCGCAGGAGCTCTCAGCTTCCTAGCTGTCGGCACTGGCTGTTCGTTCAACGAGATCGAGCCCGACGCCGTCGGTCTGCTGTACTCCAAGGGCTCTGCTGAAGGACGCGCGTTCGTCGACGTGGTCAAGTCAGGTACGGTCAAGTACACCGTCAACGACGAGGTCGTGCAGCTGCCGACCAGTGACCGGTCGTACCGCATCCAGGCGAACTCGCCCGACGCTGACGTCGACGGCTACCTCTCGGTGCCGGCCGGCGGTGCAGCAGTCACGAACGTAGATCCCAGCAAGGAGCCGACGACGGTCAACAGCCTCCTCATCGACTTCGAAGTCTCGACGGCGTTCAAGCTGAACACCCGCACCGAGGACATCACGGGCTTCAAGGGCGGGACCGCGCGCAAGTTCTACGAGCAGCTCTGCCGCTCACGTGACTGCGATCTCGAGGGAGGGAAGACACCCGACGGCTGGAAGCTGATGCTCAAGGACAAGTTCTACCCGTCCCTCGCATCCGCGTTCAAGGATGAGGCCCGCAAGTACAACCCGGACGATCTCGTCAACAACACCAACGGGGCGCTCACCAAGCTCCAGACCGATGTCGGCCGCACCTTCCTGGGCTACCTCAAGTCCCAGACCGGCGCCAGCTACTTCTGCGGCCCAGCCCTGGACCACACCGTGCCGGCGCTGCCTGTGCCCAAGGACGCCACCGAGGAGGAGCGCAAGAAGATCGAGGAGGCCAACTGCCCGCCGCTTCCGCTGATCATCATCTCGGCCGACTACAACAACGACGACGTCCGCAAGGCGCGCGAGGAGAAGAAGGTCGCTCAGGACCGTTCGTCCGCACAGGGCACGCTCAGCAAGGCGCTGAAGGACCCCAACTACCTGGAGTACCTGCGGATCGAGGCGTACACCAAGTGCGTCCAGAACCCCGCGGCCAAGCTGTGCACCCTCCCGGGTACCAACGTGGCGATCGCCCCCTGACCTCACCAGGTCCAGGTCTGGCGGCTGGCCGCACGAACTGAGGAGTGACTGAGAGTGATGACGCGGAGCGCCAAGCAGAGTAGGGAAACCTATGAAACCTGGCGCTCCGCCACTCCTCTCCTTAACACCCCGAACGCTCTTAGCTTGTCCTCACCCAAAATTATTACTGATGTCATAAGCGGTCCGGTACGGAGCCGTTTTTTTGTTGCCGGATATTGTTGATAAAGGTCTTGCGGGGTGCTGCTTGTGTATGGGGGCATCGTGGCTGTTAGGGCCTCGACTACACAAGCAGCACCCGCGGGGGTGGAATGGACACCGTATGCCAGAGTATCCGCGGGAAGCGGGGCTGCAACTCGGCAGGGGGTCACACGGGTGAAAGGGAAGTGGTCCGACCAGGGAGGCGCGGATCACAACATGAGGGACTTGTTGGAGGACGAGGCTGTTAGCCGCCGAGCTTGATCTTGACCTTGTCCATGAAGCCGGCTTCACCGATCTGCAGGCTGTCGACGTCGACGAACTTGTCATCACCGGAGAAGGTGACCTTGACGTCCTGCTTGCCGGCGAGACCCTTCATGTCGAACGGAAGCGCTTTCCATTCCTTGGGGCTGTCAGCTCCCACGGAGATGTCGGCGACGACCTTGCCATCGACGGTGACCTTGACGGTCCCGCCGGCGGGCTTGTCCGACTTCTGACGGTAGACCAGACGCAGCATGTCCGCGGACGACTTGATGTTGACGTCCTTGAACGACACCGAATCGCCCTTGCCGGCCGTGACGTATCCGCCGCCGCTGGCACCGTCTTCCTTGTTGGTGTCGACGCCGCCGTCCTTGTCGCCGTCTTCCAGCTCGAGGATGGTGACATCCTTGTTGCCGGGGTCGGGCGCAGGGGCCGGAGGCTGGGTCGGCTCGGGCGCCTTGGTGGGCTCCGGGTCCTTGGTCGGGGCCGTGGTGGGCGCCTTCGTCGGGTCAGCCGGCGGAGCGGTCGGGAGCGGCGCGTCCTTGCCGTCGCCTTCCTTGACGCTGATCTTGACGTAGTCGACGATCAGCTGGCCACCCGGCTTGGTGGTAGCGAACGGGCCTCCGCCGTAGTTGCGCGAGTCTGGGAAGGCTCCGCCCATGGCGATCTGCAGGACGAGGTTGAACCCGTCGTGCTCGTTCATGGTCGTCCAGTCGCTGAGGAGGTTGTCCTGCAGGGCGACCAGCTTGGGGTAGTCCTTGAGCTCTTCCTTGCGCTTGGCGATGAACTCCGGGGTCGGGCTGACCTCGAAGGTCTTCTTGCCGTTGATGAACCAGCGGACGACCGGGTACTGACCGGAGCGGTCCCACTCGAAGCGGCCGACGTTCATGGCCTTCTGGCACGGGTCGGGCTGGCACTGGGCCTTGCCCTTGTTGGCGATGCCTGTCGGCTCGTCGAACGAACCGCCCCAGTTCTTGTCCTCGTCGGTGATGTCCCGCTTGCAGTGGATGACGTTCCACAGCTCGTCGAGCTTGGACTGGACATTCTCGACATGGTCGAACTCACACCCGACCGGCCATGACATGCGGTTCTCGCGGAGCGACCCCGGGTAGGACCAGATCGCCGGCCAGTAGGCCTTGCCCTGTTCCCCGGGACGGTCCGGCAGCTGGAAGCGGTAGTCGATCGCCATCACGCCGCCGGGCGGTGCCTTGAAGTCGGCCCGTTTGGTCTCGACGCGTGCGGAGGTCCATCCCTGTATCTCGACGCCCTTCCGCTCCACCGTGTCGGTCACGACCGGATCGTTGCGCAGCGCCGTGATGACCAGGTTGCCCTTGCCATCAAGCGAGACGTTCTCCGGGTCGCTGGTGTTGCGCTGGACTTCTCCCGTACCGTAACGGTCCGGCGAGTTGGGTTCTGGGTACTTGGTGCCCTCGATCATGATCCACTTCGACTTGTCGGGAAGTTCGCCCTTGGCGCCCTCGAAGTCATCGGTGAACACGACCTTGTAGCCGTCGTCTGAGCTGCTTGAGCTTCGGGCATCTGCACCCATCACTCCTGCGCCCAGAGCAAGCGCAAGTGCGACCGCGGTCGCCCCTGCTACGTGTCCTCTGGACATTGCTGCCTCTCTCTGTTAAATCGGCACCCGTGTGGTACCTCCGTGAATAAGCTATCTCATGCGATATGCCCCCATATCGGCTGATAGTTCATCACCTGAACGAACGATACCATAATACCTGTAGAACGTCTACGATAGTGGGGGCGCTTACAATTATGCCGGAGGCGGACTATACTAGGAGTAATTGCAACATAATGTAAATAGGAAGAGCCATGAAACTGACTGAATCGGCGCCGAGCGTGCCATTACAAGATTACAAGCGGACGAAGATCGTCGCGACCCTGGGACCATCATGTGATAGCTACGAAGCGGTTCTCGAAATCATCAAAAGCGGCGCCAACGGCCTGCGGCTGAACTTCAGCCACGGCACCCACGACGAGCATGGCCAGCGCATCAAGTGGATCCGCAAGGCTTCCAAAGAACTCGGCAAGCCCGTCGCCATCATCCAGGACCTGCAGGGCCCCAAGGTCCGGCTGGGCGACTTCGACGGTGTCATCAACGTCAAGACCGGCCAGGCGCTGCAGTTCCAGTACGACACCAAGGCCAAGGGTGAACTGCCGGCCGGCTCGATTATCCCGACACAATACGACCTCGCCAAAAAGGCTAAGCGCGGTGAGCGGCTCTATCTGTATGATGGCAAGGTCCGTACCACCATCACCAGTGTCAAGGACGGCATCGTGCATGTCAGGGCCGAGAATGACGGCATCCTGATCAAGCGCAAGGGCATGAACCTGCCGGACACCGACTTCGGTGGCGACATTATCACGGCCAAGGATAAGGCCGACCTGGTCTACGGTTCGACGCAGGACATCGACTACGTCGCCCAGAGCTTCGTGCAGACGGCCGACGACATCCATGACCTGCGCAAGCGGATGCGCAACCTGGGCAGTGCAGCCCGCATCATCGCCAAGATCGAGACGAAGGCGGCCGTCGACAACCTCGAGGAGATCATGGAGGCCACCGACGCGGCTATGATCGCCCGCGGTGACCTGGCAGTCGAGACGCCTCCAGAATCAGTACCGATCGTGCAGCGCAAGATCATCGGCTATGGGCTGAAGCATGGCAAGCCGACCATCGTCGCCACCCAGATGCTGGCCAGCATGACCGAGACTCCCGAACCGACCCGTGCCGAAGTGTCGGATGTCGCGACAGCCGTCCTGCTCGGCGCTGACTGCGTCATGCTCAGCGACGAGACCGCCAGCGGTAAGTATCCGATCGAGGCCGTCAAGGTCATGAAGAAGGTCGTCCGCTACACCGAGGCCAACATGCCGGTAAAGGTGACATATCCTGAATACGAGGACCATAGTCGCCAGGGTTCGATCTCCAAAGCTATCATCAGCCTGTCAGACAGCATCCAGGCCCGGGCGATCATCGCTGAGACCCGCACCGGTGCGACCGCCCAGCAGATCGCCACGCTACGCCCGAACATCCCGATCATCGCCGTTACCAGCGATGTCCGCAGCCTGCAGCAGATGGCGCTCATCTACAACGTCAAGAGCTATCTGCGTCCGGTCGACGCCAATGCGGCCTACAAGCTGACGACCTGGCTCGGCGACCACAAAGTGCTCAGCAAGGGCGACATCGTCGTCACCGTATCGGGGCAGCATCCAGGTATGGCCGGGGCTACCGACACCATCAAAGTCCGCATTTTAGAATAATCGCGGCTAGTTTGCTATACTACTAGGCATAAGCGCGTATATATAACTCGGCAGCGGTGGGCAACTTGTTTACAAAGCAGACAATCAAAGATATCGACGTTTCCGGCAAGACCGTATTGCTCAGGGCGGATTATAACGTCCCGATCAAAGACGGTGCTATTACCGATGACTACCGTTTGCAGCAATCGCTGCCGACAGTAAAGTACCTGCTGGAACATGGGGCCAAACTGGTCATTTGTTCCCATTTGGGACGGCCGAAAGGACCGAAGGATGACTCCTGCAGCCTGTTCCCGGTCGCCCGGAAACTGCAGGAGCTGCTCGGCATCGACGTCAAGTTCGTCCCGGACTGCGTCGGTCCGCGGGCTGAAAAGGCCGCCGAGGGACTACAGCCCGGACAGGTGCTGCTACTGGAGAACCTGCGCTTTCACCCCCAAGAAGAACAGAACGACCCCGAGTTTGCCAGGCAGCTGGCCAGCCTGGCCGATGTGTTCGTCGAAGACGGCTTCGGCGTCGTCCACCGCGGACATGCCAGCACCGAGGGTGTGACACACCATCTACCAAGCGTCGCCGGGCTGCTCCTGGAGCGTGAAGTCGATACGATAACCCAGGTCATGCAGAAGCCGAAGCGCCCGCTGCTGGCTGTCGTCGGCGGGGCCAAGATCGCCGACAAGATCGAAGTCCTCGAGAAATTTATCAAGATCGCTGACTTCGTGGCGGTCGGCGGGGCAATGGCAAACACCTTCCTGAAGGCCCAGGGCATCGATGTCGCTGCCAGCCTGATCGACAAGGACGAGGTCGGTGTTGCCAAAGATATACTGGCCAAGGCGCATGCCGAGTCCAAGCAGCGCCAGTTCATATTCTACACGCCGCAGGACGTCGTGGTCGCCAGCAAGCTTGACGGTACCGCATCCACCCGGATCGTCGACTGGAATACGCGTATCATCGCCGATATCGAGAGCTACCCGAAGCGTCCGTCGGAGGCCAGCCGCACCATCGCGCCGCACGAGATGATACTCGACATCGGTCCTTTTACCGGCGCCTTCATCGCCGGCAGCATCCAGCTGGCGCACACCGTCGTCTGGAACGGGTCGATGGGCGTCACCGAGACCAAGGGGCTGCAAGGCCCGATCGGCCCGTTCGCCCACGGCACGGACCTGGTCATGGAAGCCATGCTCGGCCAGTTCGGCCACCGGCCGTTCAGCCTGGTCGGCGGAGGGGATACCGTGGGCTACGTACAGAGCAGGGGGTTGACGGGGGCATTCGACCACGTCTCGACCGGCGGCGGAGCCAGTCTGGAACTGATGGCCGGTCGTAAGCTGCCGGGCGTCGAAGCCTTGATGGACAAAAAGTAAATGGTTGTTGTATAGTAAGCTCAAGCATTATGAAGAAAACACTTATCATCGCCAACTGGAAAATGAACCTTAATACCCATGAGGCGAGTGCGCTGCTGCACCGCTACCATGAGCGCATCCAGTCCCACCGCGACATCGAGGTCATCGTGGCGCCGAGCATGCTGAGCCTGCAGCCGCTGAGCGTCGAGATGGACCGCCGCAAATTCCGGCTCTGCGCCCAGGACGGGTACCACAAGGATGAGGGCGGCTTTACCGGCGAGGTCTCTTTCGCCATGATGCGCGGACTCGTCCACTACAGCATCATCGGCCATTCGGCCCGCCGTATCTATTTCAATGAATCCCTTGAACTTATCCGTGACAAGGTCACAGCCGCTATCCGCAATGACATCGTGCCGGTCATCTGCATCGGTGAGACGAAGCAGGAGCGTGACTCCGGCGAGACCAAACAGGTCATCCACGACCAGCTGACCACCGCCCTCAGCAATATCACGTCGGCCGACATCGAGAACGTCGTCATCGCCTACGAACCCGTCTGGGCGATCTCGACCTTCCAGGGTGAGACCGCCAAGCCCGACGACATGCAGAAAGCTATCGAATATATTCGTTTCCAGATCAAGGAACTGTACGGCGCCAAGGCGGCCGATGCTGTCCACATCCTCTACGGCGGCAGCGTCAGTGACCAGGATGCCCGGGCGTACCTCAGCCTGCCGGGCTGTGACGGCGTACTCGTCGGAGCGGCCAGCCTCAATTACGCCAAGTTCAGCGGAATCGTCGACAGTGCTTACCGCATGCTCGCCGAACAGCGGGCCAACCGGCCATAATCCCAGCAGGAACATCCCATGGCAGTCAAAAAACAAAACACCGAAACACCACCAGCCAACCGTATCATCGATATCGCCAAACCCGGATCGTTGCCACCGGCCTCCGCTACGGCGCGGCCGGTGATCGTCTCCAACCGTGCGGTCATGCAGGATCCGATGATGGTGCCGCTGGGTGATATCCTGACGCCCGAAGTCGAGACACCGGCGCCGCAGCCGGCCCAGCAGACCGCCAAGCGTGTCATCAGGCCGCTTGGCGAAGCACCGCCGACCGGCAAGGACAAGGACTCCGACGGAGTCGTTGAAGATTCTGAGAAGCCCTCTCAGGCAGTCGCCGTCAAAAAGGAAGCGGTCGATACCAAACCGACATCAGAAGACCGAGCCAGCATCACGGACCCGCTTGGCTCCGCAGAGACGGATACCGACAATTCGAAGCAGGACGAAGTCTCCAAGGCGCAGGAAGAGATTGACCGTCTGATCGAGGAGAAGACATACTTCCTGCCGATCAACTCCATCGAGAAGCGCCGCAGCCGGCATGCCTCGATACTCGGGCTGCTGCTTATCATCGTACTCGGCGCCGCTTGGCTCAATATCGCGCTTGATGCCGGACTGATCAAGATCGGCGGACTGCAGCCGCTGACCCACTTCTTCAGTAATTAAAAGGTACTATGAACCATATGAACTCCTTACCCCGGCCATCGTCTCGAAGCGGATTCGGACTGGTCGGAATCGTCATCGTCCTGCTCGTCATAGGGTTGATAGGCCTGGTCGGCTGGGCGGTCGTGTCGGGCAATAAGCAGCCACCGGCAGCCGCTGATACGACGTCGGCAGCCAGGCCGCCAGCTCCGACGCCCGTATCGCCACAGCCGCCGATATTGCCTGGGGGCTACAGCCGCTTCACAAGCAAAGCCTTCAGCTTCTCATTCGGCTACCCCAACTCGTACGGCGAGCTGACTGAGGTCACGCCGGGCGAGACCAACGACTACAGCGTTCAGCACGCCTTTTATGGCCGCAGTCCGTCCGCCCAGTCGCCGAACGGCCATCAAGGTCCGATACGCGTCTTTGTCTACAAACCGGATGTCCGCGAATTGTCCAGCCGGGGGAATGGACCGATGATCAGCCTCAAGAATGACAAATGGTATGTCAGCCGTGAGAACGCTTCGGACAGTAACAGCCAGAAGATCGGTGAAGAATATACTGAGTTCTGGGACGAAGTAGACTCGCCGCTGGCCCGTGGTGAAGGCAAAGTATATAGCTTCGACGGAGAGCACGAGGGCTGCAGCGCGGTGAAATATGTCTTCGTAAGCAAGGGCCGCCTGGTCGAAGTCCTGCCACCGACGTTCTGCGACGCCAGCTTCAGCAATGGCAGCAGCATCGGCCCGACCGCCGACCAGTTCGAATCAAATACCCGCATGCTGAAATCGATCGTAAACTCGATCTGGATAACTAGGTAGATTTCACAATCCATTCTGCCAGCGCAAGCCGTCCAAGCTTGCTAAAATAGAGGGATGACCGAATTACGCACCGGGGGCGGGGACATGACATGCTTGAAGATCTACTGACAGGACTGAACCCTGAGCAGCGCCGGGCCGTCGAGACGACCGAAGGGCCGCTGCTGATCCAGGCCGGCGCCGGATCGGGCAAGACCAAGACGCTGACCCACCGTATCGCCTACCTCATCGCCAGCCACCGGGCGACGCCGTACAACATCCTGGCCGTGACCTTTACGAACAAGGCTGCCAAAGAGATGCGCGCCCGCGTCTGGGAGTTGATGGGCCACGGCGGCACTTCCGGCCTGGGTGGGCCGCAGGAAGCGCCGCGCAGCTTCATGCCCTACATGGGCACCTTCCACGGCATCTGTGTCCGGCTGCTGCGCCAGGACGGTGACTACATCGGCGTCCCGAAGACCTTCGTCATCTTCGACGAGTCCGACCGCCAGTCGGCCGTCAAGCAGGCCAGCAAGCAGCTGATGCTCGATGAGAAAGCCTTTCCAGCCCGCGCGATAGCCGGGCTGATCAGCAACGCCAAGAATGAGATGCTGACCCCTTCGGAGTACACCGCGACCGCCAACAGTCCGGCCCAGCAGGCCGCCGCCCAAGTCTTCCCGATCTACCAGCAGATCCTACGGGACGCCGCGGCGCTCGACTTTGACGACCTCATCAACCGCACTGTCGGCATGCTGGAGAACCACACCGAGGTACGTGCCAAATGGCAACAGCAGTTCACATACATCATGATCGACGAGTACCAGGACACCAACCTGGCGCAGTACAAGCTGGTCAAGCTGCTGACCAACCAGGATAACAACATCGCCGTGGTCGGTGACGACTGGCAATGCCTGGTGCCCGGCAGTTTGGTGGAAACTCCAACAGGACCGAAGAAGATAGAAGATTTTACTGATGCAGATTCAGTGCGTACGGCGAGCGGATATGGCGCAACAGCTGACTTTGCAGTGAGTGCAAGCAAGAAATTTTCTTACAAAGGTGAAATACTTACAATCACAACAAGTTCTGGCAAAAAACTATCGTGCACGCCTAATCATCTGTTATTTGCACGTTTCGATAAGACCGATTCCTATTTCGTCTATCTTATGTACGCCAAAGACAAGGGTTTTCGCATCGGTATGACTAAAGGGACGAGATTTGATGGTAAAAAGGATGATATAGGACTTAGGGTTCGGGCTAACCAGGAGCGGGCTGACCGGATGTGGATTATCAAAGTATGCGGGACACGGGCAGAGGCACAATACAACGAGGCGCTCTATTCTTTCAAGTACGGTGTTCCACAGATGGTATTCCACGCTTTCAATAATCGGTCGATGGCAGTGACGCAGGAGCAGATTGATTTACTTTTTGATGAAATAGATACAGATTCACGTGGTCGGGAAATATTACATGACTTAGGCCTAAGTTTTGAATACCCACATTTCGTACCGCAGGCGACGACCCGTTATAAAACAAAACGACTTGTCATTAATGTCGTACTATTCGGTACCAGACGGACTACCACTGCTTCTCCATGGGCTGACAGCAGGATTTCTGCGAATACGACCGACAAGAATGATTTGAAACTTTTTGAGAAGCTTGGCTACGGCGTACGCGCAGCGCGGGCTGATACCTACCGCAGCGAAATCCATAGTCAGGATTATGGAAGGATTGAACAGATTCTTGATAATCTGAAGGCTGGGATCAGTCCGGATGTGTACATCAGTAAACATGCATATATGACAGATAAAAAATTTGCTTTCACTCCGGCGGCACACATCCATCCTGGTATGACCGTGCCGGTAATGCATGACGGAAAGATATCCGATGACTTTGTAACAGCTGTTACGAAAGATGTCTATGATGGGCCGGTGCACGACATCGACATACAGAAGGTACACAATTATGTAGCGGGTGGAATCGTCGTCCACAACTCCATATACTCCTGGCGCGGCGCCGACTTCCGCAACATCCTGAACTTCGAGCGCGACTATAAGGACTGCGCCATCATCAAGCTGGAACAGAACTACCGCAGCACCAAACACATCCTGGACGCCGCCCACGCCGTCATCACCAAGAATTCGCAGCGTTCCGACAAGGAACTTTGGACCGAGGCTGCCAAGGGCCTGCCGGTGCAACTCAAGCAGGTCAACAACGAGCGCGCCGAGGGAGAGGCTATGGTCATCGCCATGCGGCGGGGTATCGACAGCGGTAATGTCAATGGGAGACGCAGCTACCGCGACTACGCCGTGCTCTACCGAACGAACGCCCAGTCACGCTCCATCGAGGAAGCCTTCATCCATTACGGCGTGCCATACCGCATCGTCGGCGGCCAGCGCTTCTATGACCGCAAAGAAATCAAAGATGTCGTGGCGTACCTGCGCCTGATCTACCAGCCCGAGGACCGCATCAGCTTCGAGCGCATCGTCAACGTACCGACCCGCGGTGTCGGCGCCAAGAGCCTGCAGAATTTCTTCGCCTGGCAACGCTCGCTCGACCTGTCGATGTCGCAGGCCCTGACGCAGGCCAACACCTGCCAGGACATCACTGCCAAGGCCCGCAAGGCACTTGTGGAACTTGGTGACATCCTGATCGCCCTGCGCCGTATCGTCGACGAGGTGCCGGTGACCAGTCTGCTCGACAGTCTGCTGAAACGGATCGATTATCTCCATTTCCTGAACGACGGCACGCCGCAGGGTGAATCGCGCCAGGAGAACGTCCGCGAACTGCTATCGGTCGCCCAGAGCTACGCCGAGGCCGGGCTGGACGGTTTCCTCGAGGAAATCAGCTTGGTCAGTGACATCGACAGCGCCGATCTCAGCAGCGACGCCGCCACACTTATGACTATCCATGCCGCCAAGGGCCTGGAATTCCCGGTCGTCTTCATGGCTGGCATGGAGGAGACGATCTTCCCGCACTCCCGCGCACTGTACGACCAGAACGAGATGGAAGAGGAACGCCGCCTCTGCTACGTCGGCATGACCCGTGCCCGCGAAGAGCTGTACATGATGTGTGCTACCAGCCGCATGCTCTACGGCGGCGTCCAGCACAACCCGCCGTCGCGGTTCCTCAGTGAGATAGGTGGCGACTTCCAGTCGGATGCCGGCAGCTACGGCTTTTACGGAGCTGGTGGCACCGGCGGCGGTGAGCGCGGTGTCTACAGCCAGTCCGGTGGCCACGGCATGGGCGGTGGCTCGTTCGGCGGGTTCGAGCGCCAGAGTTCGTTCGGGGATTACAGTCAGACGCCGGAGCCAGGGCTACTGGGCGCCCCCACTAATAAAAGAGACGAAGATTTCGAAGATGACGGCCCGCGTTACGTACCCGACCTGTCAGAGGGCGACGGTGTCCGTCACCAGGTCTTCGGCGTCGGCCAGATCATGGAGATGGACGGCGACGTCGCGACGATCTACTTCAAAGGCAAAGGCGCCAAGAAGCTCAACATTGGGTTTGCGCCGCTTGAGAAGCTTTAGTACTGCCGCAGTAAGCATGAGCACCGAAGTTTAACTGCAGCGTAAATCTTGCTACAATATCTTCTAGTTCCATCGAGGTACGCGCCACCTGATCATACCTGTTGCAAGCGACTCACCCGGACATTCCGTATGCAGAAAAAATATACACGGTACCCATCGGTTTCCCGACAGGTCAAGCAGAAGCACATCAGCCGTGCCAAGGAGCTCGCCAAGCACCATTTCGCGGTGCCTGTGCTGACTTTGGTCAGCCTGCTGTTCGTTACCGGTATGGTCCTGCTGGTACTGAACCAGCGGCCCGACCCGATCAGCCCGAACGTCGTCATGATCTCGCACGACGGTGAGCAGCAGGTCGTCTCCAGCAAGGAGCCGACCGTCCGGGCATTGCTGCAGAAGATTGACCTTAAGGTAAATGATGGCGATGTCGTCGAACCGTCACTCGACACGCCGATCCAGCAGGATGACTTCCGTATCAACGTCTACCGTGCCGTACCAGTCGCCATCGTCGACGGCGCACAGCGGCAATTCTCATTCAGCGCCGCCACGACGTCCCGCAGCGTCGCCCGCCAGGCAGGACTGACGATTTATCCTGAGGACAACATCGAGACCCATCCGGTAACTGACTTCGTGAATTCCGGTGGCATCGCCCAGGAAGTGGTCGTAGCGCGGGCTACACCGGTGACCGTCAACCTGTACGGGGCACAGATCACCATGCGCACCCATGCCAAGACCGTCAAAGAGCTGCTGGCCGAAAAGAAGGTGCAGCTCAAGCCGCAGGATATCGTGACACCAGCCCTCGATGCGCCGCTGGCGGCCGGCGCCCAGTTCGCGGTCATCCGCAACGGTATCTCGACCGTCACGCAGCAGGAAGACATTCCGATGCCGGTCCAGACAATCCCTGATAATACCTTGTCGTATGGTAGCTCAGCGGTGCGCCAGCAGGGTGCGCCGGGTAAACGGGCGGTAACCTACGAGATCAATACCCAGAACGGCAAGGAAGTCAGCCGCAAAGCGATCCAGACAGTCGTCATCCAGGCCCCGGTCACGCAGATCACCGTCGCCGGTGCCAACCTCAGCGGTATCAAGGGCGATATGGCCCGGGCCGGCATCGCACCGGGAGATTATCAATATGTCGACCACATCGTCAGCCGCGAATCCGGCTGGTGTCCGACCAAGTGGCAGGGCGAATACGGCGGCTGTCCGGCATACCACGGCACACCGACGAGCGCCAGCGTCGGCTACGGGCTTTGCCAGTCGACACCAGGCTGGAAGATGGCTTCAGCCGGGGCTGACTGGGGCACCAACCCTGTCACGCAGCTGCGCTGGTGCAGTAACTACGCCGTCGGAAAGTATGGCAGTTGGGCTGCGGCCTACAACTTCTGGCTGAAGAACCACTGGTGGTGACGGTGACCGGCTTAGCGGCCGCGGGTGAACCAGGCACCGTCGAAGGGGTCTTCATCGGATAATACCGGTGTAACCGATGCTTCTGGCAGACTAGCCTCGACCCATTTGCCCGAGAGGAGTAATTCCTGCATCTTAGGGTCATAAGAATCAAGCAGTGGCTCTACAGCTTCGCCGGTGTTAATGACAGGTCTTTTGTCAAATGATTTCATAATTTATCTCCTACATTCACTATACTACTTGTGCTTAGTGATTACAGTAATACATTATAGCACAAACACGTTAAAAATGCAAGTATAATCAGTATAGGGCGGAGCGTGCGTCGCCCCTGTACCTTGGGTGCCGACTCCGGTATGCTACATACGGTATATGACGAACAATCCACTCCCGAACAAATCGCTTGGCCAGCACTGGCTTGACGACGAGCCGAGCCTGCACGCCATGCTGCTGGCTGCCGACGTCCAGCCCGAAGATACGGTGCTGGAGATAGGGCCGGGGCCGGGGTCACTGACCCGCCTGCTGGTTGATTCGGCAGACCAGGTGGTCGCCGTCGAGTTCGACCCGCTGCTGGCCCGCGACCTGCCGAAGCGCGTTAAGGCCGCTAACCTGCGCATCGTCCAGAGCGACATCCTGCGCTTCGACCTGACATCGCTGCCGCCTGATTATAAGGTAGTCGCCAATATCCCGTACTATCTGACGAGCAAGCTGGTGCGGGTGCTGTCCGAATCGACGAATCAGCCTGCAGTAGCCGTGCTGCTGGTCCAGAAAGAAGTCGCCGAACGGCTGGCGGCCAAGCCGGGCAATCTGTCGATACTCGGGGTGACAGCGCAGTATTACTGGGAAATCAGCCTTGGCCAGGTGGTCGGCGCCAAACTGTTCACGCCGCCGCCGAAGGTTGATTCGCAGATCGTCATCATGAAGCGCAGGGCGGTATCGCTGTTCGCGGATGCTCAGGCGGTTAATAATGGTGAATTGGATGTCCGATTATTCTTCCGTATCGTCAAAGCCGGGTTCGGCGCTAAGCGTAAGACACTGCTCAACTCCATCGGTGCCGGATTGCATCTCGACAAGTTGCAGACTCAGAAACTGCTGGCGGCGGCAGGCATAGACCCGCAGCTGCGGGCTCAGAATTTGTCGCTGGAGGATTGGTACCGGTTGTATCAGGCTTACGGGCAGCTCGGCATCATGACGTAAGCGGCCGGCAACGCCACGCTGCACTACATTGAAAATAGTTACGCTTATTGACAAAGTATGTTATAATGTAAGTAGTCTGTATTTTCAGGCAAACACGTATGGGGCTGAATTTTAAGCTCGACGTTGGACTTTATCGGTTAGATCAGCAGGTCGCTTGTCAGCGTCATAGACAAACAATAATAGATGCAAAAACACCTATTCGTGATGCAGTAAACGACGTGCTTGCACGCCGTGGCGCGCTCACACCAGCTTTCGCTTAATTGTCGATCGCCGTGCTTTCAAAGACATCAGATATTTGAAATGCACGCCAATTCATCTGATTGCTCAGCTGTTGTGATCCATAACAACTGCTAAGACTTAGGATTGCTGAAGTGAACAGCTTGTCCGTTCATATGTCACTTCTTAAGACTCTTCGGAGATTAGAGCGAGACTATGCCTGTAGACGACTAACCAGGATAAACCGGCGGACGCGGGGGCGGTACCCGCCAGCTCCACCAAAAGTGCCTTACGATCAATTCGTAGGGCTTTTTTGATACACTGATTTTATATGATTACGACGAAGCTTTCATACGAGCCAAACAAGTGGCATGCTTGCACAAAAGACGATTGGGCAACATGTGATAAGGCGGCAAATTGTTATTCGTACGCACTCAATGAACCTAACTATTATTGGTCCCAGCCTGGAATGGGTTTTGTTAAGAGCTTGCCATTGCCATATTTTGAAAGCTTTAACTCCTTCTTCGAGGGATATACACTCCAAGAATTCATGGACTTTATGATTAATGGGGCGGTACGTGATGGTTTAATAAAAACTGACAAGCCCCAAAACGGCAAAGATTACTATACTGTGGCTTTATTTTTCAAGGATCATCCTCATAACTTTGATTTACATTGGTATCGGTTCGATGATGATGGTACATGGAGCCATAAGAACGGTTGGCAGCTGGTCACTAACAAAGACTCGAACGGCAAAATAATAATAGATGTTACTATACCGCCGGATCCTTTTTTTCCAGTTTTTGATGCTTATTTTCTTGTGCCCAGAGAAGGTATTGTGCTTACAAAAGAGTTCCCACACGCTGCCCCATGATAGTTTATTGGAATATGTAAACGACGAATGTCCCGATGGTGAGGATTGCCAGTAATTATTATACATGATATAGTATAGAATTATGACAAGTGACAACTTTGAACGAGAGCCAAAAGTACTACCTGAAGATCATTTCAGAGCAGATGAAGGCTCAATACAGGGCGATAATTTAGCATATGGTGGCGATTCATCGCCTGGCGACGATGAAGCAGCAGATACTGAAACGAGCACAAATTATCTCATTACTGGTACCCCAGGGAACTATGGTTTCGTAGAACTCACGACTGTTGAGGAATGGCGAGAAGCACTTGGCAGGCCATATTTTGTAGCCGAAGATGCAACTTCCAGCGATGTTGTTGAGATGCTGTCTAAAGTCGTGCGCCCTGAAGTAAACGACGGTTCCTGCTCTTAGCTACTAGAACTGCTAGTATCAACGTATGGAATACTCACAGAAATACAGCATAGTTCAATTCGTCGAGCCGATTCAGGAAGGTTTTGAATTCCAGATGGAAAACTGGCCGCTACATGTAACGTTTGTAGATGTTTTTGCTGTTCCGTCAGAGGAGCTACTCATTGACGAGCTAACCGCTTCTTTGGCTTCAGAAGTAAACCTACTTGTTGTGTCTGAATCATATAGTAGCTTTGGCGAGGGTGAGAATACGATACCTGTCACCCTGCTACAAAGCACACCTGAGCTACAGTCTTTGCACGATAAACTTATCGACGTTCTTGAAGCAAATGGTGCTGTTTTCAATTCGCCACAATTCACGCGTCTCGGGTTCGTCCCGCATGCTACATATCAGAAAAATGCCAAGCTCGAAATAGGCCAGCAGATAATCGTCAAGGAACTATCATTAATCGATATGTTTGTCGGCGGTGATTGGCACAAGCGTAAGGTACTGCGCAACTTCAAGCTGAGTGCAGAGTAATTATCATGGGTGAGGCCGACCTGAGTACAGACCAACTTACAGAAATATTTCATGCTTACTCAACTGCCGACATAGTCGAGGCGCAACGAAGTACTGAGGCGTTTGCGAATGAGGTCTATGACGTTACTGATTCAGAGGGTCAGCGGTTCTTCCTCAAGTTACTGAAGACGCAATTGCCGGAAGCCGTTTCGACCGAGGTGCACATGCAGCGGCGACTTCTGGCGGCCGGTCTGCGGTCACCGGAATATCTGGAAATTAGGCCTGGAGAGTATGTCGGAAGCCATGACAAAATCCGGTTTATTTTGAGCAGATATATCCCTGGAGAATCGCCCAAGGACATAACTCCTGGATTAATCGAAAGCTTTGGGGCTACATTGGCTAGGATCCATGATGCGCTCGCAGGAGTCGATGTCCCGCCCAACACCATGCAATGGCTGAATCCTGATCGGATCGAGGCTGATCTAGGTAACTACGACGGTGAAGTCAAAGCAGAGCTTCGTACACTTGTTGATGCGGGCAAAGTGATATTTGAGCATAATCTCCCTACGGCGGTAACGCATGGTGATCTGTGGATGAGCAATGTTTTCGCCGAGAACGACGTCATCACGACGGTGTTTGATCTTGAAACCGCAGAACACACGGTGAGGCTCGTCGACTTGGCCCGGACATTTACGTCGATGAGATTTAATTCTGAACTGACACCAGATGATGTTATTACGGCGCTGACGAAAGGCTATGATTCCGCTGCCAATGCGCCACTTACCCCGGACGAACAGTCGAATTTCATGCCGGCTATCGCATTCGTTTCCGGTGCTTGTGCGACATGGCACGCCGTACATGGTACGAGGTACAGGGATCGTTACATCGCATTTGGTAAAGAAGCACTGCAACGCATAAGCTTTCAACCTCAAGCATAACTTTCAAAAAAAACCAATTGAAAAAAAATGGTGTTGAAAGTGACAACCAGTTATCATAAGCATTATGAGGGTACTACAGTTCTTAAACGACAATACCGCACAGAATGGCCGTGTTGTTGGAGCGTATGTTCGATACCGGGATGTGGCCACAAACGTCGGTATAGGATCAGTCGCTTTGGTGGGGCCGTTGATCGCGAAGCTATTTCTACCTCAGTTGCCTTCCGACATTTTTATCTTCTCTCTGTTCGGAGCTGCCTTCATTGTTTTTGGGATTATCAGATTCAAAAGACAAGGCTACCGTGTTGCGGCGCACGAAAATGATGCGCACAGGAAATTGATATACCAGAATACCGACGGAAACAGTGTTCGTTATGTGGCTCCGGCAAACGTAAAGGGTAGTAATTTGATAGCGCCGTCGCTCTCGGAAACGGTCTCAGCGTGGCTGAGTCCAGTCGTATCGAACAAGAATCTGTCAATTGAATTCCTGGGCAGGACGACTCAAAGAGGGGTTGAAAATAGCTTGATATTGACACAGACCTGCCTGCTCGCGGTGATGATCGTGCCAGAAGGCCAAGATCAGAATGCGATTACTGCTACAGTACAGTTGGTCCCTGCAGACTCGCTTCAAAAATCACTTGTTAATTCAATGATAAATCGCCAGGAAATATCTGATGCGGCTGATAAGGCCGTCAGGGAGCTTACGCCGTCTCAGATTACCCGGAAATTCTATTCCTTCAGTATCCCGTTAACAGATATAACATCTATTTCCATACGGTCACTTGGTCGGTTCAGACTGACTCTGAAGGACGGCATCTCATTTATTTGGACTCACCATGACCGTGCCGCCACCGAGGCTTTTATAGCATCAGTACGTATCGCAGCCAATTTGTAATTCAGACGTCCTTAGCCGCGCTGCGTCATATGAGGTCTCGCTGATTCATTCAGCATTATATTGTACAAAAGTCTACAGACAGATTATCATTTGAAGAGTATGACAATAAAGACAGACGGAGACCGGAAATGATGAAAGCGAAATTGGTGGGGATTGCGATGCTCCTGGCGGTGCCATTTGTAGCATGGGTTGGCACGGCCGGGGCACAGAGCTTCAGGTCGGGGCAGAACGTCACGATAGCCAGGGACCAGACGATCGAGGGGACGGTCTGGGCGAGCGGCAACAACATCGATATTGCCGGTACCATCGACGGTGACGTCTTCTGTGCCGGACAGAATGTGACGATCAGCGGTACGGTCAACGGCGATGTGCTCTGTGCCGGCCAGACGATCCGCATCACGGGTACGGTCAACGGCGATATCCGGACCGCCGGACAGAACGTTTCGGTCGGGTCAAAGATCAGCGGCAACGCATCAGTGGCTGGACAGTCGGTCACACTGGAACAGTCCGGTGATATCGCCAGGGACTTCAGCGTCGCCGCCAGCGACACCTTCCTGAACGGCAATGTCGGCCGCGACGTCCTGCTGGGCGCCGGCAATGCGACGCTGACGAATACCATCGGCCGCAACGTCAATGCTGACGTCGAACGGCTGCGGCTCGAGACGGGCGCCAAGGTCAACGGTGACCTGAAGTATGCCAGCCGCGACGCCATGTATCTGGCGGATGGTGCGGCGGTGGCCGGACAGACTGTTCGCACGGAACGGACCCACAACGAGGACCGTGGAGGCTGGGAAGGCTTCGGCGCCTGGATGGGTATCTATATGATCGTCTCACTGCTCCTGATCGCCCTGGCGGCGGCACTGCTGATCCCACGCGTGCCGCACCGGATCAGTGATGTCGCACTACGCGATCCGCTCAAGGCCGGCGTCGTCGGACTGGTTGCCGGGGTATTGTTCCCAATCCTGTTCGTCAGTCTGCTGTTCACGGTCATCGGCATTCCTCTGGCTCTATTCCTGGCGCTTGTCTGGCTGGCGATACTGGCGGCCGGATTACTCAGCTTCAGCTACTACCTAGGCCGGTTAGTCTGGAAGGCACAGCGCAATCCGCTCCTGATCATGCTCGTCGGAGCACTCATCTTCCTGGTCGTCCTGTTGGTACCGTTCCTCGGTGGCCTGGCGATATTCATCGCCACCTGCATGGGTACCGGAATGGTCCTGATCAAGCTACGCGATCAAATACGGCGGCCTATTGACGACAGACCTGCCACCAAACCTGCTCTACATAAGTCCTAGGCAAGACACCATTTGATATGTAACGAATACATGATAATTTAAGTGTCATGTACAATGAACGCCTCAGTGATCTCGCCTACCGCTCCGTAGTTATCGGCGTCCCGATTGTGAGCATTGCGGGGACAGTACTGAGGTTCACTAATCCTGAATCGTCGGATGTGATACCGCTTTCAACACATAACACGAGCATCATAGCTTCTGTTGGCGTCGGGTATTATGGTGTAGCCGCTACGGTCCGTACGGCAGGTATATTGTATCGTCGCGGATATGAATACGTCGCTGAGCGTATGCTACGGGGCCGGCAGACTGTTGCGGCACTTGGTGCTACGGCTTATCAGTTGTCAGCGGAAAGCGGCGCATTCCCCTCACTGGGTGTTGCGGACCAGGCTGACCTGGCCTGTGGGTTGGCTGCAATCATTCCGGCGGTCATGGCGGGCGAACAGAGATTGCAGCGTAGCAGGACTCTTCAACTTGATTAATTGACACACAAAAGATAATTGTATAAATTGCCAGTAGCTTTTCTCTGATAGCAGTACTTTTGACGATGTCTTTTTGATCAAGTGCTGAACCGACTTTCGTAAGGAGGTGAAATATGCACGACGACGTACTGTGGTATGGACTCGAGGATCAAGAGTCAACGCCTTCGCAGCCCGGGGAGTTCAGTTTGTCTTTTGCGGCGATTGTCCTTGCCGTCATTGGTTGGATAATTTTCGTTGAACAGAACTCGCCCGGCCCTATGTGGTAGGAATTTCGAAGTCCGAGCCATTCTAAAGGCCTTACACATCACCAACTGGTGGAGGTATCGTGTGAGATAGTCAGGGCTAAATTCAGGAACTGCAGGGAAAAGCAAAATGTACCGAGCAATCGGTGATGGGGGAAGCGCGGTAGATAGGATGGTCTTATATGATCGGCGCTCAGCGTCATTTCACATATACCATCCTGTCCCGCTGTTCCCCCTACATACTTTTTTGATCGCTTATTACCGACCAATAGTGGAAGGTATTTGTTTGCGTGGGGATTATACTGGTAGCATGCAGTACAAACGCCTCCTTGTCGTCATCGGTATATTGCTAGCTCTGGCTGGGCTGGCATTGCTGGCCGTACGACCGCTCAGCCGGATGTTCACTGAACCGACTGCATCGACCATCCGCAATGAGGTCGACGACACTGCTGCCGTCGAAACGTTTGCCCAGGAGCTGACGGTGCCATGGGGATTGGCGTTCCTGCCGGATGGCGATGTCCTGGTGACCGAACGGTCCGGGACGCTGCGCCGCGTCGGCCAGGACAGGCAGGTACACACCATCGAGGGTGTCAGGCACACCAGCGAAGGCGGGCTGCTCGGGCTGGCGCTTGATCCAAAGTTCGGTGACAACCAGCGTATCTACCTGTATATGACGACTCAGACCGGCAACGCATTGACTAACCGCATCGAGCGTTACCGCTATGATGGCAGGAAGCTGACTGACCGCGCCGTCATACTCGGGAACATCCCGGGTGAGCGTAATCATGACGGCGGCCGGATCGCGTTCGGTCCGGACGGTTATCTGTATGTGGCGGTCGGTGATGCCCAGGTCGAGCGATCGGCCCAGGACAAGGCGGCGTTGTCCGGCAAGATACTACGGCTGACAACGGAGGGTGCTCCGGCGCCCGGCAATCCGTTCAATACTGCTATTTATTCCTATGGACACCGCAATCCGCAGGGTTTGGCCTGGGATGACAAAGGACAGTTGTGGGCGACTGAACACGGCCGCTCCGGGGCTGGCACGACCGGGTATGACGAGCTGAACCTCATCAAGCCAGGCGCCAACTACGGCTGGCCCGACTATGAAGGTGATGAGGCTGCCTCCGGCATGACGCCACCGGTGGCGCATTCCGGTCCGGATGAGACCTGGGCACCGGGCGGACTGGCCTATGCCGACGGTTCGCTGTACTTCGGCGGACTGCGCGGTCAGCGGCTGTACCAGGCGCGGATCGGCACTGACAATACCGTCTCGCTGACGACGCGCTACGCCGAGCAGTTCGGCCGCCTGCGCACGACCGTGGTGCATGACAGCTCGATCTATCTGACAACGTCGAACAACGACGGCCGCGGCCAGCCGAATGCCGGCGACGACAAGATACTGCGCATCAAACTGAAGGACGCAGGGCAGTAGCCGCATGGCCGGATCGGCTGACAGGTACCGGGGTAGTTTCGTCGGCTTAGCGGCCGGTGACGCTTTGGGGATGACGGTTGAGTTTGAGGCCCGGGGCACGTTCGAGCCGGTGACCGGCCTGGCAGCCGGCGGCCCGTTCGATCTGCCACTTGGCTACTGGACTGATGACACATCGATGGCGCTCTGCCTGGCTGACAGCCTGATTGAGAAGGGCGGATATGATTCGTATGACGTTATGGACAAGTACCTGGCATGGTATCTGCACGGCTACCGCAGTTCGACCGGTGTATGCTTTGATATCGGCAACCAAGTATCGACCTCACTCAACGATTATATGCGCACCGGTAGCTCGGTCGTCCCGGTGGATGCTGAGCGGA
This sequence comes from Saccharimonadales bacterium (SeqCode), assembly GCA_036388555.1. Lineage (GTDB taxonomy): Bacteria > Patescibacteriota > Saccharimonadia > Saccharimonadales > UBA4665 > UBA4665. Next base: position 45,356 of record DASVRP010000009.1, read on the forward strand.
CCTCGAGCGCCGGCAACGGATCGATCATGCGGCTGGCCCCGGTCATCATCGCGGCCCATGCGGGCGGCCTGACGCTCGAGGCCGCGATGGATCTGGCACGGATATCCGCCCGGGAGACACACTTCGCTGCGGAAGCGGAGGAGGGGACGGCGCTGTTCGGCGTCCTGCTGTATAACGCGTTTTCGGCTGAGACCAAGCAAGACGTGTTCGCATATGGGGATCATGACCAAGATGAGGTTTTCGCCAAGCTGGCAGCCGCAGTTGCCGGTGCGTCCGGACAGTCCGCTGAAACGATCAACCCGACCGGCTATATCGTCAATTCGCTGGTGGCGGCTGTCTGGGCCTTCATGACTACGGAATCATTCGAGGAAGGTGCCCTGGCGGCGGTCAATCTCGGCGGTGACGCTGATACCATCGGGGCGATCTACGGCCAGCTGGCTGGAGCATACTACGGCTACGAAGCGATTCCGGAGGCCTGGCGCCGGGATGTGTTCCAGGAACAGGATATCGTGCAGCTGGCTGACCGGCTGGCAGCGCGCACGGACTGTCCGGTGCTGGTGACACGCTTTGATGAAGATGGGGACAAATACTATCGCAGGTATGAAGTTGAAGCCTATAAAGGTGATATAACGAAGCTGAAGGCGGATGCCATCATCAATGCTGCTAACACCGGGCTGGCAGGCGGTGCGGGAGTCTGCGGCGCGATCTTTGCCACCGCTGGACATGCAGACATGACTGCCGCCTGCCAGAAGATCGGCCACTGCGATTACGGCGAAGCGGTCATCACTCCCGGCTTCAACTTGCCCGCCCGGCATGTCATCCACACCGTCGGCCCCCGCTATGGACAGCACGATGGCAACGACGCCGACATCCTGTCCAGCTGCTACTGGGAGTCGCTGCGCCTGGCCGAAGCTCACAAGCTGCATTCGGTGGCATTCCCACTGATCTCAACCGGTATCTATGGATATCCGTTCCAGGAAGCCGTGACAATCGCTGTTGAGTCTGTGAGGGAATATTTTGAAGACAATCCGCGGACATCCATTGAAAAAGTCGTGCTGTGCGGTTTTAGTGACGAAGACTACTCCCTTATTGAAGCACAATTGCAAAAATCACAATAAAATTATAAAATATTGTCCATGGTAGACAACCGCTATGCGACCCAGCCGTATTATGTTCCGGAACAGCACCGGTCGCGCTTCGATGCATCGAGCGGCCTTTGGCAACCTGTGAATATGCCGGAACTCCCGCATCGCCGAGGCGTTGCCGGTGCTGCACTTGATGACCCTGAGGCTCTCGCTGCAATGACCTTCGACCAATACCAGCAATGGGGAGCCCTCGATTGGAAGGCACCGCATGGTACGGCCGCAGCCGCTGAACGCTGGGCCGATAAGATTATGGAAGAAGGCGTTACGGAGGTGCTTGCTGAATATGCCCGGCTGGAACCAGGAGACAATAAACCGTTCGACGAGAAGCTGATCGATGAGCAAGGCGACGTCCTCTTCATCGCGGCGGCCGCTGCGACCACTGTCAGCAAAAGCCTGATGCACGCGGTCCGCCTGCGCCTGCGGGACCAATATGTCGCAATCAGGCCGCCGCAGCCTATCACGCTCCGGATGGTCGATGACCTTATGGCTGATGGCTTCCAGCCGCATCCGCTCGGCGGCGTGGTCGTTGAGGATTATGACGATGACCCGTGGGGAGACGACGAACTAGCGCCTGACATTAACTGGGCATTGCTCAGTGCCGGCATAGCCAACAAGCTTCGCAGCGGCATCGTCCGGCGTGGCCCTGAAAAATACTTCGACCCAAGGCCCGATCAGGCACACGCTATAGGCGGGATGGCAGCCGATGCGACGCTGTTCATCGCCTACACTGCCCGGCGCTATGGTGGCTCCAACCTGCAGGAAGTCGTCCGGCACAATTTCGCCAAGGTCGGCCAGCGCGTCAGCCTTAATCAGATCGACAAGACCGACAATCCGCGCTGATATAGGTGCTACACTGTTGGGATGAAACCACGCTTCATCTTCATCCATGGAAATGGCGGCGCGACCTGGCAGACGCCATGGACGGTATGGCTGAAGCAGAAGCTCGACGCCAAAGGACATGATACGGTGTTCGAGACGATGCCCGACCCGGAGCTGGCGCGCAGTTCGTTCTGGTTGCCGCATCTCCAAGACGTTATAAAAGCCGGGCCACAGGACGTCCTGATCGGTTGGTCATCGGGCGCGGTCGCCGCCATGCGCTACGCCGAGACACACAAGCTGCTCGGCTCAATCCTCATCTCTCCCAGTTACACTGATCTTGGTGAAGAATCAGAAAAGATCAGCGGCTATTATGATGACCCGTGGCAGTGGGGCGCGATCAAATCAAACCAGAAGAAGATCGCTTTGGTGTTCGGCGACAACGACCCGTACATACCACAGTCCGAGTTCGCCTACATCGCCGTACATCTCGGTCCCGAAAAATTGAAACTTCCGGGGGCAGCGCACTTCGAAAGCCGTCAGGATATGCCGGAACTGCTACGCTATATCGAATCAACATACTAGGGCGTACTAAATAATTCATAGCTCTTGTGCTCCATGAGGCGCAGACTAAGGTTGTCAGACGACAGAAGGAGGATGCGATGGTAAACTACGGCGAAAACTTTGATGACGAGGCCCCGACGAGCATGCACGTCAGGCGGGCGGAGCGGCGCTACAACATGCACAAGCTGGCCCGGGCGGTCGGCAATCTGCGCTATCAGCGCACCCACGGGGGCGAATCGACCAAACATAAATAGCCTAGTTGGCGACTCCCGCGAATCTGTTATAATACCCGCATGTTGAAATCAAGTGAAATGCAGGGTGCGATATTTGATGTCGACGACACGCTACTGGATAACGGCGGTGGCACCGACTTGACGTTGAGCTTGCATGCCCGTTCCCGGCTGGCAGCGGTCTATGAGGCTGCCGAGCAATACGATCTGCCGACACTGCGAGCCCTGACACCTGAACAGAATGTCCAGGGGTTCATGACAGCCAAGGTGCACTCACTGCCGGGCGCGGTCTGGAATATCCTGCATATGACGGGAACGGTAGACTCCGAGGATATCGACCCATCGAACAAGCTCTTCCAGCAGATCGTCGCCCGTAAGAATGAGCTGCACGAAGCGGTCATCCGCGAATTCGGCGTCGAGATACCTGGCGCGACTGATTTCGTGCGGTCACTAGCGGAAGCCGACCTGGCCGACCGTCTTGCTATCGGCAGTTCGGCGATCCGCCGCGATATCGATATATTCCTTGAAAAATACGATTTGACAGAGTTATTCCCAGAATCGCACATCATCTCACTGGAGAAGATAACGCGGCCGAAACCCGACCCGGAGACGTTCCAGCTGGCGTTCGCGTCGCTCGGTCTACCTGAAAGTGCCCGCCGGTTCGTTCCCGTTTTTGAAGATGATCCGCGCGGTATGTTGGCTGCCAAGCGGGCAGGACACTACCTGTGTGCCATCACCACGAAATTTAGCCGGGACGATCCGTTGGTGCTGGCCGCCGAGCCTGACGTCATCTTTGACACGTATGATGAGCTCCGCTCCCTGATGACCTCCCCGCCTAAGGCTTAACGCATAGCGGGGTTAGCGCGAGTTGTGTTCCCCGCGCTTCAGCAGCCAGTAGCCGACTCCGGCGATGCCGCCGATGATGGCCAGGCCGATACCGAGTCCAGCATTGAGGTGGTCGGCCCGCAGCCGGGCATCGCGCCAGCCGCCGCGCATACCGCTGTTGGCTTCGAGCGGCTGGTAGAGGTTGCCGGTGCTTGGCGGCATGGCTGATTCGTCTTCCAGCAGATTACTGCTCGTGTAGCGGCTGACCTGCTTTTCGTACATCTTCGGCATATGTGTGTTCTGCATCGCCATCAGCTTACCGGCCGGGCCGACGATGATCTCGCGTTTCGGCTTGGCGGCTAAGGCGACGATGTGCTTGGCGACATACTCGGGGTCGTAGACCGGTTCGAGGGCACGGATCTTCTGGCCGGTATAGTTGCCACCGTTCTGGAAGAGGTTGGTGTCGATAGAGGCCGGCATGACGTCGCAGACATAGATCTTTTCTTCCAGTCCGTCCAACCTGAGTTCCATGCGCAGCGATTCGTCGAGCGCCCGGACCGCCGCCTTGCTGGCGCTGTAGATGCCGACATACGGTTGTGGCGCGGCGGCATTGACGGAGCTGACATTTATCAGTGTTCCATACCCCTGGCCGCGGAAAAGCGTCAGGGCGGTGTGGCTGCCGTTGACGTAGCCGAAGAAGTTGACATCCATCAGTCGGCGCATGTCACCGATGGGCGTGTCCTGGAATTTGCCGGCCAGGTAGACGGCAGCGTTGTTGACCCAGATATCGACCCGGCCGAATGTCTGGACGGCGATCTGGCCCAGCTGATGCATCGCCTGGTCGTCACTGGTATCCAGAGCGACAGGCAGGGCGCCGACGGCCTTGCTCTGTCCGGCCGCCTTACACTCGGCGGCTATCGATTCAAGCTCCTTGACGCGACGGGCCGCTAAAACGACGTTGTAACCCTTTTCGGCGAATGCCAGGGCGGTCGCCATGCCGATACCGCTGCTGGCGCCGGTAATTACTGCAACTTTGTTCTTGAGTTCATCCATCTCAGTCCCTTTCGTATTACGTGTCTCATCGTCAGCGTAGCGCGCCAACGGTATCCATGGCAGTCCAATATCTTACGGTAATGGTATAGTAGTCATATGGAAGATACGGCATCAGAACGGCGGATGGCTGAGAATGAAGTCTACTTCAGACAGCACAACGAGCGCATCCAGCGTGAATTTTTCAAGCTGAAACAGATTGCCGACGCCGCCAATCAGGGTCATCTGGTCAAGGTAGATGATACGCCGTTGCACTTCATGTGCGAATGTTCCGATGAGAACTGTCAGGCGCGTATAAAACTGACCCCGAGTGAGTACGAGAATATCCATCAGAAAAGGAATCAGTTCATACTGATCGCCGGTCACGATTCGCCGATTATTGAACGGGTCGTCGATGAGTTCGATGGTTATATCATCGTCCAGAAACGCAATCTACCGCCGGAATCGGTCTCACACGCGAATCGTACTGATGTTCATAATACATAGTACTCCCTAAGGAGTATGGCTGCTTTTGGTGAGATATTTCATAGCCAATCGGGCGTTAGGTGCTTCACAGGCGCTATATATTTGATACTATGAACGTATGAGCGAGGAAGCGTCCAAACGGCGCATGGTAGAGAATGAGGCTGTGTTCCGCGAGTACAACGAGCGGGTCCGTAAAAGCTATGATGATGCCATGAAGCTGGCCCGCGAAACCGGCCAGGAATACCTGTTGCGTGACGATGATACTGCACTACACTTCTACTGCGAATGCTCCGACGAGAACTGCCGCAAACGAATCCAGATGGCGCCGAGCCTCTACAAGAAGATCCATGTCAACCGCCGGCACTTCGTATTGCTCTGCGGCCACGAGACCGAACTGATAGAACGTATCATCAGGACCGAAGATGATTACTGCGTCGTTGAAAAGTATCACAAACCTCCGGAAAAGGCCCGCAGCCTAAGCCCGACCGGGGTTAATAATTCATAACTAACGGAGGCGGTGGGGTGCAGCGGTATCGTAAATCAGTCAGAAATTACGTCAAACATGGCGGCAGGCCGGTCTGTGTCTTCTGTGAACGGGAGTCGAACGAAGTTCTGGAGGAAACACAGTCCTGTTACGTGATGCGCAGCAATTTCGCCTATGACCTGTGGGAATTCCGCGACGTATTGGAGCATCTGCTGATCGCACCGAAGCGTCATGTCGAAAGCCTGCTTGAGCTGACTCCAGAGGAACGGGCCGACATCATGGAAATCGCCGCCCGCTATGAAGCGGACCATTATGATATATACGCCCGGGGTGTCGCCAGTATCACCCGCACGGTGCCGAAGCATCAGCACACCCATCTCATCAAATCCGCCGACAAACCCTCCAAATTGGCGGTCTACGTGACGAAGCCCCACTTCCTGTTCAAAGTGTGAACAAGCGGAATGGTATACTAGAAATACATGAAAAAGCCCACCACGAAACCGAACCTATTACAGAAACTTCGTAAGAACCTTTGGGTGTTGATCCCGGTCGTGTTCGTCCTGGGGGCGGCCGTGGCGGCCTTCACCATCCTGGACCGCGATACGGCCGGCGCATCCGGCAAGCCGGTAGTCTGTAAGGATAGTACGGCGGCTGAATTCAGCTGTTGGCAGTCCCGTTATAATACGATGGTCGCCGGTGAAGGCCCGAAAGCCGCCTTCGTCGATTTCAAGGCCAATTTTGATACCAACCCCTACGTCAAATCGAACTGCCATCAGATCGGCCACGTCATCGGGCGGGCAGCGGCCAAGCGCTACGTGAGCCTGGCAGAGACCTACAAATATGGCGACCAGTTCTGCTGGTCAGGCTACTATCACGGCGCCGTCGAGACCGTTGCTGACCGCATCGGCCCGGATAAGATCATCTCCCAGCTCAATGATATCTGCAGCGACTTCCTGGACTCGAAGCCATACAGCTTCGACCATTACAACTGTGTACACGGCATGGGTCACGGCCTGATGGCGATACAGGATGATGAGCTGTTCACATCACTCAAGACCTGTGACGGCTATAAGGATTCATGGCAGGCATCCTCCTGCTATAGTGGCGTCTTCATGGAGAATGTCATGAATGAGATCAACCCCGGCAAGAAGAGCAGCTACCTCAAGCAGGACGACCCGCTATACCCATGCACCGCCGTCGAGTCGAAATATATGGAACAATGTTATATGATGCAGACCTCGCACGCCCTGACAGTAGTGAGTTACGATTATGACAAGGTGTTCGAGGTCTGTTCCAAAGTGCAATCGCCGTATGATACGACCTGTTTCCAGAGCCTTGGCCGCGACGTTTCAGGACAATCCGGCAGCGAACAGTCCCGGACCATCGAACTGTGTATGAAGGGACCGTCGGCCGCCGCCAAGGAGAACTGCTTCATCGGCGCCGTCAAAGATTTCATATCGTACTTCCATGATGACAAGCAAGGCCTGGCGATGTGCGATGCGATTACTGACGCGACCCTGTCTGCATCCTGCACTGCAACCGGAAAGAATTACTACACGACGTTCTAGCCTATGACTAAAGCTCAGAAACTCACCATCATCGGCAGCGCAGTGCTCTGCGTGCTGCTGATCGGCGGTGCACTGCTGCTCAGCCAGCGCAAGGCCGCGCCGGAGCGGGCCTATGTTCCTCCAGCGCCGCCGCGCGATGTCAGCCGTGAAGAGCTAACCAAGTCAGATGGCCGGGATGGCCGGGCCTGCTTCGTGGCCGTAGATGGGACGGTATACAAGATCCAGGACTTCTCGCTGTGGCAACGCGGTGAACACAAACCTTCCAACGGTCTGGCCTACTGCGGGGCAGACCTGACCAAGGTTATCGAAGAGTCACCGCACGGGCGTAAGATACTGCAGCAATTGATCAAGGTCGGTCCGCTGAAGGCGCCAGCCGCTGCCAATGAAAAATCCGGGACGTAGCTGCGCTTATCGGGTGGTACTACTTCTTGTAGGCGGCTAGGACAGCGTCGGCGATGGCGCGCTGTCCGGAAGCGGTCGGGTGGAATGGAGCGGCGTCTGCCAGGCCCTGGATCCATGGGGAGCTGCTGCAGATGTCATGGCCGGTGAAATGAACCGGGGCGAACTTGACGAATGGGTAGTCGCTGGCAGCAAGCCGGATAGTGTGGTTAAGCTCAGCCGTGGTGCGGGTGATCCACTGGATCTCGGCAGCTGTGACCTTGTTCGTCAGGCCCTCACAGGCGGGTGAGACAGGATTGTAATAGCCGGTGACGATGACGGTCGGTGGATTACCGTTACTGCGGTAGTTGATTGACTGAAAGGCATAATTCAGCTTGGTCCAGAGGATGCCGCGCAGGCCATAGACTGCTTTGTCGGTGCTGTCTGTCGCGCAGTTGGAGACGTAGCAGGCATTCAGGAAATCGGCCCAGCGGATGTCGTTGGCTCCGGCAGTGATGGTGATCAGGGTCGGCGTACCGGCGGCATAGGCGGCGGTCAGCTGGGCTGGGATGTTCGGGCCGTTGATGGATTGTTTAGTTACGAGGTCACCGGCGGTCGCGCTGCTGCATGCAACATGCACGAGGGGCAGCTTGGTCTGGCTGGAGACGCGCTTGGCATAGGCCTGACTGGAACGCCCGCAGAGCGTGTCATTGCCCTTCGGGTTCGCTTTAGCGTCCAAGCCGATACCGGCGGCGACGGAATCGCCGAGAGCGGCGTAGATCTTGCGGTCGGATGTAGCTTTGGCTGCCGGCTTGACCGTCGTCTCAGCCGGGGCTGTCGTCGTAGCCGAGGTGCCTGCGGATTCTTCGCTGCGTGAGCCGATGTTGAGATTTATACCGTCCCACAGACCGGACCAGATGGAATTGTCAGAGCTGGCGGCATGTGCCGGGCTGTAGGCGACAACGCCTCCGAGCAGCGTTGCGATAGCGGTGAGCGAAAGAAATATCCGTTTCATGTTGTCTCCTTTGTTTAGATTATTAGCCTATTACTGATGCAGTATGCCTGATTATTGTTATTATACCATAAAATAATTAACTTGAGCAGTGGGTTACTATATAACTATGGCTTTAGAGATTTACGAAGATGAGACGGCTGAGCTGCCCTGCAAGGACAAGCTGGCTTTCGACACACAGCGCGAGGCGGCGTCGTCGGCCAATGTTGTGCAGTATCGCTACGGCAATGCGATGCACGTCTACCGCTGCCGCTTCTGCCAGCTGTGGCATCTGTCGAGCGGGCAGGGGGCTGACTGATGTCCTGGCTCGATCTGCTGTGGTGGAATAAGCCCAAGGACATGAAGTCGCCGGCTGAACCGCTACGCGGTGTGAATCTCGGTGGCTGGCTGGTGTTAGAGAAATGGATCACGCCAAGCCTCTTCAAGGGGCTGTCGGCAGTGGATGAATATACGCTGTGCAGCACGGGCGGGCCGGCAATACAGAGCGGGCTGCGGGCGCACCGCGACAGTTTCGTGACGCTGCGTGATTTCGAACTGCTCAAGCAGCATGGTATCGATGCCGTCAGGCTGCCGGTCGGATATTGGACTTTTGGAGATGAGCCGCCCTACTCATCGACCATCAGCTATGTCGACAAAGCCTTCGAGTGGGCGCGGCAGACCGGCATCGTCATATTGCTGGACCTCCACGCCGCGCCCGGCTCTCAGAACGGCTGGGACCACAGTGGGCGGGCAGGGGCCTGTACCTGGGCCGATGACGAGCAGAACGTCGTCAGGACACTGGCCGTCGTCGCTAAGCTGGTCAAGCGCTATGGGCAGCATCCGTCACTGCTCGGTATCGAGCTGCTGAACGAGCCCAAATGGACATTGCCGCGCAAGAAGCTGCTGCGCTATTACGAGACGGCCTACCGGATCGTCCGGAAAGAATGCCCGCCGGAATGCTGGATCGTCTTCCACGACAGTTTCCGTCCCCGCCGCTGGAAGCACAAACTGCCGAAGGCGACGTTTCCTAATGCCTACATCGATACGCATCAATACCAGACGTTCAACGCCCGCGACAAGCGTCTCGACATGGCCGGTCACATGCGCAAGACATTCGGTAAGGTACGGCGTGACCTGGCGCGGATGAACCGCAGTCATCCGGTCGTCGTCGGGGAGTGGAGCGTGACACTCGACCCGCAATCATTGCAGGGCTTGAACAGGTCACAGCGAGATGCGGCTAGCCGGGCTTATGGCGCCGCGCAGCTCATCGCATACGGATCCTGTGCCGCGTGGTTCTACTGGACGTACCGGACGGAGGACGGCGGTGTCTGGAGCTTCCGCGACTGTGTCGACCGGGGCTGGCTGCCGAACTTCGCCGATCTGCAAAGCTAGACGGATACAAAAAAGACCGGGCGGAGTGCCCGGTCTTTCTCCGACTGACGGTTAGGTGCTGGACCTAAGCGTGAGCGCGGTCTGCACCTTTGCCGAAGCCGAGGTACAGGAAAGCTGCAGACAGGATGAGGTGCAGGAAGTTGTCAGCGGTGTTCACGTGGAACAGGCCGAGTACCTGACCGCCATCACCGGCCAGGAAACCGAGGACGGTGACGAGGCCGTAAACGACGCCCATGACCTTGAAGAACAGGCGTGACCAGTCAGCGCGCTGTGATGCGATGACTGCTGCGAGTCCTGAGAGCAGGTGCACGAAGTTGTGCGTGCCGTCTACCAGGAACAGGCCGAGAAGTTTGCCGTCAGGCGTGAATGCATCGACGAAGCCGAGAAGCCCGATGAGCAAGAACACGATACCTGTTGCGAGTGCTGCTTTTCTTAACATTGCTATTTCCTCCTTGAATTTATTGTTCAAGCTTAGCTTGATGGCCTCATTATATGCCATTTTTCGTATCGTTAAGTGATTTAATTAACAGCGCATATTTTGTGTATAGATATAAGCTTATATCACGAGATTACTGTGATCTTTAGAACTATCTCTATGTAAAAGCTAACAATGAGAGAGGGGGCATGACGTATGACAAAACAACAGACCGCAGAAGTACTTTCATCGTACGGGGGTGCGGCACTTCAGCTTATAGCATTAAAGAAACTCCAGTCGCGTATCAAGACCATACTCGACGAATATGAACTGAATCTCACCCAATGGCTGATCATCAGCCGGCTCAGCGATATCCGTACGGGGCTGCGCACCACTGATCTGGCCCGTTTCATGCATGTAGAAGTGCCGCTGATAACGATGATGTCACGGCCGCTGCGTAAACGGGGACTGATCGTCAGCGATGTCAAATCACCCGATAAGCGCGAGAAGCTGCTCAATGTGACCGGCAAGGCCAAGGATATTATCGCCGTCATCGAAAAACGCCTGCAGAAGCAGATCGCCAGCATGGCCAAGGACGTCTCGATGCAGGACCTGCAGACTTATTTCAAAGTGCTAAATTCGATGGTAGGTAGTCCGGCTTGACGGGCCGGGGCTGTCCTATGGTAGGCTAAGTACATATGTTACGAAGTGCCAAAGACCAAGCTATGCACATAGCGCACAAAGGGAAGAATTTCCTGACTGCAAGTAAGGATTCTGACATAACGCCGGACGACGTCAAAATCGCCCGTGACTACATCAAGGCGTACTGGCCGAAGCTGGAGCGCTACCATCCGCAGGACGACGAAAGCCTGCTCGGCGTACCCAAACCGTACCTCGTCCCTTCGTACACCGAGGAAGCCGGTTTCGATTACAATGAGTTGTATTATTGGGACAGCTTCTTTATGGTGCAGGGCATGATCGACAAGGAGCATAAGGAGCTCGTCATGGGCATCCTTGAGGATCTGCTGACGCTGTTCGAGCGCTTCCGTGTCATCCCGAACGCATCACGCATGTATCTGATGGGCCGTTCGCAGCCGCCGTTCCTGACGACCTTCATCTTCGATGTCTACCAAGCGTATGATCCCGGCGAGGAGTGGCTTGCCCGAGCTATCGAGATCGCCAAAGAGGAATACGCCATCGTCTGGATGGGTGTGAAGAAGCCGAATGAGCGCCTGGTCCACAACGGCCTGTCGCGCTACTACGACATCAATTATCTCCACGATCTGGCTGAAGCCGAGAGCGGTTGGGACATGACGCCGCGCTTCGGCCGCAAGGCGCTCGATTACCTGCCGGTCGACCTGAACGCACTGCTCTATAAATACGAGATGGATTTTGCCCGTGCTGCCCGCATTTACGGCGACAAGCGCGATGCCATCCGCTGGGAGCAGGCAGCCGATGCCCGCAAACGTTCCATGAACGACCTCATGTGGGACAAGGTCCGCGGCTTATACTACGACTACAATTATAAGAAGGAACGCCGCGGCACGGTCAGTTCGCTGGCCAGCTTCTTCCCGATGTGGGCCGGCATGGTCACCGAGGCCCAGGCCAAGCAGATGGTCCGCGCCCTCAAACGCTTCGAGAACAAGGGCGGCCTGGCCACGACCGACGCATTGCCGATCGGCCAGCAGCTGACACCCGGCGCGCTACCGACGCAGTGGGCCTACCCGAACGGCTGGGCGCCGCTTCAGTTCGTCACCGTCAAAGCTCTTGAACGCTATGGCTACCACGCCGACGCCCGCCGCTGCGCCCTGAAGTGGCTCCGCAACAACCTTGACTGGTTCAACGCCCATGGCGTCTTCCTCGAAAAATATCATGTCGTCACTCCTGAAAAGCCGCCCGTCAAAGGTGTCTACCCGTCGCAGACCGGCTTCGGTTGGACCAATGCCGTCTTTGAACGCTTCTGCCAGGACTACGTCGATACGCCGGCCAAGAAATAGCCCGTAATGCGTTGTGTAATATATTTAATCTCTCATATCAGTGATGGCGTCTATACTTACAGCTGATCAATAATCACGTAAACAAGGAGACGCATCATGGCAGCAGACGCATATCTGAAAGTAGCGGCCGGGCAGTTGCAGCAGGCAGCCACCGAAGTCAAACGTGAAGCCGATGTCGCACGCGCCGAGGCGACGAACTTCAAGCAGAAAGTAAGCGGAGATATCGTTTCCATGAAAGCACGGCTGAACGCCAAGGAATATGAGCGGGACCGCCGGCGCGACGAGCCACATGCCTACGCGACGCTGAACCTCCAGGTGCAGCAGATCCAAAAGGAGATCCAGGAAAAACAGCAGGAGATGGATCAAAAGGTCTCTGAGGCCGAGCAGATCGCCCGCGGCAAAGAAGGCGCCATGCAGGGACTGAAGAGCCAGGCCTCGCAACTGCAGCAACAATCAGCCGATCCTAACCTCCGCTAGCGTTATCGGTTATACTTACAGTATGGATACACCTGACAGTACTTACACACCTGTACTGACCGTCCCGAGCCCGTTCTACCGGGTGACTGCCAAAGCCCTGATATTCGATCCCGACAACCGGCTGCTGGTCATCAGGAACCATAACGGCAATTGGGAGCTGCCAGGCGGCGGCTGGGAACATAATGAAGACTTTGAGACAGCCTTGTCACGTGAGATCGATGAGGAACTGGGCGTCGGCATCAGTTCCGTCGGACCGATTCTGTTCACGTACCGTGGCGTCAATGTGAAGCGCGGCTTCATGACGCTGCGGCTGGTCGCGCCGGTCGAACTGGCCGACCTTACGTTCAAGCTCGGTGATGATATCGAGGGTGCTGAACTTGTGACATATGAAGCATTCCTCGAAATGGATTTCATGGCGGCGGAAGGCGATATCTCGCGCTACGCGGACAAAATCTGGCCTGGCCGGCCCTAACAGTTGAAAAAAAGGCTTCTCAACTGTAAAATAGCCACAGTCCGGCTCTTTAGCTCAGTTGGTAGAGCAGCGGCCTGAAGAGCCGCGTGTCCCCAGTTCGAGTCTGGGAGGAGCCACCAGATATGACCCTGACAGTTGTCGGGGTTTTATTTTACCATAAGCACTATTTACAAATGAGATTCATATGGTATTACTATTGACATTAACGGCGTGAACTAGTTAAATATAACCACTATTATGAGTAATACTATCAAATCGGTCATAGGCAAGGGGATGGGCGTTCTCGGCGATTTACGCCGGCGGGCGCTCTACCTGGCGGCCACAGCTCTGGTCGGCGGTGCACTCATCGCCCCTGCCGTCGTCCGGCCGGTCTCTGCCGCTCCGGCAACTGTCGTCAATCCCGGCCTGGAAGAACTGCAGGCCAACAATGTGCCGACCTGTTTCCTGCAGGCCGGCTGGGGCCAGCATGACGCTGCATGGTCGATCGTACCCGGACATGCCAGCCCGAAGGCCCAATCACTGACGATCGCCAATTACGCCGGTGGTGACCGCAAGCTGATGATGGACGAGAATGCCAACTGCGGCCCGGCCGTCACGCCAGGTTCGACCTATCAGTTATCCGTATGGTACAGATCGACTGCTGCCAAGAACTCATTGACTGTTTTCCGCCATTCGGCAGCCGGCTGGACGTACTGGACGGATCTGAAGGCGTTACCGGCAGCTGCCGACTGGACACAGGCCAGTGGTACGACACCGGTAGTCCCCGCCGGCACCGATCAGATCACCTTCGGTATCTCACTTTCTGCCAACGGCACGCTGGTAACGGATGATTACGGCTTCAATGTTACCGGCGGCACGACTCCGACCCCGCCGACACCACCAGCCCAGGGCGGTGAACTTATGAACAACGGCGGGCTTGAAGCGGGCGGTGCGATGCCGACCGGTTGGATGACCGCTGGCTGGGGTGATGCGAAGCTGACCGGCCAAGTAGTTGGCGGTGCCCACGGTGGTACACGTGCATACTCAATCACCTTGACCGGCCGCACCCAGGGTGACTACAAACTGCTGCCAGCAGAAGCGACGGCTCCGGCGGTACAGCCAGGCAATACTTACAATATCTCCGCCTGGTATAAATCTACATCAGCCAGCAACAGCGTGACGCTGTTCGCCCACACTGCCTCCGGCTGGGGCTACTGGACAGATATCCAGACACTGCCGGCATCGGCTGGCTGGTCGCAGATGACTGCCAAGACGCCAGCTATCCCGGCGGGCGTTGACGCCATCGCCTGGGGCATCAGCCTGTATGCTGACGGTACGCTGGTAACTGATGACTATTCGATGACCCCGACGACTACGACAACTCCGCCACCAGTTGCATCGCCGGCAACACAGGGGCAGTGGAGTGTATTGGATTACCAATCTCCGATCCGCGCCATCCACTCCACGCTGCTTAAGAACGGAAAGGTATTGCTGATTGCCGGTTCCGGCAACAGCACTGAGGATTTCGCTGCAGGCACCTTCAAGGCAAGTGTCTGGGACCCAGTCTCAGGTATCTTCAATACGCTGAGCGTACCGAAGGACATGTTCTGTGCCGGCCACGTCACGTTGCCTGATGGCCGGGTGCTCATCCAGGGCGGTACCAAAGCTTACCCGACGACAGCTGCCGGCGGTGATTATGCCGGCCTGAAAGATTCATGGATTTTTGACCCCGATACCAACACCTTCCTGACAGTAGCCGACGCTAATGATGGCCACTGGTATCCGACACTGACGATGACCGGTGACGGCAACATCTGGATGGCTGGCGGTATCAAGGATGACACCACCGGTTCGGTCGTAACCGAGAAGTTCAACACCGCGACCAGCAGCTGGCTGCCGGCAAACCAGGTACAGCAGACCTGGTCGTTCTGGGGCCTGTACCCGCATATGTTCCTGATGGCTGACGGCCGGATGTTCTACAGTGGTGGCCACGTATTCGGTGACGGCCTGCCGGGTACCGGCGCATCGATCTACGATGCCGACAAGGGTACGATCGCTGATATCCCCGGCCTGCGCCAGAAGGATATGCGCGACCAATCGGCTTCAGTCCTGTTGCCTCCGGCCCAGGATCAGAAGGTGCTGATTACCGGCGGCGGTAACATCAATACTGCCAACCCTGGCATCGCCACGACAGATATCATCGACCTTAAGCAGGCCAATCCTGTCTATCAGCCTGGCCCCGACATGCCGGGCGAAGGCAAGATGTATGTCAACGCTACCATCCTCCCAGATCGGAAAGTCCTACTGTCGAACGGCGGCAAGCTCAACCGTGACGCCCAGACCAACGTCCTGACCGCTTCCGTCTATGACCCGTCGAACAATACGATGCAGTCAGTAGCTGCCGACCCGATCGGCCGCAACTATCATAGCTCTGCGGTACTACTGCCTGACGGCCGCGTCGCCGTATTCGGTTCCAACCCGGGAGACGGTACGTTCGAGATGCGCATTTCCGTATATCAGCCGGGTTACTTCTTCAAGACAGCGAAGCCGGTAATCTCCGGTGTTCCAGCCTTCGCGGCATATGGCCAGAACCTGACGTTCAACGTAAGTACGCCGAACAAGACCATTCGGTCGGCCCAGCTTATCCGCCCGATGTCCGTCACTCACCAGATGGATTCCAATATGCGCCTCGTCGACTTACCGGTGGTCGTCCAGAACGGTACCGCGACGGTCAGCGTGACTGCCAACCGGAACCTGCTACCGCCAGGGCCATACATGCTGACTGTGACAGATAGTGACGGCGTACCCTCTACCGCGTCATGGGTAACGATAAGATAGGAGCCGATACGATGTATAAGATTAAACCTGCCTCCAGAAAGAAACTGCCTACCCGGCTGGCGTTGCCGCTGCAGACTGTCATCGTCATTTTGGCGGCAGTACTATATATCCAGTTCCAGGGAATGCCAAGTGCTATCACGGCGAACTCGGTCGCTGATAACAGATCCCAGCAGTCCGTTCAGAAAGCCAACCCCGCAGACGCCCAGAAGGCTGCCCGTGCACAGGTAGATGACAATAACGGCCGCCCGCAAAGCGGACGAGACCCGGCCTTCCAGCAGCAGTCCAGCCTGGCTTCAGCGGCATCAGCTCCTACTGGAGCCGGTATGCGTACTGACAAGCCTGCCGCAGGCGTAAAGGGCGGTCATGACCACCGCGTTGACCCGTCACAGGTCCGTCAGGACCCAATGGCTACCGGAGTCAACTCAGCCGGCTGCTATATCGATTATGGACGTGCCGGCGACCAGTGTCTGCCAGCCGGAATATCCAAGGGAACTGGTACCGTGAAGTGTGAAGAAGTACGCAAACGTTTCGCTGAGGGCCTGAAAGTTACCGGCACTGACCGCTTCCGACTTGATTCCAACGGCGATGGTACCGCCTGCGGTGCCGGCGACCGCTAGACATGTCCCTGGTATGGGCCAAGCCTTTACTGGTGCTTGACCTTGAAGACGAGGATTTTCTCGCGGCCTGTGCCGAACTCTGTAACGATTTCGCTATTTTTCATAGCTTCACTGACCGTCGGGAAGGTGTCATTGAAGCCATTGCCGCCGATGGTCGGTCCGTTCAGGATGATATAATCAATACCTTGCCAGCCACCAAGGCTGGATGTGACGGCCGGGTCGGTCTCGGTCTTGTAGAGCCAGACTGGATTGGGCTGGGTGAAGCCGCTTCCTTCAAGATCGGACCAAAGGGCTGATTCGACGACGAGCCGGCTGCTGCGCGGAACATTGTCACTTATCCAGTCTACCGCCTGGCGGCTGGAGCTGTCGATATCGGCTTGGGTAAGTGCCTGGATACGGGATTGCCACATAGGGGCGACGAATACCGCGCTGGTCACTGCTACGACTGCGACGACGGCGCAGGCAGCGACCTGTCGGCCGAAGTGTCCATGGACAAATTTATTGTGAGTCAAAGGTTTGAAGACCAGCTTGTCGAGCAGTCCGGCAAAACAGAGGGCGGCGAATGGCAGCAGCGTGATGATGTGCGGATATGGCAGGTAGCCTTCACGGAGCGTCAGCAGCAGGCCGATCAGCAGCGCCAGGCCGACCGGACGCAGGTTCTTATAGATAAGGGCCGGTATCAGACTGACCAGGCCGAAGGCCAGCAGCCAGAAGTCGCGCACCAGCCAATAGCCGACCAGTCCGTGCGCCTGGGTGCCTTCCTGGAAGATGCTGCCGGTCCCGGCCCGGCCGAATATCTGCCAGATGAATGTTCCTATCAGTGAGACATGCCCCTGGCCCGGTAGAAGCTCGTTCTTGAGGACGGCGTACAGCACATACGTAGCGCTGATCATCATGAAGACGACGCCGAATGCAGTCAAGGTATAGCGGCGGTTACGCGGGTCACCGCTACGCCACAGGGCATAGATCAGGACTGGCAGTAGGGCGAGGAACGTCTCTTTGCTGAGGATGGCGAAAGCCATGCAGACGGCACTGCCGACGGCGGCCAGCAAACTACGGCGCGGGCTCAGTGCCAGGACGAACGCGGCCAGCAGCCAGGGCATGGCAACGTTATCAAGCAGGACGTAGCGGCTGAACTCGATACTCAGCGGACTCAGCGCGTACAACAGCCCACCGATTGCCGAAGCTACCACTCCGAGACCGAGACGCCGCGCCAGTGCATAGAGCAGTACGACAGAAAAGGTATGCAGTATCACCATGAATTCACGGCCGGCACTGATTGCGGAATCATAGCGCTCAAACCCCTGGGTGACCATCAGATAGGCGGCGATCTGTATCCAGCCCAGCGGTGGGTGGTCATACCAGTAGGTGTAGTGGGTCAGCTGGCCCTTCTCCTCGATTGCCCAAGCCTGGGAGATGTAGGTGCCTTCATCTTCGAAGCGCTGTGGGTAGTTGGCCATGTTGGTCATGCTGACGGCCGCAGTGACGCCGGCCAAGACGAGCATGGCTGCGACGTCGAGCTTGTGCCGTTTGAGCCATGAACCGATAGCTGCAAGCCTAGACATGACGGTCTCCAGGTATTGCGGTGACAGGTACCGGCTGTAGTTCGAGTTCGGTCAGGACGGGTCCGCTGCGATGCTGGCCGCTATGGGTCGTCTTGTACCAACTGGTCTCGCCGCGCAGTTCGCGGATGACCGACAGCAGGGCGGCGGTGTTCAGGACGACCTGGTAAAAGATCTGGGTGGTGAAGAGCTTTATGTACTGTCCGATTGTGACTTTTCGATTGAATGACTTGCCGAAGTCGTGCAGGAAGATAGCATTCAGCATATAGAGCAGACTGACAGGAATCAGCGGAAGATACATGATCATGACAAGGATGACCGGTGCTTTCAGGAAGAAGACTGCCAGCAAGGATACCAGCATGAATATGCTGATGACGGCCAGCATGACCGGACCAAGCAGGACGTAACCGGCCAGGAGGCGTTGACGGAAGGTCGGAAGGTCCAGCCAGACGCCGGCCCGCCATTCGTGGAAGAATCCCTGGTTCCAGCGGACGCGCTGCTTGAACAGGCTGCGCAGGGTGTCTGGCGTCTCCTCGCGGGTCGCCAGGCGCGGTTCATAATATACGGCGGTTTTCGTCTTGTATTTCGTACTGAGCAGTACACCCAGCGAACAATCTTCAGTAAGGGTGACCGGCCAGCCGCCAGCCTTACGGATCAGAGAGGTGCGCAGGAAAATGGTATTTCCACCGAGCGGCATGAACTGGCTGTCTGCCTGGAAGGCCATGGCGCTGTTGAACCAGCGGTAGTACTCGAGGACGTTGTGCAGTGAATACCATGAACTGTCATGGTTCATGAGCTGTACGCCGCCCTGGACGATGCCGACCTCTTTGTCGCGGAAGGCGGCGTCGATGTGGTCGAGCAGTTCGGGGTGGACACTGTCTTCGGCGTCGACGATACCGAAGACAGTGTAGTTGCGGCTGACGGTCCGCTCCAGGACATAGTTCAGCTGCAACGGCTTGTTGGGTTTGGTGTCGGGCGCCAGCGGATATTCCATGACTTCGATGCGCAGCTCATCCTTGGCAGCTCCATATGCTGCGGCCAAAGTCTCGGTATCGTCATCGCAAATGATCGTGATGATGCGGACGTTCGGATGCGTCTGTTTGACCAGCTGCTTCAGGGTATCGGCCAGGACTGCCGATTCGTGGCGGGCCGGGACTATCAGGCAGAAGCGCTCTTTCGGCCCCTCGGTGACCGGCTTCGGAAACCGCAGGCGTTCGACGGCGTCCGGTTCACGATAGGCATAGACCATGCGCCAGACTTCCAGGCTGGCCTGTAGGAACAGGGCCAGACCGCTGAAGGCCAGGATGATCGGCAGTGCGTTCGACGGTGCCATGCTGATGCTGGCCGCGATGACGACGATCAGCAGACCGGACAGGGCAAGGCCGATCGGGAAGCGGCCGGTGCGTGCCAGGACTTCAGCGCGTTTTTTGGGCTTCGGCTCAGCGAAGGCCCAGCGGTCACTGATCTCATAGTTCAGAGCCATGATGGCAAGTAAGGTAATTACATTTGCGACCAGGTAATTGATGGAGATGTCGTAGGCGTTTCCGGCCAGGGTCAATGAGAAGCTGACGCTGATCAGCCAGGCGAACAGGAAGTAGTTGATGACAGTCGTAGCGGCCCGCGATACCAGGAATTTATGGGCTGCCAGACGGCTGATGGTGCGCTCGCGCCAGGTTATACGACGGTTAAGGAAGTAATTCAGCCAGAAGGTTACGGCGAGCTGCAGGGCATTTGCAGCCAGTGGCGACCAACCGGCGACCTCGACGAGCAGGTAGAGTAGGGCCATACCGATAGCGAATACCGAACCGCCGATGAAACCGAACTGGAAGAACTTCGGCAGGGACGTGAAGAACCGGGCGATCTGGCCGAAGCGCAGGCTCAGGAGCTGGGTCAAGAATTCGAAGCCTTGCTTGAGCGAGCCATGGCTGGCACCAGCCACCCGTTCGGCGAACTGCAGCGGCACCTCGGCGACGGAAAGCTTTGGATGTGTCGCCAGGATCTCCAAGAGGATCTTGAAGCCTTTCGGTCGCAGGCGGCTGCGATCGATCTTGGACTTGTTAACGAGGAAATAACCTGTCATCGGGTCGCTGACCGGGCGGAGTCGCAACGGAAAGAACAGCTTCGCTAACATGGTCGAACCGCGTGACACCAGGTGCCGGATGCCGCCGTCAAGGCCTTCGGCGCTGCCGCCTTTGGTATAGCGGGAAGCGATGACGATATCTTTCTCGGCCCCGGCATCGATCATATCAGGGAGGAGTTCTGGCGGGTGCTGCAGGTCGCCGTCCATGACGATGATCTGCTCACTGGCGGCTGATCGCATACCGTCGGCGACGGCGCCGGACAGGCCGCCCCAGCGCTTCTCACCGGTGCGATGGAAGATATTGACGTCGAAGTCCTGGGAGCAATACATCATGCGGGCGATCGTGACCTGGGATATACTGGCGGTATCGCGGCTGTCATCGACGAACAGGACGGCGACCTTACGTCCCGAGACTGCCGACTGGATCCGGGCGATCAGCGGCAGTACGTTGTCGGCCTCATTCATGGCCGGAATGACAATCGTCGTATCAGGGGTAAATTTTGTTTTTTTGACCCGCTGCGGGGCGCGTTTAGCCAAGGTAGGGATACGGGACGTCTTTAGTCTGGTAAATCGGTTATGTATTGGCACGTCGGTCTCACGTCAATTGGATTTTAAGATATCATAAGTTTTACTAATTAGCAACAGTATTGATGTACTATAAAGCTTGTGTTTATACCGAACGATGGAGACATCAACATAAGTACAAAAAATTGTCCTTGTGGCCAATAGGAGTACACTAAGCTTAAACATAAGCACTCATGCTTGAGATACACAGCCATGCACTCCTTCGACTACCGACTCAAAAAAGCTCCCCTACGGATATTGACTGTCGTGTGCGCGGTCCTCTTTATCAGTGTCATCGGTGTCATCGTTCTGAACCGCGGAAAAGCTGCCACGGCGTACATATCCACCGAGCCTGATACGGGCTCAATGACGGCAGGGGCGGTCAGGTCGACAGATACTACCGCTTCCGGCGGGGCTGCAGTCAAATTCCCGGCTGCCGTAGTGCCGCCTACGGGGACACTTACGAAGCTGCCTGCCCAGCCCGCCGTACTGATCTATGGGGGCTCAACGGCATTGAGCGCTTATGCCAAGCCTGGCGCGTTGGTAGCTGCCGGCCGCGATAATTACCAGGCACAGGGCTTCAAAGATGTATCTGCGGCTGGCGGCACCGTACTGATATATCTTGATGCGATGATAGATGCAAACTATGGCCGGTATCATGCCATGCTCCTGAACGCATCCGAATGCGGTCCGGCATCAGCCCTGTGGCCAGGCAACCCCCGGGCTAACGAGTGGGGTAATCTGGCAGACTTCCGCGTCGGAGGTGTTATCCAGCAGAAGCTGGAGTGTGTTCTCGAGAAGATGGTCGCAGAGAACCCACACATGGGCGGCTGGTTCGCTGATGACATCGGCAGTCGCTCGTGGTATCCGGGCTTCAGCTGGGACACATTTGGAGCGGCCAACCAGCAGGCCTACCGCAATGGCGCTATCGCGCTGACACAGACCTTCCGTAAGGTCGCCGATCGGCATGGCCTGATATTCATAGTCAACGGCACCTGGGGCGGGGGTTCTCTTGCCGCCAACGGTGGCGGCTATCCTGACATGGCTAAGCACGGCAACGCCCTGGCTGACGGTGCATTCGTTGAGCACCACCCGGCTTCGGCAATACCGTATTGGAGCGCTTACGCCTGCTCATCGCAGTGGGCGACACAGTCTACAGTGACCCGTGGGACATCTTTCCATTGGGCGGTGCCGTATACGGCCGCTGACCGTGATGCTTTCGCCCGTACTAACTGCTTTGCCTTTGTCGGCGCCCAGGACTCCTATGATTATGTGGCGCCATGGGGCCCGTTCCATCCGACAGGGTTGCCAAACAAGGTCATGCGTTAGCGAAGGAGGTGATATTGCAAATCGCTATCTGTTAAGGTACAATCTTCAGAGTTATGCGGGTCTAGCTCAGTTGTCCTTTGGCGAAGCCAAAGCAGTCATGATAGCGCAATATGCGCTCTCAACAACTGAACCGCTGCACATTTCACCTCACATGCGGGTCTAGCTCAGTTGTTTAGAGCGCGTCCTTGCCAAGGACGAGGCCAGGGGTTAGAGTCCCCTGACCCGCACCATATAAAAAGCTCCTGCTGCAAAGTAGGAGCTTTTTATATGGCTGCCGCCAAGTGCGACTCTAACCCCTGGCCGAGCAGAGGAAAATAGCCAGGGGGAACCCTTGCCCGATCCATGGCCGCAGGCCAGGGAAGCGGTCAAGGGTTTTAGAGTCCCCTGACCCGCACCAATATAAAAACCCTGACCACCGTGTCGGGGTTTTTATATTGGTCTTCGCGGTGAGGATGCGTCTATCACACATAGACGGGTCAAGACAGGTACACGGCATTGCAAGCATACATGCTGCCTGTCTTATGTAACGATACCCATATCAAGCGCGATCTGATACGATTTCCAGAATTGCGAATGCAGCGGTGAGGGTAGGCGATCACTCGTAAACCAATCGATCGCGTCGATTTTGTCGGGTTCGCCGATGGTGACAGTCTTAGGGTCGACGTGCACAGCGTATGTCATTGCGACCCAATGTGTTTTGACGCCATTCTGTTCTCTGATCGCATCGTAGACGGTCAGGAATTTTATATCGGCTGGGTCAGTGCACAATTCTTCTTTGACTTCCCGCTTGACGGCTTCGTCGATTGATTCACCGAACTCAATCGCACCACTGCCAAAACACCAATTGCCATGTTCATCTCTTGCGTCAGCACTTCGGCGTTCCAATAAGACATTGCCGTTACCGTCATGAGCGATAAAGGTGACTGAAACGCCTATATGGTCAATGCCTCGTCGGAGGTTTGTGGAATCGTCTGCAACGTGTACCATGGCAAACATGATAGCGCATATGCTCGTTTTTCAGCTAGCGATCATATAGTAGATTTTAAAGAAACAGGATCCTCATATGGTACATACTGCTCAATCTGCTGAAACAGCCCTTTCGTCGTAACCACTTTTACGTTCGGCAGCTTACGTGTCTTGGTCATTGTGCTGAAGGCGGCACTGACAGCCTCTTCGGTCAGGCCGGTACTCACGACTACAAAAAACAATGGGAATTCCGTAGGAAAATCCTGATATTTGTCGATCTTTATCGCGACGTTTTTTGGAGATCGTGCTTTGTTTCTGTAGTGAACACGTCGATGCCATAGTATTTCTCCGAATGGACGTACGGCTCACCGAATACGTCCGCCAGCTGATGCTGCAGCTCTCGCTCAGCGACGCTGGCCTTTAGATTCCCTCTGGTAGCAAGACTACTCCTATGAGTGCCGCTGCCAAAGTCTGTGTCTGCATAACCTAATATTTCCCGCAGTTTTTTCAGGCCACCGAAGCTTCGTTGAATCTGCCTTGCGGACGGTAGGTAATCAGTCTGGTCAACTTCAGGTGCAGTAGGAAGCCTACCGTGTTCTGCGATATAGCGGTCAAAGGCTATCTTTAATTTCTCCTGAGTCCACACATCTGCCATACAGGATTAGTATGTGGCTGAAGGATTGTTCCATAAGGTTGACACCGATGCTGTCGATGAAGGTCAGTTGCTAGCGTATCAAGACTACATCTCGAGTTGGCTGAACGGGACTTAGAGCGCATGCCTTTCGTTGCCCAGGCGCCTAATACCGGTATTTTTGGTATTATGAACTTATAATTTCTAATTCTGAAAGGATTATCGAATGTCCAAATATGTCGATGGTTTTGTCTTAGTCGTACCAAAAGGAAAAGCAGACGAGTATCGAAAAATGGCCGACCAGGGCCGGGATTCCTGGATACGCCATGGCGCGCTGGAATACTTCGAATGCAAAGGTGATGACTTGAAGCAACAGGAAATGGGATCGGATAAATCACGTTCTTTTAGCGAAATGGCTGGCGCAGCGGACGGTGACGATGTCTGGTTCTCCTTCATTGTGTTTGAGTCCCGGGAACACCGCGATGAGGTGAATAAAAAGGTAATAGCAGAGATGAGCGAAGCCTATGATGAGCATAGCGATTTCATATCGCCCTTCGAGATGAGCAAGATGGCATACGGTGGATTCGAGGTCCTGGTGGAAGGTCGGAAGGCGTAATCTTTGCGTACTGTACGATTGCACATATGAACTACAAAAAATACCTCGATCTCGTATCTGGGATCATCCTGCTCGCCATAGCGGCCTACCATATCGCCATCGATAAGCCGGCTATCTATATACCGGCACTCGTATTCGGCTTTATGTTTACGTTCCAAGGTATGAATAAACTGCGCCGCAAAGAGAAATAAGTGCTGGACGATATGGCTTACGACGAACTGATGGCAGACAAGTTCCGCATCTGGCTGGCAGAATCTGACGCGGGTACCGTGCAGGAAAAGCATATGTTCGGCGCCCTTGGGTTCATGGTCGACGCCAACCTCATAGCCTGTGTCGGGGATAGGGATGTGATGTACCGGCTGGGAGCAGAACGATGCAAAGAGCTTTTCGACCAGGAGATTGCAGTGCCGATAGTTATGGGTGCCCGTACCATGAAGGACTGGGTAAATATACCATTCAAAAACTTGGATAACCCGGACAGGTTCAAGGAATACATCACCCAATCCCTGGAATTCAGTAAACACGCCATCAAAACCGGCGAGAAATAAGCTAGACCAGCCCGCCCTGCATAGCCTCCGTCGGGGTAGGCGGCGCAGCCTGCGTATCGTCATCTTTCTGCTGATAGCGTGCCGTCAGCTGACGGTAAAACTTGGAACTCAGGGCGATACCACGGTTCACGCCTGTCCCGAACCAGTCCCCGATGAGTCCGACGCCGGCTCCGGTCGTCATGAATGGGATGAAGACGAATTGCGCCAAGGGACTGATCGCAAAAGCGGTGATCGGTGAGGCTGACTGTTCGACGCTCTGGGCGAAACCGAAGACCCGGCCCTGGCGTTCGTAAGGCACGACCCGCTGTAAAATCGTCTGTTCGGCTGCCTCAGCATACGGGATGAGGTACATGTATACCAGCATGCCGCCGGCCAGGAACCAGATGGACGCCTGCAGCGGGAAGAGGATGGTGATACTCCACATGATTACGTTCACAAGCAGCAGGGTCCGCAACGGATTCTTGCCAAGGCCGGTCTTGGCGATGATTAAGCCGCCGAAGATGAAGCCGGTGCTGAGTACGGCCCATAGCAGTCCCCAGGCCCGGACACTCATCAGTTCCAGGCCATAGGCATCCATGAGTGCCATGAAGACGCCGCCCAAGAAGTTGTTGAACGTACTGAAAAATATCAGCGCCATCAACCCCGGGACGCCCCTGACCAGGTTGATCGTGCCCCTTATATCTACATTCTTGCTCGGCGGTGCCTGGCCTTCGACATGGACAACTTCTTTCACAGGTACATTGATGAACCACAGATGCACGATCGATGCCGCCAGTATCACGACTGCCAGTGCCAGCACACCGTACATACCATTCCAGGCAACCAGCAGGCCGCTTATCGCCGAGGTTACCAGAAACGATACGCCGTTAGCGGACCCGACCAGGCCATTGGCTTTGTCACGGCGGTCTTCGGCAATCAGTAGGGTCGTAAGTGTCGGCATGGCGATGGTCCGGATATTCCCGGCGATGACAGCGCTCATCAACAGTACGATGAAAACCCACAATACTGGGTTGGTCGGGTCCTTGAAGACGGCTTTGTCGGCTACCGAATACACGACCAGCGCGATACTATAGAGTGTCAGCGAGATGGCGCTCGATAGCTGCATCATGGTCTTCTTCTTGTGATGGTCTACCAGGCTGCCGAACCAGATGCCGCTGGTGGCCGTCAGAACGAGAAAAATCCCAGCAATAATCCCGGTTGCAAAGACCGATTTCGTCTGTATGTAGGTATAGAACGTGATCGCGAACCAGACCGTGAAGTTTATGACCGATACGAAGAGGGTATTGCTAAGAAGGTGCATGAACGTACGGGTATTCTGGTGGTGGATATCTAGTTGCATATTCTTGGACATATGAAAATGTGGGCTCTTTTGGAGTATTACCGTCTGTTCATGATTTCATAGTACCGCAAGCCATATATTTGCACCATCCGTACACATGGAAGTCTATGACCGGCACGTCAGCGTGGCCTGTTGAAATGTTCTGCAATGTCACTGTTCAGTTTCTTATGCCAGTCTTCGGTATAAGTTCTTGCGTTGCGTAATAGTTCATAGGAGAAAGACGCGACATCCTCCCCGGTAATTTCGAGCACGGGCTTGTTATTAGCGCTGCCTTCTTCGAAGAGATCAAGCAAATCTTTGAATATGGCGATCATATCCATGCCAGATCCGGCGGCATGGTTCCACATGTAGTGCTGGATCTTGTGATACACGAACGTGTAATCTTCCGGCAGTGCTTTTGCGCGTGCTTCCATCGCCCGCCATTCTTTCTTATCGCCGATCAATGTCTTTATAAGGTGTATCATCTAATGTTCCTTCAATTCATTAATTTTCGAAGACACGAAGTCCCACTTTGCCCAGAATGTTTCAAGCTGTCTGCGTCCTGAGTCAGTCAGGCTATAAAATTTCCGGGGCGGTCCGACTGCTGATGGCTTCTTTACGATATTCACAAGATTATTCTTCTCTAATCGTAATAGGATCGTGTATACGGTGCCTTCTACGACGTCCGTGAAACCTAGTTTCCGTAATTGCTGTGTAATGTCATAGCCATACGCCGGCTCACGGCTGATTACTTCGAGTACGCTACCTTCCAGGACGCCTCTTAGCAATTCAGTTATATTATTCAAAACATATCCTTTACTATTTAGTAATACTTACTACCGCTATATAGTAACACGCAGTAGCAAATATGTTAAGATATATACATGCAGGAATACATCGAAATCCGCGGCGCCCGCGAAAATAACCTTAAGAACGTCAGCCTGCGGATACCGAAGCGGAAGATTACGATATTCACCGGTGTTTCCGGATCGGGCAAATCGTCGATCGTATTCGATACGATCGCCACCGAAGCGCAGCGGCTGCTGACCGAAAACTTCAGCATGTTCCTTCGCAACTTCATGCCGCGCTGGCCGCAGCCCGACGCCGATAGCATCGAGAATCTCAGCATGGCGGTCGTCGTCGACCAGAAGAAGATGGGCGGCGGCTCCACTTCGACGGTCGGCACGATCACCGACATCGCCCCGGTGCTGCGCATGCTGTTCTCGCGGGCCGGCAAGCCGCACGTCGGCTTCGCGAACGCATTCTCGTTCAACGATCCGGCCGGTATGTGTCTGGAATGTAACGGCGTCGGCCGCAAGATGACGGTACTGACAGATACGTTCCTGGATATGGATAAGAGCCTGAACGAAGATGCCGTTACGGTGCCGTTCTGGAGCAATTGGGAGAAATCGGCCTACGCCAGCTCCGGATTCTTTGACAACGACAAGAAGCTGCGTGACTACAGCGACGAAGAGATGGACCTGCTGCTGCACGGCAAGGACCGTAAGTTCAAGATAGATATCGGCGGCAGTTCGATGAACGCCACGTATCTCGGCATCGTCGAAAAGATCGAGCGCAGTTACATCCGCCGCGATATCAAGACACTCAGCGAACGCACCCAGAAGATGGTGGCGCCGTACATCGGCATGGGGCCCTGCAGTTCCTGTCACGGCGCCCGGCTGAATGCGGCGGCGCTGTCCTGCAAGATTGCCGGCCGGAACATCGCGGACTTCTCAGGCATGCAGATCGATGAGCTGGTCGGAGTACTGAAGGACATCAAAGATCCTGAGGCAGGCACAGCTATCAGGACACTACGGGAGCGGCTGGGTCATCTGGTGGACATCGGGCTGCCGTACCTGACGCTCGACCGGCCGACCGACACACTCAGCGGCGGAGAGTCGCAGCGCGTCAAGATCGTCAAACATCTGACCTCGAGCCTGGTGGATGTCATGTACATCTTTGATGAACCGAGCGTCGGCCTGCACCCGCGCGATGTCCACCGTATGAACGGACTGCTGCAGCGGCTACGCGACAAGGGAAACACGGTCATCGTCGTGGAACATGACCCGGACGTCATCAAGGTCGCTGACCATATCGTCGATGTCGGACCGCACGCCGGCAGCCGGGGCGGTGAGATCATGTACGACGGCAGCTACGCCGGACTGCTTAAGTCCGATACACTGACCGGCCGCCATCTCAGCCAGGACCTGCCACTGAAAACCGATGTCCGCACTGCGACTGGCAAGTTGCCGATCCGCAATGCCAACACTAATAACCTGCAGGACGTCAGTGTCGACATCCCAACCGGCGTGCTGACGGTGGTCACGGGCGTCGCCGGTAGTGGCAAAAGCTCACTGATCAACCAGGAGTTTCTGCGCCAGCACCCGGATGCGGTCGTCGTCGACCAGAGCGCCGTCGGCGTCTCGACCCGTAGCAACCCGGCGACCTACACCGGCGTCATGGACGAAGTCCGCAAGGCCTTTGCGGCAGCCAACAAAGTCAACGCCGGACTGTTCAGCTTCAACTCCAAGGGCGCCTGCGAGAAATGCCAGGGACTTGGCGTGCTGTACCAGGACATGGGATTCCTGGAAGGCATAAAACTACCATGCGACGTCTGCGAAGGCCATCGCTTCAAGGACGAGGTATTAGCGTATAAGCTCGGCGGCAAATCGATAGCCGAAGTGCTGAACATGCGTGTCAGCGAAGCTTTGAAATTCTTTACCGGCCAGAATATGCCGGCGACCGTGAAGATACTGCAGGCTATGGTAGATGTCGGGCTCACCTATCTGACGCTCGGCCAGCCGCTCAGCACGCTATCCGGTGGAGAATGCCAGCGCATCAAGCTCGCCGGCCAGCTGCATAAGAAGGGTAGTGTGTATGTGATGGACGAACCGACGACCGGGCTGCACCGCTCTGACACCGGGCATCTGGTAACGATCATGAACCGGCTCGTCGACGAGGGCAACACCGTCGTCGTCATAGAACACAACACCGACATCATGCGCAATGCTGACTGGATAATCGATATGGGTCCGGAAGGCGGCAACCGCGGCGGCCGGGTACTGTTCGAGGGTATACCGCACGACCTGAAATCGTGCAAGGAATCATTGACCGCGGAGTATGTATAGATTCATGGAAACCTATCTGGACATTCCAGTCATGACTTTCGGGACCGGTGCCGCCTGGGAGGACTGGCTCAAGGAGAATCATACGTTGCAGACCGGCATCTGGATGAAGATACCACGCAAGCATACGGGAATACCTTCAGTATCGCTGACCGACGCGCTCGATACCTGCCTGTGTTACGGCTGGATTGACGGGCAGCGCCGGTCGCATGACGAACAATACTTTCTACAGAAGTACACGCCGCGTCGTCCAAGAAGTCTGTGGTCCAAGGTGAATATTGATAAGGTTCAGGCATTGACGACGGCAGGCAGGATGCGACCGCCCGGACTGCAGGCGGTCGCTAAGGCTCAAGCCGACGGCCGATGGGACACTGCCTATGAATCGCAGAAGAATGCAGTCATGCCGCCTGACCTCGAAGCCGCACTGGGCCAGAATACTAAGGCCAAGACATTCTACGAGACGCTTAACAGGGCGGAGCGGTACTCGGTGCTCTGGCGGTTGATGACCGCGAAGACTGCCGAAACGAGGACGGCCCGCCTCGATAAGATGCTCAAAACACTTGCATCAGAGAAAAGGATCTCATGATATGAAAACAACCTATGAAACTATAGTTATCGCCGACGGAAACCACGCATCGATCGAAATCCCGGACAAGAAGCTGCACGGGATCATCAGTGCAAACCTGCCGCTTGCCGACAGTAAGGTCTGGCACGCCCATCCAGTCTGGTTCATAGAGCCGGGGCTCAAACCGACCGGCACATTCAAGGCAGCCGAGATTGTATTCACAGACGCCGGCCGGATAGATGAAGCTGAGCTGCAACGGTATCTCAAGAAGGCTGTCAGGATCCAGTGGGACTACAAAAATATCATCAAGAATAAGGGATTGCTCGAACTGAAGAAATGACGGGGAAATAGGCGCGCGCCTCGCTAATCGTCTTTTTTGCCGCCTTTTCTCTTTTCGTCGCCACCATCGTCGTGGTCATGCTGTGCTGCGGGCACAGGGGCAGGTGTATAGGTCGGGGCCGGGGCAGGTGCAGGCTGTCCGACTGGGGCGGATGCCAGGCTGGCCTGGGCGGGTTGGGTAACCGCCGGTGCTTCGGGAGGTGCTGGTTGGGTCGCCGGACCGTTGATACTTTCGAAGTATTTTCGGTCCTCTTCCTGCTGTTCGCGCAGCATCAGTTGGTACATTTCCTCGTACGACATGATGGGTGCTGCGGGTGCCTGGGCGACCTTGGGCTGAGGCTTCTTCTTGGGAGCTGCCGGCTCTTGCTTGGTGACAAGCGTAGGGACGTTCTGGGCATGCAGCTGGCCGGCCTTCATGGCGTCGACACCGGCGGTCGAGATACCGAGCAGTACAAGACAGGCGGCGGTCGCAGCCACGACGGTGCCATAGGGTGGTGCCGTTTTTGAGGTTGCTGGTGTAATGTCGTTCATGGAAATCTCCGTGACTGAATCATTGCACTACCTTACACCCCCGTAATGTAGGTCACTATAAAATAATTCCCTACAGTCACAACTTTGATTATCTTACTTAAAGTAATCTTTTAAGTACCTGCTGCGCCTGGATCCAGTGCTTCGTATTACGCTCGTACTGCCGCTGGCCACCGGTCGTGATCCGATAGTATTTCCGGCGGCCGCCGTGCGTCTCGTCTCCCCAGTAGGAGATAATGCTGCCGTCCTGCTCGAGCCGTTTCAAACTTGAATACATGGTAGCCTCCTTCAGTTCGTACTGCTGGCCGGAGTGTTCATGAATCAGGCGGATTATCTCATAGCCGTACTTGTCACCTCCCGATAACAGCTTTAGGATCATGGTGTCAGTATGTCCGCGTAGCAGGTCAGAGGTAATATTGGAATCAGTCATAAGTACAATGTATATCGAAGTAGTATGACAAGCAAGGTAATTATCAACACCAAACATAAGCATTAAGTATCTGTTTGATATACTGACAACATGCAGTCTGCAGTCGAGATCCACGGCCTCTCAGTCTCAATCGATCAGAAACGGATACTGTCGGACATTACTGCAGACATCGCTGCCAGAACCATCGTCGGGCTGCTTGGTCCATCTGGTGCCGGTAAGACAACTCTTATACGCGCCATATTAGGCCTGTTGCGTGTTGACGCAGGACAGGTTACCGTACTCGGCAAGCCGGCCGGATCACCTTCGCTCAGGTCTGAGATCGGGTATGTGACACAGGCACCATCTGTAAATTCCGACCTGACGGTTATCGAAAATGTCAGCTATTTCGCCGCATTGCTGAAGGTAGGGGATGGTGACATGCATTCTGTTATCAATAAGGTCGGACTGGACCCGGTCCTCCGGCAAAGATTATGGAAGCCCTTCAGGGAGCTGGCTGCCGGGGGTACGGCCATCCTTGTATCAAGCCACGTCATGGACGAAGCTGACAAGTGCGATGTATTGATATTCATGCGTGGCGGCGGGATGCTTATTGCCGATACCAAGAAGAACGTATTTAAAAAGACGAAGTCCGCTTCGATGGAGGACGCATTCCTGAGGTTGGCCGAAGGAGCGCCCAATGGATCTTAGTAGGACGTTGCATACGGCAGTCCGGGTCCTCAAGCAGGTCCGGCACGACCACCGCACTTCGGTACTCGTGCTGCCCCCGTTCCTGACCTGCGGGCTCTTCGTACCGAGAGAGAAGATGGCGCAGTTCGTGCAGTATTTCTCGGACATCATGCCGCTGACATATATAGTCTAGTCAAGGCATTACAAGAGGTGCGTATGTACGCTGGCTGGACATCCGACCTGACTGCAAGCCTGCTGGTCATGGGTGGCTTTATCATCACCGAACTGCTGCTCGGGGTGCTCTCGCTGCGCAGTAAATAACGCGGGCGAACAATCCAAACTAAAAATAAAAACAATATAAATATATTGACAAACAATAAATAGTTTGCTATACTGCATGGGTAATCAACAAGGAATCATCGAAATGACAACGAATGCTGAACAACCTGTACATGACCGCAACATAGCGAAGAGACTGGTCTCGTGGGCGATGGTCATCGCGGCAGTGCTCCTGCTTCCATTCGCAACCCATGCTCCATGGACCGGTAGCGATTATGTCTTTGCCGGCATCGTGCTGTCGGTATTGGCCGTGCTCTACGAGCTCATTACAAAGAACATGACACAGCGCAGGCATCGGATTTTTGCCGGCCTCGGCGTATTGCTCATCATATTCCTGATCATGGGCTGGGCGGCGACGGGACCGTAGCTGTTGGCGACCTGGCAGAGATACTACGGCTCTGACCATGTATAATGGGGTATTAACGTAACCGAAGGCCGTATGTCAGAAAACCCCGCCAGCACAACCTCGAAACTCAGCCGAGGAACGATCAATCGGATCCTGCAGCCCGAACGTACCGTCGACGAGATCGAGGCCACGTATCCCTCCCGGAAGCTGGGTGGATCGGCCGAAGTGACGCGTATCGCTCCCAGTCCGACCGGATTCATCCATATCGGAGCGATGTATGCCGCACTCATATCGCAGCGCTATGCCCGGCAATCAGGTGGTGTCTTCTACTTGCGCATGGAGGATACCGACCGTAAGCGTGAGGTAGAGGGTGCCCGCGGGCTGATCATGCGATCGCTGACGACTTTCGGTATCGATTATGATGAAGGACCGGTACTGCCCGACGGTGAGCGGGGTGATTACGGGCCGTATATCCAGAGCCGGCGGCAGCATATATATGATGCCTACACCCGGCAGCTGCTTGAAAATGGACGGGCGTATCCATGTTTTGCGACGCCCGAAGAAATCGAGGCGATCGTCGCCCAGCAGTCCGCCCAGAAGCTACGCCCTGGCTATTACGGTTCCTGGGCGATATGGCGCGACCGGCCGGAAGCTGACGTGGTAGCCGCGCTGGACGCCGGCAAGCCGTTCGTCATCCGCTACCGCTCCGAGGGAAACGTCGGTATCAAGCGCAGCGTCACCGACCTCGTCAAAGGCACCAAGGACCTGCCGGAAAATGACAATGACATCGTCATCCGCAAGCAGGACGGACTGCCGACCTACCACCTGGCGCATGTCGTAGACGACCACCTGATGCACACCACGACCGTCATCCGGGCCGACGAATGGTTCACTTCATGTATGCTGCACATCCAATTGGCGGAGTCGCTTGGCATCGCGCCGTTCAAGTACGCTCACATCGCACCGATCCAGAAGATGGACGGTTCATCACGCCGCAAGCTGAGCAAACGGCACGACCCGGAAGCCAGCGTCGATTTTTATCTGCAGAACGGCTATCCGGTCGAAGCGGTCATCGACTATATGCTCAACCAGGGCAACGCCGCCTTCGAGGAGTGGCGCCGGGCCAACCCATCCGCTCCGAATACCGACTTCGTGTTCGACCTCAGCAAGCTGCCGAAGAACTCCGGCGCGCTGCTCAACATGGACAAACTGGACGACATCAGCAAAGACCTGCTGGGTACATACACGCCCGAACGATTGTATGAAGCTGCCGTCACATGGGCCGATACGTATGATCCAGACTTGGCCGCCAGCTTGCGCCAGGATCCGGCCTACACGGTCAGAGTGTTTGGCATCGAGCGCGACAACAACAAGCGCAAGGACATCTCCAAGCTGTCCGAATTACGCGAAACTTACGGCTACTTCTTCGATGACCTGTTCGCGGCTACGCGTACCGATGACCTGGAAGCTACTGATATCGCCAAGCTGCAGCCGGCGGACCGTTCGGCCATCGCGTCGGCGTTCCTCGATCAATACGACGCCACCAAGACGCAGGATGAGTGGTTCGAGGGGCTTAAGGCAATAGGCGAATCACTTGGCTTTACTCCTGACATGAAGGCTTATCGTAAGGACCCGGAAGCTTTCAAGGGCTCAGTAGCCGACGTCGCTATGGCACTTCGCGTCGCCCTGACCGGACGCAACCGCAGTCCGAACCTGCACGAACTGATGCTCGTCATGGGCGAGGACCGCATCCGCAGCCGCATCAGTCGTCTCGTCTCATAGATCTCGCTCTGCTTATGCTGGCTATGTGTGATAATTATCGGATTACTTGTAATCGGAATCCAGTGGAGTAGTGTTATATGAAAGCTTAGTATGATTCGCTTTAAGAAGTAATGCGGAGGGTAGGAAGTATGGGGACAGAGTCAATCAAAACGAATTCCAACAATAACCTGAGAGGTAGGATGCTCCGGGCCGGCGCGCTGACTGGCGCCAGCCTGCTGTTTGCGCTGGTCCTGTCGGTAAGTACTCCGGGTATATCCATTGCGGTCGTGGCAGAACCGGACGCAGCGGCCGGCGATGAAGCACATACCGATGACCATAGCCACGGTGCTGCCCATGCCGAAGAAGATCTCGCCAGCACGCCGGTCACGGAGATAGAGAAGAAGACGAATGAGATCAAAGAGAGGAAGCTTAAGGAGACCGGCGTCGAGCCAGGTGCCGCCCGGTCCAAGAAGATCGGGAACTTCGAAGCAACTTTCTCTGCCGCAGACGTACCTGCCGACCCGGGAATCTCAGGTAGATGGAGCCCGGTAGTCGCAACCCAGGTAGTCCCAATATTCCAGGCGCAACTGCCGAACGGTAAGCTGTTGATATGGGATTCTGTCGGAGACAAAGCTGCCGAGACCTATCCGAACCATACTTTCACCCGGGCCATGATATGGAATCCGGCCGACAATACCACCAAGCGGGTTGATGTGGCGGGCTATAACATCTTCTGCGCTGGATTCGCCCATCTCCAGAATGGGAATATCCTTGTAGCAGGCGGCAACGCCAATGCTGGGCTCGACGGCATCGTCCAGACACACATCTTCAACTGGCAGACTGAGACCTGGTCGCGTGGCCCGAATATGGCCGGCGCCCGCTGGTACCCGTCGGTCTCGACGATGGCAAACGGCGAGCAGACGATCGTCGGTGGCGGACCGGCCGCAGCCGAACAATATCAGACGAACAACACCATGCGCACGCTGACCGGCTTTACCAACGGTGCGTACGGCGGCCGGCAATACCCATTCATGATATCCCGGCCCGACACCCAGCTCGGCCTTTTCGGTCCGTATAACAATACATACACTGTCAACACATCGGGCAACGGTATCATCACCGGTTCGGGTACCCGTGATGGTAAAGACCGCGGTTATGGTGGCTTTGCAACGTATGACATCGGCAAGTCATTGGTAGTAGGTGGCGGAAGCCTGACGGAGGACGGAGTCGCCAAAGTTCCGACCAAGACCACCGTCGTCATGGACAGTAATACCGGGCTGGTTCCGACCGCGGCAGCATCCGGTTCGATGTCAATCGGTCGCCGACAGCACAATACGACCGTCCTGGCCGACGGATCAATACTGGCCACCGGTGGCATGACCAGTACGGCATTCTCTGGTACGGTCGACCTCAACAAGGCGGTTACCTCGGCCGAACGCTGGAATCCGGCTACCGGGACATGGACCGTGCTGTCCAGTGCGGCCCGGATACGGCAGTACCATTCGACGGCGACGCTATTGCCTGACGGCCGTGTCATGACCGGTGGAGGTGGCATCTGTGGGACCTGTACCACTGTCGGCTATCTCGAGAAGAACATCGAATACTACACCCCGCCGTATCTGTATAAGAAAGACGGCAGCGGCCAGCTGGCGGCCCGGCCGGCAATATCGACCGCACCGGCAACTGTACCGATCAATGCCAACTTTGCTGTGACATCCGCCCAGGCGGCATCCGTACGCAAAGTCGCCCTCATCGGGCTGAGTGACGTGACACATGGCGTCGACCAGGGCCAGCGCTACGTGCCGCTCCGCTATACGGCTGCCGGCACGACACTGACGGTCACCGGGCCGCAGAACGGGGGCGTGACTCCTCCAGGGCATTACATGCTCGTCGTCATTGATGCTGCCGGCGTCCCTTCGGTCGCCAAGATGGTTCAGGTCGCCAAAGGCCCGACTCCGCTGATGAGCGGTGTCAGGAACACCGGCGCAGCCCGCTGTATCGACGTACCGGGTTCGAGCCTGACGATCGGCACCTATATCCAATCCCACAGCTGCAATAACACCAAAGCGCAGGCATTGACCCGGCTTCCTAACGACAACACGCTGCGCGTACTTGGCCTATGTATCTCTGTTCCTCAGGCGAATTACGTATCCGGACAGAAGATTCTGACCTGGTCCTGCAACGGCAGTACTTCCCAGAAATGGCAGTTCGGCACCGATGGAACGGTCCGCCCGGTCGGCAAGACGACGCTCTGCCTGGTGGCGGCGTCAACAGTCGAGAATGCGGCTATCTCCATCGCCACCTGCAATGGCAGTGCGCTGCAGAAGTGGGCGTGGTAGCATCAAGCCCGTCGTGTGCCGCCGCTGGCATTCAGTTTAGCCTATGGGGCCATCCCGTCTAGTCGGCGATGACGAAGCGGGTGCCTTCTGGAATCCATGTGAACAGCTATCTGGCAACATCGCGGTCACGGGGGTTGACCCGGTCGTGACAAGTGTATGTTTGAGAAAGCTTATATCTTGCGAATATTGACAGATATGGTATAATGTTTGCATGAAAAATACAACTGCAGAGCAGGCACCTACCACGGTTGTCGTGCCTGAATTCACCGGAGACCAGTGGGCTGCTAGTCAGGAGTTCTTATGGAATCAGGCATTTCAGGCGGGTGAGATACGTGCCGTCCTGGAACCGGAACTTGATGCACTGTATGAAAAACTCGGGAAGGAAACAGTCTCCGCGTCCAGTCTGGCGGAACGAAAAGAACGTAGTGCCCGCAAGGAGCACTACTGGCAGACCCACGCCCAGCTGCAGGAGCTGAAAGACCGTGAACATAAGATATTGTCTGTGTTGGAGCGCATAGAAGCCGGCGATGCCGACCCTGCCGAAGTGATAGCACTACTTCCTAAGGAGGAAGATGATGACCAGAAAATGGATGATTGATCAGACCCCTTGGTGGTTCAAAAAGCGGACCGGAAGCAGAGTCGCGCCGAAAAAGCTTGTGCTTCATTTCTCCTTGGTATATACGACAAATTTGACTATACAAGCGCACCGTATCCCCGAACTGACCCGCGGAGGATCGCAAGTGGCCGGAACAGGACGAAGCTTGTATCGTCCGCCGGTATCAATGCCATGTTTGCCGAAAGTGCATTCTATGATGCGACCGCAGATACACATGGCGGCAAATCACGCCGTCCCGGAAAGAATGATAAATATTATGTCGCTGCCAGTGGCCGCCGTATCCGCAAGAAATAGATCAGATTGTAGCTAGCTCGGATTTCCAGTATTCGCGCCAGCGTTCGAT
Organism: Saccharimonadales bacterium (SeqCode); assembly: GCA_036388555.1. Lineage (GTDB taxonomy): Bacteria > Patescibacteriota > Saccharimonadia > Saccharimonadales > UBA4665 > UBA4665. Next base: position 83,070 of record DASVRP010000009.1, read on the forward strand.
GGCTAGCTGATCCTCGAGCTTCGTGTGGGTGACCGCTAATAGGACTTTGCCGTCAGATTTCGGTGAAGTGTCGGCGTTCAGACGCGAGCCGTCGTCGAGATTGCAGGCCCAGTGCATGCGGTGTTCGGTAGCGGTCTGCGTCGGTTCGCCGGCACATGGGATGCCGTCGAAATCAGCTTTGTGCTCAATCAGCGACAGCCAGGTATCCATAGCATCCTGCATGCTGCCTTCAAGCGTCCTGGTGACGGAGACTTCGTACTCGCCGGCACTGTTCTGTCCGGGCACACGCCGGCCGATATGCTGTTCGTAGGCCACGGTTACGGACTGCGCCCACCAGCCGCTGTTATAGAGTATCTCCTCCAGGATCTCGTCGACCTTTTCGGCGATTTCACGGTGCGAAAGGTTGCGCCCGTCGATGCCTTCCAGGAATGCGACCCATTCGTCCCAGGATTTGTGGGTGGCCCGCTCGATGGCGGGGATGTTCGCTGCTTGTGTCATAGCGGTCATTGTACCTTGTCCGGCGGGAAATACTAAACACAGCAAGGCTATTCGGACAGGCGCTAGCCCTGGCCAAGCAAACGTAAGCAGATTATACTATGGACAGGATATATATAGTATGATGATAGTCTATGGCGAAACATAAAAAGACAGCTGCTAAGAAGGCTGCCGCTGCTTCGAGATCAAAGAAAGCGGCCAGGAAACAGACGCCGGTTCACGCCAAACCAGCACCGGTAAAAGCGGCTCCGGTAACTCTGCCCACCAAAAAACGGACCGCCAAGAAGACAGCTGTTAAAAAATCATCCGTCAAAGCGCCATCGGTAGCTCCTGCTAGTAAGCAATCGCCGCAATTGCCGGCCACGATACTTGCAATCGAAACGAAGGCGGCAGGGAAGGTCATAGGAGACTCTATTCCGCGCTGGCGGGCAGCCGCCAGGACAGCGCTGTTCGCGCGCTTGTTCATGGGGGGAAGCGCGGGAGTGCTCCTTCTGACGACGTTGTTCTGGACCGTCATGACTGCTAAGCTGCACGAGACCAATGCCGACCAGCTTATCGACGCCTTCCTTTTTGAAAGCCTGCAGACTTTCCAGGGGGCGATATTCCCGGGGACACACAGCTTCCTGCTGAAATGGCCGGCCTTCGCACTGATGCAGCTGTTCGGCAACTCGGCCGGCGTCTTCCTGTGGGCGACGGTACTGATGACCTGCGCCACCGTCGGTGCATTGGCCTTCGTACTGTACCGGATCGAGCGCCGGCCGCTGGTGTTCGGTGTCATATGCCTGGCACTGTCGTCGATGCTGCTGCTCATTCCGGCACAGCCCTATCCGGGTGCGCTGCTGCCGGTGAACCTGGCGATGACCACGACGCGCAACCTCGAATACATCGTGTTCATCGCTGCACTGTGTTTCGCGCTGCGGCTGCGGCGGTTACGGAGTCTGGCCGCAGTATTTGTCGTCCTGGCCCTGGCGGTCGTCATCGCCAGTGACAAGCTGTTCGCCGTGCTGGCGCTCGGTGGCGGACTGGCCGTTGCCGTCTGGTACGGGCTCATCCGCCGCCAGCCGGGCGCCATCCGTCCAGCCGTCCGCTGGCTGCTCATCGCCGCTAGCGGTCTGGCAGTCTCATACATCATGCTGATAGCGCTCAACCGGCTCGGGGTCACCAATATCGGCAATGATACCAAGGCGTCGCCGTTCCCGCTGATCGGTTCCGCTAAGCAGTTCGTCGTCGGCCTGCTGTTTGGTATCGGGGCGTTCCTGACCAATTTCGGCGCCAATCCGGCGCATGCTGTCACCGTGCTGGCCGAGGTGCCGGGCAGTCTGCTGCAGGGTCTCAAGCACTGGTCGGCGCCCGCCTATGCGGTGAACCTGGCGCTGCTCATAACGGCGTCGTATGCTGCCGTGAAACTATTGTTCTCACGCGGCCAGCGTTTCGCTGGATTTGACCAGCCGCGCCGCCTGGCGGTGCTGCTGCTAGGGTCGACTGCCGCCGCCGGCGCCGTCTATGTCCTGACCGACCATTACTATCCGGTCGATGCCCGCTATCTGACGATCGGCTTCTTCGCCGTCAGCATCGCGGCCGCGGCCTATTGGCGTAACCGCGATATCCGGCCGGCCCGGCTCGGCATCGCCGCTGCTGTGATCCTGGCAGTGTTGCCGCTGGGCGCTGCCATGTCGTGGCAGCAATTCCAGACGGACGAGACAGCCATGGCGCCGCGTACCGATATGAACGCAAAGGTAACCCAGGAGCTGGACAGACGGAAGATCGACCGCCTGGTCGGCAACTACTGGGATGTGACGCCGCCCAAGTCCGGGACGTCACGCGACCTGACGATATCTCCGGTAGAGAACTGCCGGACGCCACGGTCGGTACTGAACAGCCAGGCGTGGTTCGGACTGCCCGCCAAGACGCCGTCGGCATTCCTGGCGGTACGCGACGGCTCGCCGCTTGCCGGCCCGGACCACATCAAGCCCGGCTCCGAAGTCACCTACGGCGGCTGCAGCTTGGCCCGGATCGTCAGTACGTACGGCGTGCCATCTGAGCGCGTCAGTGTCGGACAGCCCGGTGATTACTCAGAGAATCCCGATGCGCTGCTGCTGTTGTATCCCGGCGGGCTCCAGCCGGAAGATGCGCCGAAAGCTGCCAGCCTGATCCCATCCATGGCACCGCCCGCCAAGCCCCAGGCCGTCCAGCCGCCGGAGCTGCAGTCATTGGTCCCCTTCACCGAAAAGGATGTCTGTACGCGCGGTACGATGCTGCAGGTCATCGCCCACCAGGATGACGACCTGCTGTTCATGAACCCCGACCTGGCCGATGCAGTCAAGGACGGCCGCTGTATCCGCACCGTCTATCTGACCGCAGGAGATGCTGGCGAGCAGTTCGTCTACTGGGGAGGGCGGGAGCGCGGCGCCCAGGCAGCCTACGCCCAGATGTACGGTGTCGCCGACGAATGGTCCCACGAGCAGCAGATGCTGGCCGGCCGTAAGGTGACGGTGTCATACCTCAAGGATGTGTCGCAGGTATCGCTGGTGTTCCTGCGGCTGCCGGATGGCAATCTCCGCGGCGAGGGCTTCATGGGCCATGACTTTGCTAGCCTGCGATCATTACTACGGGGCGGCATCCCGGAACTGCGAAGTGTCGATGGTGTCAATTCGTATACCAGGGCGGACCTGGTGGCGGCGCTGCTTGAGATCATGGTGCGTGACCTGCCCGGTGAGATCCGTACGCTCGGGTCAGGCAACGGGGCTGACGGCGACCATGCCGACCATCATGATTCCGGCACGTTGACTGATGAGGCGGCCGCGGCCTATCTGCAGACGCACGCCATCCAGCATTACGTCGGTTATCCGGTCGTCGGGAATCCGGTGAACCTGCCGGAGGACCGGATCACGCATAAACATGATGCATTCCTGGCCTATGCCAAGCACGATGGTGCGGTCTGCCAGTCAGTCATCGAGTGCCAGCAGACGATCACCTACGGCAACTATCTTACCCGGCAATATCCGGCCGTTACCCAGGTAACTACGGCGCCGTAACGGACGGCTGAAATGATAAAGTGTTTGTGTTTGTCTCTGTCTTGGTGTTTGTATGAGTATGGCCTTTTTGTATCGGACTGCAGGCTGGGACAGGGCAGGCCATGCTATGAGCGGTGGTCGCGTCCTGAACCGCGCTGATTCTTGCGTTCGGTCAGTGTATTTTCTATTTTTGAGATGATTTCTTCTATGGTCATGTCAATTCCTTCGTGTTACTAGTATGGCACATTTCTGCTTTTCCTTGTTTGTTTCGGAGCGTTTTTGTTCTCGTTTGTTATGTTTAACTTTTGTATTTTGGCTTTGGTGTTCGGTCTGTGTATGACTGTTTGTCTTACTCACCTGAAGACTAGGATAAGACGGATCGGCGCAGGCTACTGTCATATTTTTAACATGAGCATCTATTTGCAGGTTTTTCCAAGTTTTTACAGGGGTGCTTTTGTCGGAGATATGAGGTATAATCGGACAAGCAATATATAGTATGTTGCAATTATCAGGCGCCTTGGCGGAGCGGTTACGCAGGGCTCTGCAAAAGCCCGTAGACCAGTTCGACTCTGGTAGGTGCCTCCAATTTACATTGCTTTATACCATTTGAATTGCTCTGATGTTCGTTTTTTATGGCAATTTGCGCATAAAATCTGGCATTTCTCGATCTCAAGTAGTACCTCGTCCCACTTATAGCCGAGACTTACTGCTTTAGCGATGGTAAATAATTTCTTTGCAGGCTCAATATGATCGAATTCTAGTACACGGATGTCGTCTTCATTGCACACGGTACAGGATTTATCCCTTAAATACGCCATCATATTTGTTCTAAATTCATTGCGGAGCATTTCCCTGCGAATTTTCGCCCTATGTAAGTAGTGTTCATGATATTGCTGATAATGCAGTTTATAAAAACCCGAGCGGTGAGACTTATAACAAACTTTACACTGTGCGTGTATACGTCCCGTTTTTCTATTTTTGACGAAAAACGATGCTTCATCTTTTTCGACCAGGCATTTAGTACATACTCTCATCTTCTCATTGTATTCCGGCTAAGCCGTGCTGTGCTGTGTAATTTATAAAAACAACGATTCTATAAGGTGTTATTGTATATATATGGACGAGAAAACGATTGTCGCAAATTGCGTCATTACCGATGCGTACGACCGGATTTTCTTGCTACACCGCAGTGATTCGTTAGATACGCGCTGGGAGCTACCCAGTGTGACGGTCGGAGAAGAAGAACTGCCGGAATCTGCTGCTATCCGCGCCGTATCTGAAACGCTCGGCGTGTCCGCTCGGCTTACGAAAAGTCTGGGCACGGGAGAATATGAAGACGAAATCGACGACTATATTGTGTACTGGTTTTCGGCCCGCCTGATCGGTGACGAACCGGATACTATCAATGACGGCGAATACGATGACTTTGCCTATTTTGATCTGGAGGATATGATGAGCTTGGCCCTGTCCGTCAGCTCACAGCTGCTCATGGATAAGTTGTATAACGGAGATGTGGCGCTTGGAGGGGAATAAGTAGTATAATCTGGCTCAGTTGACCCCGGTAACATCACCGCTGGTACAATAGTAGACAAAAAGGGCGAGTGGTGGAATGGTATACACGCGACACTTAAAATGTCGTGCCCAAAAGGCTTGAGGGTTCGAGTCCCTCCTCGCCCACCAATCATGAACTTACGAAAGATGGGTAGTGTATATGGCCGAGAACAAAACATGTCCCTTCTGCGATTGCGACGAGCGCATCCTGAAGCAGAACGACCTGGCGCAGGTACTGCTCAGCAATCCGCATAAGGTACCAGGGCACCTGCTGGTCATGCCGAAGCGTCATATCGAGAAGCCGTGGGAGCTGACGAACCGTGAGCTGACTGATATCTTCGACCTCATATTCTTCCTGGAGCAGAAGCTGCTCGGCAAACTCGGTGATGGCTTCGATATCCGCCAGAACTTCCGCCCGTTCCGTCCGGAAAACAACTTGAAGGTTAACCACGTACATTTCCACGTCCTACCGCGCTTCGAAGGCGACTATATCTACAATGTCGCTGAGCAGTACGAGACCGACCTGTTCGCTGAACTCGACGATATGGAACGTGACGCCGTCATCGACCTCATCAAGTCAGCCTAGCGGCCGCTGGGGCATCTTGCCACCGCTCGTGAGTGGTATACTACCTATCAGTATGAAATACACGATGCGATTACGTGCAGCCACAAACATGCCCCGGCGGGCATGAATATCTCTTTGCAGCTTCGTATACATCAATCGTCAATCTAAGATCAGGTAGGAATACGCTATGAATTATTACGTCACTACATCAATTCCTTATGTAAACGGTGAACCGCACCTCGGGCATGCCATGGAATTCGTCATGGCCGATGTCCTGGCCCGCGCCGCCCGCGCGCAGGGCAAAAATGTACTCTTCAGTACCGGCACGGACGAGCACGGTGGCAAGATCGCCGAGAAGGCTGAAGAGATGGGGTTGAAACCACAGGAGTTAAGTGACCAGATGAGCCAGAAGTTCCGCGATCTGGCCGATTCGCTGGACATCAGCGCTGACCGCTTTATCCGCACCACCGACAAGGGCCATGAGCAGCGCGCCCAGGTGATCTGGAAGGCGCTCAGCAAGGACATCTACAAGAACCAATATGTCGGCTGGTACTGCACCGGCGACGAGGAATTCTTCCCAGAGAATGTTGTCCAGGAGAACGGCGGCGTCTGCCCGGACCACAACCGGCCATATGAAAAGGTAGAGGAAGAGAATTATTTCTTCGCCCTCAGCAAATATAATGAGCAGATTAAAAAAGTCATCACTGACGGGTCGTTCAACGTCATCCCGCGTGCCAAGCGTAACGAGATCCTGTCGGTCATCAATGAAGGCCTGGAGGACATCAGCATCTCCCGCCCGAAGGACAAGATCAGCTGGGGCATCCCGGTGCCCGGTGACAAGACACAGGTCATGTACGTGTGGTTCGAAGCCTTGATGAACTACATCACGGTGCTCGGCTACCCGGAATATGAGGATTTCAAGACCTTCTGGCCGGCCAACGTCCAGGTCGTTGGTAAAGGTATCCTGCGCTTCCACGCGGCCATCTGGCCCGGCATGCTGCTGGCACTCGGGCTGCCGCTGCCCAAGTCACTGTATGTCCATGGTTATGTGACAGTCAACGACCAGAAGATGAGCAAGTCGCTGGGGAACTCAGTCTCACCGGATGAGGTGATAGCCAAATACGGGTCTGACACGTTCCGCTATTACTTCCTGCGACATATACCATCGTATGAAGACGGTGATTTCAGTTGGGAGAAGCTCGATAAGGCCTACAATAACGAGCTTGCTAATGAGCTTGGCAATGCAGTCCAACGTACCGTCGCCATGATTACTAAGTATCAAAAAGGTGTCATTGGCGCCATCCCGGAGCCGCAGCATGACATCGCCGAATACACCAAGGCCCTGGAAGCCTGCAAGTTCGACCGGGCGTTAGATGAAGTCTGGGAGCGGGTCCGCGGTATCAACCAGTACATCGATGCCGAAAAGCCGTGGGCGATCGCCAAGACCGATGACACCGACCACCTGCGTGAAGTTTTGGCCTATCAGGCCAGCTCACTGCTGCAGGTCGCCGAGCTGCTCGAACCGTTCATGCCGTCAGCCTCACTGCGCATCCGCGGAGTGTTCGAAGAGGGTGTTGTTCGGCCGATCGAAGCTACATTATTCCCCAAGCAGGAAGTAGCTGCGTAGATTACTGTGTGTAGACCTGAATCTAAAAACCCATCCTCATCTGGTACCCCAGTAATATCCTGAGATAGTGCACGGCGTATCCGTGCACCGAGCGAGGAAACGAGCTGACCAGGTGCATGTGCGTCTTGAGGTAGTCAAAGACGCACTCGAT
>DASVRP010000010.1:0-134142 GCA_036388555.1 Saccharimonadales bacterium (SeqCode)
GGGCCTGGGCAAGCCAGGCATATTGTGCCGCAGTTAAAAAGAACGTAGCATGTTTCATGGGTAGCACCTCCTCTTGTTTAAGCGCAAAGGTATGCTACCCGTTTTTTGTGGTATGGGCTGTGAGTTTTGAAACTAGTTAAAAGAAGCGCCATATTTGAGTTGCGAAGTACGTCAGCTAGGGGTAGCCGCACAGCTTATGCTAAGTTATTTTCATATGATGCTATAGACTAAAAGATATGATAAGCAACGACCTCGATGGCTCTATCCATGAGATTAATATTTCAGATCTTTCTTGGCGACCTTCGGCTTACGGCATCTGTTTGCGTGACAATAAAGTTCTGCTGTTACATCAGAGTGGCAAGTACCACCTGCCAGGTGGCGGCATTGAACTCGATGAGCATCCGGAGGATGCCGTTACTCGTGAAATCATAGAAGAAACAGGTATTCCGACGTTTACACAAACATTAATCGACATACGAAGTACCTTCTTTTCATGGAAATCCGAAGGTAAAGATGAGAATCTACGACATGTCCATGCTTTGCTCTTTTACTATCTTTGTTCGGTAAAAGACGAGGATAACGGGCGACCCGCATTAACCGCTAATGAGAAATACATGGGGCTACATCCAGAGTGGATAGAAACAGATGAACTAGACAACATCACGGTCGGCACTACCGTGGATTGGCGACCGGTTGTCAAGGAAGCTGTGCTTATAAAAAATTCGAAGTACATCGACTAAAGGTACCCGTAAAGTTTATGCTTAGCTTTAATACAAAATATATCTAAACGATGAGGTTTCCGGAGATATCAGTATGAAAAAAAGATCGTCACGTATTGCAGGTATTACGGGCAGTCTGCTTGTCTTAGCTGGTTTTGCAATCTATCGGTATGAATATTATTTGGCTGACCAATGTGTGCTTACCGCTTTCACATACAACGAAACTTTCTGTGGAATGATCATTTCAACGGGGCCGAGTGTGTATTTCGCCTATATGCTACCTAGAATTTTTATTGTAAGCGGAGCAGTTCTGATCATGTATTACATATCCAATACATTAAAGAAGCTGAGAAATAAAGAATCAAAGAAATAACAGTTGAGCCATATAGTTTCAAAATACGTCTATGAGGTTATTCGAATGTAATATCACAGGTGTATACAGGATTGCGGGATTCCTCGGAACACACCTGTGCCGACTGATGTGCATATGACTATTTTGACCGGCATCTGGTAACATGACCGCATATGCCGATACTCAAAGGAATTAACTCCGTCATAGCATTCATGCTTGAGATAGCGAAGTTAGGCACCTTAGCTTACTGGGCGCAAGGGATGCGGTCAGCGGTAGGGTACATATTAGCCTTTGCCTTGCCGGTCATAGTCATAGCGATATGGGCTACATATGCAGCGCCAAGATCCGTCGTGAGATTACAGCTGCAGTATCTAGCAATCCTAAAGCTATGTCTTTTCGGCCTGGCCGCTCTGGGACTGTACAGCAGAGGACACGCCACGTTTGGGATAGCATTCCTATCGGTTGCTTTGATCAGCACTGTGCTTGAGTACTGCTGGACAAAAAGACAGAAATACTCAGAACAAGCAGTATGATTGACATCCTAATGCTTATCTGTTATCCTACACTCATATGACATCAAGATGCGACCATATGACCACCACCAGTGCCGTAGCCGCTGCCCAAGCGGTTATTCAGGCTGGTCACTAATCCCGTATCTTCGATATATCTCATCTAAGAACAAAGCCATACTATCAATCCTAGAAAATAAGTAGCGCGTCTACCTATCCAGCATGACCAGCCATCCAGCTGGTTTTTTCATGTAAGGAAACAGATGAAACGCTATGATACTAGATATAGATATGATGTTAAGAAGCACAAGGAGCAGGGATGGAGAAATGAACACAAGGCAGGCGGCTTCAGATGCTCACACTGCCGGCAGTTCGTCGTCATCAATGACATCATGGGCACCGCGAACCGCAACCACTGCAATTCCTGTTTGTGGTCGAAGCATGTCGACGAAGATAAGGGCGACCGCAGATCAGACTGTCACGGCGGTATGAGGCCGGTCGGCATGACGTTCAAAAACGAGGGTTACGGCCGCCAAGGTGAGATAATGCTCGTCCATAGCTGCGTGATCTGCAGCAAACTATCCATCAACCGTATCGCCCGGGATGACTATGACCATAAGGTCGTGGATGTCTTTGAGCTGTCAATAACTAATGATACGTACTCAAATGTGGACTGTGCATCAGCCGGTATTCGCCTCATGAGTAGAGATGACACTGACGAATTACATGCCCAGCTATACGGCAGACAGGAGAAATGCCAAATGTAGACAATAGCGTAAACACTTTACTTTTGTTTATTATTGTGGTATGTTTTATGGCATTCGGAATGCATGACGCCCATAAACCCCCGATAGTACACGCCGTCAGCGAAGCGGTCAGTTTTGCGCGGAGTAACGGCGTTACGAGGCATGATACGCTTCAGATCGAAGGTAGGGCATACGAGGTTATCGCGATGCAGCCGGAACAATCGGAAGCAGTTACCATTCCGGAAATACTATATACGCCACAAGGCTTCCAGGTGGCGGTCGATACGGTTGACGAGCTCGGAAACGCACTTAAGACTTTCGGTTCCCAGACAAGGCAGAAGATACCGGCCGCGGTGATATCCAGCTCGGTCAGACATCAGGAACAGCACCGCCGCGCGATGGATAGACTTGGTTTCACCGGTCTAAAATTCGCATTGAACGTAACGGACGAAGGCGAAGGGAAGCCGGGATGGAGCACCTGCACACTCGGTAAACCGCCTACATGGAACGCACGGATGAGCCTCGCGGCTGCAGCAGCCGCTACGGTTGATCCAACACCAGCGGATTTATTTCGTCTCAAGAAATTATCGTTCAGTTCTGTCGATCAGGTAGCAACGAAATTGCGCCGTAAGAACCGTGCCGCCGGCATGCCTATCTATCCGGTACCTATCGGCTACTCCAACTATTGAGTCACCGCTTTACTTCCTATAAACAGTTTAGGTATACTTAAGCTAAACTTATGCTTAAATCCAAACATCGTACACGACTGCGACGGATGCTATCTACGCCGATACTCCGCAACAGGCTTCTTGCCGGCGTCGTCATCATCACCCTGGCGATAATAGGCGTCATCGCGCTGTCGCAGTCGCGTGCAGCGACACCATCACTTTCATTCAGCGCTGCCGATGGCACGCTGAGCGGCGGAGCGACGCTGATGACAGACAACAGCGTTGCCGGCGGCAGGGCGGTCAAGTTCGCTGTTCCTGGTGCCGCTGCCGGGTTGCCGCCGTTCCTCAAGCAGGCCAGCTCGATCGCGACGTTCCTGGCACCGGGCGTCAAACCGCCGACGAACCAATGGTTCAGTAACTTCGCGTTCAAACAGCCGTCTGATGTCGTCTTCGCCTATCCGTTCGCCATGCAGACGCTGCCGACAGGTTTCGGCACGATGTACCCTAAGGTCGTATCGACAGAGAAGACGGTCTTCGGCAGCTACGCGGCAGAGATTACGGCCAACTTTGGTGCCGTCAACACCCGCATGCTCGGGTACGATGACATGTCAGTCGTCATGCAGGCCCGTGATGGTGCCGGAGCTACCGTTGCCGAATATCGACTGACACAGGGCTCACCGGTTATTTATATTACGTTGAAAGCAGGCAAGAGCGTTACACTGAGCGGTCCGACCGCTCCGGCAGTAGCCCAGCGTAGCGGTTATTACTCACTTGATATTGCCGGACATACCTACGTTTCGACGGGGAACAGTGCCGTCACGGCGACCGCAACCGGCAACAGCGTGACCTACCGGGCGAACAGCGATGGCCGTGTCGCCATCGGCGTCCTGCCATCCGGCCTGAGCGATACTGCCGGCTTCATCGCCGAGATGCAGGATCCGCTGACCGGAACTGTCGTCGGCTACGGCACGGGCACGACATCTGTCAGTACGTCATTCAGCTTCAAATCCGTCAATAATGACGGTGCGTTGATGGCAATCCTACCGATCCAGCAGTCCGGCGGCACTGCGCCCGGAACACTGATGGGAACGTACGCCACGATCCTGGGCACCCTGAAACTGTACAAGGCATCGACATACACCTTCCAGACCCCGACGATGGCTCCGCCTACGACGCTGGACGTCAGCAGGATCACGGCAGCCGAGAAGACTGAGATCGTCGCTGCACTGACGACAGACATCAATAACCTCAGCACGACCGGCTTCAGCGCCGATGACACATACTTTGGCGGCAAACAGCTGGCCCGGGCCGCCAACATGCTGACACTCGCCAGACAGCTTGGACAGCCGGCGCTCGCCCAATCGGCGTATGACAAGCTGATGGGACAGATGGACCTGTGGCTCAACCCTGATAAGGGCAGCCGCGCCACCAAGTATTTCTACTATGATACCAACCTCAAGGGTCTGGTCGGCGTCCGCCCGTCGTTCGGCTCTGATACCGAGTTCAACGACCACCACTTCCATTACGGCTACTTCGTCTACGCAGCCGGCATCATGGCCGACTACAACCCGGCGTTCGTCACCAAGCACGGCCTGATCATAAACACATTGATCCGTGATATCGCCAACCCGAGCCGCACCGATGAGTTCTTCCCCTACCTGCGGCCGTTCGACCAGTACGCCGGGCATTCATGGGCATCGGGGACGTCTCCATTCGTGGATGGCAACAATAACGAGTCATCATCCGAGGCCGTGAATGCCTGGTACGGCTTATACCTATGGGGCAAATCATCCGGCAATGCAAACCTCGAGACGCTTGGCCGCTGGCTGTATGGACGTGAATCGCACTCCGCGCTGGCATACTGGACCAACTTCGACCGCAGCCAATCGCAGTTCGTCAATTACAAGCCATCAGTCGTCTCGATGGTCTGGGGTGGCAAGATGGACTACGGTACCTGGTTCAGTCCGTCTTCCTACGCCAAGCTCGGCATCCAGTTGCTGCCGATGACTCCCGGTAGCAACTATCTGGCGGTCGACCCGGGCCGTGTCGCTACCAACCTTACCAACCTGAACGACGGTTCAGCCCCGATGTTCACCGACGTCATGGCGATGTACCGCTCATACACCAATCCGGCAACTGCGGTCACCGAAGCCAAGGCTTTGCCGGCTACATCGATCGATGATGGCAACTCGCGCAGCTGGTTACTGGCCTGGGTGTATAGCCACTAGTACGGACAGACTTTTGTGATACTTTTGGCTTGCACCGGCTCGCCGTCGAGTACGTATGCATGGGTATCCCAGTACGGCCGACTATCGGCATTCTCATTGTCTCCGCCGGGCCGTGGCGGTGTCAGACGGCCTATCCAGGTGTCCAGGAGCTGATAGCTGCCGTCATCGTCTTTGCAAAGCGTCAGGGTGACATACTGGGTCGTCTCGGGCTTGGCATTCTTGACGAAACGGGTATACGTCTTTTCCTTGAGCTTCTGGGCATAAATGATACTGTCGCCATCCTCTGTTTCGACGATAGCCTCATGGCCGACGGAACGGCCCATATCCTGCTCGAACTGCAGGTCGTTGCCGGTGATCTTCGTACGGCCGACGAGCTCCTTTAGAAGCGCTAAGAGGTAGGGTTGGCGGGCAATCTTAGTGCCGGCCTGGGAATTGATGAGGTCAACATAGACCGTAGTGCCGTTGTTTGTCTTACCGATGATGTGTTTCATGATTATTCGGGCGGATACGCTGCGGCGTACCATCATTTCTGATATAAGTATACTCTAGTTTTGCCATCAGCCCAAATAATGTCTTGGTAAGTATATTCGCTAACCCAGTCGGGTGTAGTACCGAGCCAGCTTGATGCGTAGCTGACTCTCGTACTCATCGTGTAACTGTTTGATACGTGTTTCCATTATCTATCCTCCCACGGCCTTCCCGGACCTGCTGCAATTCTGCAGCTTTATGCATCCGTAGACTATAAGATATCATACAAGCGTAATCACTACCGCTCTTGGCAGCCGGCGCGCTGCACCGTATGATGATGGTATATGAAGTTCTTAGACTCGGCCAAAGCGTCGATCGACCGCTATCAACGTGGCCATGCCTATCTGGCATTCCCATTGGCAGTCATCAAGCGTTACGGTGACGACAAGACCGGCCGTCAGGCCGCGCTTATCACGTATTACGCCTTCCTGGCGTTGTTTCCGCTGCTGCTGGTATTCATAACGGTCCTCGGCATCCTGGTAAGCAGCAATCCTGATCTACGGGATGAGATCAGCAGCCAGGTGTTCCAGTATTTTCCGGTACTCGGCGAACAGCTTCAGGGCAAGGTACACACTATCAAAGGCAGCGGGCTTGCCCTGGTACTTGAGATCTTGGTACTAGTTTACGGTGCGCGCGGACTAGCGGCCATGTTGCAGGAAGCCTTCAATAATGTCTGGCACGTCGAGAAGGAACACCGGCCGACCTTCATCAATGACAATCTACGTAGCTTCGCCATGATGGCCGCGGTCGGGCTCGGCATCATAGTCGGGACAGTCATCGGCTACTCACTCGGCATCATCGTTGATATCGGCATCGCCGGTACCATACTTGTGACGCTCCTGAACCTGGTGTTCACATTCGGCCTGTTCCTGGCAGTCTTCCGGCTCGGTACGTCTGGCCGGATCGCCACCCACTGGTTGATCCCCGGTGCCATCATCGCCGGTACCGGGGTCCTCGTCGTACAGCATTTCGGTTCGTACATCATGGGACACCAGCTTCCAAAACTTACCGACGAATATGGGGCATCTTTCGCCCTGACGCTCGGCATCATGTTCTGGATCTACCTGCAGTCCCAGGTCATTTTGTTCGCCCTCGAGATAACTGCCGTGCGAGCACAGAAGGACTGGCCGAAAGGTCTCTTCAAGGACAATGCAGATGATACGATTGACACGCCTGCTGTCATCGACCTGCGCGAAGACAAGAAGAAGTAGTCAGTAAGGCTTATTTCTCGGCAGTGATAGCAGTCTTCGGCTTCGGCTGGATGATGCTGGTGCAGAACATGCAGCGAGTCGCCTTTACCGGTATCTCCGAGAGGCATTCCGGGCATTTGCGCGTCGTTGGATCGGCAGTCTTCTGGGAGCGCTTCGCGATCTCACTCAGGTGATTCAGCGGCTGCACGACGAAGAAGAATACGACTGCCGCCGTCAGCAGGAAACTGAGGAAAGCATTGAGGAAATGGCCATAGGGAAACGTACTCCCGTTCAGTACGAATGAATACTTGGAAAAATCATGCTTGCCCTGGACGGCAGCGATCAGCGGGGTCAGAAAATCACTGACGAACGCAGTAACGACAGAGGTAAAGGCAGCACCGATGACAACGGCGACGGCCAGGTCGACGACATTGCCACGGAGGATGAATTTCTTAAACTCCTGGAACATTATACGATCTCCTTACTATGTAGACTATTGTACAGGTTTTGTGTGAGGCGGCTACAGATAGCGTTTCACGACATAGCGGAGCATGAAGATACCTGGAATGATAGGTAGCCAGTAGGTCAGCCCGCGGTACATCAGGACGGCTGCCAATGCCTGCGGTGTCGCGGCCCCGAACGCTATAAGCCCGGACACCAGCCCAAGTTCGACGCCGCCGAGACCGCCCGGCGTAGGCGTCGCGACACCTATCAGCGTACCGAACGACAATACGATCAACGCCGCAGACCATCCGAAAGGCGAGGCGCCGGCAGCCTGTACGCAGAGTGCCAGTGTCATCGCGCTGAGCGATGTGATCGCGATATTTGCCGCCAGTGCGCCGGCCGTCCTGGAGTTCGGCTTCAAACTGCCGCGCAAGGTATGTCCAAGCTCGTGCAGGAACGCTAGTATCCTGGCCCTGACGGCCGCTTTACTGGCATAGAGCAGTACAGCGACGGCGGTGATGGCTAGTGCTGCAGTGATGATCACCGCCACCGGGATAGCCGGCCAGCGGACAGCCTGCAACGTGTCCGGTTGAAAAACAAGTACGGCCATGATCAGCAGTATGGTGCCGATGATCCCGATGATATTGTTCGCAGCTAACACACCACCGGCTTCAGCATACGTATGCCGGTGCCGGTGCAGGAACGCTCCGAACAGGCCGAAAGCGCCGAGTCCGGCGGGCAGGAGCCGGTTTGCCAGCCCGGCAGCCATCTGGACTGCCAAAGTCTCAAGATACCGCACGGGCCGCAGCGCCAATACCCAATAACTCATGGCTGCCGCAAGGTAGCTGGCGCAGACGATAGTCGCCGCCGGAATCAGCAATCGGGCATCGGCGTCACGCAGCGCGCCGATGCTGGCCAGAACATCTGTCCGGCGGATATACAGGAGAACCGCAAGGAACGCACCAGCGACAAGCACTATGACAGTCTGGCGACGTGTAACATGGAATTGACGGGCGGAGGTATCAGCCATAAGCATAAGTATAACGCCGGGCCTTGCAATTGATGCTATCAGTACGACGATTATTTGGAGTAACGCAGGCGCTTCGTCTGTTCGAGGTTGGCTTCGATGAGTATGCGGTTGATCCGTATCAGGTCGGCGATGATGTTCAACACCAGGCACAGGAAGGCGCCGGTCAACAGTACTGAACCGAGTATCAGCGACTGCAGGTGGCCGCGGCCGGTGTCACCGATATATGTTAGATAGAGATAGCGGGCGAACGGTACCAGGCCCAGCACCAACAGACTGTAGCCAAGCGTACCGAACACCATGTAGGGGTGATACATCAGATAAGCCCGGATGATGGCACTGGCCGATTTGAAGACATGCTCGCGGGTGGACTTGAACAGCCGTGATTCACGGAGCTTCGGGTTCGTCGTGATGGGGATGCTGCTGATAGCCATCCGCTTGACGCCGGCCTGGATGATCGTCTCCATGCAGTAGCTGAAGCGGGTGATGATGTTGAGCTGCAGCAGCGATTCGCGGGAATACGCCCGGAATCCACTGGCCGCATCCGGCAGGTCGGTGCCGGCCGCTTTGTTAACGACCCTGCTGCCGATACGCTGCAATAGTTTCTTACCGGCCGAAAAATGCTCGATCGTCTGGGTCTGGCGGTCCCCGATGACGATATCGGCTTCGCCGCGCAGGATCGGCTGCACCAGGTCACCGATCCGTTCCTGCGGGTACTGATTGTCAGCGTCGGTGTTGACGACGATATCGGCTCCCAGCTCGAGGGCACGGTTGACGCCGTCGTGGAACATCCGGGCCAGCCCGACATTGCGGGCGTGTGGGACGATCTCCGTGACGCCGTGCGCGCGGGCAACTTCGACTGTCCGGTCGGTCGAGCCGTCGTCCATGACGATGACGATGATCTCATCGATACCCTTGATCTTTGCGGGCAAGCTTTTGAGGACGATCGGCAGCGTCGCTTCTTCGTTTAAGCAGGGGATCTGGATGACGAGTTTCATAATCGGAGCAAAATCCTTCAATAGTAACTATTATAACATATATTGCTTTATCTGAGTATTGTTAGTGGTGTACGACCTTGGTGAGTACGTTCTTGGCAAGCCAGTTGGCACGTTCGGCCGCGTAATTCTGTTGCAAATACCACGACGCATCGCTGTAGATGATCCAGCCGACGATGCCGCCGCCCTGCAGGAACAGCAGCAGTACCACGACAAGGAACAGGTTGCGGTATGTGGCGAGGCGCTCCCGGTCGAAGAAGCGGGCGAAGCCGATCGCCAACACCACCAGCAGTACCGGGTAGAGCGGCACCAGGTAACGACCATGGATGGCGACAGCCTCTCCGGTGTGCAGGTACATCGAGAAGTTCTGCACGAACAATACCAACAGATAGAATGCGCTGACCGCCAACAGCAACACTAGACCGCGGTTGCGCCAGATATGCCGCCGGAATACCGCTGCCAGCAGTCCGCCGGCAAAGAGGACCGTCCAGCCGGTGTAATTGACGATCGTCAGTGGCTGATACGGTTTGTAGGTTACCGTACCCCACACATCGTCGATGTAGCTGGTGATGCTGAACATCGTCTCGTATACGGTACGGTGTACCCAGACCCATGGGTACACGGCGATGCCGAGCGCCGTCGGCTCGGGATAGGTGGCAGCGAACAGGTGGTCGCGGGCCCACGGCGAATACTTCTGGCATTCATCGATACTCAGCACCATGTCGCATTTCGGCACAGGAGCCTGGTACTGCACCATATTCACCCCATACCGCTCAATGCATAGCCCGATCGAGACTGCAGTAAACAGTGCTAGTCCGACCAGCTTCAGCTTACTCATGCCGGCCGGTACACTGTCCTTATCTTCGAGCAGGTTGATGACAGAGGACTTTTGACGGCGGATCCGTCTGACGGTAATCATGGCCAGCAGTATTGCCAGCGCGAAGAATATAGGTGCGAACGGGAACTTGACGATCGAACCGATGCAACCGGTCAGGATGATCTGCAGTATCAGTACGATGGGCAGTGGCGACCCGGCTGAAGCCGTCGTGACCCATCTGTAGTATCTGACGCCATAAAGGAAGAGCAGTGCAGTCAACAGCACCATCAGGTTGTCGTAATTGATCTGGCCGGCCAGCTGCGGTACCACCGGCAGCAGGACGAAGAAGAGCAGGGTGACGTTGCGCAGCGCCCGGCTGATGCCCAGTTCGTCGAACAGCTTGCGGTAGATGAACAGTGCCCCTACGAAGATGCCGATATTGATCAGACGCAGACCGATGACCTGTGCTGTCAGGCTGTCGGTCGCGAACCGCAGCATCTGATACGGCACCGCCATAAGGTAATGATATAGATATGACGGATCGCGGACGATCGCGCCATATACCGATGAGTCGGGCGGTTGGGACGTGAAGAAGGGCAGCCATTGCTGGGTGTGGAGCCGTATCAGCCCGAGATGGTAATTTTCGTCGAAGGCCTGTGGGTAGCGAGCCGTCAGGGCGATCCAGAGGGCTTGCAGTATGAGCAGCAGGATGACCGCATAAAAACAACGCTGCGAGCGGACGAACCGGCCGATAAAATTGAGCATGCCTACTATTATACCGATATTTGCTGACAATTGCCTTAAAGCTTACAATAGGCACATGTCCCGTAAATCTGTCCGGGCGCTGCTCGCAGCCGCCGTCCTGCTTATTACCGCCGCTGCGTTCATCTATTACAGTGTCACACACCCCGAATCCCTGCGCCAGCTGGGGCGGCTGCCATTAACGACGATCGTCATCCTCTTATTGTTGTACTGTGCCTTCCTGGGCTCATTGACCTGGATCCAGCGGGCGACGCTGTCACTCTGCAATATCACGCTTGGACGCCGCGAAAGCCTGCTACTGGTGATGTACTCGTCGATCATCAACTTCTTCGGGCCGCTGCAGAGCGGGCCGGCCTTCCGGGCTGCCTATCTCAAAAGGAAGCATAATGTCAGCCTCAAGCAGTACGCCGTCGCAACTTTGTTTTACTACGGGTTCTATGCCGGCTTCAGCGCCATTTTCCTGATGACCTATTTCATCGGCATCTGGGCATTGGCGGCTGTGGTCGTCGCCTTTGCCGCTGTCCCGGTCATACTGCGCAGTCCGAAGTTGCTGCCGGAACGGTTCAGGGGACTCAAGTTGCAGCATATCGGCACGCTGGCGGTTGGGACGCTTGCACAGGTCAGCATACTGGCCGTTATATTCTACATCGAACTCGGTAGCCTTGGCCGGCACATCGCCGCCGTCCCGGCACTCATATACACAGGGGCAGCCAATTTCGCTCTGTTCGTATCGGTGACGCCGGGCGCCATCGGCTTCCGGGAATCGTTCGTTCTCTTTACAGAGAAACTGCACCACATTCCGCAGGTGCAGGTCATTTCAGCCAGCCTGATTGACCGCGGCGTGTATGTGCTGTTCCTCGGCATACTGGCAGTCATCGTCTTTGGGTTCCACGCTAAGGATTATCTCAATTCTAAGAAATAAGCCAGATATGATATATTCAGCTCATTTTCAATTGCCAGGGGTACAATAGTCAATTATGCGTATATTAGTAGTAGAAGATGAAGTCAAGATCGCCGGTGCCGTCAAACGCGGCCTGGAACTGCATGGCTACGCTGTAGATATGGTACATGACGGCGAGACCGGGTACGGCCATGCTTCCAGCGACGATTACGACCTGATCGTCCTCGATCGGATGCTACCCGGTATGGACGGCGTCGAGCTCTGTGCCCGGTTGCGCGAGGAGGGAATCCATACGCCCATCCTGATGCTGACCGCCCGTGGCACTATCGGAGACAAGGTAGACGGATTGAACAGCGGGGCGGACGACTATCTCGTCAAACCGTTCTCATTCGACGAGCTGACGGCCCGGGTACGTGCATTGCTGCGCCGGCCACAGTCCAGTACCGGTACCGTCCTGAAGGTCGACAGCCTGTCGTTCGACCCGATTTCATTTACAGCAGAACGCAGCGGCACGCCGATCAAGCTGTCGCACAAAGAGTTCCTGCTGCTCGAGTACTTTATGCATCATGCCGGCCAGATCATCACCAAGGACCAGCTGATCACCCATATCTGGAATGAGGATGCCGACATACTGCCCAACACGGTCGAAGTTTATATCGGATACCTCCGCACCAAGATCGACCGGGCATTTCCCGACGAAAAGCCGCTGCTGCACACCCGGCGCGGTTTTGGCTATATCCTCGGGCCGCAGGGAGCTGCCTAGGCATGTTCCGGTCCGCTGTATTCAAGCTGACCGCCTCCTATGTCGCCATCGTCATGGCACTGTGCATCGTGTTCAGTGTCGTCCTGTACCATCTGGCTGTCCGGGAACTGTATACCGGATTTTATAACGAATATACCCGATGGTTCAATGCCTATGAACCCTTCGGACTGCGACAGCCCGGCACGCCGGTCCAGGAGCTGGCACTGCGCTCACAGCACATCATGGAACAGCTGGTGTACCTCAATATCGCCGTCTTCGTCGTGACATCTGTCGTCTGTTACCTGTTGGCCCGCCGCACCATCCGCCCGATCGAAGCCGCCCACGAACAGCAGAAACGCTTTACGGCGGACGTCAGCCACGAACTGCGGACGCCGTTGACGTCCATCCGGATGGAGTCGGAAGTCAGCCTGATGGATAAGAAGGCTCCGGCAAAAGACCTGCGCGCCGCCCTCAGCAGTAACCTCGAGGAGGTCGACCGCATGGAAGCGCTCATCAACAACTTACTGCTGCTCAGCACGATGGAGGCCGACAAGCTGCGGACCAAGTTCGGCCAGATTGACATACACGAAGTCATCCAGTCGGCGCTTGATACCGTCGGCAAGTCAGCCGCTGCCAAAGGCATCACGCTACAGTCCAAGCTGACTTCCCGCGATATACTCGGCGACCGGACCAGCCTGACGCAGCTGATCGTCATCCTGCTCGAGAACGCCGTCAAATACAGCCCCGCCGGATCCAGCGTCAGCGTCGCTATCCGCAAAGGCCGCAGCCGGGTGATAGTCGACATCCAGGACCAGGGCGCCGGCATCCCGCCAGCTGACCTGCCGCACGTCTTCGACCGCTTCTACCGCGCTGACAGCGCCAGGTCCCGCAGCGCCGAGGCCAACAAAGGAACGCAGCAGGGCTTCGGGCTCGGCCTGTCGATAGCCAAGCTCATCGCCGACCTGCACCACGGCGAGATCGTCATCACCAGCACGCCTGGGAGCGGGACAAAAGCTTCAGTGATATTGCCGCAGGGTATCAGATAAAGCACTAGTATTTTATGTTCATATGTGGTATAATGATTGTATGAGAGTATCAAGTAGCGACGAATATCCCCATCTAACCCGCGACCTAGCAATAATGGGTAAGGCTTTCGACGAAGTAACTCCGCCGGTTGACGACATAGTGCCGGAGGGGACAGTCTGGGTCTCGAATGTACGCAAGGGACCATATAACGGCTTTATGCATATTTTCCAGGCTCTGCAGGAACGGGGCTTCGGTATACATTTCACCGATACTGCCACTGCTATGTATCCTGCACAGGTTCCATCAGGAAGAGATTACGCAGTGTATGTCGAATCAAGCGATACAAATACTCCGTATGATAGTGTCGTCGACGAAGTCTTTAGGAATGGAAATCCCAATTCCACCATACTGACATCCATCGAACTAGGCCGTATCGGTACAGGTGGTCTGATTGAGGGCAGTGAATCCTATAGAGATATGCGCCAGAAATTATCGGAGCTCCCAGACGAGGATTTTGATACGGCGCTGCACCGTATGTTTCTCAGTACCGTATTAGGCAGTATCGCTGATGAAGCCCGTAGGCTGGATGACCAAGACGATGACGAAACCACAGTAGCGCCGCATTATTCTGACGATATAAGATCCAAGCGAAACAGAGCATATGAAATGGTCAGAGAAAAAGGCTATAAACCCTACAATCCAGAAGAAATCCTCGGCCTGGCTCACGGCGCTATCGATGATACGCTTGGCATCGAACTTGAACCATTACCGGATGATCCACTGCGGGAGTTCGAAGGTCCGGTAGATTTCAGCGACTTTCAGTATTGATACGCACTCAGCCCACCGAACTATAACAATAATAGCCGTCGGCCTGGAAGAAACATGGACGAGCAACCCGGAATATGCTCATACCTCGATTCCTAGAAATGGTCACGTATGTGGCTGAAACTATAGTCCCAGTCAGCATCGGCCTTCTTGTGCGGGTTGAAGATGTTCTGCGGATCCATGATGTGTTTGGCGGACTTGAAGAGGCCGACGATCTCGGGGCCGTACATCTGGACCAGCCAGGGGCCGCGGACCAGGCCGTCGTTGTGCTCGCCGGATAGTGAACCGTGGTATTTCAGGACAAGCTCGTCGACTTCCTTCATGGCAGGCAACAGTTTGGCGCGCTCGGTCTTATCTTCGAGCTTCATCAGCGGGATGATGTGGAAGTTGCCATCACCCATATGGCCGGCGATGGTCGCGAACAGCTTGTACTTCTTGATGATGGCGCGCAGCTGCGGCAGGAATTCAACAAGGTAGGGCGGGTTGACAACGAGGTCATCGATGAACGGCGCCGTATGTTTGTCCTTGACCTTACTGCGGAGCAGCTGGAAGCTCTGGCGGCGCATGATCCAGAACTTTTCACTTTTCAGCTCAGTGTCGTCCTCTTCAAAGCCGTTGATCTCGTAATACGCCCGCTTAAGGCCAAGCTCCTGATGCAGAGCCTTGATCTTCGTGCGTACCTCCTCGGCACTGTCACCATCGAACTCGACCATCAGTACAAGTTTCGGGATTCCATGCAGTAATTGCAGGCCGTCTGGAATCAGCCCGATCAGCAGCTTTATGAATGCCTTGACACCAAGCATCTTCAGGAAATACGGCATGAATTTGATGGATAGCAGCAGTGTCGCGTCATCGAATGATTCGAAGGTCGCCGGCTTGTGCTTCAGCACGACGTTGATAACTTCTCCGAGCTTGTTGATATCTTTCATGAACAATACCAGCAGGCCGGAGTGCTCGCGGTGCGGCACCAGCTTGAAATTTATGTCGGTGACGAAACCAAGCGTACCCTGGGCTCCGCAGATAAGTTGTGTCAGATCGAAGATCCCAGTCGAGCGGTCCCAGACATCCCACAGGCTGTAACCGGTGGAGTTCTTACTCACTTTTGGCCGGGCCTGTTTGATGAGGTCGTAATGGTCCTCGATCATCCGGAACAGTTCACGGTAGACGTAGCCTTCGAAGTCCTGCTGTGCCATCTTGGCGTCAAGCTGCGGACGGTTGAGCGGCTTGACGGTGCGCTCGATGCCGTCGGCGAAGATGACTTTGATCTCATTCAGGAAGCGGTGCGTCTTGCCATATTCAAGCGACTTCTCGCCGCCCGAGTTGTTACTGACCATTCCGCCGACAGTACAAAGGTCGCGCGAAGCAGGGTAGGAGGGCATCAGCGCCTTGTGCTTCAGCGTTTCAGCTTCGAAGTCACGGTACATCACGCCCGGCTGGACCCGCGCTGACGTAGCAGTGACTTCACCGATGGTCGTGAAGTATTTCTTAAAGTCGACGATGATCGATTCGTTGATCGCCCCGCCCGACATGTCCGTCCCGGCACTGCGGGCCGTCAGAGACAGCTCCGGCATGGTTGCTTTATTAGCCGATACGACACCGACCAGCGTTGAGACATCTTTAGCGTCCTTTGGGAACACGACGAGTTTCGGTATCAGCTCAAACATTGAAGCATCATGGCTGTAGAGGTCCTGGGTCTGGACAGAATTGTCCATCTCACCGCGGAACCCAAGACCGATAAGTTTCTGCCGGATTCCGTCCATGGGATCATATGGCTTGGGTGTAGCAGGCGGTGCAGGCGGAGTCGCTGGAACGGGCGGTGCAGTAGCTACCGCGGGCGTAGCCGGCAGAACTGATCCTCCAGAAGGCGGTCCGGCAGGTGGCGCTTCTGTTACTTTTGTTTCGTTATCAGCATTGTCCTGTGAAATAGCGGTGCCCATATTCTATAAGCTTAACCGTTACAAGGGGATTTTGCAATGATGCAGCGTGACAATCAGGCTACTTTTCGCACAGTTCGACTCGTTCATCGGCAGTCGGTTGGTCTGAGAATGGGATATCCGGGTCCAGTACGTTCAGATAGGCGTTCGAAGGAGTATAACCCCTGACAGGTTTGACGATCCTATACCATTCTGCGACACCTGGCTTGTCTGGATTCGTGGCAGCTTTCGGCGATGCTTTAGCAGGCCCTTCAGCCAGGCACTCGACCAGCACGGTAGCTCCAAGAGCGATGACGCCCTTGTCGCCGCTGGCATCGATGTAGTCCTCTACGACGCGTACGCCACCAGTCGCCTGGGCGACTTCGCAGTAATACGCGAACTCCTTTGTACGCTTAACAGGCTTCTCAGATAGCGGATTACAGAACTGCGCCGGGGAGGACGTATCCTTATCGCCACTGTCCGGAGACTGCCGAGGCTGCGGTGTCGGCCGGGCGGTGACCGTCGGAAGCGTGGTGGCAGGAGGTGCTGTTGCGGTAGTGTCGGCCGTCGCCCCAGGGTTAAGGTCGCCTTCCTGCGCAGAACAGCCGGCACTGAGTCCGGCAGCCAAAGTAACACCAAGGAATAGAGCTGGAATATGTTTCCTCCGCACGGTAGTTCTGATCGTTTCGAGAGCTGGCATACTGATTCTCCTGTCTTAGATATGAGTACAAGGATACACCTATTGCAGGGCCACGATGTAGGATTCCTTACATATGACCTGATAAGGTGGCCATATCGCTTATAGTTAGCTATACTTCAAGGCATGACAACAGCTGCATCTAAACAAAAAGTGCTGATAGTCGGAGGTGGGTTCGGAGGTATCAAGGCAGCGCTTGAACTGGCCGATCACAGCTCGCAACAGTACGACATCACCCTGGTATCGGACCAGCCTAATTTTAGGTATTATCCAGCGCTATACAGGACCGCGACGGGTGGGACGCCTGCGAATTCAAGCATCCCGCTCGCCCGGCTGTTCAAAGACAAACCGGTGACATTGCATCAGGGAACGGCCGTCAAGCTCGACCGCCTGACGAAGTCACTGGAGCTGAAGGACGGTGGGTCGATACCGTTCGATATCCTCATATTAGGACTCGGTGTCGTCACGAACTATTTCGGTATTCCCGGCATGCAGGAATATTCATACAGTATCAAATCACACGATGAGATCGCCCGCCTCAAGGAACATCTGCACCAGCAACTCGCTGACGAGCGCAAGCCCGACCTGAACTACGTCATCGTCGGTGCAGGGCCGACCGGTATTGAGCTGGCTGGAGCTCTTCCAGAATACCTTGACCGGATCATGACGTATCATGAGGTAAAGCGCAGGGCCATCCACATCGACCTCGTAGAATCCAATAACCGGCTGTTACCGCGCATGCCGAAGGACACCTCCGCCATGGTGACCCGCCGGCTTAAGAAACTCGGTGTCAAACTGTATACCAAAAAGGCGGTGCAGGGTGTCGCTGCCGACCAGCTGACTGTCAGTGGTAAGCCGATCCGCAGCCATACTGTCATCTGGACGGCCGGCGTCACCAACCACCCATTCTTCAAGGAGAACGGCTTCATGATGACGCCGCGTGGTAAGGTGGTGATAGATATGTATCTGCAGGCCGAGGAAAACATCTATGTGATCGGTGACAATGCTAATACGCCGTACAGCGGCATGGCCCAGACTGCGCTGCTCGACGGCATCTACGTGGCCGAAAACCTCAAACGCCGGGCCGAAGGCGAAGATCCCAAAGGCTATAAGGTCAAGAAGCCGATCACCGTCATTCCGGTCGGTGACTTCTGGGCATCGGTCGTCTGGGGCAAACTGCGGCTTTACGGCTGGCCGGCCTGGACGATGCGCGAAGCCGCCGACCTGCTAGCGTTCGCCGATTATGAACCCTGGTGGAAAGCCGGCAAGCAATGGCTGACCGGCTTTCAGGAAGAAGAGACCTGCGACACCTGCCTACGGGCGATGCGGCGCGAGTATATCGACAAGTAAGCCTGATATACTTGGTGGTATGTCTGCTTTTACCGATGCTTACGCCCAATTGAATGCCGCCCAGAAACAAGCCGTCGATACGATCGAGGGGCCGTTACTCGTTATCGCCGGGCCTGGCACCGGCAAGACCCAGTTGCTTGGTGCCCGTGTCGCGAATATCCTTCAGAAGACAGATACGCCACCGCATAACATCCTCTGTCTGACATTCACCGAGAACGGCGCATCGAACATGCGGCAACGGCTGGCACGCTTTATCGGACCTGACGCGTACAATGTCACTATCAGTACCTACCATGCCTTCGGCAGTGACCTGATCGCCCGATATCCGGAATACTTTGCGGGCACGCGGCTGCAGAACGCTATCGACGATCTCAGCAAGCGGCAGATCATGATGCAGCTCGTCGATGCTATGAGCTATAAGAATCCGCTGAAGCAGACGAGGCATCACATCGGGGATGTCATCAGCACCATCAGTGAGATCAAACGAGGCCTGCTGACAGGCGAAGACCTGCGTATTATCGCCGCCGAGAACGCGGCCTTCATCACTGCCGGCAGCAAAGCAATCCATCCGGTCTTCGCCGGCATGACCAAGATGCCCGGCTCGCTCGCCAAGTCCCGTCCGGTCTTCGAGGAGACGCTGGCCGGACTGACTCCGTTAGCACCTTCCACACCGGTGTCCGACAGGTTCGAGCCGCTGGCGGCTGTATGTGTCGCCCAGCTCCAGACCGCACTGGAAGACGCTGACGCTACGAACAAATCGACGCCCTTGACACAGTGGAAGAACAAATGGCTGGCCAAGGATGCCGAGAACCGCTTCATCATCGGCGGAGAGCTGGAGAACCGGCGTATCCATGCCATGGCAGACGTGCTCGAATCATACGAGGCTGCTCTGGCTGCAGAGGGATTATACGATTTCGACGATATGATTCTGCGCAGTATCAAAGCCCTCGAGGAAAACGATGATTTTCGTTTCACCCTACAGGAACGCTATACATACATCCTGCTCGACGAGTTCCAGGACACCAATGCTGCGCAGTTGCGGCTGGTACAGCTCCTGACCGACAACCCGGTCAACGAGGGCCGCGCCAACATCCTGGCAGTCGGCGATGATGACCAGGCGATCTACGCCTTTCAGGGAGCCCAATACTCCAACATGCTTGAGTATTACCAGATGTTCCGTGATACGACGGTCATCAACCTGACAGAGAATTACCGCTCCCATAGTGATATTCTCTCGACGGCAGCAGCTGTCGCCGGGCAGATCGAAAGCCGGCTGCAACAGCATTTCGACGGTATGAGCAAGATGCTACTGGCCTCCAACCCGAAGATTACCAGTTCAACTATCGAGCGGCGGGAATTCCAAAGCGATATCGCCGAACGGGCCTGGATAGCCGAACGGATCCGGCAATTGATTGACTCAGGCGTCTCGCCGAGCGAGATAGCTATATTATCACCCAAACATCGGCAGATCGAACCGCTGGTCTCCTATCTGAATGCGCATGACGTACCGGTACGGTATGAACGCCGCGAGAACATCCTAGATGCCCTGGTCGTACGCCAATTGATCACGATGTCGCGGTTGCTGCTGGCGCTGGACGCCAATGAGACCGCACTTGCCAACTCACTCTGGCCGCAGGTGCTGAGCTATGACTTCTGGGGAATCGCTACCGGCGACATCTGGCGGCTGTCGTGGCAGGTGGCTGACGCCAAGCAGAAGCTGTCCTGGAGTCAGGCTGCGCTTGAGAGTGATATCGAGCCGATCAAGCAGGCCGCCGAACTGCTACTGGCCTGCGCCGGCCGGACCGCTACCGAAAGCTGTGAGATGATCCTCGATTACCTGATCGGTCTGTCACCGCTGCCGAGCGGCTTGCGGTCGCCACTGAAGGACCATTACATGCTGCCGGAAGTGCAGCTGGAGCATCCTGAGATTTTTTATGAGACATTGTCGCATCTGACTGTGTTGCGCACACGTGTCAGCGAGTATCAGGACCGCTCTGACAGCGCGCTGATGCTGCCAGATTTCATCAGGTTCATCGGCATGTACGAGGCAGCCGAGCAGCCGATGATCGATACCAGCCCGTATGCACAACAGGCCGATGCCGTCCAGCTGATGACCGTCTTCAAGGCAAAAGGCTTGGAATACCAGCATGTCTTCCTGCCGGGGTGTCTCGATGATATCTGGGGTTCAAGTACCCGTGGCAATAGCAACAACCTGACGCTGCCAGCCAACTTGCAGCCGATCCGCCATGCCGGAGCCACCGACGACGAGCGGCTGCGTATACTGTTCGTCGCCCTGACCCGGGCCCGCAACGGGCTGTATCTGACAAGCGCAGCCCATACCTTCAGCGGCAAGCCGACCAAGCGTCTCAAGTATTTCGATGAGCGTGAGCAGGACGATGGAAGTGTCAAGGCACTGGTATTGCCGGAGCATGCCCAGGCAGTCCAGTCCGAGGACGCCGATGCACCGGTCACGGAGCTGCTGGAACTCGATTGGCGTACCCGGCACATCGGCGGCCTGCGCGACGCCAGCCTGGCAAGCCTGCTCTCAGAACGCACCGAGAATTACTGCTTCAGCCCGACACACCTCACCAGCTTCGTTGACCTCCAGTACGGCGGTCCGCAACAGTTCTTCTTCGACAAGCTGCTGAAATTCCCCGGTACACCATCACCTGACAGCCAGTTCGGCATCGCCATCCATGACGCCCTCGAGTGGTACCAGAACCAGCTCAACGAACACGGTTATGCCCCAAGTACCGATGAGACGATCGAACACTTCGCTCTCCGATTAAAATCGCGTAAGCTGACTGAGCAGCGGGCGATCCTCGAACTGGAACGCGGCCAGCTAGCACTCTCGGCCTTCCTGGCGCAGCGGGCGAGCATATTCAAGCCGGGTGACATCGCTGAGAAGGACTTCCATTCCGAAGGCGTCTCCTACGGCGATATCCGGATGGACGGCCGCATCGACCGCCTGGAGGTCGACCCATCGAACCGGCAGATCACCATCGTCGATTATAAGACAGGCAAGAGCTATAGCCAATGGAAACAGGAGATGCCCCTACACAAGCATCAGCTGCAGCTTTACGCCTACAAACTGCTAGCCGCTGGCTCACGCAGCTACCGTGAGTATAACGTTACTGCCGGTCGGCTCGAATTTATCGAAAGCGACGAAGGCGGCCGCATCGACAGCCTCGAGCTACGGTTCAATGATGATGAGCTTGAACGCGTCCGAGTGCTCGTCAAGGCCATCGCAACCCATGTCAGGGAGCTCAATTTCCCGGATGTCAGCGCATACCCCGTATCTCTTACCGGCATGAAAGCATTCGAACAAGACCTGATCGACGGCAAGATCTAGACATGAAAAGACCGGCGCTGAGGCCGGTCTTTTCATGTCCCGAAGGAAGGATGTGCTTAGCGTTTCTTCTTGCTGGAAGCGACCTTCTTAGCGGTTGAAGACTTCTTTGACTTCGTGACTTTGATTTCGCTGCGGGGAGCGACATTTCCGGTGCCGGCTTTGGCGTTCTTGTTGACCGCCTTATCGACATCGATAGCTTCCTCTTCATCGTCATCATCATCTTCGTCGTCATCATCCAGGTCCTCGTCATCAGCTGTCGTTGCGGCGGCCGATGAGGTAGATGACACACGGGCTGCGCCTGATCCAGCAGTGCGGCGGCGGAGGAGACCGAACGGAGCATCCTGGTCAGCGAACAGCAGACCGTACAGGTTCACACCGATGATAGCACCGAGTACTGGTCCGAGCAGATAGTTGCCCCAACCATTTTCGCCGAAGACTTCCCAGGCACGTGCACCGATAGCGACAGCCGGGTTGGCCAGGCCGACAGATGCAGCTGAAGCGATGATGATAGCTACGATGAAACCGAGTCCGGCAACGGTCGCGAAGCGGGAAGTTTCAAAGCGGTTGTATGCAGCAGATGCCCATGCCATGGCGAAGATCATCGTACCGATAGCTTCCGCGACCATGATGCGGCCACTGAACGCCTGGTTGACCTGCTGTACATCGGTATTGACGAAGTACCTGTAGAGGCCATAGGCCGCCCATGCACCAAGACACTGCGCCAGGATGAACGTCAGGGCAGGGATCGTCTTGACGCGGCGTGCGGTCCACAGCGCCAGTGTCAACGCAGGGTTGAAGTGGGCGCCTGAGACGTTACTGAATGCGTACGTCAGTACGACGACTGCGATACCGGCTGCGATCGCAACGAAGTACGCCAGACCGAGCTGTGAGCGCTGGACACTTAATATTACCAGCGTCAGCAGGCCGGTGCCGAGAAACTCAGCCACCAGCATGGCGAGTTTATTTCTCTTGAACATGTATGGATTCCTCCTTAGTTATATAGACTCAGGATATCCGGTTAACAATAGAATTGCAAGCCTGGTTAAAAGGCTTAAGTTTTACGTACGGACCGGCTGCAGTACCAGGCCATCATTGGTTGACGATTTTGCCCTGACATCACGGCACACCCGGACAAGGTAATCAGACAACAGTTCCTGGCTTCTGACCGCCCTTGGACCGTCACTGGCGGCTTCCATCCCGATGAGGGCATTTATCTCAATAAGCTTCCAGCCCTGGCGTGTCTTTACACAATCTACGGAATAATACCGCGGATAGGCCGCAAATACCTGGTCTATGCTTCGGGCCATGGCGACCGGCTCCTCAGGAACGTCTGCCATCTTGACGTACGACAGTTCGCCTCCCTGGGCGACATTGGAATGGAACGATCCAGCTTTGGCCTTCCGGATGAAACAACTTATGATTTCGCCGCCGCAGACGGCCAGACGCAGGTCGTGCACGCCCTCGACATGACCATCGATACCTTCTGAGGTGTCAAGGAATTCCTGCACCAGCAGCGGATATTCTGCAGGCAGCTGCCTGAGTATGTCCGTCTTCCGGCCTATCAGCACGTCATAGCCACCATGGCTGACCGGTTTTTTGACGACGATATTGTCGCCAGCGATCCGTTCGAAAGCAGCATCGACTTCCTGGCGGGACGCGCATGCGATCGAATATGGCTGGAACTCGCCAAAATACTCATATGTCGCTATCTTATCCGTTCCTACATGATGTACGAATGGATCATTGATAGTCACGACATCCTGTCCGTGGAAATCCGTCCGGTTGAATACAGTGTCCACGGTGACGTTGTGAACCTTGGTCAGCTTATCCAAGGTCGTCTTCTCGGTCAGCGTATACGCCGTAGCGAACCGGCCATGGCCCAGATAGCTCGTCTCGTCCAGTACCAAGTACGCCTCGGCACCCCGCGACTTTATAGCAAGTACCAGCTCCTGGTACGCCTGCCAATAATAATCTTCGCTGAAGGGATCGTTGTTTTCGAAGGCGTGACAATAGATTGCCACTGCCAGTGGTGGTGTTGCCATGAGTAATTTCCTATGTTTCGTATGCGTTATACATTATTATCGCACCTGGAGCTGTTCCAGGTGCACCAACATACTATTATACTCCGGTATGCAACTATTAATTACACGCCCGGTTCATACCCGGGCAAACAGACGTAAGCTGCCGTCGGTCAGATCCATCGCGGTCGCTACGGCATCTGCCAGCAGGATGTAGGCCGTGTCTTGATGCTCATCGTGGATATTCCAGACGTCCAGGTTGAAATTCTGGATCTTACTGCCGGTACGTGCATTGTAATGGTCGCGGTGGAACGTCGTACCTGTGACGAAGTTCAATGTCAGCGAAACTTCGGCATGCGGACGGACCAATGTCTCGACGCCGTCAGGGTTCAGGCTCCGCAGGGCAGTCAAGACGTCATCCGGGGCGGCGAAATAGCCAGGATAGGTAAGTAAGCCGGCGGCTGCACGCTGCAGGTCGCCATATCCGCTTTCCGGCATCTTGCGGCCAGCGAGTTCCATGAGCGCCGTAACCGTAGCCAGTATCGCCGGACTTGATGGGTCGTTGTACTTAGCGAGTTTCCGTAGCTGGCCGTCGATCGCCCCACAGCCAGTCTTCGTTCTGTCGGCGTGGTCATCAGTGTGGTCACCCTCAAGGTAGGCACTGTGCCGATGCCCGGGAAGGGCGGCCAGGTCATCAAGCAGTGAAATGCCATCTGCCGGACCATGTGCCAGCCGGACGGCAATTGCTTCATCGACGCTACCGCCTTGGATCTGCGGGCCTAACTTTCGCTGGGACCATGCAGGGTCGGTGTCGTCATATCCCCTTATCGTACTGCCATCTATGCAGCGCTTGGCGGCACCTGGGGCCGCCGGGACGAAATACTGATCCAGCCCGGCCAGTGATGCTTCGATCTCGGATTCGGCCAGTTCACCAGACTGGAGCCGGTTTTTGAGCGATATCGTTCCGTGCCAGAGAGAACTGTCACTGTCTCCCATAAGTTGTCCCATGTCGATCATACGCCGGTCATCGGATGCCATATCTTCCCTCCAAATTATGTTATACGGATACTATTCAGCGTCGATCTTGAGCCCGTCATGTGCCGGCCGTACCGTATAGAAAGTCATCTCTTCCAGATGGTCTGCCGTCAGGACGCTGCGTGTCGCCGCTGATCGGAGCAATAGTGCAGCCGCGCGCAGCTGCCGCGTCTCATACGGCAATGAGCGGACATTCGCGAGATCGCCCAGCGATGCAGCCAGACTATCATGATACCCCTGGATAAGAGTCGCTTGCTCTTCATCATCGGGCTTATTATTGCGGTCGATGCCGACATTAGGATGCAGATTAGTTACATACACCCGGGAAATATTGTCGCCGCGCATCCGTTTCACATTCGGGCGTCCGGGATGTATACGGTCGACGTGTTCAACGAATGTGTCGAGCGAAACAGATTGCTGGTGCGCCGCCAGGACCTCCTGATGTTCCTTGGCTGCAGATGAGATCCTGCGCATGCTGAAATGTAGCATATCGGACAAGCCTAACTCCTGGGCGGTACGGGTGACCGTGTCTAACGTGTACTCTGACGGTGATGCCATCTCGCCTAATACCGTCGGTAGACCGCCTACGAACCGGCAAGCATAATGTGCACCGAGGACCGTTGAGACACGCGTACGTTTGTCATCTTCAATACCTTGTTCCAGGCTGAAGAACTGATTCGTCGCAGCCGTCTGCGCCAGCGCTGTGTCGAGGCCTTCACCGACACCGGCACCTGCAGTATTGATCATGATCTTATAGTCACCTTTGGACTCATCGGTCGGGTCACGCGGATCGATGCAGCCGACGATACGCAGATGATCCTTTGTCAGACTGAACGGGCTATAATTCTCAGGGTTTCCGTAAAATTCACGGCTTGCATCAGTTAATTCGATAGTAGGGCTCGTAGACATAGACATATTTTACCACTTTTCTACATTATCTGCAATTATTGTACACACTGATAGCTTCGTGGGCTTAACGCTTCGTATGCCGCCGCTTCAGTGAAGTCACCTGTAGCCGGACCGCATGGCGGTCTACCAGCTGTTGGGCGCGCTCCAGACTGACTTCGTCGCTGGCTTCGGCCTTCATGGCCTGGGCACGGTCGTAGGCCGCCTGGGCCTCGGCTTCATTGATGTCATCGGCGCTGTCCGCTTCGTCGACGAGCATGCTGAGTGCACCGTTCGCAACTTCGATGACGCCACCACTGCAGACAAAATACTCGCGGGCACTATCTGGGTCCTTTGCGCTGCGCCGGACGGCGATGACGCCGGTCTTTGCGACGCTGACGAGCGGCATATGGTCCTGCAACACGCCGATTTCACCTTCCAGCGTCGGCAGCAGGACTTCGTGGACGTCATCGTCGAACTGAATGCCGCTCAGGCTGACCAGCTTAAACCTGAACACTACTTGGCTCCTGCGGTCGCTTTGGCCTGGTGGTTAGCTGCCGTCTTGGATGCAGGCTTCTCCAATGCCGGCTTGGACTCATCCTTCGTCCCGATGACGTCACCTATGCCACCCTTCAGGTAGAAGGCACTTTCCGGTTTGTCATCATGTTTGCCCTCAAGTATCTCCTTGAAGCCCTGGATAGTGTCTGCGAGTTTGACGTACTGGCCGGGGTTGTTGGTGAACTGCTCAGCCACGAAGAACGGCTGGCTCAGGAATCGCTGGATGCGGCGGGCCCGGGCGACGGTCTGCTTGTCTTCGTCTGATAATTCCTCCATGCCGAGGATAGCGATGATGTCCTGGAGGTCTTTGTAGCGCTGCAATACTCGTTGGACTTCGCGGGCGACGCGGTAATGCTCTTCGCCGACGATCTCGGGGTCAAGGATGGTCGAGTTTGAGTCGAGTGGATCAACGGCCGGGTAGATACCAATCTCGGTCAGGGCACGGTTGAGCACGATGGTCGAATCGAGGTGGGCGAAGACGGTAGCCGGGGCGGGGTCGGTGGCGTCATCGGCTGGGACGTAAACGGCCTGGACGGATGTGATCGAGCCTTCTTTGGTCGATGTGATGCGCTCCTGCAGCTGACCCATTTCCTGTGCCAGGTTCGGCTGGTAACCGACGGCACTAGGCAGACGTCCAAGCAGGGCAGAGACTTCAGCGCCGGCCTGGGTGAATCGGAAGATGTTGTCAATGAACAGCAGGACATCCTTGCCGCTGTCGCGGAAGCCTTCAGCGATGGTCAGACCTGACAGGGCGACCCGCAGGCGGGCTCCCGGCGGTTCATTCATCTGGCCGAACACCAGCGAGGTGTTTTTGAGGACGCCGGATTCCTCCATCTCATTGTAGAGGTCATTGCCCTCGCGGGTACGCTCACCGACACCGGCGAAGACTGAATATCCGGAGTGGAATTTGGCGATATTGTTTATCAGTTCCTGGATCAGGACTGTCTTGCCGACGCCGGCACCACCGAACAGACCGACCTTACCACCCTTGGTCATCGGCGCGATCAGGTCGATGACCTTGATGCCGGTCTCCAGGATCTCGACGCGGCCCGATTGGTCCATCAGCGGTGGCGGAGCGCGGTGGATGCCGGCGCGTTCTTTGAACTCGCCGCCTTTATCGTCGATAGGTTCTCCGGTGACGTTGAACATGCGGCCAAGTGTGGCATCTCCGACCGGGACACTGATGGCCGCACCGGTGTCAGTAACCTCTGCGCCGCGTTCCAGGCCGTCGGTACCGCCGAGCGATACGGCACGGATACTTGATTCGCTGAGGTGTTGGGCAACTTCGAGCGTCAGTTCCTGGTCGCCGTTCTGTACCTTCAGCGCATTATAGATTGCCGGCAGATTGCCAGTACCGAATTCGACATCGATCACGACGCCTACAATGGCGGTGATTTTACCGGTCTTGCTGTTAGTTGTGTCTTTCGCCATCAGTTTACTCCTCGTTCAAATTGTGAATCTTCATTAAATATGTCTTCTGGGATGGGCCATAATGCATTCCGCCGCAGTTTGGCAATCTGTCTCAAATCACCATACATCTGCTGAACCTCTTCCTGAACTTCGGGTTCATCAAGCGTATCGCCATAGACAGCCCGAAGCAGAGGGTTTTCAAAGCTAGCCATTCAGTGCCTCCGCACCCCCGGTGATCTCGGCCAGTTCCTGGGTGATGCCGGCCTGCCGGGCAGTGTTATACTCCAGCGTATAGTCATCAATCAGGTCATTGGCATTGTCAGTGGCGTTCTTCATGCTGATCATGCGCATCGAGTGTTCGCTGGCCAAGGATTCGAGCAATGCCTGCCAGATCTGAGCCTCGATCAACCGGGTAGTGACCTGGTCTATGACCGTCTCTACATTCGGCTCGAAGGTGCTGAGTAGCGGGGTGTCGGGCGCACCATCCTTATCATCGTCTATGACGGATGCCGGCAACAGCTGCATTGTTTGGACTTCCTGGACGATATTAGATTTAAAAAGTGTATATAGCAACCGGACTTCATCGACATCCGCATCCGCATACTGCTGTATCAGTGTATTTAGGATAGGGCGGACGTCATTCGCCGTCGGCCGGTCACCGAACGACGAATACACTGCTACAAGTTCGACTTCCCGCAGGCGGCGGACGAACTGGGCACCCTTGCTGCCGATGACAACCACTTTGCTTTTCGTCCCCGATTCCTTGTCGGCGCGGAGACCCTGCGCAAGCAGCTTCAGGACATTGGCGTTATAGGCTCCGGCGAGACCGCTGTTGCTGGTAATGACGATATATAGCCGTGAATTGACAGGCCGGACAGTGAACAGGGGCTGGTTCTGGACATCTCTCGTTGCATTCAGGCGCTGCAACAGGCTGAGTGCCATATCGCGGTAGGCACGGCTCCTGAACGCATAATCCTGGGCACGGCGCATCTTGCTGGCACTGACAAGTTGCATCGCCTTGGTGATCTGGCGGGTGTTCTTGATGGATTTGATGCGTCCTTTGAGGACGATGGTACTAGCCACGGTCTACCCCGCTTTTCTTGTTACCGAAGTAATTGCGTACCATCTCGACCGTCTGCAGCGTCCGATGCGCAAACCATGGTTCTAATTCTTCCAGAGGTAGGCTTTCACGTATCTCCCTGACGGTAGACGCTTCAGTCGTATGCAAGTCGTAGAGAATATCCCGTGCGAGACAGGCGTCTATATCACTATCAGGGAAGAGACTGCGGGCTTCTGCAGCATGCTGCTCAAGCAGCAGCAATTCAAAAACAGTGTCGTCGGATGGCATCATCTCATTTCCACTCATAGTGTACCCATAATATTCTAAGCCTTACTTCGCTTCCTTAGTGGCAGCATAGCTGCCCGCGACCGACTTCGCGACGTCAACGATCGTCCTCTGGTGCTCTTCTGATACTTTGTCACCGGTATTAACGGTATCGATCAGCTTGCCATGCTTGCTTTTGAGCTCACGGTGCAGTGACTCCTCGGCTGTCTTGAGCTTGTCGAGGGGGACCTTGTCGAAGCAGCCTTCGGTGGCAGCCAGCAGCGAGCTGTACATCTCCCAGACTGAGTACGGGCTGAACTGCGGCTGCTTGAGCAGTTCGGTAAGACGTTGGCCGCGCTCGATCGTCTGGCGTGTCTCCGGGTCGAGGTCGGTCGAGAACTGCGAGAAGGCAGCCAACTCGCGGAATTGGGCCAATGACAGCTTGAGGCCACCGCCGACCGCTTTGACGGCCTTGGTCTGGGCGGCACCACCGACACGTGAGACTGACAGACCGACCGAGATAGCCGGACGGACGCCCTGGTAGAACAGGTTCGTCTCGAGGAAGATCTGGCCGTCGGTAATGGATATGACATTGGTCGGGATGTATGCCGAGATGTCACCGGCCTGCGTCTCGATGATAGGCAGCGCCGTCAGTGATCCGGCACCGAGGTCGTCTGACAGCTTGGCGGCGCGCTCCAGGAGACGGGAGTGCAGATAAAAGACGTCACCCGGATAGGCTTCGCGGCCTGGTGGACGGCGAAGCAGCAAGGACATCTGGCGGTATGCCTGTGCGTGTTTGGTCAGGTCGTCAAAGACGATCAGGGCATGCTGCTTGTTATCCCGGAAATATTCTCCGATCGCGGCACCGGTGTAGGGCGCAAGGTATAGCATGGCAGCCGGGTCTGCCGGGCTGGTAGCGACGATGATGGTCTGGTCCATAACGCCTTCGCGCTTCAGGCGTTCCTGCAGGGCAGCTACCTTGGAAGACTTCTGGCCGATGGCGACATAGACGTTGATGACGCCGGTCTTCTGCTTGGCCTGGTTGACCATGGTGTCGACGGCGATCGCTGTCTTGCCGGTCTGGCGGTCACCGATGATCAGTTCGCGCTGCCCGCGGCCGATCGGGACGATGGCATCGATCGCCATGAGGCCGGTCATCAAGGGCTCATGGACTGATTTGCGGGCCAATACTCCTGGCGCAGGGCGTTCGACCCGGCTCATATGGGTACCTTTGATCGGTTCGCCACCGTCAAGCGGGTTACCGAGTGGATCGACGACGCGTCCGACGAGCTCCGGGCCGACCGGAACTTCGAGGACCTTACCGCTCAGGCGGACTTTGGCGCCTGCCTTGATGTCCGTGTCATCGCCAAGGATAACGGCACCTATCTCATCTTCGCCGAGGTTGAAGGCGAAGGCGGTGATGCGTTCGCCACTCGTACCATCGATCTCAAGCATCTCGTTGAAGCCGGCGCCGCTCAGTCCGTAGACCCAAGCGATTCCGTCACCGACGCGGGTCACGACACCGACGTCCTCGATTTCCGGACGCGCCTTCAGCTCCGCGATCGCTGCTCGGATATCATCTGATAATTCTGTTATGGAAAGTTCGGGCATTTGTATCCTCTTTCTTAGGCGTGCGCAGTTAATTGCTTCAAGCGGTTAAGTTTGTTCCGTATGCTCAGGTCCAGCTGCTGGTTCGCGAATTCCAGGCGTACCCCGGCGACGACCGACGGGTCATGGCGGGGACTGATGGTAATCTGTTTCGCCTCCGGATACTGTGCCCGGACCTGGGATTCGATATCGGACCGTACCTGGTCGCTCAGCGGATAGGCACTGGCAGCGACGACCTCGACGATGCCGTTGTCTGCCCGGTACTGCATGATATCCCGCAGCAGGGAGTCGAGCTCACCGGTCCGCCGCTGCTGCAGTAGATACGCGGCAATCTCATGCGCAAACCGCCTGGCATCTTCCGATCCTGCCTGGGCGTCCATGGCACGGACCGCGAGAGCCGCAGCGATAGTATGCCGGGAAATCTTCATCAGGTGCGCTGCCCCAGTTTCTGGCTTTGCGGCTGTCGCTGGGATTTGAGGGCCCGGTCGATCAGCGAGGCGTCCTTCTTGGCATCCACTTTTTCATCGATGATAGCTTCGGTAGCATCTGAGACGAGTGTGACAAGCTCGCTCTGGAGCTGTCCGCGCATCCGTACGATGTCCTGCTCAGCACGGCTGTGCGCATCGGTCAGGATGTTTTCTGCCTTCTGGCGTGCCTTCTCCTCAGCATCCCGTTGTGTGTCGCGCGCAGCATCATTCGCGACAGCTACGATACCGTCAGCCTGTCGGCGGGCATCTTGGAGCGTAGCTGTGACCTTGCTGTCGAGTTCAGCTTTTTCACGCTGCATGTCCTCACCGAGCTTGACGCCTTTCTCGATGAGCTCACGGCGCTCACGGAGCACATTCAGGATCGGCTGGAAAGCAAAGCGGCGCAGGACGAAATATGCCAGCAGGAATGTGACGAGCTGGATCAGTAAGGCCTGGCCATTGATACCGAGGGCTCCGATACCTGATGGAGCCGACTCTGCGCCGATGATTGTGAGTGAATTAAACATGTATTCTTAAAAATCTCTCTGTTATCCGGATTACTTGACGATGAATGTTGCGGCGAATGCCAGCAGGCCGAACAGCTCGACGATGGCTACGAAGACCAAAGCCTGTCCGAAGAATTTGGAAGCTGCAGGATTACGGCCGACTGCCTGCAGATAGTTAGCACCGATGATACCGACGCCGATAGCCGGCCCGATGAAGCCGAGGCCGATCATCAGTCCTTTGCCGACGACATCCAGATTAATTGCTTCAGCTGCGAAGTATGGCAACATATTTTTCTCTCCTTGATTGATTTACATATTAGTTTCAGCACAGGTACACGGGAATACTACGACGTTTCTATCACGCTAGGCTTCTCCCGGTCTTAACTTCATTGTTCCAGCTTCGGCTTTGCCGGTCAACCCTTCGTCGGCCGTATGCTCCTCGTCGTGGCCGTGTGCATGGTTCACCGCGATCGCCAGGTACATCAGGCTGAGCACCACGAATATATACGCCTGCAACGCGCCGACGAACATCTCGATCAACGTAAAGGGCAGCGCCGTTACGGGAGCCGCGAACCGCCCCAGATAGGAGAACACGGCTATGACGATCTCGCCGATGGCAACGTTAAGGAACAGACGGAGTGAAAGACTGAATGTGCGTGTCAGGTCGGTGAACATCTCAAGGATTCCGATGACGAAATACAGTGGATTCCACGGACTACCGATAAAGAAATGCCGCAGATATTTCATGATGCCGCCTGATTCACGGATAGACCAGGCGTAGACCAGTGTCATGGTGACGATTCCGGCCGCCAGGGTACCGTTCAGGTCGGCCGTGAAGGCCCGCAGCAACGGCGCGTCTCCGCTGCGGAAGGCTTCACCGACGCCGGGCAATAGCCCGAGCCAGTTATTGAGGAGCAGGAAGAAGAACAGCGTTACGAAATACGGTACATATTTGCGGCCCTTCGATTTGTCGTCGAACGTATTCTGGACAAGGTTGGTCACAAAATCGACGCCGGCTTCGACGACCTGTATCAGCCCTCCGCGCGGCCTGACCGTCACCATACGGGCGACAGTGATGAGCACCGTAGCGATGATGATGAGACAGATCCAACCGTACAGGATTGAATTGGTGATAGTAAGTCCGCCGATGTGCAGTACGGTGTCGGGTGCGACATGGACTGCCGGGCCGGCGGCTTCAGCCCCGAACCGGCCGCCTGATTGTAAGAGGAAGGAAAGTGTCACGCAGTATGCTCCTTAGTTGCTGTATCGCCTGATGTAGCGTCGGTACTGACGGGTGCGTCCTTGGTGACAGTAAGTGGCGGCGCCGGATTGAAATTGCCGAACGAAGCCAGGGTACGGCGGAAGACGATTATCGATCCGACCATCGCGACGACCAGGCCGACTAGCGTCCACAGTGGTGACGAACCCTGCATCATGTCTAACTTATAGCCGCCGAAGATAGGCAGCAGTACGACGACTGCCAGCTGCCAGCCCATGCCTATCGCCGTGCTGGCGAACTGGACCGGTGCGGTCGCTACCGAATGGTCGGCACCAACCGAAGTGTCCGACGAAACAGACCTAGCAGTGCTAGCCAGTCCGCCTTTGCTGGATATGTCATCTTTTACCATTTACCCCAATTGTATCATTTCGATAGGATCATAGAAAACCGCAAGTTTCAGGCTTTGGCTATACTTTATATAGTGATATACTGGATGGTATGAATATGAAACCGATCATCTACAGCGCGAACTGGTGTGCCTTCTGCCATGCCGCCAAGCAGTACTTTGACAAACTTGGCGTGTCATACGAGATACGGGACATAGAGTCGGACCACCAGAACGCCACGGAAGCGGTTGAGAAATCAGGTCAGATGGGTATCCCGGTCATCGACATAGCCGGGACCATCATCGTCGGGTTTGACCGTCCAAAGATTGATGCTAGCCTCAAAGCCAATAAACTGGTGTGATATATATCCCCGTTTACTAATGCCCCAACCTGTCCTACACTTGCGGTATAGACCTATTACGACAGGGGATTCAGGGATGAGCAAGCCAGCATTCGAACAAAGGTCTCAGGGACCGGAAGAACACGATAGCAACACTGATGCCGGCGACCAGCCCGGCAGAGTCGTCACCCGAATCAAATTCATAGGATCGCAGGTCGCTATGCGCTGCCTGCAAGAGGGCCTTGATATCGACGCTATTACCTATCCTGGGAAGCGACGGCTCAGCGGCATCGTCGGAGACACACTCGCACAGCACGCACAGGCAGACATCTTTCAGGACGAGTCGCTACATATCGTACCAGCCGGCCAGGAATACGGACTGGGTATAGTATATGGCCAGATCGGTGACGCTTTTGACGCCTCCGACAGTACCAGGCATAGGCGGGCGCTGCGTTATCAATGGGAGCTGGTCGATAAAGCCAGCAAACGGTCAGAGAAATACCCCGAGATAGCCCTGGCAGAAGAGCTGGAATCATCATGGCTGGATGATAACAAGGATAAGGCCGCCGAAGCTGTCTCGGCGCTGATCGCATCATATGAGGTCCGCATCGAGACCTTGGTCGGCGGACTGGCCCAGCAGGCCGCAGTCCGGACAGCTCAACATACCGCTCAGACATCCCTGCATGAGCGTCGGAATGGACGGGCGGAAGACGGGTATTACCGCCCATGAGCTTCGAAGACTTTCAGACGAAGGAATCAGTCGTCATCGTATATACCGGCGAGAACAAAGGCAAGACCAGCGCCGCGCTCGGCCTGATGACCCGTGCGCTCGGTAACCGCTGGCGGGTAGCCTTCATCCAGTTCATCAAGTATTGGGGTGTCGGTGAACATGTCTTTATCCGTGACATCACGCCCATCTACAAGGACAGGCTGTATTTCTATAAAGGTGGCAAAGGCTTTTACAAGGCCGGTGATATCAGCGCTGCTAACATCACTGATGCACAGCACAAACAAGCGGCACAGACGACGTACGATGAGGCATTGGCCTGCGCCAGCAGCGGCGATTACGACTTGGTCATCTGCGACGAATTGAACAATGCCGTCCACGACGGACTTGTCAGTCGGGAACAATTGCTGACACTGCTGCAGTCCAAGGCACCGACGACAAGCCTCTGCCTGACGGGGCGCGACTTCCCGGCTGATATGCTGGAGCATGTGGATATCGCCACAGAGATGACAAAACTCAAACATCATTTTGACAATAAGTTCCTGGCCAACAAAGGCATCGATTTCTAGTGATACTCATCACTCCCACCCCAAGATGCCACCCATGAATAGTTAGATATTTAACACTAGCATAATATTGCCGGCATATACACTACGGTCATGAAGCAGTTCAGCCAGTCCAATCCACCGTCTCAGGAAGAATATTTGCAGGCCATAGCCGAATTCGATGCGAGAACCCGGGAATTCATAGAATTAGGCGCATACGTGACCCGGAAGACATTCGGCAGTGACGTGACTGGGGGAACAGCAAAGAATGAGGTGAATTTTGCCAAGATAGTCAAGGCCAGCAAGCAGACGCTTGCCGCTGCTTTCAAAGAACTTGGCATGGATGGTGAGCTTGGAACAGAACACGTAGACATTCATGAGGATACTGACGCCCTGGGAATATCCGGCTGGAACGGCACACAGACAGCGCCACCGGATAACCTCACGCTGCCGGTAACGGCGATCGGCAACAATACGACCTTAGGATAACAATATAGGTGGTCATTAGCATAATAGCTATTAGCACTCTTGACATGAGAGTGCTAATTTTATATCATGAAAGCAGTGGGATAGCCCACTTATATAAGCAACATCAGTTATATAGGAGGAACAAGCTATGACTAATCTTATCCGTTTCCGCGATCCTTTCGCCAGCGTCACCGGACTGCATAGCCAGCTGGATGACATGGTCAACGAATTCTTTAGTTCTAGCAGCCCGGCCGTCCGCAGCCTACCGGCAGTCGATATCTATACAGAAGATGACAAACAGCTCGTTACCGAAGTCCAGGCTCCTGGGTTCGCCAAAGATGACATCGAGGTCAGCGTCAACAATAATATCCTCGAGATCAAAGGCCAGAAGAGTGAGAAGACAGAAAACAAGGAGAAGAAGCGCAGCTACATGGTCCGCGAGAGCCACGCCAGCTTCTACCGTTCGATAGCCCTGCCGAAGCACGCCGACGCTGATAATATCAACGCCGACTTCATAGATGGTGTCCTGAAGGTCACCGTGCCGTTCCGCGAATTACCCCAACCGAAGAAGGTCGTGATAGGTGGCGGATCCGCCAACAAAAAGCTGTAGACCTGATTAGAGGCCTAGCACTAGTATTATAGGCTCGTTTGTGGTATTATAGTGTTCATGATCGGTGAGTCTGAAGAATCCATACCGCTGCGGCTCCGTTATGATGCATCGCGCGCAATCGCGATGCATCTCAGTTTATTGGACCCAGCCGCACTCATAGTTGAACTGCAGGAGGACTTGCCGCAGACTCCACAGAATCTGCGCGATGAACTGACATACCTGGCGACGCGGAGCGTCGACGATGGAGTCGATCTCGTTCTGGATGACCAGGATGATCCCATCCTAGCACCAGCCTGGAAAGGGAATCCTGTGTCTGTGCCGGGCCTGCAGCAGTATTTTTCGACTTTCGTCATAAGTGCGGTATCCGATGTCGTAGCAGCCACCCTCAGTATCGGTCCGGTACGTAAATCCCGGGCCAGGGCGATCGTCAATGATGAGCGCAGCCAGGAGGCTGTCCGCAACCTGGCACTATCTGGAAATGCAGAAATACTGCTGTTCCCGGAGACGACCAGCCCGTTTGACACTGATTATGCACCCGATCCACTACTTATGTTCAACGCCCGGGCCGGGCACCTTACCACGACGGAGACGCCCAAAGTCGGAGGAGGCTGCCCGATCGCCCGAGGCAGGAGTGAACTGGCGGAGCAGGTGTTCGGTGTCGTCTCCGAAGTAACGATAGAGACTGTCGAATGGCCGGCGCATCACCCATACTTCACGTAAGAATCAATCATTTTGCGTCGCGCTCCAAATTTAATTACAATTCCGGCGTTATAAAGACAGGTGCTCTACCCAAATCTAGGGTCGTCCGATAGCCAGAGGTAAGGGCACATTGACTGAAGATCCGTTCTCGCTGATTGCTCAGACAACGATAGCGACCGTCGAATGGCCGGATGGCTTGCGTTATTTCCAAGATTGATTACATTACCTGACACTTCCAGCTTACGATTATGACTCGAGGGCGGGAGGCATTACAATAGACTCAGTGAAGAGGGCGACATTATTTCTACTTGTGGGGTATCCGGGTTCAGGCAAGACGACCGCATCGCAGATCATCCATGATCTGACAGGGGCGGTCCATATATGGGCAGATTATGAGCGCCGGGTGATGTTCGGCGAGCCGACGCACAGCCAGGAGGAAAGCAAGAAGCTGTACCACCACCTGAACCAGCAGACGGACATGCTGCTCGGCGAT
The DNA here is from genome assembly GCA_036388555.1 of Saccharimonadales bacterium (SeqCode). GTDB lineage: Bacteria > Patescibacteriota > Saccharimonadia > Saccharimonadales > UBA4665 > UBA4665. The sequence continues at coordinate 37,090 of DASVRP010000010.1, forward strand.
AATCAATCTGTCATCTTTGATACGAACTTCAACTTCCGGGACGACCGCGACCTGCTGCGCGGTATAGCCGCCGCCCACGGAGCCGAGACCCGGCTTGTCTGGGTCAAGGTCGACAAGGACATCGCCAAGAAGCGCGCCATGCACCCGGCACATGCCCTCGACAACAAATACACCGATACTATGAAGTCACCGGACTTCGAACGGATCACCAAGCATCTTGAACCGCCGACAGCCGACGAGTCACCGGTAATGCTGGACGGCACGTGTCTGTCGCTGCAATACGTCAGCCAGCAGCTCGGTCTGCCTCTGCCAAAACATCAACGGATAGCCACGTCTCCGGCTACCCCCAAGAAGCCAGGCGTCATCCGGCGGATCATGCAAAAACAGCGACGGAAACGGGCCAAGACCCGCACATGAACCGCCGGCGACGATCGACTGCGGCTACCTTGGCGGTAGCGGTGATATCGCTGTTCATCTGGTACGGCCAGGACAATGGCTGGTTCGCATCGGCACAGGAGTCGACGACCAAGACCGTCGAGAAGGCCAAGAAAGAAGTACAGGCCAACCAACCCGGATTCTATACGATCACCCGCTACAGCGACGGCGACACGATCACCGTGGACATGCACGGCACTCCGGAGACGATCCGCTTCATCGGTGTCGACACCCCGGAGACGCACGATCCGCGCAAAAAAGTGCAATGCTACGGCCCGGCGGCATCGGCCTTCACCAAAAATGCATTGACTGCAGCCGGCTCAAAGGTCCGACTGGCCGCCGACAGCCTCAGTACCAACCGCGACCGCTACGACCGCCTGCTGCGCTATGTCTATCTGCCCGACGGCACCAATTTCAACCTCAAGCTCATCCAGGACGGCTATGGCTTCTATTATCCGTACTTCAAATTCGACAAGTCCGCCGAGTTCGACGAAGCCCAGAAGCAGGCCCAGGCGGCAGGTAAAGGCCTATGGAGCAACTGCATGCCGACGAAGACGGACGGCGGCGGGTATGTCTCAAATGACCAGTGAATGACCCAAGTAAGTATTTACACTTTCAGTAGCAGGATTAATCTGATCGATCGTTCGCATCCATACGGCGTATTGAAAGAGTAGTGGCTCCAATGATTGCTCCTGCTACTCCGAATATAATATCGTTGGGATCGGACACCCTGTCTAGCTGTTCATTCAGATACGGTGATTCGATCACTGCTGTAATAGCAACTCCGGCCATCAACCCACTACCTGTAGATATCGACTCTTTTACGAACGGATCCGTATCAGCATTATTCCTGCGGGTCACAAGAGCGACTGCATATGAGCTGGCGGCGGCAATAAGATATGCTGTACCGGCATTGCCTGCATGATTGAAGTACCACGGAGCAATTTCCCGTGATGTCAATTCTGCCACCATATACGAGATACTGAGTCCCGCCCCTACCAATACATGAACTGGCCGGACGGAAGCTACATAATGGTCTAACGTTTTAAACATGTTTTCAATATAACATGTTTTCTACACACGCACGTTTCTGGCATTGTAATAGTTATGCCGACCTAATCGACGAACGTCCCCGGATTGACGCGCTGCTGTGCCGGAGCCAGGAGCAGTTTCGTCCATGAGAAACGCTGCAGCCCGCTGTCGTAGCCGCGGTGCAGAATTTTTATCAGCAGATAGAATGCCATCGCCAGGTAGATGACGGGGTACATATGGCGGTAGCTCTTCAAACCGTGGATCTTGTAGGTATGCGGGTTCAGCATCAGGTAGGCTACGAAATCCTCGAAGCTCGATTCTGCCTGGCGGTACCCGAGGGCGACGACCAGTGATTCGTCGAAGATGACCAGATGGCCGCGGTCGGTGGCATGGATGGCGATGTCGAAGTCCTCATGCATGCCACCCGTACGGCAGAGCGAACGGCGGATGTCCTGCCAGACACTGCTCCGGATGGCCATGTTGGCGCCCTGGATGGCGACTTCGCGCTTCATGGCGCGGGCCAGGCGGCGCCTGATTACCAGATCGACCTTGTTGAGCAGCGGTGCCCAGCCCATGTCATGGTACTGGGCGCTGCCGGTGACAGCCCCGATAGCCGAATCCTTGAATATCCGCTGCAGGGTAGCCACCCAGTCTTCGCTGATGATCGTGTCAGCATCTATCCGGCCGATGATGTCGCCCTGGGCGGCATTGAAGCCTTTGTCGCGGGCATGGACGACCCCCTGACGTTTCTGGCGCAGTACCCGGACGAAGGGGTAGCCGGCGGCGATCATAGCAGTATCATCAGTTGAGTTGTTATCTACGACGATAACCTCGTATGGACGGACAGATTGGTCGGCAATCGCATCAAGACAGGCGACCAAGTGGGCGGCTTCGTTATATACTGGGATTACGATGCTAACCCGCGAACGATCTTTATTTTCAATCATAACCGTAGCTTATTGTACCGTATGAAGCTTGCGAATGCCTTAAGATATTTGTGGCGGTACGGCTGGGGAAACAAGGTAGTCATGTGTCTGTCGGTGTTCCTGCTGTTGGCACTCAGTGGTATGTACGGTATCTCCCGCTGGTATACCCACACCCAAGCCTCCAAGCCGCTGGTACTTGGGACGTCATTCGTCCCGGCCTATGCTGAGAGCTTCGGACTCGATCCTGAGGAGACGATGCAAGCCATGATCGATGATCTCGGTGTCCGGCACTTCCGCCTGGTCAGTTACTGGAACCAGCTCGAGCCGGAACAGGGAAGGTACGACTTTACACTGTTGGACTGGCAGTTCCGCAAGGCCGAACAGGCCGGCGCCAAAGTGACGCTCAGCCTCGGGCTGCGCCAGCCGCGCTGGCCGGAGTGCCACATGCCGAAGTGGGCCGAGGGCAAGCCGCAATCGGTCTGGCAGCCGCAGCTGCTCGATTTCATGGCCGCCACCGTCAACCGCTACAAATCCTCCCCGGCACTGGCCAGCTACCAGGTTGAGAACGAATACTTCCTGCAGGGCTTCGGCATCTGTACCAACTTCGACCGCCAGCGGCTGGTCGCCGAGTATGATCTCGTCAATAGACTAGACCCGAAGCACAAGATAATCATCGCCCGCAGCAACAATGCCATCGGCTGGCCGGCTGGTGATCCGACCCCGGACGAATATGGCATCTCGATATATAAGCGTGTCTGGGACGCCGGCCTGACCAAACGCTACCTGGAATACCCATGGCCGGCCTGGTACTACGGCTTCGTGGCCGGCTGGGGCAAGCTGATGACCGGCAAAGATATGATGATCCACGAGCTGCAGGCCGAAGCCTGGCCGCCAAACTACCAGAGTATCCAGGATACGCCGCTCGAGGAGCAGAATAAGTCATTCAACGCCGACATGATGGCCAAACGCGTCAAACTCGGCAAGGACACCGGCATGCGCGAGATGTATCTGTGGGGCAGTGAATATTGGTACTACCGGCTGGTCAAGCTGCAGGACCCGAGCCTGTGGGACGCCGGGCGCAAGGTCTTCCGGGAGAACTAGCCTTCCACGGTATTGCGTAGCCCCTGGCGGATCATGGCCGCAAACAGGTTGATGTTGTCGACGCCAGCATGGTGCATGCCGTTGAGTCGCTGGCGGCGGACGCGGTCTTCGCCGTAATCCTCGGCCAGATTATCGGTCAGCGGCAGCAGCCTTTCATCCGGTGCCAGTTCGCTGACGGTACCCCAGCTGACTTGGACACGTGAGTCCGGCTGGCTGTCCAGCGCCCCGCGGGCGCGCTTGTCGAAGTGGTCGTCGGTCAGCGCATTGGCGATCATGATGTTACTGAAGCGGGCCATACCGCCAGCGAAAGCCAGCATCTTGACGATGTTATCCTCATCCCAGATCTCGTTGTACGGTGCACTTTCCGATTCGCGTATATAGCGCTGTTGCACGCTGCGGGTTTTACCGAATGTACGGGAAAGTTCAAAAAAACCGCGCTTCACAGCCGTGACCGGCTCTACGAATACACCGCCACGCACCCGCTGGCCGATGCCGCCCGCCATGCTCATAGCTGTAGCGGCCTTGTCGGCACCGAACGAATAGCCGACATGGTTGACGTCGGTGATGCCGCGTTCTTGTAGATACGCCTGCGTAGAAGCCACCGTCGGCCCGAGGTCTTTCTTGAAGCCGACCCGCAGCGCCTGTCTGATAGACAATGTGCCGGCCTGCATGCCGATCGATGACGCATTGCCGGTCATGAGGAGCATCCGCTCGTCGGGCTTCGTCGCCTGCAGGCGGATGGCATGCATTACCCAGTTATCACTGATGGCGTTGGCATAGGGGATATGGCAGACCGTCGCCCGGCTTTCGTCATAATCCTGCTCCGGTACGAGCTCCAGGACCTGTAACGGTTTGAGGTCCTCGCGTGGCCGGACAATCCGTGGTCCGGAAGAGATATCGTATTTGGCGGCAAGCGCCCTGAATGAAAGCCTGTCCTGCCAGGCAGCAGCTTCCGCGACAGCTTCGAGGATGTCGTCGTCAAATCCCGGCTCACCCGGGACGTTATATGTCTGTAAGCGTTCTACGATGTGCATGTATCAGATTTTAATACAGTTCTTCTGTTTTTGCTACTTCCTTATATTATACCACTTTTGTCAATTCGCTCGTGTTTCTATACAATGGTCAGCAGGACAATTACAGATATGGCCAAGAAGAAACCACAGACCGCACATGCTATCAGCAACCGACGGGCCCGGCACGATTACGAGCTCGGCGACAGCCTGGTCGCCGGCATCCAGCTGAGCGGCGCCGAGACCAAGGCGCTGCGCATGGGGCACGGCCAGCTGCGCGGCGCCTACGTCACCGTCATGGGCGACGAACTGATGCTGATCAACGCCACCATCAGCCCGAGCAGCGGCATCCCGATCAGCGAGTCAGACCAGACCCGTGCCCGCAAGCTGCTCGTCAAGCGCAAACAGATTGACGAGCTGATCGCCGCCAAGCAGCAGGGCCAGACCATCGTCCCGCTAGAAATCCTGACGCGTGGCAGCTTCATCAAGGTCCGCATATCTGTTGGACGCGGCAAGAAGCTCTACGACAAACGCCAGACCCTCAAGAAGCGCGACGAGGACCGCACCATGCAGGCGGCTGTGAAGTCCTCCCGAAAATAGCGGTGAGTACCGGGTTGCCCCATGGTTACACTCAGGTTGCACCGATGTATCTGTTTCGGTATAATCACCCTAGTCGTCAACCGAACGTTAACAATTGAACATAGATGTAATGAATAGCTCTCTGGCCCGATATATGGAAATATATTCCGGGGTAGCTCAGTGGTAGAGCGGGTGGCTGTAGTCACGTGAGTGCAGCTCATATAATGCAGCCCACACGAGTAATCGTATGGTGAAAACAGGGTGAATTGTCGGGAAAGCTAAGCTGCGTGAACGCGCAGTACGCCGATCCGCAGCCAAGCCAGGCTATAGGCGATGGATTCCTTGGGATCCGGAGACGCCTGGAAGGTTCAGAGACTAGAAGGTGAGTCCTAAAGCAATAATCCTTCAGATAGCTCCCTGCATCCTTGTGCGCATCTTGCGGATAAGGATGATGATATAGTCCACGCCTCTGTGAAAGCAGGGAATAAGTGTAACCACTAGGTCGCTGGTTCGAGCCCAGTCCCCGGAGCCAGAGAAGTGTTCATTACCAAATCAGCAGTCGATTCGCTCAGCTTCTTTTCCAATAGCTCTAATATTTGACATAATCATATTATATGATAATGTAAGTGAAACGTTAAAGTGAGGTCATAATGTATGTCTGATTTTTTGAATGAAGAATTTGAACCATTGGAATCTGATAATGATTCCGAGCGTGAACGATCAGCTAGATTCGAGCGGATCGGCGGCAACATGGCAAAGATCGTAGGGGGAATGGTCGAGTATGGGGGCTTTCTCAGCCGCAAAGCGGCGCGTGAACTCATGACTGAGGTAGGTATTGTGGGTGTATTGGGAGAGGAGATGGAGAGCGCTATAGAAACAGATATGGCATACGCAGTTGAACGCGGCCTCAAACTGAATATGCGCGGTACTGTAGATCCGTCATCCATTGAAGATGTTACCGCAGACGCACTTGAGAGGTTACCTGATTTTCTGCAACCGTCTTTTCAGCCACTGACGAAACAAATGGTCGTCCGCGGCATCGCGCTTCATCGAGATGAGATATGCGCCCAGTCTCCTAAGATTCAGGCATGGAACGAAGAATATGAGCTCTTGGCTTCCATGAACGATCCTGACCTAAGCTAATAGGTATAGAAACGGGAAATCGGAAACTTCGTTAAAAGCAGGTTGATAATTATTAAATTTGTTTTGAGTCGGTTCCAATTAGTCCCAGTCCCTGGAGCCAGTGAGTTGCGCATTACACTGTACAATGTTATAATCATTTTATGAGAAACACTTGAAATAATGCACTTGGTCCATTTCGTCGTCGCGAAGAACTGACGGAACAGGAACTTTCTGACCCCGGTTTGATCGAACTTCAGACGAGCAGCGGAACCGATGTATATCCGGCATTTCAGTTTGAGACAGATGAAGATACTCATCACCTCAACCCTCGCATTGCAAGAGCCTGGCCGATTGTTAAAAATATGCAAATTGAACAGCTTGGTGAAAGTAGTTGGTCTGCAGCCAGCAGGTTAACGGCTGATCGTGAAGAATTTGGCAATGCGTCTTGGGCGGACGTGCTAATGGATCCTGAAGTTACGGATGATCAAGCCGATGAAGTTTATACCGCAATAGTAGTCGATGCTTTTAGAGGCGCTAGATTAGGCGGTGACCTCCATGACCCTACCGACCAATTGCCCGAAACGTCGGCAGGGGTGTTTTCTCGTGTTGTCAATCGAGCCCTAGAACAAATATAAGTGTATTGTCCACCCTATTGGTGTAGCGCTACGCAGCTGCCACATGCCGATGAACTCAGTTTTTAGCCGGTTCCAGTCTATTCCACTCCACTGAGCCAGAGTGTTGCGCATTACTATTTTTTGTGTTACTATAATGGTATATAATCTGCATCATATTTTATGAATCATTTCCCCGACAACCGTGCCGGTATAGCTGCAATTGAGTCAGTGTTTGGCGATGTACCAATGCAACCGAAACGCACCCTGATCGAGTATGCCGGAGAAGTAGGTATAAATGTACCTGAAATATTCTCATGCTTGGATGATGCCCTAGATTCGGGGCTACACATCATAGCTCGCAGTGAGCACCCGGGAGAACTGTATTATTCAGGTCTGACAGATTCGTATACCCACAGTCCGTCAAACCCGGGCAGGCGAGACACCGCAGCCGACCAGCTTAGACAACTGGATGACACATTACATGATGACGAAAGAACACTTGGTTCAATGACAAAGATGAAACAACTCGGTAGATACGGCTTCATAAAAGCGGAACGGTGGCGTGCCGAGGCGTCGACAGGTGAGTATGACAGAGATGCGGCAGATGAATTTGCACGGATGCATAGTCTCAGCTACTGGCCTGCAGTTGAGGGTGACAATATATTCATGGTCGAAGATAGCGCTAAGGCAGGTAGATTTTATGCAGGTAAGATCAATCGGCAGAAAGAAGTAGTAGTTATAGATAACGGTGAAATAACGTATCGTGCTAGTAGAAGTAACACAGAGCTTGCTATATACGATGCTGATAAACTTATAGATTTTTATGACTCAGTTCGCGACCTTCCATTCATCGATAATGCGGATTGTCCTATCATTGAATTAGTAGATCCAGGATATGAATGTGAACCGGTGTTACTACAAGTATTACCGACAGCCCCACGCCAAAAAGCTGATTTTGAAATAACAAAACCCTCTGAAAGCGTGTTCTTTGTGCGCGGTGCAACATCGGAAGAAGGAACCGAAGTCGTCTTTTGGACTGGTGAAGTCGACAAGCGCAAAAATCCACTGGACCAAAAATTAGGTGCATACCGATTTGAGGATGAAGCCGTAGAAGAGTTTTACTTACCAGAGACGACGCTATTTGCCGTATCTGGCAATAACCGTGAGAGCTCCGAAAACACTTTAAAACGTTTTCTTCTAGCTGCCGTTGATCACGGCACGCGCAGTCAAGCATTTAAGCCTCAGGTAACTGTAGGACTTGCGAATGAAGCCGCAGCTCAACTTATTGACCCTACTACTTCTAGAAATGGCAAAAAGCGATGCTTTGTGAAATCCGATGGTGATAATGCAATTGTGAAGTTTTATGATGAACGTGACAGAAAGATTGTCAGTCTGTAGCACTCAAGCAGTACCTGCGCAAAATTGACATAAATGATCAATTATCATACTATTAACATCAAGAAAACATCAAAGAATAAGTCGGGAGCTCCATATGGAACGGACGGGGAGAAGGTTAGTAGCGGGAGGTATGGCAGGATTGGCTGCAATTATAAGTCTGTCGTTCTATAAGGCTCACAATACTGATCAGGAAGCATCAGATATGAAAATTTCGGACAGTTGTGTCAACGCACTTCGTATGAGCCAAGGGGATATACCAGGTTCAGCACAAAAGATTATCACTGAATGTCGTAGCGTGTCTGATGATGATTTAGTACATATAGAAACTCTTGTGAACAGAGAAGATGACTACGTGGGCGTAGCTCTCGGACTAGGGTCTATTTCAATCATAATCGGCGCCGGCATGATGAATTATGCGAACAGTAGACCTTTGAGAGGAAGCCAATCTGCTGCCAGCCTACCGCGTGACTGAGAGTAAAGTCTATACGTTATGTAGGTGCGAAAACAGGGAGGCGTTGTATATCATTAGCAAATTACTGTATACGCCTCAGTCTTTGCATTAAGCAGTTCCCGTTCTTCTCAGTCGTCGGAGCCAGAGTATTGCGCTTTTGTTTTTTGTGTGTTATAATGATGCTATGAAAATTCACGCGAATGGCAGCACTTTCGCCGAGGTAACTAGTAAAGCCGAGTCAGTCACCGTTGAATTCGGCACCGGCGATACGCCGCTCTTCGAAACTCAGCCAAACCCAGGATTTGATGCAGATCATGTGTATATCGGCGTGAACATTGATCCGCTACAACACGCTTTTCTGGAGCGAAAGGTAGGCCATATAGCCGGGCATGCGTTACTCGCTTCCCCAAAGAAAGATAGCAACCCAGAGATACCGATTCCCGACGGAAGTGCTGACATGGTATATATGGCTAATGTGTTCGGTGAGCCCGATAGTCGGCGCGTAATGCCGCAGTTCCGCGACCAAGCCGGGGATTATCATGGTCACTCCGACCTCGATACGAAACGCAGAACCTTAGATACCGCCGTGGAGATCTTGAGGCCGGGAGGGGAATTAGTAATTCTCGAGACAAACACTCCATTAATACGTGATGATAGGACTGACAAGAAACATCTGACTGCATCGTTCTTACTTGAGGGCGCAGAAGTCGACATTGTAACGGACATAACTTCGAGCTCGGCGGAATGGCTTGAAAGCGTTAGTAGATTCGCTGAACCAGAGGAGATGTGGGGAATGTGGAGCTATCTGGTCATCGCTCGAAAAAAATAGCTGATTATGCCTTCAGCATCACCCAAAAGACAATCGCCATATACTAATCAATAACACCCTTCACAGCGTTATGAGCGTCCAAAGCTGGCAATATACTTCTCGGCCACTTTCTTACGGCTAGCCAGACGCAGCCAATGCGAAACAACAGGGGATAGCAGAATTGCAATGACTATGAAGTTATTGGTAGGTTCGTGTCTGAACCAAAGTAATATTCCTAGGATCAGCATCAGGTTGCCTGCCGTTGCATACATTATATTCATCTTGTACTGGGGTATACTCCGCAGCTGCGCCTTGGCATATCGCATGAAGTACGTATCCATGCCAGCATCTTCGGGCAATCTGTTGAGATTGTAGTCAAAGAGGATTGCGCTTCTCAGCTTGCCGTCCTCGGGCAGCCCGATCTTATTTAATTTGGATGCAACGATAGAACTGGTGAATGCAATGATGGCTCCTGCATTGAAAGATGCCAGAGCAATAATGTCTACCGCATCAAAGTCACGGCCTGACATCCGCATGAGGACTGCTTCAATTATGAGCATCACCACAAAGACGACCGATACTGGAATGACGGTCTTTTTTGTTATATTGAACTTCATAATTCGATGGTAATGCACACACAGTCTGATGTAAACATGCATAGTTGTTTTGCTATACTTGCCATATGACTACTGAATTCAGAAATTATGCCGATGGCGTTGCCGACGAAATAATCGAACTGAGCCGGATACTGGGTGATGAGCTCGAAACCTGGAACGATGTCCAGGTACGGGTCCCGGGCAGTACGAGCAAGGATGTAAGCGCCGGTTTCGTTTCCAAGCCGGTTACTGCGTCAAACATTGAATGTGTCCTCGATGTCCAATCTCCGCCGAACCAGCAGCATGGCAGATTGCGTATATGGATGATTGAGACCCTCCAGGACGCTGATGGAACTGACCGCTTTAATAATATTCAGTTGACCTATCGCCTCGACCACTCCCAGGCCCGGCAGATCGTTGCACGGTCCGCTGAAAGTCCCGTAACCCGGGAGGACCTTTCTCACTTGGTACACGAGCCAGATAACCTCCTAGAAAATCTTGTGTTGAGCTCATTAACCGGTAAGGATAAGGCGACCGGGGATCAGCTCGGCGAACGCTATGACCTTAGCCATGAAGAAATGCAGAACTTACCGGAAGATCTTTGTAATGATCTGCGGCAAACAATAACGACCGTGCTCGGGCGGCTCAAGCAATCAGCCGAAGCGATAGTGCGACATGCCGAGGAGGACTGACGCATGGCACTTGCGGCATTCATAGCAGTCATCATCGTCATGCTTGGGCTTGGGTCTAAAGGTAAGAAGGCCCGCCAGCACGACGCGTTTAAGCAGCAATCCCCGGGTAGCCAGGCGAAATCAGCAGCGGAACACCGGCGCCGGCAACAGGAGATTGACGAACAGATAACTATCATCCTGCCTACCATACGGAACGAGTAGTCCTACAATTTGTCATCACGGCAGTATTCACGTACTATTCTCCCATGGATAAAACGCAAGTATCGAACTGGCTCGGCCAGAAGCACGAAGGGTATGCGGTCAACACTGAGTTCTCTGATCAGAATGCGGCCGTCATAACACGTTTCCTCTCGGATATGCAGGCTACCTTCGGAGAAGACATATTCGTGATGCCGCGCAAGTCGATGCACATAACGTTACTCGATTGGATCGCGCCATTGCTCGATTATGGCGGGCAGGATAAGTCGGCGCTGTACGAACAGGTGTACACGGAATACGATGCAGCGATGTCTGATGCCATCGGCAGCCACCAGCCATTCAACATTCGTTTCAACGAGCTCGCAGTATTTCCGAATACGGTGGTTCTGCTCGGGCTGGATGATGGTCAGTTCGCTGATATCAGACGAAGGTTCGTAGATAATGTACGGCTATTGCCTGATACGAAACTGCCACCGCAGATCATTCACAGCTCCCTGATACGCTTCCGGAAAGAACTTGATATGGATGCTGTGAAGGCGACTGTGGCGGGCCATAAGATCGATCTGGTACAACCGGTTACGGATTTCCGACTGGTCCACACCACAGCTGAACCACTTGCGGAATTTGAAATAATCAAACGCTACCATCTGTCGTAAACAGGCGCACATTGATACAGATAAAGCACATCTCAGTGCTATGATAGCTTGATGAAACCGCCACGTATCTCAGCCCGGGCTATCGTCCAGCATGAAGGTAAACTACTCTGTGTCCGCCAACGGCCGTACAATGATATTTTTAAAGCGATAAATGGCTATTGGAATATTCCAGGCGGTGGATTAGATGCCGGTGAATCCTTGATAGATTGCCTACGGCGTGAAATCCTTGAAGAGACTGGAATCAAGGCCAAGATAGGAAACCTGATGTATGTACAGCAATTCGAGTACAAGGACATCGAGTACCTTGAATTTTTCTTTCATGTCACCAACGGTGCAGATTTCGTGCATATCGACTTGTCAGGGACGACCCATGGTGAGCAGGAGATTGCCGAAATTGCATTTGTCGACCCTCGGAACACGATGATATTGCCACTTTTCCTGACGACCGAGGACCTGTCAGCTCAGACCAGCGCTCCGACCAAACTATTTTCGTTGCTATGATCATTCGTAAGCAGAAGCATAATGACTAAGCGGTTTAACCGACTGTTGTAATCTGAGTCAATACTGTTGCAGGGAAGCCTAATATTTTTTATAGTATGAGAGGTGTGGATTGTGAGAAATTTTACTTGAGGGGTTTTGAGTGGATAGACGATATACTTTAGGCAAGAAAATCAAAATGAACATACAGACAACACGGCTCTCGACCATCATGAACAGACTGTTCGTGCTATTTGCTATTACAGCTATAGGGGCCGTTGCCGCAACCAATCTGAACTTCCTGGACGCTGATAAGGCTAATGTCGTCAATAGTCAGACACCGGTCACTCCCGGCATCACCGTCTCGTCTCCTGCCAACGACACTTATTCCCAGTCGACGATAGATGTGACCGCGACCTTACCGGACAAAGCACCAGAGAATTATCATATGTTCTGGTATGTCGACAATGGCAGCTGGAACTGGATGGGCGACACCGGTTCCGTCAATAAGGTCAAAAAAGCTACAATAGATGTATCTGGCTGGAAATGGCATCTGCCAAGCACCGACTACACGATCTCACTCGTAGCCGTCGACCTGGCGACGGGACAGCGGACCTACGCTTCAGTCCCGATCCACGTCACCGCAGACCCACGGCCAGCCTCAGCTGCTGCATCAGCGGCGGCAGCCCAGCACAAAGCCGCGGCTGATGCAGCCGAAGCCAAAGCCAAGGAACAGGCAGCAGCACAAGCCGGCGCAGCCACAACCCAGAAAGCAGCACCAGTGACAGCTTCACCAGCCATCTCATCCAATTTATATGTAAACCCTGTGAATAACGCTTCGCAGACTGCCGCTACGTCATCCGATCCGACTGCCAAACGCATCCTGTCGCGTATCGGATCAACCCCGAGCGCCGCTTGGTTCGGTGGCTGGAATGGCAATATAACGGCCGATGCCAGCGCGCTGGCAGGCGCCGCCGCGGCACAGGGCCAGACACCTGTCATGGTGGCCTACAACATCCCGGGACGCGACTGCAACAGCTACTCGGCTGGCGGGGCGGCCTCTGTCGGTGCATATCAGGCCTGGATCAAGAACTTCGCCGCCGGTATCGGGACGCGCAGTGCCATCGTCATCCTTGAACCGGACGCCCTGGCCCAGATCACCTGCCTGCCGGTAGCCGACCAGACGGCCCGCTACCAGCTCCTTAACTTTGCAATCTCGACACTGAAAGCCAATGCGGGCACACGGGTCTATCTCGATGCCGGCCACGCTAAGTGGATCGCTGCCGGTGATATGTCTAACCGCCTCAAGGCCGGCGGGATCGCCGGGGCTGACGGCTTCAGCCTGAACGTATCTAACTTCGCGACTACTCAGGAGAACCAGGCATACGGCCGCACCGTGTCCGGCCAGACAGGCGGCAAGCACTTCGTCATCGACACCAGCCGTAACGGCAATGGCAGCAATGGTGAATGGTGCAACCCAGTAGGACGAGCCCTGGGCCAGGCTCCGACCAGCCAGACCGGTGACAGCCTGACCGACTATTACCTGTGGATCAAGACACCGGGCGAGTCAGACGGCTCATGCAACGGTGCGCCTGCTGCCGGCGTCTGGTGGCCATCATATGCGGTTACGCTCGGCATCAATGCCGGCTGGTAAATAGTTTGTATATATAAATTTTCGCTTCGCGACCATAGAGGTTATGTAATTATATATTTAGTTAGTAAATATATTAATGGGACATAAACTTGACTGTATGATTATATTCTTATATTATGAATGTAACGTAAGATCAAACAAAACCACTAGGCAACGTAGCTGATGAATGCAATTTCTATAGTCGTACCAACCCTGAACGAAGCCGACAACGTACCACTGCTTGTCGCACGTATTGCCACCTCTTTCAAATACAGCGATGTGCCGTATGAGATCATATTCGTTGACGACCATTCCACCGATGGGACGGTCGAGGTTATCAAGAGGCTTCAGGCGAGCTACCCGGTGTCTCTCTATACAAAACAGGGAAGCCGGGGCAAGGCATATTCGTTGCTCGAGGGTTTTTCGTATGCCGACAATCCGACGATCTGCATGATCGACGCTGACCTGCAATATCCACCGGAGGCAATATTACCTATGTTCAAGCTGCTCAGCAAGAGCGGGGCCGACGTCATACTGACCGAGCGTGTCGACGACGTCTCGGCTTCCAAGCTGCGCCACTACCTGACCAAGGGCTTCAACCTGGCGTTCACCCGGCTGCTGTTCGGATTCAAATACGATTCGCAGTCAGGGCTCAAGCTGTTCCGGAGGTCGGTCATCAACCGCATAGACCTCGACCCGACGCCGTGGAGCTTCGACCTCGAATTCATCGTCCGCTCGCTTGAGATCAGTTCAAAGGTTATCAGTTACCGTATCCCATTCTCCAAGCGCTACAGCGGACAGCCAAAAGTACGGCTCGTCAAAGTTGCCTATGAGTTAGCGGTCGCGTCTGTCCGGCTGCGTATGAACTCTTCGCCGCACAAGATCCGCCACGCCTCGCGTATGAACTCCGACTTCGTCGAACGGACGGTCGGCACCAGTGGAGCCGCCCTGTGAACAGAAGGCGCAAAGGCCTTGTATTCCTCCTCAGTCTCGTCGTCATCGCCGGGATTAGTATTGCCGCCGCATCCGCGTATCAGGCAAGCCCGCGCCGAGGCCAGCCGATGATCTATTCGGAAAAGGACATGCTGCAGGAACTCTGGTCGTCGTATAAGAAAGAGTATGTCGAATCCGGTTCGAACCGTACCCTCGACAAGCAGCGCCAGAACATCTCAACATCCGAGGGCCAGAGCTATACCATGCTGCGTGCCGTCTGGATGGATGACAAGAAAACCTTTGATGACAGCTGGAAGTGGACCAAGGACAACCTGCAGCGCGACGATTACCTGATGGCATGGAAATTCGGCAAACTGACCGATGGTAACTACGGGATCATGGAATCAGACGGCGGACAGAACACCGCGACCGATGGCGACTCTGACATCGCACTCAGCCTGCTTATGGCATACTCGCGTTGGAAGGACGACGATTATCTGTACGACGCCCAGCCGATCATCGCCAGCATCTGGGAAAAGGAAGTTGTCAGTATTGATGACAGGCCGGTCCTGGTGGCCAATGACATAGAACGCAACAATGAGGAGACGGTCATCGTCAACCCATCGTATTTCTCGCCGTATGCCTATAAGATATTCGCCCATATGGACAAGGAGCATGACTGGAAAGGACTGGCGGACAACTCGTATGAACTGCTCGCGCGGATCGGACGCGATAAGCTTGGCGCCCGCCAGTCGTCCGGATTGCCGCCGGATTGGGTCCTGCTTGACAGATACACGGGCGAGCTGCTGCCCACCGAAGGGAAGGACTTGCCGATGACATACGGCTTTGATGCTATGCGGACACCGTGGCGGCTGGCCTTGGACTATAAGTGGTTCAAGGACGACCGCAGCAAAGCACTCTTGCAGGATTATAAGCTGCTGGCCGACGAGTGGACGAAATATGGCCGGATCATGGCCATCTACAGCCGGGCCGGTGCCGCAGGTGCGAATTATCAGTCATCTGCCGCTTACGGTACGGCTATGGGATATTTCAGTGTCATCAAGCCTGGTCTGGCGGACGACATCTACCGTACCAGACTTGCCAGCCTGTACGACCCGGACAAGCAGATGCCTAGTACCAGCCTCAGTTACTATGACGCTAACTGGGCATGGTTCGGAATCGCCCTGTACCACGACGAACTGCCCGACTTAACCGCTAAGGAAAATTAGATGAGACCGCCACGCTACAAACCAGAACGTAATTACGACGATACTACCGCGCTGGCCGCACCGCAGTCCGATGAAGATCGCTTCGACCACGGCTTCCTTAAGAACACCGCCTCGAAGAAGCTGCTTGTCCTCAACGCCATCTGTGCCGTCATCTACTTCGGCGTCATAACCTTTGCGTTCCAGCATGGCAATATCGTGCTTTTCAGCCTGCTTATCCTCGGCGAGATATTCCATCTGTTCCAGATCCTCGGCTACTGCTACACCGTCTGGGACAACCGTCTGAAAGCAACCTACGTCAGGGCATTCGACAGTCCGGTGGACGTATTCGTGACCGTCTGCGGCGAACCGGTCGAGATCGTCCGCGAGACAGCCGAAGCCATTCTCAAGATGCGTTACAATGGCACCTTCAAAGTCCATCTACTGAACGACGGCTTCGTGGCCAAGAAGGATAACTGGCAGGAGATAGAAGACCTGGCTACCGAACTAGGCATCAACTGCATCACCCGGCGCACACCGGGCGGCGCCAAGGCCGGCAATATCAACAACGCGCTGGCCCAGACTGACAGCCCGTATTTCGTCGTATTTGACGCCGACCACGTGCCGCACGAGAATTTTATGGAAGAGGTCATGGGCTACTTCGCCGATCCGATGATGGGTTTCGTCCAGACACCGCAGTTCTACAAGAATCAGGGGGTCAACGCTATCACCCGTATCGCCTGGCAGCAGCAGACGCTGTTCTTCGGGCCGATCATGGCAGGCAAGAACCGTTTGAACTCGGCCTTCATGTGCGGCACCAACATGGCCATCCGCCGCACCGCCATCGCTGAGGCCGGCGGTATGTGCGAGTTCAATATCGCCGAGGATTTCCTGACCTCCCTGTTCATACACCAGAAGGGATGGAAGAGCGTGTATATCCCCAAGGTATTAGCCGAAGGCCTCGCCCCGGAAGACTTCATGAATTATTACAAGCAGCAGTTCCGTTGGACCCGCGGCAGCCTGGAAGTCATCTTCAAATACAATCCGATGTTCCGCCGCGGCCTGACCATGGCGCAGCGCTGGCAGTACTTGATATCGGCCAGCTACTACCTGTCGGGCGCCGTCGTGCTGGTCGACGCCATGCTGCCGATACTGTTCCTGTTCACAGGCATGACCGCTGTCGTGACGTCGACGATGACTCTGGCGCTGGTATTCATCCCCTATATCTTCCTGAACCTCTACACCTTGCAGCGGACCAGCAATTTCTCCTATAGCTTCGACGCCATCGCGTTCTCACTGAGTTCGTTCTACATCCAGATAAAAGCCATCCTGGCCGTCATCACTAACCAGAAGACGTCGTTCGCCGTCACCTCTAAGAGCCAGGTCTCCGGCAATTTCCTGCGGCTGGTCATCCCGCAGATCCTGTACATCCTGATCGCGGCGGCCGCGGCGGCCGTCGGGGTGATGCGCGAGGGCGTCAGTGCGTCGCTGCTGGCAAACTTCGCCTGGGTACTCGTAAATGTCGCCGTCTTCCTGCCATTCATATACGCCGCGGCTCCGAAGCGTGCGCCGAAGCCTATCGTCCTGCCGACGTCCTTGACTGTTCCGGTAGGGCTGCGGGCAATCCGGCTCGGGGAGCTGGAGCGGACGGCCAAGCTCCGGAGGACCGAACATGTCGCTTCGTGACCGTATCAAGGTTTCCATTGTCATCGCCATATCAGTCGCAGGGGTTTGGCTGATATCCAGCCAGCTGCTCATCCATAACAGTATACGGCTCGACGAAGCCCAGAGCCTGTGGCAAACCAGCCACAGCCTGCGCGGCACGCTGAAGGTCATCGCCCAGGATGTCCATGTCCCGCTGTACCACATACTCCTGCATCACTGGCAGATCATATTCGGCCAGTCAATCGAGACGGCACGGATGCTTTCGCTGCTGTTCTTCATCCTCAGCATCCCGGTCGTCTATCTGCTGGCCCGGCGGATACTGAGCGTCAACTGGTCGCTGCTGGTCGTGCTGCTGTTCAGCTTCTCACCGTTCATGAACTGGTACGCCAACGAGGCCCGCATGTACACGCTGCTGGTCTTCGTGACGCTGCTGAACCAGTTATATTTCACCAAGATCGTCCAGACTAAGGGCAGGAAGGGTTGGCTCGGCTATCTGCTGAGCGCTTCCGTCGGTATTTATTCCCATTATTTCTTCATGTTCAGCCTGCTGTCACAGGCCATCTACGTCCTGCTGACCCGAAAACGTTACGTCAAGCGGACGCTTCTGAAGTTCACGGCTGTGGCCGCCACGCTGGCAGCTTTGTTCATCCCGTGGTTCCTGTACTTCCGCTCGCTCGGCTCGGCCAGCAACACGTCGCCGAACCTGCAGACGCCGTCATCGATCGATTTCTTCAACGTCTATTCGCAGTTCATGTTCGGCTTCCAGACCGATGTCCTGAATACCATCTTCGTGTCGCTCTGGCCTATTTTGGTGCTGGTAGCGCTGCTGAGCGTCAACAAGGGCCAGCGCTTTGAGCCGAAGGTCATTTATATGCTGACTGCTGCCATACTGCCGGTCGTCCTGGCATTCATCATCAGCGCGACGGTAACGCCGTTTTTCGTCAGCCGCTATATGATCGCCTGCCTGGCGCCGCTGCTGATACTCCTGGTCTGGCTGGTCAGCCACTACAAACGGCCGCTCTACACCTCGATTGTAATCTTACTTGTACTGGTGACCGGCCTGACCTCATGGCGCCAATACACCAGTGCGGAGACACCCGTGAAAGAAGATTTCAAGACCGCTGCAGCCGACATCGGCCGTGATGCCCGGGCCAGCGACATCGTGGTCCTGAGCGCGCCATTCTCAGTCTATCCGTTCAATTACTATTACGACGGTGACGCCAAGGTCACGACATTGCCGTTGTGGGACCGCACCGTACCCGGACCGCTGCCAGCGTTCGACAAGGGCAAGCTTGACGCCCAGGCCAAGCAGCTGAACGACAACCATCAGTACGTCTATCTGCTGCTCAGCAGTGACCAGGGCTATCAGGAAGACATATTCCAGTATTACGAACAGCGCTTCGAGAATACCGCCAGCTACCGGTATTCTCCCGACCTCGAACTGCAGGTCTACCGAGTCGGCTACAACCAGGACCCGGCGATCGGAGAGCTGTAGTGCTACGCCGCATCTCCCGCTCATTCATACTGTTCTGCCTCATCGGCGGGCTGAATACGCTGCTGGACATCGGGTTGTTCCTGGCATTGCAGCAGCAGGGGATGCCGATAGTGCCTGCTAACATCCTCTCGACGTCCGCGGCACTGCTAATGAGCTATGCCCTGAACAAACGCTTCACCTTCGGCGCATCCGGCCAGTCGAACCGGGCATTCATACCATTCGTCGTCGTCACGCTGGTGGGGCTGTGGCTGTTGCAACCGGTTGTCATATATGTCGTAGGGCAGGGACTGACCGCCTTCACCCACGACCATGAGCTGCTGCGCAACCTGGCCGGCAAGCTTGCCGCGACCGCCGTCACCATGGTTTGGAACTACGTACTGTACAAGAAGTATGTCTTCAGACCTGTCACTCGTCCCACCGAAGATATACAAGCATAAGTCTTTTAAAACAGGGCCGGCCGTGATATAAACATAAGTAGGATATTACATATACTCTGATGCTTACAAAATTACTCATTTCAGCAGGATTGCGTAGCTCATGCTGCGGCGCTCCCATAATCACCTGGTCGGCAGACAAGTCGTATTGCGCCAAGTGTGAACTGTTCATCGGCTCGCCGAAGCAGCAGGAACGCAAGTTGGTGACTATCAGGACGAACCGGGTTCCGTCGTTAGACAACATCATCCGCAGGAAAGCGCCTGCCACCATCGCTACCTCACCCCGCAAACACCGGTAGCCCTGCGCACTGACACCCGCCACGACATAGGCTGTCTGTTAAAAGATTAGCTGCACACCTGGCGTAGACACCGTATGCTACGGTGATGAAACAACGTGCGTGGATATCAGTCTTAGCCGCCGGTCTGCTCGCTCCTCTGATGGTAGCGGGCGGGGCAGATGCCTCTACGATTACCGTAGAGCAGGAGCTGACGGTGACTGCCAAGATACTGCCGAAGCGCATGGTCTTGGTCGACCCGGCCGGGCATATACAATCTGTCGTATCGAACACTTCTGAGGACGTAATGCCGGAAATCTATCGTGGCAGCATATCGCCCGATAATAGGATCGACTCTGACGATCGTATCATGGCCGATTACCGGCGGCTCGCCAAGCCTGAGACAGCCAAAGCCGGTGTGTTGTATGAACGGACCGACAGATTCGTCTCCAAGTCGCCTGAAAAACTCTTCGCATCATTGCTTGTACGTTAACTTTCTAAAGATAATGTTTCACCTTGTAAAATTTTGCACTGCGGCAACCCATGGCCAGGCTTATCATCGGTATAGTAATTAATGGAGGGAAATCCTATGGCAGACGACAACAGTTACCGAGACCGTGACTACGACCGTGTCCGTGACGCACATACCAATTCACACGTTGCGAAACTACTCGCGACCTTGGCACTGATCGCATCAGCCATCGCACTTGCAACCGCACTCAGTGCGCTCAACAAGGCGACTGACGCCCTGAACCTTGCAAACCGCAACCTGGACACGCTTCAGAGCCGCCAGATCACACAGTAATCGCCGTTCCTGAGCGCCGGTATCCGGCTTCAGTAACTGAATCGGACGATGCAACTAGCATCGTCCGATTTTGATGTCTATGTATCGCCGGAACGGTGGCGGACATAGGGATATATATGCATTCGCGCGCATTAAGCGCATACTAACTAACGATACGTCAGTATACATAAGCAGTAGACATAACGAAAGGAATTCTCATGCCAAAAGACAAAGGTAAGAAAGAAGTTAAGAAGCCTAAGAAACAGAAAGAGGCCTGATGTTTCACTTCCTCTGCGGAAACGTAGAGGAATTTCTCACTTACTTTAGGACTGGTACATAGTACTATACAAACATACATTTATATGGAGTTATACGTATGATCTCGTTCGTCTGGTCGTCGAAATATCCCTTCATAGCAGGGTCTGGTGGGTCTGAAAGTTATACTTCCGGGCAGATACGCGAGCTGATCCGCCGCGGTATACCGGCCCGGATCGTCACCATCGGGTTCGGAGAGCAGGACGGCCGTGAAGACTTTCCGGACATACCGTTCCTGGCTCTCGACAACAAGGAGCAGCTGTCCGAACTCGACGACCTGATCGTATACATCACGTATCCGCTGGCGGTCAGGACAAAACACCAGCCATACGCCATCCTGCATTGTCCACCGCCTGATTTCGCCCACGGCGACCCGATGTATGTCCGTAAGGCCTTCGACGGCGTCAAGCTTATCACGGCCAGCAAATTCGCGGCCGGAATCTGGCGCCGCTACCTGAAGACGAACTTCAGCCGCATGCCGACCGTCTATCCGTTCGCCGACGAGGCCTTCAGCACCGTGGAGCATCCGAAACGCGACAAGAACAAGCCTATCAAGGTATTGTTCGCCGGCCGTCTGCACTCCGACAAAGGCATTTATACGTTGTTATCCGCCATGCATCAGGACCACAGCATGGAAGTACCGTACAAGCTGACCGTCACGACTGCCGGCAACAACTCCAAAGAAGGCAAGATCATCGAAGCGATGGTCCGGGCGCATCCGAACATCAAAGTTGTCAATTCGCGCAAGAATTCCAAGGAAATGGCCAAATTGATGGCCAAGTACGATGTCGTCGTGATGCCATCGACCAGTATCTTCTGGCAGGAACTGTTCGGTATGGTTTCGATCGAAGCACAACATGCCGGCTGCCGGGTCGTCGCTTCCCGTTCCGGTGGACTGCCCGAGACAAATGTCGGCGGCCTGATACTCGTCAAATCCGACGACCCCAAGGCACTGGCCGCCGGTCTGAACAAAGCCATTTTGCGCGGACCGCTGACCGCGGCCGAGCGCCGCAAAGCTTGCAGCCTGTTCACGGTCAGCCAGTCAGTCGACAGCCTGCTGACGGCCATCAATTACGACCACTACGTCAAAGAGACGGAGTCCGACCCAGCTACGAAGCGGCGTACACTGCTGCCTCGTGGGGCGCAAGCACTACCTCGGATATTTGGTGACCGGCTTGGCTCCCAACTGCAGCCGAAGCTGGCGCTGGAGTCTGTCGCGAATCAGACTTCGGTCCAGGTACAGCCAGCGACTCCGAGCCGTTCCGGTGGGAGTCATGCGTTGAAATCACGCGCTCACCAAGCTGCAGGTTCCACTGTCCGGTCGGACAGGTAACCGTTTCACCGGAAAAATTGACCAGTATGACAAAGTCCTGCGCGTCGCCAGTAGTATGCTCGCGCACGTAGGCCAGTATATCGTCGCTATCTGTCGACAACACCTTAAGATGTCCATGCTTCAGTGCATCAGAGCTGGCGCGCATCGTACCTAATGACTTATACAAGTTAAGCAGAGAGCCTGGGTCTTTCAGTTCGCGCTCTACGTTAACTTCCTTGTAATCAGCAGCAACCGGCAGCCATGTCGCATCACCCTCCGTAAATCCAGCATGCGTATCACCGGACCACTGCATCGGTGTACGCTGCGGATCCCGGCCTTGGGGCGGCAATCCACCGCGGGATATGTCGCCCTTGGCCGCCGGATCCTGGATGAATTCTGCCGGAATAGGGACATCGCGCATGCCGATCTCGTCGCCGTAATACAGGAAGACCATCCCCGGCAGTGTCATGAGCAGTACTGCGGCGCTGCGGGCTGACGTATCGCCGATCCGGCTGGCGATACGCGGTTTGTCGTGGTTACCAAAGGCATAGCTTGGCACGCAGTGGGAGTCAATCTGGTCGAGCGCATGATGGAATGCCCGCAGGAATTTCCGCCAGACAGGAGCCCGCCAGGGCATTTCAAGGCCTTCAAAGTTAAAAGGGGCGGCAACCTTCGGGTCCATGCCGACATAGAAGTTGAGGTACTCGACCAGCGGGTTGTGGCCTTCGGGGTAGGCCTCGGTCACCATGAAGCGCTGCTTGTCACGGTATTTTTCCTCTTTCAGGACATCGGCCATCTCCGAGAGATAGGCGTAAACTGCCGGCCAGCCGCGGCTGTTGTCGTGCCGCAGGGCGTGGTAGGGCAGGTCCTCGCCTTCGACGAATGATGGATTGCCTGGATCGTCACTCATCAGCGGCTCCTTGGCCATCCAGTAGACGGCGTCGACCCGGAAGCCGTCCACGCCCATATCGAGCCAGAAGCGCATCGATTGTTTGATGGCGGCGCGGACTGTCGGATTGCTCCAGTTGAGGTCCGGCTGACGGACATCGAAGCTATGGAGGTAGTACTGCTGCCGTGTGTCGTCCCATTCCCAGGCGGAGCCGCCGGTCAGGGCGTCGCGCCAATTATTGGGCGGTTTGGGACGTTGCGACGATTGTTCAAGCTCGACATCGTTGCTTCCATGCGTATCTGCCGGCACACCGTCGCGCCAGATATACCAGTCGCTGAACGGATTGGTTTCGTGGTCCTTCGACCGCCGTGATTCCCTGAACCAGATGTGTTCGTCCGAAGTATGGTTGGGCACCAGGTCGATCATCATCCTGATGTCGCGCTTGGCAGCCTCTGCCAACAGCTCACGGAAATCATCGAGACTGCCGAAGATCGGGTCGACATTGCAGTAATCGGCCACGTCGTACCCGAAATCCGCCATCGGCGAAGGATAGAAGGGGCTGAGCCAGATAGCGTTGACACCGAGCTCCTTTAGATAATCGAGACGTTTGACGATGCCTGTGAGATCGCCGATCCCGTCACCGTTGCTATCCTGGAAGCTGCGCGGATATATGTGGTATACAAAGGCTCCCTCCGCCCAGCTGCGTTCTATGACCCGGTCCAGAGGCGGTAAGATCAACGATTTCTTCTGCATGCATTCCCCCGTTATCGTATTCAGTAATCTATCTTAGCACCAGTATGACGGCAGTAAAATAAATCTCAACACTTTAGCATACAATATTCACATAACCTCTTTATTTCTCTGCATCTTTATGTTACAATAGTTGTATATTGCTATGAAACGTTTTGATATAACAAATAAGCTCCGTGGATATCTGCAAAATATGTTGCAGCATCCGTCCATGTCCTCCTTCAAACCGGTGATCGCAGAGATGAAACAGCGGAAGGCTCTCAGCCTGTTGAGCATCTGCGGGGCACTTGCCGTCGTCGTCTGTGGAATCGCGATCTTCAGTATGATCGATAGCACGGCAACCTCCGGTCCTGGCAAGATCTTTTCCAGCTTCAAACACACGCCGAATCCGCTGAAGGACAAACAACTATACGTCTATCCTGATAGTCCGGCAGCCAAGCAGGCAGCTGCCTGGCGGACAGAACGGCCGGTGCAGGCAGCTATCATGGATACCATGGCGGCCATCCCGACAGCCCGCTGGGTAGGTGACGACGAGAGGTTTGAAGATTTGGCCATACAGCTCGACAAGGTGCGCCAGGAGAATAAGCTGGCCCTCACCGTACTGTACGATATCCCGGGGCGTGACTGCGGCCTCTACTCGGCAGGTGGCGCCAAGGACGCTGTCGCTTACCAACAGTTCGTAGACCGGTTCGCTGAAGCCATCGGCGAAACCCAGACCATCGTCATCGTCGAACCCGATGCTATTCCACAGATGGACGAGACAGACGACCGCGGCAGGCCCTGCCTTGACGCCAAGGAACGCGAAGTCCGAACGGGACTGTTGGACTATGCGGTCGGCAAGTTGAAAGCGTTACCTCATACATACGTCTACCTGGATGCCGGCAACAGCAGCTGGGACCTTGACCCCGAGCAGGTCGTGGCATACCTGAAAGACTCAGGCATCGGCAAGGCAGACGGATTCAGCCTGAACGTATCAAATTTCCGCTCCACGAAGGAATCGACCGAACACGGTGTCAAGTTATCAAAGATGCTGGACGATGCCCACTTTGTCATCGACACATCACGAAACGGCAACGGACCCTACGACAATAAGAAGCGGCCGGACTTCAACTGGTGTAATCCGCCAGGCAGGGCGCTGGGACAGTATCCGACCTTCAATACTGGACATCCGCTGGTCGACGCATTGCTGCACATCAAGATCCCTGGTGAATCAGACGGTCAGGACCCTGACCCTCTCAAGTGTTCCGGCGGTCCGGCAGCGGGTGAGTGGTGGCCGGAATATGCCCTCGGCCTCGTCGAGCGTTGGCCGGCAGGGCTCAGGAACTGACAGACTACAGGAAGGCCGGCCCCGGACAATCACCGCTGGCAGTTGGCCCGATCCAACCGCCTGACAGGCGGGCTGACAGCACCCTCCGACATATGGCCGTGATACAATACGGTTATGCCTACTTACCAGACTTCGCGTCCCAGAAAGTCGTCGGCCAGCCGCAAACTGCCTGAGCCATCGCCTCCATCAGAAGCACAGATCAAACACCGCACCCATCTGGCTCAGGACATCCTTGTCGGCTTCGTCACGCTGGTACTCGTCAGCTTCGGCCTGTGGAATCATTTCCGGCCTGACCCGCTTGACGCGATAACCTGCGAGAAGGTAGGGGCGACCTATGAGGTAACCCTTAAGGACGACAAGTTCTCCAGGGATCGTCTGGTACTGAACCGCTGTGATGCGATCAAGGTTACGAATACTGGCGATGAAGATTACCGCCTGGCATTCGGGGAACATGATAAACTGATCCAATATCCCGGCTTCCAGATGCAGCCGCTCCGTCCTGGAGAGTATTTCATCGTATCGGCGCTGCAGGGCGGGGTGTATCCGCTGCACGACCACATCCGTGATAAAGCCAGGATCATAGTAGATATCCGCGCCAGCCAGAAGTAGGCGGACGCGGATATCCAGTTGGGTGCTTACGAGCAAGAGCGGTCAGTCAGCCGGTTCCGAACTCTAGTGGCCGTACAGCCACTTACTGCTGGGCCGGTGGGACATGTACCCAGTAAGCCTTGGACGGGACATCGTTCTTGTCAGTCACGAATGCCATGTACCAGCCCGGAGGCAGCAGGTTCGGATTGCCGGGGATCTGTACGCTGATGCCATCGGCAGTAGCGGTGAACGGCAGGTCGACGGAGCGCTGTTCGACATCGGTCGCGTGCGTGACCGCACTCGGGCGCATCAGCTTGGCAGTCTTGATGTTTTGCGGATTTGAGGTCTTGAGCGTATGTGTCGAACCGTAGACGATTTCCTTCTCGCCGCCGGTGATGGCCGGGCGTGGGCCTTGGAACAGGTAAGAAGGGGAGTAGACTTCGATGCGGACCTCAAAGCTGTTGTCGATAGGGTTCGATCCGAAGGTAGCGACGCGGCCGTCAGGCAGCAGGATGGCTTCGGCATGGTAGTTGCGGCCGATGCGCGGGGTAGCAGCGCGCTTGAACGTGTCAGTCTTCGGATTGAAGATCTCAGCCGAGAAGACATCCTCGCCGCGGTAGCCGGCAGAGCCACCGGTCTCAAGGACGGTATCGTCCGGAAGCACGACCAGGTTAGCCCAGCGGGTCGCATTGCGCAGGTTCGGAGCCGTCTGGTATGCCGGGGTAGCTGATGCATCGATGTCGACGATTGCGGTGCGGGCCGTGCTTATCGGTGAGTCGCCGTTGAAGGCGCCGCCCATCATCATGACGCGCTGGTCCTGTGCCGGCGGCAGCAGGACGGATGAGCTGTTATTGACCATGAACTTATCCTTCAGACCCTCGACATCCTGGAAATTGTTATTGGTAATGTTCCAGAGTCCGGCCCGCATGCTTTCCTTGCCAGGCTCATAACCCTGATGTGAGCCGGTATAAAACAGGCGGCCGTCTGCCATCAGCATCAGCGAAGGATAGGTCGGGTAGACATGCTTCAGGTCGGGGCGGTAGGTCCAGGTCTTGGTAGCTGGGTCGTAGATTTCGGTCTCACCCTCGGACATCTTACCTTCTTCATCGAGACCGGCAGCTGCCAGGACTTTACCGTCAGCCAGGGCGACCAGGGTCGGGTACCAGCGGGCGTACTCCATGTCATCGACACGCTCATAGGTCTCGGTCTTAGGGTCGAAGATGTATGAGTCACGCAGGCCGCTGTATTCTACGCGTGGTACGGCATCGAGGTCTTCGTAACCTTTGGTGCCGCCGGCGACCAGCAGGCGTCCGTCGGGCAGGAAGACATGTCCGGCGCAGAAGGCGTCCCAAGGAGTCGGAACTTCTTTGAATTCACCCGTATCAGGATTCCAGACGACAGTCTTGAATGATTTGGCATCGAATGCCTGTTCATTGTTGCCGGAGCCGGCGATCAGCAGGACCTTGCCGGTGTTCAGCAGGGCTGCGTGTACGGCGTTGACCGGGGTGTTGTACTCAAGGGTATCCCAGCGGCCATATTGCTTGACGACTGATGCCTGGCGGGACCAGATCTTATCGACGGCTGCTTCAGCCGGTTCGAACAGCGCATTGGCATTGACTGCCAGGATCATGAACGCGGCGATGGTGTAGTAGAACCTGCGCATCCTTAATACTTTTCCGAATGTACTCATATCTCGACTCCTTTATCTGCTAAGCGGTTTGAAAATCTGATGGGGGTATGTACGAATTCATGGATCTTGCGTAACGTCTGCGGCAGCATGCTGATGCGCCAGAGGATGATCGGCGACAGGCATGAAGCCAGGGCGATGGCACACCATATCTTGACGTTCGGATGGGTATTGCCGATGATGATAGTGTAGGCCAGGAAGGTTGCGATTATCGTAGCCCAGAACGTATGGAACTTGAAGGTCGACCAGTTGTCAGGCGATGTCGCATCTCCCTTGGAAGTGACGACGAAGCCGCTCTTCTGACGGGTCAGCGTACCCCAGAGGGCATAGGCGTAGACGGGGGCGGCGAAGATCGAGAAGATGATGCCGGAGACACCGAATGAATCTTTTTCTTCGTGCGGACTGACATTGTAGCGGCGGAGCCAGACGTACAGGATGATCTGGGTAGCCATGACATCGAGGTATAGTGCCAGCCAGGTCTTGTCGGGCAGACCGACGCCGGTCGTACCGAGGAATAGGTACAGCATACTGACGGCGATACCGAGCGACCAGGTGATGGCAGCGGCCGGGTAACACCAGATGATCAGGCCATAGTGCAGGCGGGCCTTCAGCGGCAGCTTACGGAACATCCTGAAGAAGTGGACCAGCAACGTCTCGTTGGCACCGCGTGCCCAACGCAACTGCTGGGTGAAGAAGTCGGTCCATGAGGACGGGCCTTCACCGATGGCCAGGACATCAGGCGTGTAGACTGACCGCCAGAAGTTGCCGGTGCGCGGATTTCGGCTGCCATGGACGGCCATACCGGTAAGCAGATCTTCAGTGATTGAATCCTGGAAGCCACCGATCTGCAGCATCGTCTTCACACGGTAGGCGTGGTTGGTGCCCACGAACATGGCAGCGTCATAGGTGTTGGCGGCACGCTGGATGGTCGCCTGGAAGACATAGGCCTGAGACTCCGCGCCGCGTGATATAAGCGTCTCAGTATTGCCATAGACCTGCGGGCCTACGACGTACGCGACATCAGGGTCACGGAAGTATCCAAGCGTACGCTCAGCGAAGTTGGCATGTGGGATATGGTCGGAATCGACCGACAGGATGAAATCATATGCCGAACCATGCTCGACCAGCCAGGCGTTGTGGTTGCCGTGCTTCGTCTTCGCCTTGAAGCGGCCGGATTCCATGTTGTACTTCGGTATGCCCTTGCGGCTGAAGTGCTTGACGCCCATACGGTGGCAGGCCTCGGCGATATCCGGGTCATTACCTTCGTCGAGCAGCCAGACGTCGTATGGTCCGTCGTGCCTGACCTTCAGCATAGCTTTCAGGGTCTTTTCGACCATCTCAAAGGGCTCTTTTGATGGGACGATAGTCGTCGTGAAGGCGACCCGGCCACCCTTGCGGGGCCGTACAGGTATAGGGTCCCGGGCGATTATGGCCGATAATGAGAAGGTGATCAGGCCGACGAGGCGGAAGCATTCGATGACGAATATACATGCCAGCAGTGCGATGAACGTACCGCCGATAGCAGCACTTTCATTCCAGATAGGCTGGAACAGCGTGTGCAGCAGCCAGATCAGGAATCCTATTTCTACTGCGACGTTGGCAAAGGCGAGCAGGAACGTCTTGCGGGCGTCTTTGCGGGTTGCGATAGTCCTGTAGCCCACACGGTATTTACCGCGCCGGACTGGCAGGATCTCACCAGCCAGCTTACTGAAGGCATGGTAATGTTTTGCCTTGAGATCAGCAGGAGTAGCCGCGGTAACAGCGGCAACGACTGGTTCGGCAGTTGCTTTCTTCTTGCTCATATTATATGACCTTTACTCATTCTCTCTTTACTGCGGTCATGAAAATGCCCCCTGAATCAGGGGGCACACCACACAGCCCACATTTAACACCTCTTATTATACACAACTTATGTTATATGTCAAGTGTATTGTTAAATATAAGCTTTTAGCTGAGGTCAGTGACGTCAAGCAGGACATGGTCGCCAGGCCGGGTCTCGCCACGGAGGATTCGGTTGGCGATACCATCCTCGACGGCGCGCTGCAGGGCGCGGCGCATCGGGCGGGCGCCAAGCCGGGCATCATAGCCGGTCTCGACGACTTTATAGATTGCCGCCGGTGTCAGTTCGACGGATATGTTCTGTACCGAGAGCGTACGATTGATATCCTTCATCATCAGACCGACCATCTGCGCCAGCTCGTCCTGGTTAAGCGGGCGGAAGAGGACGATCTCATCGAAACGGTTGAGGAGTTCAGGCTTATACTGGCCGCTGTTGATCAGCTCATCGGTCAGTTCGGACTGGAAGCTTTCCAGCTGCTGGCCGGCTGCGATGCGCTCACGGATGGTGTTGGCGCCGGCATTTGACGTCGCGATGATGACACAGTCCTTGAAGGAGACAGTGCGGCCGCCGATATCGGTCAGCCGGCCCTCGTCGAGCAGCTGCAGCAGCAAGTTGAGTATGTTCGGATGGGCCTTCTCGATCTCGTCGAGCAGGACGACGGCGAATGGCTGCTGGCGGACCGCCATGATCAGGCTGCGCGATTCGTCGGCGCCGTTGCTGAGCAGCCGGCGGACATCCTCGGGCTGCTGGTACTCGCTCATATCGAGCCTGACCATATTCGCCTCGGCACCGAAATACGTCGCGGCTACAGCCTTGGCCAGTTCAGTCTTACCGACGCCGGTCGGGCCAAGGAAGAGGAAGCTGCCGATCGGACGGCGTGGGTTCGCCACCCCGGCCCGTGCCCGGCGTAGCGCACTGGATACGACATGGACCGCATGGGTCTGGTTGATCATCCGCTCATGGATACGGTCCTCGAGATGCAGCAGGGCATCCGCCTCGGCCGGCGCCGCTGAGCTCACTTTGACGCCCAAGCTCTGCTCGATCGCTTTCTGGATGGATACTGCGGTGACGATACCGTCGTGCTCGCTGTATGACAGTGAGTTCTCAAGGAGCTGGAGTGCTTTGCCAGGATAGGCTGAATCCTGCATATAGCGTCCACTCAGGCGGTACGCTTCCCTGAGCGACTCAAATGGGATCAAGACCTTGTGTTTGTGCTCGAGGGCCAGCGCATTATCCTCGAGGACGCGCATGACATCGTGTTCCGGGGGTTCGGTCAGCATGACAGGTGTTATCAGGTTGGCGAACGAAGCATTGTTGATACGTAGCTGCTGGAAGTCGTGCGGCGTCATGGCCAGGACCATCTGGACTGACCGTGACTGCAGCACCGGCAGCAGGATCTGTGTCATATCGAACGAACCGGGACCGCTCTTAAAGAACAGCTGGGCGTCATCGAGGAACAGGATGATATGACCGGCGTGGACGGTCTCGAGCAGCAGGGACATGACGATCTCTTCCAGCTCACCCTGCCGCTTGGCGCTGGATAGGATAGTTGACGGGTTCAGCGAGACGATCTGGCGGTGTTCGAGGTTGCGGTCATTCTTCTCCTCGAGCAGCAGCTGGGCTAGGGCATTGACATGGCTCGTCTTGCCTACGCCCGGGTCACCGATCAGGCCGACAGTAGCCGTACCCTGCGAGAACGCACTTTTCATGGCCAGTACGCCGGGAGAGGTCGTCAGCCAGCCGAAGTGGGCACCGTGCTGTTCGATCTGCAGGCTGATATTGATACCGAACCGGTTGAGCTGCGGCGTGAAGCCGTTCGCCCAGTCGCGGCCGACGCCGCCGAAGTATGGCCTTTCAGCCCGCATCGTATCGAGGACCCGTCCGACCCACATTGCGACTGCCTCGGCGTCGCCGGAAGACATCTTCATCCGCATCAACATATTCTTGAAATCAGGCGATGTCACCAGCAGTGCGCCAGCCAGATGGCCCGGTTCGACGAGTTTGCTGTCGGTCGCTGTCGCCAGCCGCCGGGCCTCGCTCCAGACCTTCGGCATGTCGTATTCTGTATCGCTAAGGCACTGTTTGATCGTGTCAGAACTCAGCAGGAAATGATTGGCGAAAAATACGAACTGCCAGTTCTTCTGCAGCGCAGCCCAGGCTGCCTTGGGTGTGATGGCCGAACCTGGCTTGAAAGCGGTCAGGATGTCCGGTGAAAGGCTGTCCGTCAGGGTAGTACCACGGATCGGCAGCGGCTTGAGTTCGAGCATATAATAGGCAGCCGGCAAGAAAGCCAGCAACCCGGCGGCGAACGACAGATAGGCGATATTCTCCAGTGGGATATACAGGCAGACCAGCCCGAGCAGCAGACAGATGATGAAGACACCGAGTAGTAAACCGTAGCCATTCGGACCGATACTGCGGGCCAGCCTGGCATGCCTGGTGCGGGCAGACCGCCAATCTATGCCTGTCACAGGTATGGCAGCAGCCTGCGGTTGTACCGCTTGTGGTTGTGGTGATGGTTGTGCCGTTTCTGGCTGGAAGGATTGCTGCGGTGGCTGAGAATACTGGGTCGGACGAGGTATATCATCCGTATACACCGGCTGCTGCGGAGCTGGTGGCGGCTGGACCGGATGTTCCGGCCTGACTGGCTGTGGGGCGGGGAGGGTATTTGGATCCATAGTTTAGCCTGTAATCCCTTTGATGAGAAAGACGACGATAGCCGGTGGCATCAGCGGCCATACCAGTAACTGGATGGCTGCCAGCAGCGCGGTGATCGTCAGCATGACGCCGGCACTGAACAAGACCATCGCCCGCACCGAGAATCCGACGACACGGCTGACCATGTTGTCGCCCATGGCACGCAATTTGGCGTCGATACTGGCGCCAGGGTAGGTGACGATGCGGCGCCAAGGCGCGAAGAGCGTCCGCAGCAGTATCGGTACTGAAAACATGTGCGACACCTTGAAGAAGCGGACTTCAGCGTTTTTTGCTACCTGTGCCCAGCCCTGGCGATACCACCAGGTCAGGATTTCGAGGGCTATCATAACCTTATTGTACCATTGCAGCAGGCCATGATATACAGACACAAAATAACACCTCCTGATGGAGGTGTTATTTTGTCACGCAGATGGTCGTGAAAGTACTTATTGTCCGAGTTGCGGCATGATCTCGTTGATCGCCTGCTGCTGTGTCAGTACTTTAACACTGCCGGCATCGCGGACGCCCGCCAGATACGCCATCTCAGCCTGGAATGCTGCCGTACCGATAGTGTAAGTCGGGTCCGGATCAGTCGGAGTATCTGATACTTCGTGGTAGACCAGGACAAGCCAGCTGCCATCTGCGACAGCTTGGTTGACCCAACCTTGGAACTGCGCCAGCGTCGTGGTGTTCAAGATATTCTGGACGACGATATTGTTCAGGTTGAGGTTGGCCTTAGTATTAAAACCTTCTTCGACTGAACGGTGTGTGAAGCCATGGGCACGGATCTGGTCGACGATCGCAGGGGTCGTCTCACCGAATGGGCTGGCAAAGTTCGTGAATGCACCGGGGCCGACACCGATAAGGCCGAGGAATGTCTGCGGAATCGTCAGTTCGGTATCAACATCGGCGGTACCCAGCAACGGCAGATGGGAATGGGTGCGGGTATGCCAGCCAAGTTCATGACCGGCGTTATAGAAATCACGGACGTCCTGCGGACTCATGTAACTGGCGAAATTCTCTTCAATAGGCTGGCTGTTAAGGTACTGCGTCGAAGTAATACCATATTGTGACATGACTGGCAAGGCGTTGTCATGGATCGACTTCCAACCGTCATCGAACGTCAGCGATACCAGGGGACTGCTGAAGCCGTTACCTGACGAGGGCAGCGGTGCAGTCACCGGTGTCGGTGCTGGAGCTGGGACAGGCAGCGGTGTCGTTACAGGAGTGGGAGCCGGTACTGGAGCAGCCGCTGCGTCACTTTCGACGATGCTGTAATCATCAGTCGACAAGCTGCCATCCGATGTCAGTGCGTGGAACAGAACAACGCTGCTGATGCCAGCCGGCACGGTAAAGTGTCCGCTGAACTGAGCCCAATCAGCCTGGGCTGCAGCATCACCGAGCCAGGCATAGGAAACGATCCGGCCATCTGTGATGTAGGCGGCATTGACCTGTGACATACCGACAGATTTGTAACGGTTCGATACAACGTAGGTCTTCCCGGGAGTCACGGTGATCTCATCAGAGATCCATTTGGCATCCCCATCCGTATAGTTACTGATATCAAGGCGAAGGCTGTGGTCACTGGCATATCCTGTATCATAGTGTGCCGACGTAGCAGTATTGTTGCCATAACCACCGAATGTCCAATGCATAGGCTTGCCGGCAACAGCATCTTCGGCAGAAGGGTTCAGGACCAGATTCTTAGCATCGGCGGCCGGAACGACTGCTGGCTTCGGCGCGGGCGCCGGAGTTGAAGCCGGTGAGTCAGTTGCCGGAGCTGATGTAGGAGCCGGAGCTACTGGTGCCGGAGCAGTGGCTTGAACCGGCTTGGTTGCGACGGCGTAATAGTTACTGTTATCATGCCGGGCGACGGGGCTGACATGTCCCTTGTCGGATGCATGACCGCCAGATGCAGCATATGACTTGTCCTGGCCGGCTGGCGCACGCCAGGTCAGTGTATGGGCGGTCTCGGCAGTGGTGCCTGCAGCCGGGACCGCTATGTCCGCTTTCTCAGAAGCAATCGCACCGGCGGGATCGCTGACGGACGGAGCTGGTGTTTCACGGGGTTCGCGTGCAGTCGTGGTAGCCGATGACAAACCGCTGTCCTGACTGGATACAGCACCCTTGATAACTTTGGTATTTGCTTTATCGCTCATGCCGTCGACGACGACGAACGTGGCCAGGCCGAGTGTCGCTACCCCTACGATCAACCCCGGAATATATCGTTTCTTCATGTCATACCCCTCAATCTTACTTATGCTTATTCCCTTAAAAACAAAAAGGACAGCCCCGCCGCCCCCATAACCCTCAGTTATATGGGTATCGTATCATACAGCCTTCCTGTGTCAATCCTTCGTTGCGGTCACGGTTTCGTTATGCAACTAAAGTAGTTTCTAACTTATGTTTAAAGTAGTCTGTGAAATAATCCTTATTGCGTTCCGCCAGCGTACTCTATAATACGCCCTCAGGAAAGGTAGACAGAGGTAACACCCCTGCTTTATATATGTATGCCCGCTAATAAAAAATCCGCCGACCCCATTGTACACACCAACAGCCTTAATACGATCGACTATAAGAAGTTCTTCGAGGTATTACCGGACCAGTACATCGCAGTGCTGCCCGACGACCCAATATTTACGATCGCTGCCGAGAACGAGTCCCATGCCAAACTGGCGCTGGTAGAACGCGAGAAGACGCTCGGCAGGCCGATATTCGAAGTCTTTCCTGACATATCTGAGAAATATAAGAAGACCGGCGTCAATGACGTCATGGAATCATTCCGGCGCGTGATCAAGACGAAGCTGCCGGATATTATGGAAACGATACAGTTCGACCTCAAGCGTCCCGACGGGACGGTAGAGACACGCTATTGGCGGCTCATCCATTACCCGCTGTTCAATGAAGATGGCACACTCTCTCTGATCTTCCAATCGACGCACGACATAACGGGTGAAGTGATGACTGACCGGCAGCTGGCCCGTACCAAGCTCCAGCTCGATGAAGCACTATCAGTCGGACTGGTCGCTACCTATGCATGGGACGTACCGACGGATATCGTGACGGGCGATAAGAACCTGGCCCTGATGTTCGGCGTATCCGATGAGGACGTCAACAGCGGAGTTCCATTGTCAATTTTCACGAATTCCATACATGAAAATGATAGGGAGAGGGTGGTAAAACAGATCGGTGATGCGATCAAGTCCGAAGATACATTTTCAAGTGACTACCGCACGGTCGTCCGCGACGGGACGATACGCTGGGTCATCGCCCGCGGCCGTATCAAACGCGACAACAAGGGGAAGGCCATAAGCCTGCAGGGAGCCCTGGTTGACATAACTGAGCGGAAGCTCATTGAAAACAACCTCAGTTATCTGGCTCAGGCGAGTGCCGTCCTGACCGAGTCGCTCGACTATAAGCAGACGCTGCAGACTATCGCTGACCTGATGGTTCCGGACATTGCAGACTGGTGCACCGTCCAGATCCTTGACGAGGATAACGAATTGCAGCAGGTCGCCCTGGCCCATAAGGATCCAGATAAGGTCAAATGGGCGATCGCACTCCGTGAGAAGCAGGGACCGCAGGATATGGACTTACCGACGGGCGTACCCAATGTCATCAGGACGGGCAAGCCCGAATTTTACCCGATTATAACCGACGAACTGCTTGTGGCTGCCTCCAAGAGTGAGGAAGAGTTGAAATTGACCCGCGAGCTCGGCCTGAGCTCAGTCATTATCGTACCTCTGAAGACAAATCGTAAGACAGTCGGTGCCATCACTCTGATCATGGCCGAGCAGAAGCGGCATTATGTCAACGCAGACCTCGAGATGGCAGTCGAATTGGCCAACCGCGCCTCCCTGGCCATGACCAATGCCAGCCTATACGAAGATGCTCAGAATGAGATCGCTGAGCGTGCCCGGCTGGAAGCTGAGCTCCAAGTCGCCAATGAAGAGCTTGAGCGCCGCGTCGAAATCCGGACCGCTGAACTCGAAGAGACCAACCTCAACCTGCAGCGCAGCAACCAGGAACTGCAGGATTTCGCCTATGTCGCATCGCACGACCTGCAGGAGCCACTCCGCAAGATCCAGGCCTTCGGTAATCTGCTGGAGACCGAGTACGCCGCACAATTAGGTGAGGGTAAGGATTATCTTTCGCGGATGCGCAATGCGGCGGCCCGCATGAGTGCCCTTATCGAAGATATCTTGTCATTCTCGCGGGTCACGACCAAGGGCCGCAACTTTACTCCCGTCAACCTACGGACAGTTACCCAGGAAGTCATCAGTGACCTGGAGGTCCGGATCGACGACACCAAGGCCACCATCAATATCGGGGACCTGCCGACGATCCAGGCCGACGCCATGCAGATGCGGCAGCTGCTGCAGAACCTGATTGCCAATGCCCTCAAATTCCGCCGCGACGGCGTCAATCCTGTCATCACCGTACGGGCTGGGACAGAATCGAAGCCCGGTGATAAAATGAAGTATTGCCGGCTTGAAATCGAAGACAACGGACTTGGTTTCGATGAAAAATACCTCGACCGCATCTTCGCCGTCTTCCAGCGTCTGCATAACCGCGAGACATATGAAGGCACCGGCATCGGTCTGGCCGTCTGCCGTAAGATCGTCGAGCGGCACGGCGGCAGCATCACCGCTACCAGTAAGCTTGGCAAAGGCTCGACATTTATCATTTCACTGCCCATAAAGCATAAGAAAGGAGAAAATCTCCTATGAAAGGGAATACATGAACCAGAACGGAATAGTCATACTGATGGCAGACGATGACGATGATGATTATCTGCTGACCAAGAAAGCCCTCCAAGAGAGCAAACTCCTCAATACACTGTGCCGCGTCAAAGACGGCGAAGAACTGCTTGATTACTTGAAATGCCGCGGGCAGTATGCCGATAAGCAGGAGTGTGGTCGCCCCGGCGTCATCCTGCTGGACCTCAATATGCCTAAGAAGGATGGCCGCGAAGCCCTTAAGGAGATCAAATCGGACGACGACCTCAAGGATATACCTGTCGTCGTATTCACCACGTCAAAGGCCGAGGAGGATATATACCGCTCATATCAGCTGGGTGTCAATTCGTTCATCACCAAGCCGGTGACGTTCGAAGGCCTTCTGCAGGTCATCCAGACGCTTGGCAAATACTGGTTCGAAATAGTCGAACTGCCGACGTCCCACGCCGATGCTCCAAACGAAAAAGAAGGGTCCAGTGTCTAACAACCTTCACGTACTGCTGGTCGACGATGATGAAGATGATTACCTGATCATCCGTAACCTCATGGCCAAGATTCCTGAGTCGCCATTCCGGATCGACTGGGTGTCTACGCCTTCTGAGGCCCAGGGCATGATAGACAAGTCGGAACATGATATATATCTGGTAGATTACCGACTCGGGGCAGAGAACGGTTTGGAACTGCTGAGTAATTTCGACCTCGTCCAGCGGCCAGAACCGTTCATCATCCTGACTGGAGCTGGCGATGAACAGGTCGAGCGGCGAGCCATGAAGATGGGCGTCGCCGACTATCTCGTCAAGGGCGCGCTCGATAGCGAACTGTTGTCCCGCGTCATGCGTTATTCGCTGCAACGAAAACTCATCGAGGCCCAGCGCGTCCATCAACTGATGGAGATCAACCGTTCCAAGGATGAGTTCATTGCCCTGGCATCCCATCAGCTGCGCACGCCGGCGACAGCGGTCAAACAGTATGTCGGTATGATCCTGGAAGGTTATGCCGGAGATATCTCACCCGAACAGGAGAAGTTCCTCCGCAGCGCCTATGAAAGCAATGAGCGGCAGATACAGGTCGTCAACGACATCCTGCGTGTCGCCAAGCTCGACCTCAAAAAAATTACCCTCAAGCCGGAAGACATCGATGTCGGCAAGCTCATGGAAAGCATCGTCCGCGACGCGGCCTCGTTATTCACGAACCGTGACCAAAAGATCTCATACGCACTTCCGCAATCTCCGGTCATCGCCCGGCTCGATACCGAATACATCCGGATGGCCTTCAGCAATATCATAGACAATGCCAGCAAATATACCCCGACTGGCAAGTCGGTCTGCGTCGATGTCAGCAAGCAGCGTGGCAACAAGATCGCCATCACCATCCAGGACGAAGGCGTCGGTATCGCAAAGGGCGACATCGACAAGTTATTCAAGAAGTTCTCCCGGATCGACAACCCGCTATCGGTCAAGGTCGGCGGGACTGGCTTGGGGCTTTACTGGTCGAACGAGGTCATCCAGCTGCACGGCGGAAGTATCGAGGTCGAATCCGTTCCGGACAAAGGCACGACATTCAAGATAGTCTTACCCGGCAAGAAACGCCCGCCCATGGCCCAGTCGCATAGGTAAGCATAAGCCCTTTATAATGTACTGGCCTTTCTGGCAAACTGCATATATAATACTGGTAGCTATATGCGTGAGCACTATACGTTTCGTACAGACCGCTCCTACGCATAAGCTTTACCGACACATGGCAGACATACTCCGGTCACTGTACGCCTTCTCTCATATCAGAACTATCCGGTGACCTGCCAGACATGGCCGGGTCCGCATTGACACGTTTCCGTTCGGCTGTGACCGTCTCCAGCGCCTATTATCAGATAAGAGTGGGGTTATTTATTATGCAGCTATCTTTTACACATGCAGCCGACAAAAAATATTTCTGGGCGTTCGCCCGGGACGTCATGCCACCAGCCAAGCGCTACCGGCCATCATTGACGCCGCGCAGTAACCTCGACCGCTATCATATAACTTCATGCTCACGACAGGCCAAAGCCTACGGTGTCAAAGCAGGCATGACATATGGTGAGGCCCGCAAGCTCGTACCACAGATGCGCGTCATCGTCTGCAACCGCTAGGTCGGTCTGCTAGGTCAGTCTATTGGATCGGTGTCCATCTCATTTGGCAAGCTGTGCAGTCGCCCGCCGGATATCCGAGCCCGGTGCTAGTACTGACATCAATGGCCGATCGTAATCGTCGTGCCACCGAGCTTATCCGCAAAATAGCTGTCATGTGATATATAGATGATCGCACCATGGTATGAGGTCAGAGCAAGCTCCAGCTCCTCGATACTTGGCAAGTCAAGGTGGTTGGTCGGTTCATCCAGTATGAGCACCAGTGGATCGTCGGCCAGCATACTTATCAGTTGGAAGCGGGCTTTCTGGCCGCCGCTCAGCCGTTCGACGGGCATATCCCCATCACTTGCAGGATTGAACAGATAGTCGCTTAGCAGCTGCTTGATCCGCTGCGGGCTCGATGGGGTGTCCTTATCCATCAGCACTTGCTCGAGGGCGCTTGATAGCGTCATTTTCAGATATTTCGGATTAATTTCCTGCTCGTACATCCCGATGCGCAGATCCTTTTCGGTGTCTACGATACCGCCGAAAATCCGGCTTGCCGGAGCTTCATTGCGCGATTGAGCCATTATAGACTGGATCAGCGTCGTCTTACCGGCTCCGTTACGGCCATGCAGACGGATGCGCTCCGCCTCATGGAGTGCAAAGCTGATATTCTCGAAGAGCGGCGAATCGCCGTAGCCAAGTCCTAGCTTCTCGACCTGCACCAGCAGGCGATGGGAATCCGACTCCTTCGTCCTCGTCCGGATGCGGATGTTCTGTGCCTTATATTTCTCATATGAGGCCGTCATCTTGTCATTCATGCTACTGGCAGATTCCTGGTCGATCCAGAACGATGGCTTCTCGAGCGATTGCAGTCGCGCCAGATCATCGCGGGCTTTCTGCTCCTGCGATTTGAACCGGCGGATAGTCCCAGGGTCGCGTGATTTTTCCTTAAGCCGCTGGAACCTGATGACATCCTCCTGCAGATTGCGGATCCGCTTCTGGGTGATGTCGTATTCATTGACCTGGGAAGTTACCTGACTCTTGTTTGTGCGGAGATAATCATCATAGTTTCCGCGGAAGGCGAATGCCGTCCCATCACGGATTTCTATGATGCGGTCGACGCTGCGCAGGACATCGCGGTCATGGGTGATGACAAGCACCGCTTCCTGCGCAGCTTTGAGCCATCTGACGAAGGCATCCTTGGCAATGAAGTCCATATGGTTCGTCGGCTCATCAATCAGGGCGATATGCCCCCGCGAGCGCTGTACTTTCATCAGTTCGACCATACGTTTCTGGCCGCCGCTCAGGCTGCCGAGCTGGCTGTGTAACTTCGTCTTGTCGATCTGGTAGATATCAAAGGCCTGCTCAATCTCATCCTCGAGTTGGTAATAGCCTAGGTCACTGAAACGCTCGAGAGCGTCGCTATATTCCTGCATCTTCTTATTGCTATCGCCCATGGTCTCGGGATAGGTGTCGAGTATGTACGCGAGCCGCTTGTATTCCGGCAAGTCTCCCTGGATATACTCCAGGACGGTCTTGTCCTCGTGTCCGTGGTGTTCCTGGCGGCTGGCGACGAGGATTGAGCCGCGCTTAAGGATAATTTCGCCGTCATAGTCTTTGTCGTCACCTGCAACGATGTTGAAAAGGGTAGACTTGCCGGTACCATTACGGCCGACTAGACCGACTTTTTCATTTTCCTGGACATCAAAATGCAACCCTTGGTAGAGCATTTTGTCGCCGAACGATTTCTCATTGATGGTTACTGATAATAGCATGTGTCGTCATACCAGTCTGCCACTGGCAATTGCAAGCCGGCAGACTGCCGGCCATGTGCGTTTCTGCGCGTTATAATACCTTATAATAACAGATATAAGCAGATTGGGCGAGGTAATTTGTGAGACAGCTTACTTCCGGCGCAATTCGAAATGCTCGTGGAGGAATAGCAGTTCAGAGACGATCTGTTCGATATCAGGTGTTTCCGGTGCGTGCGCCGCATGCAGGCCCTGTGCGATCTTGTCCAGCTCCATAGCGACAGACGCGAAGTAGTCTCCCGATCTGATGCGCGCTGCGAACATGAGCTCTGACATATCGGCGTCATCAAAAGCCGATGTATCATCCCCATGGGACACACTGCCGGCACCGTCACGGACGAGTCGTACTCTAGCTGGAAAGTGTGAAAGGACCCGACTACCCGAGGGTAATTGGTAGGTTGCTGTGTTCATATTCCTCCTTAATGCAATCAGGCTGAACATGCCGATTACTTGCTATGTCAATATACTGGCAGGCGTACAGGATTTCTGCAATCGGAATCATGATCAACCCACATCTTCCATCATACTAAGATATGATTCACCGGCGATTATCAGATGGTCTAAGAGTTCGATTCCAAGTATCTTGCCTCCTTCGATCAACTGATAGGTGACTTCTGCATCAGCCTCGGTCGGCTCCAGCGAGCCTGATGGATGGTTGTGTGCGATGATGACCGCAACTGCCCCGTAAGTTATAGCCGGCTGGAAGACCTCACGCGGATGGACAATATTGGCAGTCAGACTGCCCATGGAGACTACTTCTTCGTGGATGACCTGATACCGGCTTCCCAGATACAGTGCACGAAGTTGCTCCTTTTGAAGATCGCCCATGTTCTTGAGATGCTCGTACGCCTGCCGGGCGGTACGGACGACGATCGGCCGGCCGGCCCGGCTTTGGTAGAACCGCCGACCAAGCTCGAAGCTGGCGACAAGCTGACTCGCCTTATTGAGCGGTATATCCAGCGTATCTGCCAGGTGTTTCGGATTGGTCTCGTGCAAGATAGCCCGCTCACCGTATTCCTTGAGGATGCGGTGAGCCATCTGCATGACGTCTTCGCGCCGGGTTCCAACGCCAAGCAGTATGGCAACAATCTCGGCCAAGCTTAGTCCACCCGGCCCATGCTTCAGCAGCTTTTCGCGCGGTTTATCCTGATTTTCCATATCCCGTACACGCAGCACGTATGGCGTGTCTGCCTCGTGCATCAGAACATCGTTATCGTGCAGTATATACGTCGGTATGAACGGTCCTGCTGGTTGCGGGATTGGACCATACTTTCTGCCCGGCCGTCGTGGCCGCTGTTCGCTCGGCGGGAACAGTCTCTCGGCCGTTTCACGGATATCGGCATCGCGTCCCCATTCTGCAGGGACTGCGGGGGCACTAAGCTGCGACATGAGAGTTCTCCCGCACGCCAATCAGCGTCCAGCTCTGCTGTACGGTATCGAACTTGAGCCGGTAATCACGCGTACCGTCAGTCATGTCGAAGATCTCGATGAGCTGCTGGCCTTTGCGTACAAGATAACGCAGTCCTGATTCGATAAAGGTGTATTCACGGCCGCCGTATTCCATGCGCTTGGGAAATCCCTTGAGATGCCTGC
Source organism: Saccharimonadales bacterium (SeqCode) (assembly GCA_036388555.1). GTDB lineage: Bacteria > Patescibacteriota > Saccharimonadia > Saccharimonadales > UBA4665 > UBA4665. The sequence goes on from DASVRP010000010.1 coordinate 79,264, forward strand.
CGGGGCGGAAATAGACACTGGTGACACTGACTTCTTCATTGATAATACGGGTGTTGTTCATAGGTTCAAGCTCCTAAAGATATGATTGGTGAAGAGAACTGATGATCGACTGATCGTCAGAGAACGGCTTTTGAGATAGATATATGTGTACGGGAAAAGCTACCGTTCCGGAGTCTTCCTATGCCCGACGCGGGGCCCATATGTCTTGCTTGAATAGAAGATGGCAGGGACGCTTAACGAGGTCTGGTGACGCTGCGTCAGTGAGTATGCTACTTGTCTGGTTGGGTGAAGCAGGTGTGTAAGAAGAGGTATGCCCCCGGAGGAAACGGCCCAGCACACACGATGCTGAATGGAATTATAGTCCCGCTAGCCACACCCGCGCAAGGGCACGATATGTGATATATGCGACAATGCGACACCGTTGATGCATCACGCGACAGGGATGGAATGTTGTAAATATTCCCGCAACAATGCACAAAAAGAACCCCTTGCGGGGCCCTCAAGACAGGCTTTGATCAGGCCGTACTACTGTTCAGTACTCATGTCCTGTTCAGTCTCACTGTCCTTGTCCTTGTTCATCCGCTCTTCGTATTCCTGCTTAGCCTTGTCCATTCCTTTGTCCTTGGCATTCTGTGTCATGTCATCTAAATTCATATGATTCTCCTTGTTAGTTGCTAACATACCTAGCGTAACAATCATGTATGACGCTGTAAGTTAGAAATAGTACAGTGAATGTTATATAGCTGTCACATACTTGGGCTGGGATGAGGATCGGAATCTTTTCAGACACGCACAATAAGCTGGCCGGCATCGACCAGGCCTTTGCTATCTTTGCCCGCGACCAGGTCGCAGTGGCGATCCACTGTGGAGATTGGACCGCTCCGGACACCCTGGCATATGTTGGAGATGCAGCAGGGCGGTATGACATCGCAGTCAAGGGAGTGCTCGGTAATAATGATAGGGATGTCAGCGGCTTCGTCCTGGCCGCACGGGGTCTGGACCTCCTCGATATCTCCGAAGGGGTACTGGAATTAGAGATCGGTGGCCGGCAGATAGCAGCCTACCACGGACACCATGCCCCGACGCTGCGACGCCTGCTGGCGGACGGTCCCGAGCTGTTGCTGCTGGGACATAGCCATAAGCCCCGGTTCGACAAGCTGGCCGCTGACGGCAAGGTAAGGATAATCCTCAACCCAGGGTCTACGGCATTCTCGATACCGCGCCGGAAAGGCTGGCACGGTTCGGTGGCGGTCTACGACACGGAGAAGCATGATGCGAAATTCATCTATTTTGAAGGGTGAGGCCCTGCCGGCAGCACAAGCCGCTCCAGGCCAGCTGACGGCTCCTCCAGCTCAAGCCCGAGCAGCTCGAATGACTTCCTGAAATCACCGGCAGTCGCCGGAACTACCCCTGCTGGAGGGGAGGGTTCGTTCGCCAGGCATTCGAGGGCGTGCCGCACTGTGTGCGTGTCAATGTCATCGGCCATCGCTGCCATGACCTCTTCCCAGAAACCGCGTGCTTTCTGCCGGGAGATATGTCCCGCGTTGAGGCGGGAGCGGATCTGCCCCAACAATTCCTTCGATTCATTAAGCAGGCACGGTATCCGAGTCGGTCTAGGACATCATGGAACATATCAGTTTCGCGGGCTGCCAGTTCGTCATACGGGACCCCAAGTACTGCTGCCCGCACAAATATCGGCTTGTCGACGTTGGTAACGTTCCGGACCATCGTGACGGCATGCCCCTGGTTCTCCAGGAAGCGCTACAGCAGGTCGTAGGTCATAAATGTCTGGATATGGCCAAGATGCGCCGAATCGTACGGCGTGATACCGCAGACATATATACGGACGTCTTTGGGGACCTCCCAGTCGACCAGGCCGCCAGTGGCAGTATCATGAGGTTTCATGATCGTCATGGTGCGTGGGACTACAGCAGATGCCGCAGACGTTCCTTGACTGTCGGAGTCTCGCCGCCGCCGCAGCTGGCCGGGTCATCCTTCTCGTTATAGCTCGCCGCATCCGACGGTACCGATCTGTACTGCTTCTGCAGCTCAGCGCTGTCTGCCGGGCCGTAGCTGACGAGCAGCCGGTCCCTGTCATCGATCACCTGGTTGGTGATGGTCGTCAGGTCGGTCAGGTCCTGGTCGTTGAGGATGATGTTGAGCTTGCTGGCGTCTGAAGCCTGGTAGAGCTTATCGGGGGTGCTTATGAAGTCAGTGCCGATATTCCAGCCGAGGTTCTGAAAGAACTGGCCCCAGGTGACGGCCTTGTCGTGGACGTGGACGACACCGCTCTCCTCGTCATGCATATGGGTCCGGGCGAGCGGCGATACGCCTGCCATGTCGCAGATCTTGACCTCCTGGTAATATTCCTGGCCGGCGAATGACTCGCGGGTACCGTCGATATAGACGGCGAAATTGGCGTGATAATGGGTATGGTCCTCGTGGTAGGTGACGAACCGGACGGCAAGTAACAACAACGCACCCAGAAGTACGCCGCCGAGCAACCATTTCCAGCGCTGCGCCTTTGACGGCAGGGGTATGTGGGATGGAGCAGCCTGTGCGGATGCGGCTGTCGGCGTATCAGAGTCAGACATGGTGATGGTAACCCCTCGTATTCATAAGTCCAGTATAACAATGAAGCGGCCGTGCTGATAGGGCAGGCCGCTTCATCGGTTGCGAGAGCTGGTATGTATTACAGTCCGTATCTCATGCTGGTCATGCCGGATTCCGGCCAGATGTTAAACATGATCTTCCGGCCCTTCGAGCTGAGCCGGATCCAGGCGTCATTGCCGCTGCGGGCGGATTTGCTGAGATATATCAGACCTTTGTGCCTGAGGGCGTCGACGATGTGCGCCAGGCGCTGGCGGTCGAAACGCAGCGTCTCGGCCAGGTTGGCAAAGTCTTCTTCTCCGTTCTCATGTACTGTCTGCAGTACCAGCGCGTAGTCCCTCGGCAGTTCGATGTGTTGCATTATTCCTCCTTTGTTTAGTTTTGAGGTTTTACCAGCCAGCGCGCCGGGTGGGTGAGGCCTGACAGCTGACTGTCTCCAGCATATCGGCCGATTCTTAAAGCAGGCTTGAGGATAAGCTTTTTTGTTCCGGGAACCGGGGCTCAGGTCCGGGGAGGTATCATTCTTCGGTTGCTGCAGCTGGCGCCGGAGGTGGCGGAGGAGTCATGACTTTGAGCAGGTAGGCATTGATCTCGCTGAAGTCATCGACACCGGCAGCCGGGATAAGCGCCGATTGGCCGTTGCGTGACCGGTAGCTGGTAAGCAGGTTTTCACCGTCGGCATCATTGAGGCTGATTGACTTGATGCTTGAGTTCGGAATCTTTTTAGCAAGTTCGGCCAGGCGGCGGACTTCATTGGTCTGGAAATCAGTCTGGACATTACTCCCGAAGCTGTCGAGTAGTTTGCCGAGTTTGACAGGGTTGGCGGCCACACCGGCGGTCGAGGTCTTATCCTTGAGGGCGACGAGCATCAGGCGCTGATTCGATGCACGGGTGAAGTCTGCCAGACCATAGCCGTACGAGCCGTAGGCGTCACCGCGGGCCCGGGCCAGGTTCAAAGCCTGCTGGCCGTTCAGATGGTTGACGCCGTTCGGTAGCTTGACCAATACGGTACCGCGCGGTCCGGACCAATCACGGCTTGGATCGTACAAGCCGCGCGGATCAGTGCTCTTGATGTTGACATCTATCCCACCGACCGCATTGACGGCGTCTCGCAGGGCGGTGTAATTGACCAATGCGTAATAATTGATGTCGATGTCGAAGTTCTGCTCGATGACCTGCTGCAGGGCGCCCATGCCACCGGACGGATAGCCCGGAGTGCTGAAGTTCTCGGCCTTGCCATAGACGAAGGTAGAGTTTATCTTGCCATAGCCGTACCCTGGCGTCTCCACCCACAGGTCACGCGGGACACTGAGCATGAAGGCGGTGTTGTTCTTTGTGTCGAGGCTGACGATCATGATCGAGTCGGTCAGGTCACCACCGGAATGCCCGACGTCGTCAGCTGAGTTGCCGGCCAGCAGGATATTGACCCGGCCGGTATCTTCGCCGTCCAGCTTGTCGTTCTGGAGCAGGCCGAACAGATTGCCATCGAATGATTTACTGGCATTGTAGAGCAGCTTGATGCCGACATAGCCCCCAGCCAGAAGTCCGATGATAAGCAGGGTGATGAACGCCCGCTTGAGCCGCTTCTTCCAACCGGCTTTGGCACGCTGAGGCTTGTCGGCTGCGCCGGGTCGGATGCCCGGCATGGTACCCGGATAGGCACCAGCGCCTACACCTGGCTGCCCAGCGCCGGCCTGCGACTGTCCATACATAGGTGGCGCGTAGGCGGGCAAGGTGGCGCCGATCGGCGGGAATGCAGTCCGGTCATCAGCCACGCTGCCAGGGGCGCGCTGCGGCTGCACCGGAGGCGGCAGGATATCATGGCCATAGCTTCCGCTCTGTTGCGGCTGTTCGTTGTATTCGTGTTGAAATTTCATAGAACGTTGCTTTACATTATGCAGGAAGCTGACGCTATACGCCAGCGGTATACAAAAGCTGATTACCACGTAATTGTACCATCCTACCCTGAGTAACAGCTGGCAGGTGGATCACCCGCAGCGGTAGGGCTACTAAGCGCTATATGGACAGGGAAGAGATGCCGGCCATACGGTCGGCGGTGGAAACGATGAAGCACAAAACGGGGCCCAGTTTCTGAGCCCCGAGGAACGCCGAGTCATTACATTCCTAGAAATTTAAGCCTGTACCCAGGTCATAGGCTCACGCTCGCCGGCGTCTAGTTCGCCTGTTATGACTTCCGCGTCAACCGGCGCCCTACTTTGGAGGGCCACTAACTCGCTCGGCCGACGTGCCTGTGAGGGATTAGTGCTACGTACACCGCTGGCAGCCCGGCTGCCGATGAACTTGTTGAGTGCAGTCAGGTCGCGGTACTCCCTCGTGAAGATTTCTGTGTCCTTGCCATCGATTTCGACGACTTCACGCTGACCGTCGCCATTCATGGCGTTCTGTACACGGGGAACGATTTTTGGATTGAGCTTTATGGCCGCGACTTCGTTCTTGACGCGGGCCGGACGACCGGGAGATGACACGTCGAGTGGCCGGGTAGCACCGACGAAGTGGTCGCCTGCTTCTGTTTCTACCAGTATCAGCGACAGATAATCATCACCGCTAGGATTTCCAACCCGATCGATGGGGAAGTATGTGTCAGACCTGGCGAGGATCCGGTCGCCTCCCCTTTGCCGCAAGTAAGGATTAGTGAAGTCGAATTCATCGTCTGCTTCGATAGCACCTGCAATTTTACGGACCATACTGGAATTAGCTTCAATGGCATCGGAAACCTTGTCTCCGTCAGCAATGACACATTCATCGATTTCTGACCAGTATGTTTCAACTCCGATTCCGGCAAAACAAATTTTTGCAGCATTATGAGCGGACATATTAATGTCGACGACTTTCCCAGCTCCAGCGTAAGGAGCCTCGTTAGCCACCTGCAGTAATTGCTTGTTGCGTTCATTGCTCAGTCGGTTCGGCTGGTTGGCTGCCTTTTTTTTCGTTAGTCCTGCATCAGACTCCAGAACTTGATCAGCCCCTTCTTCGAATGCCGTGACGGTACGGTAGGCGCCCTTATTGATTAATGACTGTCCGATTTTGGTGTTGGTGATCATCGGATCCATATATTTCCGCAGGACACCCGCACCACTTGCCGCTACGAATGGAGTCAATTCATCCTGGGCTATCGGTTCCAGGAAGCTGGCCGGCACAAAGTCCCGTTCCCGGAGTGAGTCGACGACACCGGTCGGTTCCTGCTGTGTCAGCGTATAGTCAAAGGCGCCTCCATCGGGGACGGCCACTTCCTTACCTGTAGTACTCATGCCTGATCTGTTGATTATTGCCATCTCCGCTCCTTGTTTATCACTGATAGGTTCTGCTACTGCAAATGTGTCAGCCGAAGCACTCTGCTCCTTACCGGCCGCACCTGATGCCGGTACTATATCTAATAGTTCGCCTAGTTTGCGGGCGGATGCCGCAAGCGTTGCGCCCAATGATTTTCTATTAAGTGCAGTGTATGGGTTGGTTCCAATCTCGCCCGGCACATCTGCCTCTGGTGTCTTAGCAGTCGCACCGTTGCCGCGGGGCCGGTCGCTGACTAGCTTACTTGTATCGATCCCCGTCGTATATTTTGCGCCTGGCTGGCCGGCTGCTGGCAGGAGCGGCTCTCTCCTGAAGGGGCCGACGGGATTGTCGTTGAACGTCGCACGGTCGCCCCTGCCAGCCACTGGCTTCCCATCAGCAACTACTGAGTCACGCAGGTCCTCGGCTTCCTGTTTACCGGCAGAGTATTTCGACTGTCGCCCGAAGACAGCACTTGAGCCCAGGTCATCCGGCAGGTCGAGTTCGTCCGGATCATTAGGGTCATACCCCCGGCCCAACCCAGTCTGATCGTCCGGTTCATGAACGCCGAATACCGATATGTCTAATCCCTTTTCATATTCACCTTGTGACATCCATGTACCTGCAGCGTTAGAATTTATACTGTGTACTCATATTAGACATACCTTCGTTACCATGTCAAATTAATTGCACGTCTCCAATTGTAGACATTCGCGACAGATGTCAGCCCAAAGAGTGGATGTTTCCGCAACGTCAGTGACCTATACGCAGGTATCTCACAAAATACTTGCCCTCACACTTCAGTTGTGATTTGATAAGGTCATCTACTTATTTAATAGTAATAAGGAATCTAAGAATGCCACGTAGAGAACTAGATACCATACCAGGACCAGCCGAACCGACACAACAAGTTCATGAGCACGCTGAGATGGGTATGTACCCTACGGCGGAGGACGATACTCCGGGGCTCCTCAATGACGTAGAACTTGCAAATTACCGCGGTACACCGATGGGCGCCCAGGCATTCGTGCGCTCCAGGCTGTCTGTCCGCGGGACCAAGCTGAAGAATCACTATCCGCTCATAGACCCAGATGAGGCCAACTGGCAGCATCTGCATTATCTGCCCGCCTATGACCGGCGCATCGTAGCCCGCCGCGAAGACCTCAGCGTCGAAGATGCATACATCGGCCGCATTTCGGAAGATACCATCCCGGTATACGAAAGTGGTGAAGAAGCCTCAGCCGATCTGGAAGGCGGCGTCACGCTGGGTACCTTCGACAGTGCATTCTGCGACGGACGCACCTGGATGAATGCCAAGATCGCAGAAGCCCGCGCCAATGGCCGGTACCATCCGATGCAGGGAAATGACGGCAAGGGGCTGACACATCTGACTGCGACATTCCTGCGCAATCCTGACCGCGCTCACCCATATAGTGGCGTGGACGGCACGGTCGCACCGTATAACCGCCTTCGTTCGATGACATTGGTCAATATCATGTCCAGTAACTGCGCCAACGATTCGGACGGTCTGTTCGAGCTTGGCACCGAAGTCATCAATGGAGTGGAACGTCCTAGACGGCGCGTACTGAGCAATATGATAGTCGAGCCGGAGCAGGCCCTGCGCGAAGAAATCGGCCCCCGTCGCTTCCGCAGAGTCATAATCGACACCATCATGATCCATAAGGTACTGGCCGACCTGCTTAAAGACAATGCTGTGAATGATGTCAAGGGTACTAAACTTGAAAACCTCCAGGACCGCGCCATGAACAGCCGCGGTGTCAGCGAAGAAGCCCGTGAACAGGCAGAAAACTTCTTCAGGAGCAGCGACAAGGATCCATACGCGCTTCGTATACCGTGGAAAGCTGCCGAACGCCTGATTTATCTGACCAAACTGGAAAAGCACAAGGCTACCCACAAGGCGGATCTGCCACGCATAAAGGGCGGAAAAGACTACGCGATGAAGGAATTTGTCGAAGCATTCGCCATGGGTATGCAGACCATCAAGATGGAGCAGAAGCTGAATTACCGGCTTGAGAATGGCCAGCGCACCATGGGCGTCAACCCTATACGCATGAAGATGCACGGTTTCGGTCCCCAGGACTTCAATTTCGCGCAGTGGCTCGGATGGATCGAAGACGGCGAATACGCCGAAGCCTGCCAGGATATCGCCGGCACATATGGCAACCCGAAATCAGCTGATAAGCGGTTCATTGTCGGTCCCACCCAGGGCAACACGCTATGGATATCCCAGAAAAGCCTGTATTCTAACAACTACAGCCAAGATGGCAAACTAGGCGGAGCAGCCTTCTCCGGTAAGTTCGGTATCCCGCACATGTCTCCCCAGGGCACATATCCGGGAGAGATCATTGAATCCGCCCTGATGCCAGGTAAGCGTAATATGTTCCCGGGCCTCCTTGGACGATTCATTCTTGCAACTCCTGAAGGCACCCGCCTGGAAGGTTGGTGGGTCGACCTCCTGCAGGCACCGTCCGGCGGTGTCCGCTGGGTTGATGAGATGAAGATTTTGGAGCGTACCGACCACAAGCTCCCAGAGACCCCAGACTTCCATGACATCTTCTCAAGGCTGCCTGAGCAGCGCGAAATCATCGTCTGCCGTTCAGATGGTGAGGATATGAAGCCCATCGGCATCCTCGAACCCGGCACCCAGGCGACGTACGTCAGGACGAAAGATGGTGATGACGTGCGCGTACAGGAAAACATCATTGAAAATCGGCTTGAGAAGCACAAGCGCCTTAAGAAAGGGCCGCTCAAGCCGGCTGATGCCGAGTACAAACGTAAGACATACGAAGTCAGTGGACTGCCGCTCCAAGCAGGCGAAGTCGCCGTTGCTGGCATCGCGAACTTCAATGTACCGTATGTCGCAGAGAGTGTAGACTCCGAAGCGAACGGTACCCATGTCGTCATGCCTGGACAGGGCCGCCACACCGTTCAAAATCAGCGCAAGCTGATAGAGGCTTCCTAGGTATATCCACATGGCACAGACACCTGATCGACCAATCAATCCGCAGCAGACAGATCCGGCGCAGCAGGCGGCTGACCCTACACCAGAAGAGACATTCGAGCCGTTCGACTTTAACTCGCTTCCTTCTGCCGAACCACGTAAGGAAGTACGGCAGATAACTGCCCGGCTCCATCCTCGACTTAAGATCCCGACCTGCGAGACGATCATGGACATGTCTGACTGCCTGATGATACCAGCCAGTCAGATGGGGCATGACATGTGGGTACTTGACGGTGACCGACAGCCGTACCAGCCGAAAGGCACCGTTGCCCAGCTGGCCATCATGTCTGCAATAGTCAACTCAGACGAAGCGCCAATGTCGAATGCATGGCTTGAAAGAGATACGATCAAAGCCGATTTGCAGAGCGGTGCGGTCGGCGCTGTCGCCCATATGGCTGTCGTGGCAAGCAACCGGGACGAGCGGCTGGGCCGTGAAGGCCTGCTCAACAATCCTACTTTCACGAAGGAGTCAGTTCCGGATGATTGGGTAGCGGTCGACGACCTCTTCAATGCTGCGCTCGACAATGGCATAACATTCGTCGACAATACCGGCAAAGCCATCACATTCCAGAAACCGACGCCGACACCTGAAAAGCCCCATCCGATGATGATCGCGGGCGTATTCATGTCAAATCCCGATAATACGGATTTTGAGCTGGCTGCCTTTGATCCGCAAAATCTCATCAACATTAAGAATAGGACAAAAAAAGCTTTTGGTCTTCTCGAGGTGAATGCTCATGGCGGAACGATCTATGGTGCCGACCTCATCTTCGGCGACGGGTCGGATCCACGGCCAAAATCGGATTGTATCGTCGTAAAGACGACGGAGTCCCTCCCACTCCTCAACACAATCGACAACCCAGCAAAGATTCCCGGCATCCGTGGTGTTGCTGAGAAATACCTCACTCAATCCCAGCTCCCCGGCCGCAGCCGGCGGGTGCCTAATGGCAGGACACCGCTCGGTGCCGGATCCGAAGGATCCCGTGAGGGCGAAGATACTTCCGAACCCACAAACGAGGAGCTACGGGGCCGCAGGGGCCGGCCGCAGCTGACCGCTGTCACGGGCACCGGAGAAGAAGACGGCTCGGATGCCTCAGGCAAAGAGCCGAATATCTTTGAAGCCGACGAGACGCTTGCCGACTCATCCGAACTGATGCGCGTCAAGCGAAGCGGCAGTAAGTCCAAAAGGCGCTACGGCTTATGATGCAGACCCGCCGGAAGTACATTGGTATAAGTTTAAATCATATTGAAAGACAGAGGTAACGACATGACATTCTGGGGAGAAACGAAATCTACTGGCGACGGAAGTGATCAACTATTCGATCAGGGCGGACTGGCACAACGTGCCACGAACCCAAAAATGATCAAAGCCGCACTTAGGAAGGGGGCGGGTAAGGGTAAGAAAGACCAGCCCCGTGTCGACCTTGGCATCCCGAACGGCATGCGTCATGGCGTACGCCTTGAAGACTTTGAATATAAGAACCCCTATCGGACTACCAGCGCCAAGATTACGAAAAGTATCGTGCGGCTAGGCCTCAGCAAGGATGCCCGGGCTGAAGTCAAAAAACTCAAGGACACGCACAAGGATACGACCGTATGGAGGATCACTACAGCCAATAAAGGCAACAAGGTCACCTACGAAAAAATGAACGGATTCGATGCACTCAAACTCCGGGCACACCGGGCAGTCGGGCGTCGCGCCCTGGCCCTGGGGCTTCTGGTCGGAGTGCCGGCACTGGCATTCAATACCTCGGCCACACCGGGTCAGTTTATCGACGACCAGATCGCCGCTTTTACGGGTGGTGACAGCGGTTCACAGATCGGCACTGCCAACGGCGTGTCAGTCAATGGCAAAAAAGCAAAGCCGATAGTTCTGAAGGAAGTAGACACTACCTGTGTCGGTGGCGTAGACACCGTCGTCATTTCCAAGAAGGATACCAGGGCCGAGTATCCTGCACTGGAAGCGATGCAGCGCAGCTTCGGCGATACGGCACTCGACGGCTTCGCATACAACGACCCCGAACTCGCGGACCAGTTCCTGACAGCTATGGGTAAGCACAAGTCGTTGGGTGGCGGCGAAGCTCTACCTGACAACCAGGGTGCCGAAGTACGCGTACCGCTCGAGTGCGGTCCGACAGCCCAATAGGACACACACCCCCCGTGATATAAAAACAGCCCGGCATGGGCTGTTTTTATATCGTATGTTCTATGTGCTAGGCGCCTTCATCGTCTTGGTCCCGTAAAGGCGTCAGGCAGGCGCTGCGAAGCTCACATGAAGGAGCTTATTGTTATAGTATCTGCTAGTTGTTCCTGGCAGCTTTTTCGTGGGCTTCCTTGAGCATCTTCTTGGCGTCAGGCAGGTATTTCTTATCGAAATCCTTATAGATTGCGTTGTCGATACCATTCTGGTTGACGCCCTGCATCTTTTCAGCCCAGATTTCAAGATCATCGGGATCGGTCGTATCCATTCCCATGCCCGCTGGCGTATTGTCCTTGGCCCACTTGGCAGCATCTTCGACCTGGTCTTCGAACGGATATATCTCGGCGATTTTGTCATCTGGAGCATTCATCGCCTTGCGTATCTTATCAGCATTCCCATAGTCGCCGCCTCGTCCACCGGATGTCGTCTGGAACGCTCCGATGGGAGACTTGTGCTTCGGCACGTTCTTGTTGCGGGCATTTTCCTTGATATCGTAATAGCTCTCTGCGATAGCCACACCGACACCAACCTCGGGCCTGACGCCTTGCTTCTTGAACGTTTCCTCAATTATCAGGACCTGGTCGAGTGTCGGGTCTCCGGTCGGTGAACCCTTGTCGGCCTTCGCTTTATTGTCGCTGCTGTCGTTCTTGGTATCTTTGCTTTGTGCATTACCGTTGGTAAGCTTGTCCTTACCCTTGCTAGGCTTGCCGACAGACGTATCTCCTGAACCAGTTTCTTCACCGGTGTCGGTGCCGTCATCGTCTAACGATCTGTCATCTGCGGATTGTTCCGAGTCGCTACCGAAGAAATTTTCAAACGTGTTTTTGATCTTGCCAGTGAAGCCGTATGTGCTGGGTGATTCAGCATCGTCGTCGCTCCCGTCCTGGCCGTTACCATTTTCCTGTGTGTCGGTGATTTTTTTCTTGCCGGGTTTGGCGTCGCTGGGACTGGAAGTGTCATCTGCGGAACTGTCAAGGTCCTGTTCAGCGATTACTGCATCCCCGGTAACCGGTGGAGTTTCAATATCCATCGTCGTATCAAGCAGGTCGACGAAGCCGGTGACAGCATCCTTGGCTGTCTTGGCTGGAGTAGTAGCGTCAATCACGCCAGGGGCGAGCTTGATCTGCTTCCTGCCTTTGCCAGGGTTCTTTTCATTGAAGTTTTCCTCGTACACCTGGCTTGCGACGACGACACGGCCGGCCAGGTCGTCGAGTGGGTCCAGCTTCGCACAGTCGGTATCTTCGCAGTACGGGCGGTTCGTAAGTTCTACACCACCGATGGATGCCGGCCAGTGCTCCATAAGGACAGCGGATTCGTCACCGCCACTGTCTTTCGGTGTTCCTACATAGCCGAACGGTGTACCGGCTTTGATCTTGTGGCCAGGTTTGACATCGAGCCCATGTTTCAGACCGGCGAAGTTGAGCGTGGTACCGTCACCTAATTTGGCAAATACAGTCGAACCGGTATGACGGTTCGACTTACTGTCACGCTTGGCAAGTACGGTCATGTCTTTTGGGGCGACGACCGGTGTGCCCTTCGGAGCTTTGATGACAGTCATCGGGTAGGGAGCAGGGGAATCAGTGTCTAAACGATCGAGCACCTCAATCTTACCCGGGTCGCCGGCTACGGGCAGCATCATGTCGCTGGTATGTGTCTTGGATTTAGTAGCCGGTTTTACAACGAGCTTCGTATCGGATGCCTTAGGCTTGTACGCGCGCTCCTTGATGGCTGGCTTCTTTGCGGTTCCGGGCTTAGCCGATGTACCATTCTTAGCCGGAGAACCGCCAGTATTGCCCCGGCCGGACTGGCCGCCAGATTCTGAGCCTGAGCCAGAGTCTGATTCAGAATCAGAGCTGGACGAGTCTGGGATGGTTTCGCCCTGCAGCATATCGACGAACTTCGTCGCACGGGTCGTCAGGAATTCAAGGAAGGATTTGGTCTCGACGACGATAGGAGAGGCTGCGATACCCGTGACAGCAGTGAGTTCCGTTTCGGGAGAGACCAGACTCAGCACGTCAGGCGTACTGCTGCTTGCGAGTTGACGGAGTGCTGATTGCCCGCTACTGTCCGATTTGCCGGCCAGTTGCTGCAACGGGGCGCTGCCTTTGCGGGGCGATACCAACGTGGTCAACTGTTGCCCGGCCGTCGCATCATCTTCGACGATACCAGCCAGTATGTCCTGTTCGCTAGATCGGCCCGCAACAGGCGAAGCGGATACGAACGATTTGACGGCACCCAACTTGAGCGTATGTCCGGATGTATCAGGGCCGTCACGAAGGCCGAACATATCGGCGGCATGTGTGCTTGCGGCGCCTGGGACCATGGCAGTGCCAGCGACGACAGCCGCCGCCAGGCTGCCGGTAAGCATAGTACGGCGATCAGGCATACGAGCGACCACGTTCCCTAGGGAAACAGAAGGTTGCAAGGGGTTTTTGTCACAGACCAGGGCGGTCAGTCGTGATACATCATCCCCATAATCTTCCAGGTATTTGTCGATCAATTCGGTTGATTCGTATCGCTTGCTCATAGGTGTATCCCTGCTACTAAATGTAGTATACCACCGTAACTATGAAATAATCCACTGTATTTTATGACTATTTTATGGGCTTATTTAGGCCGATGTTCGGGCTTGCAGGGTATCATCCACGTACCCTTCGTATTCGTGAATGACACACCGGTCACATACGTATTCGGGTCCGGTGGAGTAGTGGTATATGGCTTAACATCGTACATGCTTACCGAATTCTTCAGGAACCTCGCCTCAGGGGGATTAACGGCCTTCTCGCCGTCCACCGGCACTTTCGGCATCAGTACGGTAGCCCGGGACCGCGCGGCTTCGATTATATTTTCAGCGTCTTCGAAAGCGGCGGCCCGCATTGTTTCGTCAGGGCTTGTACAGAGAGCTTTAAAATAGAGGCCGGCGTCCATCTTCTTCGGGTTCGCCTTAGTGACCTTAGCGTACGCCTCGGGCAGGATCTTGATCTTGACGCTGATCGCATTGATTCGTTTCTGCTTATCCTGGGTAATGTGGGCCGGGTCGATCTCGAATGTCGCCACTTTGCCGATAGTCGTCTTCGGGCTGTCAGTCTGGTCGAGGGTAGGGAACTCAGCGGTCGACACGATCGGACCGGGGAGCCGCAGATTGTAGAGTATCCCTTTGAGCCTGTTCTCACCGTAATCATTGGACTCGACGACACTGTCGGTCGAGGCACTGATTAGACTTGGCACCAGGATAGCACCGGCGGCAAGTCCGGCAGCACCCCACCAGGCGAGCTTACCCTTCCAGGTCATCTTGTCTGAGCGGTTCGCCGACGTGCCGAGCGTACCATCATCGACTACAGGCCGCCACCCGGCGCTTCTGCCGTGGTTCGGGAAACTGCTACCCCGGTCGTCCCCGGGGAAATAGTCTTCAAACGATTCGTGCCTACCTCCGAACACCGCTATCCTGCCTTCTTCATTGTCGCCGTGCCCATGTCGCACCGCCGCGGTTCGATTCCACCGATATTGATCTTCTCGACTTCGAGGTGCTTCGGCACGATGCTGAGGTCGTTCAGGCCGTTGCGCTCACGCTCGTACTCAGCGTGCCAGAAGTCCTGGCGGGCCTGTGGCGGGTCGACATTGACTTCGACCCTGCCGGCCTTGTATGCAGCTGCGACGAGTTCCTGCTCGCCAAGTTTGGCAGCGATCTGCCCTTGGGCCACCTGGGCAAGCTTGGTTTTGACTTGTTCCATGTCAAGCTGCTGCTCGGGACATGACTGTGCCAGGGCCGCCATCGTGATCAGTTTCTTCATGGTATAGGAATAAAAATTGCGCTCATTGGTCCCAAATGTGCCGACATTCTTATAGTCGTTATTATTCCACAAGTCTTCGTTGGCCTGTGTCTGGGCCACATGCGCCATACACAGGTCGAGCGTCCCGGCATTGATAGCGATTTTGGAGATGCTTTTGCCGTTCTTGTCGAAGGTCACATTGTACGGCACCTTCGATTTATTCTTGGACAACGCCTGACTAAGCTGGCGGGCATTCTTGTCGTTATCTATCGATGTCTTGTAGCTGCCGAAGTTAAAGCAGGGCATGCCGGTCACTTCTGTCGTCCTGGCATTGCCAGGGTTATAGAACAGTTTGGCATCGTCCCGGAAGGGCATATCGTGCCAGAAGTCACCGTTAAACGCGAATTCACCCGTACCTGCCATATCGATCGAGGCAACGCCGAAGCTGACATTCAACTCGTCGCTGATGATGCGCTCCCTCTTCAGGCCGATACCGCTTGCTGAGCCGCCTGATTCCTCTTCAAATTCAAAGCCGACGATACCGGCCAGTTTCCGCTTGAGGGCTTCGCTAGCTTCATCGGCGGCATTTTCGAGCCCACAGGCGATGGCTCCACGATAATCTCCGGTAGCGACCAGCATCGCACAGTTGTCGTCTTCCAGATGTCGATAGCCCTGGATGCCAACGGTGGCTATCGAAAGCACACCGGCACCGATCAGCGCGATTTTAGCTGGATGCTGATTCGCTCCGCCGATCCGTGGTCTCCATTGGTCCGTCATGTGCTTGTCTCCCTGGATTATGTTTGTGGTCGTCTATATTCAGCTCTACGTGCAGCCTATTATGGCACATTCGGAGGCCGGCAGAGCGGTGCTTTACCGTCATCGGGGTATAGTTCGACAGGAGCCGCGACCGTGGCCGGCAAGCCGCCGACGCTGCGCAGTAGGTATTCACCATGGAGCCTGAGCGGTTTCGACGCAGCCTGGCATTCGGCGACGGTGTCGATAGGATCGGAATGGAACGTCTCGTTGATCGAGAAGGCGCCGCCCTTGTAGTTGCGGTCGAGGGAGACTTGCATGCTCACCGCCGCCTTGCCGCCAACTTTGACGACCGCCGCCTTGTCTGTTTTCAGGCAGAACTGGGCTGCCGGGTCAGACTCCTCGCCGTCGATGGGAACCCTGAAATCATCTGCGTTCTTGCCTGTCGGACAGTAGTAGGACGAACCTGCCTTGAGCTTTCCGACGGCCGCATTCAGCTGGGCGGCCGTCGGGGCCTGCTTGGCAGCCGTGTTATTCGGTGCCTTAGCGCCTTTGCCGAAAATGAGATCAAGTGGGTCGAGCGCCAAAGGTGATTGCCACTTGCCAGCATCGTTGTGGAAATTACGGATCTCGATATATTCGGCCACGGGGCCATACTTTTTTACATCTACATGAGAATCGGTATCCGGAATACTGAACAGAGCCAACCCCAGTAATGCCGTCCTTATCTTATGACGCCTCATTGCCGACAGGGATTCGCGTATCATAGTTACTATTTTATATATCAAATTAGCAAAATAGTAAAATTAATCTTCATTACCTTCAAAATGACCTGGCGCAGCTGCCTGAATATGATATAAATAATACATGTCATACGAAGAGGATATTGTCGACACACCACCGCCGGGACGCAGCCGGTTCGGTGAATTCCGGCATAGGGTAGGTGTACGGCTCGGGGTTGCGATCGGGGCGACTGCCCTCATCGGCGGTACCGGTGCATATGTCGCCTATGACCAGGTATGGAAACCGGACCACGTGCCGGTAGCCTGGCTGCCGCCTGTCAGTAAACTGCCGCAGGAATATTCCCCGAGCGGCGCGACGATATTCTGCGCCGAAGATACCGAAGATTGCGATACCGAGAACGCCCTCGGCGTCATCAACGCCGCCAGCTACGAACACACAGAGAAAAAACCGGAATTTATCAAGGACGTACTTGTCGCTAGCGAAGATAAGACGTTCTACACCCACGACGGTGTTTCTGGACGCGGCGTCGTCCGTGCCATGCTGTACAACGTCGGCAGCGGACTGTGGTGGATGGCCAAGAACCGGGACATCAGCATCGCCGCATTCGGCAGCCAGGGAGGCTCGACCATCGCCCGACAGACAGTCAAGAAGCTGTTCATGCGAGGTACGAGCGGCAACAAATTGCTCGACGAATACCACGAAGGCCAGATCGCCCGCCGCTATAGTATGGAGTACACCAAAGAAGAGCAGCTCGACAAATACTGGGACATGGCCCCAGGCGGCAGGAACACCGTCGGCCTTGGAGCGACCGCACGGGAACTCTTCGGTAAGTCAGCTGACGAGCTTACGGAAGTCGAACAGATCATCATCGTAGCAATGCTGCCTGAACCCGCCATGATGGACGTCCATTTTGACTGGGAAAAGCGCGCCAACTGGGAGCGCACCGCTGAACATATGCTCAACCTGCAGTCACACTTCAAGAATGTTACCCGCAAGCTGGTCGAACAGAATATAGTAACCAATGAAAAAGCCAAGAAATACAACAAGGAAGCTGATACGTTCGTACGTGAAGACTCCGATGGAAACCTCGAGGTCAATGTGCCATTCGTGCCGTTCAAACCGGTAAGTACACACGATATGGACGTCGCTGACGACATGCGGGCCCGCGGGTTCGTCAATATGGCCGCTATGGAAGCCCGTGACATGCTCGGTATACCACGTGACCAGCCATTGCCACCCGGACTGGCCATCAAGACGACGCTCAACACCCGTGATCAGTATGCCCTGCGTGACGCCATACTCGGTAACCGGATCATCATGAACGACGATGCCATCGACGCGGCCGGCACCAGCTTCCGCAAAGATGGTGGCCTGACCGCCATGATCACCAGCAAGCGGCCGCACAGCGAATACCAGGTCAACCTGGCGACCGGCCAGGGCGGCAGCGGCCGATCTGTCGGCTCAGCCCTGAAGCCGTTCGTCTATGGCAATAAGTTCAGTAAGTCAAAGCATGGTGATAATGCCTGGACCCTCAAGCGTAACGCCAAAGGCCGGATACCGGTCGCTGAAGCCGAAATCGACGTTCCCATCGAAGGCCAGAGTAACCCATGGCATATCGACGAAGGCAGCGGCTGCAACCACACTCCCGAGAAGAAACCACCATGTCGACAAACTCCCGAACAGGCCCTGGCCGGATCCTCGGACATGATCCCGGCGCAGATCATCAACGAAGACGGGCCCGAAGGAATAGCCCAGGACCTGCGTGATCTGGGCGTGAACGTACCGGATAAAAAAAATCCGATGTTCATACTGGGCGCAGTCCCGACCAACATGTACGAACTGGGCGGTGCCTATGCGACATTCTTAAATGAGGGCAGGTCGGTCGACCGCCACACGGTCACCGGTATCTGGAGTGGTGGCAAACTGATCAAAAAGCACGAACCCGTCGAGGGCAAGCAGGTCATTGACCCAGAGGCATCAAACATGACTATCAAGGCCATGAAGCGTGTCCTGACCAGTCATGGAACAGCTGGCGGCGTCATGTCACCCCCGAACGGCTTGTCGAGCATTGCCGGCAAATCCGGGACATCCGACAGCCGGACCGAGTACACCTTCGCGGCAGTCAAACTCAGCAATTCACGCGGTGCCCGCGCCGTCGCGGTAACTGCCATGAACCCTAAAGGCAATATC
Source organism: Saccharimonadales bacterium (SeqCode) (assembly GCA_036388555.1). GTDB lineage: Bacteria > Patescibacteriota > Saccharimonadia > Saccharimonadales > UBA4665 > UBA4665. The sequence continues at coordinate 97,841 of DASVRP010000010.1, forward strand.
CCGATCACCAGTATCAAGAGCAGCAACCACATGGGACGCATCATAGACGCCTACACTGACGCCGCATTCGACGACGACGGCAAGCTCGATATAGCCAAAGACAAGGCGACCATGCCCAGGGGCAGCGGCAAGTAACTTAATTATGTAGGCCCGACGTAGCGGAAGGCCTCATCGTAGCGGCCGACGGCGTTACCGGTACGCGTGCCGGTCTTATGGGCACCGAACGTATATGCCAGGTCACCCTTCATCTTACGGACGATCTCGACGTGGTGGACATTTTTGCCGAGACCCTGGGTAACGATATCTCCGGCTTTGGCGTCCTCCATAGGTATCTTTTTCCAGACGTCAGGATTGTTGTTCATGCCCTTGGTCGTCCAGCCGTCCAGCTTGAGACCGAAGGCCCGGTTGATCGCCATCGTCACCAGACCGCTACAGTCGACACCACAGGGGCTTGGATTACCGTTATAGGGACCGCCATGGGCTTTGTTGCGCGGCGCGTTGGACGGGTCGGGGCAGCCCTTCAGGAATTTCGCACCACCCTGGTGACCACCGGCCCAACGATACCAGACACCGTCCCACTCCTTTGCTTCGCAGAGGATGCGGGCGTTGCCCTTGACATCCTGGCAGTCGCCGGACGCAGGTGTCGAGTCATCCGACCCACCATCACCTTCGCCTTCTTCGCAGTAGGCAGCCTGCAGCTCTTTGGCAGATACTTTTCCGGTTGCGATATATGAGCCGCTCGTGCCGTCGGGGCAGACATAAGTACCGACCGTCTGGCTTTCCGCTTCAGCCCGGATTTCCGATGCTACAGCTGACTGGGATACACCGTAATCGGACGGATCCTGATAGCCGGAACCGCCGAATGCCGCTTCGACGGGCTGCAGCACGACAGGCCACTGGATCATATTGTCATTCGTCAATGGGGAGTACACCTGGACCAGCGTGGTATCAACGATCGGGGCTGTATCCGCGAACGTGTAGAATTCAGGGGAGTTGATGGCGCTTGCCAGGACCGCGAACCCCAGAGCAGTCTTCCCGGGATTCCTTTTGGCGTATCGCTCCATCTGCTTCAGCATAGTAGTTATTTTATATATCAAATTCGTACATTAGTAAAATAGATAATTCCTTATGATAGACAGTTCAAGCCACTTGACATAAGCATTACATACACCCGTTGTCAATATTACGCTCGAAACCGGCCTGTAGAGAATTGAAATAGTTGTCAAAATATCTTGCTTATGTCATAATGAAAACAAGAGATGACGCCCCGCGTTGACTTACTATCGGCGCACGGCGTCTTTTAATTAACATAGGCATAGGAACACCATGGCAGCAGCAAGCACAACCCAACAGGACCCCACAAAGATCCGTAACGTGGCGATCATCGCCCATGTCGACCACGGCAAGACGACGCTTGTCGATGGTCTGCTTAAGCAGTCACAGACCTTCCGCGACAACCAGGCAGAAATGACCCAGGACCTGATCATGGACAGCGGTGACCAGGAGCGTGAACGCGGCATCACCATCACCGCCAAGGTCACGGCCGTCCAGCACGGCGACTATCGTATCAACATCATCGACACCCCCGGCCATGCCGATTTCTCCGGTGAGGTCGAGCGCACCCTGAACCTGGCCGACGGCTGCCTGCTGATCGTCGATGCCCAGGAAGGCCCCATGCCGCAGACCAAGTTCGTCCTGACCAAGGCGCTGGCCAACGGTCTGAAGCCGATCGTCGTCATCAACAAGATCGACAAGGCCGGCTCGCGTATCAAAGAGGTCGAAGACGAGCTGGCCGACCTGTTCCTCGAGCTTGCCGTCCACGAGGACCAGCTGCATTACCCGGTATATTACGCCATCGGCCGGGCAGGCAAGGCCTGGAAGACATCCCCCGACGATCCGGAAGCTGACGGCGACCTGGAAGCCATCTTCGAGGCCATCATCAATGACATCCCAGCTCCATCTGTCGAACTCGACAAGCCGTTCCAGATGCTGGTCACGGCACTGGCCTGGGACACGTACAAGGGTAAATATGCCATCGGTCGCATCACCCGCGGACGCATCAAGGGCGGCGACCAGGTCACCTTGTGCAAGAAGGACGGCTCATTTGCCAAGGCCAGGATCGAACTGGTATTCATGAGCCACGGCGTCAGTAAGTTCGAAGTACCCGAAGGCGTCGCCGGCGACATCGTCCAGTTGACAGGCGTCGGCCAGGCGCAGATCGGTGAGACCATAGCGGATGCCGAGCAGCCGGAAGCCCTCCCGGTACTCGAAGTTGAAGCCCCGACCCTGCAGATCTACCTCGGCCCGAACACCAGCCCGTTCAAAGGCCAGGAAGCCGAATTCAATACCAGCCGCCAGATCAGCGACCGCCTGCAGAAAGAGCTTGAGACCAACGTCGGTCTGCGCGTCGAAGACGAAGGCATCGGCTTCAAGGTTTCCGGCCGCGGCGAACTCCACCTGTCCGTCCTGATCGAGACCATGCGCCGTGAAGGCTTCGAATTCGAAGTCGGCCGGCCACAGGTCGTCACCATCACCGAACAGACCGGCCCTGACGCCGGTGTTACCAAGGAGCCGGTCGAGGAAGTCATCATCGAGGTCCCGGCCGAACACGTCGGTACCGTCCAGATGGAACTCGGTCAGCGCCGCGCCAATCTTGTCGAACAGTTCGCGAGCCCCAAGGGCGTCACCAAGCTGGTCTATGAACTGCCGACCCGCTCGCTGATCGGCCTACGCAATATCCTGATGACCGGCACTAAGGGTACGATCGTCATGAACAGCCTTGTCACCGGCTACCAGCCGCTCGGCCAGGCGCTGCAGCAGCTGCGCAACGGTGTCCTCATCAGCTTCGAGCAGGGTGTCACCACGCCGTACGCCCTCCAGAACGCCGAAGCCCGCGGCACGACCTTCATCGGTCCGGCCGAAAAGGTCTACGCCGGCCAGATCATCGGCCTCAACACCCGCCAGGAAGATATGGAGATCAACGTCTGCAAGGCCAAACACCTGACCAACATGCGCTCCTCCAGCTCCGACGGCGTCGTCCAGCTGACCCCGCCGACCATCTTCAGCCTCGAGCAGTGCCTCGACTTCATCGAGAACGACGAACTGCTCGAAGTCACCCCTAAGTCACTGCGGTTGCGCAAGCGGGAACTCGACCCGAACAAACGCAAGCGCGCCAAGTAGCCCTCTCTCCACGAGCGCAACCCCGCCAGAAAACTATATTGTTTGCTCAGTAAACTCGACGCATGAAAATCATGTTGTATAGTGTCCATATTGCGCGTATAACAATCATGGTACAACACGGAAGGAGACCGCTTTAATGTCCAGGAATTTTATACGCTATACACAGGGGGAGCCGTTACGGCAGCTTTCTGGAGCATTGATAGATGAATTCAACGTTGACGGAGAGGGCGACGGCAGCCCAGCTGATCCGGTGGAGCTCAGATACCCTCTTGAGACGCTCGATATGGAGCAGGACCTTGATAAACGGCCGATGGCCCTCAGAATTATGGGAAGGACGGAAGTCAGTAGGGTATATCCCAACATGGGCAACCTGAGCGAACGGGCAATCCAAACTGCGATCGATTCCGATGAAGATATGTCTGACGGATATCCCATTAGATTTGATGAGGTGAGCTTTGATGAACACAGTGATGGCAGTTCACATCTGACGCTACGACTTTCGCCCGAATCGCTCGACGACGTCCTAGCGGATAGTGACGGCATATGCGATGTGCTCAATGCATTGGCAAAGCGGTACCGCATGAATCCGCGCAAACGCTGGAACCATACGTTCGAACCAGACCTGACAGTCGCATATTTTCCAGCTCCAGATTCTACCGAAGAACTCCGCACGCAACATAGACTAAAGGCAAAAGCCAGTGAGATTGTGAAAGATGAAGTCGGTGACGGATTAGAGGCAGATTTAGGGCCGCTGAGAATCGTACCGTTCGGCGACCTTCTTGGATAGTGATGTGTCCGGCAAAAACGCCGGCCCCGTCCATAGCGCTTACGTATATCTATAGCGTACAATAGGAGTGATGACTACTATCTATTTCAATGCGGCCTTAGAGGGCCCAGCCGAGCTGGTGCGTGAGCCTGTGGCAGGATCATGGATCTCGGTTACCGGCCCCAGTGAGACAGAGCTCGATGACCTGGCGGAGAAATTCGGCCTTGACCGCGACCTGCTGGCCGACGCCGTCGATATCTACGAAGCACCACGCGTTGAAAAAGACGGTAGCAAGGTCTATGTGTACACCCGGTACTGCTATCCGGAGGGCAAGGAGATCGCCACCGAACCGTTGTTGCTCATCGCTACCGCCGACCACCTTATCACGGTCATGCGGTCCGACACCGACCTCCTGCAGCGCTTCACGGGCGGCAAAACCGATGTCAACACATCACAGAAAGCCCACCTGCTGGTGCAGATCATGGAAGCAGTCAATCTGTCGTACCAGCGCCAGATCATCAAGGTGTCAAAGCAGATCCTGCGGATCCGGGCCCAGCTGCGCCAATCGCAGATCAGCAACCGGGCGTTCGTCGGTATCATCGAGCTCGAAGAGGACCTGAATGAGTTCATCGCCGCCCTCCAACCGCAGGGCATACTGCTCGCTGCCTTATCAAGCACCAAGTATCTCAAACTCAGCGAGGATGACCGTGAGATGATAGAGGACCTGCGCCTCGGCACCAATGAGCTCATCGAGTTGACTAAATCCCGCCTGCGCACCCTCACGAACATCCGCCAGGCCTACGATGCCATCGCCACCAACAACCTGAACAACACCTTCAAGCGCCTGACCAGCATCGCCATCTTCCTGACCATCCCGACTATCGTCGGAGGTTTGTTCGGCATGAACGTACCGGTGCCGTTCGCCGATGTCGAGCACGCTTTCACCTATGTGCTGTTCATCATCACAGCGCTCGTCCTGGCCACCATCTGGCTGTTCAGGCGGAAGCGCTGGCTGTAACCGCTAAACAGCTCGCGGTTTGATACAATGGTTGGATGCTTCAGATTTCCGACGAACAATTTGATGAACTGATAAACAAGGCGCTCGACAGCCTGCCGGGTGAGCACGTCAAGCGCATCGAGAACATCGCCATCCTGCGCGAGGACGACCCGACGCCGGAGCAGCGCGAGACGTTGCAGCTCCGCGAAGACCAATCATTGTACGGCCTGTACGAAGGCGTGCCACTGCCGCAGCGGCAGGGACAGAACCGGATATTCCCGGATAAGATCACATTGTTCAAGAATCCGTTGGCGGCTGAATGTTCGACGATTCCAGAATTTTTGGAACAGATCCGCCATACGCTGTGGCATGAGATCGGCCATTATTATGGCCTTGACCACAAGCGTATCCATGAGCTGGAACAGTAAGGCCTAGCATTCCAAGATACATAACGAGCTATAGGCCTTAGAGGTCAGGGAATTCGTCCGACACATCCGGCTTGAATAACCGGACCGGTTCAGCGGGTTCGAATATATCAAATTCAACCGCTTCTGCATTGCTGATACTATATTCCAATATCTGCTGCCGCGACCAGCCCAGCCGGACGCCGATCAGAGCCTTCAGCCCGAAGCTGTGGCCATCCAGAGCGGCCACCGAATCTCCGAATCTTTCAAGCCCTTCGTACATCTTTTCCGCTCTGTCGGTGACGCTTTCGCCGCCTTTCGGACGCCAATCATTGCCTAACTCGTCTATCTCATCCTGGACGCCCGGGATGGCAAAGATCTCCTGTTTGGTCATGCCAGTGTAGACGCCCATATCGATCTCTTCGAAATCAGCGCTGATAAAGCGGCTCGTGGAGGCCAGGGGAGTATCGACCGTACCGACATCGAATGTCCGGACAGTCCGCTGTGCGGGTGATGATGCGACCATACCATCGATACCGCGGCCGGCCAGGTATGCGAAGAGCTGGCGGGATTCTGCTTCGCCCCGAAGCGTCAATGCGGGGTCCGGGTCAGCCCGGTTCGAACCGTCATTGCGCGTTGATTCACCATGTCTGAACAATATCATCTCTACTTCTCGCTTCTAAGTTACTATTTTACGCTGACTGTCAACTAAGTACAAGCGTAATCACTTTTCCGAATTCCCTTGTTGCGAGGGCTTATCCGCCTTTACTGACTTGGCCGGACGCAACGGCCGCTTCATAGTCATCATGCCGCTCCGCATCTTAGGATCCTTGCGGGCGTTGTTGATGGCACGGGCGAAACGCTTCTCGGCGTCATCGTCGGCATAGCGGGCGATCGGGTCGGTCGCCAACAGGTTCAGCTTGCGCTTCTCATCTATCTCAGTCATGACCTCGATGGCATACTTCTCAATCATCCATTCCCGGCCAGGCGCCGTCTCGGCGATAGCGGTGATGTGCCAGAGTTTGTCGCCGACCTTGCTGCTGGTCATGATGTGCAGCGGACTGATGACAAGCAGTTCACCGCCTGGTAACCGTCGGTTGGTTGATTCCACCAGGTCACGGCCTTTGTCGAGGTCGGACACGAACAGCTCGAGTGCGATGGTGCGGATGCCTTTCGGCGTAATGCGGACTGCCTGGATATACTGGTTATTGACCCAGATGACCTCGCCGTTCAACCCGCGGATCTTGGTCGACCGCAGCGTCACACGTTCTACGACCCCCTGCATCTCCATGAACGGCTCCAGGCGGACATGGTCCCCGACGGCGTACCACTGCTCAGCCATCATGACCGTTCCAGCGGAAATATCACGTAGGGCAGGGCCGAGGGCACCACCGATGAGGATGGCCAGCAGGGCACTGGCTCCGATGAGGGCGGATGGCTTCTGTGTCGGCTGGACGGTCACCCACCACAGGTACAGCGCGAACAGCACCAACAACGTCCGGATGATGGCGATCGACAGGACGATGATCGTCTCGTAACGCCGTAGCCGGTTGACCGTCTCCAGACTTTCCGTCCTGTCAGCCTGCTTGCCGATGAGCACGACGACCCGGCGCAGTATGGCAGCTACCAGCCGACCACCCCCGATGGCGATGACCAGGAACAGGCCAAGTTTGAGCAGCGAATCGAGGTTGAAGAATGAATCGGCAATGCGCTCCAGCACGCCGGTGACTTCGCGGATTGTTTCTATGCCGGCTGCTTCAGCCGCAAAAATATGGTACAAAACCAAGAACCTTTCTGTTGTTACATACTATTTGTATTGCTGTTTGCTGTGATTTTTAGGCACGACGAAGCATATGCACTGATTATACCAAAAATTGTATGTACTTATCTACTTGTCAGGACAATCGCCGAGGTCGACAATCGTGATTTTCGTGTCTTTAGCCGGTTCTTTAGTTACAAAGATACCCATAGCAGCGACGGCCAATAGTGAGCCTACACGCTTGCGCAGACTACGACCATTCGGGATGTCGACAGGGTCGGCCGGATCAGGAGGGGCGGCCGCGTCGGTCAAGCTATTAAATCCACCTACTTCAGGACCACCTTCGATACGGAGGGTTCGCGGGTCAGGCTTGAATTGCCAGTCAGTCTCACCATCAAAAAGATTGCTTTCGTCGTACGAATCAGCCGTTTCCCTGGCATCGGCGCAAACATCTTCGAAAGATTCTATGTTAGTAGTGAATGATAGGCGGTTCATATTTCTCATAACGGGAGATTATACTACATAAGCTGAATATAGTCAACAATTAGATTCGTCCGGTTACGGGATAAGATATACTGTCTACATGGGCAAACTCACCCTCGCCGTCCTGGCTGGCACCACCCGTGTCCAGCGTGAATCAATCAAAGCAGCGCATTATGTGGCTGAGTTCGGACGCAATCTGGAAGATGTCGAGATTATTTTCGTCGACCCGGTGGACTTCAATTTCCCGGGAGACGGCAACGACCCGGAAGGCAAGGATCCACGCTACAGCGAGATCACCGCCAAGGCTGACGCTTTCTTCATCGTGACGCCGGAGTACAACCACAGCTTCCCGGGCAGCCTGAAGCGGATGCTCGATAGCGAGCTGCAAACCTACAACCACAAGCCGGTCGCCCTAGCCGGCGCCAGCGATGGCAACTGGGGCGGGGTACGGGCCGTCGAGGCTCTGGTGCCGGCAATCCGCGAGACCGGCCTGGTCGTACTGTCATGGGATATCTATTTCCCGCGGGTACAGGATCTGTTCAACAAGGACGGCACTATCAAGGACGAGCACCGAGCCCGCTACGACCGCAACCTCGGCAAGATCTACGATGAACTGCTGTGGATGGCCCGGATATTAAAAGCTGGTCGTGACTTGCAAGCTACGACAGCCTGACCTGCAGTAATGCTTGCGGCAGCATTGGAATTACCGTATCATATACTTCTATATATGACACGCATTGCTGATACTAACGCCGCCGTACGTACTTAGCCCGATGTCAGTACCTCTCACGATCCTCGTCGCATTCTTACTGCTGTCGTTCGGAGCTGTCTTCTCGGGACTCAACATCGGCCTGATGATGGTCCGACCCGCCGAACTGAAACGCAAGGCAGCCCATGGCGACAAGGTCGCTGCCAGGCTGTACAAATACCGCAAAGACGGCACCTACCTGATCGTCTGTATCCTGCTGGGTGGTACGGCGGTCGTGGCAGCACTGTCACTCGTACTGGAATCTGTAGCTGGCGGACTGCTGGCGGGGCTTATCACGACGGCCCTGGTAACGGTATTCGGTGAGATTATTCCGCAGACCATCTTTGTCCGGCGCGGCTATAAGTTCAGCCGCCACTTCTTCTGGCTGCTCAATGTCATCTTCATACTGTTCTGGCCGATCGCTAAGCCGCTGTCTATACTCCTCGACCGCATACTCGGCGAGGAACTACCCACAATTTTCACCCGCGAGGAGCTGACGCATCTGGTAGATGAACACGCCAAAGAACATAGTCACAGCAGCGGCATAGACATCGATGAGAGCCGGATCGTCAGCGGCGCCCTGGAGTACTCGCGCGTACCGGCCCGCGATGTCATGACCCCGCTCGCGAGCGTAGATACCGTCGAGTCGGACGACGACATCGATATGCAGCTGCTTTCCCAGCTAAAACGGCTCGGACACTCAAGGTTCCCGGTGTACGACAGAACACAAGCTACGTACGTCGGCATATTGTACATGAAGGATATCCTCGGCGAAGAACTGCCGGTGCCGGTGTCCCACGTCTACCGTGATAAGATATTCGATGTACCGCATGACAGCCCGCTCGACACCGTGCTGAGCCGGTTCATCCAGACGAAGAGCCACCTGTTCCTGGTCCGCGATGACAAGGAACATGACGGGGCGGATCCATCAGATCCGGTCATCGGAGTGATCACCATCGAGGATGTCATCGAGAAGATATTGAACCGTGAGATCGCGGACGAATTTGACCCGCAAACGTAAGGAGACGCACTATGGCACGCGCCAAATACTATATGGACTGGATATTCAAAGACCTTAACGGCCGCAAAGGCAAGTACGTCATCGCCGAAGCACCGAACCTCCCGTTGATCATATTCACGGTCTTCATCATCCTGGCAGTTGTCGTATATCCTGGTTTCTTCCAGACGCTGTGCGCTTTTATCGCCTACGCCGCACTCCTGTGGTGGGGTATCGCCGAGGCCCGCAGCGGCCGCAGCCGCTTCCGTAAATTGCTGGGATATGCGGGAATCCTAGCTGTTGCCGGTGCACTTCTGTTGCGGCTCGGCTTTTAACCCACTGCTATGGATCTGCAACATTTCGCCGACTACGGCTCATCAGCATGACTGATGTTTTTCATGGATGTTGCAGGGGAGACATGAGAAGCCGGCTGGCCGGGGTACTGTGTGAGCTTAGAAGCTCCGACCTGATGGTCACAGCACCTACGGCCAGCCGTACCGAACTAGTCGGTATTCTCAATCACGAGCACTCCGGACTTGGCGCGTTCCTTCGTACCGGGTACGGTTGATTGTGCCGCGATGTGAACGTCGGTACCGAATTCGAAATGCGTATGCGACGTGAACGTCCCGCTGTACCGGACACCCTTGTGCGCAAACTCTTCGATCTTACCGTCAGACCTCAGCAGCTCACCCTGTTGGTACAGCGTGTGTCGCTTACCCTTGATCTTGTCGGCCGGAACGATGACGTTGCACGTCGTAGCGCTCAGATCGTCGAACCGTTTGGTGAAGACCACGAAGGTGCCGTAGACGACCCCGTCGAGCAGCAACTTGGAGTGCTTCTCGTTCTGGATCACATACGTATTGCCGCAGCGTGCGTACGCTACTTTGACGGCCTCCTTCGTCGTGATTGCCGATGCTGGCGATGCACCAAAACCCGCGAGGGTCGCAGTTACCGCCAAGGCCGAAGCCGAAGCACCGATTGTTACGAGCGTCCGTGATTTCACGGAGTTTCTCCATTCTCCCCCGAGATGGATGCCTGATTGTTCAGACTATAGCACTCTAGACGCAATATTGAATTTGCGCAATAACATTGCAGACTTAGCCCGCTTTATTGCCAACACAGTCCGCTAAATGCTAAAGTTTGACCATGCCCGGATACAAAGGCCACATCATCGGAGCGACTGCCTGCAACGGCGCCTATGTCGCTGCACTCAGTGCCGCACCTCAGTCAGTACTCGGCAGCAACCATTACCTCATCAGCGATATACAGCTGCTGGTCGGCCTGTTCGTCATCTCGATACTCTTCGGACTCTTCCCAGACATCGACACTAACTCCAAAGGCCAGGATATATTCTATGGGTTGGCATTCATCGCCGACATCCTGCTGATCTTCGACGGCCGGATCACGGCTGCAGCGTTCCTGGGCTTGCTGGCGATGACGCCGATCCTGAGCCACCACCGCGGCTGGACGCACAGCAAAGGCGCGATGATCCTTGTGCCTCTGCCGATCGTAGCCGTGCCGTATTTTTACAATGCCACCTACCTGGACACTGCGCTGGTACTGTACGGGGCAGCACTGGTCGGCTACTTCAGCCATCTGCTGTTCGACGGCAAGATCACGCGGCTGGTGCACATCAAGGGCGGCGGGGCGTACAGCAGATGATCAATCGCTAGCATTCGTAAGGTGCGTAAACCGGTAGTAGTCATCGACCGTCGCCTCCACGCGGGGAGTGCCGTACAGTTCCTCGTATTGTCCAATCTTCTTTGCCAGTGTCAGCAAACTGACATCGATCGGTGACCACTCCTGCCGGAGCATTATCTCCGTTTCATTTGATCGCTCAGGAACGAGCACTGCGTGACCGGATGAGATGAGATTCTTTGTATGGGGATCACTGTCCGGCATATGGTCATAGATCATCGACCCAAATCTAGCGGCTGGGCAGCCCGCAGAATTTCCACGTTGATGCAACCCGTTGCGTAGCCCTTTACGGACAGCTTTTGTAGGCATAGCCGTAATGTAGGTCTCGCCAGTCTCTGGTTCGGTTGCATTTTTTATATCAAAGAGCTGCTCAGTATTCTCAGCTATGACATGATTAGCTTTGAACAGGTCCGCAAGCGCACCCTTAGCGTATTGATGTGGATAACGTCCGAAGGCACCGTACGTACCGTTCCTGGCGTACGCCATGCTATGCGTTAGTTTACTGAACCATCCGGTACCTATGACATCTGCCCAATCCCGCAGCTTCCATTCTTCGACTTCGTCGTCTTCCAAACGTTCTTCGTCTACCATCTGTTCCACGACCGCGCTCGCCAAAGCCGGGGTGAAGTGCCAACTAAAATTGATATCTCCAAGGCCCGATTCAAACGTATCATGCCGATTGGCTCTGGTGAGATCTTCTTTTGTCACCCCGTAATTTCCAGTTCTTATGCTATTTGCGCTTGGAATCGCCTCAGTCATAGCAGCAGTCGTTATATAGAGGGAAGCAGTACTACCCCTTATCTTTTTATCCTTGACGGCATTAGTAAGACTCATGCTTGCTGATTCGATTCGAGCCGGTTTCAAATCATCCAGGTCATCCATAATCTGAAATGTTACGTCGGAAACAAGCGTGTAACCCTCATGGGTCTGCCAATCGGGCCTGGTCTGTGAATGATGATCATACTTTGCCATAAAAGCTTCCTGAAACTGATTAATATTATTGTACTTTGTTTTTAGCTTCTTGTCAATAGCCATATTCGTTTTTGATGGATGTAGTTGTAGCCGCGGTGTATCATGTATATATGAAATTCATACGGATCCCAACACTCCAGGACGGCCTTGAACCGCTGCGCGACCGGCTGCTACGAGAGCTCGGCGACGGCAAGGATATCCTCTGGCTGGTGCCTGGCGGATCGAACATACCGTTGACCGTAGGCGTCATGGCGCAGATACCAGACGAGATGACCGCGCGGCTGACCATCATGCTTACCGACGAGCGCTATGGTCCGCTCGGCCACAAGGATTCCAACGCTTTCCAGCTGGACCAGACGGGTTTCCTGCCGAAACAGGCAAAGGTATTGCCCGTGCTGCACGCAGACGTATCACTTGATGAAACTTGCCTCCGTTACGCCCAAGATTTTACTGAGCAGGCCCGCAAAGCCGATATGATCATCGGCCAGTTCGGCATGGGCGCCGACGGCCATATCGCCGGCTGCCTGCCGCGCTCACCAGCGGTCAGTTCGGCTGATATGACGGCCGGATACGAAGCCCCGGGATTCATCCGTATCACCCTGACGCCCAAGGCGTTGCAGCAGCTGACGGTGGCCTATGTATTCGCCTTTGGCGCCGAGAAGCGTGCCGCCCTGGAGCGCCTGCAGCTTGAGACAGTCAGCCTGGATATCCAACCGGCACAGATTATCAAACAGCTGCCGGAATCCTACGTATATAATGACCAGGTAGCATAGCGCTGCCGCATACCATCAGACCGACATAACAGGAGGAGACGAATGAAAATAGCGATATCAGGACTTGGGCGCATGGGGATGCAGATCGCCGAGAAACTTACCAAGGCAGGCCACACCGTCATCGCTCATAACCGCAGTCCCGAGAAGGTCGACACCGCCGTCGCCTTCGGTGCTATCGGCGCCTACAGCAAGGAGGATGTAGCTGCCCAGTTCAAGGACGGCGAGCAGGCCGTCCTGTGGATCATGCTGCCGGCGGCAATCATCGAGAGCGAACTTGAAAGCTGGTTCACGCTGCTGCCGAAGGGTACGGTGTATATCGACGGTGGCAACTCCGACTACCGCCTGACCCGCCGGCACGCACAGCAGGTCCACGACAAGGGCTCGAGCCTGATTGACATCGGTACCAGCGGCGGCATCATGGGACTTAAGGACGGCTTCTGTATGATGGTCGGCGGTGATACTGCCGGATTTGAGGCAGTCGAACCGGCCCTGGCTGACCTTGCAAAGCCATCAGGTGGTTACCACCACTTCGGGCCCACCGGATCTGGCCACTACGTCAAGATGGTCCATAACGCCATCGAATACGGGATGATGGAAAGCCTGGCCGAAGGCTACCGCATGCTGCAAGAGGGCCCCTATGACAGCCTCGACCTGGCGGCAGCCGGCAATCTGTGGCAGCAGGGCAGTATCGTCACCTCCGGCCTCAACCGGCTGACGGCCGAAGCCCTGCACGAGAACCCGACGCTGAGCGGCATCGACGGCTCGGTCGCCGAATCGGGCGAAGCCCGCTGGACGCTTGAAACCGCGAAGGAAAAGGGAATCGAACTGCCAGCGATCAAGACCTCGTTCGACGTCCGGCTTAAGAGCCAGAAGGGCGAGATAAACTTCGCCACCAAGCTGCTGGCAGCCATGCGAAACAAGTTCGGCGGTCACGCCCTCAACGACAAGACAAGCAGCGAACAGAAAGCGGCATGAGCGGCCCCATCGCCCCAGCCACCCAAGCCAGCCGTGAGCCGGTGATCATCATAATCTTCGGCATCACCGGTGACCTGGCACAGCGCAAGCTGCTGCCGGCGCTCTACCATCTGTTCAGCGCCGGGCTGCTGCACGCCGATAGCGTCATCCTGGGAATCACCCGGCGCGAGGTGACCGCTGATGAGCTTATTACCAACCTCCGCGCGTCCGTCAGCCGGGACGGCGCCGTCCCCGACGAGGCCGGCCTGGACCGCTTACAGGCAGCCCTGCAGATGCAGCAGATGAGTCAGACGGACGGCGCCGAATACGACGCGCTGCTGACCCATATCAATGACATCGAAGCCGGGGTCGGCGTCTGTATGAACCGGCTGTATTATCTGTCGATCCCACCGCAGATGTTCGAGCCGATCATCCGCAACCTCGGACAGCACGGCCATAATGCCAGCTGCCGGCACGACAAGGCACAGACACGGCTGCTTGTCGAGAAGCCCTTCGGCTACGATACGAAGTCAGCCGAAGCCCTTATCGATGAGACGGCCGAGTGGTTCCGCGAAGACCAGCTGTTCAGGATAGACCATTACGTCGCCAAAGAGACAGTGCAGAACATTTTGGCCTTCCGGCTGTTCAACCCGTTGTTCTCGACCATCTGGAACAACCGGCACATCGCCAGCATCGACATCACCGCCTACGAGCAGATAACTATCGAGGGCAGGGCGGCATTTTATGAAGGGGTCGGCGCGCTGCGCGACTTCATCCAGAGCCACCTGCTGCAGCTGTTGACCGTCGCGACCATGGAATTGCCGAAGGAGCTGGGCAGCCCGGCTATCCACGCCGCCAAACAGAAGCTGCTGCGCTCGATCAAGCCGATCCAGCCGGACAGTGTGCAGCGCCAGGCCGTCCGCGGCCAGTACGAGGGCTACCGCGATGAAGTCGGCGACCCGGACACGAACACTGAGACGTACGCCTCCCTCACTGTCATGATCGATACCGAGCGCTGGCAGGGTGTCCCGATGACCATCCGCACCGGCAAAGCCATGGACCGTAAGCTGACGGATATCCGTGTCGCCTTCAAGCCGTCCGAGGACGACGTCGCCGGTAATGACTCGGCGACCAACGAGCTGGTCTTCAACATCCAGCCGGACGAAGGCATCAGCCTGCATCTGAACGCCAAGAAGCCGGGCTTCGCCGATGAGTTGCAGTCGGTCGTCATGGACTTCAATTACAGCCAATCCTTCGACGCAGGCGGATCCGGCCCGACCGCCAACCCCGACGCCTACGAACGTGTCCTGGTCGATGCCGCCCGCGGAGACCATACACTGTTCACCACCAGCGATGAGGTGCTCTCAGCCTGGCGTATCGTCGAGAACGTCCTGCAGGCCTGGGGACGGAACGGCGACGATCTGGTCGTTTATCCAAAGGGCGCTTCAGCAGTCCCTCAGCCCGATCGGCCGCTCGTTTGATACACTGTGATTAGCATGAAATACAACAGGTATCATAGGTTCCTGCCATCATGAACGCGCTCGATGTACTTATCATCATCATGCTGCTCAGTGCGCTGTTCCGCGGGTTTGAAATCGGCTTTATCCGTCAGGTCTGTTCGACGGTCGGATTTATCGGCGGATTGTTCCTCGGCGCCTGGCTCGAGCAATACACCACCAAGTTTGTTGACACGTCGACGTCGCGCTCGCTCATGACCATCCTTACGACGCTCGGCAGCGCCTTCATATTCCTGACGGTCGGCGAGTACCTCGGTGCCAAGCTCAAGGAGCGGCTGCAGCCCCGGCTCAAGATAAATAAATTCGATGGCTACGGCGGTTCAGTGGTCGGCGCGATCACGCTCGTGGTAACCGCCTGGCTGGCGGCATCGATACTGCTGACGCTACCATCGGAAGGCGCCCAGCAGCAGATCCGTGGCTCGCAGGTCATCTCATACATGAACCGTGCATTGCCATCAGCCCCGGATATCATCACCAAGCTGGGCCGCCTGATCGACCCGAACGGCTTCCCGCAGGTCTTTGCCGGTAACGAACCTGTCCATGAGGGCGATACGACCGTCCCAGGCATCAGCCCGGAGCTGCAACAGGCGATTGACCGCTCCAAACTGTCTACCGTCAAGCTCGAGGGCCTTGGCTGCGGGGGCGTCGTCGATGGGTCCGGGTTCGTCATCGGCCGCGATCTGGTCGTCACCAACGCCCATGTCATCGCCGGCGTCAACCAACCCTATGTTAAGGATGCCAACGGCTCCCATTCGGCTTCAGCCGTCTGGTTCGACCCTGACCTGGACTTCGCCATCGTCCGGGCCCAGAACCTGGCCGGACCGTCGCTGCTGGTACGCGAATCAATGGTACCTCGCGGTACAAAGGCCGCCGTGCTCGGCTATCCGGGTGGCGGTCCGTTGACGGCCGGCGGCGCCCAGATAATTGACGAGTTCACTGCCCGCGGCCGGGACATCTACGGCAACGGCCTGACCGAGCGCGAAGTATATAGTCTGGCAGCCAAGGTCATCCCCGGGAATTCCGGCGGACCGGTCATCATGGCCGACGGCTCGGTCATCGGCGTCATCTTCGCCCAATCCACCACCTACGACAGTGTCGGGTATGCATTGTCAACGCCGCAGCTGACCTCGGCCATCAGCCAGGCCCAGGCACAGGACCGCGCCGTCTCAACCGGCAACTGTGCCGACTAAATCCGGCAACAAGACAAAGTAGCCGGCAACATGTGGTATAATAGCGCTAACGTTTATAAACAAACAACGAACCCCAAAACATATGTCTAAAAAACCAAGGAACTTCATCACAGCCGGCATCACCAAGGGTGCGGAACTGCCTGCGGCGATGCTCGACAAGACGATCACGGCCGGGCTGCACGTCCGTGACTCATTGCCCGAGAACAAACTGCTCAAGAAGTCGGGCAACTACTGGCACATGCTGGGTCCCGGACTGACGACCGGCGCGTCAGATGACGACCCGTCGGGCATCCTGACCTATTCCCAGACTGGTGCCAAATATGGTTTCAACTTCCTTTGGATGGCACCGCTGACATTCCCGCTGATGGCCGTCATCCAGGAAATGTGTGCCCGTATCGGCCTCGTGACGGGCAGGGGTCTGGCGGGGAACATCCGGGTCCACTTCAATAAAAAGATACTGATCGCCTGCACGACGTTATTATTCGTCGCCAATACCATCAACATCGGCGCCAACCTTGGGGCCATGGCCAAGGCCATGCAGCTGTTCAATCCGAACCTCAATTTCGCCGGCCTGGTCATCGGCTTCAGCGTCATCAGCCTGCTGCTACAGATCTTTACGCCGTACGTCCGCTATGCCAAATATCTGAAATGGCTGGCCCTGGTACTGCTCAGCTACATATTCTCGACGCTACTGGCCAATCTGGATTGGAGCACCGTACTGAAACACGCCGTCGTGCCGCAGATCGGCTTCGATAAGGACCAGCTGCTGATTATCTGTGCCATCCTCGGTACGACCATCTCCCCCTATCTGTTCTTCTGGCAGACTTCCCAAGAAGTCGAGGAAGAGATTCTGAAGGGCAAGACGACGCTCCGTATGCGCCGCACCGCCACCAGCAAGGAAGATGTCAAAAGCATGCGCATTGACGTCTGGACCGGCATGTTCCTGAGTAACCTGGTCATGTTCTTCATCATCGCTGCCTGCGCCGCCTTGCTGCACCAGAACGGCATTACCGAGATCACCTCCGCAGCCCAGGCCGCCGAAGCGCTGCGGCCGTTCGCCGGAGACGCCACCTACTTCCTGTTCGCAATCGGCATCATCGGGACCGGTCTGCTGGCCATCCCTGTGCTAGCCGGTTCCAGCTCATATGCCATCGCGGAGAGCCTGAAGTGGAAGGAAGGTCTCTACCGCAAGCTCAACCAGGCACATGCCTTCTATGGCATGATCATCATCTCCATGATGGTCGGCCTGGCCATCAACTTCATCGGCATCGACCCGATCCAGGCCTTGATATATTCAGCTATCGCCAACGGGCTCGTAGCACCGCTGATACTGCTTCTCATCGTCCTGATGAGCAGCAACCGCAAGATCATGGGCAAATGGACCAACAAGCCTTCCACGACCTGGATAGGCTGGTTCGTCGTACTGCTGATGTCTGCCGCAGGGGCTGGCGCGATCTACGCAATGTTCTAGCTGGCGTACGAAGCGATGGCTTCAGGACGGCGGCGCCCAACCTGGTTCAATCCACCACCGGTGACTACGATCGTCGCGAGCGTACCGATGCCCAAAGTCTTGAGCCATCTGTCAGTTACATCCCTTTCGAATGCGACAGCCGCCCTGACTTTCCCGACTGCCTGAGGCGCCTGATTGCTGTCTGTACAGGCGTCTGAAGCAACTGCTTCATCCAGT
The DNA here is from genome assembly GCA_036388555.1 of Saccharimonadales bacterium (SeqCode). GTDB lineage: Bacteria > Patescibacteriota > Saccharimonadia > Saccharimonadales > UBA4665 > UBA4665. The sequence continues at coordinate 115,966 of DASVRP010000010.1, forward strand.
TGTGCATCGGAATGTGTCTCGCGGAGTTCTTCCAGACAATAATCCTTGACCCCCTGAGATTGTGCAGTCTCAACCGTAGTGGTCAGTGCAGCATTACGTTCTTCGTTCACGTCTGCTATCTCGTGCAGGGAGAAGCCACCGATCGCAAGCCCGATGGTAGCGACGCCAAGTCCGATCCTAGATCTTGTTTCCATTGCGCTATATTATTATGTTATGCAAGCTTTGTCAACTACAGACAGGAGCCTTATTCGTTGCGCAGCGCTTCGATCGGGTCCTTACGGGCCGCCTTCAGAGCAGGAGCAGTACCAAAGATGATACCGACAGCCAGAGACACACCGGCGGCCAGGGCCACGACCTGCCAGCTGATGACCGGTTGCAGGGGTGTAAAGATACGCAGCAGCACGTTTATCAGAAGCGACAGGATAACTCCGATGATGCCGCCGAGGATACTCAACACGGTGGCTTCGACCAGGAACTGATTGCGTATCTGGCTGGAAGTGGCGCCGATCGCTTTGCGGATGCCAATCTCTTGCATACGCTCCGTGACTGACACCAGCATGACGTTCATGATGCCGATGCCGCCGACAAGCAACGAGATGGCCGCGATACCGCCGATCAGATAGGTCAGCAGGTTCAGTATGTTACTTGTGACGTTGAGCGTCTCACCGGCTTTGAGGACAGTGAAGTCCTCTTGGTTGCCATGCGCGGATTTGAGGTTGGTCGTAACCGCGGTACTTGCAGCCTGGGCAGCCGCTGGCGACTTGGCCTGCGCCAGGATCTCATATATCAGTGCCTTGTTGCTGGTGATGTCCTGGGCGACCTGATAGGGGATGAATACTGCGCGGTTGAAGTCGGTCTCGAGCGCCAGCGGCGTCGTCTTGAACTCGTCGAAGATACCGCGGACGACGAACGGCTGACCCTGGAACTCGAATGCCTGGCCCAGCGGTACGTCCTGGCCGAATACTTCCTGGGCGACCTTGGCGCCGATGACGGCCCCGTTCTGATTGTTGTCATCGCTGGTGAAGAAATCGCCGTAGGCTATCTTCTGGTGGAGCACCTTCGGCAGGTCGGGCGTCGTGCCGATCATGACAGCTTCGGGGTACTGCTTCTTATCGAGCGACAACGAACCGGCGATGATGCTGAGTGGTACCGCAGTATTGATATCTTTCGTCTGCTGGACCACCTTGACGTCGTCATTGGTCAGCGAGCCGGCCGTGGTGTAGCTGGCGAATAGATTGACATTGGTGATATTGCCATCCTTGTCGCGCTTGACGATCTGGCCCGGCCGGATGGTGATCAGGTCTTTGCCGAGGCGGTTGGTCTGGGCGACTACCTGCTGCTTGACGCCTTCACCGATACTGACGACCGTCACCACCGACACGATGCCGATGATGATGCCCATCATGGTCATCAGGCTGCGCCACTTCGAACTCCGGACGGAGTTGACGGCCGTCTTGAAGTTGCCCCGGGTAACCGACTTCATGGCCGTACCCGCTTGCTGCGCCGGACCTTGCGGGTCTTTTCCTTGAGCGACATCGACTCGCCAGCCTCGACCTCCGGCAGATGGTTCATAAGTGTCGATACGCCCGCCAGATCGTCTTCGACGGTGGTCGTCGGGGCGGTATACATGACGCGCTTGGCAGTGGCTGCAACCTCACCGATCGCCGTCTCCTCGTCACGGACGATGGCGCCATCGTGCATGTACACGACGCGGCTGGCGTATCGCGTCAGCTCCGGATTATGCGTTACAAACAAAATTGTGTTACCCGCCTTGTGGATCTCACTGAGCAGTTCCATGACCAGCCGCGAGCCGGCACTGTCGAGGTTGCCGGTCGGTTCGTCGGCGATGATAAGCTTGGGGTTGTTGACCAGGGCTCGGGCGATGGCGACGCATTGCGTCTGACCGCCGCTCAGCTGCCGTGGATAGTAGTACTCGCGGTGCTGCAGCCCGACGCGGGCCAGGATGTCACTGGCCTGGCGCGAGCGGCGGGTCAGGGAAGTACCCTTATAGGCCAGCGGCAGGGCGACGTTTTCGAGGGCCGTGAGGCGGGGGAGCAGGTTGAAGTTCTGGAAGATGAAGCCGATGGTGTCGCGGCGGTATTTGGCAGCGCGGTTGGGGCGGAGTTTGGCGACGGAACGCGAGTTGAGCGTGTACGAACCGTGCGACGGCCGGTCGAGCAACCCGATGATATTCATAAGAGTTGATTTGCCACAACCGCTCGGCCCCATGACGGCGACGAACTCACCTTCTTCAATATGAAGGGAGACTTCGTCAAGCGCCACGGTAGCGGCGTCGCCGAAGCCGTACAGTTTACTGACGTCTTCTAACTGGATGATGGGCATTTGTACTAGTGTACCGCTGCAAGCATTTTAACCGCAAGGCGTTTTTACAAATTCCTGCCCCTGATAGCAGGATTACACAGCTGATTGTCAGGACGCGTGCTTCAAACCGCTTGATGCGGGCCTACTGGACGACATTTTTGAGCGGTATGCTGACGACCTGGTACGTCCGCAGATTGTCGTCTCCCATACCAGCCGGGTCATTCTCAGTCGGTATGACAACTTTGTTCGTCCGGAGATTGATGGCCATCGACTCGGGCGTACCATGCATCAGCTGACGGGTGTTGACCGTTTTGCCGCTTTGCCAGACATGGATCTTCCCACCGCCCACTGCGATGTTCCTGTTCTTGTAGGAGCCGACTCCTTGGAAGCGATTCTTATCGACGGGAATGACCGACTGGCTTGGTGACAGCGGCTTATTGGATCCTGCCTCCCGTGCCGGGAAGTCGAAATCAGTGCCGGAACGGTTCATATGCCAGGTGAAGACATTGGTTTTGCCGACGCGGAGATATGCTGCCGAATTGATACGGTTCGGCACGACGGAGCGGTCGACCATGACCGTGTCGCCTATTCCGACATTGTCTTTTTCGGCCTTCGGGCTAAAAGTGACACCCGACCGGACCAGCACGAATTTCCCATGTATCAGTCGCAGATCTTTACTGAAGTCGAACATACTGAAACCGAATTTTCCGGGCACGGCGACTTTGTCCCCGAACCATGCGACACCTCCGGCGTGCTCGTTGAAGGCGCAGAGCTTTTTGCCACAAAGCTTGGCCAGCTCGATATTCCGCTGGACCTTGCGGTCGAGGTCGACGATCGTCAACCGGTTGACATCTTTGCCGGACCGTTTTGAAACCTGCCCGGTCTCCGGGAGGGATGAATACCACGAGATCATAATCAGGTTACGCTGATTGGCAGGCTTGCCGGCTATCTTGAGGCCGACAGTCGTACCGGAAGTATCGATACCTTGCGGCTTCCAGCGTTTGCCAAGTTGCTGCTCGGACCAGCAGAAATTCGTCGCCCCATCCGCCAGGCCGGGGGCGCGTTTCTTGAACCTCTCGAATGCTTCTTTGCAGGCGCCGTTCTGAGGTTCCATCGGCGTCATGCCGTTACCCAGTACCTGCTCCAGCGTTGCTGGGGCCGCACCCGGAACCGCCTTCAGGCCGTCCATATTGAAATTCGTCCTGACGACACCGAACGAATTGTCCTTGAATTCGCTGCCGATGACCGATCTGACGGCTTTTATCGGCAGGACGGCGACCGGGTCCCGGGAAGCCGCCCTCGTCTCCGTTTCCGAAGCAGACCTCATCTCGGTCTCGGACACCTCTTCCTCTTCTGTCATAAAGCGGGAGTCGCCCAGTAAGGCGCCAATGACGATCATCTTCAGTCCAGTACTGACGCCCGTCGCCGCCATCCGGATATTGTCAGCCGCACCCGGGACATCATCTCCGTACCGAAGCCCGTATCCTGTATCAAAGATGAGGCGGGCGGCAGCATTGCCGGCAGCAAAAGCACGTGAACCTATGAAATCGACAGTCCCGGTATGTTCCGGGTCCGGAGGGTTGTATCCGTAGTGGACCCCGGTACCTATGACAGCTCCGGCGGTGACAGCGGCGACCTTGTTCCAATTCATGATCCGCATGCTCCGATATACATGTGTAAACCTACTATATGCTTTTTTGCTACTACAGGCAAACATACGCCATGGTATGTCCTATCGGTACGCACAAGAGGGAAGGGGCTTTGCGTACCATTGCAGTTATGAGATGATAACCTATGCGCCTGGAGGGGTCGCCTAGTGGCCTATCGTAAAGACTGCGCGCAGGAGTTTACTCCGAGCACAGTTTGCAACGAAAGGCACGTACGAGATGCTCAGATAATCAGGAGGGGTCGCCTAGTGGCCTATGGCGCACGCTTGGAAAGCGTGTTGGGTGCAAGCCCTCGGGGGTTCGAATCCCCCTCCCTCCGCCAACTTAATAAACCCTGTCGAAAGATAGGGTTTATTAAGTTGGTTGAAGCCAGGAGGGGGATTCGAACGGGATTGCCACGTCGGCAATCCCCGCCCGACAGCCCGCGCGGAAGCGTAGCGACCAGCGGGTCGAGCCACAAGCTCGAGGTCGGATCCCCCTCCCTCCGTCACAAATCAACAGGTGAACTTCTTTTCCCGCATGATACGGACGACAGAGGCGTTCAGTTGCTCTTCGTTAGCAGGATCTTCTTTGACGAATGCTCTCAGTGCTTTTTTGGAGGCTTTTATCTGGCCACGAAGACTGCTGGAGTCTGCGACATACAGCGGCATATCGACGCCGGCTGCAAAAGACTCAGCCACCGCTTCGGGTACACTTTTGCCAGTTGCTTTGACGGCGACAGCGTTGAGTGCATCTACAGTTATAAGGCCGTCAAAACTGTCCTTTTCACGAAGTTGGCCGGTGACTGCTTTGCGGCTAAGACTGACTGGCACGCCTTTTTCCGAAAGTCCCGGTACCACTGCATTTGAGACCATGATGGACATCTTACCTTTGTATTTGTACGGTTTGTAATCCTTCTTCTGGATCTGTTTGAAGTCCGGAGTGATGCCGACCTCGTAGTCCGTGTTGGCACTACCGACACCACCCGGCCAGTGTTTCATCGTCGGCAGGATGCCAGCTTTTTCCCAGCCGGTTGCTTCAGCGGCGGCAAATGCTGCGACCTCATCCTGGTCACGGCTGAACAAGCGGTCGCCGAGCGGTGGGTCATCACCTTGTGCGCGGTCTACGACGGTCCCAAGGATCCAGTTGATACCCAGCGGATTGAGCCGTTTGCCATGTTCCTCGATCATCTTGCCGGCTTGCTCCGGGGTCTTTGACGATGCCACTTCCGCCGCTGACGGCAGTTCGTGCATATCCTTGTAACGCTGTACGGAGCCGCCTTCTTCATCTGTCGTTACCAGCGGCTTATACTTCTGCTTCTTGATAAAAGCTTTGATCTCACCGTTCTTGGTGTATTTATAAATATATCTCTCACCTGGACCATCTTTTGGAGAGGGCATCAGCAGGACTCCGCCGACACTCTCGTCGCTGAATACGTCCGCTGCGCTTTCGAGCGTGTCAGCTGGGATACCGACGACATGGGTCTGTCCGATACGGTCATCGAGCGGCATCTTGGCGACACAGCTGGCAAGCGGATCATCTTCAGTATCGTTGCCATTGTTATCACCGGTGCGGCCGCGTTTTCCAGGCGCTCCGACACCTTTATTGCCATCTGACTCGTCTTCATTGGCACTAGTCGTGTCCGATGATCCTCCGCTCCAACTCCCTATTGCCTCTATGGCATTGGAGCCGAGGCGCTTGGCCCCTGCGATACCGCCGTCGACGGCGCCGACTGCTGCTGCACCGATGGCGTCACCGACCTCAGCTGCTGTATTATCGTATTCAAGCAGTTCATTACGATGTCCGACCCCGAGAGCGACCACGACAGCCAAGCTGGAAGCCGCAGCTTTTGATTTCCATGCCATGTCAGTCTGCTCCTGAAATCATTATGTACAATACTATAGACACAATTGCGTGAAGCCGCAACTCTATGTTAGAACTGAGCAGCCTGAGCGGCTCTCAGGATATCTTGGTGCCGACCGGACGGCCCTCGACGACCTGCAATATGGTATCCGGTTGCATGGCATCAAACACGACGACAGGGAGGTTGTGCTCCATCGCCAGGCCCATAGCGGCCTTGTCCATGACCTTGATGGCCTGGTCGGACACTGCCTGCTGATAACTCAGGGATTCGAGGCGTTTGGCATCGGGGTTCTTGGCAGGGTCGCTCTCATATATTCCGTCGACTTTAGTAGCTTTGAGGACGACTTCGCAGCCCAGCTCCAGAGCCAGGCTGACCGCCGCCGTATCAGTCGTCAGGTAGGGCCGGCCGATACCGCCGCCCACGATGACGACACGCTGTTTCTGCAGATGGCTGATGGCACGACGGTGGGTAAACGGGTCGACGACCTGTTCAGCGACGACATTGCTGATGGCGCGGGTCGGGACGTTATTCGCGTTGAAGATATCCGACAGGGCAAGTGCGTTCATAAGTGTCGCCAGCATGCCGATGTTATCGGCCGTCACCCTGGCGATGCCGGTCTTACCGGCCGCCGAGTCAGCCAGCTGGGCGCCGCGGGCATAATTGCCGCCGCCGACCATGATGACGACCTGGCTGCCGGCGTCGACGACCTTTTTAACCTCATCGGCCAGCCAAGCACAGAGCCCGGCATCGATGCCGCCGTCGTATTTGCCCGACAGCTGCTCACCGGAAAGTTTGAGGAGGACGCGTGTATACATTGCAATCAGTATAGCAATTACTGGGCTATAATGGTCACATGATCAAGATTTATTCCTGGAACGTCAACGGCATCCGCGCCGTCATCAAAAAGGGCATGTGGGAGCCGTTCATCGCCACCGAGCAGCCCGACATACTCTGCCTGCAGGAGACCAAGGCCAGGCAGGAGCAGGTCGGACTGGAACTGCCCGGCTATCATCAATACTGGTACTCGGCTGACAAGCCGGGTTATAGCGGCACCGCCATCTTCAGCAAGGTCGAACCGCTGCAGGTCGCCAGTGGTTTCCCAAATGACATCATCGAAGCCTACGACCTGGTCGGTGACACATACGGCGACCCGAACCGCGAGGGTAGGGTGGTCGCGGCAGAATTCGAGCAGTTCTGGGCCGTCACCGTCTATACCCCTAACGCCAAGGACGACCTCAGCCGCATCCCGCTGCGTCACCAGCAGTGGGACCCGGCCTTCCTGGCATACTGCAAACAACTGGAGCAGGGCGGGCCGGTGGCGGCCGATGCCAACCGCAAGCCCTCAGCAGCAAAACCAGTCGTCTTCTGCGGCGACCTCAATGTCGCCCACACCGAGGACGACCTGGCCAATCCCAAGCCGAATGTCGGCAAGAAGGGCTTCACCAGCGAGGAACGCAGCGGCTTCCAGGCCTTCCTCGACAATGGATTCATCGACACCTTCCGCCTGTTCAACAAGGGAAATGGTTTTTATACCTGGTGGTCCAACTTCAACAAGGCCCGTGACCGCAACGTCGGCTGGCGCATCGACTACTTCATGGTAAGCAAAGGCCTGCGCGACAAAGTATCAGCCGCCGCCATCCACCCCGCCGTCATGGGGTCGGACCACTGTCCGGTCAGCCTCATTCTGGACGTCTAGATGCAGGCACATCCTACCGTCGATATCATCCCAGGGTTCGCCGAGGGCAGCTGGCATACCAACATCCTGCTGCGGGAACTTGAGAAATACGGCTACCGGAAGGCTGCCAACAGCGCTGAAGCCGACGTCATCATCACCCATTCCGCCGGCTGCTTCTTCCTGCCGAATAGCGTCGAGAACAAGCAGATCATCATGATCGGGCCGCCGTACTGGCCCGGCCGGCCGATGATCGTCAGCGCCAGCCGCAAAGTCTGGGGCGACTTCAGCACAGCCTGGCAGCGCGGCAAGCTCGGCTTCTGGGGCCGCAAGCTGGCCTGGAATTATGTCTACGTCGGCGCAAACATCCTGCGCGTCTTCCGCATCGCCCGTTTCGCCAGCCGCCAGAACCTGCACGAAGCGCTGCGCGACAAGAAGGTAGCGATCATCCGCAATGATGATGACGCCTGGTTCAGCCCAGACGCCGAGCAGCTGCTGCCGGCCAGCGAGACATATTCACATTACAAACTGCCGGGCGAGCACGAGGACTGCTGGGTATTTCCCGAGGAACATGCCAAGCTGATCGATGAGATCATCCGGAAGAACCGCATCGGCACAGAATCTATTTGACAACATGAGCGTAACCGGCTGTTTCTGATAAACTGTTTTTATCATGCCCATCCTCTCCCTGAACGAAATCGAGCACCGCGCCACCGTCTTTGTCGGGCGCTGGCAAGGCGAAACGTACGAAAAGGGTGAAAGCCAAAGCTTCTGGAGCGAATTTTTGGACATTTTCGGTATCGACCGCAAGCTGCACGGCGCGTACTTCGAGTATGCCGTCAAGAAGATAGACGATCGGCAAGGCTTCATTGACATGTTCTGGCCCGGCAAGCTGCTGGCGGAGCAGAAATCGGCCGGGCGCGACCTGAGCGCCGCCAATACACAGGCTTTTGACTACCTACACAATTTATCCGAGAAGGACCGGCCGATGTACATCATCGTATCCGATTTCGGGCATTTCGAGCTGGTCAATCTGGAAACCCGTGAAAAGACGGCTTTCACGCTGGAGCAGCTGCCCAAGAAGATAAAGCTGTTCGGTTTCTTAACCGGTCGTGATAGCAGCAATCCCCAGGAAGAAGACCCAGTCAACCGCAAAGCCGCCGAAACCATGGCACGGCTGCACAACCAGCTGCGCGACAGCAATTACACCGGACATGACCTCGAATTACTGCTCGTTCGGTTGGTATTCTGCCTGTTCGCCGATGACGCCGGGATATTCGATCGCGGCACCTTCGAGCGGTATCTGCAGCACCGCACCAGTTCTGACGGCTCCGATCTCGGCGGTAAACTGACGGAGATTTTTCAAATACTCAACACGCCAGAGTCGGAGCGTCAGACCAACCTCGACCAAGACTTAGCGGAATTGCCGTACGTCAACGGCGGCCTGTTCAGCGAAATCGTCCGAACGCCGTCATTCACCAGCAGTATGCGCGCAGAATTGCTGGCAGCGGCCGATCTGGACTGGGGCCAGGTCAGCCCGGCCATCTTCGGCAGTATGTTCCAGGGCGTAATGGACGAAAAAGCCCGCCGCAACCTCGGTGCTCACTACACCAGCGAGCGCAACATCATGAAGGTCATCAAGCCGCTGTTCCTGGACGACCTATACGCCGAATTCGAAACAATTGCCCGGCGTGTCCGCGACAGACAGAAGCTGCTGAGCGAATTCCAGGACAAGCTAGCCAGCCTGACCTTCCTCGACCCGGCCTGCGGCTGCGGCAACTTCCTGGTCATCACCTACCGCGAACTGCGCAAACTGGAACACCGCGTCCTCGAAAAGCTCTACAAAGGCCAGACCGGCTGGCTCGACACCAGCGAACACGGCGTCGTGAAGGTAAATGTCGACCAGATGAACGGCATCGAGATCGAAGAATTTCCAGCGCTCATCGCCGAGACGGCGCTGTGGCTGACCGACCACCAGATGAACCTGGCGTATTCGCAACAGTCCGGTAGTATCTTTAAGCGGCTGCCGCTGACGAAGCGGGCGAATATCGTGAATGGGAATGCGCTGACGATGGCGTGGGGGGAGGTGATTGAGCCGGGGCGGCTGGATTATATTTTGGGGAATCCACCATTTATCGGCTCCAAGCTGATGACCATCGAGCAGCGGGCCCAAGTCGTCGCCGAATTCGAGAACATACGCGGTTCCGGCACCCTCGATTTCGTCACCGCCTGGTACGCCAAAGCCACGAAGTATATGGAAGGGAATAAGGCTATCCAGTGCGCCTTTGTCTCCACGAATTCAATCTGTCAGGGCGAGCAGGTCGGTGTACTCTGGAGTTATCTGCTGCAGAAAGGCCTGCACATCAATTTCGCTCATCAGACATTCCGCTGGAGCAATGAGGGCAAGGGAATCGCGGCCGTCTACTGCATCATAGAAGGCTTCAGCTATACAAACTTGGCAGTGAAGCGGCTGTATCTGTACGATGACATTCGCGGTGATGAAAAAGAGACCCTTCCGAAGAATATAAATCCGTATTTGGTGGATGCGCCGGATTTGGTTGTGACAAGCCGACAGAAGCCGATCTGTGACGTACCACCAATGAGTATCGGTAACAAGCCGATTGACGGCGGTAATTACTTGTTCACCGAGCAAGAAAAGCAGGCATTTTTACAGTCCGAACCTATTGCCGAGCCATATTTTTATAAATGGGTTGGTTCGCATGAATTCATTCACCGTTACTATCGTTGGGTATTAGTCCTTAAAGATATATCGCCGTCCGTGCTCCGTGCTATGCCGCATATATTACATCGTGTCGAGGCCGTCCGTGCTTTACGCGCAGAAAGCAAAAGTCTTCCAACGCAACTATTGGCAAAATATCCGACAAGGTTTCACGTCGCGAACATACCCGTGGCGCACTATCTCGTAGTCCCAAAAGTCTCTTCCGAGCGTCGAGATTACATCCCCATAGGCTTTCTGAGTCCACAAACACTTGCCAGTGACCTCATGTTCACTGTCCCGAATGCCTCTCTTTATCATTTCGGCATCCTCACTAGCCGCATGCATATGGCCTGGGTACGCGCAGTCGGTGGTCGCCTAAAAAGTGACTTCCGATACTCAAAAGATATCGTCTACAACAATTTCCCATGGCCAGAGAATGTGAGCACTGAATATAAAACTAAAGTAGAGCAATTAGCTCAAGAAATTCTCGATGCCCGCTCAGAATTTCCTGAAAGCTCATTGGCTGATTTATACGACCCTCGAACTATGCCGCCGTCACTCGTTAAAGCCCATCAAATGCTTGACAAGCTTGTCGACAATCTCTATCAACCACAATATCTTCCAGATGATAGTGCACGTATCGCGATATTATTGGACTTACAAAAGTAGTACTAGAATGAAGAGCTTACACTTCATAGAGTTAATGGTTACTTTTCTGGGGGGAGGCATATTATTGCCATTCATAAACTCCATTCTCATTCGGAAACGCGCTACTTCCGAATGGTTAAGAGATCGAAGATTAGAAAGCTATAAAGTTCTGATGTTTGACTTAGATGAACTAAGAAAGGCGGTTATCAATAAGGACGAGGAATACTCTAATAAGAGCTTTAAATCTCATGTACGTGACCTTAACCTACTATCGCCTCCGTTAAGAGTAAAATTTGCAGTTCAGGATCTTATTATAAGAACGAACCATTTTAAATACGATGACTTCGAAAGACGTTTTTTATTACCTAAATACTTTGGCATTACAGATGATATTGAAAGAGTCATACTTCTCATCAACCGTGACATGGCTGACTTAATTAAGTCACCGAGCATCGTAGAGCGCTTTAGCCGCTACCGAGATGAGGAGATTCGTTACAGTTGGAACCCTATATTCTGGCTAGAAAGCCTGCTTTACCAGCGTCCCTTTTTGACAATAATGATTGTAATTGAAGTTATCCTGATTGTGCTGCTCATCCTCAAAGAGGAAACTATTATTTAGTTGTACCCCTGTAAAAGTGAGGGAATCGTATTGACTATTCTCCGCGCGGCGAATATACTCTACGAGTAAGCTTAAGTACAATGCTTATGCATAAAAAACGGACACTACCTGGATAATGCCCGTCATTTACCTTAAATGCCGATTATGAGCTTTAACCTTTTCCGGGGGGCGGCTCATCAATCTCAATACTTATCTCATCAACACCATTACAATCTATGTGTACCGTGATGACGATGCTCGTTCTGATACTAATCCTTTCCGATATGTTCTATCGGAGGCCAGATACAACTAGTTTCGTACACTCCGACTTCTTACAAACACACCCTCCCCCATGGTGTGAATTCTAAGAATCCAGATAAGAATTAGCCCTTTGATTATACCTCATCACGCGTGCGGTCGAAAGGTATGTAATAGACATTATCCCTAGTCAAAAGGTTATATTCGACTCGCTAGTAAAGTTTACTTCGCAGCTAGCGCCAGCAGCAGCAAAAACATCAATACTTCCCGATAACTCTGTGCTGATAACCATAGCGGTCTATGCCGCTTCCCGCCACCACCCCAACTCCTCCCGGTCCACCAAGATCACTCCCGCCATCTCCGCGTATTCGCGGGCGTGTTTCGTGAAATAGCTATTCGTGACGACCATGGCCTTGTCGCAAGCGTACTTTTTGCTGGCGTGGGCGCCGTGGACGGGATATATATGCCCTTTGCGTAATGTGCCGGCATAGCGCTTGGTCTGGATGGCATATTTCTGGCCATCGTGCGTCGCTAATATGTCTATGCCGTCATCATTACTGGCGGCGGTGTAGCGGATATTGCGGAAGCCGCGGGCGCTGAGCAGTTCACCGACATACCGCTCGAATGTAGGGCCGGTTATGGCATCTATCTGGTCGAAATCTAGTTTTTGTAAGCCCTGATCAAGCTGATCACCGCGGCGCATCGTATGAACGGCCAACCATCCCAGGATGAATAGCACCCCAAGCAGTATGGCTGCCACGATTAGCGTAGAGGTATCAATGTCTTACTTGAATTGCTGTTACCGCAAGTAGTCCGACGGCTCCGAGCAGGATTGGGCTGGGATTAATAGATTGTCTGTTTCACCGATATCTGCGGGTGTGACGTACCATAGGCGTCATTATAGTCTGGATGTGTATACTATCGTATCCCGCACACCGGCCGGTACGTACTACGCAGGGCAGTCTCGATCAACATCCGTGACCGTTCATCACACTGCAGTGTCCAGGCGTAGACTCCGTTTATCTGGTGCCGGAGCCATTGCTGGGCGCGGTCGTGGTTGGTAATGCGCTCACGGATATTGTGTGACTCCCCGACATCTATGATAGTGTGTTGCCCGTTTACGGCCTGCGTCGTGATTACGTAGACGCCTGACGCATCCGGCAGGCTGTTGACATCCGTGAATGGTCCATAATGACTATGTTGTCCTAGATATGTTTGTGTAGTAAGCATCGATAATCTCCTAATAATTACATAATCATTATCATCCCAAATGTCTCGTTATTACAACATGCCATGTCATGTATTATTGACATCACCATCGCGCGGTGCTACAATACCAGATATGAGCAACACACCACAACTAGCAGAAAAAGTCACCAAACTCCGTGAACAGGCCCGCCTGACCCAGGAGGAAGTCGCCGCCAAGCTCGGTTTGAGCCGGCAGCGCTGGATTATGGTAGAAAAGGGCGAACGCGACTTGAGCACCGAGGAACTGGAAATATTGGCCGGCATATTCGGTATTGAAGCGGCAGATTTCTTCGAAGAGGTTCCCGATATCGAAAAATTTCGGCAGATGTATTTCGCATTTCTCCAGCGCGGCTGTAACGACCACGGCAATATACCGAAGACCAAGCTGGCTAAGCTGCTCTATCTAGCCGATTTCACGAATTACTTCGAGGATCTTGAACCCATGAGCGGTGTCAAATACCGGCGGTTGGAGTATGGCCCCGTCGCTGATGTGTTCTTTTCCATAACCGACGATTTGCTCGATAAGGGGAAGATAGGCGTCGAGGTCCTGGATAGAGGCGCACAGATGATATCGCTCAAAACACGGGAAGCCAAAACCGATAGGTTAACCGCCAAAGAGCTTGAGACTATTAAAACCATCTGTGACGCCTGGAAAGACAAGCCGACCCAGGAAATCGTCAATTTCACCCACGAACAGCTTCCTTGGAAGATGTGCCGTGACGGTGAATATATACCGTATTCCCTTATCATTCAGGAAGATCCCGACCATGTTTACCAACCAGCTGCCTGATGATGTTGATTACCGTGTCATCTTTAGTGATTACGCAAAACGCCATTACATAAAGGGGTTTGAAAAGAAATACCCCGGTAAGCAATGGCTGGTAACACGGCAGTCTATATTCGAACAATTGAAGCGTGTGCATGCCTTGCAGGGAGGGCAGCAGGTCGATGAACTAAAGTCGGGTAACGATTATATCTTGTTCAAATACGACTTCGCAGTCGCCCAGACAAGAATATCGCCAAAAGCTTCCGGTAACAGGTGTGTCGTATTTCTTGACCGCACTACCCAATTACAAACAGTCCTGATGGTATATGCAAAGACCGATGTACCTAAGAACCACCACGAGACCGAATTCATATACGCCATTATAGCCGGGGCATTTCCAAAATTTTGGAGTAGGGTAGGGGTGAATTGATGAGTCCCATAAAGACATGCAGCCTGCTGTTCCTACTGCGCGGTGATGGCGCCGATGCGGAAATATTGCTTGCCATGAAGAAGCGCGGCTTCGGCAGCGGCCGCTGGAACGGTGTCGGCGGGAAGCTCGAGCCCGAAGAGACGATGGAGCAGGCGACCGTCCGCGAATGCCGGGAAGAGATCGGTGTCACCCCGCGCGGACTCGACAAGGTCGCCCTCCACCTCTTTGTCTTCCCGGACGGTACACCCGACATGGAAGTCCATGCGTTCATATCCCGTGACTGGACCGGTGAACCGGCCGAGACCGACGAGATGGCGCCGAGCTGGTTCAACCTGGCTGACATGCCATACGCCGATATGTGGGACGATGACATTATCTGGCTGCCGGCCGTGCTGGCCGGCCAGAAGCTGCGGACCCGCTTCGTCTTCGATGACAACGAACACATGATCCGGGCCGAGCTGGACATCGTCGGCAGCCTGTAGTATCCACCGCTGATGTTACACTAGTCACTATGACACCTGATTTCTGGCACAAACAGACCGCCGACAAGCCGCTCTATCCTGATATGCAGTGGAGCCGGCCGGAGAACCGGCTGTTCGCGGGCAAGCTGCTGGTCATCGGGGGCAGTGTCCACGGCTTCGCGGCGGCCGGCGAAGCCTATGCCCAGGCGACCAAGGCCGGCATCGGTACAGCCCGGATGTACTTGCCAGACGCATTACAGAAAGTGCTTGGCCGGACGTTCGAGGCAGGTGAGTTCGGACCGGCGACTCCGAGCGGCAGCTTCAGCCAGCGGGCGCTCGCCGAGGCCCTGGCCATGGCCAACTGGGGCGACGGCACGCTGTTAGCCGGCGACCTCGGCCGCAACAGTGAGACTGCCATCTTCCTGGAAAAATTTGCCGCAAAATATACGGGACAGCTCACTATCACCAAGGACGCCGCCGACTACTTCACAAGTACGCCGGAGACGATCCTCACCAGGCCCGACACGCTCTTCGTCATAAGCCTGGCCCAGCTGCAGAAACTGGCCATGCAGGCACATTTCACGAAAGCTTTCACGTTCGACATGGATATCCTTAGATTCGTTGATACGCTGCATGATTTCACAGTATTTCACGGTATAAACATCATCGTCCGCCATCTGGACAACATCTTCGTTGCCCGCGGTGACAAGGTTAGCAGTACCAAACTGTCCGACTCCCAACCGGTCTGGCGAGTCCGGACAGCCGCTGCGGCCGCGACCTGGTGGCTGCAGAACCCTACAAAGACGTTCGAGGCTCTCTCGACGAGCCTCGTCGCTGACTGACCAGATTATACGT
Organism: Saccharimonadales bacterium (SeqCode); assembly: GCA_036388555.1. Taxonomy (GTDB): domain Bacteria; phylum Patescibacteriota; class Saccharimonadia; order Saccharimonadales; family UBA4665; genus UBA4665. The sequence goes on from DASVRP010000010.1 coordinate 131,453, forward strand.
TTTTCGTCCTCTCGGGCTCATATCCCGAAGGATATGAGCAAGTTCACTCGGTAGAACGAATGTAGCAAGCTATATCGTCCTCCCCTCGTTCACTAACTCATCAGCATGACTCTTCTACGCATTAAGCGGAGATATTCATGGAAACGTATTTTGGAGTGCGGCGGCTATGGAATCCCGGTAAGGACATCGACACAGCTGCCACGCTCCAGGCAGGATGCCAGGTTCGCCTTGTGGGCTACTGCTGGCATCCTGCCTACCTCCATGACTGGAGGGTTTACTTGCTGGGTACTACCAACTACCGCCGACACCGCCGCCAGGATCCGCCGGAGGCGAATAGGGAGTAGGGTCGGGGGTCGGCGTGCTGTACGTCTGCTGCTGCGCCGCTTGCGCCGAGGCTAAGGCTGCTGCTGTGGCAGCTGCGGCGGCCCGTTGGGCTGCACGTGCTGCTTCGGCTTCTGCCTCCGCGATGGCTGCCAGACGCCGACGCTCCGCTTCCTCCTCATCGAGGATGTGTTGATGCTCAGCGGCGGAACCGTTGTTAACCTCGGTGATGCTGTCATGCAGCGTAGCGACCGACGCTTTGAACGACACGTAGTCGGGCTTGCTGTCATCCAGAACGGACGACAGTTTGTTTATGTCGGACAGTATGCCCTTCAACGCCTTTCTATAACCATCCTGGCTCCCTCGACGGGCGTCGATCGACGTATCCGTGCGGCGGGCAGCGTTGCGCAGTCCATCGAGCATGCTGGCGGCGCCTGCCGACAACTGCTTGAGTTCACTGGTACGCGACGTGATGATGCTGCAGGGCTCGAGGCTACGCTGGATGTGTAGCTCGGCGCTGGTCAGCAACATGGCTGCTTCTTCCCATTCCTGGGATTCCATCGAGAATGCATCTGCGGCTGCAGACAGATCCTTTCCGGCTAGATCGAGCTCCGTGTCCGTGCCGTCGAAGGCGTTGGATACGTCACCCGTACAGGCGCTGTGGTACTTGTCCTGCAGGGTCTCGAGCTGTTGCTTGCCCGTGTCGACCGACTCGGTGGCTGCAGCGAGATCATCGCTGAGCTTCTGGTGTCGGGCGACCAGCTGGCTGTGTGTCTGCACAAGCTCATCGAGCTGGCTCCGGATGCGTCCGCACAGCGCCTCGAGGTCTTCGAGCCTGCCGATCGCCTGGCCGTAGTCGTGCGATGCGACCTGTTCGTCCGCAGTGATCAGATGGCCGTCGGCCGTCTCGAACGCTGCGCTGACACCAGTGCGAAAACCCTGGCGGGTAAGCCGGGCATCGTACTCCTTGGTCTCGTCCAGCAGGGTCTTGAGTCGCTCCAGGGTCACCGGTGCGGCATCAATCTCCTTCTGCAGCGAAGTACACAGGCTTTCGACCTTGGCCAGTTCCGTGGCTGCCACCTCGGCTTTCTGCCTGACGTCGTCGTGGGCGTCGGCGATCTCTTGGTATTCCTCCCGGGTATGTGGCACCCGCGGATCGAAGGCGGCCGAGTCATCGGTGATCTGGTCGTTCCGGCTGAATGCGGCTGAGACAGCGGCTTCGGCCTTGGACCAGGTAGCTTTGACAGCTTCCGTGTCCTTGTCGTTCAGGTCGGTGAGGATGGTGTCCACGGTGATTTTGAGCGTCTCTGAACTACGGATCTGCTCCAGCGAAGCGACAGCGCCATCATTGGCAGTAATGGCGAGTTGTTCCGACTGCTTGAGCAGTTCTGCCTGGCGGCGGCGGTAACGATGGATTCCGAAGATTCCCGCGATGATCGCCCCCAGAGCCAGGACCGCGCCGATGTACTTCATGGCCACCACGAAGGCTGCGGACGAACTGTTGTCATCAGCTGCCGGTACGGTCTCGTCGGCCGGGTCGTAGGGATAGGGGTAAGGGACCGGCTCGGAACGTGGTTCGGAGCGGGGAACCGGACGCGGGTGCAACTGTGCGTCAAGGACCTTGTACGTCTCTTTCTGGGCGGCGGCGATTCCTTGCGAGTATCTGCCGTTCCTGAAATTGACGTTCATGTAGTCGGCGCGGATGCGGGCCGCATTGTCGTCCATCGACGCATTCCAGGACGAGCCGTAGTAGATGTAGCTCTGACGGTCCAGGCTGACGAGGTACGTCACGGTGTTGTCCTTGAGGACGCCGCCGGGACCACGCCAGCTTGAACACTTGGCGATCTGGTCGGCCTGATACTCCGACAGGTCGCCACCTGGCGCTGTGTCGAACACTCTGACACGGACGTCGACACCGAGGTCGATCAGTCGCTGGGTTGCGGCTTTCACTTCCTTCTGGTCACCGAGCACGCGCCCGGTGGTGTCATCAACGATGACCGCAGTGCACGAATCCTTCGCCTCTGCCGCTGTGGGCAGGACGAATGTCATTCCTGCTACTGTGAGCAGGATGACTGCCAGCCTTCGTGAAAAACGAGGCATTACACTCCCTTCGGATGGGTAGTTGGGTGGTACTCTTACACGACATATAGCCGTAAAGCGTGTAAATTATACTGTATTAATGGTATTTTAACAACTTCCCTACGTGCACCGCTGTCATCTCAAAATGTATAACCTGAATCTAAAAACCCATCCTCATCTGGTACCCCAGTAATATCCTGAGATAGTGCACGGCGTATCCGTGCACCGAGCGAGGAAACGAGCTGACCAGGTGCATGTGCGTCTTGAGGTAGTCAAAGACGCACTCGATC
>DASVRP010000011.1:0-2910 GCA_036388555.1 Saccharimonadales bacterium (SeqCode)
CGAGTTCCTCGGCAGCTCGGAACCAGGCCAGACGGATACGGGCTCCGTAGACCTGGAGCTGTTTTCCAGTCATGGCTCTTGTTCTCACTTTCACTCCTTTCTAGTTTAGTGAAAGTGTCCAAGATGTATGGGAGCCGGATAGATTCAGGTATGGTAATATTGACTTTTTATTATTCTTATTGTATTATGGTGCTATGAAATACCGAAAGATGCTGACCGGACGGGAAGAGCACACCCCCTCGAATCAGATTGCCGTACCCGAAATATCGACCGATCTGGCTGAAGTCCTGCCCGCACCGTACCTGCTGCGTCACGCCAGCATCCTGAGTATGGACATAAGCGACGACGGTCGGCGTGACAGCGCTTTGGTCGATACCTCCGAGGGGTATTTTGCGATGCACGACGCCGAAGGAGAGATGGCCGCCGGACAGGTCCTCGGCGCCATCAAGAGCGCGCCGAAACGCGCCGAAGCCCTGGCCCGCGGTGCCAGTATCACCGGGAGCGATGAACTCATGGCCGCCGCCCATCATCAGGTGGACATGTTTGATCCGGTCATCGACAGGGCATATGCCTATGGAGCCATCGGCGCCAACGGCGACGAACAGGGATTTCAAAAGGGACGCCGTATGGTCAGGCGCCGCCGCTGGATGCAACGTCTGGAGATGTGTCATTTCCCAGAAGCCGAACAAGCCCTTGCCCTCTACACCCTCGGTGAATTCGGTGATGCTGAATCGGCTGAGGAAGCAGGCGATATTATCAATGCTTTGCCGCTCAGGACCCGTACTATGCTCGCCGTCGAGCAGGCCGCTGGCGGCGACCTCGATCCGCTTTCCACGCTTCTCGATTCCCATAACATCACCGTCGATGCACTCACACCACATAAGGACAAGTTGATCCCCACGGCTATAGGCTACATGATGGAAGGGGATACGATGCGGGCAGCACACGTACTGGCAGCCGCACACGGCACGGACCGCCCGCTTGAACTCCTGCAGACCAGCGTCAAGATTACAAAATCCTTACGTCCCAAATCGATGAAAAGTATCCTGGTGAAAGAAGGATTTGCCGGCATCGATGACGAAGTCCTATGCATCCAGCGCCAGAAGTCACCGTATTACCGTGACTTCGCAGCCGGGTTAGCAGTTGAAGAGCTTTCGGAGTTATCGCAGGATCCAGACCTGCATGCGCTACCGGGCAGGGACAAGAAGTCAGTCCGCAGTCTCGGCACGGCCATCGCATCCAGGTTCCGTAAACCGTAGCAGGATCCTAAAAGAACCGCCTCCAACTCTTCTTTTTCCCCGTGACCGCTGCCTCGTCTTTGGTTTTCTTTGCCTGCCTGAGGGGTTCTGAACGTCTATTGAATTCTGCGCGGGCGAGGTCGGCGATGACGATGATGTGGTCGTCGTCCAGGTCATGGTCACGCAGCGTCTGGATACGGGAGTTTTCGCGTACTACCGCGAAACTGCCCCGCGTCGCCTGGACGACGGTCGAGCGGTCATTCACATTGTAGAATACTTCGGTCGGGACGAGGTCCGGATCGGCATGCCGGTGCCGGGTTGCCGCAAAGAACCCTTCGGCGTATTTCTTGACACTTTTCTCACTTCCCCGCAATATCAATGGCGGGTATGGCCCGTCCGAAATCTCTGTATTAAGCACTGCATCGATAGCCCCGACGACAAGCTCATCCATATCGATGACCTCAATCGGCGCACCGTATCCTTCGCGCATTTCTGTGACCCGCTCCTGCATAGTCTTTTCGTCGCGGCCCGTAAAATCCTGGCTGTGCCGGGCCGTCAGCGTCACGACAGGCTGCAGTTCACTACCGAATATGAACACAGGCTTGGGATCGACTCCGGCAGCATCGGTGACGCGCTTGGCGCTGCGCAGCTGGCCGGTGACGCGGTCGACGCCGGCCATGTATGTCGTCTCGCTGGTATCGAGGCAGGTAAATATCTCGTTATTCCGTGAATTCGTGAAGATAAGCAGCTCATCGGCGTGGACAAGCCCGGCGTCCCTGAATGCCTTGCGCGTCTCATCTGCTGTAGAATCCTGCGGAAGCTTGACATGCACGTCCTGGGTATCGCCGTACGTAATCTGTACCAGGGCTGCCTGGTCATCCAATATGAAGGAGTCGGCGACGACCGAGCCGCTACCGGTCATGCCGACCATTGCATGTTCCTCACCACTGAGGTCCCATTTCTGCGTACCGGTCTCTTCGTTATGCCGGAGCGTCGCCTGCGCCGTTTTGGCGCGTATGTCGTGCCGGGTTGCGATATGCCGCGTTACGCCGCGGTACGTACCGTAGACTATCGCCGCTGTGACCAACCCGCCGGGAACGTGTTCGATCACTTCGGTGTTCTGTGCTATGAGCATATCATTTGCGAACGGAACGTAGCCGAATGCCGTATTCAGTAATGTGTGTACATCCTCACTGACATGGCCGAGCGAGGGCGGGTCATCCATCATACCTATCTCAGCCTTGGTAATGATCGACCCCAGGATCAATCCGGTCGTTGGTACCGCCGTTCCGCCGTTACGGTCCAGCCAGGTTTCGGGCGGAGTATGGTCCATCACGAGGAACTGGTCGGCATCCTCGCGTGAAATCGGCCGTCCTCCTTGGATGTCGGCTATCAGTTCGCGTTCACGCTGCCGGTCGAAGTCCGGCCGTTGTGTCGTATCAATATTGGCAAGACCCTGTTCAGGCGCTAATCTTGATACTTTTCTCATCACAACATACTATCATATGTAAATAACAAGTTGATATTGTAATACCTGAATCTAAAAACCCATCCTCATCTGGTACCCCAGTAATATCCTGAGATAGTGCACGGCGTATCCGTGCACCGAGCGAGGAAACGAGCTGACCAGGTGCATGTGCGTCTTGAGGTAGTCAAAGACGCACTCGATCCT
>DASVRP010000012.1:0-15916 GCA_036388555.1 Saccharimonadales bacterium (SeqCode)
AGGATCGAGTGCGTCTTTGACTACCTCAAGACGCACATGCACCTGGTCAGCTCGTTTCCTCGCTCGGTGCACGGATACGCCGTGCACTATCTCAGGATATTACTGGGGTACCAGATGAGGATGGGTTTTTAGATTCAGGTAATCTACCATTGACTTTTAGGCATAAGCATGATACATTAATGGAGTAATGTTGAAAACAACAAAAGACACAGGCAAGACAGCCAAAAACGTTACTAAAATCTCTGCCCCGGTCATCGACGAAGCCGACATGACCATCATCGGCCACCGCGGCGCCAGCGGCTATGAGCCCGAGAACACGCTCGCCTCATTCAAGAAGGCGCTCGACCTCGGCGTCGACATGATCGAACTTGACGTCTATGTCATCGAGACCGGTGAGCTGGTCGTCATACACGACGACAAGGTCGACCGCACGACCAATGGTACCGGCTACGTCGAATCATTCACCCTGAGCCAACTGCGGACGCTCGATGCCGGCCGTGGCCAGAAAGTCCCGATGCTTCGCGAAGTCCTCGACCTTATCAACAAGCGCGTTCCCGTCAACATCGAGCTCAAGGGCGAGGGGACTGCCCAGCCGGTCGCCGCTACCATCCGTGAATATATCGAGAAGGGCTGGAAGCCGTCACAATTCCGCGTACTGTCATTCGACCACATCGAACTGAAGCGCTTCATCGCCCGCATGCCCGGCATCCGCGCCGGCGCCTCGTACGAAGGTGTGCTGGACGGCTTTGCCGAAGACGCCAGCAAGCTTGGGGCTTCGATGACTGTCGTCGAATCTGATTTCGTCCTGCCTGAATCAGTCAAGGAAGCCCATGACAAAGGCCTCGAAGTCCTGGTCTACACCGTCAACACCCGTGCCGAAGCCCGCCGCCTGCGCAAGCTGAACGTCGACGGTATCTTCAGCGATTATCCTGACAAAGTCGCACCGAGATTCGCGCCAGCCATGGTCCGCCGCTAACCACCGCGCCACTGTCCACCACCGCTACACAATGCCCACTTTCTACCCCTATTGTAGCCTTGTAAATTAATTAACTTTGTTATATAATTGCGACGAAAAGTCAGAGGTATCTGATTTTTTGTTTTTTAACAGTACGACGACATATATTCTTTGTTTCGTAGAGTAGTTTTGTTTGCCTGGGAGGTGAGTACCCTGCCAGGTTATTTGGGTAGCCGGTTGCCGGGCAAACAAAAACCAACTCCGAGACAAAGGAACAGACATGTTGATGGAATTTAGGCACGGCTTCACCTGGGACCGACTCTGGAACCGCATCAGCTTCCCCCTGAACGGCTTCATCTTTTTCTGCTTTGCTGCTGCGCTTGTCTCGGTCTTTGCCTCCTTTCTGTTTACGGCAGGGAAGGTCGAGACGCATAACGGCAAGTCCAATGCGAATCAGCGGATCGAGAAACTTTTCCACCTCGAGGGCCAATCCCCTGAGGACAGGAAAGTGCTCGCCGGGGCCTTGCTCGACGCGGCCCACAACGGCCTGGTGACTGACCTGACGAGCCCCGAGAGGAGTTCCGAAGAGTACAGCTCGCTGCTGGCCAGCCTGCAGAGCGCACACGCCACCGGCGAGCTGTCTGGACTCGACACGTCGATCATGACCTACGACAAGTACGTCCACGAGACCATACCCTCGATCCTGTTGGGGTCTTTGCTGTGCATGATGTTGTCCACCTCACTGGTGTACTTCTTCAGTACGTTCGAACGGTCCGACGAGTTCATCGCTGATTTTGAGTGGCGTCGCGTCTGGCCGGTGTGCTTCGTGTTGTTCACGCTTTTGCCTATCGGCTGGCTGTTTTACGCTGCCAGTGCGATACACATCGTGTGGTACAGACGGAAACATCCATCCCAGCAAGGTGGACGTGCGGTCGAGACAGAGGTGGTCAACCCGACTACGCTCCCCGACGACGTCTACGACGACCTGACCGAAGACATGAGGGAAATTGCCAGACGGATGCCCCATCTGATCCGGCGCGAGACCAGGATGCCGACGTTCAGCGCCGCTCCCCAGGCCGCCCGGTCGCTGTACCAAATGCTTCGCATTAATGCGGGCAGAAAGTACATCGCCAAGCGGTTGGAAGTGATTGAGTCTGAACGCAGCGATGTCGAAGATAACCTCCAATATTATGGAGAGCGCGTCAAGGACCTGCAGAAGCAGAAACGGGATATCATCGCCGAACAGCGCAAGCTTGAAGCGGTCAATCCCGATGACGTGCCTGTAGCCACCGCCGAGGAGCTGAACGCCGAGTTCGACCGCCTTATGCACCTCAACGGTGTAGCAGCAGTCGGAGTCGTCAATGACCAGATCAGTGTGCTTGTAAAGGCGCGCTACACCTGGGACGGACGGTTGTTCGACCTCGGTGACTGGGAACTTCGCTTCGGCGTCGGAACCAGTATGTGGTCTAAGGAGCTCCGCAGCGGTGTACATCCAGATTGGCGCGGAAGCTACCCGGTGTACCGGCTCGGCTATGACAATTTCTGCTTCGGCAATCAGCAATCCGACATCAATCAGCACCTGCTGAAAGGGCAGATGCTTGAAGCGGTCGAAGTGGCTGTCAACGCGCTGAACTCGATCAATGAGAACGATGAGCGCTACGTCCAGGAAGCATTTTACGAGATCCAAGAAATGGAGCCCGCAACATGACACGACTTTGGAACGATTACCAGCCCGAACAGCCTGGATTTGCCGTCACACCGACGCTGTCCATCCCGTTCGATGTCTGGCAGAAGCTGTTCGCCTTCGTGCAGGCCTGTCCGGTGGAGATCAACGGCTTCGGCTACATCGACCGGTACGGCAACGACTTTCAGCTCGAGGATGTGTTCATCCTGAAGCAGACCGTCAGCGCCGGCCACGCCGAGAACGAGCCCGAGGACATCTCCGACCACATGACCCATCTGCTCCAGAACGGAGGAGATCCCGGCCGGATACGCTTCCAGTGGCACAGCCACGTGCACATGGGGGCCTACTTCTCCGGCGTGGACACGGGCAACATCGACCGCTACAACGGCGAATGGATGTTAAGCCTCGTGGCCAACAAGTTCGGACAGTTCTCGGCCCGCCTCGACGTCTACCGGCCCTTCCGGGTCTGGACTCCCGTCACCGTCATGGTGCAGACGCAGCTCACTGCAGCGCACCTGAGGATGGCCCGGCGGGAGATCACCGACAAGGTTCGCCAGCAGAACGCTGTCCGCAAGACGAAGGTCAAGCCGACCGCCGAGGTTTCCTCGCCGATCGACCCCCTCGTTCTCACAACAGGAGGCAAGCGCTCATGAAAGCCGACTACACCAACCAGACAGACATCTTCGACCCCGACGCGTTCGTGGACGAGATCCATCTGATCGGATGCGGTGGTATCGGTTCGGCCGTCCTTTTCCCGCTCCTCAAGTTAGGAGTACGCACGATCCACGTGTGGGACAGGGACGACGTCGAGCCGCACAACATCCCGGCCCAGCTGATCTACCGCCCGAGCGACATCGGTATGTCCAAAGTTGACGCTCTCTGCGCGTTCGTCGAACGCCAGGAAGCCGACTGCGAGGTCATACCCCATGATGAGTTCGTCACCGCCGAGACTCCCCTCGAGGGAATCGTCATCAGTGGTGTCGACAACATGGCCGCCCGGCAGGACATCTGGACTGCAATCAGCGCCCAGCCATGGCTCGTGCCGCTCTACATGGACGGCCGGATCGGCGAGGAACGACTGCAACTGCTGACGCTCAACCCGTCGGTTGATGCCGAGATGGAGGCCTACCTGAACCCGTGGATGTTCCCGCAAGACGAAGGCATGCCTTTGCCCTGCGCCGCACGCACGTGCATCCACCCTCCCACGGTCCTCGCCGGACTCGTGGTCACCCAGCTCACGCTGTACATGAGAGAGGAGAAGCCTAAGGAGAACATCATGTTCAACCTCAAAGCGATGCAACCCGTCATCTCCCAGTAGTGTCGACCGACCGCAGTACGCAGTACACGCACGTACCCATCAGCAGGACCAACACAAGGAGAACTGTCATGACCGAGACCATCAACACCGACACCGTCGCCACCGAGCCCGCCGCCGAGGACCCCACCATGACCGTCCGGGTCGCGAAGCTCTCCGGCGACACGGTGACCCTCGACTACTCGGGAGACCTCACCCTCGGTGAGTACCTCGCGCAGGCCAACGTCACCGTCGATCCGGGCCAGCTGGTCACGCTCAACGGCAGGGCGGCCCTCAACATGGACGAGCCCGTCGAGCCGAACAGCGTCGTCGTCGTGGTCGGCAAGGTCACCAACGGGTAACACCGCTGGCGGCGCGTCGTCGTAGTTAGAAAACCCTGGCGGTAACGTCAGAAGAGGGGATGGATCGGTCCAGCAGGACAGGAGTTTCGTCACATCCGTGACCAAACCACCTACCCAACGACCGATCCATCCCCTAGCACGCCCCTCCATGAATCACTCCCACGGGAGCACAGTCATGCTGACGAGCTGTAGACAGCGAAAGGTGCGATACTCAAGATTTACGGTAATTACACAAGATGATCAAACGATATAACGACATACACGACCGCCTGCCGCTGTACGACGAGCTTGTAACTAATGTCCGGCATGCCCGGCAAGATGGGGCATTTGAAGTCGTCGACCCGGCTATCCTCGATCTGATGGAGGGCGCGACGCCTGTCGGACTTGATGCGCGCGGCCGTATGCAGATCCCGGATTGGTACGACCCGGAAGACGGTCCGGCGGTGCTGATGACATTTCCGGGCGAGCGCTCGAAGGTCAGATATTCGAAAGGTATGGAGAAGAGTATCGGGGCTGTATCCCGGAAGACGGATATTGACACGCCTGCGGAGCCTGGCGGCAAACGTTATACAGGCCCGACGAAACAGAATCCTTACGTCAGGCATATCGTCTATGATATCGAAGATGGGGGCATGGGGTCGCTGGATGTTGCTGCGCCGCTGTATCTCATGATGCCTTCGGCCTGCACGACACCCAATCTTGCACCGCCGCTTTATGCCCATGAGGTTGACCATTGGGAATTTTTTATGAGGAGAGCACCCCGGCTATATGATCTGCACGGTCCACGGTATGATTTCCGCCAACTGAAGACCGTAGGGGAGAAATCAGGATATGATGTTTCATATCTCACCGAATACAACATGGGTTTCCACCGGGGCATGCCGTCACCCGATGAATTCGCAGCCGAATTCATCGGCCTGCCGCCGGAAGAAGCCGGCGAGCGTGTCAGCGTTGCGTTCCGTGAGCGCCGTACCGCATCACCGATCGGTAACGACCTCAAGGCGTCTCTCGGCGCCCGCGCGTTGACGATATTGTTTGGTAGTCCTGGCGAGATGGCGGTCAATGAAGATGAAGTCATTGCGTACACAAGTGCCAGGTATGCATAAGACTATTGCAGACAAAGCAATATTATGCTACTGTTTATATAGTACACATCAACACAAACATATGACAGCGGGTGATTCGGTGCATGGTGAAGCATAAGCATATATGTTTTAATGAATGTATATCATGAAACATAACATAATTACGTGAAGCTCGGCATGCCGCGTCCCGACTTAAAGCGACTACTCCAGCTGGCAGTGGTGACAGCGTTCGTCGTCGGCGGGGTAACGGCGCTGCGGATGACGCAGGCAGCGACACCGGCGCTCACTGCCGAGCCGGACCAGGGCGTGCTGTCCGGGAGTGTTGCGGTTGTCCTGGAAGCTTCGGCGTCCGGTGGGAGGGGTGTCAAGTTTGGTGTCGGCACCGGAAGCGGCCTCGGCATCGGCCAGCCGGGCAAGATGGGCGGGCTGTGGCTGCACCTCAACGGCACGCCGATGTCATCGACAATGATTGCTACCGAGGCCAAGCGGCGCCAGATCATCGTCCTGAATGCTTGGGAGCACAGCTATATCCCGGCCTTCAAGGCCGCCAATCCGAACGTCATGATACTGGTCTACAAAGATCTGTCATCGACACGCAGCTACGCCTGCCATAACGGTGTCGATGATCCGCTGCAGCCGGCCGGCATGGGATACTGCTCCACGCTGGCCAGCCACCCGGATTGGTTCCTTAAAAACGCCGCTGGCGCCCGGATGGAATATACCAACTACCCCGGCCACTGGCTGATGGACATAGGAAACTCTGCGTACCAGCAGGCCTGGCTGCAGAACGTCAAGAACGATCTGGTCGCCCGGAACTGGGACGGCGTCCTGATGGACAACGCGCTCTTCGCCTGTGACCAGTACAGCCCCGGTGTCTGCCCGGCAAAATACCCGACAAACGCTTCCATACAGACAGCCTACAAATCGATGCTGGCCACTACCTATCCTGGACTGCGCGCCGCCAACAAGATCAGCATCGCCAACCTGGCCAACGCCCGGCTGCACGCTGGCCAGTGGGATGCCTACACGACATATCTGGACGGCGGTTTCGATGAGTGGTGGCTGGCCTTCGGTGCCAACAGCTACGTGCCGGAATACGGCTCGCCTTCACAGGGGTGGAAGGCCCAGGTCGACGAAGTCGCCTCATCGGTCGCCCGTGGGAAGTACGCCATCGTCCAGCCACACACCGGACTGACCGACACCAGGGGCATGTATTTCGCCCTGGCCAGCTATTTCCTCGTCAAAGACAGCCGCTCGGTATTCTCGGAGATCGGCGCCACTGACAGCTACGGCGAGCCCACACCTTGGCGGCCGGCTTTCGACTGGAACCTCGGCAATCCCACCGAATCCATGACCGCGCTCAGCACCAATGTCTACCGCCGTACCTTCAGCTGCGGCCTGGTCGCCGCCAATGCCAGCGGCAGCTACACGCTCAACCTCGGCAAGGCATACCTGAATGAATCTGGCACCAGCGTCACGTCCGTCGTGCTGGCACAGACGACCGGGACGGTGTTACGGGTGCCGGGGTGTACGCCATAGAGACTTGACTCCATCGAGCTGTTTGAATGGCATAAGCGACACAAGCTTGCCCACAAGGTTTATAATAAGCAATCAGCTATAGGAGTACTGGCCGGTGGGCCGAATCATATCCGATTGAGGCGCGCAGGCTTTTCCACTTCTAAGCTTATCAACGCATGCTTTGGGTGGCACACTCACTGGCTGTTGATCGGATAGATGAGCTTGTCCCCAAGCTTGTCACCGTTCCGGACGACATTCACGTCACTGCTGACCTCATACATTTCGAGTTGTCCGTCCGCGTAAGGCCGCAGCAGGGCTTCGAGCACACCGCGCTCCTCCTTGTCTTCGCCCAAGCCCGGATCAAGCCAGAGACTTTCGTCGTCTGGATGCAGTATCACCGGCATCCTGTTGTGGATGCCAGCCATTTCAGCGTTCGGCGCGGTCGTCATGATCGTGTAGGACCAGACTTCATTTCCGTCCGGATCCTTCCAGGTGTCATACAGCCCGGCGAAGGCGAACAGTTCCTGATCCCGCGGTCTGATAAAGTAGGGCTGCTTTGTGTTTGTAGAGTTGGAACGTTTCCACTCATAGAATCCATGGCAGGGCACCAGGCAGCGCTTGCGCTTGATAGGTCCGCGCCAGGCCGGTTTGTCGAAAGCACCTTCACTCCTTGCGTTGATAAGCTTGTATCCGATCTTAGCCTCCTTGGCCCAGAAGGGGATGAGGCCCCATTTCATCGGCTCGAGCATCCGGTCCTTGCCATCAGTATGGGCCGGGCTGTCCAGCGGTGCCGGCATGACGATAGACATGGTCTGTCCAGGTGCGACGTTGTAACTGTCGTGGAACTCAAACACCGGCTGACTGGTCTTGAACCTGTCGGCGAGCTTGCCGGTTTCGTAGAGGGTATAGCGGCCGCACATACCAGATAGTATTAAACCGCGTTATCCTGCGCGCTATCAGATACTTCGCTTTCGGTATAGAGTCCTAGCGCCACTAGGACAGTCTGGGCGCCGAGCAGCCGGGTTTCACGCTCTTGTTTGGGTAAGCCGTCGAAGATGGTAGTCACCATTTCACTGATTTTGGCTATTTCAGGATTGTTCTGCTGCAGGCGTTGCATCGCTAGGTCGGTCCGTGACTGACCGCCGGCGGTTGCCAGGTAGGCGCCCCGCACAGCGTGCGACATTGCACGACGGCCAATTTCTGTAAAGGCTTCGCCTAATGTCATATTGGCGAGACTATAGAACAAGATTATCGAAAAAGCAAGAGGAGGCAGCATGCAGGAGGATAACAACAGGCACGTCACCGGGCTGGCAGGGCAATGGTGCAGTTAGTCGTCGATATCAAGGTCGAGGCCGAAATCAGGGCCTTCGAGGATCTCGAGGAGGTCCTGATTGGCGGCATGTTCTGTCAGAAAGACCTCGAACATTGTTGCCCCTATCTTGACGCCTTCTATGATCTCTGGTGTAGCATCGCCCTCATCGAACATCTGCTGGACGGCTTCTGAAATGAGGCTGGGCAACCGGTGGATGGCTGGAAAGTCGGTGCAGGCAGTTTTACGTGCCACGTTGGGATCAATAGCTCCGTTACCGATCTTCCTGAAGGTATCAACCACCATCTCCGGCATACGGTCAGGGTCGAGGGAGCGTAATTCTTTGCTTAACGACATAGTAAAAGAGATTTTACAACAACTAACGATAAAAAGCAATAGGAGGTATATATGAATTCAGGGCTGTTTGCGCAAGCGGGGAAATATGTTTTTCAGGCCGGCGGTACAGATGCCGACCTCGGGTCCGAATACGCCGTAGCGGCGCAGGCGCAGCGGCTCGATGCAGCTCGATTCGGCTGCGTCGATGTCCTTTTGGCGCCACTCTACGCCGTCGTCAAGTATCTCAAGCGTCTCATAGTACTTATTCGCCAATGCTTCGTTGGCTGCAAGAAACGGCACCAGCAGTTCCTGGCTGTTTCCTGCGTGCTTGATCGCAGCCGTTTCAATGCCAACTTCGCTGATCTCTTGCATGGCGGCTTCCGGCCCTATGTCCCAGAGGCCGGCGATGCCCGTGTACGCGTCGCAGACGTACCCGCGGTACATCTCAAGTTCATCGATCTTGGCCTGTCTCGTAGTCACGAACTGACAGGAGCGGCGGCATTCTGCTGACATAATCGAAGCATTATAAAAATATAACGACTATAAGTCAATGGGAGACGCCTATGTACGAAGACATCAATGAACAGGTATCGGTGCTGGTGGTGTTCGGCCAGGGCGACCGCAAGGTGCGGCCGTTCCGGATACGGTGGGGCGAGCGGACGTTCGAAATAACAGAGGTCGGCTATCAATACAAGTACAAAGAGTGCCGGTCGATTATCCATGTCTTCTCGGCGACCGACGGCACCAACTTCTTCGAGCTGAAGTACGACAGCGAAGACCTGAAGTGGATGCTGGGAAGGGTGGCGGACAATGAGGCGCAGTAAGTGCTACTGTGGACAGCCCGGCGGCCGCCTAACCGTTGAGCTTGGCGGCGAGCTGTGCGCTGCGGTTACGGTAGCCGGCAATGTCGGGCGTATCGCTGCGGCTCAGGGTGAGGTCGAGTATCTGGGTGCGCAGTGCTGCCAGCTCGGCGCGGACGTACTGGCTGGTAGAGGCTTCGATGGCGGCGACGACGGACGTCGGGCCGTGGTCGATCAGCAGCTCTCCCTGGAACGGCGCTTCGACGGCTTGATGGAAGTGCGGCCGGGGCCGCGTGAGTTCGGTTTCGGGTGCAAACTGCTCTTTCATAATGAGTATTATAACAATAATGTAGTTAAATGTCAATACCTTAGGAACTGCAGGTGTATGGCCGGTCTAATGGACCGAACGGAAGTCGGGGTCAATATCCTCAAGTTCCTTGAGGGCAAGGGCGCGGGCTTTCATGACTTCGATACGTTCTATGTCGGCGCGGGCTGCCGCGGTGCGGGCGGCTATCACGTCCAGCAGCGTCTTGCCGGAAAAGTCGCAGTTGCCGCAGATACGCTCTGCTGCCTGACTGCGAAGGCTCTCTATGGCCTTTGTCTGTCCATTATGGTTATTGTGAGCAGACATCACGGTCACCAGGGGGTCTTCTGTAAGCGGGCAGTGCAGGATTGCCTGGCTTCCAGCATATCTACGGTTCACTGTAACTTTCGATACATCGACGATCGCTTGTACACCAATATCGCCCGTGGGGTACAAAAGATCTACGTCAGACGGGACACGGCCATCCGAGTCTTCACCTATCACGTGGACGTGCTCATCAGTATCGTAGACCTTCTGCCTTATCTCGATGACCCTTACTTCCGGGCTGCACTGGTCGAATTTCTCAACTCCCGTCAGTGGCAGGGGTTCCTCAGGGAGCTGTGGGGGTTCATTGTCAAACCATCTCATAATTACAATATAATACCAGAAGAACAACAAAACTACAATAGGAGGCGCCATGCAGGAGCGTGCTAGAGGAGTCGTCCGCCACCCCTGGATCTCGATGCCCGCTAACAGTGAGCGGCCGCTGGTGATGCATGTCGACATGAACAGCTGCTTCGCGACCATTGAGCAGCAGGCCAATCCGCTACTGCGCGGCCGGCCGGTGGCGGTGGCGGCCTATGCCAGCAGGTACGGCTGCGTCATCTCGCCGTCATATGAGGCCAAGGCGCAGGGTGTCAAGGTGGGGATGCGCGTCTGGGAAGCCCAAGCGGCCTGTCCGGACATATTCATCATCCAGAGCAACCCGCCGCTGTACCGTGACGCCCAAATGAGATTTCAGAAGATATTCGAGAGCTACACCAGCGACGTCACCCCGAAGTCGATCGATGAGGCCGTCATCGATTTCCGCAGCACGCCCATCCAGCACCACCGCAGCATGGAGGAGATCGGCTACGAGATCAAGGAGCGGGTGCACGAGGAGATCGGCCGCTTCGTGAACGTCAACGTCGGCATCGCTACCAACCTGCGCGAAGTATACACCGGGTTGGAACTGCTTGACATATCCGGTATCAACCTGCGGAACAAGGCCCGGCTGAACCTGGCCGGCATCCGCACGCCGCTCGAGTTCTACGACGCCCCGATGTGGCTGCTCAAGAAGCAGGTTTTCCAGAGTATCACTGGCTACTACTGGTACCTCAAGCTGCGCGGCTGGGAGATCGAGGACTTCGTCAGCCCGCGCCGCAGCATCGGGCACGACTACTCGCTGCAGGACCGCTCTGGTAATCCGGTCATGCTTGCGAAGTTCATGATGAAACTCTGCGAAAAAGCCGGCCGCCGCCTACGCCGCGCCAAGCTGATGGCCGAAGGCATCCACGTCTGGGTGCTCTACACCGACGGCGACTACTGGCACCACGGCCAGCAGGCCTACTGCCGCCTGTACACCACCCGCCAGATCTTCACCCATGCCATGTCTGTGTTTGCGGGGCACCCGTATGGCAAACCGGTCGCCAAGATGGGCGTGACACTTTATGATCTGATACCCTATGAGCCGGAGCAGTTGGGATTGTTTGATGGTGAGCACGGCGACGAGCGGGCATTGTCACGGTCGCTGGATGCAGTCAATGACCGGTATGGGGATATGGTGGTGGGGTCGGCCTTATTGGCTAACATGCAGGGGTTGTGTTGGATCGGGTGCCTTTTGGCGGGGTGCGGGATTTGGAGGAGTTGTATGGTAATGGTTAAATAAACGATCTTGTATTATGACTCAAAGGAGTCAGAAAACACTCGTAAAATACGTGCCGAAGGGTAGGTTGACAATGAGGCTACACCATTCGCTAGCTCAACAGGTAGTAATGCACCTTCATATCTACTACTTAGTATTGTCGGGATTGTTCTGAAAATGTTATCAGCACCTATTAAGTCGTCTACAGTAGGATATGCTTTGAAATCACCAGTAGGAATGCTGAGTACCATATGATGATAATTATCTATTTTCACAAACACTTTCGCGCCATAATTGGTGTCAATACCGTATGGAGCTCCTTCGTCTGCCCGATGCTGGACTTCTTCCTTTATGAATTTGTCACCAGGTATGAATATTGAACCTACTGGAGCATTTTTGTTAACAACATCAAGGAAGTCCCAGAATTTACCGCTTTTTTCTTGGCCAATCATGTTTACGATAATCCCTTCTGACTTTGCGTATGCAAAAAATCTCCGAATAGGAGCCACAAGTTTAGAGTATTGGGCACGCATAGTAAGTGGACCGTCTTTTATAAATAAGCAATCATTCAAAATTTCTCTATTTGTTTCCCAGTAGTGCCGTACGCCTGTAAACAAAAGCATTGTTTCATGGATTAGCATATACATAGTGCCGACTGTATCCGGAGCAAAATCCTCAGTCATATCCAAATGGAATCCCAACATGTCTGTTACAAAGAGTAGCCCGCCGCAACTCTTGCAGACGCCCTCGTTACAGTCAAAATCAAGTGATGCGTTTTTACTTGGGCAATGAGGGCACTGAAAAGCCGGTAAGGGTTTTTCGCGTCCGTCCCATTTCTCATATACTATCCACTTTAGTGTTTCAAGTGTCTCCCCGTTCAATGATGCATCATTCATTGAATCGAAAATTACTTGTCTCACTGAATCATATACGGTTATTCCGCTCACGCGTACGTTCTTTAGCGGTATCACAGTCGCATGGTATAGCGCCGAGTTCGTCATCAATTTTTTCAAAGCGAAAGGATGGGGTGTATTTTTGTCAATTTTACTGAGTGCAGTCTGATCCAATCGCAACAAAGCTGTTTTGATAAATGACATCTCTTTCCTAGGCTCCGTATTACCACGCACAGTCTGAATAGAGCCATCAACGCCGAATATAATCGGTAATAGTCTGCCGGTTTGAGGTAAATCAATCCAAGTGCAAGCTTGCGATGATGTATCTTCATCATTTGAGGGCGTCTCAAAGTTCTTGCAGAGGCTATTTACGAGAGGACTTTTCAAAACCTCTAAGTGGCCAAGCTTACTAGCTCGTTCCCCGGGTAGTCGATTTCCAGCTTGATAAGGCATTATTCTGCCCTTTGAATTGCCTTAAACCGATTAGCCTGCACCGGAATTGCAAATCTGTGAGACCGCGTAAGCATTCGAATAAACCCAGGCGTTTTCGCACTCAAGATGTCAGATTTTAAGCTTTCATAGGCTATGTTCAATTTGGCCAATCCTTCAACTTCCTCGCGAGATGAAAGATGAGCTATAAAGAAATTTTCAGTTTGCGCTAACAAATCTTTGCTTACGGTTGTTGGTGACTGAGTAGAATAAACCATGCCAATATGATATTTTGCACCTTCTTTAGCAAAGCGATTGTATATAGTAGTCACATCAGAAGAGTTTTTGGGAAAGAGGTTATGTGCTTCCTCGAAATATAACTGTATGTAATGATCGCCAAGATCGTTATTACTAAATTTATTTACTTGATGGTTCAATACGGCAGAGGACAGTGAGTCAGAAAAGTATTTAAGGAGTATGTCGTCCGCATTGCCTAAGTCAAGAATGACTGTTTTGCCATCATCAAGTAAATTAAGTATATCTTCTTCGAAGTTCCCAGCTTCTTTATTATGAAATTTTCTAAATGGCGATAGGAGACTTGTGCCGGCTCTACCTGCTAATGGATCCAAAAATTCAAGTAAGTAAACTTCATCTGGGTCAAAGTTTTCATCATTCTTTGTACTTCGTCGATGAGCGTTTATGATTCGCAACTCTTTTATCAACTCGTCAATAGTATTTATTGAGGCTGGCGGGGTATTGTCGCCGTATGCTGCAGCCCTAAAGTCCTTTTTGAATCCAGGTGAAAAAACACTTAAGTTCGGCACATTCGGTGCAATCGCTCGAAGTCCTCCTTCATTGACCTCAAATCCAGCTGATTTTAGTATTGCCCAAAATATCTGCAATTTCCTTAACGCATGAACTTGATCTCGAATATCTTGCAGGGATTTAATGTTACCTGGCGACATCAGTTCGACATTTACGAAAGACTCTATATAACCAGATTTACGATTATTTTGCTCGAGGAGGCTACCGAGTATTTTTATGCCGCGCGCGGCTTGTTCGTAAAAATTCAGTTGTAACGGCTTAGAGACGGTCGATTCCTTCTTTGTAAGAGCATACACAATACACTGTTCCGGATACGAGCTGCTCAATGATGCATTATCGTCTTGCGGGTTATCATTAGCGTATTCACCGTTGATGTCAAAAATTAATTGACCTACTCCTTTTTGCGCTGCGTATGTTTCAATCATACTCTGCGCTATAAGCTTGACTACATTGCTTTTACCTAATCTAGTCTTTCCAAACATTGCTGTACGTGCGCCTCGAAAGTCATCTGTAGAAACATTGACCTCTACATCTGGTAAATGCTTGGTTGGTAGAGGAAGTCTATTCTCAGTTAGTCTTAACTTGCCTATTACAAATCGATTTTTATCTGGTACCAATGAATTAACAATCAAGTCCAATAGTGGATCTGTAGGTGCGTATACCATATATTTGTGAGCGCTCACAAAATTATTTAAATCTCCTGAAAATTCGACCTGTTTTCTATGATCAGGGTGAGGATAAAACATTCCTAATACTTCAGTTTTTAAAGCACCCCATTGTAATTCACTTTGCGTAAATATATCCAGCTCGGGCATAGATTTTTTTTGCAATTCGAAATATGTTTGCTGTACGTCGTGCGAAAGGGGTGTCGGAGCAGATTCTAATACACGTAATAGTGTGAAGTGCGGTGGTACGCCATCCCGTATTACCGGCACCATTATGAGTAGAGAATTCCGAGGAACGCCACCAACAGCTACTTTAAATGGATCGGAAGTAATGATAGTTGCCTTATCAAATCCGGCTTCCAAAACATAGCCTACAAATCGCATGTCTTCAAACTTATCAGCAGATTGATTACTATCCTCTTCGTTTAAAAAGTCTCCTAAAACGCGCAGTGGATTATCGGTTAGCGCGGCCTCATCAAAAAAATCCTGCATATACTCGGGCCCCTCAATAGTTTAAAATTACAACTTCGCCAGGTTCTATATCGGTAACCCCTAAACGTGTCCCCGTTCCTTGCGGTATTTGTATTATCTTACAACCTTTACGGTAAAGCTTCAATATATCCGGATGAGAAGATGTTGTCATTGCCCATTTAACACCTGTGGTAGTAGCTTTATGTAGGGCCGTGGCTAGTCTATTCTGGTCACCATAACTGAAGCATCCAAACTGGTAATGTCCGTCATCCATCTCCTTCGCTCCGGGTTTGTATGGTGGGTCTAAAAATATGAAATCTTCCGCTGTTGCGATTGATATTACTGCTTCAAAATCAGAATTTATTATTTCAGCACTTTCTAAGTGTTTTGAAACCGATTTCAAGCTGTTCTCGGATATAGCCCAGCGACGATCCTGACCGCCATAACCTACGTTAAATTTCCCATTTGAGTTGTAGCGCCACATTCCTTTAAAACAAGTCCTATTTAAATACAGCGTCCTGGCTGCTTTAAATTCGCTATCACCATAAATTTCCGATCTAATAATGTAATAATCCTCTTTAGTATCAGGAAATGCCAGAAAATTTTGCCAAACTTTGCTAGGGTTATGCTTTAAGGCAAAATACAGGTTTACTAATTCTTGATTCCTATCTGAAATTATAGAAAGTCTGGGATTGAGCGAGAAGAATACAGCTCCTCCGCCCAGAAACGGCTCATAATAGGTGCCAGCTATGTCATTTCTTTTGGGTAATAATGGCATTAAAAAACTAAGCATGCGTTGCTTACCTCCCGGATACCGGAGAAATTTAACGTGTTTTGGTTTTATACCGACTGTAGTCATGTTTGTATTCTAGCTTTTCTTAAGTATAGCATAAGCGTAAAATTTCATTCCTAATAAGGTATAGGTAAGAATGTCAATATCGAATAACCTGAATCTAAAAACCCATCCTCATCTGGTACCCCAGTAATATCCTGAGATAGTGCACGGCGTATCCGTGCACCGAGCGAGGAAACGAGCTGACCAGGTGCATGTGCGTCTTGAGGTAGTCAAAGACGCACTCGATC
>DASVRP010000013.1:0-219412 GCA_036388555.1 Saccharimonadales bacterium (SeqCode)
TGCCGGCAGTACGGGAGTAATGGTCGTCACCGTTGTAGGCACCGGCATTAGCACTGGTGGCCCACGTTCCAGAGTACTGGAACGTGGAGTCATTGACGGAGCCGGAGGTGGACGGAGGGGATGGTGGAGGAGTTGGGGTGGGAGTCGGGCTGGGTGGAGTAGGAGTGGGCGATGGCCCCGGCCCGGTAAATGTACCACCGTGGTAGGCGTGTCGGAAGGATGAGGCTTTCTGCCACATCGCGTCACCGAGGTCCATATTGTGCGTATTGACATTTCCGGATGCGATTGTCAAAGCCCAGTAAATCATACCGGCCGATTCAGGGGCTCCGATATAGGCCTTCCACTCCGCATCGAGTTTCGAGGCATTACCGCTGTCACTGCCGGTGTCACCGCCGTTGCAGCAGAAGCCGTCTTCGCCGGCATACCATACCTTGTTGAGATTGCGGGCAGCCGTAGCTGCCGGCCCGCCCCAGCTCGAAATTCCGGTATTGGCGTCGTACTCATGGATTGAAATCAGATCCATCTTACCGCCGTGGGCTGCTTCATAAGCCGACTGGCTGCCAAAGCAGTACTGCGGCATAGACCCCGAGGCCACCAGCGTGTTTGGATCCATGGACTTGAAGGCGTCAGCCATCCGCTGCAACCAGTTAACAGAGTCAGCTCCACAGACTTCGTTGCTAGCTTCCCAGAAAGCGATAGCATTGGTCGGGCGCTGCGTCGACGGCGCCGTCTTGGAATAGCGCGAGACGATAGTCCTCATATGGTCGATGTTAACCTGGGGATTTCCCTTGTTAATAACTTGTGTGCCGCATTGATTGGGATTACCGTCAAACATAGCCGGCGCCAGATACTGCTGATATTTTTCAGCGTAGGTTACGATGCGGTCCATCATCGGAATGTCGGCTGCACCGTGATACGGCCAGATACGGGTAACGGAATGCGGGTTCAATTCACGGAAATATCGGTCGAGCTGTGCGTCACTTGGAACCTCGGAACCGCCCCAGCAGCCGAACCATTTATCAGCATTGACGCCGGCGAATTTCCACTGCTGGCCGTTCAGGTAGAGTTTTGTTCCCTGCCGGGTAATCGGCCCCTGCGCTGAAGTCGCGGCGCTGCTCGGCCTGAGCGACTGGTAGCCGACGATAGCCATCGACGCGACCACTACAAGCCCGACGACAATAACACTGAACCTTTGAATCTGCTTCTTGGATACGGATAACCGATGATTTGACGCTTCTTTTTTCCGGCTCATTCTGAGATTTTCCTTCTGGTGTCTGTTAATATGATTGACTTTCGATACGCACCTAAGCTTACACTTACCACGTCCACTTACTGAGCAGTATAGCCATATCAGCCGCACCGACCGTACCGTCACCGTTGACGTCACCGGGCGTACCGGGAGCCGGAGGGGGTGGAGTCGGATTGGTGCTAGAGGCACCGTAGCTGGTATTCCATCTGTCACGGGCGACAATCCGGAAGTAGCGTCCAGTTGGAGTACCAGAGAAGGATGTGGTATTCGTAAGCTGCGGGGTTGAATTGTTAGTTGTGCCACTGGCTATCGTTGTCCAGCTAGCATTGTCGGAAGAGACTTGGAGGTCATAGGTACGGATGGTATTGCCAGCCCAGAGGACGGAGACTTTGTTGAGGGCATATGATCCGCCAAGGTCAGTTGAGATGGTGGCGTTGTCCTTGGGATCGGAGATCCAACGGGTTGATTCGTTAGCGTCATCGATGTTACTGACGGGGTTGCTGATTCTTAGTTTGTGTTTCATGTAACTTACAGTTGGATCTTATATTTATCTGCAGTATATGCTGTTTTAGCATAAGCGTCAATTGAGACACTTGTCTGGACTTTGATCCCTTATATTACCCTCTACTACCACGTCCACCTACTCAGCAGTATGGCCATATCAGCCGCCCCGACCGTACCGTCACTGTTGAAGTCAGCCGCCGGATAGTTCTGACCATCACGGGAAATTAACGCAGAAAGGTCGAGGGCGTTGACGCGGCTGTCGCCGTTGACATCACCTGGAAGGCCGACCGGTGGCGGAGGCGGCGGGGTCGTCGCCGTAGTCCCATAGACTCCAATTTCCCAGATGGAGTTACCGTAGCCAGTGTTCCAGCGGTCCTTGGCCAAGATACGGAAGTAACGGCCGGTCGGGGTGCTGGTGAAGCTGGTGGTATCTATAAGTTGTTTCTGGGTATTGTTAGTTGTGCCAGAGGCGACGGTCGTCCAGGTGGAGTTATTGGTGGATACTTGGAGGTCATAGTTGCGTATCGTATTCCCTGCCCATAATACACTGATCTTATTCAGGGTATAAGCCGTGCCAAGGTCGGTCGCAAGGATAGTATTGTCCTGGGCCGCTGAAATCCAGCGGGTATCTTCATTCCTGTCATTTACATTCGTCACGGGATTGCCAGGTTCGGTCGGATGGTCGGGAGCTGAAGACGTGAATGTTTTGCCGCTTGCCAGGTTATTCACCTGGGAGATCTGACCGGCAGGAGGTGGCGGTGGTGGCGTGACAGGTCCGGGAGATGGAGGGGTCACGTTACCGCCGCCGTCTATGATAGTCTTCATGACCGGATACCAGGCGTTGGCCATCTTGGCATATCCGGAGTCATCCGGATGTACGCAGTCGCCCGGCCGGAAATCAGCACTACAGATCAGGCCGGCGTTTGCCAGGTCGGCCAGGTAAACCTTCTTGCCCTGTGCTTTTTTCTGCGGCACCATGGTGCGGATGCGCTCATTATACGTTCCGATATTACTGCCGGAAACGATGGTGGCTACGATGATGTGCGTATTGGGGAGTTTGACCGAAAATTTGTCGACCAGGGCCGACAGACGGTCGGCGGCAGCGTTCGGGCCGGAAGACGAATGCAGTGAGTCGTTGGTACCGATGTGCAGCAGGACAAAATGCGGCGTATAGGACGGATAATTCTGCCAGTCCATGCGCTGCCAGATAGAATTCGTCGTGTTGTTCGGCTCCTCGATGGCCCCTCCGATCCAGGCGCCGCAGGCACCGGCATGCTTCGTCCCGCCGTTCATATTGGTCGGGCCGTTGGAATGCGGGCCGACATACAGGATTTCACCGGATGCAAATTTCTGGCCCAGCGGTATGCGGTAGCCGCCCTGGTAGGCCGTCGTGCTGTCGGTGCCCGTGAGGTAGCAGCCGCCGCCGATCCGGAATCCATCAGTAATAGAATCGCCGACCGGCATGACCCGCCACTGCGTGGCAGCCCGGCTCTGTAGGAGTGCGACCGTACCGATGACAGCGATTGCCGCTATGACGAGCGGCAATGTGAGTTGCTGCAGCTTACGCGGCACGGGCAGCGGTGTCCGGCGCCGGGCCGCAGAAACATGCTTGTTCATCGTAGAGCCTCCATGTACCTACCCTACCATGTCCACTTACTGAGCAGTATCGCCATGTCGGCGGCTCCGACGGTACCGTCTTTATTGAAGTCAGCCGCCGGGTAGTTCTGGCCATCGTGGGATATCAGTGCCGAAAGGTCGAGGGCGTTGACACGCGAATCGCCGTTGACGTCACCCGGCATGATCCCCGGATATGGCGCAAGCGTAACAGTCACCGTACTGGCAGCAGACGTTGTCGTATTACCGGCGGCATCGTACGCCTTGGCCGTCAGGGCGTGCGACCCGGCAACACCGGTCGTCCAGCCGAAACTATATGGCGTCGTCGTATCAGTGCCGACCAGGGCGCCATTATCATAGAATTCAACTTTAGTAACTCCGGTATTGTCAGATGCCGTCGCTGTCAGCGTCGCGGTCGGTACGATATCGCTGGCAGTGATTGCAGCCCCGTTGGCTGGCGCCGTCAATGTGACGGCAGGTGGAGAGGTATCAGCGTTTGAAGCCGCCGTGCCGTAGACGCCGATTTCATAGATGGAATTTCCATAACTTGCCACCCAGCGGTCCTTGGCGACAATCCGGAAGTAGCGTCCGGTCGGAGTGGCCTGGAACGAGGTGGTGCTCGTCAGCTGTGAGGCACTGTTATTGGTCACTCCGGAGGCGATGGTCGTCCAGGTACTGTTGTTGGCCGAGACCTGCAGGTCATAGTTGCGAATCGTGTTGGCGGCCCACAGGACGGATACGCCGGTGAGGGTATAATTCATCCCGAGGTCAGCAGTCAGTGTCGTAGCATCCTGGGGTACTGATATCCAGCGGGTGGACTCGTTCTTGTCATTGACATTACTGACGGGGTTGCCCGGCTCTGACGTACTGTCGCTGGCCGAGGATGTGAATGTCTTGCCGTTCAATAGGTTATTCGTCTGTGAGACCTGGCCGGGAGGCGGCGGCTGTGGAGGTGTCACCGTACCGCCCATGATGGAGCGCATGATCGGCTCCCAGACATTGGCCATCTTGGTATACCCCTGCAGGTTCGGGTGGACACCGTCAGGAAAATCGCGGTTGTCCGAAAAGAAATTGCCGGTTGCCATGTTGGCGTAATGGATGTTGCGCCCCTGCCCTTTGTATTTTGTGACCAGGCCCGGGATAGCATTATTGAGTTCGGTACGCGTCGGCGGCGTCCAGGTGCCCGGCGGCCCCCACATCGGTATCAGGCTGGCCAACACGACATGCGTTGCCGGATTGGCAGCGAATATCTTGCCGAGTGACTGGTCGAGGTTGGTTATCATATGGGACGACGCGTAGCGCTGTAGGACATCATTGGTTCCGATATGATAGAGGACGATATCCGGACGATAGGTGTTGATCCATCCTGATATGCTCCCGTTGATCTGATCGGTACGCCAGCCGGAATGACCTTCGTGCTGTGGATCCGTGACGCCGACGTTGTTGTTCGACAATGAGCCCACCAGGTCGATACCGGCACCGAAACGGTTTTTGAGCACCTGGCGGTAGCCGCCGTCGGGGCTAGGCACGGTGTTGTGCATGCCTTCCGTGATTGAATCCCCGAGCGGCATTACCTTGAACACTGCCGCCTGACTGGTTCGACGGTCTGTCGTACCGATATAACTCACTATTCCGACAAGTGCCGCAGCTATCAGCACTACAAAAATTCGTTTTGTTTTTTTTATTTTTTCCATCGTGGTGTTAAGAATGCATTACCACGTCCATCTACTGAGCAGTATCGCCATATCGGCCGCACCGACCGAACCGTCTCCGTTGAAGTCAGCTGGCGCGTAGTTCTCGCCGTCATGTGATATCAGGGCCGAAAGATCAAGCGCGTTGACGCGGCCATCGCCGTTGACATCACCACCGGACGGTGTGCTCTGCTGCGTGACGTTGAGCATCACGATCTGTGATGAGCCCGTGTTACCGACCGCATCGAAGGCTTTGGCGACAAGTCCCCTGTTCGGTGCCGTTCCGATTGCCGCCGTCCAGTTCAAGCCGTAGGGGCTCGACGTGTCAGTTCCGAGCAAAATATTGTCAGCATAGAAGTCTACCCTGCTAACCCCGACATTATCAGTCGCATTGGCACTTATGGTAACGGGCGACCCGACCTGTACGGTCGTTCCAGAGACCGGTGAGGTCAATGACACGTTTGGTGGAGTTATATCACCGCTGCTTGCAGCTGGCGTCCCGTACACACCTACCTCCCATATCGAGTTACCCCAGCTTGCGTTCCAACGGTCCTTAGCCAGGATGCGGAAGTAGCGGCCCGTGGCATTGCCGGAGAAGCT
Source organism: Saccharimonadales bacterium (SeqCode) (assembly GCA_036388555.1). Taxonomy (GTDB): domain Bacteria; phylum Patescibacteriota; class Saccharimonadia; order Saccharimonadales; family UBA4665; genus UBA4665. Next base: position 5,659 of record DASVRP010000013.1, read on the forward strand.
GGTGGTATCTATCAGCTGTTTCTGGGTGTTGTTGGTCATGCCACTGGCGATGGTCGTCCAGGAGTTGTTGTCGCTGGAGACCTGGAGGTCGTAGTTACGGACAGTGTCGGCGGCCCACATGACGGAGACTTTGTTCAGGGTGTAGCCGGCACCAAGGTCAGTGGAGACGGTGGCGTTGTCCTGCGGCGCCGACACCCAACGGGTTGACTCATTCTTGTCGTTGACATTGCTGACAGGGTTACCCGCTTCGGTCGGATGGTCAGGAGCAGATGACGTGAAGGTCTTGCCCGAGACGAGGTTGCCGGTCTGGCTGATCTGGCCGGGAGTGGCTGGGGGTGGTGGCGTCGGAGGAGTCGGGGTGATTGATCCGCCAGAACCGCCCCAGGTCAGGCTGCGGTATTTTGCGGCCGCATTAGGTGCACGTGTCGTCGGGTAGATCTGGATGGTATCCCATGTATTGAAATATGTCTCATACAAAACCTGTCCTGCGCCAGTGCCGGCATTCGCCTGGAAGAACTGATGCATCTTCTCTATATAGAACGGGTTGTCGAACGAGTTACCCATATGGATACCCCACTCAGAGAACGACAGAGGCTTGCCCTTGCTGGCAGCAAAAGCTTTCCAGGCGCCGATGCCGTGCGGACTGCCATTCTTCATCGCCATATAGTGGCTGTCCCAGGCGGCCTGGTTTGGATAATTCGGATACATATCGTAGAAGTCGACACCGATGACATCAACGTAGGCGTCGCCCGGATAAATCTGTTCGGCGGTCGCGCTGTTTACGGGATCCTTGTTAAAGTTCAACACCATTTTGGCGCTCTTGCCCTGGCTGACGAGCTCTTCCTGGACAATCCTGTGATAACGGGCCCATGCAGCACGGAAATTGGCGGCATTGCCGGAGTTAACCGACCACGGGTACCATGTGCCGTTCATCTCATGCGCAAAGCGGATATACAATGTCTTCTTGTTGCCCCATTTAGCTTTCATCAAGCGGACCTGGGCGCGCCAGCGGGCGTCGTAGGCACCGGATGCGGCCGATCCCCAGCTTTCACCGGCAAAGATCGCACCGATGGCGACGTCGAGGTCGCCCGACCAGCCACCGTATTCACCGTCCATGTTCCAGAGCGCAGCCGCGGCTTCCTTGCTATCCATCCAGGTGGCGGCGATCGGCACCGCTTCGCCGCGCCATGTCGCGAATGCCCCGTTCGGGACGCCGCTGCAGCAGGCGCCCGAGGACCATCCCGAGACTGCAGCCGAACTCTGCTGCTTCGATTCTATGCCATACATGGCAACCGAGGCGACGACAACGAAGGCGACAGCGAGTACCGCAGTCCGCTGGACGAAGTCGGTCTTTTTTATTTTTTGTATGAATTTCACGGGTTATGCTCCTGCTATATACTTTAACCCGAAGTATAAGCGGTATCCGCATATCCGTCAAATATTGTCTAGACGTTTGTTGCCGGGCGGCCGCTGACCGGTGACTTCGTGAACCCGTACGGGCGTTTGCGCCAACGCTGCGTGAATGGAACCGTCATATAATCCTTGATGACCCGCCCGTTATGGACGATGCTGCGCAGCCCGGCGGCTCCCATCATGGCAGCCAGCTTGCGCTGTTCATCATTACCGTGTGTGTCGTGCTGCTCGTGCTGGTCGTGATGCTCGGAAGCTTCCTGGGGTTCAGACGTATGTGCGACGAAACGCGGCGTATCATGTACCGCTTCAACATCGACTGCGTCACCGTAGCGCTGCTGCATCATGGCGATGCCGGGAGGCGTATTGCGGCTGCTCTGCTGCTGTTGGAACTGCTGCATCATGAAATGGTGGCGGATCTCCATGACCTTGTGCTGCGTGTGTGAGAAGAGTTTGCGCAGGCGGGCGGTATTGAAGGCCGTGAAGCGCAGTTCCCTGTTGGGGGTGTAGATACGGATCGTCGAGTCAAGCAGCCGGTTGGCATAGTCGAGTTCGGTGATCATGTCGAAGCGGATATCCTTGAGCGTCAGATATTTCGGCTTCTTGTCGATGAGAAGGACACGGAAATCGGTCGCGACAAGCATGGCGAAGCCGGCTTCATACTGGCCGTTGACGGCTTGCATGATAGTCTCACCAGGAAGCAGTATCTCGCACAACTCGCGGACCTCGGACCTGCCCCAGACGCGGAAATGGCAGCCCGCCTGCTTAAGTTGAGCGTCGACAACGGCTAATGTAACCATGTATGTCCTCCTTTTCCATCTCCTTGGTAGTACCCTCATCTTATATCTCCTACCGGTAGGATGCGGTTAAGTGCATCACGTGGGAATACAGGGAAATATCACAAAGAGTATGATTGAAAACGCACGTGAAATTTGATATTGAATATGAGATAATACAGGTGTAATGTTAGCCACAGTCCAACAAACCGAAGAACTCCTCGAAGTTTTTCGCCACCACGGATCGAGATACACCTACAAGAAGGGTGAGTTCATCATCCGCCCGGGAGAATTGCCTTCGGGCGTTTTTTATATAGAGTCGGGACTCGTCAAAGCCTACGACATCACCAAATACGGCGAAGAGAACCTGCTGATCATCCGCCGCGAGGGCGAGATGTTTCCCCTCATCTGGGCCATCACCGGCCAGGAACGCCAGGTCATCTACGAAGCCATCGGCCCGACAGCCGTCTGGGAAATACCCCGCAGCACATTCCTGGACCACATCAAATCCCACGCCGAAGCCTTAGCTCCCCTGCTCGACATGACTCTCGAGATGTACCGCATCCACTCCGAGCGCATCCTCAACCTCGAGTACCGTTCAGTCCGTGAGCGGCTGATCTCATTCCTGATCACTATGTCCAACCGCTTCGGCAAAAAGACTCCAGAGGGCTTACTTATCAACGTGCCGTTGCGCCACCAGGATATCGCCAGCTCCATCAACGCCAGCCGTGAGACCACGACCCGCGAGCTAACGGCCCTGGAGCGCAAGGAACTGCTGACCAACCGCCAGTCACTCATCACGCTCGTCGACCTCAACAAATTGCACAGTTACCTGCAGTAAATCGCGCCTAATTGCGACATCAGCTATTTTCCGAATTTGGAAGTGCACTTTACGTGTGTCAGCCTCGCATGCGCGCGGTGACAGCACGTGGCGTTTGCCCGCACTTCCGAATTCGCAAAATGCTGAGTCGCCACCCGTGCTTCAATCAGTTACGAAGAAGCTGATGTGTCGGATTTCCAGTCGCGGACGATCTTTTCAACGGTCGAGATGACCACCTCGTGCTCCGGAACATCCATCGTATCGTAATAATGATCCGTCGAAATGTAATCCTCGAGTACATTCAGGCAATAGATGTCATCGGCCAGGATATGCATCCGGTCGACCGCGGCGATGCTCGCGAACGGCGTCGCAACGATGATGCTTTTAATTGATATCGTCTTCAGATACTGCATCGCCAGGTCGATGGCAAAACCGCTGTTCAGGCCGTCAGATACCAGGATGACGTGCCGTTTGGCGACAAGTTCCGGACGGATCAGCACTCCGCCTCCCATAGAACGGTGCATGTCGTGCAGCTTCTCAAGTTTCTGTTGCTCGATGAATCCGCGGTATTCACCGACCATCTCTTCGATTTCGCCATCAGAGAATGCCCGGTTGTAACTGAATGATCCGTCCTGGGTTATGCCGGCCATAGCAACCAGCTCACGTGGCAGCTGGATCTGGTCTGCCAGCAGCAGGTTGATGACGGCATGAAGCTGCAACGCTACTTGGGCGCCAACGACGACACCGCCGTCCGACAACGCGACGACAGCACAGTCCTGCCCCTCGTATTTGCGGGAAATCTGACTGGCAAGCATCCGTCCTGCTTGTAACCGACTGGCAAAGTACATACCTTCTATTTTATCATCTTGGCAGTTTTTGAAGGCGATAAAACCGCTCGACATTACCTCTTGAACCGCTGATGTCCGAATCGGCCTTGTCGATGATGCGGAAATGCTGCTGTGCCCACAGCTCGAAATCTTTCAGGATATCCCGGCGCATGCGGTCGTTCTTGATGACGCCCTTGTGCTTCAGACTGGACTGCCCTGCTTCGAACTGGGGCTTCACCATGGCGATGATAGCCGTCTGTGGATTGCAGAGCTTCGCGACCGACGGGAGTATCTCGCGCAGGCTGATGAATGAGACGTCCGCCACGACGATGTCGATCTTCTGGTCTGTCTTGAAATCACGGATGTCCGTCTGCTCGTGCAGCTCGATAGCCGGATTGCCATGCAGACTGGGATGGAGCTGATCGGTGCCGACTTCGACAGCGATAGACCTGACGGCGCCGTGCTTGAGTGCGTAATCCGTGAATCCGCCGGTCGAGCTGCCGACATCGAGTATGGTCGCTCCCTCAAACCGGATCTTGAGCAGCTCAGAGACCGAAGCCAGCTTGAGTGCTGCCCGCGATACGTACTGCTCGGTGGCAGTCACTTCCAAGGTGTCGTCATCCCGGACGAGTTCTCCTGGTTTCGTGACTATACGGCCATTGACCTTTACTTGGCCAAGCTTGATGTAGCTTTCAGCCTGGGAGCGCGAGCGGACTAACCCCCGGCCGTCGAGTGCTTGGTCGAGGCGCTGTTTCATAGCAATCCGCGTGCATAGTCACGATAGGTAGCCAAGTCGGTATCAAGCACCTCCGAAAGTGACATTGTTGCTCCGGCCATTGCTGATACCACGTAATGTCCGGCACAGTAACCTTTCATATTCATCTTACCGATTGGAGCTACAATAAATTCATACGGGTCGGCGGTATCTGGAAACGCGAGAGCTTCAGACACGATCTCTAGCAGATCCGCGTCTGCTACGTCGGATGAGGATACCTCACAAGCCCCGACTAATTGTTCTTCACCGAACATAGCTACCCCTTCGAGCATCATATAATCAAAAACGTCCCACTTAGGACGCTGTATCTCGCCAGCTTTAGTTCGATGGCTTTGGCGGCCCTTATGATCCAGATGTAGGATTTCGTGAACTACAGTCCCACGAATATCTTTCATCGTTTCCTTGGCCGGCCCTTCTCCGATCGTAAGTTCTACATCTTCCCAACCGACAAGTTTACCTTCAACGGTTATAAAACTTTGCTTGGTCTCAGCGGCGGTGGCAACGTGCACGTATATATCTGTTACCGGTTCGTCTAGCTGCAATGCATGGTTTGCAAAATCCCGGCTACTCAGAATTTCATCATAAATCTGAGTAGCATCTTCCTTACCATAGCGGTCGATGACAGCTGGCATCGCTTCAAAAATAGTCAAACGGGCCATAGTAATATTTCGGATTACCGCTGGTTAAAATGCGATAATCGCGACAGCGCCGAGCGCCGTCACGACGGCAGCGGTCTTGACGAATTCCCAGCCGGTTGATTGTTCACGTGTAGCCATATTCTTATATTATACACTATCCGGTCAATTATTGAAGCCGCATATCGAATTGCTGCTCAACCCGGCAGGTCTCGCCGTCGACCAGCCGGACGAGATGGAAGTCATCAACCAGGATGTCCTGTCCTTCGCTCGAATATCGGTTGTCACCTTCGTGGCGCGGAACATGTGCCCTATATTTCTGACCCATGAAAGTATCGCCGTCAAAAGACGTGTCGGCCTCACTGAGGGTCGCCACCAGCAGTTCGTGCAGTGCCTGTGCCGGCGCCTGATTTTTGATGACATTCACCGGCACATTCCGATTCTTGCCGAACAGCTCCTTGCCGCCGACCGCCAGCAGCAGCGGCTCGAGGTCGGACGAAACCCGCTCCAGCGAGCGGACGACCGCTTCTTCGTCAGCTGCCTGGAACCATGGCACCAGCGTCAGGTGCAGCGGCCAATGGCCGCGCTTGAAGGTCCAGCCTTCCAACTGTTGCTCGACGAAATGCACGACGATCAGACTGCCGACCGCAACCATGGCTAGGCCTTGACACGTTCCCGGTATGCGCCGTTACTGGTGTCGACCGATATCAGATCGCCCTGTTTGATGAATGCCGGGACGCGGATCGTAATTCCAGTCTCAAGCGTGGCAGCCTTTGTGATCGACGAGCTGGTGTCACCCTTGACAGCGTCTTCGGTGTACGTCACCAGCAACGGCACGTTCTTCGGCAGTTCGACATTGATGGCGACGTTATCAAAGAACTGCAGCGTCACGTTGTCGCCTTCCTTGAGGTAGCCGGCTCCGTCCCCGACAAGGTCCGCGGCAATCTCGAACTGCTCAAAGCTGTCTTCGTTCATAAAGTAGAACGTCCCGCCGTCGCTGTACAGGTACTGCACGGTCTGGTTGCTGACATCGGCCCGGTCGAGCTGTTCATTGCCCTTGAAGGTCTTTTCCAGGACTTTGCCGTCGAGCAGGCTCTTGATGCGGACGTTGACGATGGAACCGCCGCGGCCCATCACCTTCTGGTTGTAATCGACGACCCGGTACGGTACGCCGTCAAGCTGGAACAGCGTTCCTTTCTTCAGTTCAGTAATACTTAATGCCATCCGGCGCTTCTCCTGTCTGTCTTTGACAAAAACTTAGTAATTAGGGTGGGTGCGGACATGCGCCCGCAGATCGCGGACTTCATGCTGCAGGCTGTCAATCTCCCGGAAACTCATCAGACTCTCGCCATGGTTACGGGTCTGCATCAGTTCGTGCTCAATGGTTTTGAGGCGGTTCTCGGTATGACGCGGGTCTTTCTGCATCTCAAAGTCGTCGACCAGGCCGTGGACTTCCCGCTTCAGCTGCTGTATCTGAGGATGATTGTGGTCATCGACGACATCCTCCAGCCGGTACTTCAGGTCGGTCGCCCGTTTGTAATATGCCTTATACTGGTCATCCATGGTCGGTTCCTCCGCTACGGCTTGCTTGTGCCTATGATTGTTATATTGCCATTTTACCCCAGACGGGCTGCAATTTCATCGACCTCGGCCGAAAGCACCGCCACATCGACCGCCCCGAAGATGCCGGACTCGCTGGCTTTCAGGATATGCCGGCGGAGTTCCTCGAGCCGTTTGACCGCCGTCCGGGCGTGGCGCTGCATCTCCGTCCGGCTGTCAGCCATCTCATAATCGCGGATATCCAGCCTGGCGTCGGCAGACGTCCGCTTGATGGCGCTGATCGCCTTGGCCGTCTCCTTGCCGATGATATCGGTATCAAGTGCCATCAACAGTCCGTTCAAGTGGGTATTGAGCCGGGTGATCAGTGTCAGTTCGGATAGGTCAGCCACAGACTAGTTATCGCTCCTCAACCGGCAGATCGTAATCATCATTTGAAGTCATTGGGAAGCCTCCATCTGGTATGGGCAACGAATTGTCGGCCGCTGCACGGCGTCTGGCGGCCAATATATCTGAATCGCCGAGCTCCGTGATATCCAAATCGTCGAAGGCTGCGGACGAACCGTCCGCTACATCGAGTACACCCTTGAAGTACGTCAACCGCGGGGCCCGCTTAGCACGCGGCGGATCGACCGTCTCATCCAGCCAGTCTGTATCCTCCGGATCGATTCCGATCCCCGGACTGATGTTCTCTTTCCCCATAGACCCTCCTGCCTGCATTAGTTGCTTGCGACGAACGGCATCAGCGCGATGTGGCGTGCCCGCTTGATGGCGGTTGCCAGACGGCGCTGCTGTGACTCGGTGAGACCTGTCTTCTTGCGGGTCTCGATCTGTCCGTAGACATTGACGTAGCGCTGCAAGGTCTTGAAGTCCTTGTAATCAAAAAATGCGACGTCTGTGCGGTGTTTAAAAATCTTTGCCATAGTTAGTATCTCCACATAGCATTATGAGCAGCGGAGTTACCGCTACCCGTATACCCTATTATATTCTTAGTATATTTAGAAAGGAATATCGTCGAGGTTGATCGGCTCGTCGCCGATGTCTTCGATGACGGTATCCTTCTTCTTGTCAGCAGACTTGCCGCCGCCTGAGCCGCTGCCCTGTCCGCCGTTGAAGGTCGACGTGCCGCCGCCGCGCTGGTAGCCGCCGGAGCCCCCGCTGGGGGCTCCTTCGCCGTCATCGCCACGTCCGTCGAGGAAGGTGACGTCACGGGCCAGGACTTCGACTTTGCTGCGCTTGACGCCTTCCTGCTCCCAAGCCCGGCTCTGCAAGCCACCCTGTACGAGTGTGCGGCTGCCCTTATGCAGGTACTGCGCCACCCGTTCGCCGAGAGGGCCCCAGGCGACGACATCGATGTAATCGGTAGCTTCCTGCCATTCGCCGGAAGCGTCCTTGTAGCTGCGGTTCAGCGCCAAGCTGAAGCTACAGACCTGCTGACCGCTAGGGGTCGAGCGTAGTTCCGGGTCCCGAGTCAGGTTGCCCATTAAAGTTACTTGGTTGAGACTACGTGCCATGTGGCATCCTCCTTGTAGGAAACTATGTCCTTTATATTGTTGGTACTTTCACGGTACGCCGGACGTACTATTGCCGTCAAGATGTAAAATTTACCGTCGTCTAAGACCGTTCAGGAAGCTGTCCAACAAGACGGCTTCATCTACCGAATTAGGCTGATCTGCGAGTCCAGCATAATGCGTCGTAACGCCCTCGTCTTGACGAGGGAACCGTACACCGTACACTATCCGGGCCTCTTGCCGTGCAAAAAGTGTCGGCTGGACTGGGTCAGCATCAAAATCAATTGACATTGGCAACACTAGTTTGCCACCTTGTTCAGTGAACTCTTCGATTTCCTCAGTGGTATTAAAACCTCTAGCACCGTCAACTATGATTCCTGGCTTGGCGATTCTCCCAAGTCTTTTCGAAGTCAGTGAGCCAGCCGCCCATCTAGTACTACCCTGTTCGTCGATACTTAACATGTAGTGTTCATCTACCGGGATTCCGGGTAGATTACCATCATCGATACCTTCTTGATTTGCCATATCTACTCCTCTATCCCACACATTACGGATTAGCGGTCGTCCCGCCGGCCACGGCGTTCGCGGGGCTCTTCCGGCTCTTCGCGGTCGTCGTCGTTGGCGTTCTCACCACGCTCGGCGTTCTTGCGGTCCTTTTCCTCTTTGGCGGCCTGGGCCTTGGCGATCGCCTTCAGGTCCGGCTTGGTGATGAGGAAGCGGATGACTTCGTCGGTGATGTTCAAGGTACTTTCGACCTTGAGGACGTTCAACGGTGGGAAGTCGACGGTATATATGACGTAGATGGCCGATTCGCACTTCTTAATCTCGTAGGCCAGCTTGCGCTTGCCCCAGTTGTCAGTGTTGACGACCTTACCGCCGTTATCCGTGAACACCTTCTCGACACGGCTGGTGGCCTTGTCGAGGTCGACTTCGAGGTCCGGGTGATACAGTACAGCAACTTCGTACTGATTCATCTATACTCCTTCGGTTATAGCCCATACGCACCAAATGGCTATGGGCTGAGTTAATAATCTGTTGATTATACCTTGATTACCCCTGTTGGTCAACTTGCGCGCAGGATTCCCATATATTTTTCAGATACCTTGTCGCCCTCGTGAAAAACAGTGACGCTCCTCCCCGTTCCTAAATCTGATATTGCCGCCCCTGCCCTGTACCTCAGTATCATATCGATGACGCGTTCGCCAATACATTCATCTATCAGCATTTCTTCGTCGGTGGCATTACCTTCATAGCTGGCAGCGATGGCTTCAAGGGTCGCTTCAGGGGTGAACTTGCCCTCTACGGAGAGGTGCATCTTACCTCTGACCAGCAGAGCCCGGAACCGGTTGCGGTCACGGGCGCTGGCAGACGCTTTGATTTCTACCGGTGTGACACTTTGCAGCTCGCCACCAAAATGCTGGACGACTTGCAGATCGTGCGTCTGCTTCGGATGATGATAGCCGCTATCGGAACGGACCGTCGATGGGGCAACGAACCAATCTTCCGACTGGGTCTTGTTGAACGCCAGCAGCGCATTGCATTCGTACCCTAAGCCTACATGAGCGGCGACTCCCTCGAAGTTACCTTCCCGCGCTGCCAAGTTGAGCTGGACAGCATTATCCTGGGCGATATTGAGGCAGTCTTCGAATACCTCAATACCGACCTCCGGATCCCACTCTCCCTGGATGACACCCGCGAACAGCGGAGCGCACGCGATGTCCAGCGCTAAGCGGTGTGGATATGCCGGTTCGTCCAGATACGGTACACATGAATCATTCATCTGCTGCTGCGCTTCTACCGCCCGGCTCCAACAGTCTACCCCCGCCTCAAGCATTTCCATCCTGTCTTCCACCGGCCTGTCATTCAGGACAAGTGCCGCCTCGGCCGCAGCCCAACCGGCGGCGGCCAGGTATCGTGGCATTGTTTCATTGGACAGCGTCTCAAAGATATCTTCCAGCCGCTCCGCGCCGCGCGGACCTACGATCACCTTATGCATCTTAAGATAATCTTCGTACGCTGCGTTGGGCGTAAAATCCATACCTTCAAAAATATCATCAGATGTGAAGGCACCCGTTAACGATTCATAGCCCTTGGGGAGCTCTGCTGAATTAGAATATTTAGCCATGTTCCTCCCCTTCTATATCAAAAAAGCCCCTGCGCGTTCAGCGAGGAGCTAATTATTTTTGCACATTGGCCTGCCCACCTGGCGGGAGAAGGGGCAGCATATCAGTGCGGTCCAGGCGAGCCCTTACACACAGTCGATATGCCACATTTTCCCTTTCTTCCACTACCAAGGCTTGTGTTTGTGTTCAGTATTATAGTAGCGTGCGTTAGTGCTTATGGCAAGCCAAAACTATCAAGGGTGCTAAAACTTCATGAGTTGGTCTGCGTCATGCAGATCATGAAGAACGGCCACTCCACCGACACCACGGGCTTTGACGTGTATTCCCTTTTTCATATCCGCGGTGACACCTTCAAGCTGCGGCATGACAGGCATAGGCCCTTCGAAGTTCACGAGATTCGGGGATACAGCAGTCGGCGGACGCACATATTGGCTGTCGGCGTCCGTAGCATCTTCAGGTTCAGCTTCTGCAAATGGGTTGACCAGGCTGACTCCGTTCGGATTGATGTCAACATATGTACCGTCCGGGTCGCTCAGTTCCTGGTCGGTCGGGAATTCATGCAGGGCCGGCGCCAGTCCATACTTTGCACCTTCCGGTTCTGTATCCGGTACGATACTGCCGGGTAACGGCCCTACCGCCAGCCGGCGTGTCAGTATCTTGTCCATATACATCTCGCCCTTACTGACTGAGCCGTCAGGCTCGATATCGGGTACGAGCTCTAAGTGCCGGGTTACCGCCTCAGATTCGTTTGGAAAACGGAATAAAAGTTCTGAATTTGGAACAGCCATAGTTGTGTACCGAAGTCTTTCTATAGACGGTTTAGCATAGTGCTTATGTTATTGTCAATATTATCTTATTACACTTAGATACTATCACATACTAGCTTATTTGTCAATGCTATAGCATGCGAATACAGGAATGTTACACCCACATAACGGAAACGTCAATGCAGTTTCACATAGTTGTATATATTGCGTATATCTCAGGCCACGGCCTAGGTATCGTGAAGTTTCAGAAACATCGGCATGTCACTACTGTAAAACATACTTTTGAATACATATGGGACAGCGTATACGCTGGCTACTGGATGATCGGGATGTTGCGGCTCGGGGGCGGATCGGCTGCTGTCAGGTCTTCGGTGCCATCTGCGGAGTCGTCGCCGTTGAATACCTGCTCCAGGCTGCTTACAAGGACCTCACGCGGGCGGGAGCCGTCGGCAGCGCCGATGATGCCCTGTTCTTCCATCTCCTCGATCAGGCGGGCTGCACGGCCGTAGCCGATGCGCAGGCGGCGCTGCAGCAGGCTGGTGCTGGCTTTCTTGTTCTCGATGACAACCCGGACAGCGTCGCGGAACATATCACCTTCGGCGTCAGAACCGCCGCCGGCGGTACCACCGTCAGCGACCACGCCGCCCTTGCCGTTCAGCTGGACGGGTTGGCTGATGACGTCCATGTCGTAGGCCGGCGGGCGCTGCATCTTGATGAAGTCGGTTATCTTGCCGGTCTCGTCGTCGGATATGAAGGCGGCCTGGATACGGACCGGCTTGTTCATGCCGCTCTGCAGCAGCAGCATGTCGCCCATGCCGAGCAGTTTCTCGGCGCCCATCTGGTCGATGATGGTACGGGAGTCGACCTGGGAGGCCACGGTGAAGGCGATACGGGCTGGGACGTTGGCCTTGATGAGGCCGGTAATGACATCGACGCTCGGCCGCTGCGTGGCCAGCACCAGATGGATACCGGCGGCACGGGCCTTCTGGGCCAGCCGGACGATCAGGGCTTCGACGTCGCGGGCGGCCATCATCATCAGGTCGGCCAGCTCATCGATGACGATCACGATGTACGGCATGCCCTCTTCCTTCTTGAGGGTGTTGTACTCGGCGATGTTGCGCTTGCCGACGTCGGCCATGGTGCGCAGCCGGCGCTCCATCTCGGCGACCGCCCATTTGAGGGCGCTGATACACTTCTCAGGCTCGTTGATGACCGGACACAACAGATGCGGGATGTCATTGTACGGCGCCATCTCGACCTGCTTGGGGTCGACCAGGATGAGCTTCATGTCGGACGGACTGTTGTGATACAGCAGACTGGTCAGCAAGGTGTTGATCATGACGGATTTACCGGACCCGGTCTGGCCAGCTACCAGCAGATGGGGCATCTTGGCAAGGTCGGCGACGACGGCGTTGTTGGCGATGTCCTTGCCGATGACGAAGGCCAGCGGCTTGTCGGCATGGTCGGCCCAGGGCTTGGACTGCAGCAGACCGCGGACCATGACGGTGGCTGATTTCTTGTTCGGCACCTCGATACCTACGGCCCGCTTGCCGGGGATCGGGGCTTCCATGCGGATGCTGGTGGCAGCCAGGTCGAGGGCCAGGTTGTTCTCGAGGGCGGTGATCTTGGTCAGCTTGACGTTTGACGGTGGCTTCAACGTATACTGCGTGACGCGCGGACCGATGTTAGCGTTCTCCATCTCGACTTCGATATTGAAGTTGGCGAAGGTGTTCTGGATGGTCGATGCATTGGCATTGATGTCGCCGCCGTCGGCTTTCTCGGACTTCTGGCTGAGCAGGTTGAGTGACGGGAACTGCCAGTCAGGATCACTGGTCGTGGTGAGTGCTTCCTGGTTGGCCTGTGCCTCAGTCGGCGCCAGCTTGGACCCACTATTCTTGAAGCCGGAGAAGCGCGGCTTGGCAGCCAGCTCTTCGGCGGGCTCGGCGTCTGCACCGTGTGAATCCTCGTTGACCTTGATGGCGGGGGCGGCTGCCGCCCGGGCTTTGAGGTCCGCGATACCGATGTCAGCGCTGGCAGCCGCCTGGCGCCGGCGGCCCAGCTGATTATTCTGGAGGCTCTTCTCTTTGAATTCGGCGGCGGTGTCACGCTCCGGCCAGAGCGACTTGATCCAGTCGCTGATATGCGTAAGTGGGATGTCGAAGGCGTAGAAGACTGCCGGCACGAAGGCGGCGATGAACAGCAGCGCGGCCGGAATCTTGTCAAGCAGGTTAAGGACGATACTGCCGAGCCAGGCGCCGGACGAACCGCCCTGCCCGTCCAGCCAACCCATGGTTCCATCGGTACGGACACCTTTGCTGGCCATGGTAACATGCAGGAAGCTGGCGGCGAACAGCAAGCCGAGCCACAGGCAGAACAGTTTGCCGAACGGCATGCGATGCTTGTCGGTCGCGAATTTGACGACACCCCAGTAGACGAGGACGACCGGCATCAGGTAGGCGGCTTTGCCGAAGGCCGATTCAGCTGCCTCGAACAGGGTCAGAGGCAATGTTCCGCCAGTTCCGAGGCCACCGAGCAAGATGAAGAGCGCGATAAGTATCAGGAAGACCGCGCTGGCGTACTGCCAGAACGGTGACGGAGCCTTCGGTGCTGCCTTGGCTGATGATTTGCGTGTTTGTTTTTTCTTTTTTGCCATAACTTGTTTTATTATACCCTGTTATTCATAAGCGGTCTAGGTATTAGAATTCCGGTGGCGGAAGCTGGTTCAACGCATCGTCGATTTCGCGCTGCCGGTATTCGATCGCATCCCAGAAACCTTCGTCCAGATCTTGGAATGTTTCAGGGCTTATCTTCTCATCTGGGTCAGTATCCGGATCGAATGCCCGGCGGCGCAGCTCCCGGCGTGCCAGCACTCCATGCAGAAGTTTACGGTCGCCCCGGGATTCGACTTCGTCCTGTGAATCTATCTCGAGGGACGCGTCGAGAGCATACTCCCCAGGATCGAAGGCGATACGGACCGATTCCCCTGTTGCGGGCGGTTCGGCTGCCGCCATGTCATCATCGGTCAGATTCGGATCATCATCTGGGTGCCGTGATCCGAACGGTCCGATATTGGGGTTTTTGTATTTTACCATAACACGTATTATAGCAAGGTATGGTGCTTATGTCAATATAACAACATATGTGGGATTACAGCTGCGGCTGACCGGGTGATTGCTGCGGAGGCGCTGCTGCCGGTTGTCCGTAGTCGGGCCGTGGCGCTGGTGCTATCTGTGGCTGTTGTAAAGCCTGAGACGGTTGTAGTGGCTGTGGTTGCTGTGGTGCTGGCGCTGTAGCCGGAATGACTACAGGTTGCGGCCGCGGCCGGAAGCCGTCTGAACCAAAATTGACGGTTATAGATCGGGGTGAGATGTCACTCACTGCCGGAGCCGCCTGGCGCACAACCTGGTCTAAGAGCCGTGCCGGCGGTGCCGCAACCGGCTGCTGAGCGGGCCGCGGAATGGATGAAGCAGTTGCGCCGAGTGATGCCGGCACTGGAGACACAAGAGGACTTGCAGAGGCCGAAGGGGCTGAAGGAACCGGAGACGTCGGGGCCGAGCGCTGCGGCTGAGCAGTCGGAGGTAATGGCGCTGGCTGCAATGGTGACGGCAGCGGTGAAGCCTCTGTCTGAACCGGCGCCTCAGACAGCCCGGTCATTTCCGGCCGGATGATGGGCGCGGTAGTCGTGATGGCTGCGGCGGCTGTGATGGGGGCGGCTGCAGTGGCAGGCTGTATCGTCGCAGGCTGGGGAGCCTCGGACATCGGCAATGCCTGGGTGGTCATGGCCGCAGAGCTGGGGCCGGCCGACTCACCGTCAGGTCCAAGCGGAGCGATGACGGTCGGGTCGTCGGCGAACAGTGAGTCGGACCGGCCGGCCCCGGATGGGAAACCGTAGAGAGCATCACGGTCGACAGTGACCGGCTGTAGCTGATGCGATGCCTGGTAGCGCGGTATGACCAGCTTCATCATGATGACAGCCAATGCGACAAGCAATGCCATCGATGACAGCACGCTTACGAGGTAGTGCCGGGCAACATACGACAGGTTGACCTGGTTCTTGACCAGCAGCTTCTCGGTACGGGTATCGACGGTACCGCCGCTGAAATACGTTTTTATCGCCATGGTGTATTCGCCGTTGCGCATCGTCCCGGTATCGAACTTGTAGGTGAAGGGGCTGGACTTCTGAGTGGAGATCAATGTGCCGTCTACATAGTATTCGACCTTGGTGATAGATTCGTCGGGATTGGCGGAAAACCAAGCAGGGTCGATTATCGGAGAGAGTGAGACCTCCCCGCCCAGCTCGGTCAGCGCCGAGCCGTCGGCCGCCTTGGTGAGCGCGATCCGGCCGGTATCTCCTGACGCACCGACGGTCAGCGCCTGTGATGGCGAAGTGATGGTAGTCGGCTTCGGCGTCGAACCGTTGCCGCCGCTCACTGGTGGCGGTGAGGCTGCCGGCGGCGTCGCACCGGCTGAACTGCTGATCGTATATGCTGCGCCGGCCGAGCCACCGAGGTTCAGGACATTGCGTCCGGTACCGCTCTGGTCATATGCGGCTGACGCACCGGCCATACCGAGTGTCGCAGTGCCGCTGTTACCGATTACTTTGAACTTGATCGTGACGACCGGGTTGTCCCCTGTCCTTCCGCCTGAACCGCCCGACACGGCACGGATGATATCGACGACACCGTTAGCCGCGTTGGTACGCTGCTGGGTCGTGAAGACGCCGCCCTCGGCAACACCGACGTACTGCAACAGATTGGTCGGATAGCTGACAGCCGCTTCGACGGTCGTCACCGAAGTAGAATACGCATTGACGTGTACTGCGGCATTGATGGTCGAGCCGGGCTGGACTGAACCCGATGCTGGATTGATAAACAGTATCGGTTGGGCACTTGAGGTACTGGACGCCGGGATGGCATAGGTACCGCTGCCGATGTTCTGCAGGATGTCCTTGGAATCGCTGGCCCGGGCAATGAATGAGTATGACTTATCTATATTTACCTTGGGACTGCCCGATGTACCGATCACCTTGAAATTGACGGTGACGATCGGCTTGTCGCCCATCTGGTCGGCATTGGTATTGGCACGGCCTACCCGGATGACTCCCGGGGTCGAGGTATTGGTGGCAGCTGCCATCGGGAAGGCACCGCCTTCGGTGATGCTGACGAACTGCAGGTTGTTCGGGTCATAGGTCAGTGACGACTGGACACTGTTGACGGCTTCGGTGCCGCTGTTTTCACGGATAGAGACGGACAATGTCGATCCAGTAGCGACCGATGCGGTGTCAGGACTGACATACATCGTGGCACCGGTCGCGGCCTGGCTCTGCTTGTATGTCTGGACCCCGAGGTAGCTGATAGAGCCCACCATAAGCACGGCCACGAACATGGATAACACGGAGCGGAATGCCCTGCTTTGTAATCCGAACTGTCTGGCCATATGACTCACTATCCTCTACGTAATTATGCTTATGTTACCACAGTCGGAGCCGTACCAGCAAGGTAGTAACGACGCTGGTACGGGCGGCTTAGGCCTGCGGAGGTTGGTTGGGCCGGACGATCTGGCCGGACTGGTCGTATTCAGGAGCTGGTGCCTGGGCCTGCGGCTGTCCATAACCGGGAGCTGGTGGTGTCTGCTGGCCGTATGTGTCAGGACCTGGGACAGTCTGCTGAGGCGCTACGGAGGTGTCAAGCGGCCGTGGCTGCCAGCTGACTTCGCGCTGGGCGTAGCCGGTGCTATAGCCACCGGGCTGGGTCGGCTGCTGGGTGTACTGCGAAGGCTGGGGGGTGTACTGCTGTGACTGCGGCGGATCGTTCGGCGATGGGGCTATCATCGTACCGCTGTCCGGTTCGCTGCTGCCGTCCATCTCGTAGGTACCGTCGTCGTAGTACTCGTCACCACCACTGCCATTGCGCCGGTGGATGATCCAAGCCGCGATGGCTGCCGCCAGCAGCAGGAGGAGCAGGATGATGAGCCAGGCAAACTTCTTCATCATGAGCGTGAACTGTGTCCATCCGAACTTGTTCTTGACAACGATGGTCTGACTGACCGACTTGGTCTGGCCGTTCTGGTAGTATGTCTTGGTCGTCAGGGTATATTTGCCGTTGAGGAGTTTGGTCGTATCGAGGCGATATTTGTATGGCGCCGTAGTGACGGTCTTGACCAGTTTTCCGCTCAGATAGTATTCGATCTTGCTGATGCCGTCAGGCTGGATCGGTAGCGGGTTGATATCTACTGGAGTCTCGACCTGGACGACGTCGTTGTTAGTGGCCGGGATTGAAGTGTCAGTCGTAACAGGAGTAATCGAAGTGACAGGCGTCGGAGTCGGCCGTGGAGCTGTAGTCGTCGGGCGAGGTGTCGGCGTCGATGGGCGAGGAGCTGGAGGGGTCGGGCCGGGAGGCGTCGGACTTGGAGGGGTCGGTGCCGGTGGTGTAGGATTTGGAGCTGGTGGTGTTGGCGGCGGAGGTGTCGGAGTAGGTACGGTCGACAGCGCGAAAGTGCGGCTGGTGTAGGACGGCGAGACGTTGGTGCGGTTGTCGGCGCTGCTGACAGCGGTACTGCTGGTCTTGAAGCTTAAGGTAGCGGAGCCGGCTGCCAGCACGGTGAATGAGACGTTTCCGATGAACTGGTCGCCGGCATAACCGGAAGTTGTGCCGCCGTTACAGCCCTTGTCGCTGGTGTACTGTACCATCGAGACCGAGCCACCGCCGCCGCTCGGTGAGCCAGGGGCGTTCGTGTTGAAGACACTGGAAGCCTTATCGGCACTGTTGAAGCGCAGCAGGTTTGATGGATAGGTGAACTCGGCCTGGGCTACGTTGGCGCACTGGCCGCCCGAGTTCTCGTAGACCGATACCGTGAAGGTATCGCCAACCCTGTACGATGTCGTGCCGGAGTTAAAGTAGAAGCCTGCGGTCGCAGCCCGGGCGTTGAAGTTGTAGATGACCGCTCCGGTGAGCATCAGGACACCTACGACAAGGACCGGCGTGAACGCCTGCATCCGTTTGATCTGCGAAAAGGTAAATTGTTTTAGTTTCATGCTCTATCTCCATAGTGGCTTAGCAGTGTCGACAGGTCAAACACATTGACCTTTCCATCCTGGTCGATGTCACCGAATATGACAGGTACGTTGATCTCGTTCCAGTGCGACATCATGATCGACAGGTCGAAGATGTCTACTACCCTGTCACAGTTGAGGTCAGCGACGATACAGGATGGCAGGGCGATGGTCCGGACGCTCAGGGCTGAGGTAGCGGCAGATGTATTGCCAGCTACGTCGAAGGCTTTGACGGTGTAGCTATAGGCTGTGTCAGGTGTCAGGCCGGTATCGCTGTAACCGGTGGTGACCGAATCACCGATGTAGATGCCGGCACGGTAGACATGGTAGCCGGCGATACCGACGTTATCAGTGCTGGCGTTCCAGGCGATTGAGGCACTGGTGGTCGAAACAGCCAGTACGCGGAGGTTGGAAGGTACGGTAGGAGCTGATGTGTCAGCAGTAGTCGGGGTGCGGACCGGGTTCGGCGTGGCGGTCGTCTGGGCGCTGACATTGCCGGCGGCATCGATAGCGGATACAGCATAGGTGTAGTTCGTATTGGCTACGACCTGGGTGTCACTGAAAGAGCGGGCTGTGCCGACAGAAGTTGCGATCTGGCTTCCGTTGCGGTAGATGCGGTAGTTAGTCACTCCGACGTTGTCGGTAGCGCCTACCCAAGTCAGGTTGACCTGCCCGGCCGAGACTGCCACTGCGGTGACGGTAGCGGGTGCGACCGGAGCGACGGTATCTGTCGCCGTGGTCAATGTGCGTGGAGTGCTGAGGGCCGATACGTTACCGTTGGTGTCGTAAGCTTCGACGGTGTAGGTGTACGACGTGTTGGTCTGGAGGCCAGTGTCCTGGAAGTTCGGTGTCAGCGACGATCCGACGAAGACTGCGTTGCGGTAGATCTTGTAACCGGCGAGCGTACAGGCGTTTGCCGGGTTGCTGGCGGTCCATGACAGGTCAAGCGTCGTCAGGCCGAGGGCGCCTCCAGTAAGGCCGGTCGGAGTCGATGGGTTGCCGCCGCAGACCGATACAAGCACTGAGGTCCGCGTGGACAGGACATTGGATGCAGCACTTTCGTGGCCGAGCGTGTCAAATGCCTTGACGGTGTATGCGTACGCCGTGTCAGGGGTCAGGCCGACATCCTGGAAGTTCGTCGTGATAGAGGTACCTACCAGGATATTGCTGCGGTAGATGCGGTAGCCGGCGAGTGAACAGTTGCTGGCTGCGCCGCTCGGGCCCCAGGCCATCTCAACCGTGTTGGCCGTGACCGAGTTGACAGCCAGGCCGCTCGGAGCTGAAGGATTGCCGGTACAGCTGGATGTCGGGAGAGCAGCGGTGCGGGCGGTCAGGATGTTGGAGTCGGCACTTTCATGGCCTGATGTATCGTAGGCACGGACGGTGTAGGTGTAGTTCGTGTTCGGGTTCAGGCCGGTATCCTGGAAGTTCGTCGTGTTGGCGGTACCGATGAAGATTCCTGCACGGTAGACCTTGTAGCCGGCGAGGGTGCAGCCGTTGCTGGCACTGCTGCCCGACCAAGACATATCGAGTGAAGTCTGGCCGATAACCCCTGCCGTCAGGCTGGAAGGAGCCGTCGGAGTACCGGTACAGGTAACGGTGCCGCTTGCGGTCCTGATGCTGATCTGGTTCGAGTTGGCACTTTCGTGGCCGAGATTGTCGTATGCACGGACGACATAGGTGTAATTGGTGTTCGGCTGCAGGCCAGCATCCTGGAAGTTTATGTCAGTCGACGTACCGACCAGCGTACCACTGCGATAGATGCGGTAACCCGAGAGGCTGCAGCCGCCGCCAGCCGTACTTGGGAGCCATGTCATGTTGGCGGTAGACAGTGAGACTGCTCCAGAAGTCAGGCTGCCCGGTGCTGTCGGATTAGTACTACAGTTCGGAGTCTGGGCTGCTGTCCGGGCGTTCAGCGTGTTCGATGCAGGACCCTCGTGGCCGAGCGTATCAACTGCGCGGACGGTGTACGAATAGGTCGTGTCCGCCTGCAGTCCGCTGTCCTGGAAGGTGGTGCTGGATGTCGTACCGACCAGTGTGGCACCACGGAAGATGCGGTAGGTCGAGAGCGTACAACCGCTGCCGGCTGTGCTTGGTGACCATGACATAGTAATCGTCGACAGCGAGACTGCACCGGCTGACAGGCTGGAAGGTGCGCTCGGGTTAGTCGTACAGTTCGGGGTCACGTCGGCTGTCCGGGCAGAGACGATGCTCGACGGCGAACTTTCATTGCCGAGCTGATCATAAGCGTTAACGGTGTAGGTATATGTCGTACCAGGCGTGACATTGCTGTCGGTGAAGCTGGTGCCGTTCGTAACTGTATAGGTCGGTGTGACGGCATTATTGCGGTAGATCCGGTAACCGGCTACTCCAACTCCGCCGGGGTTCGGGAAGTCTGTACTTGGGTTCCATGCCAGGTTGACGCTGACTGCGTTCGGTGCCGCGGCGGTGATGCCGGACGGTGTGGTCGGCGCCATGTCGTCTACCCTGCTGCTCAGGCTGGCAGCCGGGCTGATCGGCGAGACATGATTAGCGGTGTCAAACGCCTGGACGGTGTAGTTGTAGCTTGTACCAGAGTTCAGACCAGTATCAGTGAAGGTCGTATTGCCCGACGTAACGTCGCCTACCAGTGTACCGTTGCGGAAGACGTGGTAGCCGGAGAGCGTACAGTTACTGCCTGCAGTGCTGGCATTCCAGCCGAGAGTGATCGTCGTATAGGTACTGGCTGATCGTGCCGGTGTACCAGGGGTGGTCGGGTTGGTAGTACAGGTAGAAGAAGCCGTCGATATCGTGTAGTTGGCTGCAGTCGAGTTGTTACGGTCAAGGATGTTATTACCCGTGCCAGAGTCGTCATAGAGTGCGGATGCGGTCGCATATGTCAGCGGTGCCGATCCTGAGGTTCCGATGACCCTGAAGTTCAATGTTACGACAGGGTTCGTACCACTCACGCCATCGTTGCCGCCAGGGATACTGCGGATGATGTCTATAGTACCCGGCGTCGAAGTGTTGGTGCGCTGGGCAGTCGTGAATACGCCGCCCTCTGCTGTGCTGACATATTGCAACTGTGAGGCTGGATAATTTATGGCCGCCTGGACAGTCGTCAGGGCTGAAGGACTGTTAGCTTTGATGATTACCGACACCATGGCGTCCTTGGCGAAGGTACCAGTACTCGGAGTCATCGAGAAGGTGGCGTTGCCTGTCGGTGCGGTCGATGTCAGCGAATAGGTACTGCCGGCGACCGTGCCGAGGATATCAGTGTTGGTAGTGCCAGAGACGACGAAGGATTCAGTCTGATTGACGGAGAGCGAGGTGCTGCCCGATGAAGCCAGGACCTTGAATGACAGGGTCGCGATCGGGTTGTCACCGCTGACGCCC
Organism: Saccharimonadales bacterium (SeqCode); assembly: GCA_036388555.1. GTDB lineage: Bacteria > Patescibacteriota > Saccharimonadia > Saccharimonadales > UBA4665 > UBA4665. Next base: position 27,286 of record DASVRP010000013.1, read on the forward strand.
AGGGCTCCCGGCTGTACGGAGCGTGCCAGGCGGATCTTGCCCGGTGTCGAAGTATCGGTCGCCGCGACAGTGGTAAAGATACCACCTTCAACGATGCCGGTGTACTGCAGTTTGGCAGGATCGAATTGGACTGATGACTGGACTGCATTGACCGGCGTCAGGGCGCTGTTCTCACGGACGGTAATATTGACTGTCGAGCCGACGGCAGCCGTACCGGATGCCGGGTTCAGTGACATCACCGCGTTGCCGGTCACCGGCGTCGTAGAGGTAATGGCGTAGCTTCCGACAGATGAACCGGCGCGGTCGAGTATATTAGTGCCGGTGCCGGAAGCGTCATAGACAGCGGATGTGGTGGCATATGACAGTGCTGCCGAGCCGGAGCTGCCGATGACCTTGAAGTTGATCGTAACGACGTTCTGCGTCCCAGTAACACCGGCGCTGCCGCCAGGGACACCGCGGATGATATCCACCAGACCTGCGGTCGCAGTGTTGGTGCGGGCTGCCGTCGTGAATACACCGCCTTCGGTCGTACTCATGTACATCAGTTGTGATGCAGGGTAATTGATAGCTGCCTGGACGGTGGTCATCGGGGCGGAGCTATTGGCCTTGATCGTGACGGAGACCGTCGAGTCCTTGGCATATGAGCCGCTGCCTGGGGTCATTGAGAGCGTAGCGGTCGGAGCTGGAACCGGGGACGGTGGCGGAGGAGTCGGCGCTGGAGGATTGGTCGTCGAAGTGACGGTATAGGTCGCCCCTGTCGATGCCGTGCGGTTCAGGATATTGACTCCGGTGCCGGAGGCATCGAAGATAGCTGCAGCCGTATTGTACGTCAGAGCTGCCGAGCCGGAAGCGCCGATAACCTTGAAGTTGATCGTGACGACGGTGTTCGAGCCACTGACACCGGCACTGCCGCCTGGTACGCTGCGGATAATATCTATGACACCGGGGTTCGTACTATTGGTGCGCTGGGCAGTCGTGAACACCCCACCCTCAGTGGTGCTGACATATTGCAGCTGTGAGGCTGGATAATTTATGGCCGCCTGGACGGTAGTTAATGAGGCCGCGCTATCTGCCTTGACGACGACAGAGACGGTTGAGTTCTGGGCATACGAACCGCTGGACGGAGTCATCGATAACGTCGCGTTGCCGTTCGTCGGAGGCGCCGTCGAAGTGACAGTGAAGCTGGCGCCGGCTGAGTTCGTCCGGTCGAGCACGTTCGTACCTGACCCGGAGTTGTCGAACAACGCTGAAGCCGCAGCATATGTCAGCGCCGCGCTACCGGTGGTGCCGATAACCTTGAAATTCAGGGTAACGACATTGTTGGTCCCGGTGACACCGGCGTTTCCACCTGGCACGCTACGGATGATATCGACAAGGCCTGCAGTTCCGGTGTTGGTGCGCTGGGCAGTCGTGAACACCCCACCCTCAGTGGTGCTGACATATTGCAGCTGTGAGGCTGGATAGTTTATGGCCGCCTGGACGGTGGTCAACGATGCGGCACTGGTCGACTTGATGGTTACTGATACGGTGGCGTCCTTAGCATAGGAGCCGCTGGCCGGCGTCATGGAAAGCGTCGAGCCGCTGGTACCGGTGCTGCCGGCTACCGTGAAGGTGATGCCGCTGACGGTCGCCAAAATGTCTGCGCTGTCAGTACTGCGGACGACGAACGAAGAGGCCCTGTCGAAGTTCAGGCTTGATGTACCTGAGCTCGCCAGGACCTTGAAGTTCAAAGTCACGATGTTGTTCGTACCGGTGGCTGGACTTCCCTGCGAAGCCCGGGCGACGCGGATGACACCGGGAGTGTTGGTGCTGGTAGCGGCTACCGTCGGGAAGGCCGTTCCTTCGGTCATGCTGACATACTGCAGCTGGGCGGCATCGTAGTTGATCGATGCCTGGACGCTGTTGACAGGGTCGGTGCCGCTGTCCTCACGGATGGTGACGGAAACCGTCGACCCGGGAGCTACGGAAGTCGACGTCGAAGTCATAGACAATGTCGCTCCAGTTGCGGCCTGGCTGGCCATGAGCAGCTTCACGCCGACCACACTTACCAGCAGAACCACAAAGATAGCTAAGCTTTTTTTAACGATATCCGTACGAGACTGGATCCACTTCACTTTTTGTCCACACGTTGTTACTTGATTTGCCTCTAATTATGCTTAAGCTTCTTCAGATAGCAAGTACTTTTTTTGCGTAACAGAGGTGGAATCACTGTTAATCGACGCGGGCATCCTGCGTCAGCAGGCGGGCGCGCATCTCATTGAAGCGCTTCTGTTGCTCGGCAGCGACTTCTTCGGCAGTCTTGGTCCGTGCACCGGCAGCCGTCTTGGCGTCCGCAGGCTTTCCCTCGCCGCCCTTGCTGTTCTGCCCGCCGCCACTGATGACGTTGACGACCGGGATGATGATCGGGCTGCGCTGCGTGTTCTCAAACAGGTAGTGCGTCACATGGTCCTTGATCTCAGCCTTGAAGCGGTCGAGGTCAACACGTTTGAAGCGCTGCTGGACGGCCCGTTTGAGTTCGATGCGCAGGCCGTTCATGAGGTCCTCGTTGTCGCGCATGTAGATGAAGCCTCGGCTGATGATGTCCGGACTGGTCATCAGGCTGCCGGTGCGCTTGTCGACGGTCAGGACGATCGCTACCAGGCCTTCTTCGGCCAGCAGGACGCGATCCTTGATGACGACGTTGCTGACGATGGCGCCGGTCTGATCGACCAGGATAGTACCGTGCGGTACCTCGCCGTCGACGACAAGCTTGTCGCCTGTCAGCGCGATAATCTGTCCGTTCTCAGCATTGACCGTATTGGCGCGCGGTATGCCCTGCTCTATCGCCAAGTCGATGTGGCGCTGCTTGGAGCGGTAGGCGCCGTAAATCGGGATGAAGAACCTTGGCTTGGTCATCTGTATCATGTCGGCGTATTCGTCGCGGCTGGCGTGTCCCGAGACGTGCAGCGGCCCGATGTTGTCCAGGTCATGATGACGATGCTCAAAGACGTGGACGCCCTTGCGCACCAGGCCATCGACCATCTGGCCGATCAGCGCGTCGTTGCCGGATTCAGGGATCGGCGTACTTGACAGGACAACGGTGTCCTGTTCCTTGAGCTTGATATGGCGGTGTTCGCCGCCGGCCATACGCTGCAGTGCTGAACTCGGTTCGCCCTGCGAACCGGTACACACGACGACGACTTCGGTATCCTTCATCGTCGGGACGCTGGCGATCGGCACGAACGTACCCTTCGGCACCTTCATGAAGCCGTGGCGGATAGCCATCTCGAGCGTACTGACCATGCTGCGGCCGTCCATGGCGACCTTGCGGTTGTTGGCGACGGCAGCGTTGACGATCATCTGTACGCGGTTCATGTTCGTCGAGAACAGTCCGCAGAAGATGCGGCCGGGGGCGTTGCTTATGATGTCGATGAATGTCTGCTCGATAGTCGATTCGCTCGGCGTGCGGCCGGGGCGTTCGACGGTCGTGCTCTCGCTGAGCAGTGCCAGTACGCCCTCGTTGCCAAGCTCGGTCAGGCGTTCGTAATCGCTGCGCTCGTGGTCCAGCGGGCTGGGGTCAAAGCGGAAGTCTCCGGTGTTGATGATACGACCGACCGGTGTATCGAGGACGATACAGGTCGATCCCGGGATGGAGTGCGTGATGCGCACCAGCTCGACGAAGAATTCGCCGACTTTAAGCTTCTCATGGGTATTCTCATTCATGGTGATGGTCTTGAGTTCGAAACCGTCGGGCATCGGCAGTCCGAAATTGGCGAAAATTTCCTCGACACGGCCGATAGTGAACTTGGATCCGTAGATCGGTGCCGGGAACTTCGGCACGATGTGCGGCAGGCCGCCGATATGGTCGAGGTGGCCGTGGGTGATGATATAGCCGCGCAACTTGTGGCGGATCTGTTCCATGTACGCCGTGTCGGCGATACCGTAGTTGATACCGGGCAGGTCGACGCCGAGGTCGTTGCCGCAGTCCAGGATTACCGCGTCATTGATGTATTCGACGAGGATCATGTTCTTCGATCCGCCGCCGTCCATGCCGCCGAGGCCGATGATCTTCAGGCGCGGGCGGTCATCGATGACGTTGGCCCTGCGAGGTTGGCCTTCGACGTTTGCCGATTGGTACTGGTTGGCTATCTTCTGGGCGTCCATCTGGGTCCGTTTCTGGGCCCGGACTGCGGCGCCGCGGCTGGCACCGGATGATCCGCCGCCGTTTCCGCCGCCACCATTGCCACCGCCGTTACCACGGCCGCCGCGCCGGTTCTCGCCGCCGCCGTTGCCACCACCTCCACCGCGGGAGCCACGGCCGCGTCCGCCGCCAGTGCCGCCTTCAGCGCTGCTCGCGCGTCTCGGCGGGCGCGGCGGCCGGTCACCCCGGGGAGCGCCCTGTGCTGCCGGCGCGCTGCCGTCAGGTGCTGGAGCTTTGTCAGGTACTGGGTTAGTATTGTTGTTCTGTTCTTCTGGATTCATAGAATCTCCTTTTGCAGTTAATTGGATGTAATTTTCGTTAGTATTGCAGGTATCTGGCTGAAGTCGTCCATAAGTGTCTGCCGCATGCCGCCATTATAGAGGGCGGCTGCGGGATGGTAGAGCGGCAGGATGACAACTTCCAGTACCTGGTTCGGGTCAGCACGGAACGCCAATCTGATGCGTTTCGGCTGCCCGTGGTCCTTACTGATTTGTAAGTCCGGCAGGAAACAATTGCTGCTGTGACGTCCAAGCGTCACGAGCACTTTCGGTGCAATAATTTCCAGCTGGGCCTGCAAATAGGGCAAGAAGGCCTTCTTTTCTGCTGGCAACGGGTCGCGGTTATCGGGCGGGCGGTATTTCACGATGTTCGTGATGTATATATCATCTCGCACCAGGCTCACAGATGCCAACATTTCATCAAGGAATCTGCCGCTGGCCCCGACGAACGGCTTGCCCTTCAGGTCCTCCTGCTTGCCCGGAGCCTCGCCGATGAAGACGATATCGGCATCGGGGTTGCCTGAGCCGAGTACTAACTGGGTGGCCGATGCCGCCAGCTCCGGCGTCACCTTTTCGGCGATGATGCGGGCGGCGATAGCGTCGAGCTGTTGCTGTTTACTGTCAGCCATCGGCACGTGACACTTTCATTCCCAGTCTGACGAGGTTCTGGATGACGCCGATGAGCAGCACGAACGCCAGGAAGTAATCGAGCGGGTTGCCCTTGTCGATCGCCCAGGTCAGGAACAGGTAGCCGAGGGCCGATTCAGCCAATGCGAAGCTGAGTAATCCGGCTTTCGTCTGGTGCCATCGCTGAACTGTTTTTATCAGATTCATATGTCCGGCTATTTTTTACGTCTTAATGTTATGAGCTTTACTATCAGCGCGATGATGAATATATAGAACGCGGCTATATATAATCCTTTCGGAAATCCGCCGGTCGTGGACCGTTCATATCCGCCCATGGAGCCGATGCCGAGCATTATTCCGAAAGTGAGCAATAAGAACCGCTCAGACACTGAGCCGAGATATATCCGCAAACCCTCGCTCATGGCTAGGCGTTGCCTTCCAATTCTTTGCGGGCGGCCTTCATGCTCAGTTTGAGCCGGCCGCGGTCGTCGATTTCCATCAGTTTGACGTCGACGTGGTCACCTTCCTTGAGGACGTCGCTGGTGCGTTCGACGCGTTCGTCTGAAATTTCCGACACATGGACCAGGCCGTCCTTGCCCGGCATGATCTGGACGAAGGCACCGAAGTCGAGTACGCTGACGACCGGTTTGTTCTTATAGATCATACCTACTTCCGGCTCGGCGACGATGCTGTTGATCCAGTCGATGGCGGCCTGGATGCTGGCTCCGTCGGGGCTGGCGATCATGACCGTACCGTCATCCTTGATGTCGATCTCGGCGCCGGTCTCAGCGGTGATCTTCTGGATAACCTCCCCACCCTTGCCGATGACTTCGCGGATCTTATCAGGGTTGATGTGGATACTCTCGACGCGCGGTGCGTACGGGCTGAGTTCCTTCCGGTGCGTCGGCATGACGGAAATCATATGCTCCAGGATGTGTGCCCGGCCGGCCTTGCCCTGTTCGAGGGCTTTGGCAAGCACTTCGACCGGCAGGCCATGGACCTTCATGTCCATCTGCAGTGCGGTGATGCCTTCGGTCGTACCGGTGACCTTGAAGTCCATGTCGCCGGCGAAATCCTCGGCGTCAGCGATATCGCTCAGGATATACGGCGTCGAGCCGTCCATCATCAGCCCCATGGCGATGCCTGAGACTGGACGCTTCAGGGGTACTCCGGCGTCCATCAGAGCCAAACAGCTACTGCAGGTGGCGGCCATGCTGGTCGAACCGTTCTGTGACATGATCTCGGTGACGGCACGGATGGTATACGGGAATTCAGCCTCTGTCGGCAACACTGCCGTAAGGGCGCGCTCCGCCAGATAACCATGTCCGATCTCACGGCGCCCCGGGGAACCCAGCCGCTTGACCTCACCGACGGTCCAGCCCGGCGCATTGTAATGGTGCAGGTAGCGGCGCTCACCGTTGCGCTCCATGGTGTCGACCAGCTGGGCATAGCTCAGCGGTGCCAGGGTGACGATGTTGAGGGCCTGGGTCAGGCCGCGGGTGAACAGGCTTGAGCCGTGGGCCCGGGGCAGCAGTCCGACCTCTGAGCTGAGAGGACGGATCTCGGTCAGTTTGCGTCCATCCGGACGGGTCTGGTCCTTGATGATACCGGCGCGTACGTCCTTATGCAGCGCAGCCGTGAAAGCTTCATCATACTCGCCCTTAAGCTTGGCAAAGTCATCTTCGCCGACTTCTGATCTGAAGTGCTCGATGGTCTGCTCACGCAGCGTCTTTACCAGTTCGTTGCGCTCCGGATACGGCTTTCGCAGGTCTTCGCCAAGTTTCTCAGCGACATATTCGGTGACAGCTGTCTGGATGTCTGCGTCTGGCAGGACCAGTTCGTATTCCTGCTTGGTGACGCCGACTTTCTCGGCGAGTTCCTTCTGCAGTGCGATTGCCGGTTGCATGGCATCAGCAGCGAAGGCGAGGGCTTCGACGATCTTTGCTTCGGTGACTTCCGAAGCGCCGGCTTCGACCATCATGATGCCGTCGCTGGTGCCGGCGACGACCAGGTCGAGGGCGCCTTCGTTCAGCTGTTCTGGAGTGGTAAAGGCCTGCAGCTTGCCATCAACGATGCCGACACGCAGTCCGGCAACCGGGCCGTCGAACGGTGCCCCGGTCAGCATAAATGCTGCGCTGAGGGCGATCATGGCGATCATATCCGGGCGGAAGGCAGGGTCCATGCTGAGCACGGTCGCGACGCCCTGTACCTCGTTGCGGTAGCCCTTCGGCCATAGCGGACGGATAGGACGGTCGATCAGACGGCCGATCAGGATGGCGTCGTCGCTCGGGCGGCCTTCGCGCTTGATGAAGCGTGACCCGCTGATCTTGCCGGCGGCGTAGAACTTCTCTTCATAATCAATGCTCAGCGGGAAATAATCCATCCCCTGCACCGTCTTTGGGCTGACCATGGCAGTACCGAGGACGACAGTATCGCCGTAGTGGGCGATGACCGAAGCCGTCGAGCGGAAACCGACTCGGCCGACTTCCAGCGACAATGTCTTGCCGCAGAATTCTGTCTCTACTTTTATTATTTGTTTGCCCATCGGGTTCGTCTGGGGGTTCGTCTTTGGAGTTGTCGTACTCATTCGTACCTCTTCTTTCTAGCTAAGGATGTCGGTTGCAGGGTCCAAATATACGCGTTCGCTTGTGCGTCATAGGTGTATCGACGCGGTATATCTGTAGCTCTGCAGCTGACGGAAGCACTCAGCCCTTTTAATGTGCACAAGCTCGGAGCCTCATCGGCGATGAGACCCCTGGTCTGTACGCAGTGTTACCTACGTCTCTATCGGCGTATCCCAAGTTTCTTGATCAGGTCAAGATAGCCCTGGCTGTCACGCTCAGCGATGTAGCGCAGCAGGCGGCGGCGCTTGCCGACGAGCTGCAGCAGGCCGCGGCGGGCTGCGAAGTCCTTCTTGTTGACCTTCAGGTGCTCGGTGAGCTCCTTGATCCGTTCCGTATCGATGCTGACCTGCACCGAAGCCCCACCGGTGTCCTTAGCGTGCACCTGGGTGCTCTTGATAGCTGCTTGTTTTTTCTCACTTGTAATCATATGAATCGTATTTTACCAGAGAAGATGCCGCGGCGCAAGCTAGAGGGACCGGATCGAGAAACCATCAAGATAATCGATATCCTTGACCGGGGCATTTTCAAGCGTCCCATGGACCGCCAGGCGGCCGCTGTCGCGGAAATGCTCGAGCAGGTCCTGTGAGGTAAGGTTCTCTTCAGTATGGCTATCCCTATTGCGGATTACGCTGCCCCACTGCAGGAAAGAGTCAGTAATCAGCTCTTGGGCGATTTCGCGGAGACGCGGGCGCTCATCATCGGTAACGCCAGCGATGAGTTGGTCGTAGGCTTCCTGCTTTGATACATCACCGGCTTTCAGCTTTGCTTCCAAAAGGAGCGCGACATCGTTGGTATGCGTGACGGCAGCCTGGGTGGCTTCGGCAATAACGGATGGTTGAGTGGTTTCAGCTGTATACTCTTGACCGCCATCAGGTGACGCGCCAGGCATCTCGCCAGTATCATATGGTGTCGGGTCAGCCAGGTAGTCTTCGATATCGGTCGGTTCAGGCTTTTCATTCGGCCAATCCAATTTCGCTGCACGCTGAGAATTATAGTCGGGGCGCTTGGTATCACGCGTACCATGGTCTCGGAAGTCCTTACGGCGTCGAAGGTATGTACGCCGGGCAGATGCCTTGGCATGAAGTCCGTCAGTAGCGGTGCCCTCAAACGGCTGGGGCTCCGGCGGAATGTCGGTCCGTTTGACGAATTCTGCGTAAAGCTCTTTATCTGCTTCAACATCGCGGTCGTCAACCGTATAGAGGATGTCATCGAGCGAAAGGTCGAATGGCTCGTACCGATCGTACATGACAAGATAGTCGTAATAATCATTTTCGCGGTCATACCAAAGGTCATAGGCGTCCGAGAAACCAAAATCCTCGGGCTCGCTAGAGTCCATCGAGTCGTAATAGGCGTCCAGCATCGATTCTTCAAGCCACCCGTGGGCGACTTCATGGACATCTTCATGCAAGTCTGCTAATTCACTTTTGAGGTCTGCGGCCTGGATAGACTTCAGTATATTGGGCATTTCCGCGTCAGTTTGTGATGTGCCCCTGTCGTAAGCATTGCCGCGGGTGCCATGGTCCTGGAAAACACCGCGGCGGCGGGCGTAAGCGTCGCGGGCCCCATCTTTAGGGTCAGGCATTTCATAAACGGATACATTGTTCAATGATTCTGACATAATGCTATACATTGTAACATTTTATCCATACTTTGTCAATAATTTATTCAGCAACAGATGTCAGCGCGTGGCGGCGCCGACACGCAGCGCCTCATCTAGCTTGCGCTGTACTTTGCTATTCGTAGCTATCCTATCATTGAGATATTCATATTCCTGGCGGTTATAATCATACCAATCCACATCTTTTATACCAGGATTGTCCTGCTTTAGCTGCTTGAGGCTCGCCTCGAGTGAACCTGCTTTGCGGTTGACAGCCGCTTGCAGTCGGCCAACCTGGAGCAGACGCACATAATATTCCGCCAGCGGCTTATCCACCTTACTGAGGCGGGTTAAAAGCAAGGCAGCCTTCTCCTTCACTGGAACCAGATCCTGTACGCCTTCGAACTCATCGCCATCATGGGAATAGAGCTTCGTGACGTTGGGGCCGTAAAACATCACCTCCGCCAGAGTCGCCGTGTCTTCGGACGGATCCTTCTTGCCATACAGCCTGACGCTTGCTACGGTTCCTGGGTTGGTAGTGTCCAGATCAAGGAAGTTTGGCGGGAGCGGCTGCTTGCGGGCTTCACCGTAATAGAGAAAGCCGCGGTTCAGGCTTCGCAGTGCGTTATCACCCGCTTCGTGCCTGCCTGCAGCCTCGCAGATCTTGTTGTGCATCAGCATATGTGTCAGTTCATGCACCGGTACCCCATATATCGTTCCCGACTGTTGGTCCAGTTCCTTGACCTGATGATTCTTAAGCATATTAGTCTCGAACAGTATCCGGGATTTATCCGAATCAGCCAGCCCAAGGACAGCTTCCTCGCGGATATCACCAAAATACATCCGCTCCAGTCCAGTATGGTCGTAGAAATCCTGTGGTATGAACGACAATCCACCGAGAGCACCGACGATTGTACGGCGCGCCATCCTGTCGGTGCCTTCAGCTTCGTTGTCAACCGGCTTGATATGAAGGCGGGGAGCCGTAGGAGACAAGAAACCCCAGTCGTACACGGGCTTGATCTTAGATTGTTCCGTATACCCGTCCAATGCTTTCCGGTATCTGGACATCGGCAATACCGGCTTGATCTTAAGGGAGTCTGCTAACAATGTCTCGTATTCAGTTGTCGGAAACTCAGCAAATGCCAGCTTTTTGGCAGCTTTGTCCAGGCGTGTAACGGCTTTTGTCGCCTGCTTCCCGAGACCATTCGCAGTATCGGCCGGAGCGGACTTTTCGCCGAATAGCCGGTCATACATGCCGACGGCTTCCTCGGGGCTTACCCTGGTGTCGCAGGTATCTACCGACAATGCGCGGCGAAAATCTTTGTCTACGACCTTGAGTTTTCCGGAGCTGTCGCTTTCCGGAAAGTCAGCGGTTTTGTCCATCTGGTAGACTCCTGCTTTCGAAATCGATATCTCACTACCGTCGCTGCTCGTATTCCTGGCATCGTCGTAGAGGTACGCGAATGTCCCTCCGCAGGCGAGGAGTGACGCCGTCAGCACGCAGTTGCCGACCCGCTTTGAAAGCATGACCTTATCCAGCCATTCCCACGTACCGGGATCTAAATCAAAGCTTTTTGACATGTTCGCGCAATTGTACTATAAACGCCTCCGCTACTCAACCATAAGCAATGCTCTGGGCACTATAGCCTATCCGGCGGGCGCGGCCAGTTCCTGTAACTTTTCATACAGCAGTTCAGGGGTCAGCTTTTCAACCTCAACGGCGTCAGCCAGATCGTATTTCCCTACCGCTGTCCTCCGCAGGTCGCTCATATATGCTCCGGTAGCAAGTTCCCTGCCGAGGTCCTCGACCAGCGACCGGATATACGTACCGCTGCCGACGCGGCTTTCGAAGCGTACGAATGGATACTCATAAGAGGCAAGTGTCGTACTGTAGATGAGTGCCGGCCGGGGCTCCATCGTCACTTCTTTGCCCTCGCGGGCGAGTTTGTAGGCCCGCTGGCCGCCGACCTTCATCGCCGAATAGATGGGTGGCGTCTGCATGAGTTCGCCAGTGAACTTCTGAAGCGCAGTTTCAATCGCCGCCAGCGGCGGTACCTCAGATGATACGGCGGACTTCTCACCTTCCCCGTCCGCCGTGGTGCTCGTTTCGCCGAGCTTCATGACGACATCGTACGTCTTATCCAGCTTCGACAGCCCGCCGGCGCGGCGGGTGTATTCCTTTCCGACGAGCAGCACCAGCAGCCCCGTGGCAAGCGGGTCGAGTGTGCCGGTATGGCCGACTTTGCAGTTCTTGGGCTTCTTGCCCTCGATACCCGCGACGATACGGCGGACGTAATTGACGACATCGAAACTGGTCCAGCCCTTCGGCTTATCTATCAGGAGCAGGCCTTGGGCATGTTCAGATTGCATCAGCATAGTGTAAACGACCGGCCCGCAGGCTCAAAGCCCGGGGTGAAGTGTGCGCGGCGGAACGGTTACTGGCTCTGTCCGTTAAAGGTCGGCGGCATGACCGGCGGCGGCAATGGAGGCGGGATCGGACCAGCCTGCGGCTGTGGCGGCAGCTGGAAACCTGGCTGTGGTGCCGGCGCGGCCTGTGATAGGCCTCCGCCGGGTGGCATCGGCATCGTGAAGGCTTGATCCGCCGGGGACATGCTCAGTGGCGCTGGTTCATGTTCGGGCTTGGCGGGCAGATCATACTGGGTGGTTGTCGCTGGATTGCCATAAGATGGCTGGTTTGCGGGCAACCCCTCTATGTGAGGCATATCTGGAGACTGCCTGGATCGGGCGCCGTCGGTGGGCTCAGATGGCTCCGAGGCTTGGTTCTCCAGCAGGCTTTGGAGATCGAACGGCTCAGCAGGCGGCTTAGCACCATCCTGGTCTCCTGCATCGGCAACCGGGGCGTCAACCGTATCGACGGCTGGGGCGTCCGGTTCCTGGAGCAGCGAGATCGCATCTACCGTATCAGGGGACGCAGCCGGCGTTGCCAGATCCGGCAGGTGTAGATTGGCCGGGACAGTACTGTGCATATCGGCCTCTACAGCGGGCTTGTCCGCCTCCTTTTCTATCTTGTCAGCGTCAGCCGGCGTCGTTTCGGCCTTGAGGTCGGGCTTTGGCTCATCATTAACCTCGGCCGGCTTGTCCTTCTCGGTCAGTGCGTCGTCCTTGTGGTTAAAGGTCCCGTTCTCATCTATCACAAGCTCTTCGGCAACATCGCTGGCCTCGGGCTTCATGACTTCAGTCGGATGGATCTCGGTGCCGGCTTCGAGGTTGACGACGGTGCCGATGATATCCTGCAGCTGCAGGTTGACCTGGAGCTGGTCGGCGCCAGCTTCGAGCAGCTTGGAGCTGACGTTCATGGTCCGCGGGTGGGTCTTCTCGTTACTGAAGCGGCTGGTCTCGGCGACGATGCCGGTCAGGAGCGCGGTAGCGATATCGGTGTCGACCATGCCCGGGCTGAGGGCTTCGGACAGGTTGTAGACCAGCTCGGACAGGCTGCTGGCATCAGTGTCTTCCCAGTTAGCGACGCCTAAGTCACCACCGATTACATTGTTGATACTCATGACGACGGCGTCATGGAAGATGCGGCCGTGGGCCGTGATGGCGCGGTCGAGGTCCTGCTGATGGTGCACACCGAGTGCCAGGATGACATCGACGTTGAAGTCGCCGGCGCTGTAGGTCAGGTCCTTCTGGGTGATGCTGGTACGGTACGGGGTGATGAAGATTTTGACGACGTCATCTTCCAGCTTGTAGCGCAGCTTGTCAGCCTTTGATTTGTCGAGGGCGATGATGAAGTCGCGCAGGCTGTCGGTGGTCCGTTCGATAGTCTTCTTGGGGTTCAGGAAGTTCAGGGCAGTCGGTACCTTGCCGCTGAAGACCGCCGTGGCGTCCTTCTTGAATTTGTTGAGCATCAGCGTCGTCGCGATACAGGCGGAAAGCTGGTCGATAGACGGGTCGGCGCTGACCGTCACGAGGATATTATTCGCTGACTTCAGCTTCTCGACGATTTGGTCCCGGGGGTTTTGTGCAGAGTCGTTCATAGGATATATATTCTATACTTTTTGAATAGGTTTTTATATTAGGGGTCTTACAGCCAGACTACCATAAACATTATGGGATGTCGAGAGTTTTGCCAAGCCGCCACCATCTTTACAACACCCTGCCTAATCTGTTATAGTTTACTGGAAATACTTTATAATCTACGTAACGTAAAGGAACCCGTTCAATGCCCATCATCAAATCTGCCAAAAAGCGCGTCCGTACCGCTGAGAAGGCCGCAATCCGCAACAGCAAGACCAAGCGCATCCTGAAGACCGCCCTCAAGGCTTTCCGCAAAGATGTCGCCGATGGCGCCAAGACTGCCGAGTCGCACGCCGATGCCCAGAGCAACATCGACAAGGCTGCCAAGAAAGGCCTGATCCACAAGAACAAAGCCGCCCGCCAGAAGGCCCAGCTCGCCAGAACCGCTAGAGACGCAGCCAAGTCAGCCGGCACCAGCGAAGCCCCTGCCAAAAAGACGACCGCAGCCAAGAAGGCAGCCGTAGCCAAGGCCGCCCCGAAGAAAGCAGCACCGAAGGCCGACAAAGCCCCGGCCGCCAAGAAGCCTGCAACGAGCAAGGCCGTCGAAGCCAAGAAGGCTGCTGTCAAAAAAGCTACTCCTAAGAAGTAATTCTGCGGGCTGACACCCAACACATCAGAGGTCGCTGTCGGCGGCCTCTTTTAATGTCGGGCCGGTCTATACTGACGCTACGAATTCAGTTATTCTGTAGCCTTTATCAGATTTGTAAATATAGCTTTGTCGGAGGTTATAATCATTCAATCTAGTATAATCCCCTGCTTAAGGTCATGCGAAAATCGGCCGGCCGTAAAGTCCTCAATGCTTGCCAATAACTCCTGCATTTGATCATTAGGATTTTCTGCACTTTCTAAAGCAGCAAGCGTCGCAGTCGTCTCATCGTCTAAGCTGACGGCGAACTGCAGTATCCGGTTATATGATGAACCGCGCAGCTTACTGCCGAGAGATCGTACTGCCAGGCCGGCGTACATGTCCGACGCTTCTGATACCATCTCTACCGTCGCGGCAGGGAACGCTTCTACCACCTGTGGTGCAAGTCTTTCTGCATTATCTTCAATAAAATTCCAGATATCTACCCCTGGGTATCCGTCGATCGCTTGATCCAGCAGCCGTACCGTATCGTCGCCGTGGATATCCTGTTCGATATACGCTCTCCCAAATAATGTCTTGTCGATTGGGCGTACCCCGGACACCGCAGTTGCATCGACAAGTCCACGTTTGCGGCGGTACGATCCACGGTCGAGGTCGCCGTACGTGTCAAAATTGCCAGATTCCAGCCCGATTGTCTCATTTTCAGTCACCGCTTCATTGAATCGTTTATAAGGCAGTTGACCAAGCTTATGACCGAATTCATGCCTGTAACTATGGGTGGTGGTATATGTTCCTCCTACCACCATGTCGCTTTGACGCCTGAAGTAAGCATTGTAGCCCCTTACCTCGACATCAAGGACGTCGCCGCACACGATATCTACATCATCGATACCCTGGACACTGTCAATCGCAAGTCCCGTATAATGGCCGTCTTCCACGGCTTCTTCCACAAGCCTGCGGTAATCCTTCTTGAGAAATGACTTATACGACTTATATTTCGGACTTTCGTTCGCATTGATAACTTTTTTGGCATTCCATTCTAAAAAACCCAGCAGATTCTCTGAAGGAGCCGCGGCTAACCGTTTTCCCCACTCAGCCGGAACATCAGCTTCAACCGGATGTTGCACACCAGCGAGCTCCAGATAGCCATCCAGGATCTCTCCCTGCCAAGGCTGCATGATACCTAGAGTCTTACGGGCTTCAGTAAGCGCATTGTCCAGGGTTCTGACAACCTCTCCATGTCCAGTGGAGGGAGCAATTTCCTGCCACAATATGTCGGCCCCGAACGGTCGATATGCCGCCTCAGGCTCGATCCCGACGAGAGGCCCGCCATACTTTTCTACGAAACGGCTCATTCTATGCATACTCCAGATTTACTGATGAATATACAATAGTAATTAATTGTCCGCAAGCCGTACCAGATACTCGAGCAGCACATCATCCGCATCCAGGCTTTCACGCTTCAGGCGTTCGTCGATGGTGACGAGGTCGCCGATGAGCTGACGTGTCCGGGCGATGGTCAGGCCACGGGCGATACCGGCCGTCTTTTTGACGACGTAGGGGCTGATCTTGGCATCCCGGGCGATGGTATCGGAGGGCGTATTGTTTCCGGCAGCCTTGACGAGGGCCAGGATGTGCAGCTGCCACGACAGCATGGCGATGATCTGCTGCGGTTCGACCTTCAGCGCTCGCTGTTCGCCGTAGAGCTCAAGCGCCCGGCGGGTATTGCCGGCGAAGGCGGCCTCGAGTAACTGGAATATGGTGCTCTGGGGGGCGGCGACAGTGAGGTTGTTGATATCTGTGCGGCTGATGTCGCCGCCCCCACCGCGGGCCGTGCCGCCTGGGCCCGGCGACTGGACGTACAGCGATAATTTCTCGAGCTCGCCGGCCAGCACCTGCTGGTTGCTGCCGACCCGTTCAACCAGGTATTTGGCGTCGGCCAGGCCGAGCTGGGCGTCCTTCTGCCTGGCTTCGGCGACGAGCCATCTGGCCAGGCCCATCTCGTCTAATTCGCCAAACTCGGTAAAGCCTTTCTGCTTCTTGAGCAGCTTGTAATACGCCAGGCGCTTGTCGAGCTTCGGTTCGACGATGATGAGATCGGTCGTCTCCGGTAACTCCTTCAGCAGGTCGGCGGCTTTCTCGGCGAACTGTTTGTTGCTGCCGGGTGCCTGCAGCACGACCAGCTTGCGGCTGGCCAGGAACGGCAGGCTCTGCAGCGACTCCTGGATCCGCTCGAACGTCGCTTCGTCCCCGTCCAGACGTTCGAGCGCCATGTCCGTGTGCTCCGCCACGAATGCTTCGACCTGGCGCTTCAGCTCAGCCCGCAGGAGGTAGTTGTTGGTGCCAGTCAGGATAGTTATCACCCTGGTATTATAACTGGCTACGAAGAATATGACTTCACACCCAGCAAATGTGTGCTATAACAATCACAGATATGGCCTCACCCGTAGTTATCGTGTCCAACCGGTTACCGATCAGCGTCAAAAAGATTGACGGCCGGCTGGAGTATTATCCAAGCGTCGGCGGTCTTGCCACGGGCCTGGCGTCCTACGTCAACGACAAGCGCAACAAATGGATCGGGTGGCCGGGCATCCCGAGTGACGGCCTGACCAAATCTGAGCGCGAAGATATCGCCGTCGAACTGCGTAAAAGTAACTGCTACCCGGTATTTCTGACCCAGAAACAGCTAGATAACTTCTATAATGGCTACAGCAATTCGATCCTCTGGCCGGTGTTCCACGACCTGCCGGTAAGCCCGGAGGCATTAGCCAGGCATGATGCTTACTGGCGGGCCTACCGATCGGTCAATTCGGCTTTCGCCGGAGTCGTGCTGGCACTCAGCGATGCCCGCAGCACCATCTGGATACACGACTACCAGCTGCTTACCCTGCCCGGGCTGCTGCGGGCGGTCCGTCCGAAATCCAAAGTCGGGTTCTTTCTGCACATCCCATTCCCGAGCCTTAAGCACTTCAGCAAGATCCCCAGTGCGAAGCAGCTGTTGATCGGGACGCTGGGCGCCGACCTGATGGGGCTGCATACCCGCAGCTACGCCGCCAACTATCTGCAGGCCTGCCAGGAGTTGACACGCGAGATCGTCAGCGGCGACCAGGTAATGCACGGCACGCACAGCACCCGCGTCGGAGATTTTCCGATCAGCATCGATTACGACCGCTTCACAAAAGCCCGCCAGCTCGAAGGCGTCAAAAAGGAACTGCGTAAACACCGTGCCAAGTACAAAGGCCTGAAGGTGATCCTGACGGTCGACCGGCTTGACCCGACCAAGGGACTGGCCGAACGCCTGGAAGCCTACCAGGAATTCCTACGCCGCACGCCCGCCCTGCACGGCAAGGTCATCATGGTGATGCTGGCAGTGCCTTCCCGGACAGAGATCGATGAATACAAGAAACTCCGTGAACGGGTCGAGAAGCTGGTCGTGGATATTACCACAGAGTTCGGTACCCGGAAGTGGCAACCGCTCGATTATATGTACACCACGATGCCCGTCGAATCGGTGACGGCGCTGTATCAGGTCGCCGACATCGCCTTCATCACGCCGCTCCGCGACGGGATGAATCTGGTTGCCAAGGAATATGTGGCTTCGCGGCCGAACCGCGACGGCGTACTGATATTGAGTAGTACGGCCGGGGCCGCCCAGGAGCTGACCGACGCGCTGCTCGTCAACCCCCGCCGTCCCGAGTCACTCGTCGAAGCATTGACGAGTGCCGTCAGGATGCCGAAGCGCGAACTGACCCGCCGCATCACCCGCATGCATGACCATGTTGCCAGCCATACCGTACAGCACTGGGCCGGTAGCTTCATGCAGACCCTGCAGAAGCCGGTACCAGGCACCTCGCGGCCGACACATGTTCTGAAACCTGAGCGTGCCGAAGCTGTGGCAGCCCAGTTCAAGGCGGCCGCCTGCCCGGTCATTTTACTTGATTACGACGGCGTGCTGGCGCCGCATGTCAGCGATCCGGCCAAGGCTGCGCCATCTGCTGATATCCTGAAGGTATTAGGAAAGCTCAGCAGGCATCCGCATGCCCAGTTGGCGATCATCAGCGGCCGCGGGCGCAAAGAGCTCGGTGAGTGGATGGGCGGGCTGCCGATCAGCCTGGTAGCCGAGCACGGCGCCCAGATGCGACTAGCCGCGGCCAAATCGTGGACACGCCTGACGGACGTTGATTCGCAGTGGCAGGATGAGGTCATCCCGATCATGGAGAAGTATGCTGCCAATACGCCTGGAGCCTTCGTGGAGACGAAGAACTTTTCGCTCGTCTGGCACTACCGCGCGGCGTCACCGTATTACGCCCAGAAGCACCTCGTCGTCCTGCGCCGGATCCTACGGCCGCTAGCTGCGGCCCACGGGCTCGGAGTTTACAATGGCAACAAGATCCTCGAGGTCAAGCCGGAAGATATCAACAAGGGCGCCGCGGTAACCCGGCTGCTCGCCCGTTTCACCGGACCGGACAAACGCCCGGATTTCATCCTATGCATCGGCGATGACTACACCGACGAAGATATGTTCGAAGCACTGCCGGTAGACGCCAACACGGTCAAAGTCGGCCGTGGCAGCACAGCGGCGCGCTATCGGGTGCAGTCGCCCGAAGATGTCTATCAGCTTCTGAAACGGCTGTCCGAATAGCCCACGGCAGGCTAGCTCATGATGCGTCCGGCTTCAGAGGCTGACGCGTGCGCCGGACCAATCGCTGGCAGTGCGGACAGGTGTGCGTCCCCCGCCCCGCGACGCGGGACTTCTCGATGATAGCGCCGCAGCGCGGACAAGGTTGGCCCTCGCGCCGGAAGACGTTGGCGAACGTAAGGTATTTGCCTGGTCTGCCCTCGGCGTCGACATAATGCTGGTCGGTTGATCCGCCTTTGTCGATACTGAGCTGCAGGACGTCACGCAGCGCCTTGTGCAGGGCTTTGACCTTTGCATCGCTGACATCCTTCACCAGTGTTGACGGATGAATCTTGGCACCCCACAGGCTCTCATCGGCATATATATTACCGACCCCGGCCAGCACCGTTTGGTCGAGGAGTGCGGCCTTGATATTGGTATTTTTCCGACGCTGCAGACGGTCACGCATGACCTGCCAGTTGAACTCGTCGCCCAGCGGCTCCGGCCCGACCCGTTTCATGAAGTCGATCATCGGCACCTCGGCCGTCGGCAGCAGCCGTACCCAACCGAACTTGCGCTGGTCATTGAAGAACAGATGAGCGCCGTTATCGAAGGTGAATGTTACCCGTGTCGACCGGTCCGGCAGCTCGCCGACCAGGCTGGCGTTCGGGTGGCCAGCCCCGAAACGCACCGCCTCCCCGGCATCGGGCGCGCTACGGTAGACGAGCTGTCCGGTCATCTTCAAGTGGATGACCAGGCTGTATCTGGTACCCAGCTCTATCAGCAGGACTTTGGCACGGCGCGTCACCGCGACGACCCGGGCGCCGACCAGGAACTCCTGGACATCATGTGGCGCGTTCGGGAAGCTCTTTTCATTGTCAGTCTCTGCTGCAGTAATCGTCAGGCCCGGCAGAAGCCGCGACAAACCGCGCATGACAGTTTCAACTTCCGGTAATTCAGGCATGTTACTACTGTAGCAGAATCCGCCCAAGCCCTGCTGTGTCTTGCAGGACACTGTAAGATGCCCGATACTGGTAAGGTATGACGAATTCCCTTTTTGATATCCTGGCAAACCGCAGTTACGATGAACCCGATGAGGCACTTGCTATCAAGAGCTTCGTCCTCGAGACGTTCGGCAAAGCCGTAGCCGTCACCGTCCGCGACAAGGAGATCATCGTGACGGCCCAGGGTGCAGCCTTCACCAATGCACTGCGCATGCAGACAAGGCAGATCGCCCGGGCCGCAGATACCGAGAAACGCCTGGTGTTCCGGATTGCCTAACCCAGGATCTCTTCGATCTCGGCCTTGAACTGGTCAAAATCCTTATACCAGATGGCCTGCATGCCTGTGTCGCGGGCCCCGGTACAGTAACGCTCCTGGTCATCGATGAACAGACATTCCTGCGGTTCGACTTCAAGCTTTTCAGCAATGTCCCTATATGCGCCAGCCTGTGGCTTGACCATCCCGGTCTGATAAGACAGGGCCACAGCATCGAATAACTTCGTCTTCTCCTCGCCGAACAGCTGTATCAATCGGTCAGCGCCTGCATTAGACAGGAGCCCGATACTGTACTTCGGCTTTAGTTCTGTTGCGATAAGGTCAAAGAGAGGTTCGTTCGGTGCGTTGCGTTCGACTGCCTGCCGGAACTTTTCGGCGGTAATGCCAGCCATCTCAGTTATCCGGCGTACGAAATCACTATAGTCCAAACGGCCACCGTCTACCTGTTTGCGTAAATCCGACGCTTCTCTGGTGTAGTCAGTATCATGACCGAAATGATTCAGCTTGAATGACAACCATCCTTCAGTCGTCAGGACGCCGAAGCAATCAAATATAATAGAGCGGATCATGTGTTCAGTATAAGGGTATCTAGCCGCAGCGTCGACTAGCGCAAGGTACCGTCGACCAACGTGTTGTAGTCTGGGACCTGGGCGATGAACAGGCTGCGGATGACGGTGGTCTTGCCCTTGAAGGTAGCAGTGCCGTTACATGAGGTGGACCAGAAGCGCTGGATATCGCGGCCGCCGTCCTTGACGGACATGACATAGCGCTTGCCGGTAGCGCAGAAACCGCGCTCGTCAGCGAGGCTCTTATCGGTAACGCCATTGGTGTAGCCGTTGAGCTGCAGGGCGCGCAGGAAATCGGCATAGGCTTCTGGATTGTTCGGATAAGATCTGGTCGTCATCAGGTTGCCCTGGTAGCCGGCGAATGTCTCGAGCACGGTCTCCGTGCTGCCGACGGTGATGCGGGATTCTTTGTGTGACTGGTCGGCCTGCACCGGCCCGCGGGTCGTCATCTGGACGACGACATTGGTGTTGGCATAGTCGACCAGCTGTTTCTGGGTCGGCGCAGCTTCGTCGCCACCGCCACGAAAAATCAGGACAAACACGAAGATGAGCAGTCCGATGGTGATGAGGAATCCGATAATAAACTTCATGATGGTATGCACCTCGCCTTTGTACTAAGCGTGTGTCATTATCATATCACATACTACATATAAATGCAATAGTGTTTGTGTTATACGCGGTTACGGCCTACGAAGGTCCGAACGGAGGTATCGTACCGCTGCGCTGCAAGGCGATATATCCTGCGGATGGCATGACCCGGCCTCTCAGCTCATTCCATGATCGTGGTCGGCGGCCTGTCATCTCACGGAGTACGACCTGCCCGGCGTCAGAGGCCGCCTGCAGATGCAGTTCAATATCTTCAATCCCATCATGAACATATGTTGGATCTTCCGGATTCCCCCGTTCTTCGTCGTGGTTCATCGTTCCCATAGCCATAGGCTCCCTCCGTTTACGTGCTATATGCAGACATGAGCCTGCGCCCTCTATCTGACTGCAAGTGTGAAAGATTCCGTCTGCGCCGTCTGTAAAAATTCTTATGATTTTACAGGAGAATTGAGGATATCAATAAATTCAGGCGGATATTTGAAGGCCAATCGAACCGCTGCCTCAGGCTTTGAGACCCATGCATACTCGGTATTCTCTTCGCTGAGCACGATCCGGCTGCCTGCCGGAATCGACACGCTGTATATCATCAATATCAGGCCGACCTGCTGCGTATCGGAAATCGGAATCTCGATATTGGAGACGACGGCACTCAGGAAGGTAACGTCTGAGATATCGGTTACGCCTGTCTCCTCCGCTATTTCACGGGCAAGCGTCTGCTTGATGTCGCCACCCTGCTGCACCCGGCCGCCGGGAATGTCCCAGTGGGCTTCATCTGTCTTACGCAAAAATCTGCTCGGATCAGCTTTGAGGACCAGTACTTCGCCCCGATCATTGGTGATCAGGGCTTTGGCGCCGACATGGAAGAGTTTTTCGTTCGCCATGATGCCGGTCAGTTACAGATCTCGTTATTACTGCCAAGTATCTGTGTAAGCGATTTGTTGTCACAGACCTTGCTCTTAAGGTCGAGACTTTGCCGCGTCTGGTCCTGGATACTGTTGATCCGGCTCGTAACGTCCTGGGTGAAGGTGATGACTTTGTAGGCCAGAAAGCCAAGGATAGCCAGCATGGCGATAATCATGAAGAAGAAGATACCCAGCATGATTTTGATGCCACGGAGCTGACGCTGCAGTTTGTCTACGGAGCGGAGTAATTGTTCGTCCATGATGTCTATAGTACAGGATTCCGCACCATTATTCGACGTCGGTCGGATTCCAGTTGGTCCGGTGGTCCTGGTCGAGGTGTTTGAGCTGGGTCATGTCATCCTTGTCGAGTTCGAAGTCGAAGATGTCGATGTTCTGTTCGATACGCTCTTTGTTGGCGGATTTCGTCAGGCAGACGACGCCGTAGTCGATGCACCAGCGCAGCATGATCTGCTGGACCGTCTTGCCATGCTTGGCGGCGATGGCCTTCAGTGTCGGATCGTCGAAGAAGTGCCCTTCGGCCAACGGCGTATAGGCTTCCACGATGATGCCATTGTCCTTGCAGTACTCGACGAGAGCCGGCTGCTGCAGCGCGACGCTGAGCTCAACTTGGTTGACGGCTGGCTTGACCTTGCAGGCCTTAAGCAGCTCGGTCAGGTGGTCGACAGTGTAATTACTGACACCGATGGCTGTCGCCTTGCCGGCTTCGTGCAGTTTCTCCAGCTCCAGCCAGGCTTCGGCCCGTGTCTCGGTGACCGGGAAATGGAGCAACAAGAGGTCGACGTAATCCGTCCGGAGCTTCTTGAGTGATTCAGCGAAGCTGGGCGCGACCAGCTCGGCCTCCATGTTCTCAGTCCATATCTTGGTCGTGATGAACAGCTCCTCACGGTCGACGCCACTGTTGGCGATGGCTTCGCCAAGATATTGCTCGTTGGCATAGATCTGGGCATCGTCGAAGTGCACGTATCCGGCGTCGAGTGCGAACTGCACGGCATCGACGCACTCATCGCGATCGGCATTCCGCCACAGCCCGAAGCCGATCTGCGGGATCGGGGCACCCGTATTCATGATGAGTTCCGGGATGTCTGGTAATGTGTCTTCTGTTGCAGCCATATTGCCTTATGGTACATGGACGGGCGACCAACAGGTGCGCAAATTCTTATTGAGCGATCTCAACCGTTCCATGTCTCCCCCGTCCAGCTTGAAATCGAAGATGTCGATATTCTGGGCGATCCGGTCCTGATGGGTCGATTTCGGCAGCGGTATGGTGTCCTGCTCGATGCACCAGCGCAGCATGACCTGGGTCGGCGACTTTCCGTACTTGCGGCCGATTTCCGCCAGCACCGGGTCGTCCAGTCCCCTGCCATGTGCCAGCGGCGAATACGCCTCAACTAGTATCCCGTTTTCCCGGCAGTAGGCCAGCAGTTCCGGTTGCTGCAGATAGACATGGAGCTCGACCTGGTTCACGGCCGGCGTGATGTGGGCATATGTCTTGAGTTGTTCGAGGTGGCGGATCGTGTAATTGCTGACGCCGATCGCCCGGGCGTATCCGAGCTTGGCGACTTCCTCGAGTTCCAGCCAGGCATTTTTACGAAGTACTGGCAGCGGAAAATGCAGGAGCAGCAGGTCGATGTAGTCAGTCTGCAGCTTGTGCAGCGAGTCGATGGTACTGAGATGCAGCTTCCGGCGTGGGTAATTCTTCAGGTGGATCTTGCTGGTGATGAACAGCTCATTCCGTCTCAGTCCGGACGTCTTGAGTGCCATGCCAAGGTACTGCTCGTTCTGGTAGATCTGCGCTGTGTCGAAATGCCGATAGCCGGCTGCGAGCGCCCATAGCACCGCCTGGATACATTCCGCCTTGTCGCGGTTCTGCCAGAGGCCGAAACCGATCGGTGGAATAGCTGTCTTTATAATTCACCCCAGTTATCCCCGATCGTCACGTCGACGTCTAGCCGCACCGGCAGCTTGTAGATGTTCTCCATGGCAGCCTTGAGCAGTGCGCTGATCTCGGGGGCATCGGCTTCGGGGCATTCGATGAGGATGGAGTCGTGGACCTGCAGCAGCTGCTTTGAGCCGGGGAAGTTCTCGTGCAGCAGGCGGTCGACTTCAATCATGGCGAGTTTCATGAGGTCGGCCTCAGTGCCCTGGATAGGCATGTTGATGGCGGCGCGCTCGGCGGCCTGGCGGACGACGAAGTTGCTGCTGTGGATGTCCGGCATCGGGCGGCGGCGGCCATGCAGCGTCTCGACGTAGCCCTGTGAGCGGGCCAATTCGCGGGTGCGGTCCATGTAATCGAACAGTGGCCGCCGCACCTGCTTGTATTTGTTGATGAATGTCACTGCCTGGTCGCGGGTCATGCCGGTGGCGATACTCAGACCGTGCGGGCTCATGCCGTACAGGATGCCGAAGTTGATGACCTTGGCGGCGCGGCGCATGCCTTTGGTGACGTCTTCGACCTGGCGGCCGTAGACCATGGCAGCGGTGGCAGTGTGGATGTCGGCGCCGCTGTTGAACATGCCGATCAGTTCCTTGTCGTCGGCCATGACGGCGGCCAGGCGCAGCTCGAACTGCGAGTAGTCGGCGCTGACCAGTTTGTTGCCCGGCCCGGCCACGAAAGCGTTACGGACACGCCGGCCGAGGTCGGTGCGGGTCGGGATATTCTGCAGGTTAGGGTCGATACTGCTCAGGCGGCCGGTCTGGGCGACGGTCAGAGCGAACGTGGTGTGGACGCGGGACTTGGCGTCGACCAGTTTCGGCAGCGTGTCGACGTAGGTGTTCTTGAGCTTGGCGACCTCGCGGTACTGGGTGATGAGGTCGATGATGGCATGCTGGCCGCGCAGCTTGTCGAGCTCGCTGGCAGCCGTGCTGTAGCCGGTCTTGCCCTTCTTGATACCGATAGCCGGCAGGGCCAGCTTCTCGAACAGGATATCAGCCAGTTGGCTCGGGCTGCCGATGTTGAACTCCTGGCCGGCCGCCTCGTAGATCATCTTTTCGAGATTCTCGATCGTCCCGTCGATCTCAACGGCGAATTTCGCCAGGTAGTCAGTGCTGAGCAGCATCCCTTCATACTCCATGCCGGCCAGCACCGGGATGACCGGCCATTCGACGTCGCGGGCCAGTTCCGGCAGTTTCGGGATTTCCTTGAGGGCTTTGGCCTGTTGCTCGTGCAGGGCGGCGATCAGCGACACGAAGTCGGGTGCACGCTCGATTATTTCCTCATCGCTCAGATCCTCCAGTGATGAACCGCTGTAATCCAGATCCTCTTCGGCCAGGCCGGTCAACGTCTGTTCGCGGCGCAGGGCGTTCAGGAGGAAGGCGCCGATCAGGACGTCATGTCCGACGGCGGGGCGGCCGACACCTAATTCCATCAGCACCTTGAGCGATGATTTGACGTCATAGCCGATAAGGTACGCCCCGGAGCCGCCCATATACTCATTCAGCTTCCTGGAGACGGCATCACGCGGCAGTTTGGCCAGGTCGAAGCTGTAGACGTCCTTGGCGTCGGCACTCAGCAGTAGGACGCGCGGATCATGGCCGTGGCGGCCGGCAGCACGGGCGTGCAGCATGATCTGATCCGACTTGGGCAGTTCGACCGCCGCCAGGTCTTCGGCGGTCGCGATGATATGATTCGTAGCCAGTGTACCCTGTTGGAAGCTATGCTTGGCTGTCACCTCGCCCTTGACGTGCATGATTTCCGGCAGCTGGCGGACCAGGCTGCGGAACTCCAGTTTGGTCAGCATATCCAGTATCTTTTCCGGATCACACAACGTGCCATCGACTTCTTCGAGGTCCAGCTCGAGCGGCGCATCAGTCCAGATGGCACCGAGCTGCTTGCTAAGGTAGGCCAGTTCCTTGCCGGATTCAAGCTTGCGGCGGGTGGCGTCCTTGATCAGTCCCAGATTTTCATAGATGTTATCGAGCGTCCCGAATTCCTGCAACAGCGCCACGGCCCCCTTCTCGCCGATGCCCGGTACGCCGGGGATGTTATCGGACGAGTCACCCTTCAGCGCCTTCAGGTCGAGCATCTGGTCGACCCGTACACCGTATTTCGCCTCAAGCGTCTCCGGCGAGAACAGTTCGATATTGCTCAGGCCCTTCTTGAGGGCATAGACATTGACACGCTCATTTACGAGCTGCAGCATATCGAGGTCGCTGGTGATGAGCATGGTCTCGATATCACGCGCGGCAGCCTGGACGGCGAGGGTCCCCATGATGTCATCGGCCTCGTAATCGTCCATCTCGTACAGCGGCCAGCCGAAGGCACCGAGCAGCTCATGCAGTACCGGTATCTGAGCCTTGAAGTCCGGCGGCGTCGGTTTACGGCCAGCCTTATACTCGGGATACAGCTCCAGGCGGCGTCGGATGTTGGTCTTGGGCTTGTCCCAGGCGACTGCTACATAATCCGGCTGCAGCCGCTTGATGACCTCAAGGGCCATGGTAGCGAACCCGAAGACGCCTCCGGTCGGCGTGCCATCCTTGGTCGCCAGATTCGGCATGGCATAGTAGCCGCGGTAAAAGACCGATTTACCGTCGATGACCGCGAGTTTCTTACGGGGAGTATCGGAAGGTGGCGGGGTTTCTGAAGTCATACCACTAGTATACCCTTTCGGACTGCTTACTCGGTAGCAAGCTCAGTCATGTGGCGCAGCTTACTGAGTGCCTTCCCCTTGATAGTCATGATAGTCGTCGTAGGCCGTCCCAAACACCTGCTCACCTCCCTGCCGTTCAGTGGCTCTCCGGTAGTCAGCCCATAGAACATATCGATGACAGATGCTTCAAGCGGATCCAACCTGGCGTATACCGAGTGTCTAAGGAGCTGTCTGTAACTTGCGTCCGAAGCCATTTCTGCCGGATTGAGCGACATATCATCCGGGATAAAATTTCCGAGCTCATCACCATCCTCCGAGACCGGGGCATTCAATCTTTTTATCGGCTTCAGGACCGGCGAATGCTGCAGCTGCTGGTACGTCGTAAGTTTAGCGCTGCTCCAGTTGAGATCGGCCGTCAGTTCGTCATCCGTCGGTTCCCGGCCCAGCGTCTGTGTCAGGCTATCCTGAGATTTGTGTAATTTTGCGAGTAATTCGGGTACATGCACCGGCGTACGGATGTCGGAGTTTTGATCTATCCGGGCTCCGCGGATAAATTTACGTATCCATGTCTGGGCATACGTGGAAAATTTGTAACCAAGTTTGTAGTCGAACTTGCGCACCGCCCGGTCGAGGCCGAGATTACCCTCGGATATATTGTCCATCATGTCCATGAGCCCGTCCTTCGTGTTGTAGCGCTGGGCCGTATGTACGACAAGTCTGAGGTTGGCGGTCATGAACCGTTCCCAGGCTGCCTCACCACCCTCGACGAGTTGAGCGAGCTCATCTTCTGTAGGTGGCGGATCAACCTCCGTGCCAAGCTCACCGGATAGGATCTTGCCGGCATATAGCCCGGCTTCCATGCGCTGCGCCAGTTCAACTTCTTCCTCGGCCGTCAGCAGCGGCACCTTTCCGATGTCCTTGAAATAGAGTTTGGGCAGGTCGTCGATATCGACGGCGAATCCCTGCAACAGCTCGGTCTGCTGGTCGAGTATATCCTCCGGTGCCTCTACTACTGATGCACGCATGACTAATGACAACCCGGCGCCTTTGCGCCGGGCGGACACTGTCGGACCTTCGGATGGTGATTCAATCTCAGCAAAACTCATGTAGGATACGATCAGGGGGGTGTCTACTACTGAGGACGGTACTCTTTCGGGCGGTCTTTCAGCGCTTTTTTCAGGCAACCTTCGAGCATGTCAAGGTTCTCGCTGGGCGCCTCACCGGTCTTACCTGTGATCGGGACGGCCGCTTCAATGCCGTTCACCAGTCCTTCAGCATAGTCTTCCTCGGCTTCGATGCTCAGCGGTTTCTTGATATCGCCACCCGTCAGGGCGCCCATCTCGTTATATACCCAGGGAACATCCTTCGACAGGATCTGCACCCACCAGGCATTGCCCTGTGCCAGATTACGGTCTTCAAAGCTTGGCATGATATTGCTGACTTCATACCCTTCCGCTTCTGTCCTGGCTTTTGCAATCTTGTTGGCATATTCCTGGCTATCCTTAGCCGTCTGCGGGCTATCAAACACCACCTTGTCACCGTTGATGGCCGTCCGGTATAGCTTCGGGTATTTCCCATTTTTCTTGGTGCCCCGCTGGTCATAGACCGCCCGGAAATCCGGCCCGCTGCCGTGGGCATTGTGGACGCTGACGGCGATATCGGCTTTCTTGTCCTGGGCAAGCTTAGCGCGCTGTCCGAGGCTTGGTGAGTCGTCGGCATCCTGCTTCGTGAGATGTACCGTATAACCGTCGGCTTCCAGTACCTTACCGGCACACATACTGACATCTTGGACTTCCCAGATCTCGGGGTGGTTGGCGTATTCAGGTGCTTTGATCCTGAACGACTTTCCATGAGAATCCTTGACCGTCTCAACACCCGGACTCGAGCTGCCGCTGTGGCCGGGGTCGATGACGACGACCGGGGATCCAACTTCCTCGGGAGCTGGTGATTCACTGGCAGTAGCTTCCGCCAGTTCGGCATCCATGGCATAGCGCGGGTCATACGATTTTACATATCCCTGGGCAGCGTCAACCAACCGGCCACCGGTGACGAACTGGTCACCGGCAATTGCTCCGCCGGCACCGAGTGCAGCAGCCAGGATATAAGCCGGAACACGTAGCCAGCGGCTACCTGATGATCTTTCGGGGCTGTCCAACATAGTCATGTCTATCGACTCCTATCGTGATGACGTAGTGATTACTGCCAATCATAGCTCACACTTGCCACTGCGTCAATTACCTAGTACTTCAAAAATTTCGCAGCGATTTCCTCTTCCAGCATCGCCAGCTCATTGCCGCCGTTCTGGAGTTTGACGTCGCATTTGTCACGGACGGCAGCCATGTTGAGCGTCGCGGCATCACCAGTGGTGTGCATCTCGGCCTCTTCTTCGGCAAGGAACTCCTCGAATGTCTTTTCGTCCTCGGCGGCACGGGCGCGGGTGGCAGCGTTGCGCTGTATGCGGTCGAAGCGCAGACGCGGATCGGCGTCCACCCACCAGACCTGGCCCTCCAGCTCATGGATGCGGTCGACCTCGAAGGGGTTGCGCAGGCTGGCGACGGCCATCCCGGCATATGTGTCAGTGGCGAGCGCTGATTTGAATGATTCGAGGGCCCGGTCGATAAGTACGCCGTAACCGAATTCGCGGCGCCATTCAGCACTGAGTCCGCGCAGATGCTCGCGGTCGATCGGGTCACCACGGCGCTTCAACTCGGCACGAAGCACGTCAGTCACCGATACGAACAGGTAGCCATGGCGTTCCGCCAGGATCCTACCGACCGTATCCTTCCCCGCGCCGTTCGTCCCCGCAATTCCTATAATAATAAGACTCATCGTGTCCTATTATACCTGATAAGATGCTGCTAGCCGAACAGTCGGGCGCGCAGTGCCATCAGCCGGATGAGTATGGTGACGATATGCCAGACGAGCAGTCCTGCAAAGAACCATATGACATTCTGCAGGATGACGCTCGGGCCTACGAAATCGACGAAGACAGGGCCGCGGATAACCGCAGCCAGGGGTCCGGCCAGCACGAGCGCCAGCACGATGGTCGCGACCAGGCGAAACGCAGCTCTCTGCGCCCAGTTGCGCAACGGTCTGGAACGGTCAGCACCTTTGGGCCAGACATATTTGCGGACGGCGATATCATCATCAAGTTCGATGATGAACCGCGCCAGCGCCCGCAGGAACATATAGACGATGATGCCAACCAGCGCCCAGAAGAAACCGACGACCAACACATCGGTCTTGGATTCACCGATGGTAGACTTCAGCAGCGTATCGGCCCAGCCGGCCAGCACCCGGAACAGTTCCAGATTGCTCGGTATCTGCAGATACTCCTTGATGCTGTCGATCTGGTTCAGAATCATCGCCAGCGCCGTCAGGAAGATGCCAAAAACTGCGCTAAGCGAGCTCGGCAGGAACAGACTAAGATAATTGCGGAGCTTTGAGACGTGTTGCATTCTCCTTAAGCTTACCAAATTTACACCATTATTGATAGTTCTATGGCAAGTCCTGACTCAGCATGTTCCGCAGCCGGGAGGGTTGCTAGCGCCACGTGCTGTCACCGTGAAACGATTGTGTTTCACGGCTGACACACGTAAGGCGCGCTCCCGGTGCTGAATGTGCTGATGTCAGACTACTTGATGTAGTCGTGGAGTTTCTTGGCATCCTTATGCTTACGCAGCTTGGCCAGAGCCTTGGCTTCGATCTGGCGGATGCGTTCACGGGTGACGCTGAATTCCTGGCCGACTTCCTCCAGGGTATGCTGCTTGCCGTCTTCCAGGCCGAAGCGCAGTTTCAGGATTTTCTGCTCGCGCTCGGTGAGTGCGCTAAGTATCTCCTTTACTTGCTCTTTCAGGAGCTGGTTGGTGGCAGATTCTTCAGGCGAAACGGTATCTTCGTCTTCGATGAAGTCCGACAGCACAGAATCTTCCTCGTCGTCGCGGATGGAGGCGTCGAGGCTGGAGATGTCCTGCTTGATCTTCATGATGTGCTCGACCTTGTCGACTTCGATTTCCATTTCCTTGGCAATCTCTTCGTTGGATGGTTCGCGGTTCAGTTCCTGGGTCAGGCGGCGCTGGGTGCGCAGCAGCTTGTTGATGGTCTCGACCATGTGTACCGGGATGCGGATGGTGCGGGCCTGATCGGCGATGGCGCGGGTGATGGCCTGGCGGATCCACCAGGTTGCGTAGGTCGAGAACTTGAAGCCCTTGTCTGGGTCGAATTTCTCGACGGCGCGCAGCAGGCCGGTGTTGCCTTCCTGGATCAGATCGAGCAGGTCCAGGCCGCGGCCGACGTAGCGTTTGGCGATGGAGACGACGAGGCGCATGTTGGCTTCGGCCATCTTGTCCTTGGCCTTCTTGGAGCCGGCTTTGATCTCGTAGGCTAGCTTGAGCTCTTCCTCGCTGTTGAGCAGCGGGATCTTGCCGATTTCGCGCAAGTAGAGGCGGACTGAGTCATCGGCAACGTCATCGTCAAGATAGACGACGGCACTGCCGCTGCCAGCGACTTCAGCTTCTTCCTCTTCTGCTTCGGCGACCCAATCGTCGGTAAAGGCGGCGACGTCGGGATCAGTCGTCGTGACTTCGACGTTGGCCTCGGCAAACTCGGTATAGAGGGCGTCGAGCACTTCGGCATTTTCGGGCGTCTCGGGGATGGCAGCGAAGATCTCACGCTGCTCGATATGTCCGTCTTTCTTAGCCTTGGCGACCAGCTGTTTCTTCAGTTCGTCCATGTCAGCAGGGGCAGCGGCGCCGGCGGCCGGAGCTTCAGGCTGCTTGCCTGCCTTGCCGGTTGCTGCAGCCGGTGTATCCTTGGCGGCGTCCTTTGACGTGGCCGGCTTGGCGTCCTTAGTCTCTTTGGGCTGCTTCGACGGGGCGGCTTTCTTCAGTTCTTCGTTGTCGTCCTTCTTGGGGGCGTCATTGTTCGGGGTGTCGTTCTTTGTGGCTTTGGCCATGCATAATCTCCTAAGGATCCGGGCTTCAGGCGCCGGACTTAACTTTATTGAGCAGCTGGTCGAGCCGGATGACCCGTTCCAGCAGGCCGCGCGTCGTGACATCGTCAGCGCCAGCCATCTTGTCGGTGATTTCTAGTTTTTGGGTTTTGACATAATTTTCTACCAGGCGGGTTTGCTGACGGTGCGCATCGCTTTGCAGTTCGACAGTCTCGATTCCCTGGTAGAGCTCCTCATAGGCTACGCTCAATATTTTAGCATAATCCGCTATTGGCCGCAATTCGTCAACCTGATTCGCTTCCCTGCCGGTAAACTCCGGGTTAGCCTTCAGAAAGCCTAGTAACGTCCGGGCATTATCACTGAACAGCATCTCGGGCTCAACGTCGTCCAGGTAGCCGCGGAGGGCCGGCTGCATCAGCGTCAGCGCCAGCAGCTGATCCTGGATCTTGAAGTTTTCAGCCGTCTCACGGCTGACCTGCTGCGGCGTGGCGGTCTTGCGCCTGCGGGGCGCTGGCATCTCCTGGATGGTCTGTTCGTACTTGTCCTCCAGTGCATCCTGGCGGACGCCAATAATCCCGGCGATCTGTTGCAGGTAGTGGTCCTGCTCGACGCTGTCAGTCAGCTGGCGCACGACCGGCAGCAGCACATCGCTGAACTGGCGCTTGCCCTGGGCCGAAGTAATATCAAGCAGTGTCTTATACCGGTCGATCAGCCAGTCGACGGCGTACTGATGTTTCTCGATGACGTCACGCCAGATCTGCGGGTCCTGTTTGATGAGTTCGTCGGGGTCCTTGCCGCTCGGGATGGTGATCATGCTCAGCGACACGCCGACCTTGCTGCCGACGCCGATGGCCCGTTCGGTGGCGTTCAGCCCGGCCTTGTCCTGGTCGTAACTAAGGCGGATGTCTCCGGTGAACTTGCTGAGTGCTTTGAGGTGCGGCTCGGTCATCGCGGTGCCGGCGGTGGCGACGACCTGCCGGACCCCCGCCTGGTGGCTGCTGATGACGTCGAGGTTGCCTTCGACCATGACGACGAACTTGGTCTTACGGATCGCCTCCTTGGCGAGATGCAGACCATAGACGTGACGGCTCTTATCATACAGCGGCGACTGCGGCGTGTTGATGTATTTCGGGGCGTCGTGGCCGCTGGAAGGGGCGTTTTCCTCCAGCAGCCGGGCAGTGAAGCCGATGACCCTGCCCTGCGGGTCGTGCAGCGGGATCTGCAGGCGGCCGCGGAACATATCGCGCAGCCCATTTCCACCGTAACGGCTCTGGCCGGCGCTCAAGCCCGCTTCCCGGATCTCATCCGGCGTGAACTTCTTGGACAGCAGGAAATCACAGAGTGCCGAGCCGGTATTAGGCGAGTAGCCGAGCTGCCACTCCAGCGCCGTCTGCTTGGTGAACTTACGTTTGCCAAGGGCATATTCCAGGGCCAGCTTGCTGCGGCTGAACTGTACCTGGTAGAACTTGGCGGCCAGCTCATTGGCGGCATACAACCGCTCCTTGCGCTTAGCCCTCTCGCGGGAGCCGGAGCCGCCGCGGAACTGCTCGAGGTCGACTCCTGCCTTGCGGGCCAGCAGCTCCAGGGTCGCTTTGAAGTCCAGCCCTTCCATCTCCATTACGAAGCTGAACATGTCACCACCTTTTCCGGACGAAAAGTCGTGCCATATCTGTTTCTCCGGGCTGACGACGAAGCTTGGCGACTTTTCGGCGCTGAACGGGCTGAGCCCTTTGTAGTTCCGGCCGGCACGCTTGAGCTCGACATATTCAGCAACGACATCCTCGATGCTCAACCGGCTTTTGACTTCTTCTACGGCGTCCATGTCACTCCCATATGTACCTACAAGTGTGAGGTATCAGGGGGGAATGAGCAAGCGGCCGGCGTAGGCAGTATGCTACCGCTTACCGCGGAATTTTTTGTCGAGAATATCATTTGTATAATCGTCACAGCCCCCAGGGTACACGGAGCCAATTTCACCACTGCCGAGGACATCACAACCGTCGCCCTTCATCGTTGCCCGGCGAACTTCGCCGCGTTTGCCGATATACATGCTTGAGGATTCACCGTCGATATTCGCGATTCCGACTTCCCCGTCGACAATCAGGCTCACTTCTTCGGTTCCACAAAGGTATATTTTTCCGACACGCACACCCCGTGCAACGGTAACTTTCAAATCCTTACCTTCATCACGCTTGGCGACGTAGCTGTCCATATCAGCATGTATCACGACGCTTCCGTTGACTATCTCCGGACGTTCCTTGTCATATTCCGGCCTAGGAAAATCCGTGTAGCAGCTGTCGCCCGTCAACGGTTCGATGGCCTGAACCGGACTATTCCACGAACGTAGATGTTTTTTATTAACCTTGCGGGTATCGTACCAGTCGCGTGACTCCAATAAACGAGAGTCAAGAACAGGACCAGAACTGTCTACTATCTGCGTATTCGTACTATCACGGAGCTGGCTGACGGTTTCGTCGACCAATTTATTAGCTTTCAGTCCGTATGCTATACCACCAGCACCAGCCGTGAGAGATAGTACTGTCACCGCACCCAGTATCGGTACCATAAGTCTGCGCTTTGGAGCAGGAACCACTTCCGCTACCTCTTCTACTTCGACGTCGGTTTCGAGCAGATGGACCTTTTTGATGTCCCTGGCAGCTTCTACCTTAGGGTCAAGCCCTTCTACCGTAGCTGCGGGGCGGGCCAGCTCAAAGAACGGCCCGATTTTCTCAAACACCTCGTCGCCGTATTCCTGTAAGAAACCTTCGACTGCCGGGTCAGGTGTGACGACTGCATCCAATTCCTGGATTGCCTCATCGATCAAGGCTTCCAGTGATGCATTACTACGCTCGGTCATTACAAAACTCCTTCAATACCACATGCCATACATGATTTTAAATCATTATACACTATTTCGCTAGATTTTGCAAGCATTATTCTATCGACTCAACGTCCACGGAGCTTGCGCAGGCCGTCGGCACTGAACATTGAGGCCAGTGAGCCTGGCTCACCCAAGACAGTATCGGCCAACTCTTTTGATGCTGTTATCATCTGGCTCTTGATATCCGGCTCTTCGGGGGTTACATCTGTCAGACAC
Source organism: Saccharimonadales bacterium (SeqCode) (assembly GCA_036388555.1). Taxonomy (GTDB): domain Bacteria; phylum Patescibacteriota; class Saccharimonadia; order Saccharimonadales; family UBA4665; genus UBA4665. The sequence goes on from DASVRP010000013.1 coordinate 61,841, forward strand.
GTATTCAGCATCGCTGCATAGACAGCCGGTGACCCAGTATAGATCATCTCCCAGGCATCGGCCTCGTCATAGTCCCGCCCTCTGCCGTAGCGGGGTCCTAGCGCCGGCTCGGCACGCTTGAGACGGCGCTTCAGGAAATCTGTGAAACCTTCGGTGATACGCCGGCCGGACTGTTGCGATACGGCATCAGGATCGTTCGCGGGACTATCCGCGAACCCATACGCCTGGGGTAAGATAACCGCATCGCCAGCTTCATCTGTCGACAGCAGCAGGTCAAGCCCGGTCAGACAGCCGTGGATCCATTCATGCAGCTCGATGTCCCTCTGGATGCCTTCTCCGCCGTCGGACAGATCGACCGCCTGTAAGGTGATCCCTTCGGAGTAATCTGTTGCGGCACTCGGACCGGTAACGGATACGTCGGTGCCGAGCGCCTGGCCGTAGCGTAGGAACTCCAGCCGTGACATAGGCGTATACTGCATCGCTGGGAGGCCGTCTGGAGTCGTCAGCCATTCCTGTACCTGCTCGGCATGCTCAGTAGACAGTACATGGCAGGCAGCCAGCTTGCCTACGGCAGTACCGATCATCGCTACTATCCACGGACCGGATTCTAGGGCGCGGTCTCGCTCATCAAGCGCATTTGCGAGTTGGCGCCCGTTCGTCCAGGCCAAGACCTGTCGTAGACTCCCGTGTTCTTTGGATAACATCGTAGTCCCGATGTCCTGCAGCCAATCGGTCGAATGCCCGTTACGGCCGGTCAGATTATGGAGCATGTTCTGGGTCGCTTCGTCGGCACCCAATGCAATCTGCATCGCTTCATCAGACGTGATATTTTCAGGGTCAAGCGTCCCGTCAAGTGTATCGATAACCCGCTTACCGTACGGCGGCAGCAGTGCCCATGCCTCGTCACGGGAAATTACTTCGCCAATCTGTCTATTATATAGTGCCATATCCTTCCATTTACGATACAGCATCCACGCGGGTCTGCAAGTGCAAGTCTCACCTGTTATTTGCAAGTCGTTTATGATTAAATAAGAGTACTATGCCACCTCTTAATAATCCGCAGCAGCCGTATGGATATCCGCCGCAGCCACCGTCCCAGCCGGCTGGCCGCGGCCCCTCACCTGGTCAGGCTGGCTATCCGCCCTCTCAGCCGCAGATTCCGGGTCAGGCGCCACCGCAAGGTTACGGCTATCCCCAGCAGCCGGCGGCCGTACCACCACAGTACGCCTATCCACCACAGCCGGCTATCACGCCGCTACACACCAGTTATGCGCCGCCGCCTGCTCCAGCCGAAGAAGGCAGTCCCTACGACTTCTTCCTGGAATCAAAGTCCAACCCCAAGAAAGCCAGCATTCCGAAGCCTAAATCAGGTATCGGCAAGACGCTGGTCGTCGCCTTGGTCATCTTTATGCTGCTCGGTGCATCTGCGGCGGTCCTGTCGGTGATACGCGGCAGTAGCAATGACAGCGCCGCGCCAGGATTAGCCGACGTCGTCACCGACCAACAGAAAATCATCTACATCAGCAAGGGTGCTGCGACATCTGTCAAAACGACCAGCCTGAAGAACTTCAGCGTCACAGCCTTTGCCGCGACGACCTCAGCCCAGCAGCAGACGATCGATTTTGCTACCAAACGAGGCGTCAAGATCGATGATAAAGCCCTGAAGGACATAAAAGATACCCGCATCGACTCCGTCCTGGCTGCCGCCCAGGCTGCCAGCACCTACGACAGCACGTATAGGACGACCATGAAAGAGCTGCTCAACGAGCATGCCGTCAAGCTCCAGCAGATCAGCTCCGGTGTCACCGTCGAGGCCGACCGGGCCATACTTGATAAGAATATCGCTTCCGCCCAGCTGCTGCAGCAGATGCTCGATATACAGTAATCCAGGCCCAGGGCGGATCCTCAACAGCGTGGCAGACTATTTTTTGGAGCGTCCCGGGCGTTTTGAGACGTACTCAGGAAGCTCCGTGTCTCCGGAGGCCAGCATATAGGAGTGGCGGATAAGGTCATATACTTCGTCAACCGGCAGCTGGCCTGACAGAACTAGGGTATTCCAGTGTTTCTTGTTGAGGTGATAGCCCGGCATGACCGTCTCATACTTCTCGCGCAGCAGCTGCGCCAGCTGCGGGTCGCACTTCAGACTCAGCCGCACAGGGTCACTGCCCTCTGCTATGAGGGCGAACATCTTATCCCCGGTCTTGTAAACGGCGACATCCGTACCGAACGGATACTCGCGTACGGCATTCGGCATACTCAGGATGTACTCTTCAACTGTTTTGTGATTCATATCAGATTAATAGTATAACCGCAAAACGCTCAAATGTCCACCTGACGGCCGCCTAGTCGTCTCCAGATTCGAACTGAAATATCCGACACGTCAGCTTCTGTGATAAAGCCCGGGCCGTCCTGGCCTTGAGAAACTGCTCCTCGGCCAGCGGCACTGCGATATCCCGATCATAGGTATCGATGATCGCGGCGATCTCATACTGGTTGGCGTCGGCGTACCAATCAAGCTCATCAGCCACCAGCTTGACGCGTCCGATACCACGGACCCGCAGGCCGCACTTCTCTTCAGTCATATTAGCCAGAGTCTCAAAGACGGGATCCGGATTTTGGCCGTCATCCAATGCCCGGGCGACTCCCTGCAGCCCGACCTCGCTGATGACCTCCACGTCGAACATACTGAACCCCATCCTGAACATTTCCATTCCGCCCATGCGAAAATCACTCATGCCTACTCCTTATTGTGACGAATTCGCGCCAAATCTTCATACCGGAAGCATATGCCTCTGAAGCCGGAAATACCAGTGGATAAATATCATAGCGCCCCCGGGGTACACAGGTCTATAATGGATACCGGATTTGTGCTGCGATCAGGCAGCGGCCACTCCCAGGCATTAATCTAAGTACTTATTCCCGGATCAGGGCGCCGGCGTCCACCGCCTGGCCGCCGGGCTTGCCCAGCCAATCCAGATAGAACTGCAGTTCGGCTATCGAGGCCTGGATATCGTCGAACGCACGGTGCGTCCCTTTTTTCTCAAATTCAACGCCGAATTTGGTCTGCATGATGATCTTCCAGGAAGAGACGTCCATCATCCGATAGTGCAGCAGCGCGTCTACCTCCGGCCACCACTTGACGATGAACTTGCGGTCACTATGTATGGAATTGCCTGCCAATATGGCAGGCTCATCACCGAACTGTGCCTTGATGAACCCGACCAGCTCATGGATGACGTCGCGCTCCGGCTTGCCCTGGGTCCGTACCCGCTCGGTCAGGCCGCTGGCGTCATGCTGCGTCTGTGCCCATGGGTTCATGCCGCTCAGCTTTTCCTCGGGCTGCAGTACCAGTGCCTCGTAGCTGGCAAGCGTCTTAAAATCAAAGTCGGTCACCTCGACAGCTATCTCGATGATGACGTCCTGGCCGACATCGAGCCCGGTCATCTCGAGGTCTACCCACAGAAGTTTGGTGGGCAGTGCATTCGTATCGCTCATAACCATCCATTATAGCCGCAACCCTGGCGAATCAGAAAATTACACCAGCGTACCGATGGCACGGTATGCTGCCCTGATATCAGCGATCAGTGCGTCGACGTGTCCATCGTGGCCGAATACGTAGTCTGCCTGCACGTTTTTGCGGGCCGCCGCTTCGATGGCAAGGTTATCGTCGAGTTCGTCCAGCAGCCGGGCAGTCTCCGGGCGGTCGTGCCGGCTACGTATCCGCTCTGTCAGGACTGTCTTGGGAATATCTATCTGTACGATATATACCCGGTAGCCCTGCCTTCTGCCGGTATTGAGATAACTATCTTCATTCATGTAATACTTGCTGATCGTATTGTCGAATACGATCAGGTGATTCCGGCTCCGGGTGGTGATCATCTCCCAGACCCGAAGCCCGACATCGCCGATCGTGATGCCATGACCGGCAGCTTCAGGATGCTGTGCTATGATATCCCGGATCTCGTCATTGCAGATATACGTTGCCCCCGTGGCGGCTACTATAGCTTGGCGCAGCGTACTCTTGCCTGACCCGGGTGGTGCCATGTACAGCACGATCATGTCATTCCTGACAAGGTCGAGATTCGGCCGGGCCATAAAGTGAGCCTCGGCCATCGCGTTGAGTACATCTTCCCGCATAACAGCAATCATACAATATGAGATAAAAAAGCAAAAACCCTGCGAAGCTGCAGGGTTTTTGCGGTGAGTGCGGCGTCGCATGTGGGCGTGGCGTCAATGCTGACTGTCGGCCCATGGCGAAGCTTAGGCTGCCTTAGCGCGGGCGGCGGCCAGCGCGTCGCTGGTCCACTGGAGTTCCTTGAGCAGTCCTTCGAGCGCCCCCTGCGGTCCGTACGGGTTCGCCTTGGCGGATTCCGCCAGGTTGCCATCTTCGTCGATGATGTCGCTCATACCGGTGATGGCGACGAATTCAGATATCGGCAGCGCTTTGCCTTCTGAGATGACTTCCTTGAGGTGCATGGCTGCCCGGGCGCCGCCGACGGTACCGTGGGAGACGATGGCGGCCGGCTTGCGTACCATCTGCCAGTCGAGATAGTCGAACGAGTTCTTCAGGACGGCTGGCATTGAGTGGTTGTACTCGGCAGTCACGAAGACGTAGGCGTCCTGCTCGGCCAGCTTATCAAGATATTTCTTGGCGGTCGGATCGATCTGTCGGTTCGGGTTGTAACGCGGGCTGACCGGCTCAGCGAAGAATGGCATCGGGTAGTCATTCAGATCGATCACCTCGACTTCGGCGCCTTCAAGCTGCTTGGCGGCGTTGGCGACCCACAGGGCCTCCTTGATAGTCTGGCGTCCCTGCCTGGTGCTTCCGACGATAATCCCTAGTTTCATGTAAGTCTTCCCTTTCTGTGGCACGCGCTGGCACGAGGCACTGCTTTGTGCTATACTTTGTATAGTTTTAAGTATAAGACGTGACACTATACATTGTAAAGTGTGAAATAATATCACTATGACGACAGCACCCACTTCACCCACTAATCACGCGGCGACACCCCTCGAGCCGCGCATCGGCTGCATCGCCGGCGCCATGGATATCATCGGCAACAAATGGACAGCCCTCATCCTGCGCGACCTGGCCGGTGGCCCCAAGCGCTTCGGCGAGCTCGAAAAGTCCCTTGCTGGTACCAAAGCCACGACCTGTATCAGCCCGCGCACCCTGTCGCAGCGCCTGGATGACCTTGAGTCCAACGGCATCATCACCCGCCGCATCCTTACTGACATGCCGCCCCGCTGCGAATACAGCCTGACCTCCAAAGGCCATGACCTTATTCCCATCCTCAAGCAGATGGCTGTGTGGGGCGCCAAGTATTACGACGCCGATACACCCTGCTGACACCGCATATTGTAATATGTATGCGATACATAAAAGTTGACTCATGTATAAGATTGTTTTAGTATGCAGTCATCTTCCGTCGAAACCGGTTTGTCCGGCTTCCGGAAGCGTATTTTGACGAGTAGGAACCGCACCAGGTGAGTTAGGACGCTGCAGAATGCTGCAGGGCCGTAACTCACCTGGTGCATACATATGCGCAGACGACTTTGTCGTACGGAACAATCCGTGTGGGATCCATCCGAGGAGGACCAGTGTTTCGATCGCATGCATTCAGCTCTGCCGGCAGAGACAACGCTGCAGGCACCGACCCGACCGACCCGTTCGCCGTCGATTTCGACGACATCGACACCATCGACGACGGCGCGTTCGATGAGGACGACGATGTCGAGTACAAGACGGCCCAATCCGATCTGAGCTTCGGCGAAGACGACGAGGACGCTGACGAAGATGTCCAGGACCCCGGCAAGGCCGCTCAAGCCGCCAAGACCACCAAGATCGCCAAGAAGGCCGACGACAGTCGCGCCCCCGGCGTGAAGGTCACCGACCGGCTCATGAAGGCCGTCAGGGTCGTAGTTCCGGCGGCATCCGGCCGCAACAAGACCAGCTACGACAAGGCCAGCCTCACGGAGGTCGTCCCACCCCGCCTCCACAGGGACTCGACGCGTCGGAAGCTAGGCAACCGGGACAGCTGATCGCTGTCACGACCGCAGATCCCGAAGGGAGCTGTCATCGTCCGGCCCGGCCGACGACAGCTCCCTTGCAGGGCCCTTCCATTTCCACATGACCGCACCATGCCGCCCGCACCGCACCACCCCGCATCATGTACTTCCTACTCGTCCACCTCCACCCCATCGAATTCCAAAGCTGCCGAGTTTATACAGAAATGCATGCCGCTCGGGCTTGACCCGTCCGGGAACAGATGCCCCAGGTGTCCGCCGCACGTCCGGCAGACCACTTCGGTACGGCGCATGCCATGGGCATTATCATCACGCAGTTCGACAGCGCTTTCCTGGTCGTCCAGCAGCGCGGCGTCGGCGAAGCTCGGCCAGCCGCTCAGGCTGTAGATGTCCGTCTCGTACTTCTCATCACTCTTGAACACCACTGTCCCGCAGGCCGCGCAGCTGTAGTTCCCTTCCGCATCATGGTGCAGGTATTTCCCGGTTCCCGGATACTCAGTGCCGCGTTCGCGCAGCACGTGGAACTGCTCCGGCGTCAGCTTCCGCTTCCAGTCGTCATCAGTCAGCTGCTTGGGGTCAGGCATATTCGTATCCTCTTACCCATCCACTGTAGCAGGACGGCCGTATAGTTGCCGTAGAGTATTTCGCCCGAACGTTGCTCGGCTACGTCTTGGGCTTGTCGAGTTTGTCCAGCTTGAGGACCTTGATCAAGATGTAGATGGTCGCCAGGACGACGATGAGGTTGAGCAGAGAGTAGACCATGGCGCCCCAATCGAAGTGTTCCTTACCGACCCAGAATTTCCGCTCGGACAGCTTGGCTCCACCGATGGCGACGTTGATGGCCGGGTCGATGAAGCTGCTGACCAGCTGTTTGACGACGGTCTGCGCCTGGGCACCGATGATAAAACCGACCGCCAGTCCGACGATAGCATGTTCACGCAGGAAGTCGAAGAAGCCGTGGACCTGCTCGCGGGCGAAGTCATCAGTATCCATGATGATGTCGATGGCCGGTGCGTGGTGCTTCTTACCGGTCTGGGCAGCCTTCTCGGCCTGCTTGTTAACGGCTTTCTGAATAGCGGCGACCGTCGCCGGCTTGAGGCGGATGGTCGTCTGCTTGGCATCGGCGTCGGTCGCCGCGTTGATGGTCTTGATGGAGGGTATCTTATCTGTCATAGATGTTTTCGATGTTTGTTTTAGAGAATACCCTCTTAATATAGCATAAGCTGTATTATTTTGCAAGTAGGTTTACAGGTAGCCTTGCGCGGCGGCAGCTACATCTGTTCCGGCGCGTCGATGCCGAGCAGGCCGAGGCCGTGCTGCAGGATGCCGATGTAGGCCGTCAGCAGCGTCAGGCGGCCGGCCTCGTGCTCGTCGCCGATGACGCGGTTGTTCTCGTAGAAACGGTTGAAGGTCTGCGACAGTTCGTAGAGGTAGCTGCAGACATGGTGCGGCATCAGGTCGTCGAGGGCGGTGTCGACGACTTCGGGATATTCGGTCAGTTTGCGGACCAACAGGCGTTCCCAATCGTTCAGCACATAGCCGTCAACCCAGGACGGCTCCATAGTCGCCTTGCGCAAGATGGAGTGTGCCCGGGCGTGGGCGTACTGCAGGTAGGGACCGCTATTGCCTTGCAGACTGACTGATTCGATGGGGTCGTAGATGATGTCGCCGCCGATGCGCTGCTTGAGGAAGGCGTATTTGACGGCGCCGAGTACGACGACGTCATCATCCTTGCCGGTGGCTTCCCGGTTGGCAGCCGCCGCTACATCGAGCACGTCGACAGCCCGCAGGATATTGCCGCGGCGGCTGCTCATCTTGACGCCGCCTGCCAGCTTGACGAGACCATGGGTCAGGTGCCGGGTGGCCTTGTACAGTTCAGGCTCGAACTGCTCGATCGCCTTGAGGACGACTTCCATATACTGCAGCTGCTCATTGGCGGTCACGATGATAGACTGGTCGAAGTCGTAATCCTGCTTCTTCTTGAGTATCAGGCCGACATCTTTGGCCTCGTAGGCCGGCAGTCCCTGGCTGGTGACGAAGACACGGGTATGCAGTCCGTGGTCCTCACCCTTGAAGACGATGGCGCCATCAGATTCCTCGAAGACGCCGGGCGTATGGGCGCGGACCGTATCAAGGCCGAGCTGGGCAGTTTCGCTTTCTGGATAATACTTCTCGAACGGAGTACCGATGCGGTCATAGAAATCATCGAAATATTCATAACTCCACTGGCGGCAGGTCCAATAGATCCTGGCGAGCGGTGATTCGTGGTCCTTGTCGTTGTGTATCTGGTAGACCCGCTTGTTCAAAGCGACCATCTCAGCTTTGGCAGCTTCGTCCTCGTCGTAGAGGTTGTTGCCGGTGACGTAGCATGACGCCATCCACTCGGAGCGCCGTGACTGGTCGACGTCTGCCAGCTTTTCGGGGTGTTCACCGCCGAGTTCGCGGAGGATGGCCCATAGCGTCTTGCCGACATGCATACCGACGTCTCCACCGAAGTTGACGCGGTGTACTTCAGCACCAGCCAATTCATACAGGTTCGATATCGCATAACCGACGACCGACGTATACAGGTGTCCGGCGTGCAGCACCTTGAACGGGTTGGGGTCGGAGTATTCGGTGACGATCACCTGTCCCCGGTAACGCTTGGCGGGCCCGTACGGGTCAGCCGGGTCGAGCATCTTGCCGAGTTCGGCCGCGAAGACCGAGTCGGACAGTTTGATATTCAGAAAGCCCGGCCCGGCAACCGTGACTTCAGATACTTCATCTTTCAGAGACTCGCGCAGCTTGGCGGCCAGCCCCTCGGCGATCTCCCGCGGTGGCCGGCCGAGCTGTTTGGACAGCTGCAGCGCGACATTGGTAGCATAATCACCGAACTTCTCATCGGGGCGCGAAAGTACGATATCGGTATCGGCGTCAAAGACTGCTTTTACTGCGTCCTGGACGGCCTGTTCGATTTCCTGTTTCATCCCATCTAGTATAACAGAGGTTAGTGGCGATCGCGCTGGCGGTCGAGCGGCCGCAGGGTACGTACCAGGTTCCAGATGAACAGATAGAACAGTCCGAGCAGCACGAAGAACGATATGATCTGCACGAACATCTGCGGATGGGCCTGCGGATTGATCAGCCGGTCAGAGACATCGAAAAGTATGCCGGCCGGATTGATGAACAGGTCCCAGGTGTTCCAGCGCAGGCTGCGCCCCATGTAGATGGCGATGCTGCAGAGCAGGATGATGACCCCGACGAAGCGGGCGGCACTCATCTCCGGCAGGCGTTTGCGGAGTTCAAGGTGGAACAGATACAGGCTGATGTAGCCCAATATGAGTCCTGTGACGACGAACGAAGTCAGCATGACGGCGTCGTACAGCACATCGACCCGCGGTGCATCCTTAAGGTGGATGTAGTCGGTCACCATGTAAAAGCTGTTCGGAAGGAAGCCGAGCCATAGCAGGCTGAGCGTGATGCCCTGCCAGCTGGCCCAGCGGTGGCGCTTCAAGACCTTCAGCAGCCAGACGACCAGCAGCAGCGGCACCCAGGCCAGGAACAGGTTCCAGAGCATGAAGTCGTAGGAGTAGTTCTGGTTGCGGATCGCTCCGGCAGCGAAGAGGCCGACACTCGTCAGACTTGCAAGGACCAGAGTGCCGCTAAGGTGTGGCCACTGTCGTTTTACTTCGACCATACTCCTACCAGTATACCAACTGGACTGAAAAAGAGCTTATGTATGCGCCGTAACAACGTCCAGCGCAGTTATTTGTTCAGGTCTTCCTTGAGTTTTTCTACCAGTGCTACCGGTGACGGGTCGATGCCGTTGAGCAGTGCCAGGTACAGGCTGACGAAATCTGCGTAGTTCGAGGTCCAGACGATCTGCAGGATCAGGCTGTCGCCCTTCGGTACGACGACGTTCGGAGCCGGACGCAGGCCGGACAGCAGGCGCTCACTGGCTACGAAGCGCTTCTGGACCCGCTCGTGCTCCAGGTTGCTGCGGATCTCGATGACGGCATAGGGCTTCTCAGTCGGATGACCGGCCCAGCCGATGAACTCGTTGTGGTTGAATTCGGGGTACTGGTTGACCCAGGCGACGTTCTTGGCGTTCTCGTTGGTGCAGATCTTCCACTTGTTGGCAGCCGGGAACAGCTTGGGACCGCTGTAGACGACGACCGATCGGCCCATCAGCTCCTGGGCCAGCTGTTTGGCTTCGTTCTTTGCTGTAGCGACATCCGGCCGCCAGCCGCCCACCTGGTCCTTCAGCCAGTCACCGGCCTCTCTGAGCTCCTGGGTACTGCCCTCCGGCACGATACCGGCGGCTTCGAGCAACTGCACCATGGCGGCCAGAAAATAGAATGACGACATACGGGGCTGGATGCCGCCGGGGATGATGTACAACGGATATTCCTTCTCTCGGGCGTAGTCTGACAGCTGGCCGCCGGCTGCCAGCACGATGATCTGGGCGTCGCGGTCCTCGGCTTCGTGCAGTGCCGCCAATGTCTCTTCTGTATTTCCTGAGTAGCTCGACGATATGAATAACGTGAATTCATCGACATAGGCCGGCAGTTCATAGTCCCGCACTATCTCGAGCGGAACGGTCGTACCGGGCCATGACCGGAGGAATACGGCTGGAAATGACGACCCACCCATGCCGGCGACCACGATGTTGGTGATGTCCCGGAATTCGTGCAGTTTCGCGTCGAAGACATGCTGCAGCTGCTTCCACTGCTGTTCGGCGACACCCAGGGCATCCTCTTTGTCGCGGTCATGGATCATTTTGAGGTCGTCGAGCATAGGTTTTCCTCCAAACAGCTATTGCTTAGCTATATTTTTTGCTATTATTGTTATTGTATATCGGATTAAAATTATTTATGCGAATTTCAGTTCACACTTCCGGTGACTGTCGCTGATCGGGGAGAACATACGATGTTTGGGCATGACAATCAAGACAACAACCAGGACGACCACCAGGCTGCACACGGCGCACATGCCGACGATGCGCAGACGGTAGCGCCGCAGACCAACAATGACGATGATACCGCCGCCGGTAACTTCGTCGCCACCCCTGCCCAGGCAGCAGCTGCTCCGCACGCCGGCGCCACTGATGACCTCCTCGACATCAAGCAGGAAGCCCTCCAGGCTCTGACTCCGCTCGTCGGCCAGCTGGAGCAGACCCCCGAGGAACAGTTCCGGACGACTATGATGATGATCCAGGCCTCGGACAACCACGCCCTGGTCAAGGTCGCCTACGAAGCTGCCAAGCAGATCAGCAACGAGAAAGAGCGCGCCCAGGCACTGCTCGACATCGTCAACGAGATCAATTACTTCACCCAGCACACCCAGGTCTGACCGCCTCCCCGGTGCAACCGGGCCAGCAGCAAGAAAAAACCCGCCATCAGGCGGGTTTTTTCAGTCAGGCATGGTTATTGGTATCAGCTGCGGGCGCGGCCGAGGACCAGGCGGTGCAGTAATGCGCCGGCTGCGGTCACAGCTGCAAACAGTGCGACTACCTCACCTGGGCCGGAATTCACCAGCGTTTGGGCACTACCGGCACCTGATCCGCCAGCTGCTGGAGCCGGAGTTGCTGGGGGTGCTGGGGCTGGAGCCGGTGCAGGAGCTGCAGGTGCCGGGGTGGCAGGCTTAGGGGTAGGAGCAGGAGTAGCAGCAGGTGGGGTGGCAGGCGGTGTAGCTGGTGCAGGAGTGGCAGCCGGCGGCGGTGTAGCACCGGCAGCGACCTTCTGCTTCTGCTCTTCAGCCTTTTTCTTGGCAGCGTCGGATGCTTCCTGGCTGGTGGACTGGGCGGCTTGGTTGGCACGGTTGTCACCGGTGAAATAACGGACGAGCCACAATCCACCCCAGATCAGGAGCGCTAGCAGCGCAAGCAGGGCGACGGCGCGCAGGATGGGGCCGATCCACTTGCTCAGACCGGACTGCTGTCCGGAATAGTATGGCTGCAGATCCTCAGGGATAGCGGCGGCATTGCTGTTGTTGCGGCGAAATAAACTCATAACGTACGTATTATACTACGTTTCAATATATTAAGCAATATATCTTATTAAAGCACAACCTTTATGCCTTCTGAGGTACAATATCGGTAGCCCATGTCGTTGTCCAAGCTCAATACTACCCTGTTACTGCTGATCATCGCCGTCAACCTGTACGTCGTCGCCATGCCGCTCATGCCGATCATCGGGTACCAGCTTGATACATATTCAGGGCGCTGGCAGGACCTGGAAAGACAGCTGCGCGTGACCGGTGCCACAACAGCCGGATCGGATTCGGCGGCAGCAGTATCGAAGCCGGACAGCCTGACGATACCGGCCATGATGCTCGACCAGCCAGTACTTGAGGGCCGCGACACCTATGACGTCCTGAACAGAGGTATCCTGCGCTGGCCGGCCAGCAGCACTCCCGACAAGGGCGGCAACACCGTATTGCTCGGGCACCGCTTCACATACAGCCAGCCTCGGGGAGTATTCTATAACCTCGACAAGCTGAAGACTGGTGACATGATCGGCGTCAGCTGGAAGAACAAGCAGTATATCTACAGGGTTACCGGATCCAGGGTCGTCAAGCCGGCGGAGACCCAGATACTTGCCCCGACGGCCGGCGCCCAGTTGACGCTCTTTACCTGCACTCCCCTGCTGTGGCCCAAAGACCGGTTAGTCGTCACCGCAACACTGGAGAAGAGGTGATGACCGACAAGCAACGTTGTATAATTCTCATCATATTGTTGGTACTGAGCATTGGCCTGGCCTGGCTGGTGACTTCAGCGTATGGACAGGCCGCCCTTAGTACATACGACCTTGGTTAGACCGGTCTCAGTCGGATGAACTGATGTCTTCGGTAGCCGGCTTGCGCTTCCAGAAGCGGACCAGTAAGGCGGCGAAGATGATCAGGCAGGCGAAGCTGACTGCCAGCAGTATATCGAACCCGGTATTGGCCAGCGATCCGCCGGGTGCGGCAGTATCCTGGACGGATACCGTACCAGTTCCTGTAGGTGGCGGGGTGCCGGGTGCGGGTGCAGGGGTCGTCGCGGCGCCATTATAGGTCGACGCGTCGTAACCGCCACTGCCGTATGTGTTTGCAAAATAATACAGATACATTATTGTATATCCCTTTGCGCTTATGATATCATGAAAATGCTTATAGTAAGCATCTAACCCAAGGAAAATCATGACATCACAGTTCGCAATATTAGGGATGGGCACGACCGAACTGCTCATCATCCTGGCGATCGTACTGCTGCTGTTCGGAAGCAAGAAGCTTCCAGAACTCGCCCGCAGCCTCGGTCAGTCAGCTGGTGAGTTACGTAAGGGACTCCGCGATAACACCAATGAAAAAAAAGACAAAAAGAACGAGTCGAGCAGCGAAACCGCTTCATAGCACCGACCAGAAGCTCCCTTTTCTCGAACATTTCTATGAACTCAAACGGCGGCTGACATATGTCGCCGTTTCCATAGCAGCCTTCAGTGCCGCGGCGTATTTCGTACAGCATCACTTGGTCGCATTCCTCCTGCGTCCAGCGCAGGGGCAGGAGCTCATCTATACGTCTCCAGGGGGTGGGTTGGATTTCCTCTTCCGGGTCTGCATATACACCGGAATCGTCTTCAGCTTGCCCGTTATCATCTATCAGTTCCTGAAATACCTCGAGCCGCTACTCGGGCAGGATTCAATCAGGTTCGCCCTGAAAGGCAGTATCATCTCAGCATTCCTGGCGCTCGCCGGGATGGCCTTCGGCTACTTCATCGGGCTGCCGGCCGCACTCCACTTCCTGTTCAACCAGTTCACGACGTCACAGATCAACCCGCTGATCGCGGTCCAGTCCTACATGGGTTTCGTCTCGATGTATCTCTTCGGTGCCGCTCTGCTCTTCCAGGTACCGCTGGTAATGCTACTCATAAACCGCATCAAGCCGCTCAAGCCGAGGACGCTGTTCAAGCAGGAACGCTGGATGGTGGTCGGCGCCTTCATCCTGGCAGCCATAATGAACCCGACACCGAGTGTCGTCGACCAACTACTACTGGCCGGGCCGATGATCCTGATGTACCAGTTCGGCATCGGTATCATCTGGTGGGCCAACCGTTCACGCTACTCACCGAAGGTCGCCAGCCTGAAGGCACGTGACGCCGAGCTCCAGGCCGAGCGCCAGGCCCGCCTGGCAGACGCCAAAAAAGTCTGGAAACAGGCTGAGAGCATCGCCCAGCATCCAGGTACGGTGATCGGCAGCCTGCAGAAGACTCCGATTAAGACGACCGTCCTGACCGCGCCCATAACGGATCCGGCCCGACAGGATATACCTGTTGCCCCCGCCGAGCCGGCCGCCACCATTGCAGAGTCGACGCCAGAATCCTATCCTGCAGCCGCCCCTGAGCCCGCCCCACAACCTGTCGCCCACCGGCCCCGCCAATATATCGACGGATTCAATGGCGGACGCAGTCCCGCCCGCACAAACTATTGACCGGCGCACTAATAGTGCTAGACTATAAGCATAACCGTCAAAATACAGACGCTAAAACAAACACAAAAGGAACATACATATGCAAAAGCAGGTTCATGGCCTCCTCCAGAAGGAGATGACACGCAAAGAGTTCATGGCGACAGTCGGGTTCGGCGCTGCCACCGTCATGGGCTTTACCTCGATTTTCCGATTGTTCGGCGGCACTATCCCGGGCAATGGCACCGATACTAAGAAGCAGACTAGCAGCGGCTACGGCTCAAGCGCCTACGGCGGATCCAAAGTCAGCTGATCGATCTGCAGGGCTTCTTAGTTACCGACCAGTCATCAGGCGGTCAAGCCGTTCACTGAAGCGGTTCAGGGCAATAGCGCCAAGTGATGGCGGATTGGAATCACGGCGGATGCGCTCACCAGATACTTCCCAGGATGACCCTCCCCTGATGGCAGTCCGCGCCAGATCAGACATGACCGGTGCGCGCCGCAAGATCCTATCAGAGTCTATCCCGCCGTATACTGTTCCTTCCATAGACACCCTCCCGCTTAGTGAGACCACTATATATGACGTTTCAGGTCGGGTGCTGTGAAGTAGTTAACCCTTCACCTGGTAAACCACCCCTGTTGCCATATGTCTATGCATAAAAAACCGGACCTTTCGGTCCGGCTTTAAGTACGGGTGTACGAACTGTTTAGTCCCGGAAAGATGCGGCTGGAGCCTACATCATTCCTCCCATGCCGCCCATGTCCGGCATACCGCCGCCAGCCGGAGCCTTCTCAGGGACATCGACGACCAGCGCGCCCATCGTCATTGCCGTTCCGGCGATTGACGAGGCGTTCAGGATGGCCTGCTTGGTGACGCGGGCCGGATCGACGACGCCTGCCGATTTCAGGTCGACAAGTTCGGTCGGATTGTTGACGTTGACACCCTGCCCTGCCTTACCCTTGCGGACAAGCGGCAGCCATTCGTCCGGATTGAGGCCGGCATTGGTCAGCAGGATGCGGAACGGCTGTTCCAAGGCCTTCACGAGCAGCTGTTTGCCGGCCGTGACGGCGATATCATCGTCACCGACAGAGGTAGACGATAGCGTGACGCTGCTGGTCAGGTTGATCAGCGTAACGCCGCCGCCAGGGACGATTCCCTCGGCCAACGCGGCCTTGACGGCATGCACGGCGTCATCGACGCGGAATTTCTTCTCCTCGATCTCCGTCTCGCTGGCACCGCCGACTTTGATGACGGCAACCTTGCCGCTGAGAGCGGCGCGGCGCTTCTCGAAACTCTCTTTATCATACTCGCTGCTGGCAGCATCTGCCTGTGCAGTGATCTGGGCGATGCGGGCATCGACCTCAGCTGCCTGCCCACCACCTTCGATGATAGTCGTCTCATCTTTGGCAACGATGATGCGGCGGGCCGTACCGACGACTTCCAGGCCGACGTTCTCGAATGAGAAGCCCTGGTCTTCGCTGACGACGGTCGCGCCGGTCAGGATGGCGATGTCATTCAGGATATCCTTGCGGCGGTCACCAAAGGAAGGCGCCTTGATGGCGACAGTGTTGAAGACACCCTTCAAGCGGTTGAGCACCAGGGTGCCGAGGGCTTCGCCGTCGACATCTTCAGCGATCAGGACGAGATCCTTCTTGCCAGTCTGGGCCAGCTTCTCGAGCAGCGGCAGGAATTCCTGGATACTGGAGATCTTCTTATCCGTGATGACGACGGCCGGCTTATCATAGACGGCTTCCATGCGGGCGGTATCCGTCACCATGTACGGGCTGACGAAGCCGCGGTCAAAGGTGAAGCCCTCGACGATCTCTTTCTCGAGGAGCAGTCCCTGGCCCTCTTCGACGGTCACGACACCGTCGCGACCGACAGCGTCCATGACATCGGCGATCAGCTCGCCGATAGCAGCGTCACCGGCCGAGATGGTGGCGACTTCGGCGACACGGCTCTTCTTGCTCTTGATATCCTCGGACATCGTCTCAAGCTTGGCGATTACTTCAGCGGCGGCAGACTCGAGACCCTTGCGGAGCAGCATCGGGTTGTGGCCGGCGGCGATCAGCTTGTTGGCCTCGTTCAGGATGTGATAGGTCAGGACGGTCACGGTGGTCGTACCATCACCGGCGGTGTCATTCATCTTACTGGCTGCCTGCTTGATCAGTTCGGCACCGACCTTGTAGCCGAGTGTCTCATCATCCACATCTGCGATCTCGACACCCTTGGCGACGGTGACGCCGTCATGGGTGACGGTCAGGCCGCCGTAACCTTTGCTCAGTACGACATTGCGGCCTTTCGGGCCCATCGTCGTCTTGACTGCATCGTATAAAATCTGCGCTCCGGCCAGCACGCGGCGGCGGGCGTCATCATCATAAAAAACTTTTTTTGCCATAAACGTCTCCCCTTCTCTAATCTGATAAAACTATTTGACCGTCGCGATGATATCTTCTTCTTTGATAAGCGTGTACTCTTCGCGGCCGACCTTGACGCTGGTCTCGCTGTATCCCTTGTATATGACACGGTCGCCGGCCTTGACCTGCTTGACGTCCTTGCCGACGGCGATGACTTTGACGGTCTTCGGTTTTTCCTTGGCGTTCTCCGGCAGATAGAAACCGCTGGCAGTCTTGCTGGCAGGCTCTTCGGCCTGGGCGACGACATAGTCAGCCAATGGCTGGATAGCTGATGAATCGCTTGTTCCCATATTCACTCCTCCCTTACTGATGTATCCGTATAGAAGGTTAGCACTTACAGTGTGTGAGTGCTAACGCTCAGCACTCATAATAATAGAGCGCCAACGGCGCTGTCAAGCAGACACAAACAAGGTCAGCTTACCGTGCACAGACCATACTATCTAATTGACATTTACCCTATAAAAGTATACTTTAACAGAGTCATAGACGCACCGTGCGTCCAATGAAGTACCGAGAGAGGTAGTGAACTCTATGAGTCGACCAACCCGTAGGAGGCGACAGAATGGCAAGCAGACGGCCCTGCGGCCTCGAATCCGGGACTTGATCATCGACAACCGGATCATCGAGGCACCGGACGGAACAGATCTACGTGATTGCATCATCGAGGGAATCGGTGAGGAGGTAAGTCCCGATCTGAGGGATAAAGTTACCGGAGTACTCACTGTCCTGGCCGGCAATGACGAAATCGTCGCGATCCCGAATCCTGACTATCCGCGCGGCGGAAAGAACCCCATGCTCTCGCTCAAGGGAGTACGATGGGCCAATGCACCCGCCGATCCGGATCAGCCATCTGACCCATCCGACGAAAAGGAAGCCGAAGTGACCACACCACAGCCAGCAAGCGACGTCCCTGTGCCCATCGAGCCAGAGGATTCCACGCCTGAGCCCGGAAGCACACCCGACACACCGGGTGAAGAGGCAGCCAAGCCGAACCCGACAGAGAACATGTCCGGGAACGAACTGCTGAACCACCTCATCCTGGCCCTGCGGGTTGCCGCCGCCGGAAGCGACCAACACCTGGTCAATGGCGGCGCCGCTCCCCTGCTCAGGGCCGAGGCACCCCACCTGTCCGTGAACGCGGTCACGAAGATCGTAGGACAGCTGAGCCATGACGGCTACATCCACGTTCTGAAAAAAGGAGGAAAGAACACTCTGATCAAAGTGGACATGGAGAAAGCCGATTATGGGGAGGCGACCGCCGACCAGCCCACAAGGGACCAAAAAGGAGCCGATCCCATCCAGGATCCGCAACCGCCCGCACCCGCGGACAGCAGTGACGAGCAGCCGGCCCCGCCGACTCCCGCCACCGCGGAAGATCTGGACGAAGGCCTGTCTGACCCCGAGCCGGAAGCTGCGACGTCCGCAGGACATTTCGTCAGCGACGAGCAGATGGCCATGATGATCGGCGTCGCCGACAGACTCAAGCAAGAGCGTGACGACGCACTGAATGACGTCACCGAGTTGAAAGCTCAAGTCGGCACGTTGACGTCCCGGCTGAAGGAACGGACCGACGAACTCGAAGACGTTGACCGCGTCCTCAAGTCGCAGACCAACAACGTCCGCGAGCTTGAGACAGTCAACGGCCGGCTGAAGGCTGACAACAACCGGCTGAAGATTCACAACCAGCGCCTGCAGACCGAGCTCAGCAAGAAGCCCGACGAGGTCACCAGTGTGGTGTCGTACTTCAAGGGTCTCCTGGACAAACCGACCGACACGGAGACATAACACCTCTCTCCCCTACCGACCACCAGTCGTTAAAGTGGTACTCATAGCCCGGCTGTGAGGCGGCGCGGATATCTGTGTGGTAGAAGGGTTCTAGGAATCGTGTTCTGTCAGCCTGTCAGGTTGACCACAATTCCCCCTCCCCTAGATATCCCGCCGTAGCAACACCCCTTTATCCACCTGTCTGTTACAATTAGTGCATGCAAAATACTCAAGCAACTTTTATCGGTGTCCCCCTCGACCTTGGCGCCGAAAACCTCGGCGTCGACATCGGCCCCGACGCTTTCCGTTATCAAAAGATCGTCGACAAGCTCCGTACTGCCGGTATCGAAGTGAAGGATTCGGGCAATATCCCTGTCGGCGACCGTGAACAGCTCGAAATCGGCAATCCGCGTTTGCACTATTTGGACGAGATCGTCCGCGTCAACGAGGCGCTGGCTGAACGCACCGAAGCAGCCGTGTCAGGCGGCCAGAAATCCATTGTCATCGGAGGCGACCACTCCGTCAACCTCGGAGCTGTCGCCGGCGCCAGTACAGCCGTCGAAGGCAATATCGGTGTCATATATTTCGACGCCCATGGCGACATGAACACCGACGAAACCACCCTCAGCGGCAATATCCACGGTATGCACCTGGCCAGCCTGATGGGCTTCGGCGCCCAGGAACTGCGGGGCGTCCACGGCGACACCGTCAAACTACCTAAGCAGAATCTGCTCCATGTCGGCGGCAGCGATTGGGACCAGGCCGAGCTTGACCTCATCGAGCGCGAGAATCTGGCTGCCTACACCCTGTTCGACGTCCTCACCAAGGGCCTGGGCGGACTCATCAAGCACATCGACGAGCTGGCGGCACGCGTCCCTAACATCTGGATCAGCCTCGACCTCGACTGCATCGACAAGATATACGCCCCCGGTGCCGGTATGCCCAACGCCAAAGGCCTCACCTACCGAGAAATCGCCGTCATCGCCGAGTACATCGGCCAACACTGCAACGTCATCGGTATCGACGTCGTCGAGTACAACCCCCTGCAGGACGAACAGAACAAGACAGCCGAACTAGGTATTGAGCTAATAGCCCGCTTCCTCGGCAAGAATTACAGCTGGTACAGCAATTATATGCAGAAAAATAGCCTGCTTGAAGTATAATAGGCTCGATGAATAACGAAGCCATCAGATTTCATAACGACGTCCGTGCTACCTGTGACAAATATCTGGAGTCTTTTCCGGATGAAACGCAGCGTCTCGAAGTACTGACGACATATTTGAAAACCCCCTCATTGGATCTCAGGCTACGGAGTACCATACCGGAAGGACATCTATGCTCCAGTGGCATATTACTCCTTCCCGGTAACAAGCTTCTTATGCTCGAACATAAAGCTCTCGGCATATGGGTCGTCCCGGGAGGCCACTATGACCTTACCGACGGCGAACTTTATAATACGGCAATACGTGAAACAATCGAAGAAACAGGCCTGAACATGCCCATTACTTTGCATCCGTGGCACATACATAACCGCATACCTTTGGACATAGATACTCATCCGATTCCGCGGAACGACAAAAAGAATGAGGACGCCCATCAGCACTTCGATTTCCGCTACGTGTTAACCGTCGATGACCCTTCGAAGGTCGTGCAACAACTCAATCTCGACTCTGATGAAGTTACCAATTTCGCTGAGATTCCAGTCGATAAAGTCGATCCTACAAGCAGCATCGCACCCGCGCTACGAAAACTGAACTTACTTGGGATCACGCTCTAGGGCGCGGACTTCATCGTAATCAGAGCCAAGATACTGCAACAAAAAATTAGGAAAAGCCTGGTTCGCCGGGCATGTTACCGTAGTGATACTACCAAGCTCAATTTGGCCCGTTTCAGGCTTAGCCTGAAATAAGCCTACTTTGGATTGCATCAATTTGTACGTCCGGGAGGCTGTATGGACGCCTCGTGCAATATCGTCAGATGTAATATCGTCAACTTCCGCCGACCGCCCCAGTAGCTCGCCAGCGACAGCAGGTAATACATTATTGGTCACGGCTTTCATCAGTTTAGGATTGGGAAGCAGCACGACTTCTCCATCTTCCTGCATTTCAGGCACGAATATTTCGCTCCAGCTCACCATATCACCGTTCATGCGTTCAGGATGGTCGTGCAGGTACTTTGTGGACATATCAATCAATCGTTCGTGTACACCGAGCATAGCTACCTGCATATCCGGCTGTCCAGCTATATCATTCGCCATCCTGAGCTCAGCGCGGCTATACGGACGATTCTGTAGGTCAAAGACATCAATGATAGCCCTGACATCATCAGCATCAACAGCCAGCGGCTTAGCTTCGGTCTCCTCAAAGTCGGGATAAAACGATTGTTTAGTCATCACTTTGGCTATCTCATCCCCCGTACCCTGTACCTCAAGGATATTTGTAATATGCACAGGGACTGTCGAGGACATGAATTCATCAAATGCAAGTCGAGTTGCTTCTTCCGGAGACACATCATGATGCTGAGATGCTAATGAGCTTATTGCTCCGCGGCCCCTGCTTACAAGTTCACATACAATTCCCGCCGCATGAGCCGGATTGATATCTAAAGCCTTATGATAGAGTTCGACTGTATCAAGTAATTCTCTGCCGAGCGTACCTTCCGGGTTGCGCTTCTGTAGATCTTGCTTAAGTGAATAATAACTCCTACTCTCACTTGTCCTGAAGTAATCATCAAGCTCAAATCCGGCAGTCGCTCCGTGCTCAGCCGTTACGCGCCTTGCCCGCTCCCAATATTTTGATTTCACTTCACCTGGATCAATTACGTCTTCAAAGGGCGCTTCCGGCTCAATGGCAAAGGCAGGGCTGATTACCCGACGAATATGGGTAGTTGCTTTTTTAATATCACGTTCCGGAGGCGCCTGACCGATTTCTGAGGCATGCCGCCCCGTCCTGACCCCTTTTTCATTCAGACTTCGTTCGTACGTCTCTAGAGAGAAGTCATCTTGTGGCTGTACTATTGCGGTGTATGGTGATAGTTCTTGGCCGTTTGTAGACATGGGATATATATCAGGTTTATTTGTTAGTTTTTAGTATACATCAAAGATACCATTATTTACTCTTTAAGTCAATAATATTCTTATGCTAACATGTCGACATCGCTCGTGTTGTTAGATGTTGTAGTAAATCTTGCCATCATTATCGTCTGTATCAAAGTCAGGTTCGACTATTTCACCCTCGATAATAAGAGATGTATCAGTATTAGCTTCATCAATCGTAGAACCTGTAATCTCGGCAAGCGCCGATTCACCAACAGACTTCGCATCTTGCTTTATCCTTTGCCAACGACCCAGTTCACCCTGAAGTTTATCAATGTTCTCGTCAGCCTCCCTCGCCTGAGCAATGGCGTCTAAATAGACCCTTTGTGCCCGAATCTGTTCCTGAGACATTTGAGCCACCTTTCGTTTTATGATTATATTCGACTGCTTGATCTTACCAAAATCCTGCACGTACTATATTTATATTAAAGCAGTTATGCGTCTATTGTGCAAGCATTTGAAGCACAACCGTTCAGTGCTTGCGTTTCAGTGCCTTGACCGCGGCCCTTGCCGTCTCTATCTCGTCCCAGTCGTTCTCGCCGTTGGCGCGTTCGATGGTCTTCTCGTGGCCTTTGCCGAGCAGCAGCACGGTGTCGCCGGGCATGGCACGGCGGACGGCGAACTGGATGGCTTCGGTGCGGTCATGGATAAGGAAGAGGTCGTGCTCCGGTTTCTTACCGGCCTTGGTGGCGCCCTTGGCGATCTGGTCCATGATGGCATAGCCGTCGATGTCGCGGTCGTCTTCCTCGGTAATGATGACTTCATCGGCGTACTGGCCGGCCAGCTTGCCCTGCACGGCCCGCTTGGCCTCATCGCGCCGGCCGGCCGATCCGAACAGGACGATCAGCTTGCCACCTGTCTTGTGGACGATCGGCTGTAGGTCTTTGAACAGCTTCTCAAAGCTGTCGGGCGTATGGGCGAAGTCGACGATGACGCTGAAGGCCTGGCCTTCGTTGATGTTCGTCATGCGGCCTTCGACGCCCTTAAGGGCGGCGATCCCCTTCTCTATCTGGCGGTCGGTCAGCCCGGCAGCGATGCCGGCCCCGGCGGCAGCCAAGGCGTTGGCGATGTTGAACGTACCAGGAATGTTCACTTTGAGGCGCAGGGTGCGGTCGTCGTAGTGTGCAGTGAAGGTACTTCCCTGCGGCGTCGGTCTGACGTCGGTGGCCTGCAGGGCACCGACCCCTGTACCGTAGGTGATAGCCCGCGGTATCGCCGCCTCGAACACCTTGGCAGACGGGTCCTCGGCGTTGATGATGCCGATGCGGTGGCCGTGAGTGTTGGCAGCTGCCAGCTTGAACAGCTTGACCTTGGCGTCGCGGTAGCGCTCGAAGGTCTTGTGGTAATCAAGGTGTTCGTGCGTCACATTGGTCATGACGGCGATGCTGTACGGCACGCCCCATACCCTGTTCTGGGCCAGGGCGTGGCTGGTCGTCTCGAGTACCAGCCATTCGACGTCCTGCGACTGCATCCATTTCAGGCGCTTCATAAGCTCCGGCACGCCGACGTTGGTCATGTGGTGGATCTGTGGACGGATATCGTCGCCGACCCCGTAGGCGACGGTGGTCATCAGCCCGGCTCTGAACCCGGCGTCGACCAGCATGCGGTGGATCATGTAACAGGTACTGGTCTTGCCGTTGGTTCCGGTGACACCGATGACCTTCATCTTCTTAGCCGGGAAGCCGTTGGTGGTATTATAGATGACGGCCTCGGCCAGGTGCCCGTACGGTTCGATAGCCGGAAACAGGCCGCTCGGGATGACCTTCTTGACAAGTTTTCGTGCATTCATAGCACCAGTATAACCGACACGGCCCCAGATGCTAACGGTCTGCCAATACGATCGCAGGGCGGCGGTCATCGTGGTCATGTAGGTCGGTGACTCCGGTCGCCTCAGTGACTCCCATCGCAGTCAGGGCGAACAACAGCGTCGCGCCGGCCGTGGCGCCGACCTTACTGCGCAGCGTACCGTCCATCGCAGCATCAGCCACGGCCGGCGGTACCAGCACCTCATCGGGTGATGGCAGAAATTTCCTGAGCGACCAGCCGGACTTCGTGGCTTTTCCTGGATGTTGTGCGTCAGGATGTGATGCGTCGGGGGCAGACTGTTGCGGTGCGCGGTGCGTAATCTGTACGGTAGCCATGGCGGCGCCTGATTCCGGTACGTCGGAAGCCGGCTGGGGAGTTGCTTCGGCTGGCCCCGCCGCTGATGAAACGGCTTGGGGGCGGGCGTAGCTGACAGGCGGGAACGTTACGGCAGACACCGCCTCCCCCCGTCCCCGGCCGAACAGGCGGGTTCCGGTGATCCGCTGGCGCAGTTTGGCGAGTACGATAGCCGGGGGGCGGGCCCGCTCTGCGATCAGTTCGGCATACACGCCAAATTCGGCGGTGTACTCATCGGGGCCCAGCATGGCGCGGGCCCGCTCGGATGCGGCCTGCGCCCGGGCGAGCGCTTCCCTGCCTGGTACAGCCTGCTGCTGGAGTCGCTGGAATGATTCATGCAGGTCTTGCCGTAGCTCAGACCGTGATACAACGTGTTCTTTTGACATAATAGCAACAAGTATGCGTAATACATGCCCTATCGTCTGTGAAATATGTCATATGGCCTGGGCACGGGGCCGGCTGCCGGATTTGTGGCCGGTTTTGAACGAAGCCTTAAGTGGTGGCGGGTTGCCTTGGAGCCGGTTTGGTAGGCTGTTTACCAGTCTGCTTGGCTTTCTGAGCAGCTTTGTATGCTGCGGCTTTGGCGGCAGCGGCGACGTGGACCGCGGCGGCAGCCTTGGCTGCCTCGATCTTGCGCTGGCGTTCCTGCTCAACCTCTTCTATGCGTTGGAACTGGCGCATCTGTTCACGCTCATTCAGGGCACCAAGCACCCCGGTGCCCGAAGCGAGTTCGACGGCATTCAGGTGCAGTGCGAAGCTACCGATCATCAGGGATAAGTCGTCCTTACGGACAATTTCACCGACGTCATGGGTACGGGCGGCGACCTCGGCGGCGTCACGGGCGATGTCACCGACATCGGCGCCGATCTGTTGGGCGGTATCGATAGTACCCAGGACGACTTCGCTGAAGGCCTTGAACTCATTCTCGAATGCCGGAGCATCAGCCGGTGCCTTCTCTTCCTTCGGGACCTGCTTCTTAAGCTCTTCGACGGTATCCTTAGCATCGGCCAGCTTTTCGGCCTTGCCCAAGCCGGGAATCTCATACTCATAGCCGACCGGCAGCTTCCGGGCCTCCTCTTCCGTCAGGCCGTTCTTCTTCAGGATGTCCTGGACGAAATCATTCAGTGAATCGTACTTTTCATCGTAGCCTTTTTTCTCATACAGCTTGGCGGCATCCTCCCAGATGGTATCGCCCTGCTTCTCAAGCTTGGCCTTGACGAAAGCCGGCTGCTGCTCGCCAGTGTGGCCGTTGCCACCGGCGTGGTTGGCAAGCTGTTCGCCGGCGTTGGCGCCGGACTTGCCTGCACCGCCACGGCCCGGGAAGTAATCGGCGACGTCGTGGCCGGGGGCGTGGCCGTGGAACTGCATGTAAGCCAGGCCGACGCCGGCAGCAGCGACAGCGGTAACACCGGCGACCTTAGCGAGGAGCTTGGTGCGCTTTGTGCGGACTTCGCCGCGCTCGTCGTCATTATAATAGCCGTCGACCTTTTCCTTGGCGTTCATGGCTGTCTGGCCGGCATAGTACATCCGGGTCGATGCGACGGCGCCGGCTTTCTGGGACACCCAGCGCAGTGCGGCCGAAGCCTTCTTCATGGCGCCGCGGACGTGCTGGCCGAGTGAGATAGCCTTGATGGCTGCTTCAGTCATCCGGTCATTCATGGTCCGCTTATCCTCTTCGCCGAGTGAGGGCTCCCATTCGGTCTCCTCGTTGAGCATTTCGTCATTCTCGGCGACACGCTCTTCGAGGCTATCGCCCTTGTCGGGAGTGTCCTCAAAATCCTGGAACAGTTCCTTATCGGCAGCGGCTTCCGCATCGGCCTTGGCGGTGGCTTTTTCCTTGGCTTCGCGGGCGGCGTCGGCCTCAGCGAAGAATTTTTCCGTATCATATGCGGTCGTGAGGTCGCGGATGTCGTGCTGATTGTCGTGGATCATCTCGACTTCGTAGGCGCTCATCAGTTCCCCGTCGGGGTTGCGGTTGGCAGCCGAAACGGGCCGGTAGGCGTGGCCGTCACGGACGGTAGCGATGTCGCTTATTTCGGCCAGCATCTCGTCCATCGATTTGACAGGCGCCGGTTCGGGGGCGGTCTTTTCGGGGGCAGGCTGAGTGTTCTGTGCAGCCTGATTATCGGGTGCGGCCTGTTGTTCGGCGGTGGGTTTGGGCTGGTTTAACAATGACTCCTTGGTGTCGACGATGATAAGCGCTTCCGCCATGATGAGCAGGTCATTACGCGTATCGCCGGTCTCGTACTGCTCGGCTATATCGACGGCTTGCTCAAGTGAATTATGGAGCTTCACACGGCGCTGGGCCTGGGTGCGGTAACTTATGAAGGCTTCCTGCTTGGTAGGATTGCCCGGCATATTCAGTTTATAGTTGACGAAGGCGCGGTGGTCGGGCAGCTCCCTGGGATTTTCAGCCATTGCCTCAGCTGAGACCAGCGGCCGCTCGTCGGCTGGGATCACCCAGTTCCATGGGGTTGCGCGGGCCTCGGCCTGGTCGTAGGCAGCTAGCTCGGCAGCAGCGTTGGGGCCCGAGGAGTCAGGGGCCGGCATCTGGTCGAACTGCTTCATCTCCTGGCCGAGCTCGGCAGGGGTCGGTATATATACGTTACCGAGCTTGTTACCGGCGGCTTCGAACTGCTGCTGTTGTTCCGCGGGGCTGAACGGATGAATCTGTTCGGATGGCTGGGAACTGCGGGTTTCGGCGCTCATGGTGTTTGTGTAGACTTTCTGAATACTTTTGTTGTTTTTGCTTTTCTTGTGTTCTTATAAGCTATACTAGCAAATTGCTTGTGTTTTGTCAATACTTGCACAATGTGTTTGTACTACACGCAAATAATAGTGGCAAGATTTGTTCTTGCCGCGTAACGTGCCGTGAAGGCTTGGTGTGTGATCGTTGCAGTGTCCTGACCTAGGCTGCTTCAGCGGGTTCTTCGGCCTGCCAGACGACAGCAAAGTTCTCATGCTGGCCGGCTTCGCCCGGTCCACTGACGTGTCCTTCCGGTCGGTTCGGGTTGATAGCGAGTATGACGTCAGCACCATGTGCATTAAAAATACCCAGGGCAATCAGCTGGCATGCGAGACGCTCGCGCTGTTCCCTGTAGGCCGGGCCGGTGGCAAACTGCTCCGGATACATGACGGCATTGCGCAAAGCGACCTTGTTATTGGCAGCATTGCTGTACCTGCCCTTGCCAAACGAGATGATGTCGTCATATTCCTTCAAGGCATCTACCGGATCAATTGACCCAGGCACTTCGTCGCCGTGCAATTCTGTATGGATACGGTTACGTAGTTCATTGAGGCGCCGTTCAGCCACTTCAGGCCGCTTGCCGGAACCGGTCTGTCCGAGGCGCTGGTCCTCCAACTGCATTGCCTGTTCCACGGAGACACTGGCTGCGATCCAGCCCAGATTGATCCCACGGAATATAAGCTGCTCCTCTTGGTCCTGTCCGTCGTGTTCCTGTGCGTCATCATGTCCAGCTGCTATTTCGCTCATTTCGTCTCCTCAATATTACATACATGCTGTCTAATTTGTTTTATTATAACATAACTACCGCCTGATGCAATCTTGATTTACAATGTTCACAGTAATGTTGGTGCTAGGTATCGAGTCGAGCTGTGACGAGACGGCCGCTTCCGTGGTGGAAGACGGCCGGCGCTTGCTGAGCAACGCCATCGCCAGCAGCATGGACCTGCACATCCAATACGGCGGAGTCGTCCCCGAAGTCGCCGCCCGCAGCCACATCGAGGTCATTATGCCGCTGATCCAGGAATCGCTGGACACGGCATTCCCTGACCTGGCGGGTAAGCGGCATGAGCAATGGGCAAAGATTGATGCCATCGCCGTGACGTATGGCGCCGGCCTTGGCGGCAGTCTGCTGATCGGCGTGCTGACCGCCCGGACACTGGCGATCACGTACAGCAAGCCACTGTACGCGATCAACCACGTCGAAGGACATTTATATGCAAACTTTATAACTGAGACTTCCCTGCCCGACTATGTCCTGCCAGCCGACCAACCGGAGTTTCCGGTGTTGGGCCTGATCGTATCCGGAAATCACAGTCAGCTCGTGTTGTTCCGGGACCACTTCGACTATACCCTGCTCGGTCAGACACACGACGACGCCATCGGCGAAGCTTTCGACAAGGTCGCCAAGATGCTCGGCCTGCCCTACCCCGGCGGCCCGTCGGTCAGCAAGAAAGCACTCGAGGGTAATCCGATGGCCTTTCAGCTTCCTAAAGCCAAGCTGGCCGGCAAGTATGACT
Source organism: Saccharimonadales bacterium (SeqCode) (assembly GCA_036388555.1). GTDB lineage: Bacteria > Patescibacteriota > Saccharimonadia > Saccharimonadales > UBA4665 > UBA4665. Next base: position 89,986 of record DASVRP010000013.1, read on the forward strand.
TCTCGTTCTCCGGTCTCAAGACCGCAGTCCTGCGATTGGCACAGGAGCAGATCGGCGAAGATTTCACCTTCCTATCGACCGGGCTGGCGGACCGGTTGAGCGAGAGCCAGAAGGCCGACATCGCGGCCAGTTTCCAGCGGGTGGCAATTGAGACGGTGGTCGACAAGACCTTACTGGCGTATGAGGAGTTCCAGCCGCGTACCGTCATCATCGGTGGTGGTGTCGCCAGCGACCGGGAGCTGCGCCGCCAGCTGTCCGAGCGGCTCCCCTTGCCTATCGCCTACACCTACTCGAAGCTCTGCACCGACAACGGCGCCATGGTTGCGGCACTCGGGTCATTCAAGCATCTGCGCGGAGCTCCGACGGCTGACCCGTATACATTAGACATCTCCCCTAGCCTGTCGATGTAGGCCGGATAGCAGGATCACCACGATATACCGGGTGTTAACATATCATCGTATTTGGCCATGTGCGTACTATATTACTACATTATCTTACGTAAGCAATCTTGACGGATGCAGCCATTAGCGGTATTATCAGAGGGTAAAACAAAAAGTTCGTCGTACATATAATTGTACTTAGCAAAAATCCGTACATAGTTACGCACGAATCACTTCCGCAGAGAACGTAGTCAGGTCAGGCAGGCAATTGGACAGAGGGCTTTCAAAGAAAAGTCTTGTGTTTAGTTGCTTTGATTTCACGTGAAACGAAACTTTTAACAGGGGTGGATTAGTCCACCGACTAGTGTTATGCTGGGAGGAGCTCAAGTGAGACGGAGCAGGACAGGAACGGTCACCTTCGTACCTCTGTTATTACACTGTTTTAAGTAGTGAGGGTATCACCGAATTTATGAAATTATCCAAGACGTACGAACCGGGTTTATATGAGACAGATATCTACGCGCTCTGGGAACGGGCCGGGGCATTCAAGCCGAAAGGGAAGGGCGACCCTTACTCGATCGTCGTGCCGCCGCCGAATGCCAATGGCAACCTGCACATCGGCCATGCCCTGACACTCGCGGTCCAGGACATCGCCGTCCGATACCACCGTCTGATAGGCGATAATACGCTGTTCCTGCCTGGAGCCGACCACGCCGGCTTCGAGACACAGGTCGTATACGAGAAGCAGCTTGCCGCCGAAGGCAAGAGCCGTTTCGACTTCTCGCGTGAGGAGTTATATAACAATATTTGGGAATTCGTCGCCGGCAACCGCACTAACTTCGAGAACCAGTTCCGCCGGCTCGGCGCCAGCGTCGACTGGGAGCACTACACCTTCACGCTCGATGAGAAGATTGTCAAACAGGCCTATGCCAGCTTTAGGAAGATGTGGGACGAGGGCCTGATTTACAGGGGTGAGCGCCTCGTAAACTTCTGTACGTTCCACGGTACGGCCTTCGCCGACATCGAGGTCGTCCACACCGAGGAACAGGGTAAGCTGTGGTACGTCAGGTATCCGCTGACCGATGGCAGCGGGGAAGTTGTCGTCGCTACGACCCGCCCCGAGACGATGCTCGGTGACACCGGCGTCGCCGTACACCCGGATGATGCCCGTTACCACCGTTTCATCGGCAAGACCCTCAAGCTGCCACTGACGAACCGCGAGATACCGGTCATCGCTGACAGCTTCGTCGACCAGGAATTCGGTACCGGCGCCGTCAAACTGACCCCCGCCCACGACCCGAACGACTTCGAAGCCGGCGAACGCCACGACCTGCCGAAGATCAGCGTCATCGACAGCGAGGGCAAAATCGCCCATGAGGCTGCTGGCGCCTACCACGGCATGAAGCTGGAAGACGCCCGGGGGCGGATCGTCAAAGACCTGGAAGCGCAGGGCCTGCTCCTGAAAACCGAAGACATCAGCCATAATGTCGGCCATTGTTATAAGTGCAACACCGTACTGCAGCCGCTGCTCCGTGAGCAATGGTTCGTCGACATGCGGCCACTTGCCAAAGAAGCCATCAAAGCTTTAGAGAAGGGCGAAGTAACGTTTTACCCCGACAGCAAACGTACCCAGCTTATTACCTACCTCAAGAACCTGCGCGACTGGAACATCTCCCGCCAGATCGCCTGGGGTATCCCGATACCGGCTTTCCAGAACGTCGACGACCCGTCGGACTGGATCTATGACGAGCGGGTGACTGAAGAGATCATCACCATCGAAGCCGAGGGCGGGACGAAGACATATCACCGCGACCCGGATGTCTTCGACACCTGGTTCAGTAGCAGCTCGTGGCCGTATGCCACCCTGGACTACCCGGACGGCAAGGACTTCAAGGAGTTCTATCCACTCAGCCTGATGGAAACCGGTTTCGACATATTGATGCCATGGGTCTCGCGGATGATCATGATGGGGCTGTATGTCACCGGAGAAGTCCCCTTCAAGGCCGTCTATCTGCACGGCCTGGTGCTCGACCCGGACGGGCAGAAGATGAGCAAGAGTAAGGGCAATGTCGTCAATCCAATGGACGCGGTCGACCAGTATGGGTCGGATGCCATGCGGATGGGTATCATCAGCGGCCAGTCGGCCGGTAACAACCAGCCCTTCAATAGCGCCAAGGTCATCGGGGCGCGCAACTTCTGTAACAAACTATGGAACATCGCCCGGTTTATCGAAGATACGACAGGGGAGGCCGGCAAGCCTGAAGCAGCCACCGCAGCCGACCATTGGGTGTTGTCTAAGCTACAACAGTGTGCAGATACGATCGCGGCACACCTGGATGACTACCGATTTTCCGAAGCCTATGACACGCTCTATCATTTCGTCTGGGATGACTTCGCCGATTGGTACCTGGAGGCGAGCAAGTCAGCGCCGAATGACGCGCTCTTGGTCCACTGCCTGGAAAGCATCCTCAAGCTGGCACACCCGTTCGCTCCATTCCTGACTGAGACGATCTGGCAGACCCTGTACCCGGACACTAAGGATCCGGGAGGCAGCATCCTGGCGAAGCAAAGCTGGCCGAAGATCGCCTCTTACAAAGACAAGCAAGCGGACGAATTCGACGAGGTGAAGGAAATCGTCACGGAATGCCGGTTCATCACCAAATCGCTCGGGGTCCAGGACGCGACGCTCTACTTTACCGACGTACCCGTTCTGGAGGCTAACGCCGGGCTGATAGCCCGGCTGTCACGGCTGGCCGCAGTTACAGAGGTCAAGGACGGCACCGGCGTATTCCTGACCGGGACGAAATACCGCTGCTGGCTGGACATCGACCGCGCAACGGCAGAGGCTTACCAGGTCGAACTGGACGCCAAGAAGGCCGCCCAGGAGCAGGTCATAGCCCGGCTCGAGGGACGGCTGAGTAACAAATCATATGTCCATGACGCCCCGAAGCATATCGTCGAACAGACCCGTACCCAGCTGGAGGAAGCCAAGCAGCTGTTTGAGAACATCGAGCGCGAGCGTCAGCGGTACGAGATAGCTCCCTAAGTCAGCGCAATTCGAGAACTTCACGGACGCGGTGGGCGGTATCCTCCGGCTGGTTATCATCCGACCACAGGACGTGCCAGCCAAGTTTGTCGGCAGCCATGATATTCGGGCGGTCATCGTCTATGAGCAATATTTCGGAGGGCTTGACGCCGGCCCGCTTAGCCGCGACATTAAATATGCGGGCCTCCGGCTTGATGGCGCCGACCTCAGATGAATCTATGATGACGTCATACTCAACATCAGGCAACAGTCCGCGGGCACGCAGGGCAGGTACGACGTCGGGCATGATATTGGTCAGCAGTCCGACCCGGTAGTGCGCGGCAGCCCATCGGACCAGTTCGTCCATGCCCTCGATCGGCTCGACAGCGTCGAGGTAGTAGCTGTTCCAATCGACAGCGTCAAGACCGGTGCATTTCGCCAGTTCGACGTTGAAATCATGCAGGCTCATCCGGCCACGGCAGACATCATCATTATAATTCCAGAAGGTAGACTCGATAAGATCAGCTGAGGCTCCGGTGTCGCGGGCCAGGGCGGTAAAGGCCCGCTGGAAGAAATGGATCAGGCAGCCGTTGACGTCGAAGTAGACGAAGCTGATGCCGTTCTTTGAAACAGGGGTGTGAGATGCTTCGACAGCGGCGGCCTGTGAAGTCATGCCCATCAGGGTGTCGAGTGAGATACCGAGGGCGACGGCCAGGCTCTGAATCGTGAAGATAGAGGGCGATTTGATGGCGCCGCGCTCAATCTTAGCGAGCGTCGAGTAGCTGATATTAGCTTTCTGGCACAACGTCTGCTGCGTCAGACCCGCGCGGCGGCGCGCTTCCTGCAATCTCTGGCCCAGCCCTTTCTCATCCATAGCCGTATGATACCAGTTTTAACCGTTAAAGGAAAGGTAACTGGTATGAAATGGCTACTTGGCGCGCTCTAGATTTTTATAATGTATTTGAGCAGCGTGAACAGGAACACGAAGGCAACTAAACCGGCGACGCCCGCAGCGATCATATCTTGATAAGGAGTCGGGTTGCCGTTCGACCTGACGAGTTTGGTGTACGACCACCCGGCGACACCGGCAGCGAAGAACAGTGAGATCAACCAATTCGACATAGTACTCCCAGTATACTAAAACGTAAGCTTTTTGGCCATAGCTTCCAGGGCAGTGTGGTCCGGCTCACCTGACTGGTCAGGGTGTTCATCGTATTGTTCGTGCGTGTCGAAGGCAAGCACGTGGACATGGACGTGCGGAACCTCAAGCCCTTCGACCTTCAGGCCGACCCGCTTCGTGCCGAGCACTTCCTTCATGCGGAGGGCGACTTTCTTGACTGTCTCCATCAGCGCATCATAGTCGGCAGGGGGCAGATCATAGAACTGCTCGACCTGGCGCTTCGGCACGACCAGGACGTGCCCGCGGGCGACAGGGTAGAGCGGCAGGAAGGCGATGGTCCTGTCATCCTCATATACTTTGTGGCAGGGCAGTTCACCCTTGATAATCTTGGTAAAGATGCTGTCTTGCATACATATAGTATACATAGATATGCGGGATAGGGGATTCGGCCTCGTACCTTCATTGCATTCGGGAGAGGGAGGGCGCACTTCGTGCTTTTCCGCTGCGGCGTACTCGGAGCAAACTTATGCGTGCGTCCTCGCTCCACCGAACCCTCCGTTCGCTTTGCTCACTCGCAGGGTTCGCCTCCCTCAGCAAGAAAAGACAGCCTACCTTGCGGCAGACTGTCTTTTCTTGGCGGAGAGGGAGGGATTCGAACCCTCGATGGAGTTGCCCCCATACTACATTTCGAGTGTAGCGCACTAGACCAACTATGCGACCTCTCCAGGCGCAGGCAGGAATCCAACTATTATATCAGCCTTTTACGGCGACGCGGTTACGGTATAGCGTATAGAATATGCCAGAGGAGACAAACGATACGATCAGGTTAAGTAAGATGATGAAGACATGGATAGCCGTAGGTGCGTCTGTGGGTACCGCGGCCGATAGGCTGACTAACAGTAGCCCTATGATGATAGCCAGGACGAATGCCTTGACCAGGAACCATTGGCCGCCTTTGTGCAGCAGGTGCCTGCTGCGTCCGAGCGTATCCCGGAGCCTGTGCTGCGGTTCGAACAGGGCGACTTCGGGCACGACCGCGTAACGGAGCAGGGCGATGATAACCCACGCGAGAGCAGCTACGAATCCGACGAGCGTAAAGACCAGGACGGTAATGTCGCCGCCACGGCTGGACCCACCACCAAAGGCCAAGCCGAACGTTACTGCGAGGGTTATAAGTGATATGAGTACCATGGGGCCGGCAACGACTATAGCGAACAGGGCATTGGCAAGTGCCACACGGATAAATATGCGCAGCGCTTCCTTGATGGTCGGGACGACCTTGCCCCGGCGGCCGTCGAGTCCGTCGCGCAGCGTCAGTGAGACGCCGGTGGCCACGAGGGCACTGATAAGGCTGCCGACGACAAAGCTGATCAGATACAAGGATAGCAGGAATGGGATACTTGGCTTCAGCAGATTGGCGGGCTGAAATCCGCTCCCCCGGCTGAACAGACCGAGAGCCATACCGGCACCGAACGTCACCAGAAAGAGCAACACCGCGCTGACGGCAATGATCAGTACGGCGCCGCCGAGAAACGTCAGTCCGTTGACCTTGACACCCCGGAAGACATCGGCGATTGCTGCCCGAACGGTGTATTTCTGGCGGGGATCCTGGCGGCCCGGCTGGTCGTTCTGCTGACTGGCTGAATCCGGCTGCCGTGCGGGGTATTCATGTTGCGGCTCACGACGTTCCTGGGCAGCGGCCGGGACGGCTGCCTGTGGATACATCGGGTAGGCGCCCGCCGCTTGAGGTGCCGGATCATGCCGCGTCGCCGGCTGTTCATGACGCGGCGGGGCGGGCCGGTGTTGCTCCTGCTTGCCATCGACGATGTCGAAAGCCTGCTGGATACTCTCATACGGCCACTCAGCATTGAGCAGATCGAGCCAGATCTGATTGTCACCTGCGCCGTGGGCCTTATGTGACCGGATATAGTCGACGAGGGATCGGATTGTAGGATCCATGATGTTTTAATTATACAACACTTTGCTTATTTGACAAGTGTTAATTTTGATGCGTTGCCCTGAGCAGGCAAAAGGCTAGCTTTCACGGCCGATATGTGATAGGATTACCTCTGTTGTACAGAAATGTACCCGTAGCTCAGCTGGATAGAGCGTTGGCTTGCGGAGCCAAAGGTCGTAGGTTCGAATCCTGTCGGGTACACCAATTAGTTTTTAAGGCCTTTTCGAGGGCCTTTTTCTGTTTTTCACTGGGGTCAGCATTGAGTTCGAAATTATTTTGGAGCTGTCGGTGTTTATTGGATTTATTGGCGATAAATGTCACTGCCTTGGTATACTCGTAAGAAGTTACGACGCCGTTTACGGATAAGTTCGAAAATACTTGAGCTAACAGCTCTCGACGCTTTTCAACAGCCTTATTCGTTCTATATATTTCGACAGCTCTTTGGGACAACTCCAACATATCTATGCCATAAGAGAGCTTTGCAGAATAAGATTGGTCAAATGTTTTCAATTCTTCATTAATGTAATCGATTTCATCTTTAATCTCTTTGTCTTTTTCTTGATATTTCTCTTTGCTAATACGCTCTTCCAGTCTGTCGTCGTAAAGTATGTCTAACTTTCGTTTGAGGGCGTCATGGCGAGCTCGTAATTGACGATAGCTTGCTTCATAGGCTTCAATGTCATTTTGGTGTCGCTCCAATACGATCTACCATAGCATCTTTAATCTCAGGTGGAGCGGTAAGCCGATCCTCGATGAGACCTTGGCCTAAATATAACAGATAATTAGGCGAGCATTCCGAAGTATTTACTAAAGGGTTTTGGACGGCAGCCACAGATGGCGACGTGGTCGATCCGTCCCAAGCAAATATTGGCCTATCCAGCTATATCTCTGCAGGATGAGGCTGCTGTAGCTGGACTACATTTCGCGCTGTTGCTGGCCTCGTCCCATCATTTCGCAGATTCCCGCGGCTAGGTTCGGATATAGCATGGAGCGGGTAATCATACAAATCCTCGAAGGGAGCAGTTGCGTCCACGTACGCATTTCCACGTTCGGCTAGCTCTCGTATACTCCTTGCAGATATCATCTGCACCTCCTTTTGTCTAATGACTATATCAGCAATGCAAGAGATCCATTTACGTCAGAGCATTGGCATATAATTGTGATATTATCTGTGAATGCACGAAATGGATTCCGAGAGAATAAAAAAAGCAGTTATCAGTTCTCTAAAACAACAATTGAACGTAGGTGAGATAAAGCAGATAGGAAGTGGTAATGAATTTTACATTTATCGGACAGACCTTGAATCTGGTCCAGTAGTTATAAAAATTCCTAAGGACAAGGTATTCTCGAACGTCAATGATGCTTTTATAGATTCAAAGACATTACTAGACCAAGAATTTGCGTTGATGAGACATGTAAAAAGCAAGGGCATAAAGCAGATCCCCAAACCTTTATTTGACCTAGATGCTATGGGGTTTACTGTCGTAGTCATGTCTTACGTTGCAAGTGATGAAAGCAAACCAGATCAACACGATCTTGGTGTATTATTGGCTCGCCTGCATTCTATAGAACCTCCAGACATCTCACTTAGTGCGCAAGAGCATAGCGAAATTCCCGAGCTTATAAGCCAGCGTCTGGCAAGACGGTGGATTGAACTGGAAAGACTCGTACCAGACATGCCGTCGCTTTTGAAAACCGAAAATCTCTCTCAATACCTTGAACCAATCCGGGGTCGAAAGAAGCTACTCCATATGGATTTCCGGCAAGCTAACTTCAGGATGAATAATGGAAAGGTCGTTGCCTTACTCGACTGGAGCAATGCACTCGTTGGACACCCAGCTCTAGAATTAGCCAGGGTAGCAGAAACGGGCGAGACGAATAGTGAGTTTCTAGCAGGATATTATTCTGTTGCCGACAATGTAAGGGTAGACCCTATGGTTGAAACGATTTTTCGCCTTGATACAGCCACTATGCTGGCTTTAGTATTTCTATCAGAAGAGCCTAATCCGGAGCTAGCTGACGTGTTCATTGGGCGCGTACGTCAGCTACACAATAGTCTCATAGAGATGACATAGAAGTCATTATTAAGCTGCTTATGATTAGCTGATAATCAGATACATGTCCATTAATTATTTTTAACTACGATTAGTCAAGGAGTCCGCATGACTGAATACATTGGAAAGATAGAAAAACCAGCACCAATTGAAACGGATTTAGTTTATGTTCAAATAAGCGACTCACTCATGATGAGCGGCGATGCTGACGCAAAATGGGTAGATGATTACTATGCAAAAGTGTATGAAGGTATGCCAGGCTATAAAAAACCCGAGCATTACATGGAGTTACCACTTTGGATTTCTGTAATTTCCGGCATGGCAAAAGGCTCGTATAACCAGCAGGTTCATATCGCTACAGACGTAGAGAAATCTGCCGAGGAGTTAGCTGAAACGCCTGGAACATTGTTGTTTTCTACAATTGAGTCAAATGCGCCACATACGAAAGCGTTAGTTGAGAAGCTAGCTCATAAGCGTATTATTATGGGCGGGCACGTTGATCCTGCTGATTTTTCTCATTATCCCAATGTTACGTTTTTATCCAATCCATCAGAATTAAAAGCTCACCTCCCAGGCACAGACCCTTCCGCAACACCTGACAATAGCTTATTTGCCGGACAAGAAGTTATTCCAAGACTGACATTGAGCACTGGCTGTTTATTTGCTTGTGAATTCTGTATGGTTCCTCGTAAGATAGATACCCCAGATGATGAGCATATATGGAAACAGGTTGATTCATTCAAACCCCTAGGATTTGAGTTGGTTTATCTTGACGATAAAACGTTCGGTCAAGCACCTAATTGGCGAATGATAGGCGATGTTAGAAGTGAAATTAGGAAATACAATCCTAAGTTCAAGGGATTCATTATTCAAACTACCGCAAATATCGCAGCGGGGGACGGAAGAAAGGAAGACGGGTATTTGGAAGCATTTGATGAATTAGGGGTTGAATATACCGAAATTGGTGTCGAAAGCGTCAATCCAAAAACTTTTCAGGCTATGCGAAAACCCTATCATTTGAAACATCTCGAAACCGTTATGGACAAGGCGCGCACAGTTGGAATGCCAATAATCCCAAATTATATCTTTGGACATCCTCTAGACAACGGCAAGTACGATAACTTTATTGCCTGGACTGAAGAGCATAAAGATGTCATAGCCGCAGTCAATGTTAATTTTCTTTCTGTTTTATACGGAGCTTCTCAAATCAGAAAGCAGCGTAACCTCCCAACCGCTCAGGATGTCACCGATTTGGATCAAAATGCATATAGAAAATCGTGGTTATCTGAAACGCAAACAGTAGACATGTTGCAGGCAGTACGAGCAGTATATTACACGACTAGCGGAGAGGACTTTTATCCAGTTGCCTACGAAGATGAGCTTACTCGAATAGACGTAGAAGATGTGGTTTTTAATGCTATAAACAGGGCTAGGTCAGACCCTTCTAAAGCCCCTATGCTCCGAAATGACGTTCCAGCTCGCGACTATTGGAGAAATATTCCAAAAGAATGAAGCATCATGAAGAGTATGTAGAATTCGGAGTCAAATTGGCTCAAGACGCAGGAACTTTAATGCAGGCGAGGCGGAACGAGCATCTATCTATACAAAGAAAGATAGATGGCACTCTAGTTACTGATGTAGACATCGCAATAAACCAGTTGGTTATTGTGGCTATAGCAAAAAATTTTCCAGGCCACACCATCATAGGCGAAGAAAAGACCTGGGGCAGCTTACACTCCGACCACATATGGCGCGTTGATCCTATAGATGGGACGGGGGAGTATGTTGAGTCTGAAATGTCTACAAATTTATCATATGGTTTTGGGCTGGCAAAGCAATTCCGGGGTAAAAACGAAATGGGGCTGTTTCTGAATCCTACCACCGAGGAACTATACACTGCTACTTCTAATCAAGGAACAAAACTAAACGGCAAAAAAATAGAAGTTGGCGAACATCCACTCACACCAGGAATATCATATGATTACTCAGAATGGGACGGAGCAAAGCTCGATTCAACTGCACTGCGCCAAATGCTAGGAGACCCAATAGGTAATTACTCGGCGATATATCAAGCATGCAAAGTTGCTGAAGGTGAGAGTATTTTCAGCATTTTTCCCGGTAGCACGAAGCATGACATTGCCCCAGGAGATATTATCGTAACTGAAGCGAACGGTCGTGTCACTGATCTTCATGGCGTACGGTTTGATTATAATTCTGACATCGGAGGTGCACTTTTCTCGAACGGGTTAGTCCATCGGGCAGTTTTAGATATTCTTAGCTAATCAAAATCCAAGTTTATAGACGTTAAAATGGTTCTAACTTCGTCGACAATGGTTCGCCATACTGTTTACGCTATAGAGCATCTTATACGAGGGGTTTGATTGATTCGTTTTACATATAATCGGTCAGGTACTAGCGGAAAATGCTTAGTTAGATGTCTAATGAATTTAGATTAGAAGTGCTTGTACAATAGGGTGCCCGACTCTTACTTCATCGATAGTAAGAGTTCGAAAATCCGACCACAGGGTACACCAAATAAAATGCACCACCTCGCCGTGGTGCATTTTATTTGGTCTCGTCACGGGTTTGAACCTACGACGCAGATTTGCGAAGCAAAGATGCAAGTCGGAGGTTCGGTCGCCAACCTGCACGCGCAGGTGCTTGCACCGAGCATGCAGGGCAAGCGTGCGCTATCCTGTCGATACTCTCTTGAGACACCTTACCAACTCTCTTACAAATTAATATATTTACCTTACATGTATGAGATTTGTGCTTATGCTTACCTTACAAGTATGCTTACAAGTTTTTAATAATACCTTACAAAATATCTTACAAACTTGACTTTTAACCTTACAAGTAGTATACTCCTACAGTATGGATACCGTATTACGGATAGTTGATTATGTATTGTCAGTCGCCGAGAAAAAGCACAGCTTTAAAACATCTGATGTGATGGAAGAGCTGGCCTCAAAACAAATTAGAGCAGCACGCCCTTATGTAAGCTCCGTCATTGGTAATTTGGTCAAGGAAGGAGTCTTAATACGGGATGGCGCTGGAAGCGGATCGGTATACGCACTTCCCAAATATGCCGACACGCTCGGTAAAGTAATAAAAAAAAGATATACGAATAATGGCCTGGAAGAATACGGGATCTTAAGTGATTTCAAATTAGAGAAGCCTTTCTTGACTAATCTCAAGGAGACAGTGCAGGATATCTTTGCATATTCATTTTCTGAAATGGCTAATAACGCGATAGAGCACTCCCAGTCAGACATCATAGATGTCGAGGTATTTCAAAGAGAGGACCAGCTTAGTTTTACAGTCCGTGACCACGGGATCGGAGTATTTAAAAATGTTATGTCAAAAAAAGGGCTTAGCTCCGAACTTGAAGCCATCCAGGATTTATTGAAAGGCAAGACGACTACAGCACCACAAGCGCACTCCGGAGAGGGTATCTTCTTTACTTCGAAAGCAGGAGATTTGTTCATCCTTGAGAGTTACGGCTATCGTTTGCGTATTGACAATAAACTTGAGGATATATTCGTCGAAGAGACGCAGCGCACATTAAAAGGAACTAAGGTAACTTTCTCGGTTGACATAAAGTCAAAGCGACATCTGAGTGAACTGTTCGCAGCCTACCAGGTAGACCCAGATGAACCGGCATTCGACCAGACAGAGGTTCAGATAAAGCTTTACAATATGGGCACGATATATATATCCAGGTCGCAAGCCAGGCGAGTACTGAATGGGCTGACAAAATTCAAACGTGTAATACTCGACTTTCATAAAGTACCTACAATAGGTCAGGCATTCGCAGATGAAATATTCCGGGTATTCAGTTCAAGGCACCCGGAAATTGAAATTGTTCCCAGCCATACGAATACAGCCGTACAGTTTATGATTGACCGAGTTGAAAGATAGAATTTCGAACAAGTTAGTCCGATACTCAAGTCAATTTTGCAAAACTCTATACTTACTGCGCCGGAGTGATTATCAGAGTGACATCAGCGGAATACGCGCCCTGGTTCTGGCCGGAAGCCCGCAAGGTTACAGTGTAGGTACCCGGAACTACCCCTATGCTGACAGAGAACCCGAATGTCTGGCTGGCCGCGTAGGTTGCCTGGCCTGGGGCGCCGGACGATGCGACCATCGGTGAGCCGGGCTTGAACATCGGATAGGCGACGGTGATCAGTTCACCGGAATCGCTGCGTGCGGTCAGTAAACCGCTATTGCTGGAGCCGGCCGCCACCGTGAAGGTATGCGCTGACAGGATTAATGCGCCCGTACGGGTGACGGTCTTGTCCGGGTCGCCGCCGCATTCCGGGCATCGGACGACAGGGGCGGGCGTGGGTGCCGGGGCTGGTGTAGGCCTATCTACTGGAGCTGGTGTTAGCTTGGCCGTCGTAGGTGCAGATGGAGTAGAAGTAGATCTTTGTGCATTCACGCTGGTTGCAGGCTTTGCTTGGCCTGATGTACCAGTAGCGGCAGTTGTAGATGTCTGCGCCGCCTGATCCGTCCCGCCGGCAGGCGATGACATAACCTTGGATGCCGGTGTTGGCGGTATGCTTTTGTCGGCATGATAGCTGTCTTTGGCGGCGGAGGCAGATGCGGTGATTGCGACTGCAGCTACAGCGGTGACAAACAAAAGGATAGCCAAGGCAATGATATTAGGATGGATACGTTTCATACGTGACAACATTCGCTTTCTCAACATGATATGTATACTATGATATCATTTTATTACTTTATTGTCAATTAGTTATTGGTCAGATTTCTGGTAGCAGGGTGTGGGCGTTGGCATGTATTCTGATATTATACCGGCATGCAAGAAACGAAGTTCTCAGACAAAACAGGCAAAGTCATCTGCATCGGTGACATCATTCAGCTGAAGACACACAGGAAAACCGGCGGTGCCTCCCGGATGCGGGTGATACAGAACGGGAAAAGGGTGCAGCTCGTCAATGCCGACTCCCAGGATGACAGGGGATTCAACCTGTCGGATGAACACGCCAAGATCGCTGTCATCATCGACCGTGTACAGTAAGCTTTTATTGCCTGGGGTAGGCATAGGTTATGACTTTAGCAAGCCTGTTATCGGAAGCAAGCGATGTCCTACAATAACAACGTTTACACTTGTGCCGGCTGGCGTATAATCAATTGTAGGTAAAAGGTTGGGCCCTCACGGAATGCTGAGTATCACGACAGCTCTGTCTTTATTTTTGTTGCTGATCGTATCGTCGATAGTCTTTTTTGTCGCTAAGAAAGTTCGGCTGCCGTACGCGGTACTCCTGGTCGTCTTCGGTATACTGATCGTCCAGATGGTACAGTTACCGTTCCTGCAGCCGACGTTCGGCTTCCTGACGCAACTGGTGCTGACACCTGAGCTGTTGTTCTTCATCTTCCTGCCGATGCTGCTTTTCGAATCAGCATTCAACATGAACATGCGCAGGATGATTGAGAGCGGGTGGTCCATCATCCTACTGGCCGTCGTCGGTCTGCTGGTGTCGACCGCATTGATCGGCGGGGCGCTGTATCTGCTGTTGCCGCTGGTCGGATTGCCGATACCGCTTATCGTGGCGCTGCTCTTCGGCGCCATCATCTCATCGACGGATCCGGTCGCGGTCCTGGCGCTATTCAAAGAGTACGGCGCACCAAAACGGTTGACCCTGATATTCGAAGGGGAGAGCCTGTTCAACGATGGTACGGCCGTCGCACTATTCCTCGTCCTGCTGGCAGTGATGCAGAACGGATTCCATGGCGCAGAAACGGTACTTCACGGTATCGGAGTCTTCGGTATGATGGTGCTGCTCGGTATCGGGTTCGGTATACTGATGGCGACGATCTTCGCCCGCGGCCTGCGGTTCACGCGCTCAAACGAATTCGTTTCAATCACGCTTCTCATCGTATCGGCCCACATCGTATTCATACTGAGCGAGCTTATCAATACACATCCGATATTCGGTATACATCTGCATATTTCGCCGATCATCGCGACGACCGTCTCCTCGCTGATGCTCGGTAACTACGCCCGGCACACGCTTTCCCCCAGATCAGACGAATACCTCGCTAAGTCGATTGAACATCTGGCATTCGTCGCCAATTCACTAGTCTTCCTGCTGGCGGGCATCTTTTTTGCCACGACCGCGGTGGATTTCAAACTGCTCCTCGGCCCGATCCTCATCAGCGTCATCGTCGTCGCGATCGCCCGGGTGATCTCGGTGTACTTCGTGACGGTACCGCTGAACCGGCTGAAGCTTGAGGCGCCTATTCCGTCGGGCTGGCAGAAGCTGCTTGCCTGGGGGAGCCTGCGCGGGGCACTGGCCATCATCGTCGTGTTGCTGATACCGGATGATCTGCGGCCGGCCGGCTGGGCATATTCATTCACGCCCAAGGAACTGCTGCTGGCGATGACCATCGGCTGCATCCTGGCGACACTGTTCATAAAGGCACCGACGATCGGACCGATCATCCGAAAGCTCGGCATCAATACGACGACTCCGTTCGAAGCCGTCCGGCTGTCGATGCTCGGTCTCTACTACCAGCTGACCGAGATGGCGAAAGCAAAGGAGCATAAGGCACGCGGATTCATACTGGACGAACACTATGGCCGGTTGGTCAAAGACCTGAAAGCCCAGATCGGAGCTACCAAGGAAACGCAGCAGGCCCTCCTGGCGGCCCACGGCCTTAGATTATTCGAGCGGGTGCTCCTGCACACCGCGCTCGACGTAGAGATCCATTATCTCAAGGACCTCTACAGCAACGGGGAAGTCAACGAGACGGTCTACCGCCGCATCAAGGGACGTCTGAACCTGCAGAAAGAGGCGACTGAACGGGAGACCGGACAGACCGACATCACGCTGTACGCCCGGCGTAAACAGTTGTTTGACTGGCTCATCCGGTTTGTCCAAGTCAGATTATCCAGAGGTGATGAGCGTAGCGAACTTGAAGACCAATACCAGTATTACCGGGCGCAGTCGATCATCGCCCGCAAGGTCTTGAAGACGATGACGCAGATGCAGACACAATACGGTCAACCAGTATTCGAAGTATCTGCATATGCCAGGACGGTCGCGATATACACGACACATCACAAGACTGCCGCCGAAAGCGCCAACCGGCTCTGGGAAGGGAACAAGGAGGAGCTGGCGGCACTTTCCCGGACACTGGCAGAGAAGACCCTTCAGACCTCTGGCTTCAAGGCCATCAACTTCATGCAGGACCGCGGTTTCGCTGACGAAGCCGTCTCCGACGAGATCGTGCACCGGTATTAGCGTTCCCGGTAGTTTGCTATGATTAATATATTATGCCACTGATCACATTCGAAGCCCCCGCATTTACCATCGGTCAGCGGACCATACTCCGGCTGCCGCAGGCTGCCAGCCTGCAGTTGCCGTCGCGCGGACAGACGATGGTCAAGGGAACCATCAACGGATATGCCTTCCATACGGCCCTGGAGCCGGACGGCAGGGGCGGCCACTGGCTGAACGTCGACGAACCCATGCAGAAAGCCGCAGCTGTTGCCGCCGGAGGTACCGCCTCCCTCGAGATAGAACCGACCAAGGAATGGCCGGAACCGCACATTCCGACGGATATCGGCGATGCTCTCGCTGCGCGTGATGATATACAGCCGCTGTGGGCTGACATAACTCCCATGGCGCGCTGGGAATGGATCCGCTGGATCGGTGCGACCAACAACACCGAGACCCGCCAGCGCCGGATAGAAGTAGCCCTCTCGAAGCTATCACACGGTGAGCGCCGCCCCTGCTGCTTCAACCGGAGCATGTGCTGCATACCGGAGGTATCGCAGAACGGGGCGCTGCTGGAGCCCGAAACGGCTACTGGCAAGTAGCTTCATCGCATCAACTTGCTAACGTATATTGATATGTTATAATACTGCAATGAAAATGCATCTTCCATGGGGCACTCTGCCGGCCCATTTCCGCGTCGGGGAAAGCTATGACGATACTATCACTCTGTACCGTGGCGATAAGAAAGACCGTGTATCTCCGGAACTGGGTATTATGTCAACCGCAGCAGCTGCAGGACACACCGGATCATTCGAAGCATTCCAGGATGCCTGCTCTGCAGGTGACGAAAGCCTTATCCGGATGCTCGTCAACCAGCATGTTGGTTACGCACATCGGGACGGTACGCCCACACCCTTCGTATCCGCGTCACCCCGGAAATCATTTGCAGAGCGGATGGCACAGGGAGATGATGAGGAAGTCGTTGAAATCGAGGTACCGGTGCATCGCCTCATTGCACATCGGAGCGATGGTACGCGCGGCGCATTACCGGACGAAATCCTCGTCTTTGAAGCCGTGGAACCAGAAGAGATACGGGCGATACATACCGACTATGACCGTAACCGAGACCGCTCTGATCAGCGGCGGGAGTTAGATATCCCTATAGGACAGCTCATGCCCATTCAGGCTAGAGGGGTCAGCTTACCTCATGTCCGTTCATTGAACTATGTCGACAAATTGCCACCCGTAGAAGTCGTAGCTTACGATGGAGAACCTGGAGAAAAAGATACGAGCTATCTGCTTACTAACGGCACGCATACCGCATATGGAAAATATCTGTCAGGGCATGAGACTGTCCGGGCACATGTTATAGAAACAGATGATGAAGTGGCCGCAGGAATCGCATTGGCAGGCTGCAAGGACGTGCAGGATGTCAGGAATAAGTATGATACCTTGTGGAGGCCTTTAATCGAAGCATTCGGAATAGAAGGGGTCGGATCACTTCCAGTCAGACATGACGGGAGATATGACCGCAAGTAACTGAGCATTCGGACACATCCTGCTCTCCGCCGCCCAATACGGCGGTTTTTTAAATGTATAGTTAT
This sequence comes from Saccharimonadales bacterium (SeqCode), assembly GCA_036388555.1. GTDB lineage: Bacteria > Patescibacteriota > Saccharimonadia > Saccharimonadales > UBA4665 > UBA4665. The sequence continues at coordinate 107,373 of DASVRP010000013.1, forward strand.
CCCAAGATATGCACAGCTTTACAGTACAGCAATCGATAGTTGCGTCTTTACATAACGATAGACAATAGCTTAATCTGTTAGAAGAGTGTGGATAAGCATGTGGGTATAAAATAGCAGTACGGGGGAATGGTGTGACGAAGCTACGGATTGATATGTTCAGCGGGACGCTGGAGGTCGACGGGGATGAGGATTTTGTCCGGTCTGTATACGACGACTTCAAGGGCCGGCTACTTGAAATCCGTACCGACGACGGTCCCAGTGAAGCCCAGCCAGCCATCAAGGCCGCCGCCAGCGGTGCGCCGCCGCAGACTTCCAGCGACATCGGGGCAGACACCCGGCCGGGACGGCCAGCAGTACGGCGGCGCGCCGGGCCGAGCTTGACGCTACTCAAGGACCTCGACCTGTCAGAAGTAGGCAACGACTTCAGCCTGCTCGACTTTTATGCCGCCAAAGCACCGCAGACCGCAATGGAATCAAACGTCGTCTTCGTCTACTTCCTGCAGCAGATCGCCCAGGTCAGCGGCATCGGCATCAACCATATCTATACCTGTTATAAATACGTCAACATCAAGTATCCGAACGCCCTGAAGCAGAGCCTGGCCGACACCTCGAGCCGCAAGAACTGGCTGGATACCGCCAGCTTCGAGGACATCAGACTGTCGACAGCTGGAGAGAATTTCGTTGAACATGACCTGCCGCGCGGTTCCGGGCAGGGGAGTTAGCATTTCTATTGAATCACAATAATCAATACATTATACTTATTGTTATATGTCAAATCTCCCCACCGACAAGATGATCAGCTGTTTTTACGACTCTTCAGAGGACTGCGTCAAAGTGCTGACCCCTGATGGCATCCTTTTATCGTTCAATCCGAACGGGTTGAAAGTAATGGAGATAGACGACGAGAAGGATGTCATCGGCAAGGATTGGCTGAGCTTCTGGAAAGGCAACATGGAACAGAAGGCCGCGAACGCACTGCGACGGGCCGGGGCAGGTAAGCTGGCCAAGTTCGAGGGATACTGCCCGACGTTCAAAGGCACGATGAAATACTGGGAAGTGCAGCTGGCCCCATTGCTGAACGACTTCGGAGACGTGCAATGGATACTTTCGACCTCACGCGACATGACCAAGTACAAGGACCTCGAGGACGAAGTCATCAATCTGCGCCGTGAACTGGCTGCCGTCAAGCAGCCCGCCTAGCCTGGAATCATGGCAAGCCCTTACCGCTGAGGAGGTATGAACGGCGGATTAGCAGTTCTGTCACCGGGCCGCTTACCGGTCTTTACCCAGCCATACTTGCCGAAGACATCATCGCCACAATGCTTCTCGCCGGCTGTTTTGGCGTACCTGATGCCATCGCCGGTCTTCGGTCCGACGGGATGTGGCTTGTTCGGCCTGCCTTTCATATCAGCAGCACCTGATTCATCGATACGCTTCTGCATGATCCCAATACTGCGCCATGTCAGTTTTCCGATAATGTCAGAGCCGACCGTATCAACGTCGCAGTTGATGTGGACAAGGTCAAGGATAATCTGTTTTGCAGCGGGACCTTTGCTGCCAAGCATGACCTGCGGATTGGTATATCCATATTTTTTGGTATTAGTCGGCAGTATGAGAGGGTCTTTAGGCACGGGCTTCTTGCGCCACTTCGGGCCGCAGGACTTTTCCTTCTTTTGGATGGCCTTCAGCAGGCGGTCACCGGTCTCGGCGTCGAAATCATCGTCGGTGTCCTTGGGATCGTCTTCGATCTTCGTATTCCAGCGAAGCATGTTGACCGCTTTTTCGTCTTCACGGGTGAACTTCTTGCTGGTGCTGGGCATGAGCTGGCCCTTGCCAAGCGGGACTGCACAACCGACTGACGAAAGATCTTTCCGCAGAACGGGGACGACAGCATCTTCATCGCCCATGGAAAGCGTCATATCGAGCCATGGCTTAGCCTTGGCGGGCGCATCATCCGCGCCACTTTCATCGTCTGTTTCTGAGCGGGAGTCGGGACCCTGGCTTTCTGAGTCTGAGGACCGGTGCTGTGATAAGCCACCGCCAAGGGCCAGGTTGTCGGCACACCCCGCCAAAGGAGTAATCAGAGATACTGCGACGAGCGCACCGGCGGCCCGCCGTAACCGTGGCTGGCGGACTGCTGACGGCTGTTCAACGAACTGGTATGCCGGCCGTGTATCCGGCGCTTCAAAGTTGAGTGCCGACACATCCGGGCCGGCATCCGTGAAGCCTGGTGCTTCTAAAAAGGAGAGTGTTCTCATGGGTGCTGCAGAGCTCCAAAGTTACCTAGTACCCTTATTGAATACCGTAACACGCAAACTGTCAAGAAAAGTAGCATAGTATGTCTACGGCAGAGGACGGGCGCGGTGCATATTTCTGGTACGATAGGTACATATGGATTCATTACGTAACACACTGCGCTATTACGGCCGGGGTATCAGGCTGTATCTGTCGATCGGTATCGTCTTACTGACGCTCGAGGTGCTGTGGTGGGGGATCGCAGTCTACGGCGCGACCGACCTGGCGACCATCCGCATCCAGGAAGCCTACGCCTGGCTGAGCGTCGCATTACTGGTACTCGCGCTGCTGATCGGCCCCATCACCAAGGTCTTCCCTAAGCTTCCCGGCATGCCGATGATACGCGAGTCCCGGCGCATCATCGGCATCGGTGCAGCCTGGTTCGCGGTGCTGCACGCGCTCCTGTCGTACTTCAAGCAGTTCAATGCCGACAGTATCTTCGGGCTGCCGGCCATCTACCAGCAGTCGTTCGCGCTTGGGATCCTTGCCATCATCGCGTTGCTGGCGCTGACTTTCACCTCGGCTAATGCCATCATGAGGGCAATGGGAGTCTGGTGGTTCCGGCTGCACCGGCTTATCTATGTCGCCATTCTGGCATCATTGATGCATGCTTTCATGATCGGCGCTCATGCCACTTCGCTGCCAGTCCTAGTTGCCCTGGCGGCGCTGGCAGCCATCTGGATCGGCTGCAACATCTATCTGCTATTCCGTGACAAGGACGCTTCGTTCTGGCGGATATTAGCCCTCTGCATCGGTACGATCCTGCTGCTGGCGACCTTGAACTACGGACTGACCGAATACCGCGGCAACAATCTGATCATAGGTGAACATGGGGAGCACGAATGATCGTCCGCGCCGCCATCTGCCTGGCGCTTGTCGCCGCGGTCCTGACCGGGACACCAGTGGTTTCGGCCCACGACCTCCAAGAAGACAAAGGCGTTTCGGCGGTGCTGCACATCCCGCCGGATGACAATCCGGAGGCAGCCGAGGAAACATTCCTTAACTTCGACTTCTCGAGCGATCAGGCCGGCTTCGACCTGCGTTACTGCAGCTGCAAGGTCAGCTTCCAGTCCAGCGATGAGCGGCTGGCAACCGCCAACATCATCTCGAACGATTCAGCCACCAGCGGCCATGCCGCCGTCACATTCCCGAAGCCCGGTGTCTACGGACTGACCGTCAGCGGATTTGTGGACGGAAAGTTGCGTGAACGCTTCCAGCTGGTCTTCCCGGTGCGGGTGACCGGTGGCCTCAGCTCAGCCGAAAACACCAACCGTACCGCCCGCAGCCTGCAGATCATCCTGTTGAGCGGCGCCAGCCTGATACTGCTCGGCGTCGCTGCCTCAGAAGTCATTAGACGAGGTGGACGGTATCCGGGTACAATAGGGTACAGGCCACGGAAATAGACCAGCGACCATACACTAATCAGGAGACAGACAATATGCGCAGATTCGCACCAGCAATCACAACCGGAATATTCACACTACTTACCATCGTGGCGTTGCCGGCTGCGGCCTTCGCCCACGTCACCGTCACTCCCAAGGAAGCTGGCGCCGGCAGCCGGACGACATTCACCGCCAGCGTTCCGAACGAGAAGGAAGTACCGGTCACCGGCCTCAAGCTCAACATCCCGGCCGGCTTGAAGAGCGTCCAGCCGACAGTACATGCGGGCTGGCAGATCGAGACGACCAAAGACGGCGCCGGTGACATCAACACCATCACCTGGAGTGGCGGCACCATCCCGGCCGGCCAGCGTGATGATTTTACCTTCCGGGGCATGCTACCGGCTGCTAAGGGCGACCTGCAGTGGAAAGCTTACCAGACCTACGCCGATGGCACGACCGTCGCCTGGGACCAGGCTCCGACCAAAGAGGAAACAGAGGGCGGCAACACCGGCCCATACTCCGTTACGAAGGTCGTCGATGACCTGGCAGCAGGTGAAAAGACCGCCGCAACAGCTGCAACCACCCCTGAAAGCCCGTCCAATACCTTACCACTCGCCCTCAGCCTGCTGGCACTCGTGCTGAGCGCCATAGCCCTGACACGGCGCGCCAAAGCAGGCCAGGCCGCTTCTACTACTGAAAAGTAAGGGCGATATCTAGAATATGACGTTGAGCAGCAGCGTCAGCAACAGGCTGATGATGATACTTGGCCAGAGGAAAAACTTGACCATTACTTTGCCGGATTGATTCTTCATAATCTTTAGTATGGCGTACTTAGAACGGATGCGCCGTAATATATTCCACTATTGATCCAGAGGTAGGGCAGGCAGCCGCTAGACGACGGTGCGCAGCAGACCGGGACAGATAGATATCTCGAGGTCGGTGCGAGCCTTCAGCTCCATGACCTCGCCGTCCAGCTGGATCGGCGCCGGGTCGACGACGGTACAGCGGTAATCGCGTATCCGGCTGTTGGCGCCGAGGTGCGAGAAGACGCCCTTGATCAGACGGAGTAGCAGGCGAAACTTGCGGTTGTGCTCGAAGACGACCATCTCGAACAGCCCGTCATCCGGGGCGGCTTTGTCGGACAGGGTGAGCATCTTGGCCATCTCCGGGATGATGCTGCAGATCAGGCTGTCGATCTTACGGGTCTTGCCCTCGACCTCAAGGACGACCGGATGCAGGCTCCAGAAAGTGCGCAGCACGATCCAGGCTTCCTTGAGTGAATTCAGGGTGTGTTTGTTGAGTTCGACGGCGACGGTCGGTGTCAGGCCCAGGCCGACGTAGGAATGGGCATAGCGGACAGTGCTGCCACCTTCGCTGTCGGCAGCTGAGACCTTCAGGACATCAAGTTGCGATATCTTATCACTAACGATCAGGTCGGCCAGTGGGTCGTCCTGCATGGTGCGGGCATGGTCGTTGGCGTTGCCGGAGGGCAGGACGGCACAGGTCGGGTGGAAGCCCTCTCCCTGGGCGCGCAGAGCACCGTTGATGACCTCGTTATACCCGCCATCGCCACTAGCTGATACGACGAGGGGAGACGTAGTGGCGCGGGCGGCAGCATATGACAGTTCGATGGCATGTCCGGCGTGCTGGGTAGGCATGAGCTCAACCGGCAGGGCAGGCAGTGCTTCGGCCAGATCAGCCTTGAGCCTGTCGGCCTGGTCCTTGGCGTTACCTGTGCTGTTTGGATTGAAGATGATGACGACGTTGGTGAATGATGACATAACCCCAGTATATAGCACCGCTGGCCGGCGGCCGCCCATTCTGCTAAGCTTCGAGCATGAGCCGCCATTATGTCATCATCCCGGTCGTATTCCTGGCGCTGCTGGCTGTCGTACTGGCGGTAAACTTCCTGGCAATCAGATACAATGGCACTTCCGTCCCCGTGCCGGCAATCCCCCGCGGACCGGAAAACTTTGGCAGCGGCGGCAACGCACTGACGTATGTCGTACTTGGAGATAGCACCTCCGTAGGGCAGGGCGGCGACTACGACCAGGGCATCGCCCGGGCGACCGCACGGTACATTGCCCGCGACACCATAGTCACCATGCACAATCTGGGAGTGTCGGGAGCGCGGGCCGCAGATGTTGCCGGCCAGCAGGCATCGGCGGCAGCCAGGCTGCAGCCCGATATCGTATTGATCGCCGTCTGCGCGAACGACGTTACCCATCTGACTCCTATACCCGAAGTCCGCAGTAGCCTTGAGTCGGCCATCACGACGCTCCGCAGCGCCAACCCAGCCGTCCGCATCATACTGACCGGCTCTCCGCAGATGGGCTCGGTACCGCGGTTCGTGCAGCCCGCTAAAGCGCTGGCAAGACACAGGACTGGACGCATGAACACCATGGTGACCGAGGCAGCATCGACCAAGCAGGTGACCTTCGCGCCGATCGCAGCCGAAACAGGCCCGATATTCGACGAGCATCCCGAATACTTCGCCTCCGACAAGTTCCATCCCTCCACCACAGGATACAACACCTGGGTGCCAGTGCTGCAGAAGGCCATCGATAGGTCCGCACCAGAGGTTGGCAAGCCATAGAAATGCTGGTGTAATATATTTTACTGCCGATAGTTAAATCATTGAATAAACTAGGAACGGGTACTAACTTAGGAGATACATTATGTTCACTACTATCGCAGCAGTCATCGCAATCCTATGGTTGCTGGGCCTGATCACCGGCATCGGTGGCAGCCTGATACACCTTTTACTGGTGGTAGCATTAGCAGTATTCCTGTATGATGTGCTTGTCGGACGCCGACGTACACACGTCTAAGCATCCAATAACTAGAAGGAGGGGAGCCCAGTTTTGAGGCTCCCTTTTTCATCAAAACAATAATAGGAGAACAACACTATGGCATTAGCCGAAAGAGAAGTCCGTCAGACAACCGTCGCCGACGGCAACGCAGTAGAAACGACCCGCCAGGTCGCCAACCCGGCTGCCGAGCAGGACCACAAGAAGGACGTCGTTTCACGAGTCGTCTGGTTCATCGCCGGTGTCATCCTGACGCTGCTCGCCCTGCGCTTCATCCTAGCGCTGCTGGGTGCCAACGCCGCCAGCGGCTTCGTCGATTTCATATATGGTGTCACAGCACCGCTGGTCGCACCGTTCTTCGGCGTCTTCGGATATACTCCGGTCCTCGGCTCATCACGCTTCGAGCTCTACACGCTGCTGGCCATGGCGATCTACGCCCTGGTCGCTTACGGCATCTCCAAGCTGGCGAACATCACCCGCCGCACCGCCTAATAGCTCCCGCGAGCATCAGGTAATAAAATAGCTCCCGAATAGGGAGCTATTTTATGTCAGCTATAGCCGTATGGATGGGCTATCAGCCGCGGGAATCAGCGATGATTTCCTTGGCAGCAAGCTTGCGTTCCATGCGTTCGATAAAGGATTGGCGGTGAGCACTCGCAGCATCTGAATCAATGTCTTTATTGTAGTCTGTGTAGTCTCGTGACATCTCTGCCTCCCTTTATAGCCTTGATAGTTAACACTTATTATTCTGCACCACCGGGCGATATGCGTATGTGAATTATTCCGCTCATGGTATGTGTCGCTCGTCACAATGGCCATTAACACCGTGATACTCATCACTTTATACCTAAAACATTAGAAAAAGCTTGAGCAGAAACTAGAATTTGACGGGTTGCCATAGCAACGAAACATGTCATTACTTGTAATAATAAGGTCTATGTGTTAAGATATGCACATGAAATTTCCCTCTGAGCGTGTCGTAGAAGGACAGGAAGAAATACCGATCCACGAATTCCAGCATCCCGATACAGAGAGCACTATCAGCCTCGTCGGGCTGCACCATGTAGCAGCGCCGCAGTTTTTCAGTGAAGTCAGCGGTTATGTCGATTCCCGCGAGGCAGATGGATCCGTCGTACATTACGAGAGAAGGCGACTGCCGGACGACGAGGCCATGGCTGCGTATCCAACATGGGTGCGGCGGTTTGCTCCCCGCATCAATAGGACCCTGGATAACATGTACAAGTTAACGATCGCCGAACAGGAAGACGATGCAGACAAGTTAGTGTATCAGTTTGATTGTGATGAGATATCCTTCAGAGACGACTGGGAAGTACACGACCTGACCATGGCCGACATCGTCCTTGAAATGGGCCACCTGAAGGCGGGCTTCGCAACTAAGGTCATGGAGGACCTGCACGCAATCGACAGAGGCGACAAACGGTCTTCAGACCTCGTATACGGTTTGAAAGCACTTGGGCTCATGAAAGCCATGAAGGGTGCAGTCCTACACAAGCGGAACGAAGTAGCTTTGGATGGTATCGCAGAAGCTCTGCAAGCCGACCCCGAACAGGACATAACGCTGCTGTGGGGCGCCGCGCACTTACCAGGACTGGCCGATGGTGTGGTCGCCCGGAATTACGAGCACCGGGATACGAAATGGCTACGACCCAAGCCGTCACCCCTCGAACTAGAGTAGGCGCATATCTGTTTCTCGGCGTTCATAAAAGCGCGCCATATAGGCGCGCTCAACGCTAAGTCCCTGCGGGCAGGGATACCCCCGGACTACCGGCCGGTGTCGACAGGCGAGATCGCGGTGTGCAGGCAGGGCGTGACCGATGAGAGCTGGCGTGAGGCCAAAGCCTCGCGCTGGCCGCGGCGGCTGACTCGTCCGGTTGTGCTGTGTGTGATCGATGAATGCATGTTGTACTCCTTAGGTATTTCTAGAATACCCTTATGTTATGAGAAAAAGCTTGAGCATGTTATGAAATTTCTTACCATAGGCACTATTTCATGGTTTTGTCAGGGTTATGGTAATTGAATTATCGGTAAGGGTAGCGGAACTCGTCAATCGGGACAACTTTGGCGTCGGTGCTTCCGTAATCAGTACGTCACATGCATCATCAGTACCGTCCTTATCCAAATCAGTGCCAGAAGCTAGGATAATCTGGCATTGGTCTCCCGTATTAGGAATTCCATCCCCATCCAGATCAGCCTCGCTGGCCGCAACATACACTGTCTTGACGATATCAAGTGGCTGACCCAGCATATTGGGTCCGTAAATATGAAAAGTATGAAAGCCGGTAGGGATGGATGAGGGGATATTGACAGTCGCCGACAGTTTTCCATCCTTATCGGATACCATTGTTCCCAATTCTACGGGGTCTGAATGCATGACCATCTTGTACAACGTAAAGGCCTTGAGCGCTGCCGCTGCAGTATCGAGCACTACATTCACATTCTGGTCATGCAGTACAATTCCTGCAACTACATCCCGGTCACTTATAACGGTGTTGGTGGCGCGACCAGTCCTGGGTAAGTTCCGCTGATCAAGTGAAGCAGGCAGGGCAGGGGCCTGGGCGTCGGGCGATGCGGTCGGCATGTCCTGTGTCAGATTGCTTGTGGCGGTCCTGATCGTGTTCGCCAGTAGCTCATGCCCGAGCTGGTTCGGATGATAACTTTCATTACCAATAATTTTAATCGGCCCAATACCGACATCATTGCCGACCGTGAACCCATTTACGGCTACGTCTGAGGATTTAGTCTCACACATCTTATGTCCCGCGAATGCGTTACTGATATCAACATATCTGACACCCGCTTTCATAGCAGCACGCTCTATCACAATATTCAGATACTCGACCAGGTCAGTCGCCATCTGGATCTCATGCGCATCAAAATGCACGTTCAATGCACAATTACCCCCGACAGCAAGAATCAGAGGATATCCCGTTACATAGACCCTCTTACCTGGTTTAGCTATCTGCTTATATGTGTCGACTAGTCTTGGAAATATGGCATTGATCTGTCGGGCCAGTTCCAGGCGGTCCTCATACGTGGGATAGCAGCTCTCCTGTAGTGACGCTGGTGAAACGCAACGTGTCAGGATGTCGGCGAATCCGATATCGTTACCACCAATCGATATAGTTATAGCATCCGGACGATGCAGATCTACGAATTCGGACTGGGAGATGAATCCGGGAATGTAGTTGGCGAGGACACCGTTGATAAGTTGACTGTCCCTATCTTCCTTTTTGATTTTATCTGCCACCTGTCCCTCATATGAAAGACTAGAATCAGTAATATCCTGAGTGACCGCGCCTGAACATGATATCGCGTGACCACTTTGAAAAATCTGACTTGATAAGAGTAACGCATAAGCCCGGCTTGAAAGATGACATTTGTTGTTGGAAGTATCGGTCCCATCGATATATGCATACGTCCCTTCGCCGGATGCATACGAGTCTCCCATTCCTAGATAACTGATACCCGTGGTCGATTCCCCAGGGGCGGTCATGGTAAATCGAGCTACCTTGAATGAGACAGGAGTGTACTCGTATGCTACCGTGAATACTATCTGGTGATTATTGATAAAGCGCGGCTGATACACGGCGCGGTAGCCTGGAATGACAGTCGAGACAGCATTGAAGTAATCTTTAAAGCCGCACTTGCCGTTGGCGTGGTTGTACGGCAACGACCGTACTGCTGAACAAGTCGACAAATCGACTACTTTGAAATAATCGTAACTTGCCGGCTTTATGACGACCTTGCTACCGTCATTCGAGATAGATAGCTGGGCACGCTGTGCCGAATAGTCATTAACTTGCTGCAGAGATGTTGCAAAAGGAAGCATTTCGAACGTAGCCAGATTGATGCGTATAAAACCCATCGTCGGAACATCAACGATCATCCAGTTGCCGTTCGAAGAAAATGCCATTGCGCTTGTATTTACAACAAGTAGCTGGTTTTGTTCATCCCTGAGACTTATTTCGGGAGCTCCAGAAATTGTGTACTGCCACTTGCCGTTCACGAGCTGCGGTGCGTTACCGATCTTGTCGCGTATTGAAGTATAAAAATGTAAAAAATTGCCGATGACTGGCGCACTCGTATAGGTAATGAGCATGCTCTGATTTGGTATCGGCTGGAGGGTTGAAAAGGGCCTTTCCGGGACAACAGGTATCGCTTCCTGAGTACCGCTGAACGTTATCCCGCTCTTGCCGACCTGCCCGAACGGAACAGTAACACTGCAGTCAGCTTGGGTAGCACTCGTCTTATATACGGTTACGGTAGTATTCGTGCAATCGAAATTCGCAGCTGGTGGCAATATATTGGCAGCGAGCTCAATGGATTTCTGAATTGTCGGACTGCTTGTTCGAAGCCACGGCAGCGTACTATCAGTAGCTGCCTCTGCTGCGTTTGCAGAAATACCGCACAAAATCACTGCGGCAATAGCCAGCAGAGCCCTCCACTCGAGCATCATATTCTCCAATTAATCGCTTTGGAGGAAATATAATACGTCGGAATTTATAACGCAAGCATGAGCCTGATACTTATCTCATCGGATAATAAGTATCGGAAGAACTTTTACTGCAGCTAGTTCTACTGGCAAATATATAAGGACTATCTGTCTGAATATCATATTCAGGATAGGGTGGATACTGGCTTCGGAATAGAGCCTCGACCTGCTTACAGGGGAAATTTTTAGTAGTGTTGAAGCTAAGAATAAATTTCTGATAATTAAGATTATTGGCACTATATTCGATTACATCTCTAGTAAACTGCTTTTTATTGGCATCCGATTGTGTAGAAGTGTTAATGGGAGATATTTTTTCGATAATACCTCTTAAACCAGAAGCTTGCGTATGATCAGCAACAGCATAGAAATGAATTATTTCAATGTCACAAGACAATTGACCCTCCTCAAACTTCAAATTCGGCCTTGAACAATATTTACGCTTATCCACCTTGAGCGGCTGCCCAGTTGCGGCAATGATGCGCGCCGAAATGTCATCTACGTCTTTCTCAGCCTGGACGAAGCGTGCTTTATCGGCTGCAAGCGCACGTTGCTGGGTCGTATATATGGTTGCGGCCGTCAGTCCTATAATTGCCAACAGGAGGATAATCCAGACGCCCTTACGCCTGCCGGTCATGAGGCGTTTGGTCGGTCGGTCAGTGGCAGAACTTCTTGGATTGCGCATTGTCACACTACTTTTAGAATCGTATCCGGTGCATCAGATCATCGACCATCGTGCGCTTGTGCTCGTGGAAGGGCAGGTGCTGGGTCAGGATGTCCATCACCTGGTTCTCGTGGATCGGATCGTAGTAGATGCTGAGCATCGGGGCGAAGCGCTTCAGGGGAGTGAAGTTGATGCTCGAGAAGGCGCCTTCATCAATGATGGAGAAGCCCTTGAATTCAGCGTACGGGAAACTGTGCAGCCCGATGGTGATGCCCTTGGTGTCGAGGGCGTACTGCAGCTGGCGCGGCTTGCGGGAGGCCAGGTAGCCGAAGATACCGGCAGCGATCAGGATGATGACGACGTTGAAGATATCGCGGGTGATCAGGAATATCAGCAGTACTACGGCAAGTGTCACACCGGCCATGACGAAGTACCATTTCTGCGTCTTGGGGTGCTCGATGAATTCAGAGGCGGTCCAGGTCAGTTCCTTGACGGTGTGCGGTGTCGGTGACTGGCCGGCATTGAAGGGGCCAGGTGCGGGTTCCGTCGTAACGGCCTGGGTTGCGGGCTGGGCAGGGGCAGCCGTAGCGTCAGCCTGGACGGGTGCGGCAGCTACCGGTGGAGTCAATATGACGGCCTGAGGGGCCTGTGCGTCAGGCTGCGGGGCGGGGCGGTCGGCTGCTGGAGCGACAGAATTGGAGGAGACGCCAAAAGAGCGCGGTGACTGGGGCGCTGGCGATGATCCGCGGAGGGAAATCGCTTGGTTCGGATTCATTTCACTGTGGCCGGAAGTCTCACCCGGGTTTTGATTTTGGCCATCCATAAGCGACATTGTATAAGATTTTGCCGCGCGATACAAAACATCGGGCGGCCGACATGGCGCAACCGCCGCCGACCTGCTATAATCAACCCCCGTTAGCCACTGTTACAACAGCGTTCCGATGTGTGGAAAAGCACAAAGGCGCATACCCCTTGGAAGGGTGTCCGAGTGGTCGATGGAAACGGTCTTGAAAACCGTCGTGCCGGCAACGGTACCGTGGGTTCGAATCCCACCCCTTCCGCCAATTAAAATAGTCCAGCAACCGCTGGACTATTTTAATTGCCAGTGGCCAGGGTTCCGAACCCACGGGCAGATTTGCGAAGCAAAGATGCGAACCGTGGGTTCGGTCGGCCAAGCCACGCGCACGAATTCATTCGGAGCATGGCTGCAGCCGTGCGCTATCCCACGCCTAATCTATACCGTATCAATCCAACTCTCAAGCCCGCAGTCTGGACTCAGGTCATGAGCGATGCGCTGGGCTTCAATCTCTGTCAGCTTCTTCTTCCTACCATTTGCCCCGACGACGATGGCTTTCGGGCGGGGCTTGATGCGGGCGACGACAGTGAGCATGTCTGATTCATCTTCACCCTCATCACTAGTAACGCCTTGCTCATAATCGATGATGACGGTCTTCCGCGTCACTACATGGTCCCGGTTGAATTTCAGGAGCTGTCGGACACCGACATACTGCTTGATAGGCGGTTTGACGCCATCAGGATAGGGCATGAATTCGGTGGAGTGGGTTGGTGGGGTAATGAACGTCCCGGAAGCAAGGTGGCTGTACCAATCCATATCAGCCCTGTTATCGAGCACACCGGCACCGGCATCCTCCAGGTCCCAGCCCTTCACAAGACTCCATGTCGGACTACCCTCTATAAAATCCGTAGCGGCATCACCCAGCATCTCTAAGGTTTCAGGCGTCGCGCGCCTACGTTCTGGACCTCGTTCAAAGGGAAGTAGTGAGCTGATCATTGCATTATGATGCTACTAAGTTGTAGAACTGTCAACTATTTTAGCCACGGTGTAACGGTCCCTACGACCCGTCCATCAAAAATTCGCCGGTCCGCGTCTGGACGTATCCGACGATCTGGTTAGGCGTCTTGACCTCACCGTCGAAATCATAGCTGATCCGGCTATGCACGGTCAGGGCTGGCTCGAGAAAGCTCTCGTCACCGGAGACGACCAGGCTGCCTATGTGGCCACGCAAGTGGTCATCAAGCGGTCCCTGGATAGGTTGCATGTTGCGCATCGCGGCGTCTTCCAGCACTTCGACTTCTCCCTCTGAAGGGTCGAGCAGCCGGATAGTCAGCATGCGCCGCAGGTGGCGACTGTCTCTGATCAAATTACTCTTGGGTGCATGCGCATGCTGCGGCTCCGACGCCCGGAACAGGCCGATGGTCAGTACTTCCTCCTCGTCGAGCAGGTCGAGTTTCAACAGGCCGGATATCTCGACGCTGCGCCGGACGTCCTCCAGCCGGGAAGCACGCTGGAAATCCTTCGTTTTCCGCTCCTTCTGCGCCTCGAGCTGTTCACGCAGGCCATCGTCGCCGCAGCGCTCGACGTACAGCTCTATGAAGTCTGTCGGATCCATCCGCTCCAGTGCCTGGCCGACCATCCCGCGCATGACATCGCGGACGGCGGCGTCCTGGACTTCGGTAATACTTAGCCCGTCGTCACTGTCAGGTTCGTAACCGGCGAGGTTATCATTGACGTGGTCACGCAGTTCCATCGCCAGCGGGATAAACGGCTCAGCCTCGCGCATCACACCGGTCATAGCATCCAGATCCTTGTTAGCTTCAAGTAGCTGGGCTTCCAGCAACTGGATCTTTTCGGCTTTTCTTCCAAACATAATGATGCATTATATCATAATAGTATGATTAACACAAGTAGTTTTAGGTGGCTCAAGCCAGGCTTGTTGCATAGACACGACCTGTCATCCGGCCTCCGATAACGATATACTTATGAGTAATGATAGATCTGAAGCGGCTGGGACGGTACCGGTATGAGGCGATCGCGTTCCTGACAGGGGCGTCGGTCATGACCCTTGAAATCGTCGGTGCGCGGCTGATGTCGCCGAAGTTCGGGGCGTCCACCTATGTCTGGACGGCAATGATCGGTGTCATCCTGGCGTCGATGGCTGTTGGCTTTTACCTCGGCGGCAAGTTGGCAGACCGCAAAGACCATGCAAAGTTCCTGGGCCACACGCTGCTGGTGGCCGCCGTCGGCGTGCTGATGATCAGCCTGTACCATGAGTGGTTCCTCGGCCGCGTCGCCGCACTCGGGCTCGACCTGCGGCTCGGGGCACTGCTGTCGGCCATACTGCTGTTCAGCCTGCCAAGCATGTTGATCGGCATGGTATCGCCGCATCTGGCCAAGGCCAGCGTCACGTCGCTGGAGACGACCGGGCGGTCAATCGGGCGGCTCGAGGCAGCAGGGGCGGTCGGCAGCATCGCCGGGACCTTCGCCTGCGGCTACTTCCTGCTCGGGCATTTCGGTTCGCGTTCCATCGTCATCGGCATAGCCGGATTACTCCTGTTGACCTCGCTGTTGGCTGGCAGGGGAGCGCTCACCCGGCAGCGGCTGATCTGTGCCGGACTGCTCGCCCTGGCCGCGGTCGCCGCCAATGCCAACCCGCCATCGGTACTGGCCGATGTCGACACCTCCTACGCCCGCTACCGTGTCTACGAGGGCAGATACGCTATGGAACCCGTCAACATGCTCCTGACCGATGACAGCAGCATTCAATCGGCCGTCTCCAAGGCCGACCCGAACGCCTTGGTATTCACCTACACCAAGGCGTTCTACGCAGCCGCCAGGTCGTACGGATCGCCGGAACGCGTCCTGGTCATCGGCGGCGGCACCCATACGTTCCCGTCGGCGTTGGTCGCCGGATTTCCGCATGTCCACGTCGACGTCGTCGAGATCGATCCGGCCCTCGACAAGCTGGCCGTAGAATATTTCGGTTTCAAGGGTTCACCGCGCCTGCAGATACATCATGCAGACGGCCGCGCCTACCTCAACACCAACGGGACCGCCTACGACCTCATATATATGGATGCCTTCTCATCGCTCAGCCCGCCGTTCCAGCTGACGACCAGCCAGGCCGTCGGGCGCATCCACGGCAGCCTGACAGGCGGCGGAGCAGTCGTCGCCAATATCATCAGCCGCTATGACGGCGGTAATGACGGATATCTACGCGCCGCTGTCACTACCTACCGCGAACATTTCCGGTACGTGGCACTGGCCCAGGCCGTGCCGGGACATATCACCGGGGACGCCCGCCCGAACTTCATGCTGTTCGCCTCCGACTCAAAGCAGACTTTCGACAAGCTGCTCGGTTCAGCCCCGGCCGGCAAGCTGCCGCTGCAGCCCGGCGGGCAGGTGCTGACCGACGATTTCGCCCCCGTCGAGCGGCTACTATACTAGCCACGCGGACAGAGGTAGACAGATATAGTGCAAAACAGGGTTTTCGTGTACAATTAGCTGGTCGAACGTCCCGTGGAGAGGTACCCAAGTGGCTGAAGGGGACGGTTTGCTAAATCGTTAGAGGGGCGCGAGTCCCTGCGAGGGTTCGAATCCCTCTCTCTCCGCCATATTAAAAGACCCTGTCGCAAGATAGGGTCTTTTAATATGGCCAGGGGATTGAACCCGAGCAGCCGGCAGCTTCAGCTGGCGGTAGGCGAGGGTTCGGTCGATAAAGCCGCGCGCACGAGCCGCGCAGCGCTCGGAGCACGGCTGCGATCGTGCGACTATCCCTCTCTCGCCGCCAAACAAAAAGACCCATCGCGAGATAGGGTCTTTTTGTTTGATATGATTCCCGGTCAATGGGTGCTGGGAGGCGGCAGATCGCGGGGGTCGGTTCCATCTGTTTCGCGCGAGAGAGGGTTGTTGTATGTCATGTGTCCGTGCTTCTATGTTACAGTTCTGATCTGTGTGGTTCGTGCAGTCCGGGGTGTTGGCGGCGCAGGCTGCTGTGGGCGACGTCGATGGCGGCCACGACATCGTCGGCAGTCTCCATCCCACGCTCATGCAACGTAACGATATCCTCGATATCATTACCGGTGGAGCGGGGCGGCAGTTCCATCCTGGCCATCAATGGCTCGAACTTATCTGCATTTGACTCATGTACCCAGGATTTGACGGCGTGCCTGCGGATGCCTTCGATCGTCTTTTGATGACGCTCCGTGATTCCTGCCTGTACAGCTTCGTCATCTCCGGGGAGGGATGGTGAGGTGTCGGGACTGAAGCGGCTGTGGCCTGCTTTCAACCAGTCCATCTTGCCGCTGTGGATGTCCTCGATCGTCTGGTTGCGATGTTCGATGATGCGGTTCTTCATTGCGTCTGGATCAGGGCTGATGCCGTTGATGTGACCGTCAAACATGTTGCTGACGAATTTGGCGACGCCGGTCTTCGGCTCGTGCTGCCCGTGGTCGGAACGCCCGTGATCGGGGGATGGTATGTCTTGTATGAATTTCATTTTTGTTGTTTTTATGTTGATGTAACAAACACATACTATCAAAAAGTATGTCTTTTGTCAATATTGTTATGTTTATTTGTGGTGTCTGGTGGGCTTGGATGACTGGAGGAACCCGAGGAGCGGTTACCGTCCTTCTTAACATAAGACTTCGTCTCATTGAGCAGGAACAGGCTGACATCGTCCTGGGTGGAGCCCTTGGCGCGGAAGGGGACGCACGAAGACACGGTAACGTACCAGCTGATCCATCGTTCTTTTGCAGCAAGTCCGGCTGAGAGTGCGCTTAGCGCGATTGCGGGCCGTTCTATCAGGAATTGATAAGGATGAAAGGTGCCAGCCGGTGCGCTCTTTCTTCATTTGCGCGTATCTCGTCGAAAGCCTGTCCTAGTTCGTCAAAGTCGCTTTCGGTAACCGTTAAGCCAAATCTTGATACAGCGAAGGTTTCACCATCTTCAATGGCATTATTTTCAAGAATAAGACGCGGGCTTCTTGGTGGTTTCATAAACACATACTATTCCGGCCGTGCGACTCCGTCAACAGACATTTAGGCCTGTGCGAACACTACGGCGTCGACGCGGCGGGCTCCGGCATCCATCAGTGTCTTCGCAGCGGCTTCCAGGGTGGCACCGGTGGTGACAACGTCGTCTACCAGGATGATGTGGGCGCCACGGATGCGGGCGGCCTGCAGGGGAGCGGCATGGAAGGCGCCGGACAACTGGGCGGCCCGCTGGGCCTTAGAGGCGCCGATCTGTTTCTGGTGCCCATAGCGGGCGAGCAGCGGACGGTACGGTACGCCGCAGCTGCGGGCCAGGCAGCGGGCGATCAGCTGCGCCTGGTCGTACCCACGCTGACGGACGCGTGTCGTAGCGGTCGGGGCGTGCGTGATGATGACCGCCGGCAACCGGCCCAGCTGGCGGCGCAGGCCGAGGCGGGACGCGATCAGGGCTGCTACTTCGGTGGCACCGCTGCGGGCCCGGCCGAACTTGAGTTTCCAGATGATGTCCTTGGCCGCACCCCGGTAGGCGGTGGCTGCCGCTACCATCCGGAGCGGCGAGCCGGGCCGACAACCGGCGCAGGTCGCAAAGCTGGCGGCCACCGTGAGACACTTGTAACAGTGGACCAGTGGTGGTGCCAGGTCACGGCGGCATGTGCTACATAACAGGGCGCCTTCGGCACCGCAGCCAAGGCAATCATGGGGCGCAAGCAAGGCGAGCAGGACATCAGTTAGTCTCATAGATTTTCGTATCGTTGTGATTAATGTGTTGTTAATAATGCTTCGGCTGGTTGCAAGCAGTTTATTATCTAGATATACTTTTAATAACACAAAAATGCAAGCTGTTCCAGATATACCCCTGTAGAGGGAAGTAGAACACAGCAAAAGACCGGCCGTACCTTTTCAGTGCGCAGACATGCCGGCGAATCTCAAAGTTTATAACACCGTGGAGGGTACTTATTATGGCGCGACGTTCTCGCGACGACGATCTGCTGATGGAAGAGGATGAGCTGACTGCCGCCTTTCTCGGCGACGACGATCTGGGCGAAAGCCCCCAACCTAGCAATCATCACAGCCCCCAGCAACCTGCCGCTCCGGCAGCCGACGAATGGGACGAAGAAGAGAGTGTCCCCGGACAGCTCGCTGTCGATGTCTATGAGACCAAGGAAAAACTGGTCGTCAAGGCACGCACCGCCGGCGTCAACAAGCACGACCTTGATGTCAGCATCTCCGACAATACGCTGACGATACGCGGTACGCTTTCCGCCGGCAACGAAGATGACGTCGAAAACTACTTCCTGCAGGAATGCTACTGGGGTGAATTCTCCCGCAGCATCGCCTTGCCGGTACCAGTGAAGGAAGAGGAGATCGAAGCCGTCCTCAAAGACGGCGTCCTGACCATCAGCTTCGGCAAGGTCAAGCAGGACACAGTCAAGAAAATCCAGATCCTCTAGGCTGCCTAAAGCCTGCAGGCGGACAGGGGAGGCAGAACAGCCGCCGACCTACGACCACCATACGAAATATCCCGGACGCACAAGCGCAGCCGGGATATTTTTTTATTGCCAAGGACTGGGAATGGTAGTGATGCTCCAACCGACAGATATAAAAATACCCCGCCGGAGCGGGGTATTGATACGATGGGACAGCTGTTAGCTGATGCCTTCGGTGCTTCGGAGGACGAAGCGGACGATGAACTGCGCCAGGGCGACGACGATAAGGCCGACGATAGCGTAGATGATGGTGTTCTTGGCACCCGAGACGTTGCTCGACTCACCACCCGAGGTGATGTACTTCAGGCCACCGACGATGATCATGATGACCGCGATGACACCGATGATGATCGAGAAGATGTTGATGATCTTCTTGATCAGGTCGTTCAGGCCGGTAGCACCGGAACCGCCAGGGGTACAACCAGTTGAGTTGACGTCGACTTCGACACCACAGGTAGCGGAACCCTTGGTATCAAGGTCGGCAGCATGGGCCGTGACAGTGACCAGGCCGGGTGCGCTGAGGGCGATTGCAGTAGCAACAGTCAGTACGATTCTTTTAAGTTTTTTGATCATATCTTACCTTTCAATTATTGTTTGAATTTCCCTTAATTTATATCACATCTAATGCTTTAATTGCAAGCATAAGTATTACAATTCCTTGAGCACGTAACGGACGATGAACTGGGACAGGGCAATGACGACCAGGCCGACGACGGCATAGATGATGGTCCGCTTGGCGCCGGCGACGGACTGGGCTTCACCGCCCGAGACGATATACTTGAAACCGCCGACGACGATCATGATGACAGCCGCGACGCCGCCGATGACGCTTAACAGGTTGACGATGGTCTTGATGGTCCTGTTGATACTTGGTGCGCCGGTGCCGCAGTTGCTGCCAGTCTGGCCAGCGACACCCTGGCAGGCCTGCTTGATAGCCTCTGACGTCGCGTCAGCCGCATAGGCCGGTGTCGCCACCATGCCTGAGCCGGTGACGATGGCGAGGGCCAGGAGGATACTTGATAAAAATTTCTTCATGATGCTTGTACCTTTATCTTATTACGAGGCTGATGATTGTTTGCGCCAGGACGATGACAGCCAGACCGACAAGGGCGAAGAGGATGGCCTGCTTGGCCTTATTGACCTGTTCAGCGTTGCCACCGGAGGTGATGTAGCTGATTCCGGCTACGATGATGACGATGACAGCTGCGACGCCGGCGATGACGGCGATGATCTGGGTAACCTTGTGCAGGATACCGTTCTGATTGGTCAGCGGATCCCCGCCAGCCGGTGTGGCACAGACAGTGGTATCGCCGGGCGCATTGCCGCTACAGGCCTTACCGAACGGGTTGTAGCCGGCAGCTGCTGCCGGGACAGCAGGCAGGACCAGGGCAGCCAGGACTATCAGTGACAGCAACAGGCGTGCAGAAAATGTCCGGAAGCCCATCAGTCGAGCCTCCCTAGTACGAAGGTGACGATGGCGACCGCACTGACACAGATCAGCAGGCCGAGCAGGGCATAGACCACGGTACCTTTGGCACGGGCCGTCGCCTGGGCGTCACCCTCCGAGGCGACATAGCGGAAGCCGCCGATGGTGACCATCAGCAGGCAGAGGGCGCCGAGGATACCGAAGATGACAGCGAAGATCTGCCGGATCTTGGCCGGTCCGGTGGTCGTCTTGGGCAGGGCGGAGACTTCGACGCGGTACTGCGGGTCAACGGCAGCCAGCACCTGCGGGCCGGCGACCGAGAAAACCGCCACGGCGATTGCCAGGCAGCAGACAAGACGGAGGAAGAAGAGGCTTCGGCGTGACATCAGGCGTCTCCTATGCGGTTGCCTATGAATGATATGGCGGCGACAGCCAGCATGGCGATGACAAGGCCGACCAGCGAATTCTTGATAGTGTTCTGGGCGCGCTGCGTGGCGTCGGGCGAGCCTTCGCTGGTCAGATACTGGATACCGCCGTAGATGACGAAGGCGATGGCGACCAGCCCGGAAATGCGCAGCAGGTCATCCGTCAGGGCCAGCAGGATCAACAGGACGTCACTGGTGCCCTTGGGGTCGAGGACGTTGAAGTTGACGATATTACAGTTGCCGTCAGTCTCGAGATAGTGGTACCACGGTTTCAGGCCGAAGAACCCGGTCGAGTTACAGCTGGCGGCGAAGGTGGTGAGGAGGTAGGTGCTTAACATACTATTATTTTATCGTATCTCCGCCCGGGATAAGGAACCGGAGCAGCGCGTAGAGGAACAGGAAGAAGATGAAGGCGATGATGGAGTTACGGATACGGTCCTTGGCGGCAGCCGCTTTCTGGGGGTCGCCAGCGGATGATGAGTATTGGATGCCGCCGACGATGATGCCGATGACGACGGCGATAGCGACCATGACGGTCAGGACGCGGATGAACGGGTTGAGGTACTTGGAGATGATATTACAGTTTGCATCCGGCTTGTTGTCGCCGTTGCAGTCGAGCGAGTATTTGGTCGCGGCCGGATCAGCCCCCGGGGCAGGATCAGCGGCCAATGCCTGGCCGGTAGCCAGAACACTGAAGCTGCAGAGCAGCGCAGCGGCAACCAGGAACTTACTGAATGTTTTTCGGAATGATACTTTTGTCTTCATCATATGTGCCTGTGTCGTCAGCTATCTGCTATATGACGGCTTATTAGGTACAACTATACCGGTATCCGTTCAATCTGGCAAGCATTACCGGTATATATGTATGGGCTGCGTCCGGCAGGTAAAAAAATTTCTTTTTTAGTACCACATGTTGTCGTAATGTGCTATAAATAATTCAAATGGCTGGTCAAAAACAAATCGGGTGGAACAAGTTGGTTACGACCGCGCTACTCTCGGCCTTGTTCGTCATACTTGCGCTTATATATAGCGCTCCTCCAGCCTTCGCGCAGGGCGTTACCTACACCTGGAAGAATGCTACGACGGTCACCGTCGCCAACTTCGACCACCGCAATACCGGTGATCCTGCCAACTTCGAATTCGTCTGCCAGGGCAGCGGCACGACGTTCGTCTGTAACCCCAGCGCACCCCAGAACTTCAGATGTCCGCCGAAGCTCGGTTTTAATAACAGCGCACTCAACGGAACGCTGAATTTCCGTGGCATGCGGGTCGTCCCGCAGAGCGGTAATGTTATCTGCCTCGAGGACCAGACCGCCCAGGTCACCCTGGCCGGTGTCGACAAAGCTCCCGCGACCTTGCCGAAGACCGGTACTGACGCCAACACGCCAGCCGGGCAGTCCGACCCTGAGCTATCATGCGGCACACCGTGGAGCTCGACTATCTGGTACTTCTGCCCGCTCATCAAGGGATTGAACGCCTTCGTCGGCGGCCTTGATGACGCCATCACCAGCCTGCTTACCGTCGACCAGGTAAAGATATTCGAGAAGACCGACCAAGAGGGCAGTACCGGGCACGCCTATCACCAGGCATGGCAGGCCTTCCGCTCCATCGCACTCGGTATCATCGTCATCGCGGCCCTCATAATGATCATCGCCCAGGGGCTCGGCTTCGCCCTGATGGATGCCTACACCATCAAGAAGATATTCCCCCGGCTGCTGATCGCGATCATCGGTATCGCCCTGTCATGGGAACTGATGCGTTTCCTGGTCATCCTGACCAACGACCTTGGTATCGGCGTCCGCCAGCTCATATACTTCCCGTTCAAGGATATGGAAAACAATATGATACTGGGCGGCGGGGCGGTCGCCAGCATGGCGCTGATAACCGGCACAGCCATCGCGGCATTATCTATCGTCGGGTTGCTCAGTTTCGTCCTGACGGCCGCACTAGCAGTGCTGGTGGCCTTCCTGGTATTGATCGTCCGCCAGCTGGTCATCGTAGTACTCATATTGTTCGCGCCGATCGCTATAGCTTGCTCCATCCTGCCGAACACCCAGGGTATATATAAGCTGTGGTATGAGTCCTTCACAAAAGCCATGTTCATGTTCCCAATCATCATGGCCTTCCTGGCCATCGGCCGCGTCTTCGCCATGATCTCGTTCACCGATTCCGGGGCAGGGGCCAACGGTGCCGTCCCGAACGAACAATTGAACGGATTCGCCGCCTACTTCGCGCAGAGCGCTATAACCGGGACGATCAGCCAGCTAGTCGGGTTCATCGCCTACTTCGCACCATACTTCCTGATACCGCTGACATTCAAGTTTGCCGGCGGTGCCATGCGCACGCTTGGCGGCAGCATCAACGACACCAACCGTGGTGCTTTCGACCGCCTCAAGAAATACCGCGGTACCAAAGTCGCTACCAACATGCATGCCATGAAGGAAGGTAACCGTTACCGGCCAAATACGAAGATCGCGCGCGGCTTCAACGCCATTACCAGTACCGCCGCTTCACTTCCTGACGCCGGCATGGACCCGAGAGCCATGCGCGGACGGTTCAAGGCAGCCCAGGCGGAACAAAGCTATAATGCGGCACAACTTATACTGAAGGGAGGCACAGCCTTCGACCTCGGTTCCCAGGATGACCGGCTGCTGAAAGCTACCCAACATGGCGTGGGCCGCAAGGGCATCAGGAATTATCTTGCCAATGAACTGCCGGAAAACGAACGGTTCCAGGGAGCTGACCTGGATACGGCAGTCGCGACCGTCGAAAAGATGCAGAGCGCAGGTGGCACGCAAGCGGTCCAGATCGCTGCCACGCTCCAGCGCTTCGCGACCGGTACCGGCTATAATGACGCCAACAAAGAGCTTGATTACCAGGAAGCCTTCGACACTATCAATAAAGCATCCGGTGGGGATGCCGCACTGGCAGGACGTATCGTCGGTGCCTCAAAGGGCGTCGCCGGGCAGGCCGGCCAGCTGGCATGGGGTGGCGCGTCCTTTGGATCTTTGAACGAAGGCATGCAGAAAACCCTGGGCGGTGGCAAAGCGGACGGTGAGAAGATCGCCCTCAATGCCTTCATGGGTAACGATGCCAACAGCATCATCCGGGCCCGCGCCGGGCAGGTAGGCCAGATGACCCGCGCCGTCAGCAACCGTGCCAACCTCATCAGCAACGACCCGAGCAAGGGCGCACCCGGCGAGCTCGGCAAGATCACTGCCCAGTTCGACAGTTTCCAGGCGACGACCAACGTCTACGCCGCACCGGAAAAGCAAGAGGCAGTGGTCAAGAATGGTGTACTTTCCCAGGAAGTACGCGAGACCGTGGCCGACGTAGCCGCAACAGAGCTAAGCGATCCACGGGCGCAGATATACAACCCGCGAACCCGCGAAGCATTGGCACCGCCGTCAGCTGAATCAGTTCAGTTCGGACGCTACACCGGGCGCCGCGGAGCCGCCAACCTGAACAACCCGAACATGCAGCCGCCGGAAACTCCAGAAAAGAAATAGGTTTTCAGACTTAACATACTACTTGCAAATTTGTACAGAATATGCTAGTGTTAAAGTATGACTTCACAACATCCAAACAATCCCCCAAACCCAGCCGACCCCAATCAGTACGTCGACCCAGCCGACGTCTACCCGCAGGCTCCAGCCGAGCAGGACCGCAGCTTCGCGGACAGGCTGCGCGGTGGCCTGCGGGCGGCCGGCAGTGCCATCCGGGGTATGGGCGCCGCCTCGGTTACCAGCGACCTGCGGCAGGGGACACGCCACTCACGGCAGACGCTGTACCGCGCCAATCCGCGCCAAGTGACCCACACCGACCCGTTCACCGGCGTCGAGACGACCACGACCCAGGAACACTTCCCGTTGATTCCGGTATCCAACAGCGTCAACACACCGCTTCTCGACAGGAACAACGAGATCAACATCACGCCGACCTACCTTGATGCATCCGGTGAAGGCGCCGTCGACGGCCACCCGCTGTACAGATCAATCTTTGCCGACATCAAGAACGGCGACTTCCGCCCGGCTGTCGCCGGCGCGCACGTACTCGAGACCCGGATGCGCAATTCAATCCTCAACCGGCCGAGCCTCCTGAAGCGAGGCATCAACAGCAGGCTGTCCGAAGAAGACACACGCGAGTCCCAGCTGCGCGAAGCCTATGCGAACGCCAACCATTCGCTCTACGATATGATCATGAGCGTACCGAACCGCGCTCCGAACACAACCGGTGAATCAGCATACCCGGGCAAGGGCAAGCTTGATGCCCGCGACTGGTCGGCCGAACTCAACCCATGGAACGTCCAGGAGCTGCGCGCCTTTGTCATGAAGCCGTACGTCGATGCCAACGGCAAACCGCGCTTCGGCAATGAACAATACGCTTCGCTGATCGAGACGGGCGGCATGGCCAGGTTTGATTCAGCTGCATTGGCCGCCTACCTGAACGTCGACCGCGACGGCCTGCGGGCACAGATCATCGACCACAGCGCCAAACAGGTCGTATCACCCGACGTATTGACCAAGTTGAACTTCTTACTCTGTTTCGCGGACAATGCCGTCCCGACCCGGAAGGTTACCGGTGCCGACGGCAGGACCCAGACATATCAGACGCTCCCCCTGAAGCTGGCCTTCTTCAACGACACCGAGCCCGATTCGTCGCCGATGGACCGCGTCAGGAAGCGGGATGAGCCAGGCGACATCTCCGAATCAACAGCAGCCTTTATCCAGGGAATCAGGAATCAGGGTGATTCAGGGCTCATCCACGTACGGAAAGCCCGCAGTAATCCACGGACAAGACCGAACAACCGCAGGGAGCGGGATGACCGCTTTGTCGATCCGGTCGATGTACCTGAACCGACGGAAGAAGAAGACGTCACCGTAGAGGTCGACAGGCCTGACCTGCTGGCCTCAAAGGACAGGCGCACGCCGGAACGCCGCAAGCAGCCGAAAACCTTTACTGAGGATGACGCCTTCCGCTACGTCATGGGTGATTCCCTCAAGATTAACAAGGACAAGAAAGACGGCGAGAAAAAGACGCTCGACAGCCTCTCACTGACCTCGCTCTCGTTCCACTACGCCAAGAAGAAAGGCATACACCAGGAATTTGTGGACATGTATGGCGATACCCGGACCGAGAAGGAAATCTATGATATGGCCGTCGACGAAGTACGCGAAGATGCCGAGGAGTATTATAACATATTGTTAGAAGAAGGCATCGTCGTACCGGAAACCGTACAGACCAGGAACGGGGAAGAGACCTTCTATCCGGTCAGGAAGACGAGGGAAGAGATCGAAGAAATACGCCAAAGACGCCTAGCCGAAAAAAAGGGCGGTCAGAAGTAGCCCGATCCGTCCCTGGATCCGTCCCGTGATATTCCGCTTAAGCCTTATGTAACTTGCCCGGTTAGTCTATAATAGAGGGTAAGTTATGGCTACGTACAAGGTTCTCCAGGATATTGAGGCGGAAGACACCCTCGTCGGACCGCTGACGCTGCGTCAGTGTATCTATGCTGCGATCGCGGTGATGGCAGGGTACCTCAGCTTCATCTGTATCACCAAAGGCGCACCGTTCCTGGTGGTGTTTTTGCTGCCGTTCGTAGCGTTCGGCCTGTTCTTCGCCTTCCCATGGAGCAAGCAGCAATCAACCGAGATCTGGGCTCTGGCGAAGGTCCGGTTCTACCTGAAACCGCGCAAACGCATCTGGAATCAGAGCGGCGTGCGTGAGCTGGTGACCATCACCGTACCGAAGACCATAAACAAGAATTACACCAAGAACCTTACCCCCGACCAGGTGAAGAGCCGCCTGAAGGCGCTGGCAGACACCATCGACAGCCGCGGCTGGGCGGTCAAGAACGTCGACATGGGCTATTACACGAGGACAGCCGCCGTGCAGGGCGGGGGAGGCTCTGACCGGTTGGTCGATACTTCCAACATGCCGCGCGACGTCCCGAATTATGATACGTCGATGACGGCCGACATATTCGACGTCCAGAACAACCCGGTCGCCCAGAAACTGGATATGATGATGTCCCAGTCGGCCGGCGCGCACCACCAGCAGCTGATGCAGCAGATGTCACAACCGCAGCCGGCATTGCCGCCGGCCGGTGGTTTGCAGGCCGCGCCGCCGCAGCCGGACAGCTATTGGCACATGAGGACGATCGCACCGGCCGGCCAGCAACCAGCTACAGGCCCGGTACAGGCTATGCCTGTACCGCCTGCGCCTGCCATGCCAGCCAACGCGCCGATAGTATTACCGGGGCAATACGCTACCGCCCAGACACAGCCTGGCTATGACATATCGTTGCCGGCACCGCTGCCGAC
Source organism: Saccharimonadales bacterium (SeqCode) (assembly GCA_036388555.1). Classification (GTDB taxonomy): domain Bacteria; phylum Patescibacteriota; class Saccharimonadia; order Saccharimonadales; family UBA4665; genus UBA4665. The sequence continues at coordinate 134,485 of DASVRP010000013.1, forward strand.
TGCGACAGTGACGCCACTGACACCGGCCGACTATACCAATATCCGGGTACCTGGCGTCCAGGCAGCTCCACCCGCACCCGTTCCGCCGCCGCCAGCAGCAGCACAAGCTTCAGTGACAGCCCCTCCGAACCCTGCTATACTTGAACTTGCTAACAACAATGACCTGAACGTCGCAACTATCGCACGGGAAGCTCAGGCCAGAAGTGCGGGATCGGGTGACGAGGTAGTGATATCACTTCATTGACCGTCCCTCAGGGAATTACAAAACATAGAGCTATGGTGGGATAGTTTATATATCATGAATCCTCAAGCACCTCAGAACGGTACATACAGACAAGCCCCCCACGGACCAGCGCCGGGCGGTGCAGGACATCAGCAGCCGGGACATAACCCTGCCATCCAGCAGCAACAGCTGCCGAACCCTAACAGTACCCAGAACTCGCTGCAGATCGCCGAGATCCGCGACGGCGTCGTCATCATGAATGACGGCAGCTTCCGTTCGGTAATCATGCTCAAGAGCATCAACTTCGACCTGATGAGCCAGTCAGAGCAGGAATCGATCGAATACAGCTACCAGCACTTCCTGAACTCGCTGTATTTCCCGGTCCAGATATTCGTCCGTTCGGCCAAGGTCGATTTACAGCCGTACATCGAGAAACTCGACAAGATCCGCACCGAGCACGACAACATGCTGCTGGCTTTGCTGATGGAGGACTATATCACCTACATCGACGCCCTCAGCCAGCAGACGAACATCATGGACAAGAAGTTCTATATCATCATCCCGTATTTCCCGCACCAGGAAGAGACCAAGCCGCTGACGCAGAGCAAGAACTTCTTCAGCGGCGTCGGCGCGCTGTTCAGTAAGAAGGAGCAGCATGTCGTCATCAACGAAGCCGACCTGGAGAAGGCCAAGGCTGAACTGCGCAACCGCGTCCAGGCTGTCCTGAGCGGCCTACGCCAGTGCAGCGTCCAGGGACTGCCGCTGGACACCCACGAATTGATCGAACTGTATTACGACACCTACAACCCCGATACCGCTACCCGCCAGCAGCTCAAGAACTATGACGAGCTCGATACCGACATCATCACCAAGGGTGAGGGCAGGGCGCCGCAGCCGCATCTGCAGCGGGAATTACTCTAATGGGAGATAGGTAGCATGGCGTTCGGTTCTAAGAAGAAACCACATATCGACCCCGTCCAGGTGGCGCGCATGCAGCGTGCCCGCGAACAGGTGGAGGTCAACCAGGCGTTCCAGAAGGGCATCACGGCGCTGCGCGATTTCATCGCACCGAGCTCTATCGAGTTCGAGGCGACATACTTCAGCCTGGGGACGCGCTACGCCCGGACATTCTATGTCTACGGCTATCCGCGCCAGCTGTTCACCGGCTGGATGAGCAGCATGGTCAACCTCGACGAGGTGATGGACATGTCGATGTACGTCTATCCGGTCGAGAGCCAGGTGGTGCTCGAGAACCTGCGCAAGAAGGTGACGCAGCTCGAGGCCGGTATCCAGATCGACAATGAGAAGGGCCGTGTCCGCGACCCGCAGAAACAGGCGGCCATCATGGACGCCGAGGAGATGCGTGACCGGCTGCAGGTCGGCGAAGAGCGCTTCTTCCGCTTCGGGCTGTACTTCACAGTCTACGGCTCCAGTATCGATGAGCTTGAATTCGTATCGCACAAGGTCGAGTCGCTGCTCGGGCAGCAGCTGGTCTACACCAAGGCGGCTACCAGCCAGCAGGAGCAGGGCCTCAACAGCACCGTACCGCAGTTCGTCGACCAGCTGCAGATCCGGCGCAACATCAGCACCGGCGCGCTCAGTACCAGCTTCCCGTTCACTTCGGCGGACTTGTCGCAGGACAACGGCATCCTGTACGGCATCAACATGCACAACTCGGGGCTGGTCATCTTCGACCGCTTCTCGCTGGAGAACGGCAACTCGGTGGTCTTCGCCAAGTCCGGTGCCGGCAAGTCATTCACGGTCAAGCTCGAAGCGCTACGCAGCCTGATGTTCGGTACCGAGATATTCATCATCGACCCCGAGAACGAGTACGAGCGCATGTGCGAGGCCGTCGGTGGATCGTATGTCAGGCTCAGCCTGAACTCGGTGACGCGCATCAACCCGTTCGACCTGCCGCAGGTTGTCGAGACCGACGAGGCAGATGATGCGCTGCGTTCCAACCTGATCACGCTGCACGGACTGCTGCGCCTGATGATGGGCGGTGCCCAGGCTCAGATGCAGGGCGGGGGAGGCGTCATGATGCCGGCACTCAACCCGGTCGAGGAATCCGACCTCGACGCCGCGCTGATCGAGACGTACGCCAAAGCCGGCATCACCAACGACCCGCTGACCCATGGGGCGCTGCCGCCGACCATCGCCGACCTGTACGAGACTCTGCTGCACATGGGCGGCAGCGGCCCGCAACTGGCACAGCGGCTGCGCAAATACACCACCGGTACCTTCGCTGGCATCTTCAGCCAGCAGTCCAACGTCAATATCAATAACCCGTTGGTCGTCTTCAACATCCGCGACCTCGAGGACGAACTGCGGCCGGTCGCCATGTATATCGTCCTGAACTACATCTGGAACAAGACGAAATCAGACCAGAAGCGACGCCTCCTGATCGTCGACGAGGCCTGGCAGCTGATGAAATACGAGGATTCGGCAAACTTCCTGTTCAGCCTTGCCAAGCGCGCCCGCAAATACAACCTCGGCATCACGACGATAACCCAGGACGTCGAGGACTTCATGGGCTCGAGGATGGGCCGGGCCATCGTCGCCAACGCCTCGATGCAGTTCCTGCTCAAGCAGTCAGCCAGCGCCGTCGACGTACTATCCGACGTATTCAAGCTGACGAACGAGGAAAAGAAACGGCTCAGCCAGTTCCCGGTAGGGCAGGGACTGTTCTTCGCCGGCCAGAACCACGTCCATATCCAGGTGGTGGCCAGTCCGACCGAAACAGGACTGATCACAACCAATCCGGCCCAGGTCCAACAGATAAACGCCCAGAATGACGGCATGGGCGGGGGCGGTCCGCAACCGCAGGGAACAATTGACCTTTCCAACCGGCTATACCCTGGAGTATGATAGTAGAAGCATAAGGGCTATAAGAGTTTTGGGAATATGCCGGATGTACACACACCGGAAGTAGGGTTTCAAAGAATATGGCAGTATACGACGACCAGCAGGAAAAGGGATCGACAAAGACCGACCGTTCAGGCCGGCTGACAGACGAGGATCTCAATGCCTTCGACAAGGATTACGATGATTATAAGATCGATGAGATGGAGCGCAACGCGGGCACCCAGCGCGACGCCAGCGAGATGGAGGACAAGCCGTCCAGGAAATCATCTGCCGATGATCTCAAAAAGGCTGAATCGGGAAGCGATGATAAGTATGCGGACGATGGCAAGCCGAAGATAGACGGCGGCGGTATCGGCAAGGACGCCGCCCAGTCCGCAATAGCCGGCCTTGCCAAGGGCGGCAGCCCGCTGGCATACATCCTCAAGGCCACGGAGGCACTGGCCTCCCCGAAGAACCGCAAGAAGACATTGTTCGGGGGCGGAATCGGGCTCGGACTGGTCGGCATCGCCGCCATCCTGGCCTCGTCCATCCTGCCGATGAAGATGCTCGGGCTGACCACCAACCTCCAGAACATATTCTTCTCGGCTGCCGATGACGCTGCCAGCCGGATTGACGAGAACATCCTGCGCCACTACATCGTCAAGCGGGTGATGCCGGGCATGATCCAGAACAAGTGTCCGACCACCAAGCGCGACAAATCCTGCGCCATCATCGGCAAAGGCGAGAACATGATCACGACGCTGTGGAACACGCACCGTGAGGGTAACCTTGAGGGTAAGCTCGCCGAGAAGGGTATCTTTGAGATCCAGAGGGAAGGCAACAACTTCTATATCCGCGCCAAGGGTGTTAGTGACAGGATCGACGTTGGTGCGTACAACGGCAACACCCGGGCCATGGAGGGCCGGCTGTTCGCCCAGATGAGCCGCGCAGAAGTCCGCCAGGCGGTCAAGACCGCGCTCGAGGACTCGACGTCGACGAAGCGCATGCGCTACAAATACGCCATCGGCGGTCTGATGGAGCGCAAATACGGCATCCGGCGCTGCATCACGTTCTGTAAGCTGGTCGATGCCATCGACGACAGCAAGGCGGGCCTCAACCTCCGCGTGAACGCCTTCAGGCTCTACCTGGTGGAGCGCATCATCCTGCCGCATAACGAGGCGATGGCCCTGGCGTTCGAATGTTCTTTGAACCTGTATAACTGCGCTGACCGTAAGCCGGCCGACCAGAACGGCGAGCAGCTGACCGAATACCAGTCCAATCTGATGGCCAGGCTGCAGGATTACCGCACGCGCTACGGGGACGGTACGCTCGACGACCTCAATAAACAGGCCGCTGAGATAGACCAGAAGGGCCTGCCGCGCTATATGATTGACAGCTTCGGCAATAAGACGCTGACCCGGCTTGCCGGTACGTACGCCAAGATCAGCAACCCGGTCGGCTGGATAATCATGGCGGCCGACCTGCAGACACTTGCCATCAAAGCCGGCCCGGCGCTGCAGATGATGAACTACGTCAAGAACTCAACGACGTATGTACAGCTGTTCGCCATGTTGCGCACCGTCGGCGATGAGCCCAAGACCGGCCGGATAGACCAGACACAATTAGGTTCTATATCCGGCGCCTGCAGCCAGAGTCCCGACAAGGACCAGGGAGGGGCATCCTGCGAAGCCAGCCCGACCTATCAGCGTATCATCGACCAGAAGGTGGCGGCCTCGGGTGACATCTTCGGACCGCTAGCACCGAAGGCATATGCGGCCGAAAGCGTCCAACTACTTTGTGATGACGGCAAACCATACCCACGCGGTAAGCTGACCTGTCCTGAAGTTGAGTTCGGCGCGAACAGCACTGCGGGACTTATCGTCAAGATAATCGGCGACATTGCCAACAATCCGCTGAACTTCCTGCCGAGGTTCTTCGCGCCGCTGATCTCAGGCGTCGTCTCGGCTATCACCGACTTCCTGCTAGGCTGGATCCCGTCGATTGCGCAGATCGACCAGATTATCGCCTGGGTAGGTTCATTCATGATGAAACACCTCCTGATCACCCCCGCCAGCCTCAATCCGAGCGGTGCCCGCATCGTCGAGATGGCGACCGCCGGGGCGGATGTGGCCGGCAATGAATATGCCCACTTCGGACAGGGCGGCAAGGCACTGACACGGCAGCAGTCAACACAGATCAGGGCCCGCCAGTATGCTGAACGTAACGAGGTGTTCAAGGCAAAGCCGTTGTACGCCCGCTTGTTCGATACCCAGGACAGCCAATCGATGGTCGCCCAGATGGCGCTGCACGTACCGTCACAGGCCAGCAACATCGGCAACTGGCTGACCAGCTCAACCGCCACGATGTTCCGTCTGGCGTCCAGCAGCCTGACCTCGCCGTTCACACCGGCGACCGTTACGGCGCAGTCCGGCACCGACCCGACCGTACCGAGTCCCGATGTATTCGGCGTCACCCAATACGGGTACCCCGACGACCAGGGACAACTGCTCGACCGTGACGACCCTGAGATCAAATGGGACGAATTGGACTGCTCGAACCCGGACAATAAACGGTTGTGGGGCGACAAGGCAATCCGCATCAACAAGATAACCCAGCAGCCTGAACACGACGAGACCAACCCCTGCATGTTGTATCAGCAGAGCGTCTGCAGCACCGGTGGCCGGATGGATACGGAGCTTCTAGTGCCGTGCAACCCACCAGCCCAGAAAGCTGACAACCCACCAGGTTGTGGCGCCCGCTCAGTCGGCGCGGCATTGACGCCTGCGCTGATGGTCGAGCTCGATCCGCTCCCGAACAACCAGGGCTACCAGAGCGCCGTACAGGACGAGACGACCTGCGAATGGTATATGAGCCAGGACCTCGATGGCACCGGAGTAGGGACCAACATCGGCATCCACCATTTCAACCCGCATGGTAAGTATATCGATTCGATGACACTTAATAACGCTGGGCAGAGCAACCAGATCGGCGTTGAAAACGAAGGCGGGGCATTCATCTGGATCAATTACGGTGGCCAGCTGGCGCGCGTCGCCTATCAGGCAGGAACCACCAAGGAGAGTGACTCACCTGGCGTCCAGACCATCAACAAGTTCACCGGCCGCCAGGCCGACCCGAACGTCGACCAGGCGACCGGGCAGATCGCGCTGCGCACCGTAACCGGCAACAACGAGAACATCTATGTACTGCGCAGTCTGGCAGACATGAAGGCCGGCGTCGACAAGGTCCTGAAGACGACCGATCCGTTCCCGAACGGCGGCGGCGACAATACGTTCCAAGGATTCGCGACAGGTCTCGGCAACGTCTACGCGCTGACCGGCCTGGACGACAAGATGACCATCCACCAGTATTCATGGGAGACGGGCAAGAAGACTGATACCATCGACGTCACGAAAGTCGGCTTCCTGCCGAATGAGACTCCCGGCCCACACGAGCCGGAGGGGATGCAGGTGACGAAGGACGGCGTCCTGGCCGGCATCAAGGTCTACAGCGACGCCCAGCGCCGGATGCGCGTCTTCCAGATCGTCAAGGCGACCAAGACGTTGGTCGGTGGAGACACGACCAACGTGCCATGCGCCGCCGGTACCGACGAGGGCCCGGCCGAAGGCTACAAGGACGGCAAGAAGGTCATGATCCGTATCTGTAACGTTCAGGGGATACGGGTCAACTCGCAGATATCCGGCGATGTTGACCGCCTGATGAACGCCGCACCAGGCAGCCTCGACTTCAAGGGCGGCGGCTTCCGCACCATGGAGGAGCAGATCGCCACCCGTAAGGCAAACGGCTGCCCGGATATCATGAACAGCCCGTCGGACGACTGTGTCACCAATACTGCTCCTCCCGGCTATTCCAACCACCAGATGGGACTGGCCATCGACTTTACGAGCAACGGCCGGCTCGTTACCAGTAAGAGTTCCACTGCATTCAGATGGCTTTCAAACAATGCCGAAAGTTACGGGCTACAGAACTACCCTAAGGAACCCTGGCACTGGTCAGTGGACGGTAAATAAACGATGAAAAAGATACTTCACTCCAGCGCATTAGTGCTGATGGCAATCCTGATACTTGGGACGAGCACCGTGGGCACGGCCAGTGCGGCGACCCCGATGACCCCCGAAGAACAGAATATCATCGACGGAGACCGGGCCTGGCACACCCTGGAAAAGCCGTCACAGACCTGTTCCACGCAGACCGGTGACATCCCCACCGGTAATGCTGCTCAGAACGCCCAGAGCATCTTCACCTATTTCGTGCAGGTCAGGGGACTGAAGCCGTGGATGGCGGCCGGCTTCCTGGGGAATATGCAGTCCGAATCCGGCCTGAACCCACGGGCATTGGAGCCGGGGACGACCGGAGATGCACCAATATCCGGCCGCGGTTACGGACTGGTGCAGTGGACATACCCCGACCGCCAGGACCCACTGATCGAACGCGGTAATGCACCCGGAAAGCACGTCTATGACATGGACGTCCAGCTCGACTACGTCTGGTGGGAAATTACCGAAGGACAGTTCAAACATGTCCTGGACCAGCTCGTGAAGACTACCGATGTCGTCGCAGCCACCCGGCTGATCGAGGACCGCTATGAGATCCACGCCGGCGGTCCGCAACCTGCCCGTGTCCGCCAGGCCAGGGCCTGGCTAGACAAGCTCGGTTCAAGCACCGATCCTGCAAGCATGGGCACCGTCAATAATACCTGCGGCGCTGAAGGCAGCGGTACGATCGTCGGAGATATGAGCCTGCCGGTCGACCAGAAATGGTATGACCAGCACCCGATCTGGTTTACCAAGGACCATCATGACTATCCGTCCGCTGACATCCCCGTACCGAAGGGTACCAAGGTTTACGCGGTTGCCGGTGGCAAGATTACCAAGGCACCGATCAAGGATATCAATTGTTCCGGATGTGCCAGCGGCAGTTACGGCCGGGGCGTGGAGATCGATTCCGGCAATGGCATCACCATGATATATGCCCACGGCAGTGACGGCGGCGATATTCCCGGTGCCGCGAAGGGCGACACTGTCAAAGCTGGCCAGATGATCATGCACTCCGCCAGCACTGGTAACAGTACTGGTCCGCACCTCCACTACGAGATCCAGGTCAATGGCGACCGCGTCTGTCCGCAGAACCTGCTCAAGGCACTTGGTGAAGGATCAAAGACACTGCCGAACATAGCCGAACTGCCAAAATCAGGGTGTACCAACTAATATGGAAGGGCAGATCATGAGGAAGCGCATCATTATTGGCATCGCTTTGCTATGGCTGGTCGTGTGGCTGGTCGTGTGGCTGGCGACCCATTCGGTCATCAATATCGCCGTCTCCAACCCTGACGGCAGCAGCGACCTGAAATATACTATCACCTCGAGTGACGGCGTCAGCGACAGCTTTACCAGCAAAGATTCGCAGATCCGTAAGATCGTCCGGAAGGGAAGCTACCAGGTATTAGTCAGCCAGGGTGATGCCAGCCAGTTCACCATCCGCAGTACCCAGGCCTTCCTGCAGAAGACCGAGGTTCCGGTCAACCTCGAGACCGAACAGTCCCGCCGCTTCGTCGGCAATAACCCGGCGCCATGCATGGCGATGATCGGCGGTAGCATGATATCCGGTGAATGTGACGCGGAAGTCGAAGAGATACTTGGACATCTGCCGGCGACAGCCCAGTCACCAACTCTTACGGCTGCATTACCGACGAACAACATCCGGGGCATCAGCAAGGGGATGGTCACCACCGCTAAAGGTATGGTCGTCATGCTGACTCTCGACATCGCGACCGGCGCTGAACATTTCCTGCAGGAAGTCCTGCCCGGACTGAAGGCCGGTGCCCGCCAGGTCATTCCGGTGTCTGAGCAGGATATCGAGTACAAGATCCAGCCCTACAAAGACGGCGTCATCGTCTACGATAACGGACTGACTGAGTTCCGGACGTTCTCATCACTGACCGCCAAAGCCGAGCAGATCGAGTTTGAGCAGCCCGGCGACAACACGCTCGAAGCGGTACAGATGTCCGCCATGAACGGCGCCGTCGCATTACTCTATACCTCGGAACATTCAAATGACTCGAGCTTGGATCCGGCCACGGTCATCAAGGAGAACGAGCCAAAAAAAGAGATTGACGCTGATAGCGAAGTCATCATCTACAGGGACGGCCAGCAGAAACACTTCACCTTTGACATACAGCTGATCGCTGCCGCCAGCTGCGGGACCGACAAGCTCTGTGCACTCAGCCAGACCGGCCTGACTGTCTACGACATCAGTACCGACCAGGCTGAAAAACTGTATACCATTTCCGACGTCCATGAACTGGCCGAGACACCGGCCGGACTGATAGCCGTCACCGAGACCGGCGTCCTATCGCTCGACATCGACGTCCAGCAAGGCCACCTGGCATACAGCTTCGGCGAATATAACTATTGTGGCGTCCAACCAGTCCAGAGCGGTTACGTACTGTGCCTGCTGAGTGACAAGAGCGGCAAGAAAGCCCTACTCATCGACCCATCTTCCGGAAATGCCGACAGTATCGACAAGAAGCTTGTAGGTATAGAGAAGACCGAGGGAGTCGATAACGTCACGGCCTACAACAATATCATCTATATCGTGCCTGATTACGGTGACGAGGTCTACGACGCAGCCAACAAGACATATGGCTATAACCCGGCCGTCTTCCGCGCCGTCAACCAGCGGATCGGTGAAGCAGTCGTCGAATCTGGCATCGACCGCAGCAGATATACGATTATCAACACCGGTACCCAGGAATAGTCCGTCTTACGCGCCGAGCGGGATGATCGTACTGGTATCCATGAAGTGTTCGATGACGACATCAGCGTCGGTCGTCGTGATGAATGTCTGATATGACTGCAGGTAGCCCGTCAGCGCCTGGCGGCGCTTGCCGTCGAGCTCACTGAAGACGTCGTCGAGCAGCAGCAGCGGGCTGTGGCCGCGGGCAGCTTCTATGAGCTTCAGTTCCATGACCTTGAGCATCAGGACGGCCGTCCGGGCCTCACCCCGCGATGCGGACGTCTGGGTCAGGCGTCCGCCAATAAGTACGCTGATGTCTTCGCGGTGCGGCCCGGCGCCGGTAAAACCGCGGGCCACATCGAGATTGAAGTTCGCTTCCAGCGCCCGCAGCAGGGACGTCCCATAGCTGCTGGTCGGCAGCTTCGTATCATAACGCAGCTCCACTAACGTCTCGCGGTGTGCCAGGCTGCTGTAGAGCTCGCTGGCATCGTCATTCATCCGTTCCAGCAGTTGCATCCGGGCGACAGCGACACTGCCGCCGAGTTCGCTGAGCCGCACGTTCCACGGGAATATCTGCGAAGCTGCTTCCATACCGTAGCGCTTGAGCAGGGCATTGCGCTGGGTCAGGACGCGCCGGTAATCCTTGCGCAGCCGTCCGAAATGCGGGTCTATCTGCTCCAGCAGGTCGTCGAGGTAGGTCCGGCGCAGGTCCGGAGAGCCGCTCAGCATGAACAGGTGATTCGGCTCGAATATGACGACCGGCAGCGTCTTGGCGGCCAGCAACCGGCGATAGACCCGGCCCTCGATCTCATATGTCTTGCTCGGCGTCGGTTCATGTATGATCTTGATCGTCCGGGCGCTCAGGCCGTCCGGCCCGTCGACGTGAGCATCCAGCCGCGCCCAGGGCTCATCATACTGCACCAGCTCGTTATCCTTGACCCGGTACGATGAACCGCGTGCTACTACCAGTATCGCTTCCAGCAGGTTCGTCTTGCCGCTGGCATTCGGACCCACGATGATATTGACGGCCGGCGTGAACTCGAACGTCTCATCGCTGTATGAGCGGAAATGCTGCAACCTTATATCTGAAATCATCTCTTATAAGTATACGTAAGTCGTACGATGAACGACATCTTATCCGGCATAGCGTTCACGCGCCGGACGGCGCCCGCTGAGCCGAAGTCTCACCGGATCACCGTTCGGGCTTCACTTTGAGACGATTACTATGCCGGATAAGATGTCGTTCATCAGACCAGCTTGGTAGCAGTATCGGGATGGGATGGCGGACCGCACCCTGCCAGACAGAGTCAACATCTCAAAGTGAAGCCCGGGACCGATCCGGCGAGACCGAGGCTCGACGGTCGGGACACGGCGCGCGAACGCTCTGTCTGGCAGGGTGCGGTCCGCCGAGCTATATTATCCAGTTATGATTTCAGCGGCATGATGATGTGGGCGTAATTGTCGCTGTTCGGGTCGCGCAGCAGGGTAGGTTCGAGCTTACCATTGAAACAGAACGAGACTTCTTCGCCGCCGAAGGCGTGCAGGGCATCGAGCAGATAGCGTGAGTTGAGCGTGATACTGCCGGTGCCTTTAATCGTTCCGGCGGCGGCTGCCGTGTTCTCACCCAGCTGTGAGGCCACGGAGCGTATGCTGAGCTCGTTTTTGTCAGCGTCTACGTTAATGGTTACGCTTCCGGCAGATTCGCGGGCAAACAGGCTGGAAACCTTCGTGACGTTGACCAGGTCGGCGCGCTTGACGCGCGCTTCGACGGCGAATTCACTTGGGATAAGTTTACGGTAATCCGGATACTTGCCATCGATCAGGCGGGCGACCAAGTCTACATCGTTGGCCTGGAACAGTATCTGCTGGTCGTCGTGCGTCACCTGGACGGCCTCATCATAATCGCCGAGGATACGTAAAAGGTCCTGGATGGCGGTCGCCGGAATCAATAGCCGGACGTCTTCGCCGTTGGTACCGAGGTCCTTCTCGGCCAGCCGGTAACTGTCGGTACTGGCGGCGAAGAGGTGTCCTTCGGTCGTCTGGAGCAGGATACCTGTCAGGACCGGCCGTGATTCGTCGCTACTGGCAGCCATGATGACCTGCTGCAGGCCCTTTTTCAGTATCGACGCGTTGATACTCCAGGCCCGGCTCGACTCATTACCGGCATCACGCCCCTGGATAGCCGGCATGACAGGGAAGTCATCGGCTACGACGCCGTTGACGACCGACTGGTACTTATCGGTCGTGATGTGCAGCTTATGTTCTTCAAGCCGCAGTTCGATGACGCCGGCTGGCAGACTATTGATAAAGTCCTGCATCAGGCGGGCAGGGACGGTGATCGAGCCTTCTTCGGCTACCTTGGCACCGATATGCTGGGTGATCGCGATATCGAGATTCGTCGCCGATATGCTGAGTCGGTTCTCGACGGTCTTGATAAGTACGTTCGCCAGTATAGGCAAGGTACCTCGTGCGCTGGCCACCCGCGCGACGATTCCCAGAGCTTTGTTGAGGTTTTCCTGTGTGACCTGAAGTTTCATCCGAGATGCTCCTTACTATTTATTAATATACTTAGTAGTAGTTGTTATAGGGGGTGTGGAAGAAGGGGATAAGGTGCCGGTCGTATCTGTTGATCCGGCGGAAAATGGGTGTGGATGACTGTGGAATAAGGGGGATAAACCCTAGGGAAGAACCGGACATTACCCACAGCATATGCGGTTTGTCCCCCGGAGCCTGTGGCTAAACGCAGGTTTCGTGCACAGACCGTCCGAGCCCAATCCACCGGTTGTCCCCAGAAATCGGCTACTTTTCCACAACCTAATATGTTGTTAAGCATACAACAATTCTCTGATATCGTTGATGGCGGTGCGGATGTCATTGTCGACATGCAGCTCCTTCTCGATCTTTTCGACCGAATGGATCGCAGTGGTGTGATCCTTGCGGCCGAGTTCCTTGGCGATCTTAGGGAAGCTGAGGTGTAGTTCGCTGCGCAGTATGTACATGGCGACCTGGCGGGGCATGACGATGTCCTTGTCGCGTTTGGCGCTGAGTATCTCATCGACGCTTATCTGGAAGTGCCGGGCGGTACGCTCGATGATCTGTTTGGCGCTGATATGCTTGGGCCGCGACTTGGCGGCGCCGAGCAGACCGCTGACGATGGCCAGGTTCGGTTCGAGCGCACGCATCTCACAGAAGGCCAGCAGCTGGTTGAGCGCGCCCTCGAGCTCGCGGATGTTCGTCTGGATGTGGCTGGCGAGGTATTCGACGACGTCGGGCGGCAGTTCGATGGCATGACCGCCGGCTTTGGTCTGGATGATGGCACAGCGGGTCTCGAAATCAGGGATCTGCATGTCGATACTCATGCCCCAGACGAAACGGGATTGCAGGCGGTCCTCGAGGCCGGGGATGTCGGACGGCGGCTTATCGCTGCTGATGATGATCTGTTTGTTCGACTGGTGCAAGGTGTTGAACGTATGGAAGAATTCTTCCTGTACCTTTTCCTTGCCGGCCAGGAACTGGACGTCGTCGACGATCAGGACATCGGCTGTCCGATAGGTGTCCGTGAAGTCGGACATCTTCTTGAAGCGGATGGCGTCGAGGAACTCCTTGAGGAACTGCTCGCTCGAGACGTAGACGATACGGGCGCTGCGGTTACTGGCGACGACCGCATTGCCGACCGCCTGCATCAGGTGGGTCTTGCCGATACCGACGCCGCCGTACAGGAACAGCGGATTATATTTGGTGCCGGGACTGCCGGCGATCGCCTGGCAGGCGGCGTAGGCCAGTTCGTTGCCGGAACCGACGATGAAACTCTCGAACGTGTAGCGGTCATTCAGGCCCTGGCGGTACGCGGTGCTGCGGTTGCCGCCCCCGGCCTGTCCACCGGCCGTCTGCATGCCGCCTCCCTGATTGCCGAATGTCGGCTGGGCCGGGGCCAGGTGGCGCGGTTGTTCGGACGGGCTCTGGACGCTGTCAATCCGTCGACCATCACCCAGCACTTCCGGTTCCTCTGTCGGTTTCTTGGATGCATTCGTATATATCTTATATTCGATCTTGGCAGGGTGCAGACCGTTCTTCTGCAGCGTCTCGGTGATAAGGGCGCTGTATTTGCGCTCCAGCTGCTGTTTGATGAAGACATTGGGGACTCCGATGACGGCGGCGTCGTCATCACACTTCAGCAGCTGGGTAGGTTTGAACCATGTCATGAAGTTGCCGCGGGAAACCGACAGTTCAATCTCGCCCAGCACCGCCTGCCAAATAGTACCTCCAGGTTGCATGAAACTAATACCCTCCGTCACATGTCAATCGTATGTGTACGGGATACTATAGTCGATTTTTCCCGACTTTTCCACAAGTATTTTGGCAGTATACGGGGCGGGGGAGGGGTTCGCGCATTTATGCCGATATTTATACACAGTCTGTGTTCTCATCTGATAATCTGTGGATAAGCCTTGGCAAAAGGAGGAAAACTTGGTAGGATTAGTGGGTTAATCACAGGGTAAATGTTGTCAAATAGCTACCTGCTATTGTGAAAACTACGTATAGTCAAGAGGCAGGGAAGTACTAAATCGGACCCTGTAATCCCACATAAGTAAGAAGGAATCAATATGCCAAAGCGAACCTACCAACCCAAGAAGCGTCACCGCGCGCGAGTCCACGGATTCATGAAGCGTATGGCGTCCCGCGCCGGCCGCTCATTGCTGCAGCGCCGCCGCAACAAGGGCCGTCAGAAGCTCTCAGCCTGATCAGTCATTAGTAATATGTTGTCGAACGTGCTATCTGTTCGTATTTTGTACAGTATCCGCCATATCACCTTTTAAGGCCTGGGACGCACCAAATGATCATCAAAGCTCACCGGTTCCACGGGTTCAACGCACTGCGGCATGTCTATAACCGCGGCCAGACGGCGCGTGGTCCGCTGATGGCCGTCAAATATGTCCGCAGCCAGCGCCAGCCCGCATCGGCCGTGGACGCCGATGAGCCTGTCAAGCAGATACCGCCGTACCGGGCGGCCGTCGTGGTCAGCCGTAAGGTCCATAAGTCGGCAGTCGTGAGGGGCCGGATCCGCCGCCGCCTATATGAGGTGATCAGGCTTGAGGAACCGTCGATGCCGGCCGCGTATGATTTCATCGTCACCGTCTTCAGCGACCAGCTGGCCACACTGCCTGCCAGCGAGCTGCGCTCACAGCTTCAGGCGCTGCTGGCGAAGGCCGGTATCATCGGCGAAGCTACCCGGACAGGAGTCGGAACTCATGCTATAGTAGACGTAAAGGAGCCTGAAATATAATGTTCACGACCCTGATCGTTCAGCCGATCTTCAACCTGCTGGTATGTATCTATGCCCTGCTTCCAGGGCATAATTTCGGCGTCGCGATCATCATCTTCACGATCATCATCCGGCTGCTGCTCTGGCCGCTCGTCAAGAAGCAGCTGCACCAGGCCAAGCTGATGCGCAAGCTGCAGCCAGAACTGAAGCGAATCGCCAAAGAGACCAAAGGCAACCGGCAGAAGCAGGGTCTGATGCAGATGGAGCTGTACAAGGAGAAGGGTATCAATCCTTTCAGTTCCATAGGGGTGGCGCTGCTGCAGCTGCCGATCCTTATCGGCCTGTACATAGGCCTGCAGCGGGTCATCAAGGATCCCCACGAGATGGTCAACTTCGCCTATCCGTTCCTGCAGAATATGAGCTGGCTGAAGCAGCTCGGCAGTAATATCCACCTGTTCGACAGTTCCCTGTTCGGTATCGTCGACCTCGGCCGGGCGGCCATAGGTCCGCAGGGATTCTACCTGCCGGCCATGATCATCGTCATCGCCAGCGCCGTCACGCAGTATTTCCAGGCCAAACAGCTGATGCCGAACGACAAGGATGCCCGCACCCTCCGTGCCATCATGAAGGACGCCGGCGAGGGGAAGCAGGCCGACCAGTCAGAAGTCAGCGCCGCCATCGGGCGCAGCACCCGCTATTTCCTGCCCGTCATGATCTTCGTATTTACTGTCAACATCGCCTCCGCCCTGGGACTGTACTGGTTCATCGGTGGTCTCGTCGCCTTCATCCAGCAGTCGATCGTGCTGCGTGAGGATAAGGAAGAGATGGAAGACCTGTCCGAATCCAAACCGGCCGGTAGGGACACCGCCAAGATCCCGGAAGCCGAAGTCGTCGCAAGTGAAAACACAAAGTCACATAAGAAGGACAAGAATAAAGGAGCCGCCATTGCCGCTGCCGGCACAGGCCGGAAGGGTGCGGTAGTCAATCCGAAGCCGTTCGTACCGAGCAAAGGCTCGACGGTGACAGCCATAACACGCAGTAAGAAATAAGGAAGGAAGCCATGGCCGACGATATCCAGGAACAGACTGACAGCCGAACGATCGATGAATCGATCCAGTACGCCCGAAAATATCTGGAAGACCTGCTCTCCTTCTTCGGGCTGAATACCGATGTCCATGCCACGACGGAGGACGGTGAAGTAATCGAGCTGGCCATCCCGTCGACCCAGATGAACGGCTTCCTGATCGGGCAGCACGGCGATACGATGCGCGCCCTGCAGTTCATCGTCAGCAGCGCCCTTAAGAACAACGGGTACCGCCATAACCGCGTCAACGTCGACGTCGCCGAATACAAGAAACAGCGGGCAGACCGCCTGGCAGAGACTGCCCAGGATTGGATCAAGACGGTCCGGGACAGCGGCAAGCCGATGGATCTCCAGCCGATGAACGCAGCTGACCGCAGGATCGTCCATAAGGTAGCTGGGGAAGCCGGCCTTGAGACTGAGTCGGTCGGTGAAGGCCGCGAACGCCATATCGTATTAAAGCCGTCAGGTACGGACACCACCGTCGTATCCGATGACGAGGCCTGATGCCCCGTAAGAAACTCTCCGAGTACAGGGCGAAGACCATCCTGGCTGTTGCCATGGGCGGGTCATATGAAGGGATCGAGGTCACGGTTACGGACAAGGGATGGAAAGCCGCACTCCAAGGGAGACTGGAGGGGGATCTGAACTATGTCGTCAAGGTCGACCAGGCCGTGAAGGGCCGCTTCAAGAAGGGGCTCGTCGAGCTGGATGTAGCACCCAAGGACGTCGCAGCTGTCGTCGGCCGTCTATCGAAAAAAGGGTACACTCACCTGCTCGTCGAACCGTATCATACACATGATCCGAGGCAGGAACGGTACTTTGCGCTGCAGCGTACGCGCGAGGGTATCGTACTGAGTTTTTCGGACAAGGGCGGCATCGATATCGAAGCACATCCTGAAAGCGTGCAGCGGCATGAGCTGAGCCGGTCCGGCCACAGTCAGGCGGTATTGCCACCGGCAATTCCAGGGGCGTTTATTACTGCCGTGATACAGGTGTTCGATGCGGCGCATATCAGTTTCCTCGAGATAAATCCGCTCGTCATCACCGACGACGGCCAGACGCTGCTGCTTGATGCTGCCGCCGAGGTTGACGACGAGGCCGAGTTCTTCGCGGACGGGGCCTGGCGGGCCGGTGACCTTCGCTCCGCAGCTGACAGGACCGCGTACGAACGTGCGGTCGATGGACTGAACGACAGGAGCCAGGCGTCGATATCGCTTGAGACCATCAACCCTGACGGCAGTATCTTCATGCTTCTGTCAGGCGGCGGCGCCAGCCTGGTACTGGCGGACCAGCTCTATGTGCTCGGCAAGGGCCGGGAACTCGGCAATTACGGTGAATACAGCGGCAACCCGAGCGCCGAAGAGACGGCGCTGTATACCGAACAGATCATAAGCATGCTGCTGGCATCGAAAGCACCGCGGAAGGTACTGATCATCGCCGGCGGCGTCGCTAACTTCACTGACGTACGGGCTACCTTCAAGGGGATTATCAAGGCGCTCCAGGCCCGCCGGCAGGAGCTGGCGGAAGCCGGGGTCAAAGTATATGTCAGGCGTGGAGGTCCGCATGAGAAGGAGGGGCTGGAACACATGGAAACATTCCTCAAAGCGTCGGGCCTGTTGGGCGCCGTCTGTGGACCTGAGACGTTACTGCCGGACATCGCACGCCAGGCCGTCGCCAGATTGGAGAATGACTGATGCCAGTACCTGATATCAAAGCGCTGCGTATGGAGCGGTCTACGATCGTCGCGATCGGCAGCCACCCCGGCATCATCCAGTCGATCCTCGATTATGATCACCTGATCGGCCGTAGTGAACCGTCAGTGACTGCGATCATCGCCGGGGGCAGGCGCAGTGAACGATATTTCTTCGGCCGCGACGAAGTGCTCATACCGGTGTATGAATCGGCCGGCAGGGCGGCCGAAGCCACTCACAGGCAGGCCGATCTGTTCATCAACCTGGCGTCCGGACGGCGCGTCCTGAGTTCGACAACACAACTGCTCGAACATTTCCCGGGAATCGCCGGGGGAACGATATTCGCGGAACGCGTACCTGAGCAGCATGCCCTCGGACTCTATGACGTGGCGAAAGAACGTAATATCTGGATCGTCGGTGGTTCTAGCGTCGGTGTCATCGTACCGGGATCGTTCAAACTCGGCGCTATCGGGGGCGTCCAGGCGGATCAGACGGCGGCATCGAACCTGTTCGCACAGGGTCAGGTCGCAGTCATCTCGACGTCCGGAGGTATGGTAAATGAGATTATCCGGACGGTCGCTGCTGCCGGGCCGGCCGTCTCATTCGCCCTGGCGCTGGGCGGTGAGCGCTTCCCTGTCACCACGCTCGAGGAATCCTTCTTATCGGCAGAGCAGGACAGTCAGACGAAAGCCGTCGCATATTTCGGTGAGCTGGGCGGTGATGATGAATACCGGCTGATAGCGCTGATGAAGGCGGGCAGGCTTACCAAGCCGGTAATCGCCTATATCGCCGGGGTCGTCTCAGATGTATTCGAGACTCCGCCGCAGTTCGGCCATGCCAAGGCGATGGCAGGGGCCGTATCAGAATCTGCCAGGGCGAAAGCAGATGCACTTCGGGCCGCCGGCGCGACGGTCGGGGAGACATACGGTGATTTCGTCCAGGCGATCAATGCGCTTCCGCTCAAGAAAGTCCCTATCAAGCAGGTTGATGTGGCATCGTTGGAACGGCGTACAAGACGGCTGATCAGCAGTTCGGTATCGTTCGACAAGGACGATGAAGTGCAGGTGATCGGACAGGACCTGCTGCAGCTGGCTGGCGGGCATTCGTTCGCATACATAGCAGGTTCGATGCTGCTTGGCAGGCCCCTTAAATCGAAGGTGACCGAGGATTTCATCGACTTCATACTTAAGCTGCTGGTCGACCATGGACCATATGTCTCAGGCGCCGTGAACACTATCGTGACCGCCCGGGCCGGCAAGGACCTGGTGTCGTCACTGGCGGCAGGGCTTCTGACCGTAGGGCCGCGCTTCGGAGGCGCTATCAACGAGGCAGCAGCTATCTGGCTGCGAGGGGTCCGTGATAGTTCCGAGCCGGCAGCGCTTGTCGAGTCATTCGCCGCCCGTAAGCAATACATCTCAGGCATCGGCCACCGCAAATACCGTTCTGATCATCCCGATCCCAGGGTTTCCCGGATCATGGCGCATGCGGAAGCACTCAAGGAGCGGCGCTTCACGTCATTCGCCCGCGGTGTCGAACAGCAGACGCTCGCCAAGAAGGGTAACCTCATCCTGAACGTCGACGGTGCGATCGCCGCCTGTCTCCTGGACATCCTGAGCGAAGAAGAGGGTTATAGCCTGGACGGGCTGCAACGTCTGGTCGATGTAGAATTCTTCAACGGTCTGTTCGTATTATCGCGCTCCGTCGGCTTCATGGCACATTATTTCGATCAGCGGCGCATCGACGAAGGCCTGTTCCGGCTGTCACCGGACGATGTCACGCGTCTGCCTTCCCTGCCAGATTGATGGTCGGGTACTTCCCCGCTTCCATGTGCGCCGGTGACTGGGCCGGCATGGGCTGTGGCTGCGGCTGGGCACCGATCATCTTGTTCCCAAGGTACTTTGAGAGGACTATCGACGGCTGGTCGACGTACCGGGTATACAGGGCGGCTGCTACCAGTGTGGCGGTCATTGAGACAATGAATGTGACAATGAAGCTGGCTATGAAACTGAACGCCGGGAACAGGGTTGCGAACAGCAGGCTGCCCAGACTTCCCATGATGATGAAATGGAGCAGGTACATCGAGAAGGATATGCGGCCCAGGAACTGCAGCGGCCGGGTCTTCATGAAGCGGCTCAGCCAACCCAGGCGCAGGACCGCCAGGACGACCGCGACGGCTCCGATGCTATGCAGCAGGATGGTCAGCTGCCAGTCCGGGATGAAGCCGACCTGCAGGCGCTGGTACATATTCGGATAATTTGAGATGTAGACGCTGCCGAGCAGCAATCCCGTCACAAGCAGCGCCGTTGATACAGGAGGTGACAGCCGTGCCTGCCAGGATGACCGGTTGACCCAGATATCAGCGATGGCGACGCCGGCGATGAACGGCAGGAAATGGGTAGTCAGGAGCAGGCCGCCAAGTACCGCATAGACGATCCAGCGGCGGCGCATCCGGCCGAAGAGTGCCAGCAGGGCGAAGACCATGAATGAGCCGAGCAGCTCCAGCTTCATGGTCCAGAGTACCGGGTTGTAGCTGTTGAAGTCGGTGAAGAAGATGGCATACAGGCCCTGGTACAATGCGACGAAGATATTCGCGGGGAAATCCCAGTAGCGTCCGAGCCAGCCCTCGGAACCGGTCAGCGCTGCCGCCTGTCCGTTATGCATCAGTCCGAGCCAGATCAGCAGGCAGGCCAGCAGGATTGAACCGAGCGCCGGCAACATCAGCCGGAAATACCGCCGGGCAGCAGCGGACATCAGGACCGAAGTCGAGCGTGACCGGAAGAAGCTCAGGCTGAGGACGAATCCGCTGAGGACGAAGAAGACGGATACGGCAAAATCTCCGGCCAGCGGCAGGTGCAGAGGCGTCGTCGCGACCAGCTGGCCGAACGCCAGGGGATGCGTGGCTGAGCGGTTATTGAGCGCAGGGAAGAATGCCAGCGAATAATGCCAGAGCACGACCGACAGCGCCGCCAGTCCGCGGAGCCCGTCGAGGTTAGGGAATGTAGCGGCTTTCTGATGCACAAATACTAGCCTAGCATCTTGTGGTCGGATGGTCGATAAAAGGTTGCACACCAGTTCCCTCTCCGCACCGCCCCTTGTTCAAATGAACGATGATTGCTATATTATGCCGATGATCGAGACATATGACGCAGTGGTCGCACTCGGCGGCGGCATCGATGCCAGTGGGAGGCTGCCGGAGAAAGTATACAGGCGTATGAATACGGCGATCGCGCTGCTTCAGGCCGGCGCGGCGGCACATCTGATCGTCAGCGGCAGGTGGTCGTTCCTGGAAACAGGTGAGCTTCCCATGACTGAGGCTGCTGCGATGCAGGAGTATGCAATCTCCCAGGGCGTACCCTCAAAGCTGATAACTGGCGAAGCGAGCGCCCGGGAGACGATAGGTAACGCATGCTTCACGAAGAAGGATATCGTCAGACCGCAAGGTATCGAATCTATCCGCCTCGTAACCTCCGAGTCCCATATGGGCCGCAGCCTGGACATCTTCAGGCATGTCTACGGGGACGCTTACCGTATTACCGGTGAGCCGGCCCCGGAGCGCATCACGCTGGCAACTAAGGTATGGGAAAAGGCCGGCGGACTGTTGCTCGGCCATGTACTCGACGGAGTCCCCGTCGGTGATGAGGAGGCCGCCCTGCGGCAGCTAGAAGCCCATGTGCCAGGATACGGACTAGCAACCAGGCTCGACCTGCTCAAAGGGGCTGCACGGGGTATGGCAGGGCTTCACTGAACAAGGCCTACTCTCAGATCATACCTACAAGAGATATTGACAAAATTATATAAATATGATAATATGTATTCATGAATGAAAGATTTGGATCGGTGCATGACAGGGTATTGAGTGTTAGAAACAACTTAGTAGGTCTCATAGCGATGGAGACGCCGCTCCTGACCGGGCAGATGGTGAATAGATTCAGTCCGGAACCCCATGAAAGCATACCTGCCGCCTTCGATGTAACAGATGATTTACACTTTGTTGCCCCGGTAGGTTACGTAGGATATCAAGTCGGTAAGCTTGCATCAGAAGTATATGTTGCACGTCAGGATGCCAGAGGCAATACTCCGACGGTACGTAGGACAAGAGCCGTGGCCGTGGCCGCCGCATTGACGGTAGGCTTGGCTGCCGATTATTTGTCGCAATACCAATTGGGAAGTTCAGGTATACATCACGAGGATGTTACAAGTTTGGTGAATGATGCATTGATAATCAGTGTTCCGGTCGTAGGTGCAATGCTGCCTAAGTACGAAACACCCGGAAATACACAAACGGCTAACGCATAGCTAAGCATAAACACTATTGACAAAGTTATCAAGCTGATATATAATACTGATATTATGAAACATACACACACAGAATTCATCAGCACGCCAAACATACCTGTCCTCGAGACCGTTCATGATGATGACCGCCGCACGATCCGCGAGGCCGTAACCCAGACCCCAGACGGCCGCAAGACCCGCGTCACTGCCCTGGCGATCAAAGGCGCTGGAAGCGTAGAACTGGGCAATCATTACCACGATAACCCCGAATACTTCACAATCCATGACGGCGATCCTCTCGTCGCTACCGCGTCCAAAGACACGCCCGAAGACGTGACAGTCCGCCAGTATTCAGCTGATTCCCCCGAAGACAGCTATGTCACCATGGATCCCGGCACTGTCCATACGTTCCGGTTCGCGGGCAAGGGTAATATGACGTCGACCATGGCCGGCGAGTTCGACCCGAGCGACCTGCATCCTCAGAAGCTGGTTATTCCGGAGCGGAATTGATCGGGACCGTCCGGTCGAATGCTGCTATTCAGTTTCAACGACCGGTTTCCGGGCCAGAGGCTGCAGATCGATAGCGGTTATCGTTGACGGCCCCGGCTCCTGTGGGTTTTTCCCAGGACCCATAAGCCAGTTGCCGATGTTCTTTGACCATCGGATTGAAGGCTGATCGACATATCTGGTGTACAGGATCGCTATCAGGAAAGTTACACATATAGTTGGCAGAGCCATAAGTAAGATACTCGTACCGTATCCATACCGCGGCATCAGCATGTTGAACAGTATTGACGCAAAGCTGCCCATGACTATGAAGTGCGTAAGATAGAGCGAAAATGAAATTTTTCCGAGGAATTGCAAAGGTTTGGTCTCGAAGAAGCGTGAAACTAGATTGAGCCGCAGGACAGCGAAGACTACTACTAAAGCAGCAAGGATATTTGCGAAAGTGATGAATTCTGGAGTTGTAAATAATGGCACTTGAAGGCTGTCGTAGTAATGCGGATAAATACTGCCGTATCGCCAGCTGCCGATAACGAGTGCGACACCGAGCAGGCCAGCAAGTATAGGTTTACGAACCCGTTCGATAAGTTCCGGATGATTCACCCAGATATCACACAGCACCATTCCAAGCACGAAAGCCAGATAGTACGTCTTCATCGTAATCAGTGCCAGCAGTATGTAAAATATCCATCGTCTCTGTAATTTACCGAAGAGGGCAAGGAACATGAACACTATGAATGAACCATACAGTTCTAGCTGCATTGTCCATAGTACGGGGTTGTACGATACGAAGCCCGTGAAAAAGACGCCGTACAGCCCCTGATAAAGGGCTTCGGGAAGACTCGGAATAAACTGCCAATGCGATCCGCCCAGCCATCTGAATGATTCGGTCAGCTGTGCAGTCTGCTGTACGGGCATGGCACCCGCCCGCAGGACGACGTATGCCAGCAGTATTGATCCCAGTGCCGGTATCATCAGCCGGAAATAGCGCCGGACAGAACTTGAAACCAGTACGCTATGCGTTTTACGCTTAAAGAAGCTGTTGCTCAGCACGAAGCCGCTCAGCACGAAGAAGATACAGACCGAAAAACCCCCGGCAAAGAATAACATTAGTGGACTGCCGGCTATCGTTCTGTCCAACGGAGTATGCCGGGTTGTAACCTCTAAGCCGATGAGGAAGGGTGTATAAGCACAGACGAAGTGGAGTACCACCACGATAAGCGCAGCTAACCCCCGTAATCCCTCTAGATTTGCATACTTCCCGGACTCATGTGCCATCTAGGCATTAGTATAACATTTTTTCGTTTATGCTTAACAAGTGACGTCATCCGGAAGTGTCGACTGATATACGGATCTTGTCTGCTCGGCCATGCGCTGCCAGGAATATTTCGCGGCCTGCGCCCTGCCTTTCTCAATCATGTCGCTGCGGATCTGCGGGCTCTCCAGAAGGTCTGATACGGCCCGCGCGATATCATCCACCGACAACGGGTCGAAATAGTGGGCGGCTTCGCCGTAGACCTCGGGCAGGCAGGTAGCATTGCTGCTGGCCACCGGGGCGCCGTGTATCATCGCCTCGAGACCGGGCAGGCCGAAGCCTTCGCTGAGGGCCGGGAATACATAGACCTGGCAGTTCTCGTACAGCCACCGCAGCTGGCCTTCACTGACATAGCCCGTGAAGATGACATCTGGAATCCTGCGGCGCTGGACGTCACTATAGTGGCGTTCGTACAGAGGATCGGTCTTGCCGGCCAGCACCAGGCAAAGGTCCGGATAGGTCTGCTTCAGCTTCTCAAAAGCATCAATCAACCGGCCGAGGTTCTTGTGCGGCAGTGGCCGGCCTAGGTACATGATGAACCTCTTGCCGGCGACAGCGGATACCGGCTCGGCAGTATCGGGTATCAGGTCGGCGGCCTCGTGCGTCACGATGACCTTGTCAGGCGATATGTGCGTATAGTTGACGATATCCTGTTTGACGTAGTGGGTAGGCGTCAGGATGGCGGCGGATTTGCGGGCGACATACTGGTTCACTCCTTTGTATACCTGCTGCTTCGCCGTGAACATCAGCCGGTTCTTGGCGGGGTTCCTGAACCTGACCGTCGTCAGGTCATGCATGGTGGTGACGGTGAGGCCACGGTATCCGATGGGCTGCTGGACCATGCCGAAATGCACCAGGTCGGGCTTCAGGTCTTTGATCTGGCCGAGCAGTCCGAGCTGTTCGTCGAACGTGAATTCCTTGTGCGGACAGGCGACCTTGGTGAAGCGTGGATTGTACAGGGGGTAGACTTCCATGTCCTTCGGTTTCAGCAGGATGGTGTATTCATGGCCTGAAGAGTCCTGGTTTTCAAGTTTCTCGAGGTACTGCACGAGCCGGAACATATAGCGGCCGGTGGTGGAAGTGTACTCACGGGCGTCGATGACGATCTTACTCATGTATGTATAATAGCCCATGTTACCGGCAATGGAACGTAACCTTGGAGAGACATATGGATACATGGAAGACCGTAAGCTCCAGACAGCTGCTGGACCATCCCCGGATACAAGTGTATGAAGATACCGTGCTGCTGCCTGATGGCACAATGACGGATTATATGCATTTCGGTATGCACGGGAACGATGCGGCCACGGTCGTCGCCGTGGATGATGATAAAAAGATACTGATCCAGAAAGAGTACAGTTATCCGCCCAATGAGTGGCTGTACCAGTTCCCGGGAGGAATGATCGAAGACGGAGAGTCACCCGAAGAGGGAGCATTACGGGAACTGGCGGAAGAGGGCGGCTATAGCGGCGATCTCCGCAAGATAGGATGGTTCTATCTGAATAATCGCCGCGAGGCGCGGAAAATGCATGTCTTCATAGCGACCGGCCTGCACGAAGCAGTGGCAGAAGCGGATCCCGGGGAAGTTTTCATGACGTACTGGCTGACCCGGACTGAGATAGACCGCTTAGTTACGCAGGGGGAATGCGTAACGGGAGTACTATTGGCCACCTGGGCGTTGTTTAATGCGCACCACCACGACGCTGGCGCAGCCGTAGCGTCAGATTGATGCTATACTATGGAAACAGAATACAAGGGTAAGGTAGGTATAAGAGAGGGAACGAATGGCTAAGACTGCGTTGATTACCGGAATAACAGGTCAGGATGGATACCATCTTGCAGAACTTCTGCACGGTAAAGGTTACGAAGTGTATGGGATCGTCCGCGGACAGCACAATCCTAAGCGTGAACGGCTTGAGCAGGAGCAGCCGTACGTCAAGATCGTACAGGCTGACCTGATCGACCCGGGATCCCTGGTACGGGCGATCGAAATATCCAAGCCGGACGAAGTCTACAACTTGGCGGCTATCAGCCATGTCGGCTATTCCTTCAAGAATCCGCAGCTGACCGCCGATATCACGGGCAAGGGCGTCCTGAACATACTTGAAGCCATCCGCCTCACCCATGGTGAAAGTACCATCAAGTTTTACCAGGCATCCACATCAGAGATGTTCGGCGGTCTGGATTACAACCGGCCCGGTAAGGGTTACGATGAGGATTCACTGTTCCATCCGCGCAGCCCATACGGCGTCGCCAAGCTCTATGGGCACTGGATCACCAAGAACTACCGTGAAAGCTACGGCATCCAGGCAAGCTGCGGCATCCTGTTCAACCACGAGGGTGAGCGGCGCGGCATCGAGTTCGTGACCCGCAAGATCAGCAACGCGGTCGCCCGTATCCATCTCGGCAAGCAGAGCCATATAGAACTCGGCAATCTTGATCCGAAGCGTGACTGGGGCTATGCCGGTGACTACGTCGAAGGTATGTGGCGCATGCTCCAGCAGGACAAGCCGGACGACTACGTCCTGGCGACCGGTGAGACACATTCCATCGGCGAATACCTCGAGCTGGCATTCAAAGAAGTCGGTATCGACGACTGGAAGCCGTATGTGAAGCAGAACCCGGAATTCATGCGTCCTGCAGAGGTTGATATCCTGCTCGGCAATCCGACGAAAGCCGAAAAAGTCCTCGGATGGGAGCGCAAGGTTGACTTCCCTGGCCTGGTCAAGCTGATGGTCCAGCACGACATCAAACTGGAATCTTCCAACAATCAGCTGATGTAATAGTCTCCGCCACGGCGATGGCTGACCGGCTGGTACTAAGAAATACCGGCCGGTTTTATGTGAGGCGTGTTATTTTGAGCGCCAGTCGGCGATAACGTCTTTGAGGGTCGTTTCAAGAGGGATCGAAGGCTGCCAGCCGGTGTGCTCCGTAATCTTATCATGACTGCCGAAGATGACCGGGGTATCGGCTGGGCGCATCTTTGCCGGGTCCTGGGCGATCTCAGCCTGGATGCCGCTGGCTGATTTGAGGCCGGCAAGGATATCATTCCCGCTGCGCGGGGTGCCGGAGCAGATGTTGTACGTATGGCCGGCCTGACCTTTCTCGATGAGCAGGCGGTAGGCGACAGCGATATCACGGACATCGGTGTAGTCGCGCTGGGCGTCCAGATTGCCGACCATGACTGTCGGGATGGCCTTGCGTTCGACGTCTACCAGCTGCTTGGCGATGTCGGGTACGATGAAGCCGGGGCCCTGACCCGGGCCGATATGGTTGAACGGGCGGGCGATGATGGACTCGAACGCGCGGTTATTGTAATACTTGGCCATCTGCTCCTGCCCGAGCTTACTGACGGCATACGGGGACGAGGGGAGGACGGGCGACGACTCCGTGATCGGCAGCTCGGCCTTGGCGTCGTAGAGGCTGCCGCTGCTGATGACGACGAAGCGTGGAAACTGTTTCTGCGAGAGGGCGGTTTCGTACAGGTTGATCTCCATACCGATATTGGCTGTGATATAGAGCAGAGGACTGTCAAATGACGGCCCGACCGCAGCCAGCCCGGCGAGGTGCAGGACGGCATCAACGCCGCTGAAATCGATCCTGGAGGCGACATCTTCGGGGGACGACAGGTCGCAGGCAATATACTGGTCTAGAATCGAAGCATTCGTCTCGGTGGCGCTTTCGTCCTGTCCGACGCCGATGACTTTGTAGCCATTGTCCTTGAATTCACGGCCGACATGATGACCGACGAAACCGTTTGCTCCTGTGATGAGTATCGTTCTGTTCATAAATTGCAGTATACCCGATTAGGCCGCAATCATGATAGGCTCAATCACTGACGCACCCGGATGAGTGCGTCTGTTACTAGTTTGGCATTATGGGACCAGCTGAACGTACCGAGCTGCCTGCGTGCCCGGTGTACCAGACGGTCCCGGAGCGGTAGGCCGGTGAGGAGGGCGGTGATCTTCGATGCGATATCTTCAGGGGAATCCTTGTTGAAGTATACGGCCGCGTCCTGCGCCACTTCATGGAATACCGGTATATCGCTGACCAGGACCGGAATGTCATACTGCATCGCCTCAAGTATGGGCATACCGAAGCCTTCGTAGTGTGAGGGCAGCACGAAACAGGAGCTGTTGGCATACAGCGCATTCTTCTCTTCTTCGGTGATATAGCCGGGCATCACGACCGACAGGCCTCGTTCCTGCTGGCGCTTGATCTCGGCGAGGATCGCTTCATCCTTCCAGCCCCTGCCCCCGGCGATGACCAGGGAGTATGCATCACGGACAGAGGCGGGCAGGGCGGCGTATGCCTTGACCAGGTTCTGTATGTTCTTGCGGGGCTCGATAGTGCCAAGATAGAGTATGTAGCCGCCAGGACGTATGCCGAGCTGTGTAAGCCGGCTGCCCAGCGGACCGGGACTCGGCGGCATATCCGGAGGGATCGGCGTGATGACGATATCAGCTTTGATGTCAGGGAAATGATGCAGTATCCGCTGCCGGGTAAACTCTGAGATGGTGATGATGACATCGGCCGCCCGGATCGACGGCGGACAGAAGTGTTGCAGATACCGCAGGTTCACTTCCTGGAGGTACTCCGGATGGTCAAGGAAACTCAGGTCATAGATGACAAGGGCTGACTTGTTCCTGGTGAATGACGGCAGGCTGACGTAGTTCGTGAACAGGGTGACATCCGCCTTGTGGCGCACGAATGCTTCAAGCGGCGGCTGGAACTGCAGCCGGCGGCATACTGACAGCAGCTTACCGGGGATGAGGCGGATCTGCTTGTATTGCACGTTCGGCAGCGGTGGTGGAACCTTATGATTATGACTCAGGAAATCGTAATAATACCCGGTCATCTCAAGGGGGCTGTCTGGCTGGGCCGCCAGGCTGGCGATGAGCTGGTGGGTGTAGTATCCGACGCCAGTCTTCCGTATGTCGACCATCGGCCCGGCTTCGAATAGGAGCTGTAGTTTCGACATACTGCTATTATTAGCATACTATCGGCGGGAATACCCATAGCCACGGCGGGCGCGTACCGGAAGTGCTGCGTGTTTGTCATTGACCGCCGCTAAGCTATAATTGAGGCTATAGTGGATAAAATCAGACAGCGATATCGATATTCTATAATTATACTGTCTCAGCTTATCAAAACCGATTTCCGGTTAAGGTATCAAGGCTCTATTCTTGGTTATTTCTGGTCGCTGCTCCGGCCGCTGCTGATGTTCCTGATCCTGTACATCGTCTTCGCTAAGTTCCTGAAGATCGGCGACGCGGTGCCGCACTATCCGGTCTATCTGCTGCTCGGCATCGTCCTCTGGAACTACTTCACTGACATCACGACCGGCAGCATCATGTCCATCTTCTCCCGCGGCGACCTGATACGTAAGATCAATTTTCCGAAATACGTCATCGTCCTGTCAGGGTGTGTGGCGGCGTTCATCAACCTGTTACTGAACTTCGTGGTCATCGCCGTCTTCATGGTCATCTCCGATGTCAAGCTCGGCCTCGAAGCGTTCCTGTTCATACCGCTCCTGCTGGAGCTGACCGCACTCGCCGTAGCCTTCGCCTTCTTCCTGAGTGCCGCCTTCATCCGGTTCCGTGACATCAGCTACATCTGGGAAGTGCTGATGCAGGGCGCGTTCTATGCGACGCCGATACTCTACCCGCTGTCACTGGTACCTGAGGCAGCCCAGAAGTTACTGATCCTGAACCCGGTCGCCCAGATCATCCAGGATGCCCGCCAGGTGATCGTTACGCCGCAGACTATCACGCTGGGCGACCTGTACGTCAACAAGCTCGTCTGGCTGCTCCCTATCGCCCTCGTCATCGTAATCTCAGTCCTGTCGGTCATGTATTTCAGAAAACGATCTAAGTATTTCGCCGAGGAAGTGTAATGAAGACAGAAATCGCAATCTCAGTTAAGAACGTTTCAAAGAATTTCAGCCTCAACCATCTGAAGGCTAACTCTATAAAAGGACTGGTGACAGGCGGCTATAAGCGTGGCGGCGTCACAAAGACCACCGAGACGCAGCACGCCCTCCGCAACATCTCATTCGACGTCAAAAAGGGCGAGTTCTTCGGCATCGTCGGCCGTAACGGCAGCGGCAAGAGCACGCTGCTGAAGATTCTGGCCGGCATCTATCAGCCGACGGAGGGGTCGGTCAGCGTCACCGGCAAGCTCGTACCGTTCATCGAACTGGGAGTCGGATTCAACGGTGAACTGACGGGGCGCGAGAATGTCTATCTGAACGGGGCGATGCTCGGCTTCTCGGTGCATGAGCTGGATGCAATGTACGACGATATCGTGAAGTTCGCCGAGCTGGAGCGTTTCATGGACCAGAAACTGAAGAATTATTCCTCCGGCATGCAGGTCCGCCTGGCATTCTCGATGGCGACGAGGGCTGATGCTGACATCCTGCTCGTGGATGAGGTGCTGGCCGTAGGAGATGCTGATTTCCAGAGGAAATGCTTCGAATACTTCCGCAGCCTCAAGAAGCAGAAGAAGACCGTCGTATTCGTCAGCCATGACATGTCGGCCGTGCGGGAGTACTGCGACCGGGCAATACTGATAAATGAGAACGAACTGGTCACCACGGGTACGTCGGGCGACGTCGCAGCCGCCTATACCAAGCTGTTCACACCGGCTGATTCACAGGGCACGTCCGAGGCACGGGACGCGAAATCGAAACGATGGGGCGATCAGGGCGTCGTGCAGACGTCGGCGCGGCTGAAGCCGGGCACGAGTATCAACGAGACCGTCACGAACATCACCCTGGAAGTGTCATTCACGGCCAAGGTCGCGGCGCACGGCCCGATATTCGGATTCCTGATCAAGAATACGGCCGGGGCTCAGCTGATGGGCATCAACTCCAAGCTGAAACGCATCGATGCAGGATCATACGGAGCAGGCGAGTCAGGCGTCATGGAATGGGAGATCCCGAACGTCTTCAACGAAGGCAATTACCTGATAGATGTCGCTATCAGCCACAGCGACGGCATCACGCAATATGACTGGTGGGAAGACGCAGTAAGCTTCACGGTAACGAAGGACGAGAAAACGCCGTATATAATCGCGCCGCCTGTTACTGCCAGGGTTGCCAAGCGGGCGTAAGGAACTGTGCGCAGCAAGCCGGCCGGAAGTCCGGAATCATGGTAGCCAGAATATGGACGGCAGGCCGGATTACCGCTTCGGCTTGGCGGCTATGACTGCGTAGTCGCGCGGGCCGTAGATCAGGTTCGACAGTTCTGCCAGCAGCGGATCCTCGGGCACGGGCATGTCTTCCTTGACCGCATGCATGCGAAGGATCTCAATGTCCTGGAAGCCCCTCGTCTCAACCACGAAGCTGAGCAGGTTCGGTGGCAGCGGATTGAGATGGGAAGGGTCATACCTGAAGGTATGCGCCGAGACGACAATATTCTCGGGGTTCGGTGTTTCGAAGATGATGATGCCGCCGGGGGCGAGGACACGGTAGCATTCAGTAAATATCCTGATCAGGTCATCGAACGGTATATGCTCGACGATCTGGAAGCCCGTGATAGCCAGCATGCTGTCGGATTTCTGACCGAGCAGATAGTCGTAGGCGTCCTGCTGGGTCGCTTCGATGCCTTTGGCCTGTACTTCTTCGACCATGGTGATGTTGAGGTCCAGTCCGATCGGTGTCAGCTTATGTTCGCGGATGAGCTCCAGGAACTCGCCACGACCGCAGCCGATGTCGAGCACGGAGCTTGCCTGCTTGCCGGTAGCGGCATGCGCCTTATCGATGTAGGGCAGGTAGAGCTTCTGACGCTCTTTGATGGTCGCTTCGTCGCCCCGGAACCGGTTCTCGAATTTAACGTAGAAATCGTCGAGCGAATGGTCGTCCGCCAGCAGCTTCTTGCCGCTGTCGGACGATGGCGCCGATGAGCTGCCGGTACCGTTCTTGACCGTCCGTTCGATGATCGCGATCTGATGGCTCATCTCGTTCGTCTTTTCGATAAGTTTGTCTATCTTCTGGCCGGAAGTCGCCAGATGCTCGCCGAGAAGGTCGCGGTGCTTCAGCGTATTGTCCTTGAATTCCAGATAATCTAATTTCGTGCCGGCCAGTCCCGGCGTGAGCTCGCTGAGCTCCTGTTTGACCTGGTTCAGCTGATCCTGCAATCCGGCGAGCCTGCGGCGTAATGTCAGCACCGGAGAGACGACAGGTATGTTCGTAAGGGCGTGTTTCAGCTTCATATTTATACTTAGAGTATTGCATACTATTGACCGTTACTAAAGTACTATTACTTTGTATAATGGGTACTAACATGCGGCGTACAATCATAGATATTACCTACTTGGCCCATTGGCAGGGCCGGCTGACAGGCATCCCGAGGGTTATCGAAGAACTGGTCCAGAGATACCTCAAAAGTGAGCATGTCCCGGAGTTCGTCGTCTGGGACAACCTAGGTAAGGAATTCTACTATGTGGACATCGGCCTGACGCTCCAGAACAGGGGTAAGTCGCTGCACTACGTGCAGCTCCACACATCGCGGTCGCAGGTCCGTAAGGCCACCCGTAAGGGCGCGCATGTCATGCAGAAGCTCAAGGATTCGTACAAACTGCCCGTGCCCGGCAGGTTCATAAACATGGCGATGGAAGCGGGCAGGGCGGCATACAAGAAACTTGAAGTCTCAAGCGGCGACATACTGCTCATCCCGATGGGAGAGTGGCATAATGACCATTACATCAGTACGGTTCTGGAGTATAAAAAAGCGGGTGTCAAACTGGTACAGATAAGTTACGATGTCCTCCCGCTGGTCCAGCCGCAGTACTCGGGCCACTCGACGATCACGATGGACCGCTATAACCGCATGGTCATGCCTGAATGCGACCTGATCCTGTGCATATCGGAGAATACGAGGAAGGATCTCGGTGCCTGGCTGAAACAGCAGCAGCTCACGATACCTGCCATGGAGGTATTCAGGCTCGGTGACGATTTCAATACGACTAAGCCCATGAAGCCGGCCCATCCGGTATTTAGCGGTGACGGCGGCAAAGTACCGGAGTTCATACTCTGCGTCGGTACCGTGGAAGCACGCAAGAATCATACGCTGCTGTACTACACCTACAAGCTTGCCAGGTCACGCGGTATCAGCCTGCCTCCACTGGTGGTCGTCGGGCGGCCCGGGTGGCTGGCCGGCGATATCACCGAGATTATCAAGACGGATCCTGACACCAAGGACAGTATGTTCGTCATGAGCGACATCGGCGACGAAGAGCTCAGCTGGCTGTATGGCAATGCCAGCTTCAGCGTATATCCGAGCTTCTATGAAGGCTGGGGGCTGCCCGTCGCGGAAAGTGCGGTCAGGGGCCTTCCCTGCGCCTGCAGCAATACCAGCAGCATACCTGAGATCGCCGGTGACCTGATGACATACTTCAGTCCGGTGTCGACGGAAGAGTGCCTGGCGGCGCTGCAGCATCTGATGGATCCTGCCAGCCGTGGCGTGGCCAGGGAACGGCTCAAACAATACCGGCCGGTGACATGGACACAGACATATGAACAGATAGTTAAATTTATGGAAGGGGTGTAATCATGGCAGTCAAAGTCCTGCATTTCAGTACGCACTGCGAAGATTGCGGTATCGGGAAATATCAGGAGATGTTCCTGGAGGCGATGTCGGGGAACGCCGAAGTGCAGAATGCGTTCTTCGATGTCTCGCCGAACAAGATACGGGTCATGCAGCCGGCAGAGAAGGCAGAGGTATACCAGAAGCTCGTCAAGGAGCTTGCGGACTATGATATCCTCCACGTGCAGCATGAATTCTCGTTCTACCCGAAAGATGAATTCCTCATGGCCTGCCAGGCTGCCAAACAGGCGGGCAAACGGCTCGTCGTGACAGTGCATACGGCGCCGTCGGTCGCTTTTAGTCCGGCTCGGCGGGCAGGGATCGCGCCCCGCAGCGTATTGCACTATCTCAGAGCGCGCCGCAAGGAGTCGTTCTATCATCAGTATTTCGTCGATGCCCTGAAGCTGGCAGATCTCGTACTCGTCCATAACACCGTGACCATGAACGGACTGACCAGCCTCGGAATTGACGCCGGGCGAATCCAACAGATCACAATTCCCGTACCGGCCATAGATACTACGACGAAGACTACTGAGATTGCTGAAAAGCTCAACCGTCAGCCCGGCGACATCATATACTCTACTACCGGATTCCTGCATAAGTTCAAAGGCGTCGATCATGCGATCAAAGCCCTTAGTTTCCTTCCCCCGAATTACAAACTGGCAATCGTAGGAGGTATGCATCAGGATCATGACCACTCCATATATAACGACCTGACTGATCTGATACAGAAGCTGGGACTTACCAGCCGGGTGTATATTACTGGATTCATCGAGGATGATAACCGGCTTAACGCACTGATACGTGAATCAGATGTCTGCGTGTATCCTTATGAGAAGGTATACTACTCTAGCGTCTCTTCAGCGGCTCTCAATAATGCGTTCGCAAACGACCGGCCGGTCATCGCCTATCCGACGGCTTCATTCAAGCAGCTGAGCGGTGATGCGCACTATATGACGCTTACGGCTGCATTCAGTTACTACGAGCTGGCCCGCGAGCTTCAAAGAATGGATTTCACGGCATCTGCCCAGAAATCAACTGAGTTCAAGCAAAGCTATAGTTACCCGATCGTAGCTCGTCAGTTAGCTGAGATTTATGCTGGCGTGAAAGATGTTTAGACTGAGCAGTCCTGCCGTTCGGAGATTCATCTATCCATCCTTGCTGGTCGCCAGCCTTATCCTATATATTGTCGGCGTAAAGTTCTTTCTGTTCCCGCTACTATTGACGGGATTGATCATAGGAATGCCATTTCCGTCACTGGTCCGCAGTTACTTTGCCAGAGCCGTACTCGCGCTGCTGTTTTTTTATGTTATTTTCCAGATCTGCGGCTACCTACAGCTGTTCGTAGCCTCCGGGACAGGTTTCGTATTCACGGCTATTGTCATGTCGGCTGCGGTGCTCGCGTTACAGTACATGCGCAGGCCGCAAATCCGTGCCGTAAAGGTAATTATGCGCAGTGACCTATACACGGTCCTGACTGCTGCGATCTTCATCGTTCCAGTCGCATTGTTCTGTTTCGGCCCTAACGGGGTATACCGAAGTGCGACATTAGGAGGCATGCAAGCGATAGACGGAACGAATCACTACTCCTTCATCGCTGAAGCGACGGCGCAGGAGGGATTGAAATATTCGGCACAAAACAACTATCCTATAGGATTCCATCTGACGACAGGCTTTATAGAAGATAGTTATGCCCTTACGCCGGATGAACTTACCTGGGCTTCAAGCAGCAAAGTGTATATCGCCCAGTATCTGATCGTAGCTTTTCTGTTGAGCTATACTGCCTATCTTCTGACTGTGGGTATGTACAGGACGATCCGGGATAAAACGCAGACATCGCTATCTGAGGGCCTGTCTATCGCACTGGCGCTTGGTATACCTCTCACCTTATTCTTCCTGCTCCCGTATTTCTATAATGGATTTCTTAGTTTCTACTATATCTGCGCTACTGTTCTTGCAGGCTGCCTGTATCTGCTTGATATCCGCGCGCAAGATGAAAATGAAGATGAGGATACTGCAAAAGACAGACACATACCGCTTACCTGTTTTTTGTTACTGACGTTTGCAGCTACCGCAAACTGGCCTTTATTAGCGCCTGCGTTCGTGCTCACCGGATTGCTCTATTGGCTGCCACGGACATTGAAGATCCCCGCCCTGACGCTGTCCGGCATCCGGGCAACAGTGCCGGTCGTACTGGCATTCGGGCTGCATCTGGTGCCTGTATATCTCCAATCAAAGTATTCGAGCCAATCAGCTTCAGAAAGTATCAATCTGAATGGTTCCCTGTATAGCTTCCATGCCAGCGTCATCTTGCTCGGCATCATCCTACTGGTTTATCTGGTCAGTTCCGACAGGATACATAAGCGGTTGGCAAACCTTGCAACTTTCGTTCTTATGCCACTGCTCATACTTCTCGGCTGTCTGGCGATATATCAGTATTTCAGCGTCGGTGAACTACGATACTATGTCATAAAGACTTCACTGCTCGTGGAAGTTCTCATACTGACGATATTCGTAGCTACCCTGTTCGGGTTGATTGTCAGACGTCTTTCGATCACGGGCTACAAGCTGATGCTCCTGATGGCGGTCGTTCCGACGATGACTATGATGCTGCTCATCGGGCAAAGCGGTAATCCGATTCGAGAGGAGCGGGCCTTGCTCCGCGCTTTTTCGTCAGAAAAGAAACCGCCATTCTTCGATAATGATGTCACCCTATATTATAAATTGAGCCAACGTGAGTCTCTGCAGGAATTCAACTCAGTGTCGATCCATTATGATTTCGAACAGCAGAAGTTCTTCTCACATATGCAGATACCATACTGGGCGAATGTATTGGGCTATGGAGCGGCCCCCAATGAACGTGAAGCAGCCAGATGCAATCTGAAAGCTTACCAGAATCTGTTGTTCGGTACATTCAGCCAGAAAGATCAAAGTCGTCTGATCCAGACGATCCAAAGATGTGCCCAGATTGCCGGTACGGAGGGTGAAACCTTCTATATCATCACTGATAAGGCTTCACACGAGGAAGTTGCACGAGAATTTGGTAAAATACCAGCAGTGCGAATAGTCTACTAACCGACCAGAGTCCGCGAGGAAAGAGAAGTGAAAAAAGTGAGTACCGATACTGCTGTCATAATGCCCGTATATAACGAGGCAGGAATGGTAGAGAAGGTGATTCACGAGGTGCAAAAACATTTTGAACTGTTGATCTGCGTGAATGACGGAAGTACCGACGACTCAGCGGAAAAGATAAAGGGAACGGGTGCGATGCTCGTCAATCACCCCATAAATCTCGGAGCAGGTGCAGCGACTCAGACCGGTGTTGATTTTGCGCTGCAGGATCCTCGCGTAAAACACTTCATAACGATAGATGCAGATGGGCAGCATGACGTCCTGGACGCCGTACGTATGCTGAAGCACCTGAAGAAACATGACCTCGATATCGTATTCGGTTCGCGGTTCAAAGGAACCGTTGAAAACATCAGTCCGCTCAAGCAGATGTTCCTGAAGTTAGCCGCTCTTTTCTCTAGCCGCACGACCGGTATACATCTGACTGATCCCCATATCGGACTCCGCGTCTTCAACCGAAATTTCGCCGATAAACTGAAGCTTACACTTTCAGACTTTACCCATGCATCAGAAGTCATACATAGGGTCGGTGAACATGGGTTTGCCTATGACGAGCTGCCGGCTACTGTAACTTACAGCAGCTACTCCAAAGCGAAAGGTCAGCCGATGCTCAATGCGATCAACATTACCATTGATCTTTTCTTCCATAGGATTTCAAAGAAATGATCTTCATACAAATAGTACTGATCGGTGGATTCATATTGTTCCTCTACCGAGTATTGGCGGATCCGACGAGTCGCAAGCTCAAAGCGTGGACGAAAGTTCTGGCAAGCCTGTTCGTGGTGGTGGCTATCGTGGCCGTATTGGTGCCGGATGCCACCAATCAGCTGGCAAAACTACTCGGCGTCACACGTGGAGCAGATTTACTGCTGTATCTTCTGACTCTTGCTTTTATTTTTTCAATCTTCAGCGGTTATATACAGGAGAAGAAGTTGCAAGAACGCATAGTGCTGCTAGCCCGGAAGATTGCGATCATCGAGGCCAATCTGTCAGACCGACACCCTGAGGACACTAAGAAGTGAAGCGCCTGTTGCAGAACCCGATAGTCAGATATCTGCTGGCCGGCGGGTCGGCCTTCGCACTTGAATACGCGTCCTTTTTTGCGATGTATTCAATTGCGGGCTGGAAACTGCTGGTCGCTAATTCTATCAGCTTCGGGATTGGGCTTCTGACAAGCTTCACGATCAACAGGTTGTGGACATTCAAGAGTGATACGCACCGTAGCACCGCTAAGCGGCAATTGATCATGTATGGCACGCTGGCGCTCATCAACCTGGTCCTGCTCAATGTCGCGGTAGAACTGCTGCACCGCGCCGGCATAGATCCCCGTATCGGCAAACTGGTGGTGATGTGCGCAATCCCCGTATGGAATTATATAATCTTCAAGAGATATATATTCGCAAGTCATTCTTCCGAATCGGATTAGTGCGTAACCTTCAGGTACATATGATTGGGGTTGTCAGTACCCCATCCCTTGAATTCCACGACAGGCTTGAAATACTCGCGGTGTTCACCGATGGCTGCATTTGCTTTGATAGGGAAGCGGAATGTCGCGATTGATCCTGGCGCTACGCTCGATTCTGTCATCAGCGCAGGCCGGCTGCAGGTCGACCATTCTGCGGCACAAAGTGGTGAGATCTTCCCGTCCGGACGAGATGGCTGAGCAGTTGCGACGCTTACGGGATTCGGCCCTGTGTTGTACCAGGTCGAC
The DNA here is from genome assembly GCA_036388555.1 of Saccharimonadales bacterium (SeqCode). Lineage (GTDB taxonomy): Bacteria > Patescibacteriota > Saccharimonadia > Saccharimonadales > UBA4665 > UBA4665. Next base: position 172,864 of record DASVRP010000013.1, read on the forward strand.
GCCCCGGCATTTCGCATCCGCAGCGTGATATAGACCGTCTGATTCCGCTCGAGATTGTTGATATCGGCCGGTATGGTCCGGTTGGCGTCAGTCCAGGCGCCATAGCTCATCCAATCCCATGCATAGCGATTGGTCGTACGGCTATATATATGATACCCGGTGTCGTTGGTCATCCACTCCCTGTTTTCCAGTACCGGATGCAGGAATTCCCGGAACTCACCCAGTTCATTTACTGCCGCGGTAGTGAATTCAAAGTGTCCTTCCTGGCCGGGGACTAGGGCATCCTCGACAAGTTTTGCCGGACGGGAGCAGGATAGCCATGATGTGTCGCAGTAACGGCTTAGATGGTTCTTAGGGGCGAAAGTAGCCAGTCTGATCGGGTTGGGCCCATCGCGGTACCAGATTTCGGTCCCCATATTCCTTACTTTTACCGATACCTTATAGTTTTCGCCGGGATGGAGGTTATCGGTCGATATCTCCGTATTCTTTGCCGTGTCGTAGATATGGGTCTCTACCACGGACCACAGGAACGGATCGCCGCGGGTCGTACCGAACCAGTCGTTGAACATCCGCCAGAAATTCCTGTTGCCGTACGCGCTGCAGTTATCGCCGGTCCCGTACAGGTTGTTCAGTGCTGCCTGGTTGGGCTGGTAGGGTGTATAAGTGTACAGGGCGGCGGTCGCAAGCGACGATATGTATACCTGTGAGGAACCGCATCCTCGTTCACTGACGTTCCACATGATGGAATTATTGGCAAACGGCTTCTTATACGGCCACCACGGCTGCTGCATGTTGTCGAGGTAGTAACGGAAGAGACTGGCTCCCTCCATCATCTGCAGCGAGAAGCTGGCGTAGTTCGCATCGCAGTTGGCGCTGCCGCCGGGGCCGCTATCAGGGCAGTTGGCACCCATGGCGTACAGATACTGCCGGTTGAGCGGCCAGTCGTCGGTCAGCAGTCCCTGCTCCTTCTCGAGGGTTACGAGCAGTACCTTGGGGCTGATGTTATACACTTGTGCTGCATCGTAGATGATCTGGGCGGCGCTCTTCGAGCCTGGTGCGAGGTTGCTGCCAGGATTGGGGCTGCCGTAGTTGTTCACGACCGGGCCGCTGCCGGGAGATGTCTTCGGTACTTCATGATAATTGTTCAGGCAGGTGAATATCTGCTGGCCGCTCGGCTTCGGATTGCCGTTGCGGTCGGCATATACGGCGCGGCTGGTAGTCACATAGGTCTCCGAGCCGAACGGATAGCGGTAGGTGACTGACTTCTGTCCGTAGGTGTCGCAGGATGATCCGATCTTGGCGTTCAGGAACTGCTGGATCTCGGCGACGGTCATCGAACCCTTGTTCGTGAATACGTTGTCGTCGATGATCCTGCCGGCCCTCCAGTCGGAGCCAGAGACAGCTTGCACCGGAGCGCTGCCCATCGAGACGACGGTGGCTGCAGTTATGAGGGCTAGTAATAATCGTTTCATCATATATTTATTTTACGATACTTATGTTATCTTCGTCAGTCGCGGAAGTGCCATCTGATTTTGAGACGCTCAGATTGACGGCCCATTGGCCTGCGGCGGGCAGTTCGGAAGCTTTGACGGCGAAACCCTTGCAGGTTGAGAACTCGGATTGGAACAGCACGCCTGCCTGCTTGGTGACCGTCTGACCGTTCTGGGTGAACGTCAGGGTACAGTCCTGCCAGCCGGTACCAAGCAGCTTGGTCTGTACGACGATGTCTTTCGACGTGGCATTCTGAGTCAGGCTGGAGATAGTCACCTGGGTGTCGGCTGGAACCGGGTTGGGCGCCGGTGCCGGAGCTGTCTTGTCATCGCCAAGTTTGACCTGTTCGCTGGCTTTCTTTTCTTCCTCGGTCGCTTCATTCAGATTGATTGTTTCCGGAGCGGAGGTCCCGGACTGGCTCTTCGAGCTTGCGGCGTTGTTCCGGCTTATGTTGAGGAAATATAATAATCCGCCCAGCAGAAGGATGCCGATGACCACCCCGATTATCACAGGGGTCTTTAACGGACGTTTTGCTGTTTGTTTTTGCTTGTACATATCGGCCTTTTTGTTTTTATGCGTATGTACCAGTAATTATAGCATATGCAATACAGGGTTGATATGGTGTCGATACTATTACAACGACTATCAGCGGCCGTAGTCGTCCTGTACACGGACGATATCCGATTCATCGGACGGCAGTTCGGGGTCGGTATGCTGCCAGATCTCGGCCACGACTCCCCAGCCGTCCAGGCCGATCAGCCGATGCCTGATCCCGGTGCCGAACTGGACGGTCTCACCCTCACCGACAGGTTTCGGGTCGGGCAGGTCATCATTCGGGCTGATACAGACACCGACGGGACCGTGGATGACTTTCCAGAGTTCCTCGCGCCGGTCGTGGTACTGCCACGAGAGGCGGGCGCCGGGGGACACGACCAGGATCTTGGGGCTGAGCCGTCCGCCCCGGCTGATGTCGCCGTCATAATCGCTGAAGTATTCAGCTACGAAATCGTCCGTCTGCGACTCGTCCATCACGAAGAAACCGCCCCAGGGGCGTCCCGCATCGACTGAGGCTATGCCGAGTGACAGTCCGGCGAGATGCTTGCCGACTGCTGTAAAAATTGCTTCCTTATCAGTGGTGGCAGGTAATGATAGTTCCATAGTTTCCGGTATCCTCTCTGATTTAGCCTGATTTCATTATATACTAGCAATATATTTTACTTCTAAGAGGTGCGAATACATGATTGTAGTAATTATCGCCGGCGGTTCAGGTACGCGCCTATGGCCCCTGTCAACTCCCGATTTCCCTAAGCAACTTCTCAAGGTCGACGGCCAGGACCGCACGCTGCTGCAGCAGACATATGACCGGGCACGTAGCGTCAGTGACAAGGTCTATGTCGTACCGGAACAGGGGCATGTCCATCATGTCCGCGACCAGCTTCCGGAGCTGACTGATGAGTACTTCATCGTTGAGCCGGGCCGCCGTGGTACTGCCAACTGTATCATCGCTGCCCTGCAGTATATCGCCGGGCGCCACGACAACGACGAACCGATCGCCTGCATCTCGGCAGACCACTACATCCGCGACGTCGCCGGCTTCAAGCACAGCTTCATGATAGCCGACCAGATCGCCCGTTCCGAGGGCCGTCTGGTGCTGGTAGGCGTCGAGCCGGACTATCCGGCAACCGGATTCGGCTACATCGAAAAGGGTAAGCTGCTCGATGAGGGCAAATTCGTCTTCAACGTCAAATCGTTCAAGGAAAAACCCGACCATGCGACGGCCAACGAGTATGTCAACAGCGGCAATTACCTGTGGAACTGCGGGTATTTCGTCGGATCGGTCAATACCTTCAAGCAGAAGATGGAGACATATGCGCCGCAGCTCTGCGAGAATTACACCAAGCTCGAAGGTTCGACACCAGATTCATATGACGAACTGTACCTTGGGTTCAGCAGCGTCTCGATCGACTATGCGCTGATTGAGAAGGTCGAGGACCTGCTGGTCGTACCGGCCGCCTTCGACTGGATGGACCTTGGGTCCTTCGCCGACATGCACAAGGCGGTCACCAGCGACGATGCCGGCAACCACATATACGGTAAGGACGTCGAGCTGGAAGAGGTCGAGAACTCATTCATCCAAAACCATGAGAGTAAGCCCGTCGCGGTCATCGGCCTCGACAATGTCGTGGTCGTCAATACGCCGCATGGTATCCTGGTCGCCCGCAAGGACCTGTCACAGAAAGTCGGCGATATCAGCAAACGCTTTAAACACGATTAGGGGAGTTAGCAATGAAAAAAGTAATCGCCTTCGATCTCGACGGTACGCTTGCACCAAGCAAATCGTTCCTACATGACTCGATGGCGGAGCTGCTGTCTGAGCTCCTTGATACGTTCATGGTCTGCGTCATCTCCGGAGGCAAGTTCGGACAGTTCGAGACCCAGCTCCTGAAGGATCTGCATGCCGAACCGGCCAAACTGGCCAGGCTCCATCTGATGCCGACCTGCGGTACGCAGTATTATGCCTATGACCCATCAAAAGGCAGCTGGCACCAGGTATACGCCGAGAACTTCACGGCCGACGAAAAGGACCGCATCATCGCCGCCCTCACCGAAGGCGTCCAGTCGCTCGGCCTCAAAGAAGCCCGCACCTACGGCGAGACGATCGAGGACCGGGGCAGCCAGATCACCTTCTCGGCGCTCGGCCAGGACATCGTCGCGGAACTCGGGGAAGAAGGTGTCCGTCTCAAAGAGGCCTGGGATCCTGAATCCTCTAAGAAGAACAAACTGCGCGATTACGTCGCAGACCGTATACCTGACTTTGAAGTCCGCGTCGGCGGTGGTACATCGATCGACATCACCAAGCCGGGCATCGACAAAGCCTACGGCATGCATAAGCTTATGAGCATGCTTGACCTGTCCAAGGATGACATCCTGTTCATGGGTGACCGTCTCCAGGAGGGGGGCAACGATTATCCGGTCAAGGCCATGGGTATCGACAGCATAGAGGCGTCACGCTGGCAGGACACGGCCCTGGTGCTCCAGGGAATCCTGCATGTCGTGTAGCCGGGAGCGTCACCGGTGAGTGGACAGATGAGTGATGAAGATATCCGGCTGACGGCCGAGCTGTTACGAAAACTTGAACCCGGCTTTTTGCCATACCCTATCTTCGAACAGGTCGCCCGGCTGGTGCCGCTGCCGATCGTTGAATTCATACCACTCAGGATGACCGAGGATAGGGCCGTAGAGGTGCTGCTGATCGCGCGTGATGACGACGATCCGTTCTGGCCTGGCATGCTGCATACCCCAGGTACGGTGGTGCGTGCGACCGATCTGAACAAGGGCGAGCGGGATGATTGGCTCGCATTCAAGCGGATTCTGAGCGAGGAACTGGCAGACACCAAAGTCGGTCCGCCGCAGTATGTCGGCTCTATGTTCCATGACAGCAAGCGTGGGACTGAGCAGGCCCAGCTGTACTGGATCGAAGTCCTAGATGAACCGATAGCCGGCAGCTTCTATCCCGTGGATGATCTGCCGCCGGAACTGATCGATTCCCAAACGGCTTTCATCGGCCAGGCGGTCAGAACATTTCTTGCAGCTAAGGCTTAGCTATAACCGTTTGGATTTTTCGACTGCCACCTCCAGGCATCGGTACACGCATCCTCCAGCGATTTTTCTGCGTTCCAACAGAGTTCATTTGCAGCTTTCGACACATCAGCGTAGCAGCTGGCGATATCACCTGGTCGCCGCCCGACTATTTCAAGGGGTAATTTTTTCCCGCAGGCAGCTTCGAAAGCGTGTATCAGTTCCAGTACCGAGGTTCCGCGACCAGTACCGAGATTGTAAATACCGGTGCCACTATCCGGGAGATGTTCCAAGGCGGCGACATGTCCGCGGGCCAGGTCGACGACATGGATGTAATCGCGTATGCCGGTACCGTCAACGGTATCGTAATCGTCTCCATACACTTTTATACTATTATGCTTGCCAACTGCCACCTGGGAGACGAACGGCAATAGGTTATTCGGGACACCCCGTTCGGATCCTCGCCGATCTGCCCGCTTTCGTGGGCTCCAATAGGGTTGAAATAACGCAATATTCCAATCTGCCATGTTGAATCTGCCGCTGCGACATCCTGCAGGATGCGTTCAATCATGTATTTCGTCTGTCCGTACGGATTGCTGATGCCGATGCCGGTGCGGCTGGTTTCCTTGAGCGGCAATTCGGCCGGCGTTCCGTAGACGGTGGCCGACGAGCTGAAGATCAGTTTATGAACGCCTGCCTGCTGCATGGCCCTGCACAGCGTCACCGTCGAGCCGATATTTACTCCGTAATATTTCAGCGGCTGGGCAACCGATTCTCCGACGGCTTTCAGACCGGCAAAATGGATGACTGCGTCAGGCTTGTGCTCGGCAAAGACGTCTGCCAGGCCACTCCGATCCGCCAGGTCCAATTCCACGAACGGCACTTCCTGACCGGTAATTTTAGCGACTCTTCGCAGCGATTCAGGCGAACTGTTGCAGAGGTTATCCACGACAACTACCTGATGTCCCGCTGACAACAGTTCAATGACCGTATGGCTACCGATATAGCCGGCGCCACCGGTGACAAGGACTCGCACTGGTCAGGCCTCCGTGATGAGCGACGTGACCTTGCCGACAAGCTCGTCGAGCTCCTGCCGGCCGTGGGCTTCGGCGTTCAGGCGCAGTACCGGCTCGGTGTTGCTGGAGCGGACATTGAACCAGCTGCCGTCTTCGAGCCAGATCGTCACGCCATCAAGTTCATCAGTCTTGGCGTCAGGGAAGGCGGCCTTGATGCGGCTGATAGCACCGGCTTTGTCCTCAACGGTGAAGTTGGTCTCCGGGATCGCTTCATATGGAGTGTACATCTGGCGCAGTTCGGACAGTTTCTTGCCGGTGCGGCCGGCGACGTACAGGCCGATAACGGCGGCGATCAGGCCGGAGTCGGCGAAGAAGTTGTCGCGGAAGTAGAAGTGTCCGGCCAGCTCGCCGCCGAACGGTGCGTCTTCTTCGCGCATGATCTTCTTGATGTAGGAGTGGCCGACTTTGGTGCGGATGGCCCGGCCGCCCTTGTCTTCGATCAGCTCCTTGACGCTCTTGCTGACACGTACGTCATAGAGGATAGCCGAGCCAGGGAAGAGTTCCAGGAAGTAGTCGCCGAGCAGCGAGATCATCACACCGCCGGTCATGACTTCCCCTGTCTCATCGACCAGGAAGGCACGGTCGCCGTCCCCGTCGAAAGCGATGCCGCCGTCGAGCTTCTCGGCTTTGATCCTGTTGATCAGGTCGGTCAGCGTCTCGAACTTCAGCGGGTTGGCCTCATGGTTCGGGAAGGTGCCGTCCAGCTCGAAGTACATCTCGGTGACTTCCCACGGCACATATGGCTCGAGTTCTGGGAAGATCTTGCCGGCCATGCCGTTGCCGGCATCGACGGCGATGCGCAGCGGCTTGAGCTCGGAAGGCTCGATGAACGACAAGGTGTGCTGGATCCAGTCTTCGATGACGTCCTTGGTCTCGATGTCGCCCTGCTGCTCGGCGGGCGTAAATTCGTTGGCGAGTACGGCGTCGCGGATTTCGAACAGGCCGCTGTCCTGGCCGATGGGGCGGGCTTCGTGGCGGCAGAGCTTGATGCCGTTGTATTCGCCCGGGTTGTGGCTGGCGGTGATCATGGCGCCGCCGGCCAGGCCGTAGTGTCCGACGACGAAGTAGATCATATCGCTGGTGACTTCACCGATGTCCCAGACGTCATACCCCTGTGCGCGGACGCCTTCGATGAGCGCACCGGCAAGCTCGGCCGAATCGGGGCGCATATCACGGCCGACGGCGATGACTTTCTTGGCGGCTGCCGGATCGTCGCCGTCGATGGGCGGCAGCCAGCTGGCGAAGGCCCGGCCGATACGTCCGGCGACGTCGGCATTCAGCTCGGTGCCGACCCGTCCGCGGACGTCATACGCCTTAAAGATGTTAGTAATCGCAGCGTCTGTATCGCTCATAGGTCGGTTCCTCCAATTTACTTATTCCACTATAGCGTATTATCTATCTGGTGCCCATGCGAAGCTTGCAGCCATGGACTTGATGAGCCGAAACAATATGGTATAATCACCTGATTGAGAATAGCAAGGAGTGCGGTTTTGCATATAGACAAAGAACAAATAGGTTATGCGGTATACGGAGGCGTAGTCACCCTTCTCGGCTTGGCCGCGACTGTCTCGGCTGCGACCGGTTTCGGGCTTGGCGAGACACCCCGCGCACCGGAGGATTGTATGAGTGAAATCACACAACCTTTAGGGCAAGTCACCTGCCTGGCAGCTGGTGATGCATATCAAGCTGGCCGGATCGGTTTGGGCGCCTGCGGAGTAGTCTTGACGGGTCTCGGCGGTGCAATTACAAAAAGCACAATAACGGATCAATAGATTAAGATCCGACAGTGCATCGACACTTCGGACGCACTGCTGGTCGTCCCAAAGACCAGATCGATAAGATCAAAGATATCCAGGCAGTCCTGCAGGAACGCAGCGAGACTGAATATTTATAGTCGCAACTTTGATAGAATAGAGGGAATCACAAGGAGCTTGCATGTCTGATACACCAACCCCAACGAATCTCCGTGCCACCCCGGAAGAGGAGGATTTCGCCCACAAATACACCGAGGAAGGCCAAGGAAAGATCGGCGGAAAGCTTCTCGATGGCTATTTCAAGGGTGTGGCCGAGCTGGTCAAAACCTCTAAGATCGGCAGCCAGGGGACGGTGAAGGCGATCGAGATCGGCTGCGGCGAAGGTTTCTCGACCCAGCGCATCCAAAACCTGCTGCCAGCCAACGTCGAGCTCCAGGCCTCTGAATATGTCGCCCACATGATACCCAGGGCCCAGGCTAACAACCCGGGCATGATCATCACCGAAGAGAGTGCCTATGAGCTCAAACACCCCGACGATTCATTCGACGTCGTCTTCCTGCTGGAAGTCCTGGAGCACCTCGATTTCCCTGACAAAGCTTTGGCGGAGATCCAGCGTATCCTCAAGCCCGGCGGCTACCTGGTACTTGGAGTGCCCCGCGAGTACCTATGGTGCTTCCTGAACCTGGCCCGACTGAAATACGTCAAGCGCCTCGGTAACACCCCGGGACACCTCAACCACTGGTCGTCACGCGGACTGATCAAGTACGTCACCGAGCATTTCGGCCCTATATTGGCCGTCAAACAGCCGCTGCCATGGACGCAGGTACTGGCTCAGAACCCGCGTGGCTAGTCGGCGATCGGCTTAATTGTACAGCCAGCCGACCGATATGATCGGGTCGACATTCTGGAATACCCAGCCATACGCTGGATGGCGGGCGAGTTGTACCTGGTCATTGCCACCTGCCGTCAAACGGGGATCGTTCATCCCCGGTAGTGATCGATAGCTGGCCGGGCCGGTGCTGGCAACCGCCTGAAAATCAACCGGAAAGACTATTGTCGCCGACAGAAGCACGTTGGGTGTCGGCGCGAAACATAGTAGTGGCGCGTACATTTCGAGCATGAACTGTCTGGGGTTTTCTACAGCGGGCTTGACCACCTGGCTGACATGGATACGCAGGACATGTACGCCTGCAGGTATGTCGATATCCGCGACTTTGAATTGCTTAGCCATTGCTGTAAGCTGTTTATTTTTTGGCAAAGTTTGGTCGGGTATACTACCAAGCTTCGTGAGTATAGGCTGGATGATATCGGCATACTTGTCGGTAATCCGTTCAAACTCAGCTGGTTGTTTGAACGTCTTGGTATCTCCCGAAACTATCCGTGCGGTTGCGCTGGTTCCAGCTTCTACGTCGGCATGGATAACTAGCCGATAACGTTGTTCGGTGCCGCTTGTATTGTTGACGGTAGCTGTGATCGTGCTGTTGGCTACATCAAATGATCCGGCAGTAAAGCCGTACAGTGGCGCGATCGACTCGATGTCGACATTGACCGTTTGTTTCTGGACCTCGAGGTCTAAGGTTATAGGTATGTTCTGTTGCGTAGCCATAGGACTACCCTCCTTCCCAATACGGGGTTAATTGGTTACACTGGAGGACAGAAGATGTATTTCTTCTGCCGTATCAAAGCACCGCATATCTTTTTCCGGAGAAGCGGTGCTTTTGCTTTTCCAGCTATCTCGATAATGTCACAATGATTTCGAGTGTGCAACTAGATTATGAAAAAAACGATACTAAGAATTAGCATATTTCTGTTTTGTGTAAAAAATAGAAATATGCTATATTGTAATCATGATTTCAGCACAGGATTATATCCAAGGATCGGCCCGGATATTCTTTGCTGGTACCGAGCGCCAATACCAGTGCTACGTGCCAAGTGCCGTAAACCGTGAATTTGCCGTTTCAAACCGGGTGGCAGAACGCAGTGAGGAGGCCATGCGCCTCATTGGTGAACTTAATGCCTATTCGTCGATAGTTCCTGACGTCGACTATTTCATCCAGATGCATGTCCGCAAAGAAGCCGTGCAGTCTTCTCGGATAGAGGGTACGTATACGGATATCGATGACGCTATTCTGGATGAGAAAGAAATCTCACCTGAGCGTCGCAACGATTGGCGTGAAGTCCGCAACTACGTGCGGGCACTCAACCATTCGATCGGCCGTTTGCAGGACTTGCCATTAGCGATGCGCCTACTGAACGAGGCCCATCAGATCTTACTTGAAGGCACGCGCGGCGATGGGAAAACTCCCGGTCAGATACGCACTCTTCAGAACTGGATCGGCGGCGCGACAATCAATTCGGCCATATTTGTTCCGCCGCATGCGGAACTCATCCCCGCGTCTCTGACTGATTTAGAGAACTTCATCCACAACCACAGCATTTCTATGCCAAAGCTTGTCAGGATAGCGGTGACTCATTTTCAGTTTGAGACGATCCACCCTTACGCCGATGGCAATGGACGGATCGGTCGCCTACTGATTATGCTGCAAATGATGAACTATGGCCTCATGAAGCAGCCCACGTTGTACATGTCGGATTTCTTCGAAAAAAATAGGCAGAACTATTACGAGGCGCTCACCTACGTCCGCATACGTCAGAATCTGGATCACTGGCTTGAATTCTTTCTGGACGGAGTCGTCGACGCGGCGCAGTCCGGGAAAGATAAATTTGAAAAGATTCTTGAACTCCGCAAATCCTATGACGCCCGGGTGCTGGAACTCGGTAAGACGAGGGGTAGACGCGCCAATATGCTTCTCCAATATCTCTACAAGATACCTGCCGTCAATGTCTCTCAGGCATCTCAGGTATTGGGTATTTCGCCGTCAAATACTAATACGCTTATAAACGAGATGGTAAGGGTCAATATAATCAAAGAAAAAACCGGTTTCTCTCGTAACAGGTTGTTTGTCCTAGAAGAATACCTGCAGATTTTCAGATCAAAGCCGCTCAGTGGAATTGAATCTTAACCTGTCTGAGGATCGTCGGTCTTAAAGATCCGCGTTCGGTACAGATAGAAATTCCAGATGGTCGTGACGGCGAGCGCCAAGGTCCGGGAAGCGGCTACTGGCAACGAATCCTGTAGTAGGCGTGTAACCAGTACGGTGAATCCAAAATTGAATAACACCAACAGCGCTACGGCCGCTATCTGGGGTATCAGGATACGGTGGTGGGTGCGTCTGTCACGGAAGGTGATGAACTTGGTCAGGACGAAGGACACCACAAGTCCGGCCCAAAAACTCACGGTGACGGCCATGACCGCACTGGCACCTTGTCTCTGGGCAATGAAAATGATCAACAGCTCAAACAGGAATACCAGACCTCCTATCAGCAGATAACGGCCGAATGGCTTACCAAGGAATGCCTTGAGGAACTGGAGCGGACGAGACAGGGGAGTATCGGACATATCTGTCCCCAATTGTAGCAGACGGGTATCTATTCGACGGTCACGGATTTCGCCAGGTTACGTGGACGGTCTACATTGAGACCTTTGGCGTCGGCGATATGGTAAGAGAACAGCTGCATGACGACGGCGATCAGGATAGGCTGGGTCTGTTCCATGGTCGCCGGGATGTACATGACGTCGTCAACGATGTTCCTGATGGCGTCATTCCCGGCGGTAGCGATGGCGACGACCGGGCCTTTGCGGGCGCGGATCTCTTCGATATTGCTGTAGGTCTTTTCGAGCAACGGACTGTCACAGGCCAGGGCGAAGGTCGGGAACTTGTCATCGACCATGGCCAGCGGACCGTGCTTCATCTCGCCGGCGGCGTAACCTTCGGCGTGGATGTAGCTGACTTCCTTGAGTTTGAGGGCGCCTTCCAAAGCGCAGGGGTAACTGTAGTGGCGGCCGATGAACAGGAAGTCGCGGTAATCCTTGTACTTTTCGGCGACGGCCTTGATGCTGTCGGCATCGTCGAGGATCGCCTGGGCTTTGGCGGGCAGGTCATTGAGTTCCTGGATGAGTGATCTGTAGAGGGGCGTCTTGCCGTCACTGAGGTGCAGGGCGATGAGTGTCAGGGCCGTAACCTGGGCGATGAAAGCCTTGGTGGAGGCGACTGCCTGCTCGGGGCCGGCATGGCAGTAGACGCCGGCGTCGGTAATGCGCGCGATGGTCGAGCCGGGGGCATTGACGACCCCGAGGCGGAGCACGCCGTAGCCACCGACCTTTTCGAGGGCAGCGATGGTGTCGGCGGTCTCGCCGGACTGGGAAACGGCCAGGATGGCGGTAGAACGGCTGAACGGCTCATCGCGGTACTTGAACTCGCTGGCGAGCTGGACTTCTACGGGGATACCGGCTAGTTCCTCGATGAGGTATTCGCCGACAAGGCTTGCGTAGTAACTTGTGCCGCAGGCGACGATGACGATGCGGTCGATATATTTCAACTGCGAGGTTACGGTCTCAAGGCCGCCGAGCTTGACACCGGCCTTCGTCGGGTCGGCCCGTCCCAGGATAGCCGAACGGATAGTGGCCGGGGCTTCGTAGATCTCCTTGAGCATGAAGTGCGGAAAATCGCCGAGCCGGGCCTGCTCGGGGTCGAATTCAAGGAGTTCGGTGACGCGCTCAACGGGTTGCTCCTGCTTGAGGTTGTGGATGGCGTATGAACCGCGCTTCAAGACGGCGATATCGAAATCGTCGAGGTAGACGACATTCTTGGTGTATTCCATGATGGCCGTAGGGTCGGAGGCCAGGATGAATTCCTCCTCGGCTTCGCCAACCCCAACGACAAGCGGGCTGGATAGACGGGCGGCATACAGGGTGTCAGGATCATCGGTCGTGATGGCGGCGATGGCGTAGGCGCCGCGCATGTCGCCGAGCGCCTGCTTGATGGCTTCCAGGAAATCACCGGTCTGTTTGTAATAATAGTCGATCAGGTGCGGGACGACTTCGGTGTCGGTCTGGGATGTGAAGACGTACCCGTCTTTCTGGAGCTGGGCACGCAGCTCGACGAAGTTCTCGATGATGCCGTTATGGACGACGAAGATAGATTCGTCGGCATTAGTGTGCGGATGTGAATTGGGGATGCTCGGCTGGCCGTGGGTCGCCCAGCGGGTATGTCCGATCGCCAGAGGAGCATGCCGGGCAGGGGACTCCTCGACGAGCTTTGCCAGGCCTTCGACGCGGCCGACCTGCTTGAGCAGGGTACCACCACTGACATGCGAAGCGTTGTCATCGCTATCGCCTTTGCGGCCGTCTATCAATGCGATCCCGGCAGAATCATATCCGCGGTATTCAAGGGCGCGCAGTCCCGAAATGACGATGTTTGCTGAAGGCTTCGGACCGATATAACCGACGATTCCACACATAAGGCGTACCCTGCTTTCTATATTACAATTTGCGAATATGGGACTGGTTGGCGGCATCAGGAGTAACCGCTTGGCGGCGGGACCGACGTCAGTTATTTCGCCAGGAAATCCTGGACTACGTGGGTCATGTTGTCTGCGAATCTGCTGACGCTGTACGTTTCGGCATGCTGCACGATAGCCTTGCTATCATACTGTTCCGACCGGAATGCGCGCAAGGTCTTCATCAGACTGTCGGCCGTCTGCTCGTCGAAGAATTCCCCGGTTGCGCCAGGCCGGATGTAGTCGAGTGCGCCACCGGCCTTGTAGGCGATGACCGGCGTGCCGGCGCTGAGGGCCTCGACGGCGACTATACCGAAATCGTCTATGCCAGGGAAGATGAAGGCCTGGGCCAGATTGAAGTGATGGGCGAATTCCTTGTCGCTGACATTGGTCAGGAACCTCACCGACGGGCCGGCCATGGCAGTCAGCCGGGTGTGTTCCGGGCCGTTGCCGATGACCGTAAGTGGCAGCCGCAGACGGGAGCAGGCCTCGACGGCAAGGTCGATGCGCTTGTACGGGGTCTGACGGCCGGCGCAGACGAAGCCGAAGCGGCCACGGCCATCCGACCTGTCGGTGCCGTCAGCTGCCTGGAAGCGATGCGTGTCGACCGGTGGGAAGACGACGACAGACTCGCGGCCATAGTATTTCTTGATTTCGGACTGTATATGGCTCGAGTTGGCGATGACGAGGTCCGGCCTCTGGGCAGCGGCATGGTCCCATTTACGGAGCGGCCGGACAAGTGAGAACAGGCCGGCCCGGGCCAGCGGGTCGAAGGCGCCAAAACCGGGGTGCTTGAGGTATTCTTCGTAGCGGCTCCAGTAGTAGTGGGTCGGTGCGTGGCAGTACCAGACCAGCTTGGTGTCCGGGCCGGTCTTGACGGCCTTGGCCTCGGCCCCGGCCGAGGTGATGACCAGGTCATATCCGCTCAGATCAAGCCGGCTGAATTCGCGGGCCCGCAGGACGGGGAGGAATTTCTTGAGACGTTTCGGCAGGTGCTGCAGCCTGGTGGTGCGGACGTCAGCGTTCTTGAACCAGTCGCCGCCGTACCAGATCTTAGGGTCCTTGTCGTACTGCGAAGTGTAAATCGGCGCCTTCGGAAACAGGCGGTGTAGCTCGAGGACGACGCGCTCTGCGCCACCGGTCCCGGTCAGCCAGTCGCAGACGATGGCGACCTTCAGTTTCTGCAGGTCGATGGCTGGGGCGGTGGGCAGGGCAGGTTCTGTGGCTTTGCTGACCTTTTTGGCTCGCGGCTTGCGTCCTTTGTGCTCAGTGGCCGGGCGCACGGCTTTCTTTGGCCGGGATGCTCTGGTGGTGGGGGTAGGGGATTTGCGGCGGGCCATAACCTCATTGTAGACAGACAGGCGTACATTAGACAGTTTTATTGCTTTGCGATGTGCAGATTACAATAATGGTAGAATGGCAATTATGGCAAAATAGTACGAAATTAACCTGCAGAATTCGACGATTACCAACGCAAACTTCCCGCTACCAACTCGTACGGGAACGGCTTCCCCGGCGTTTAAGGTATGCCGCCAGGCCAAGCACGCCTGACGTGACGATAAGCGCGCCGCAGGCGATGATAAGCGCCAGGGTGAGGATGACCGCACCTTTATATAGGACGTATATATTGATCCGGGAAGTTACATATAGCAGGAGCAGGGCGGGAATGATGCTGATCATCAGCGCGGGAAGGAGCTTGCCGAATCGTGAGAAGGGTGAACGGCTCCAGGCCTGGTCAGTATTCTCATAATTGACGACGGCCTGGCGCGGTGCATTGCGGTAGGACGGAGACAGCTGGTCTGTGACAAGTGGCGCCTGACGGGGGAAATCACTCATATGGTCTATTCAGCGCCTGTCCGCTGCAGCACGACGCGGACCGTCTTGACAAGGATGACCAAGTCAAGCCAGAAGCTCCAATTCTGGACATAGAAGACATCGAGTTTGCGGCGTTCATCGAAACTTATGTTCTTACGGCCCGATACCTGGGCCAGGCCGGTGATGCCTGATTTGACGGACAGGATGGTGTGGCGCTTCTCGTAGACTGACAGTTCCTTGGGGATCAAGGCGCGCGGTCCTACCAGGCTGATCTCGCCCTTAAGTACGTTTAACAGTTGTGCGAGTTCATCGAGGCTGCTGCTGCGCAGGAAGCGCCCGACCGGCGTAATACGCGGATCATGCTCCAGGAAATCGCCGTTGGCGCGGAACTCTTTGGCGAGCTCAGGCCGGCCCATCAGTGCGAAGTCGTCTTCCGGCGTGCCGCGTCCATACTGGATATATTGTGACCGGAACTTATAGACCCGGAACTCATTGTTGAATCGGGTCAATCTCGTCTGCCGGAAGAACACCGGGCCCTTGCTGGAAAGTTTCACGGCCAGGGCGATCAGCAGCAGTACCGGGGACAGGAGAATGATCGCAAACAGGCTGACGATGAAGTCGAAGATGCGTTTGACGATCCGTCCCCAGCCGATAAGGGGCGTCTGATGGACAGCGATGACCGGTACGGAGCCGCGGAACAGCTCGACATCGATATTGCCGACGAACAGTTCGGAATTGCCAGGGGCGAAGCGGTAGGCGGCGTGGTGGGCCTGGGCGTATTCCAGCAGGTCTCTGTTGCGTGATTCATCGGCATACAGCTCGGTCTGCAGGATGGTGTGGATCGGTTCCTGGATGAGTTCGAGCGCCGAGTTGAAGTCCTTGTAGACCGGCGTGTCCTGATGCTTGCCAAGGGCATGGGACGTACCGATGACGCCGATGATCCGATAGCCGGATTGGCGGCTATTACTGAGGAGGTCGATCAGTTCTGCCGTCATGACGGTGTTGCCGACGATCAGCAGGTTGTCCAGGCCTACTTTAAAGCTGAACAGTTCGGTGCGGATGAGCCGGGCCAGGTTGCGGAACATCAGCAGGAAGATGAAGCCAAGGCCGAACCCGTAGATCGGTACAAGCTTAGCAGGGAACAGGGGTGTGTTAGAGAAGAAACTGATGAATATGACGAACAGCAGGCCAATGAACGACCCGATAAGCAGCCGGCCGAATTCGACGAAGCGCTTTTCGTAAATTGAGCTGTTATAGAGGCCGAGCAATCCGAATATGAGCAACCAGAATGGTGTGACCATGAGGAATATATTCAGATATGTCCGGGCGGGTACGGGATTGACGATAGGAACGTCACTGATGGTGACACGGAGTATGAAGGCGCCCGCGAAGGCGGCGATGAGTGCCAGGAAATCGCCTACGATGAGGAATATGTTGTATATCTGTGAGGCGTTATTCTTCATGATTTGTCTGACGCATGGGCTGCAATATGCGTATTGCCGCCGCGTGGTGCCATATACTAGATTGTAACACCCATGAAAAAAGAGACGAAAGCGCTTACGAAGCCCATCCGGTATCCACTGCCACGGCGATTGACGGCCGTCATGGATATACTGGCCGCGGCAATCATCTGTATGGTCCCGTTCCATGCCTTTCTGACGGTCTGGGGCTCGTCTGTATTCGGCCATTATACTGAACTGCGGCTCTGGAAAGAGTTCCTCCTTCTGGTCCTGGTATGCGCGGCCGGCTACGCCCTGGTGCGGCAGCTGTCGGGACGGCGTGGTGTCCGCATTTCTGATGTACGGGACCAACCGCTGTCCATCGCCATCGGACTATACCTCATCTTACTGGTGCTGAGCGGGATCCTGGCGCTGGCGACGGACATTGCCACACCGAAGGCAATGCTGTTCGGCCTGCTGCTGGACGCCCGTTTCCTGATATTCTTTGCGGTCGTCTGGGTGCTGGCGAGTCATTCGCGCTGGCTGGCGGATCATTGGCGGCGGCTGTTGCTCTATCCCGCTACTGCTGTCCTGCTGTTCGGCTTGCTGCAGTTCTTCGTGCTGCCGCCGGACTTCCTGCGGCACTTCGGCTACGGGCCGGATACGATCGTGGCAATACAGACTGTCGACCAGAAGCTTGAATACCAGAGGGCCCAGTCGACGCTGCGCGGCGCCAATCCGCTCGGAGCCTACCTTATCATCATCATTGCTGCCAGTGCAGCCCTGATGCTCGGCCGACGGTCGACGCCTGGCCGCCACACGTGGTGGGCTGGTCTGCTGGCCGCTGCCTTGGCCGTGCTGGCACTGACATTTTCGCGGAGCGCCTGGCTTGGTGCCTTCGCCGCCTTGGCATGGTTGCTGTGGCAGGCGATACGGAATCCGAAGAGCCGCCAGGTGCTGCTGGCCGCTGGCGCAGTTGCGGTCCTGGTCGCCGGTAGCGTCGGATATGGACTGCGCAACAACGATACGTTCCAGAACACGTTCTTCCACACCGATGAGCATTCGCAGTCGCCAACCAGCTCGAACCAGGGGCACCGCGAGGCGACGGTCTCAGGTGTCCGGGACATCGTCCGCCAGCCGCTCGGCGGCGGCACGGGAACGGCCGGGCCGGCCTCGGTATACAATGACAAGCCTGCCCGGATCGCTGAAAATTATTTCGTCCAGGTCGGGCAAGAGGCAGGCATCATCGGATTGCTCCTCCTGGCTGCAATACACGTTTTTGTCGGCCGTGAGCTTTGGCGCCGCCGCGCGCACCCGCTGGCGCGGACGCTGCTGGTCAGCCTGATCGGTATCGTCGTGGTGAACATGCTGTCGCATGCCTGGACGGACGACACGCTGGCATATGTCTGGTGGGGCCTGGCGGGAGCGGCCATGGGATTGCCGCTTACGAAGGCTGCCGACGAGGAAAGCCGGACCCGATCGTGACAAAGCGGATTCGCAAACCGACGCGACAACAGACCGTGCAGTTCCTGTATTTCAACCTTGGCGGCGTCGCCTTCTTCGCGATAGGCTACGGGGTCTTCGCCTTCCTGTACGGCGTCATCGATGCTCCCTGGTGGTTGTCGAAACTGATTGCTGACCTGGTCGGTGCGATCGCCAACTTTATCATCCAGCGCTATCTGGCGTTCCGCCTTGAGAGCCAGCACATCGACAGCCGGACGCTGTATAGCCGGTTCGGCCTGATCAGCGTGAGTAATATCGTCATCGATTACGCCATCGTCGCCGGGCTGCATGCACTCGGCGTCACGCCGTACATCGGGTTGATCGCCTCTGCCACCTTCTTTACGGTCTGGAAATACATCTGGTACAAATTGTGGGTCTTCCGGCCAAAGAAGAATGCAGCTTGACGCTTTAAGCATAAGTATTACAATAAAAACATGAACGAAAAGCAAACAACCGACACGACGATCCGCCCGACAAAGAAGCAGCGCGAAATCCTGACCTATATCGAGCAGTTCATCCAGGAGCACGGTTACAGCCCGAGCTACCGCGAGATCATGAACGGACTGCAATATACCTCGGTCGCTACCGTCTCGCTGCACGTCAACAGCCTTATCCGGCGCGGTCACCTGCGGAAGCGTGACCGCTCGGCGCGTTCGCTGGAGGTGGTCAACCCGACTATCATCGCTGCTGTGCCGGACGCCGGGCCAGCTTCGACGATCGTAACGATCGTAACGTCTTCGTCCGGGGAGACGGTGCCGGACCCGGAGATCTGGCTGCGCGACAAGGTGTCTGGAATATTCGCAGTTTATGAGCAGGCCACCGGAGACACGTTAGCTGCTTCGCGGGACGACCTTATGGCACTCGTGCATTCGCTCAAGGTGCTTGGCCTATCCGACGCTGCCGCTGAATTCGGCACGCGGCTGGCTCGGGTGACGGAAGAGGCGGCCTGATATGTCCAAACAAGTCGACGCCAACAAGACAAGGGGTAAGCGCCGCCTGCTGATAACGCTGCTCGTCATAGCTCTGCTGCTGGGCGCGGCAAGCTGGCTGGCGTACCGGCAGTTCCAGAAAGACACCCAGGTGACCATCAAGAATGCGCCCGGCTCGACGCGCGAACTGGTCATCCCGAACGCCGAAACGAAGAAGTTTGATGACCCGTTGTTCTCATTTGATGCACCAGGCGACTGGAAGCTCGTCAAGCATGAGACCGCGCCGTACGACCTCTACAGTTATAAAAGCACGCTGACTAATGCCGATAACCGCTACATGGACATCTATGTCGACCGGCTGCCCGGGACAATGGCCGTGAACAAGGCGCTGTCTGTCAAAGCCGTGGGAGACGCGCTGCAGCATGGCCAGATATCAGAGAACTGCACTGGTTTCACGCCAGGCGCCAAGGCGACGGTCGGCGGCCCCCGCCAGATGTCAATACCATCAAAATGGGACGGTGTCGAGTTTCTCTGCGACAATGATAATATCATGCGAAATGTCGTCGGCACCGGTGCTACCGGTTCGATAAACAAGGTGACTCTGACCGGAAAGACGACCGGCCCACACAGTTTCTTCTTCGTCTACATCGACAATAATGCGACGCCGGAGTACACCATCTTCTATAAGGTCCTGGAGAGCTTCAGACTTAAGTAGGGGCGCTGCGCTTTCGTACGCTGCGTGGCATGATTGTATACAAAAATACTATATGTAGCGTAGCGAGCAGGTGCTAAACTACTAATACTTAACAATACAGCTGGAATCCCGTGCAATTCGGGAACTGTGCCGCAACGGTAAGCTCGCCACGAGTAAGTCCGATACAGCTACATAAAGCCTCCCGAGCAGGAGCACCCGGGTCATGCCCGACTGTGTATACTGCTCGAGAAGCCAGAGGGGATTCTATGGCCGAAGCAGCCACTGGTGAGCGGATATTGACTGATGAGACCGTTGAAAAGCGCGTCCTGACCGAGGTCTATCAGATACGGCGGAGGTTGCAACCAGACGGCTCGATATCACCCGAAGACCGGCATGACCTTGAAGCAGACTTTATCACCGCGACCCAGGAGATGGCTATTCCGGCCGCAGTCAGCAAGACGATACAGCGCGTCGCCACCGAACGCGACCAACATGGCAGGTCACGACGTGTCATAACCTGGCTCGGGAAGCCGGCCATCGAGGTCGCAATGTCCGGCTATGATTATTATGTGACAGATGCTGGTCGCAAGCGTGGTGATATCGAGGTCGCCGAAGCACGCTACAGCGAGAGCAATATCCAGCCGGATATCGTGCAGACATTCATTTCACCTGCGATGGCTCCAGTGGACGCTTCAGAGGACATCGCCAAAGCAGAGAACCTGTATGGCCAGGACGGAGTCCGTGTCTCATTTCCGGTGACTGATAAGCATGGTGTCGTCATAGCCCGGCGTATCGAATCACTACTGGTAAGCGATGTGCCGCTGGAGGCGTGGACGGCGATGCTGCGTGATCCTGGAAATATATTCGGACGCACCATCGAGCTCCGTAATAATGTGTCAGCGCTGTCGGTCATGGAGATATTCGACCAACTGAGCCTGCCACAGCACGTGCTACCGGAAGGGCCGGTATCTGTCCTCAGGTCACTGAAACCATACATTGCGGATCCGGTAGCTGCAGCCAGCGTGGCACAGCAGATCCAGCGTTTTCAGACCGGGCAGGAGCAGTATACGAGGCAGGCCGAAAAGACGGCCCGCGAATGGCTTGATTTCGATATTGAGCTGGCCCGCAGCCTGGAGTCCGGCACGGCGACCACTGAAGCTGAGCGGTTCATAGCGACCTTACAGCATGAATGGTCCGACGACGACCTGCGCGTGATAGACAGCCATGCATATGGCGGTAGATACATCATGACCGATAAGCTGGCAGCAGTACTCGAAAAAGCCAAGCAGAACATATTGGTCAGCCAGGCAGCGTTGGCGACGGGAAACCGCAACGTGCTGGCCCAGACGGATCGCCGGACTGCGCAGCGCCTGCGTGACGACTTGGAATTCATCGATATGATGCGTGCCAACAATTACGACGCAGTAGAGATCGCCCGCCTGGAGGTTGACATGACGCGCCGGTTGGCCCGGCAGAACTTCAAGGTCGGCGGCGGCTGTGCCGGTACCTCTACCGGCAGCTTCAAGAAATCAAAGGACGGCTTGTCTGAATCTGACGGTGAGGCTGCCGATATGACAGTTGTCAGCGAGGACGGCGACGGCTGGACATGGAAAAAGGGTGTCTGCCGGATTGAGCAATGCCAAAGCCCAAAACCCACCGAAGTCGGTCCCTGCGATGTATGTCGGAATTGCCAGTACAAATACGACAGCGGACAAGACCCGGCCGCAGCTGCAACGGTGCGTCCTCCAGCTGCCGAACGGGGCGATCGGCCGGACATACTGGCATACTTCAAGGCGATCATACAGACAGATAAAAACAGAAATGTTGAAGCCCCTCAGCGGGAGACGCAAAAAATCCATGATAAAGCATCGCCGGTTTCAACGGTCTGAACGATATAATAGGTATATGACAGATGCGATACGGTTGGGAATATATGCTGGCGCCTTCGACCCGGTTCATGCCGGGCATGTGGCGTTCGCACTGCAGTCACTGGATGCTGGACGGCTTGACGATATCATTTTCCTGCCGGAACGCCGCCCGAGGGCGAAGCCAGGCGTCGAGCATTACGCACATCGGGTGGCGATGCTCAGACAGGCGTTGCAACCGCACCCGCGCCTGGCGGTCATTGAAATGGTCGACCGTAACTATACGGTGACCCGGACGATGCCCCAGCTACAGACCCTATTTCCGAAAGCTACTCTCGTTTATCTGCTCGGTTCGGACGCCGCACTGACGGTACCGCACTGGCCGCATGCCGCCCAGCTGCTGCGCTCCGGCGAGCTGCTCGTCGGCGTACGCTCCGAGCACCAGCATCATGAGGTCGAGGCGGCTATCGACAGCTGGGCGGTCCAGCCGCGCCATCTGACGATCGTCGACAGTTATGCTCCAGATATATCATCTGCACGGATCAGACAGGCGCTGCGGGCCGGCGAGTATGCCAAAGGCCTACTGAGCAGTGTCAGCCGCTATGCCCGCCGTGAATGGCTATACGTTTCGCCAGCCCATATAACGGTCCGGTAATATGTACACAGTTTATTCGGTAGCAGCCGGAGCAGGTGCCGGTTCGGCTGCTGGCGGAGTCGCAGCAGGAGCCGTGGCAGGAGTCTTATTTCCGCCCTTCTTGGCAATCTCGGCATCGATGATCTTGCTGAAAGCTTCGAGTGTCGGCTGTGGGGTGCTGATCTTCTTGCCGTTCACGAAGAATGTAGGGGTGCTGTTGACGCCGAGTTTGTTGCCCTCTGCCAGGTCGGCCTGGACGCGGTTGTTGGCGGTTGAGCTTTTGAAGTCCGTAGAGAATTTAGCGGTATCAAGGCCGAGCTCCTTGGCATATCCCACGAAGACATCCTGAACATTAGGATCTTCGGTCCAGGTAGGATAGTCCTTGCCCTGGCTGCGGGCGACCTGCTGGGTATAGTTTTCCTGGAACAGCTTGGAATGCATTTCCCAGAACTTGCCCTGCATGTCAGCGGCCTCAGCAGCGCGGCCGCCGGCTATGGCATTCGGATGAGCGGAGACGATCGGGAAGTGCCGGAACTGGAACTTGATCTGGTCGCCGTACTTCTTGACGACGTCTTCGAGCGGTGCGTAATACTGACCGCAGGCAGGACATTGGAAGTCGCCGTATTCGACCAGCGTGACGCCAGTCGTACCCTGGCCCCTGACATGGTTGGTCAGGACGCCCCTCGAAGCGGCCGGAGCATCGGCCTTATTGGTGTTGGTGATAAAGAAGATACCTGCCAGGACCAGGCCGATGGCTATCAAGAATCCCCAGAAACGTTTGTCCATAGCTTAAACTTTCCTCCTCATATATTATCTATAGTATACACGCCTGCCGTATCCGCGCGTGTATAAGGAATCGTTGTCTCATGGTCGAATATATCTCAGCCCTGCTATTGCTCGTCGTCGCGCTCCTGCTCATCGGGCTGCGCAAGACGTATTATTTTTATCCGGCACGGGAGCTGAAACGCCAGGCCCGAGGCGGAGACAAGGAAGCCGCTATGCTTTACCGGGCTGTCGCATATGGCGCCAGTCTGCGCCTTCTACTGTGGATCCTGATCGGGCTGACGGTCGCCGGAAGTTTCATCCTGCTCAACAGTGTCGCGCCGGCGCTGATCGTCTTCATCGCTGTGGCCGGGCTCATCTGGTACGCCTTCGCCTGGTCGCCGAACGCCCGGATCACGGGCGGCGGCGCCAAAGCTGCCTTATTCCTGACGCCGCTGGTCGCCAAGATACTGTATTACACCCATCCACCGCTTGATTGGCTGGCCCGCAACATTGAAAAGCACCGGCCGGTCACGTTCCATACCGGCCTGTTCGAGCGCGAAGACCTGGTGGAACTTGTCCGCAATCAGCGCCGCCTGGCGGACAGCCGCATCCCGCATGCCGAACTTGACTTAGTGCTTCATGCCCTGACTTTCGGCGAGAAGACAGTAGGCAGTATAATGGTGCCGCGACGGGAGGTCGAGACAGTCAATGAGTCTGATGTCATCGGGCCGATCATGATGGACGAACTGTATGAGAGCAACCACACACGCTTCCCGGTCATCGGTTCCGACCCTGAAGTCATCAGCGGTATCGTCACGATGCGCGCCCTGGTCGCCGCCCGGCACGGCGGAACAATCCGTGACATCGAGCGTCCGAACGTCACCTATGTCCACGAGGAGCAGTCGCTCTACCAGGCCCTGCACGCATTCCTGACGACTAAGCAGCATATGTTCGTCGTCATCGACAGCGACGAGCGCTACGTCGGTGTCATCACCATCGAGGACGTACTGGAGCAGGTGATCGGCCATAAGATCGAGGATGACTTCGACGGTTACGATGACCGGCGGGCGGTCGCGAAGTCGACCATTTTGTCGGATAAGCCGGTACACGTCATGAAGACAGACTGAGCGACCTTCGCGCTATCGTGGAAAAGTGGTAAAATTACTGCAATGAAACAATCGTGCGGTCACCTTAATATGAATCCACGGGTCGGCAGTTAGCAAGCCGGCGCTTGCAACTGTGGATACGACCCTGACCAGCCACTGATACTGCACGATACTATTGCATGAACGTAATGAGGATATATTTATGAGAACATTTACCAAAGACACGGTCAGCCAGTCAGGCGAGAGCGTAACGGTCAAAGGGTGGGTCGAATCACGCCGCGACCATGGCGGCCTGATATTCATCGACGTCCGCGACCATACCGGCATTGCCCAGCTCGTCATCCAGCCTGAGACGGCCGACGCCTTTTCGGTAGCCGAGCAGCTGCGCGATGAATTCGTCATCGAGGCCAAAGGACTAGTGCGTGAGCGCGCCGAGGGATTACAGAATCCGAACATCGAGACCGGTACTATCGAGATCAA
This sequence comes from Saccharimonadales bacterium (SeqCode), assembly GCA_036388555.1. GTDB lineage: Bacteria > Patescibacteriota > Saccharimonadia > Saccharimonadales > UBA4665 > UBA4665. Next base: position 197,394 of record DASVRP010000013.1, read on the forward strand.
GGTTGAAGAGCTGAAGATCCTCAACCGCTCCGAGGCGATGCCTATCCAGATCCACGGCGAGGCGATGGCCAATGAAGAACTGCGCCTGAAGTACCGCTACCTCGACCTGCGCCGGCCGAAGATGCAGGCCATGCTCCGGGGGCGGGCCGAGATGTACTGCCGGATCCGCAGCTTCATGGAAGACAAGGATTTCATTGAGGTCACGACCCCGATCCTGGCCAACTCCAGCCCGGAAGGCGCCCGTGATTTCCTTATTCCGTCACGTATCCACCCCGGTAAATTCTACGCATTGCCGCAGGCGCCGCAGCAGTTCAAGCAGCTGCTGATGGTCGGCGGCATACCGCGCTATTACCAGCTGGCCGCCTGTTTCCGCGACGAGGATCCGCGGGCCGACCGGCTGTACGGCGAGTTCTATCAGCTTGACCTTGAGATGTCTTTCGTCGAAGACGGTGAGGAAGTCCGTACTAGCATTGAGCCGCTCATCAAGCAGCTATCGACTGATTTTGCCGGCAAGAAACTGCTCAGTGAGGACATTCCGCGCATCCCATACGCCGAAGCCATGGAGCGCTTCGGCTCTGACAAGCCCGACCTGCGCTACGGTATGGAACTCATCGAACTGTCTGATGAACTGAAGGAATCAGGCTTCGGCGTCTTCTCCAAGGCTATCACCGACGGTGGGGCGGTCAAGGCGATCTGCGTCAAAGGCGGTAGTAGTCTCAGCCGCTCACAAATGGATGTATTTACACAGATAGCACAGTCTGAAGGCGCCGGCGGTCTGCCGTACATCAAAGTCAACGAAAACGGTTCATATGCTATTGGCGTCAAGATTAACTTCAATAGTTCTCAGGCTGTAAAGGATGATTTTTTGGAAGCGCTAGCATCTCCGATTTCTAAATTTTTAACTCCGGACGAACGAATAAGTATCGTTTCTAAACTTGGAGCTGAGGCAGGGGACCTGATAATCTTCGGAGCAGACAAGCGACTAGTCGTCAACAAGGTGCTGGGACGGCTGCGCATCGAATTCGCCAACCATTTCAAGCTGAAGGATCCGAATGTCATCGCACTCTGCTGGATCGTCGATTTTCCGTTCTACGAGATGGACGACAAGTCAGGCAAGCTCGACTTCGGCCACAACCCGTTCAGTATGCCGCGTAACCTAGAGGAGTTCTTTGCGGGCCGCGAAACGTCCGAGCTGACCGACGAGGACAAACTCAGCCTGGTCGCCGACCAATACGACATGGTCATGAACGGCTACGAAATCTGTTCCGGCGGCGTCCGTAACCACAACCCGGAGGTCATGTACAAGCTCTTCGGCATGCTTGGCTACGACCAGGCATATGTCGATGCCCGCTTCGGTGCGATGATCAGCGCCTTCAAGTACGGCGCGCCCCCGCATGCCGGCTGCGCTTTCGGTATTGACCGGATGTTCATGGAACTTCAGGGTGAAGACAATGTCCGTGAAGTCGTCGCCTTCCCGAAGAACGGCTCAGGTATTGACACGATGATGAACTCACCGAGCAGTGTCGAAGACCAACAGCTGAATGAGCTGAGCATCAAAGTTCAGCTAGCGGAGTAACATGCCCGAAATCAAACTGGTCCTGACTGACCTTGACGGAACCGTCGTACAGCTGGGTGACCATGCTGTTTCGGAGCGCGTCCGCGACAGTATCATTGCCTGTGAGGATGCCGATGTTACTGTTGCGCCTGTTACGGGCCGGCCGCACCGGTTCGCCCAGCCGATACTCGAGGTGCTTGGATTTGATGGGCTGGGAGTGTTTGATAACGGAGCGACGATCCAGGATATCAAGTCTGGCATGGTGCATCATAAACAATGGCTGGAACCTGAAAAGGTCCAGGCGGTCGCAACCATCCTGTACAAGCATGCCAGAGTGATATATTACGAACCGGGCCTGTACGAGCCGGGTATCGAAGAGCACGCCCCCGGCGAGTATGAAGCTGAACGGATCGCTGCGGTACAAGAAGATGCGTCGCATATTTTCGCCCAGGTCTACAGTGAACATATTGCTGAAATCTCTGCGCAGCTACGTCTGATTCCAGGAATATCGTTCTATACGGCGCCTTCGAGCCGGAACTTCACTGATTGTAACGGTATCCAGGTCACTCATGAGCTGGCTGATAAGTTCCACGGGGTTGAAGCGCTGCGGGTGATCACCGGATCATCTAAAGAGCAGACACTGGCGATCGGCGATGGAGATAATGACATACCTTTTTTTCGGTCAGCCGGCCTAAAGATCGCTATGGGAAATGCAAGTGACGAACTGAAGGCACTTGCCGATGATGTCGTCGCTGATATCGATCATGACGGTTTCGCTGAAGCTATGGAACGCTTTGTGCTTAGCGTACAATAAAGCTTATGGCAAAAATCGTGTCCGATACGAAAACCGACAAACAGGCCGGCCACGCCGGCGCAGGCACTGACGAGGAATTTTGTCCTCCCGGACTCACCAGCAAGCATCAGGCCAAGACACGTCGTATGCTGGCGACGTGGCGCCGTAAGCTGGGCGTCGGACTGCTGGCCCTGTTGCTCATCAGCAGTCTGCTGCTGGCGATCCCAACCACCCGTTACGCCGTCCTTGGCAGCTTCATGCAGCGTGAGTTCGTGGTACAGATCAAGGATACCGACACGAAGCAGCCGGTGATGGCGGCTACTGTAGAACTGGCCGGTCAGAAGGCCGAGACCGATGCCAAAGGCATGGCAAAGATCCGCGCCAAGGTGGGGGATGCAAAGCTGACCGTCACGAAAAAGTATTACGCAAAGAGCGTGTCTGAAGTTCTCGTCCCGATAGCTAAAAAGCCCGGCTGGGAGGTCGTGACCCTCAAAGCCACCGGCCGCCAGGTGCCCGTCATGGTCACCAACAAGATCACCGGCAAGCCGTTGGCCGGCGCATTGCTGATTGCCGCCGGCACGACCGGCCGGACCGACAAGGACGGCAAAGTGACGATGGTGCTGCCGGCTGACCTGAAGTCTGTCGATTCCAAGATCAGCCTTGATGGATATAATGCCGTGAATGGACCGCTGCTCGTATCCGAGCAGGCAGTTCCACAGAACACGTTCCAGCTCGTCCCGCAGGGCAGCATCTACTTCCTGTCCAAGCTGTCCGGCAGGATCGACGTCGTCAAGACGAATCTCGACGGCTCCGGGCGCAAGACAGTCCTGGCCGGCACCGGTAAGGAGCGGAACACCGACACCATCCTGCTGGCATCACGCGACTGGAAATATCTGGCCCTCAAGTCCACGCGCGACGGCGGAGAATTCGCCAAGCTGTTCCTGATCGATACCAAGGATGATTCACTCAAGACGATCGATGAGGGCAAGGCCAGCTTCGATGCGGTCGGATGGTCCGGACACCGCTTCGTATATAAGATAGGCCGGGAAGGGGCAAAGAACTGGGAGCCCAAAGGCCAGGCTCTCAAATCATTTGATGCCGACAGTGGCAAGCTGACCGTCATCGACGAGACGGATGGTGAGGGTACGGGACCGGGCGATTACGCCTTCAGCCTGTTCGGCCAAGTCTACATATTGGACGATGAACTGGTCTACAACAAGAACTGGATCGCTGGCGGATATGCGGCGCGACTACCCGGCAAGCAGGTCAGCCTGGTCAGTGTCAAAGCCGATGGCTCCGCCCGGAAGACGATCAAGGACTTCCCGGTGCCTGCCGATACTCTCTACCATTATTCTATCGACTTACGGCTCTATGAAGCTCAGGAGGTATACGTCCAGGCCACTGGCGCCCAAGGTGTCAAGGCGTCGTATTTTGAATATGAAGATGGTGTTCTGAGCGCCAAACCCGATGTCACTGACCAGCAGTTCAACGAAGAGTACCCGACGTATCTCATTTCACCGAGCGGCAACAAGACGTTCTTCGGTGAAGCCCGCGACGGCAAAAACACGCTGTTCGTCGGTGATGCAGCAGGCAGCGACAAACGGCAGATCGTCGTACTCAGCGAATACACCGCCTATGGCTGGTATACCGATGACTACGTGCTGGTATCAAAAGGCGGCAGTGAGCTGTTCATCATGCCGGCCGCTGATGTGGCGCCGCTGAAGATAACTGACTATCACAAGCCCGATGTCAATCTGCGCGGCTACGGATACGGCTACGGGGGTCTCTAACGGGGAAAAGTCGGTTGGCGACCGGCTTTCAACTATCGATGGACGGCAGTTTGAGGGATTGCCAGACGTACCAGCTGGCGACCGATTCGTAAGGGTGCCAGCCATTGGTATCTGAAATCGCCTGGACGTCATCGGCAGTCGGTTGGATGTCAAAACTATACAGTTTGCGGATGCCGTTCTTGATGCCGAGGTCGCCGACCGGCAAAACGTCCAGCCGCCCCAGGCTGAAGATCAGGAACATATGCACCGTCCAGACGCCGACGCCTTTGACTGCGGTCAGCTGCGCGATAATCTCCTCATTACTGAGCGTATCGATGCCGTCGAACGATACATCGCCATCAAGCACATGCCGGGCCAGGTCCTGTACATACGCCGCTTTGGCCCGTGAGAAGCCGACGGCCCGGAAGTCCTCAGGGTCCTTGGAGAGGATCTGCTCCGGGCTGGGAAAGATACCTTCGAATAGCGCCACGAACCGGGCCTCGATGGCAGCAGCTGCCTGCAGGCTGAGTTGCTGCCCGAGAATCGACTGTACGAGTTCCTGGTAATAGTTGGTGTGGGGGCGCAGGGTACACGGCCCGGCCGCGGCGATGATGGCGGCCAGCACCGGGTCGGTAGCCGCCAAGTGCCGGCCCGCCCGCATCAGCTTATCCTCGTATGCATCCATAGTAACCATACTGCCGATTATAGCCGTCCCATTGTACGCAGTACAATTGTTCTGTTAGGCTTATGGTATGAGAAGAAAGTCCGATATACGGCCTGAGCCGGAGGCCAAGCTGCTGCCGCGCCTCAGCCTGGCCTTCTTTAACCGTCCGCGGCTGACAGCACTGCTCTGGATCGCCATCACTATATTCGGTATCGTCAGCTACACTTCGCTGCTCCGCCGCGAAGGGTTCCCGAGTGTCACCATACCGGTCGTCATCGTCAGCGGGACCTATGCCATCAACGACGCGGCGGCCGTCGACCGGACGCTGGCCGCGCCGGTCGCCGAAATCGCCCTCAGACAGTCTGGCGTCAAAGCTGTCTCATCCCAAAGCGGGCCGAACTTCTTCAGCGCCACGCTGCAATATGAGGAGAAGGTCGATGCCGCTGATGCCAAGAAATCGCTGCAGGCCGCCCTCGATGTTTCTGACCGTCTGCCAGATGATGCCAGGCTCAGCCTGGGCGCACCGTACTTCGGTGTGACCGGCGCCGCCGTCGAACAGGTCGATGCCACCATCTCGGTTTTCAGCGATGATCCGGGCACCAGTCTGCAGGAGCTGGTCGGTTACGCCGGGCAGGTGGCCACGTACCTCAATGCTAATAAACCGGCCCAGGTAAAGAGCTTTACGGTGGCCGAACCGTTCCGGCAGGTCGTCAACCCTCAGACCGGCAAACCGGCGACGGTCCAGCGTACGTTTGACCGGTTCGGTGAACATACTGACGCCGGCAGCACCTTCCGGCAATCGGTCATCATCAACGTTGCAAGCGTAGCCGATACCGACGTCATCAAGCTCGACGACCAGCTCAGGGCCTCCATTGACAAATACAAGCAGACTGACGGCGGCAAAGGCGTCGGTCTGGCGGTCAGCGCCAGCTATGCGCCCTCGATCAAGGAAAGTATCTCCGAGCTGCAGCGCGTACTGTTGGAAGGCCTTATCGCCGTCCTGGTCGTCGGATCCGTCATCATCGCCATCCGGGCTTCAGTTATAACGGTCATCTCGATGGTGACGGTCATCGCGGCAACCATCGCCATCGTCTACGCCGTCGGATATACATTGAATGTCATCACCCTCTTCGCGCTGATCCTGGGACTGGCGCTGATCGTTGACGACACCATCATCATGGTGGAGGCGCTGGATAGTGCCAGGCGGACGACCCGGGACCGGCAGAAGGCAGTTAAGGAAGCTACCCAGAAGATTTCCCGCGCCATGACGGCGGCGACACTGACGGCCGCCCTCAGCTTCACGCCGCTGCTGTTCGTCGGTGGTGTCCTGGGGACGTTCATCCGGGCGATTCCGGTGACCATCATCTCAGCCCTGCTGATCAGCCTAGTCGTTGCGCTGGTGTTCATACCACTGTTCGCGCGCTGGCTGGTGCTCGGCCGCGGGACGTACAAGTTGAGGGAGCGGCCACAACAAGTCGTTGAAGGAAGCATGCGCAAGCTCGAGAAACGGATCGCTGCCGCCATCGTCCGGCCGATGCTGTGGGCCCGCACGTCCCGTACACGTGAGTTCGCAGTCGGGCTGGCCGCCGTCTTGGTCGGCCTGTCATTCATCGGCACCGGCGTACTTGTATTCCGCGGCGTGGCCTTCAATATCTTCCCACCGAGCAAGGACACCAACCAGCTGGCAGTCGACCTGACGTTCCCGGCCGGTACGACCGTACCGGAGGCCGAGGCCATAGCCGAGCGGGCTGACAAGCTGACCAGCGAAATCCTTGGTGATAATCTCGAGCAAGCTTCGTACTATGGCATGGCCAATGAGCGCAGCGCCCGCCTGACGATTCAGCTGAAACCGTATGGTGAGCGCGAGCCGACCGCGCCCCAGCTGTCCGCCGAACTTGAACGGCGGTTCAAAAGCTTCGGCGAGGCCCGGGCAGCCGCCAGTCCGATCGATGCCGGGCCACCGCCGTCTAACTTCAAGGTCGATATCACGGCGTCCGACCGCAAAGAGGCTGAGCGCTTAGCGGCCGATATGGCGGAATACCTGGAGAGCAGGGAGCTGGTCCGACCGAACGGCACCAAGGCGCTCATATCAGAGGCTTCAGTCAGCAATACCAGTGTCTTTCAGCGTTCCGGGACCAGGCCTGTCATCTCGGTCGAAGCGTCGTTCCAGGATACCGACACGACGACGCTGACGACGCTCGCCAAGGCAGCGGTCGCTGAGCGCTACACCGACCAGACGCTGGCCTCATACGGCCTGAAGGCCAGCGATGTCACCGTCGACCTTGGCCAGGAATCAGAGAACCAGGATTCGTTCAAAGCGTTGGCGATCGCCTTCCCGATCGTACTGCTGGCGATCTACTTGCTGCTGATCCTCGAGTTCCGGTCGTTCCTCCAACCGCTGCTGATCTTCATGGCGCTGCCGTTCAGCTTCTTCGGTATCGCCCTCGGCCTCTACTACACCGATAATCCGTTCAGCTTCTTCTCAATGCTCGGATTCTTCGCGCTGATCGGGCTGAGCATCAAGAACACCATCCTATTGACCGATTACGCCAACCAGGCACGGCGGTCAGGCGCCCGTGCCGTCGATGCTGTCGCCGGAGCCCTCAGTGAACGCTTCCGCCCGCTGGTCGCCACCAGCCTGACCGCCGTCGTCTCGCTCATCCCGCTGGCCCTGACCAGTCCGTTCTGGGAAAGCTTGGCGGTGACACTGATCTTCGGACTGCTGTCGAGCACCTTCCTGGTCATCACCGTCTTCCCGTACTATTACCTCGGTGCTGAATACTTCCGCATGCTGGTTTCCCGCCGCCGCCGATAAGCTGATATACTGATATCAGCATAAGCACTACGGAGTAGTACCACGGTCCACTATGGCAGACTCTAAGAAACATCGCTCAGCACCCGAAGCTGCAGACGGCGCCAAGCCGGAACTGCGGCCGGCGCATGCCACGGCGCCGCTGTTGAGCGATGCGATGGTCGACATTGATGGCGACGGCATAACAGATGATGGGATACAGAGCCGGCAGCCGGCCGCAGGTGACGCCACACCGGCCACCACACCTCCGGTTTTCGTCCTGGCTTCCGATGACAAGCATCTGCCGCCACTTGAACAGGACCCGACCGGCGACCGCCTGACCGACGCCTTGGTCGACGACATCGTGATCCATGAGAGCGACCAACTACTGGACAACCAGGATAAGACGGCGCAGTCCGAGGCCGCAGCCGCACAAGACCGCCAGCATGAGCCGGGGGCTCTGCGCCGGTTCTTCGGCGGTTGGTGGCATAACCGGTTGGCCCGCTATGCCACGCTGCTGGTCGTCTTGGCCGGACTTGGCGCATTGGCTGTCATGCCGACTAGCCGTTATTATGCGCTGAATACTGCCGGTGTCCGCTCGGCCGCATCGCTGACGATCGTCGACAATACGACCCAGCAGCCACTGAAGAATGTCGCCGTCGAACTTGGCCAACGCAAGGCCCGCACCAACCAGGACGGCCTCGTCAAGCTGAGCGGCCTGGAGCTCGGCCCCCAGGCGCTGACGGTCAGCCAGGCCGGTTTCGCCACCATCAGCCGGACGGTCACGCTCGGCTACGGCAGCAATCCGCTCGGCGAATTCACCCTCGAAGCCGTCGGCGTCCAGTTCCGCTTCTCGCTGACGGATTACCTGACCGGCAAGTCCGTGACAAAGGCCGAGATCAGCAGCGGTGATTCGGTCGCCCAAGCTGATGACAAGGGCCACATCGTACTGACGGTCGGCGAGGAGCAGGCCCGGGACATCAAGGGCGTGGCCTCCAAGCTAACGGCACCTGGCTATCGTGCCGAGAATATAACGCTTGATCTGGGCGTCAGACAGAGTCGGACGGTCGTCATGGTGCCAGATGATCCCGAGATATTCATCTCGAAACAGAGTGGCAAATACGATCTGTACCGGGTTGATATAGACGGCAAGAACAAGCAGCTGCTGCTGGCTGGTACTGGCAAGGAAGACGCTGACATAACGGTCGTGCCGCACCTCGGTGGCGACGTCGTCGCCTTGGTGTCGAAACGTGACAGCCTGAAGAACCAGGACGGTTTCCCGCTGCAGGCCCTGACCTTGGTCGATGTCAGCCGCCGTTCACCCCTGGTGCTCGACCACTCGGAGCGTATCCAGATCGTTGATTGGATCGATGACAAGCTTGTGTACGTCAAGATCAAGGCCGGTACCAGCGCTGGCAACCCGGAGCGTTACCAGCTGATGTCATACGATTTTGAAACGACCGCCCGGGTGCAGCTGGCTGCCGCCAACAATTTCAATGATGTCGTATCAGCGCAGGGCGATATCTACTATGCGGCTTCCAACAATTTCCAAGGCGGGGAATCACAGTTCGTGCGCATCCGGCCCGACAATACCGGCAAGATGGTACTGCTCGACAAGACCGATATCTGGAATATCACCCGTACGACGTACGACGACCTGACACTTGCCGCACTGCAAGGGACCTACAGCTACAGGATCGGCGATACGGCGCCTAAAAAGGACTCCGACAAGCCTACCAACGTGGCTGAGACCCGGTTCTACCTTGATGCGATAGACGGCAAGCAGTCGCTGTGGACAGAAAGCCGCGACGGCAAGGGCGTGCTGCTGGCGTACGACGCGATCACCGGCAAGGATAAGGTGCTGGCCACCCAGAGCGGCCTGTCATATCCCGTCCACTGGCTGAATCACCGCACCGCCGTCTACCGCGTCACGACCCCGGCCGAAACCGCCGATTACGTCGTCAGCCTCGACGGCGGCGCCCCCAAGAAGATCACCGACCTGACTAACACCGTCGGCTTGGGCAAATGGAACTACCGCTAGTCGTTACGCTACACTAGTATCTGATGCGACAGCATATAGACAATTTTCTCGAAACCCTGCAGCGGTTCTATGAAGAGCAGGGCCGCCACGACATGTCCTGGCGCCAGCCGCAACCTGATGGCTCGTTCGACCCCTATAAGATCCTGGTCTCAGAACTGATGCTGCAGCAGACACAGGTGTCCCGCGTCGAACCGAAATATGCAGCGTTCCTGCGGGCATTCCCGACTGCCGGGGCACTGGCAGGCGCGCCGCTTGGGGACGTGCTTGTGCTGTGGAGCGGCCTCGGCTACAACCGTCGGGCGAAGTTTCTGTGGCAGGCGGCGCGCTACGTCACGCAGGTATGCGGCGGTGATTTCCCGCGGACGCTGGCCGGACTGCAGCGATTACCAGGCGTCGGACCGAACACCGCTGGCGCTATCATGGCTTACGCCTTCAATGAGCCTGTCATCTATGTTGAGACGAATATACGGACGGTCATCATCCATCACTTCTTTGCGGATGCAGATAGCGTCACCGACGCCCAGATCCGTGATGTATTGGCCGCGGTCGTCACCGGCCTCGGCCCACGGGAGTTCTACTGGGCGATGATGGATTACGGCGCATTTCTGAAGAAATCTGTCGGCAATCCGAATAAACTGAGCGCGTCGTATACCAGGCAGTCGGCGTTCCATGGCTCGCGCCGCCAGCTGCGTGGGATGGTGCTGCGACTGCTGGCCGAAAGGCCGCATATGGGCGCGGAACTGCTGAGGGCACTCGATGATGAACGGGCGGAAGGCGTGCTGGCCGACCTCCTTAAAGAAGAGATGATATTGTCGGACGGCGGATGGTACCGGCTCAGCGGCCCGTAGGCGGATGGGCGGTGATGTACTGGCTGGCCTGCAGCAGGCCGTCGAAACTGCCGCCGTCCAGATATTCACCCTGGATGCGGTGGACGTAGAACGACTGGCCGTCTTCCAGTGCCGCGGTGATGGCGTGGGTGATAAGGTGCTCTTCGGTACCACGGTCGAGGCTCATCTCGTACTCGAGATGTTTCCAGATCTTGTCGCTGAGGATATAGCGGCTGATGTTGATGACCGGATTGGCGGCGACGCGCTCCAGCGGCGGCTTTTCGTCGAAGCGCCGCAGCCGTGAACCGTCACTGACGTCAAGGTTGCCGTAGCGTGTCGCCGCTTCGCGGGCAAGCGGCGCGCCCATGATGGCGTGGTCGGCACCGCTGTGGCTCCAGGCGTCGATCGCCAGCCGCAACTCCGACGTTCCGTCCGGATGGTAGATAAAGTCGTCTCCGCCCATCAGTGCGAAGGCTGGCTCACCGGCCAGCCGGTCGCGGCAGATGTAAGGCGGTACGGTGGTGCCGTATTCGTCGGGCGACTGGATGACATACTCGAACGAGACTCCGTAGCTGCGGCGGCGCTGCGTTTCCCGCTCAATGAAATCGTCCTTACCGATGCGGCGCAGCTGCCGCCGCAGCGTGTCCGTCAGGTCAGGGCCGAAATAATCCTGCAGCTGCCGTCGGCCGCGCTCCGAGGTGACGAAGATGATCCGCTCGATACCGGCGGCCGCGCAGTCCTGGACCATGAAGTCGATCAACGGGCGGCTGGCACTGCCGGCATAGACAGGCATCAGACATTTTTCTATCGCCGTCGTCACGGGGAATACCCGGGAACCGGCGCCGGCCACCGGGATGACTGCAGTTCTTATGTGCATGGATATACATTAGCACAATGTGTAATGATAGTCAATTGCATGTCTAAGATGTGCTTATCCGTCAACAATATGGTAATATGCTTGGAAAGGAGAGGCGTAAACCCAGGCGCCGATTATCTTATGACGATACATACCTTTACTACTATATCCGACCCTCAGCTCGCCACCCAGCTCATCGGCGGTGCTGTCGGAGTGCTGCCGACCGACACACTGTACGGTCTTGTCTGCCTGGCCGCCAACGAAGCGTCCGTGGCCCGGTTGTACGGCTTAAAGCACCGCGAACACAAGCCAGGTACGCTGATTGCCGCCGACATAGACCAGCTTGTAAAGCTGGGCATACCGCGGCGCTATCTGACCGCAGTAAAGCAGTTCTGGCCCGGCGCCGTCAGCGTCGAAACGCCGCATCATATTGCGTATCTCACCCAGGCCACCGGGCGACAGGCGATCCGCATACCTGACGATCCACAGTTACTGGCACTCTTGCGCCAGACAGGACCTCTGCAGACAACCAGCGCCAACCAGCCCGATGAACCGGCTGCTACGACCGTTGCCGAAGCGAAAGCTTATTTCGGTGACAACGTGGATTTTTACGCCGACGGAGGTGACCTGTCGGGGCGCCTACCATCCACCATTATCCGTGTTATCGACGACGCCATCGAGGTTCTTCGCGAGGGCGCAGTCAAGATAGACGACGCCGACTAGACTACGTGTACAAACTCTTATTCTTGAACGGTATGAGGGCGAAAATGATCGCCTCGGTGTAATAACCCGACCGTACGATCACGTCATGGGTCAGCAGTCCGACGGCACCATTCGCCTGCTTTGAGTTCGTCTTTCCGAACACGATATCATCGGCTTCGCCCAGTTCCTTGCCTTCGTGGATCAGCTCCGCTACCTTCGGTGGCAGGAAGAATGTCGCGGTCCTGCCTTTGCCGACCAGTCCGTCGGGGCCTCGGACGATCATCCAGGCGAATGATTCCATATCAGAATTTTTTACTTCTATACCACCCTCGAGTCCGACCCAGAAGTCGGCATCAGGTGCGGCAGTGCTGGCGTTCGTGGCGCGGTTAAGCGCGCCTTGGTAGGTCTCACTGTCGCTTGAGGGCTGCTCGCTGACGCCCGATGCGACCGAGATACCCTCGACATCGAATCGCTCGTCAGGAAACATCCGTGTAAATGCCTCCAATGTGGCTTTGATCTTGATGGGGTTCTGTGATGCGACGAGTATCTTTTTCATATAGTATCCTACATTCTTTCTTTATCCTGCCGTATGCGGCACGGTCAGTACTGGAGTGTCGGGTTCAGCGGCTTTGACGAATTCCTTGCGGAGCCATTCGTCGAGGCTGCCGCCGCCACCGGCGCTGATGCAGACGACGATGTCGCGGTCGTCGAGGTGCTGCTGGATGGCCGCCCGCAGGTCGGCGTTCAGTTCGGACGGCGTCGTCTTGGCCTGAGTGTCTTCGCTGAGCAGCTTCTTGAGGTCGGCAGGGGACAGTAGTGGCAGCGTCTTATCCTCGCGGGCCAGGTAGGTCGGGACGATGTACAGGTGCGTCACACCGTCGAACAGTGTTTTCAGCTCTTCCTTTATGAAATGCTGGCGGGTGTTGTGCAGGCCTTCGTAAACGACGACCACGTTCTGGTTCTTGGGGCGGGCAACTTCGGCGGCAATCGCAAGGGCACCGCGGATCTTGGGCGGGGTGTGGGCGTATTCGCTGTAGAGATGCGGCAATACCTGCTCGAAGCGGCGGGAGACGCCAGGGAAGGCGTCGAGGTGCGGCAGGAGCTGCTCAAACGGTATTCCGGTGGCGAGCTGCAGGGCGGCGGCGACTTCCCAGGCATCCTCGCGGTTGACCGGGCCAGGGAGGCTGAGCAGCCGGCTGATCTCCGGGTTCTCCTTGTCGAGGACGTAGCGCGTCGGACTTGGCTCGACGCCGAGGATATCATAATCCTGCTGCCACATGACGGTCTGGCCGGATTGGAAGATGAACTCGCGGAAGGCTTCCTTGTAACTGTCGAACGTCGGATAGATGTCGTGATGGTCCCAGGCGATACCGGTGATGATCGACAGGAAGGGCTGGAAGGCCAGGAAATTGCGGTCGAATTCGTCGGCCTCATAGACGAAGTACTGGCTCTGCGGTTCGTAGTGCCCCATCTCACCGAAGGTAATCTTGGCGCCGACCGAGTAGCTGACCGGTATGTTCAGCCGTTTGAGCAGCCAGACGGCCATGGCGGTAGTCGTGGTCTTGCCGTGGGTGCCGGCGATGGCGATGAGCTTGAGGTTCTTGTCGGCCAGGATGGTGTTGAGCAGGACGTCACGCTTGCTGGTCCTGATGTGCTTGGCATGGCAGAAGCGGAACTCCGGGGCGTCCGGATTCTCAATGGCGACGGCCGATGAATAGACGTACCAGTCGATCGGGTCGCGCTCGTGGGCGGCTTCTATCTGCTCGATGGTCTGGCCGATCTCGATGTTGGTGATACCCTGCTCGCGCAGGTAGTGGATATACGACGAGTCCTGTTTGTCGGAACCAGAGACGTCGTAGCCGGCCTGGTGGGCGATCAGTGCCAGCGGGCCGAGGCCAGTTCCGCCGATGCCTGAGAAGAAAATATGCATATCCTTAGTCTATCATCTGTCGCCGCCGCCCTGAAGCGGATGTTATCAGGTATAATCATAACCAAGATGACAAAACTCCGCGACGGACCCCTACGAGCGCTTTCGGGCGTAAAACCGATGTACCTGCTGGCCGCCGCCGGTGTGAGCTGCCTGATAAGCATCAATGCGCTGCGGACTAACAACCTGAAGATGGTCAGGCTGCGCGAACAGGTGTATGCGGCCGATAAGGATAACGGCGACGTCCGAGCGGCGCTGACCGACCTGCAGCGTTATGTGACCTCACATATGAACACCGACCTGACTCCCGGCAAGAATGCCGTCTATCCGCCGATACAGCTGAAGTATACCTACGAGCGGCTGCGCCAGGCCAGCACCACGCCGGTCAGCAACGAACAGCTGTACAGCGACGCCCAGAAGCACTGCGAACAGCTGAATGACAGCGACTTCTCCGGCCGGAACCGTATCCCGTGCATCCAGGAATATGTGACGACCCGCGCCGCCGCCCAGGGCAAACCGGTGCCGGACAGTGCCTATAAGTATGATTTCGTATCGCCGACATGGTCACCCGACCTGGCCGGCTGGAGCGTCCTGTCGACCTTCACGCTGCTGGCCGCCACCGCGGCACTGTTCCTGCTGCGCCGAGCCAAGCTCATCTGATCAGCCGTAAAGTCAGCAAGACGTCTAACCGTCAAACCCATCGGTACTAAGTAACTATATAAAAAAACTCCCCGTCCATGCGATGGGGAGTTTTTTTATATGGGGTAGGGGGCCGCTTATGGCTTACGAGGAGTCGTAGTCGTCGGCGTGTTAGCTGCCGGAGCGGTCGTCGTAGGATTGGTCGTCGGGGCAGTTGTTGACGGTGCCTGCTGCGTCGAACTCTGGCTGGCCTGGCTACACTTGCCGTCAGCATTCTGCTTCTTGTAGTCGGCGATGGCTTTCACGACCTGGCTGTCGTCTTTGATGTTCTCCCAGAAGATGACCTGATCTTTGTTGATAAGCATCTGGTCGTACGGTGCATGCAGCTCACAGCCGAGCTTTACGAGGGAGACGTTGGAGGCGCTGGTGGCCTGGGCTGCGGTCTCACCGTTGGCGCTGGTCTGGAGATAGTAGATATTGCGCAGATCGACGGACGAAGAGGTGAAATCGTTGATATTGCCGAAGTAGACCTGGCCGTTGTTCAGGAATACCGCCTGGTATCGGTCCTTGTCGACGGCACGCTGCTGAGCGTTGCCGGACTGACTGATCAGGAATGTCAGGGCAAGTACGAGTGCCGTGACGGTGAAGAGCAGGATTATCGACCCGAGCTGGAACAATTTACCGACTGGCTGCTTCCCGATCTTATATTGATGTCCACCGAACGTACCGCCGGTGCTAGCACCGCTGGCAGCTGGTTGTGCTGCCGGCGTACCGGATGTCTGACTATTACGGCCTCTAAAATCCATCGTCTTACCCTACCCCTTACATTTATAATGCTTACAGTAATTAATAGTGTAATACATAAGCTTTTCGCGTGCAACTCCCGCACCACCTGTATGAAATAGTTGACAAGTAAAATCTGACCAGAGTATTTTAGGGGTACCACGGTGTTACAACCTGGACGACTATAAACTAACCAGACAACCATAAGAGAGGGTAACTCATCATGGCTTACAAACACACGAATTCGAAAGGTGTTACTTACTATCTGAACTCCAAGAAGGTCACCCTTCGCGGCGGTAAGGAACAACCTATCTACTACTTCAGCAAGGACGAACGCCCCGAAGCCGTCGACCTTCCTGACGGCAAGCAGGTCAAGGAAAACCCGCGCAACGGATTTTTGACGGTCAGCAACAAGAAATAATAGCCAACGACTGTATTTTAAAACCGGTTCCCATAGCGGAACCGGTTTTTATTTTTTTAAACGACTCAGAAACGATGGTTTCTTCTGACGGGCGATAATTTGCGTCAGTTCTGCGAAATCGACATTAAGTGATGGGGCATCTACATCGGCTTGTATGTTCAATTTATCGAAATACGTAGCAATGACCTTGCCGGCGACCCTGAGCTGATCAGTGTAATCAGGTTCGTCAATCGCCAGGTCTTTATCCGGATCGGCGTGCACGAGTACCGTGTGCTTGTCAGGGCTACGAACAAGGTGAAAGCCGCTGTCTTTACGCGGTGATCCATCGAAGTTGCGGCCGGTAAAAATGAGTTGTGTGTTGCCATTGGCGGTTGGAGCGACGGTCATGTCGAACTCAGCACCGACTTGATTGTGTACGCTGGGCAGAGTGACATCGATCGCATCACCGGTCAGGCTGTCTTGCAAGCCCTGATGGCGCCGAGTGTAGGTAATAAGTCCACGCATAGCTGATTCATATATTTCATCAGCTAGTGCGAAGCCTGGATGGACGTTTTCTGCAGAAGTCAGATTAAAGATATCTTCATCTGGAGCTGGATCGAGTTGATCGGCTGTGTTGCTGTGCGTTTTGGGGCGGTGTCGATGCTGAGTGATTTTGTTCCCATCGTACATAACGGGGAAACTCCATGATAATTCTGCAGGATCAACCCCCATCTGTCTGATATCGAAGGCGGTCACACCACGGCTGATGTCCATAGAAACAACGCTGCTCGGCTGCGGTTCATCAGATTCAGGAATTGCACCAAATCCTGTAAAGATACCATCTTTCGTCCGTATACTATCTGCTCCCAGCCTTTCAAATTCATGTGTCCCGGGGGTGATGGTGCTACCTGTGGACGGATCGATCAGGTACTTTGATGCTCCCATTTGTCCAGATAATGCAACACGCTTTTCTGTCGTATCAATTTCTAGGTGCAGACTGTGAAATGGCATACCACCCGGGTGTTTTGGCTTAACGGACAATATGGATTTAGGATCTAAGGGCAGTATGTCCTCGGGAGACCGCGAGGGCAGCTGATAGTGGACGGTTCCGGCTTCTCTGAGTCCGTTCCAATACGGATTGCGATCATAGCAATGAGCGACAGCCTCATTTATAGTGTAAATTCTATCCGGCGGTGTCTGGTCGGGGACTGCAGGAAAATCCTCATTTCTGCCGATGCTCATTAATTCATTTTAGCATTAATATGGCATTATGTCAATAAGCATAAAGAATTTAGTCTGGCCGTGTAATAATCTCCTGCTCATCTGTTATAATCGTCAGCAATGAGTGACCTGATAGTAAAAGTAAAAGACCTCCGCAAGGTCTATGACGATGTCGCGGTCGTCGACGGCATATCGTTCCAGGTCAAACGCGGCGAGATATTCGGAATCCTTGGGCCGAACGGCGCCGGCAAGACGACGACGCTTGAGATGATCGAGACGATGCGCCCGATCGACGGCGGCACCATCACGGTCGATGGCCTGGATGTGGCTACTCAGCCAGACGCGGTCAAGCGGATCATCGGCGTGCAGCCGCAGGCACCTGCCTTCCAGGACAAGACGAAACTGACGGAACTGATCGAACTGTTCGCTGCTTCGTACGGGGAAAAGGTCGACCCGCATAAGTTCCTGGAAGACGTCCAGCTCGGAGAAAAGGCGAACGCCTATGCCGAAAACCTCTCCGGCGGTCAACGCCAACGCCTCAGCATCGCAGCCGCACTGGTGCATAACCCTCGTGTATTCTTTATGGACGAGCCCACCACCGGGCTCGACCCGCAGGCCCGCCGCAACCTCTGGGAACTGACCCAGCATATCCGCGACAAGGGTGTCACCGTCGTCATGACGACACATTATATGGATGAGGCCGAGCTGCTGTGCGACCGGGTCGCCATCATGGACAAAGGCCGCATCATCGCCATCGACACTCCGAAGAACCTTATCAAGCAGTTGCTGGGCCGTGGCTTCAAAAAGGCACAGCATGTCGAGCAGGCCGACCTGGAAGACGTCTTCATCGATCTGACCGGAAAGGCCCTCAGGGACTGACCATGAAAAAAGCACTTTACACAGTCTGGGTATTCACCAAGCTCAACACGAAGCGGTTCTTCCGCGACAAGCTGTCGATCTTCTTCGGCATTTTGTTCCCGTTGATCTTCCTGTTCGTCTTTGGCGCCATATCTGGCGGCAACGGGGCGCCGACCTTCGGGGTGGCCATTATCAATCAGTCCGACAGCCAGTTCTCAAAGGATTTCGTCAAGCAACTATCCGAGGCCGACGGGCTGGACGTCGACGAAAGCGTCAAGTCCCAGGCGGATGCCACCGACCGGATGGGCAAGGGGCAACTGGACGGCACCATCACATTGCCGCCGGACTTCGGCCGGCCCGGCGAGCAGCAATACCCGACGGGCACAGCCCGGGTATCATTCACCCAGAACAATGCCGCGGCTGGCCAGGCGCTGACGACGGCATTGGAGGGCCAGTTCGCCCGGCAGAACCAGGAATTCACCCAGGTAGAACCGCCATTGAAGGTCGAAGCCAAGCAGACCAACCAGATGAGCCTGACTCCGTTTGATTATACCTTTGCCGGACTGCTCGGCTTCGCAATCATCGGTATGGGCATCTTCGGTCCCATCAATGTCTTCCCGGAACTTAAGAAGCAGGGGATACTACGCCGTCTGCACACCACGCCACTCAAGGTCTGGCAATATTTCCTGTCGACCATGATCGCCCAGGCCATCATCGGCCTGGTATCGCTGGCCGTCATGTTCGTTGCCGCTGTGCTGGTGTTCGACCTGAAGATCGTCGGCAATTACCTCGAGATCATCCTGTTCCTGGTCTTCAGTATCATCACGATCCTCGGCATCGGACTGGCTATCGGCGGCTGGGCCAAGAACGAGCGCCAGGCGGCGCCGCTCAGCAATATCATCGTCTTCCCGATGATGTTCCTGTCGGGTACCTTCTTCCCGCGCTTCGCCATGCCGGAGTGGCTGCAGCATGTCAGCAGCTTCCTACCGCTGACACCGGTGATCGACGGTATCCGCCTGCTGACCACGCAGGGCGCCCACCTGACCGACATCGGCCCGCAGTTGGGGCTGATGGCGCTGTGGTCGGCAGTAATCTACTTCGTTGCATTCAAGCTGTTCCGCTGGGAATAGCTGTATAATAGTGGCATCATGGCAAAATATTATGAACCATCACCAGAGCGGGACGAGGAAGCGGAACGGATAGCCAATCTTCATGGTAACCGGCATATAGTATTCAGTCAGGACCCGGAGTACGTGGAGATGGACGAAGAACGCCGCCAGAAGATGATTGATGCTATTCAGAGCGTCATGCCGAAAGCGGAAGTAGTATCAGTAGAGGACACCTTATTTCCGGATACGGATGAGAGTGACAACTTCCCTGATCTGTAACCCATGTAAGGCTGCAGCTCCAAGCTCAACCTTGAGAAACATAAGCTAAAGTGTTATAATAATATCTTATGGATCTGCACGACTTACCAAGACCATTCTATGTCCTGGCGCCGATGGACGACGTCACCGACACCGTATTCCGGCGGATCATCGCCGGTTGTGCGGCACCGGATCTGTACTTCACCGAGTTCGTGAACGTCGACGGACTGCAGAGCCCGGGGCGGGACCGGGTCATCAAGAAGCTGCAGCACACCGCTGCCGAGCGTCCTCTCATCGCCCAGATATGGGGCAAAAACCCCGAAAACTTCTATAAGACTGCCGCTGAGCTGGTGGATATGGGCTTCGCCGGCATCGACCTGAATATGGGCTGCCCCGAGAAGACCGTCGTCAAGAACGGCACCTGCAGCGCGCTTATCAATGACCGGCCGGCAGCATCGGCGATGATCAAGGCTACCCAGGCCGGTGTGGCCAGCGCTTTGAAGTCCGACCGACATATGCCGGTCAGCGTCAAGACGCGGCTCGGGTTCAACGAGATCGACCTGTCATGGCACGAATTCCTGCTCGGGCATGACATAGATATGTTGACCGTCCATGGCCGGACACGCAAAGAGATGAGCGAAGTCCCGGCGCACTGGGATGTCATCGGGCAGGTCAGGGAACTGCGCGACCGAGTCGCACCGGATACGCTCATCGTCGGCAACGGCGACGTCATGACACGCCGGCAGGGCGCGGAACTGGCCGCTGCGTACAACCTCGATGGCATCATGGTCGGCCGCGGCATCTTCCACGATCCGTTCCTGTTCGCACCGGATAGCCCGTGGGCGGATATAACACCGTTAGACAAGCTGAAGTTATACGAGAAACACATCCGGCTGTTCGCCGAAACCTGGCAGCACGGTGAGCGGCCGGTGCGGACATTGAACCGGTTCTGCAAAGTTTATGTCAACGGCTTCGACGGCGCCAAAGAATTACGGGAACGATTGATGCTCGCCAGTAGTACGGATGAATTACTCACACTGCTTGACGAGGCTTTTGAGCAATACACTGCAAAGCCGGTTATTCTTCCGGGTACTTGAGATATACATCAAGAGAGTAATTGAAAATGGTCGCAGGATCGACGCTGGCCACGGTCTTCATGTAGGCCACTGCTTGTTTTTCGTCCATGTATTCCTTGAAGCGCTCTAGTACGCACCCAGTGGTGTTGAAATCGGTATACACGTGCGACGTATCGTCTTCGTTACTGACATAGATAGGCCCACCTTCGCTGTTCGCATCTGCTTGCCTAAGCTCTTCTGAATTGGTGTCCCCGGACGGTGTGATTTCAGTGCAGATTAGTCTGAGAAAATCCGGATCGTTAGCCTGGTCTTCCGGGGGTCCGCTGGTCTTGCGGAACTGGACGCTGTATTGGGCGCCATGGTCATAATTGAATTGCGAGGCGATAGTCTTAAAACCTGCCGGTGGCTGCGGGGCTGCATAGAAAGAAGTTCCCCGGCTTTGCATCGCGGAAACACTTTCGGTTACGATCGCACGCTGACGGGCTGCCGTATAGTTGGCTTCGTTATTATCGAGTTGATCCCCGTGGTTGTTCACCGCATCGCTCAGGGAGCAATATGCAGCTTTCACATATTGTCCAAAGGGTACGCCGGTAGCATCTTTGGCACGGCTGTAGTCTGGATTGACGGGCGTCAGGATATCATCCTGACCAGGGTCAAAAGCATCTCCCCTCCGGGTTTCCCCGACGATGATAGTCGGCGCATGGCCGCATTCGGCCGTAGCTGCTGCAATTTTCTTATGTTGCTCCCTCAGCCTGGTCACGTGCTGAACGACGAAGATGGCCGAAATCAACACCAGAGGTAAACTTATCGCTAGTCCGATGAGCAGTGTTCTTTTGCTTGACTGGGACATCTTGTGATTCAGTTCATTCGATGTCGGTGGATTAATCGGCGGTCGGCTGTTTTTACTTTTAGACATAAGCATATTGTACATCACCAGTATCGTCTGGATCCTGCCGCTGGATCGTTACGCTCGGGCTTAAGGACGATCTGACGCCGCATCCGCCCGTCGAGCCTGATACGGTTCCTGAACCTCAAATAGCACCTACATCAGAAAAGCTCCTACTTCTGATGGCGATATCTGGCCACGCCTGTAGTTAAATAGCTTAATTAGTATAATATTTTACAACATCAATAATTATGAGGTGGTAGGATTTTAGTAGTAAACGGAGAAATATAATGTCCAATGTTACACAACCCCCGGTAATCAAGAACATCGATCAGAAGGGCTTCGGCCTGATCGGCGGCATCATCAGCCTGTTCTTCGGTATCATCATCGCCATCGTGGCTTTCCGGTTCGTGTTCCGGCTGCTCGGTGCCAACGAAGCCAACGGTATCGTCGCCTGGATATATGCTGCCAGCCAGCCGCTGGTATCGCCGTTCTTCGGCATCTTCAATCGTGACATCAACGTCCTGACCGGACGCTTCGAGTTCGAGACGCTGCTGGCCCTCGTCGTATACGCTGTCATCGGGTCGCTCCTGTCGAATATCCTGGGCGGACGCCGCCACAGCCACGCCGTCTAATTACGGTGAGTGCGTCTGTAGACCTATTTCTAAAACCGACTACCGATCAGGCAGCTGTCTTTTTGACACTCGGTATTATGTAGCTACAATTAACTAGTTTCAAAACTCTCCTCCTTTCCGCAAACACACCAGCGTACAGCCAAGCTCCACGAATGCCTGGAACATGCTCAGGTGCCGCTCCCAGCGGTACCTGAGCCGCCGGTAGTATTTGAGCCACGCAAAGGTGCGC
>DASVRP010000014.1:0-67362 GCA_036388555.1 Saccharimonadales bacterium (SeqCode)
CGAGGATTGTATGGACTACAACTTCTACCGGCCGCACAGCATGCTACGCATGCGTACACCGGTGGAATACCTGCAAGGTATTCCAGGCTACGAGAGTGCTACACTGGACACAAGTGTCCTATATGTTTAGGAGTCCGACCAGTGGATAAGCGAGCTTATTGACATAAGCATCAAAAAAAGTTATAATAAAATAATGCTAAAGTCTTTCAACAAGACTGTTGATGCGTTACCGCTGTCGGGAAAATACGCTATCCAGCCCTCAATGAAGGGCTATATTTCATCTGGCCGGAATGGCGAGCGGACGAAGCTGGCCGGTGTCACTACATTACTGGGCGCATACGTCGTACTCCATGCTGTCCAAGCTGCCATGGGCTACGAGGCGATGACAAGCCATCTTGAACATGCCGGATCATCAATTGGTGAAGCCACCGACGGCGTACGGTCGGTCGTGGATGGAACCTATATGGCTGTCAACGCGGCAGTTACAGTCCGGCAGGCTGAGCTGATGCATACCCTGCACAAGATACGGATGCGTAAGAAAGAGCGCCGGCAGACACAGCAAGCTGCGGTGCTTGCCCGCCAGTCAATCGCTGACCAGGACCCTCTCAAAGCGGATACGGCTGCGAACCGGGCTGTCGTCCGGACGCTGGAACGTGAACCGGCACTGCTGCGCAAAGCGGAACAATCAGTACCGCACACCGTACCAATCGACTCTGTAAAAGCAGATATCGCCGCCAACTTCGATGCGATACGGATGATCGATACAAAACCGGGTAAGCAGACGTTAAGACCCTCGGGCACGTACGATCCGGTTGCTGAAGATATTGCCGATAATGCCGCCGCGGTCAAAAACTTCGAATCTGAACTTATTTCACATATTGATCAATCTATAGAACCCAGGTCGCTCCGCGACCGGCTGCGTATCGGCGAACGCACGAAAAGGATCGTCCAAGCAAGGAATTTCGCATTAGGTTTCACTATCGCCGGCCAATGCATCTTCCTTGAGTCGGCATATGATGCTTCAGCGGGTAACGAACAGCTCACCTGTGTCGCGGATGCCCAGGATAGCCTCCTGCGTATCCAGGAGGCGCAGGCATCCGGTGCAGAATTCCGCGAATACGACGGCGAATCGGAGAGAACTGTTTCGTATGATGAATTCCGCGCCAATTATGCACAAAGCTGTGACGTTGATCCGTCGGCGCTCGGTTGATTGTAATAAATTGAGAGAAGAGGGCCGGACGGACCGAGTATATACGCTACAAAATAGTTAAGGCATTGAAATAGTCGCTGTTGCTTACTCGCTTGCTAAAGCGGCCTTCAACAGGGACTTGTTGTACGAGTTGTTGTTCCTGACTTCGGTGATGTCGGCCTGGGTGAGGATCTTGTCCATGATCTCGAATCCGTAGTCGGAGTTGACTTCGTCGAGCACGTTGATTGTGGCGGACATGTCTTCCTTGGTGGCGGTCGCGGAACCGAGCTTCTTGTAGGCGTTACCGAGGGCGACGGTGTCCTTGCCAAGCTCTTCGATCTGGGTCTTGCCCTGGTAACAGCTCAGGCTGACGGATTCCCATTCGTATTCATAGTTGACGCAGTCAGTCTCGGCGGCTACCTTCAAGGTGTCTTCGCCCTCTTTGATGTAATCAGCGCCGAGCTGGTCGAATGGTACGAGGTCTTTTTCGTCGACTCCCTGGACGTATTCCTCGGCCTGCTGCTGTGACATGCCGGTGTCAGCGGCAAAATTGCTGACGACGTCGGCCTGGTTGATCGTATATGCGCTGCCACCGATCACGACGGTGACGACTGCTCCGATAGCTAATTCCTTGATACTCATGGGTTCCTGTCTCTCTTAGGGCCGGACAAAGCACGACCTGTAAAATAATACTATGAAATATTATACACTAAAACAAAATGTAAATCAAGGCAATAATATGTTATGACAAGTTTCCGAGTATTATATAATCGAGAGATATGAAAAGATTACTCAAACTGACGTACGCCTATATCATCCTTTCGCTGTTCACCGGGCCGGGAATCTTATCTTTCGGCCTTGGAGATCATCCGAGCGGAGGGGACTGTGGAGATTCGTCGTGGGGATCGGCTTCATTTGCGGTACGAGAGGCGTATTTCGCAGATGCGTCTATACGGTTGTTGGTGCCGGCATCGATAATGGCGGCGTTGGGAGTCACGCTGCTCGTCTTATTGTTACGCAGGGGTTTTGCGTCCGGCGAAAAGAGTAGGGTCATGTTGCCGTCACTCGGAATAATATTGATGCTTTCCGGCTACCTAATGCTTATATTGCTTGCGATGGGTGACTTTTGCTGAGTCGAGGCTCAACGTAGCCTCTGTTACAAATGCTTGATTTTCCGGAAGGCACGCATGGTGTTTATGAATCCGCCCGTGAATTTCTCGGGTGACTTTTCCATCATTTCCAGTAGCTCTGACAACTTCATGGGTATGATTTCTGCAACTTCTTCGCTAGGAGCAAACGACCAATCCTGATCCGCCACACACTCGTATAAGCCGAACATATGCTGGTATGCTCCCTCATCCGAGTAAAAGGTTGATAGGAATTGCAGCGGTTGTGTCAGTCCCAACTCTTCCATCGCTTCTCGGCTTGCCGCCGTCGCATAGTCTTCGCCCTTGGACACATGGCCACCGACCGAATGGTCCAGCAGCCCGCCGCTGCCCTTGTGTACCTGGACATACAGCTCCCCATTCTCGTTAAAGACATACACAGCAGCTACCCGGTGGAGCAATCCTTGGGCATGTGCGGTAGGCTTGTCCGTAGTGCCAATAACTATATCGTCCTTGTCGACGAGATCAAATAGTTCCATGGGATGAGTGTACCAGAAAAATGCCGCTTAAAACATCAAACCTAACTATGTGAGAGTCAACAATTCTCGGCATTCGTTACGAAGGAATTCCTCATATAACTCTAATGTGGGCGTGCCACTCTCGATGATAGTACGAGATGGAATTTGTACTCTCCAATGTGCTTGAGGCGTTTCGTCTTTATGACTGGCGCCATACACAATACCTTTGCATTTTGCCCAGATCGCCGCTGATGTGCACATAGGACAAGGCTCATAGGTAGTATATAAGTAGCAGTCATCCAGATAACGGGAGCCAAGTCTGTCGGCTGCCGCGCGGATCGCGTTCATCTCGGCATGGGCGGTAGGGTCATTGTCGAGAATAATGGTCGTGTAGGCTTCTGAGATAACAACACTATCCTTGATTATTACTGCCGCAATAGCGTGGCCACCTTTTTGATAATTGTCCCTGGCGAGTTGTATAGCCCGCTCCATAGTAGCCGTATCAGGAGACATGGCTGCTGCCATACTTGCTTGGCTCGTTATTCATCTCATCCCGTAACCGCATCCAGACTTTACCAAGCTCATTACGGCCTTTATGATCTTCGCCCCAGCCCCAAAATGAATCAATTGGTGAATCCTCGACAATTTCCAAATCGAGCGTTTGCCGCAGTTTATCCTGGACATATGCATGTTGCTGCAGTTTATGACGGCAGATGTCCTCCATGATGCTAATCTTGATATCTTCCCAGTTGTTAGGAGCTTTGTTGGCATTCTGTTTTGCAAGAATCCAAGTGTC
This sequence comes from Saccharimonadales bacterium (SeqCode), assembly GCA_036388555.1. Classification (GTDB taxonomy): domain Bacteria; phylum Patescibacteriota; class Saccharimonadia; order Saccharimonadales; family UBA4665; genus UBA4665. The sequence goes on from DASVRP010000014.1 coordinate 3,610, forward strand.
GTATGCAGAACGTGCCTTATATATCGTTTCTGCCAGCTCAGGATCGGTATCAAAAAAGTGAGCAGCCTGATAGGCATGTTCAGTCGTAGGCCATAATCGGCCGCGCCACTCTATCTGGAATGCCTCGAAGTTCCCGAAACAGAAGAATTCACGGGCGTAAAAACCGACTATGTCCCCAGAATAATCCAATAGAGGATCGCGAAATTTCAGTAATTTTGTCATACTCCGGATTATACATAAAATTGCAAAAAACCAGTAGGCGCCGCAGCTGGTACGTGCCGGTCCAGCCTAAGGACGAGTGAAGTAGGCGTAAGATTTCTGGTTATATTCGACAGCGTCGTACATATCTGCCCCGTCATTATTCCAGAGAGCAAATTGACTAATGCCAGATTCCAGGGTAAGCCGGCTACAAGTCGTACAGTAAGGATCGCCAGCATACGTAAACTCGCCATCCTCATCTACGCGCATGAAATAGAGTATTGACCCGTCTATGTCATCACGGTTACGCTTACAGGCGTCCAGAATTGCGCGCCATTCTGCATGGGTGCAGCAGGTCTTATCGTATTTCGGTTTGATGGATACGTCGTACTGTGCGTCGCATGTCCGGTTGGCTTCATCCGCAAAGGCGGGTCCATTATATCCTTGCCCGATGATTTTGCCGTTTTTCACAATGACGGTACCGCATTTGCCGTTATGACATGTGGCGACTTTGGCTAATTCCGCTGCGGCCTTGAAAAAGGGTAGTATAACCTCGAGGTCTTTGCCGGTGACTCGTACCATACGAGTAAATTATAAGATAATTGTTTGACATTACAAGCGTAGTATAATTGTCACATGTTACAGACAGATGCATTCAACGAGGATATCGCTGCAGCCTACGGGCAACAGCAGCCATATCAGCATGTAGGGCATCCTCCGACCATGCTCATATTCAGTGCCATTCCGGGTAGCGGCAAGACGACGCTCGCCAAACGATTGTGGCATGATTTCAAGGCGCAATATATTAACCATGATGATATCCGCAACCTCATCAGAGAACGTGGCATTGAGCCTGAAAACCTTTTTATGCCACCTATCAGTCGGATACTTGTACATCGGATGATTTCGAGTGATGAGAACAAATTTGTCATTCTCGACGGCAGCCTCGATCGTACCTGGGAAATCTTTTTTGACCATGCAAAAGAATTACATGCAAAAACTATACTTATCCGAATTGAACTTCCTATAAGCGTCATACGGGAACGTCTTCTGCAGCGCGACGGTGTAAACGGACCGCTTTTGGGTCGGCTTGATCAGTTCAGGAATGATTTTAAAAATTGCCGTAAGCAAGTAACAGCAGATATTACCGTGGGTGAAAATTATGACTATGCTACGGTCCTGCAAGCCATCAGAGATAAAATCCCGTCACTGTAACGTACTTTGAGTGTCCTTATTCCGGCTTATTCGTAATATATGACACCCGGCACCGTCCGCACGCTACCGTTTTGAATGCGGTCACGAAGATCGTCGATCACGATCTGGCTCATGCTGCTACCATGCCTTGTGACGAGGTAGATGGAGTGCTGTATGTCACTGCGTTTCGATAAGTTCCACTGTGATTCGCTTATGGTGAACCGTTTCTTTTCCAGATCGGCCTTGATGACTGCGATGGTCTTGATAATCTTTGCGTTTTCACTGATTTCGATATTGTAGCCGCTCTGATTTTTTGGGAGAAGCAGTATCCGGATTGTCTTTGCGCCCTTACGCAGTGTGTACGACGCCTTGTCTTCGCCCTGTGCCTGTGTCGTATATCCGTCGCCTTCGTACCATTCGATAAGGCCTTTCAGGACCTCGCGCTCCTCGAGTTCGACATTGGACTGGGTGCTCTCCGCGGCAACCCGGGTCGTAACGGCATGGCTGTTTCGGGTATCGGCGGCCTCGTATGATTCGCTGGCATCAAGGCTGTCGTCGAGAGGGGTGTCTGCATGTGCAGCCGTAACGGTCTGGGCAGTGTCGGCTTCGCCTATGTCATCTGTTTCCGGCGAGGTTTCTCTCTGATCTTCATAGTCGGTCTGCTCATCAATCGTACCCGAAATCCGTGTATTGAGACGCTCCGACTTTTTGCGCTTTTCGAGCATGGTACGCCGTAACTCATGCATCTCTTCGGATGTGAGGTTGAGTTCCCGCATGAGCTGAATCGCTTCCCGTTCCTTATCCGAGAGCTGCTTGATGATGTCATCGTTCGACCAGGGGAGGTTCTGTAGTACATTGTCACGGGGCAGTTTGTACCGGTCGCAAAAATCGTCAAAAGATATATCTGCCGTCCGTACCATCTGGTCGTCACGGGCGATCCAAGCGACTTCCGTCAGCAACTTGTAGACACTGCTCGGACCGATCACTTCCTTTTTGGCGCCGTAGTGCGTCCATTCGAACGTTTCCTTGAATTGATCAGGGAGGATATTCAGGAGCAGGGGAGCTAAGCGTGCCGTTATGTCACCGGTAAGCGTTCCGGATAATACGGCGGCCAGTGCAACACTTTCGTAATCTGTCCGTTTGTAGTCTTTGGTGCTTGTTCCATATTCCTGGCTCGAGCCGACTGATTCATAGAGCTTTATGAATGCTTCCCGGTTCGTATGAAACTCAATTCTTTCCTTAACTTTCAGATGGTCTATAAGCCCGAGCTTTAAGCAGACTTCCCGGTAGGCTGCGTTGTTGCCGATGAAGCTGCTACAGAAAAACTCAGGGTGATCTGCGCCGAGCAGGTATTTCAGGTCGGTGTTGTACGAGTCGTACAGGTCTGCCGCGTGCTTGTATTCGCCTGTTTCCGACGGAACGAAGGAGATGAATCTCAGGAACGTCTCTATGTCGGCTTTATCTTTTGGCTCGCTCTGGCTATAGATGTCGGCGACCGCCTTGAATATCTCCAGCTTTTCGTCACTGGTTTTGTCATTGTAGTCCTTGAAATAATCTTCTTTGAGGACGATGACGGGCTTCCGCTCAGTGATGCCAAGTTCGCTCAGGAAACTCTTCATCCTGCTTTTGGTCTCATCGCTCACCCCGATGGCTTCAGTGAGGAACATCGGGTGTATCGTGCGGTGGTCCGGGATGCCTTTGGATGGACGGAATACGATCGGATTATCATTGAAGTACGCAGCAGTAAAGCTGCCGGATTTGGTCTTGATGATGGCCGTCTCTTTCAATGTCCGTCTGAAGATTTCCATCCAGTTATCCCTCATCATCGACTTCAGACAATATCCGTAGAGCTTATAGAGCCATTCGTCGGTCTGCTCATGCAGGTTGAGCTTTTCCTCAGTGATCAGATTCAGCAGGTGGATAGGCTTGAATGTCCTCACACCTGTCCGGTTGATGAATGCGGTAGCTGCTGCCGAAAGTCCCCGATGCGCGAAATTCATGTTTAGCACCGGATCGAGCAATGTCACCGCTTCTGAGTCGTCAGCTAGTACCACCCGCGTAGCCGGCATCAGCCCGCCACGATTCGTCGGTACGAACGGCCGGCTCTTGATATCTTCCAGGAACGTTGCCTGGAGCTTCTTGTATAGGGGGAAGTCTTCTGTCTCTTCCATACTATCGATCGGCATACTATGGTTGAATACGTCGACGGTAAAGAGGCCCAGCGACCGTAACTTGTCGATGCTGCTCGAGAACAAGCCGCTGAACTTGTCGACGATCAATCTGTTGTACGGCAATTCAAAGTCAATTGATTCCCGTGTCGTTGATGTCTGGAAGGGCGCATGCACCATGAAGGGAAGGTTGCTGTCGATGATCGTCGGAAAGAACACAGAGATCCTGGATCCGACCACCGGTGTGACGACGCCGTCGATGAGCTGATACACGATCGAACAGCTGTCGCGGGAAAATTTAAGCAGCTCGATGGCGTTGTCGTCTGCCTGATACTGGATCCTGCTGAAGGACCGGTCTGCTTCTTTGCGGCTAACCGCTATGGACGGCAACTGCTCGTCTGCTATCAGAATATCTACCTTGCAGAGATTGTTGAGGTAGAGGATGGTCTCGGGCGACATGCTTCGCAGCAGGGCTTCATTGCGCTGGAACAGCGTTGTCTTACTGTCGGGCTTAAGGTCGAACCGGAAGATCGTCGTGAACCCTTCCAGGTCACGCCCCGGGATCTCTGAAGGCACCGAGAGGTTTTCGATCTGGAAATTATATGTCGTTGAGTAGATCAACGGCTTGTCGGTAACGGCGAACACTGCCTTGAAGCCGACACCGAACTTGCCGATGGCGACAGGGCTGTGCGTATCTGTGCTGTGCGTATCTTTTGAGGAGTTGCCGACACCAGTGATGGAAATGATGTCGCTCAGTGAGAATTCTTTGGATCCGTCGTGGAAGAATTCGATCTTATCCTGCGACAGGACGAACTTGACGGTCGTTGCCTTGGCATCATCCGCATTCTGCAGGAGCTCGTAGATGAAGTGGGTCGGTTCCTTGTAAATATTCGTCAGGATACCGGTATAGTCATCGCCGGACTTCTTGTCGATCTTGTATTTTTCGGCGCGCCACTGGGAAATCTCGCTGAAAGTTCGGCACTCGTCAAGGTCCCTGTCCAGTATGTTCATCCCAATAACTCCTTAAGTTCCAGCTCTAGGTCGTGGCGTTCTCTAGCCAGGCCCTGGCGTCTGGGTATATCTGTTTCCTTCCGGGACTTTGCGGTTAAGGCATCGATAGTTCTTTTGAGCTTGGCGGCCCGTACTAATTTTTCGGTGTCGCCATCAACTGCCGCAAAACGTGGGGAGATCTGCAGGAGATAGTTCTTGTAGAGTGTGTCCGTCGAATCTCCCTTGGGCTCCAGCGAGACCCCGGATTGCCATCCGGTCGACAGCACGACGGGACCATTGGCGCTAGCTGTGACTGCTGCCGCCTGGCTACCTTTGCCACCATGGACGACGAAGACGATAGGGTAGGGCACTGATTTCTGCAGGCATACCAGGACCGCACTATCCAGCTCGTGAGCGCTCAGCTTGATTTCGAAAACCTGGAACTCGGCAATGTCGCCGGAAGATATATCCATCGTCGCCGGAGCGACTTTATTTTTCCAGACGATGCGGTCGATCTGCTGCTCGATCAGGTCTTGCAGCTTCGGCGTCATGCCAGGTTGCTTGTAAAAGCTCGTCTTGGCGACGAACCGGTCTGTCTCTGTAGATTTCGGCAGGTTCAGGCTCATTTGACCACCAGGAAGTTAATCAGCTCGAACTGGTCCAGGCCGGTGACCTCGGTTTCCAGGGCAGTCGTTCCACCCTCAGAGAACAGGCTGTCGACATCTTTGGTCGTTTTGGTGGAGATGATAGATTCTATGGCGTAGCCGAGCAGAGTGGAGTATTTTTCCATCCTTCTTCCGTTATCTGTCTCGGCATTGAACGTAGCGACGAGATCGGCTTCCGGCGCATCATATCCTTTTGCGAAGAGGCGGAGCTTGCTGAGCAGGTCTTTTGACTGCAGGTGGTTTATGGACACCCGGCCGTCATCCTGTATGTATACCAGATAAAATGGGTGCAGGCGGTTCTGCCTGTCGATGTTCACGCCATGGTTGACGTTCTTCAATACGAAGATCACGCCGCTTGGTGCGCCCTCGGTTGCGCGGGCTACGGCGTGGATACCGTACGGCATCTTATCGGCCTCTCCGTACTTCTTGAGCAGTTCCTGCAGGTCGAGGTGGAACTCATTGAGGCCCAGATCCATGATCGACACGCCGCCGCTCATGTCCTCAAGGTCGACGACTTCATTCTGGATCTTTTCAAGCTGACTTTTTCGGTATGTCAGGTCGGCGTTGTCGGCTTCGTCGATCACGTTGTCGTTGCCGGTGGCACTGAGGTTGACCATGCGCATCCGGCCTTCGACGCGGGCCTTGAGGTTGATGTATTCATCGAGTGATATGTTCGGCCAGAAGTTCGTCAGCTGGATGGTGTCATTCGGCGAGCCGATACGGTCGATACGGCCGAAACGCTGGACGATGCGCACAGGATTCCAGTGGATGTCGTAGTTGATGAGATAGTCACAGTCCTGCAGGTTCTGGCCCTCCGAGATACAGTCGGTACCGATCAGTACATCGATCTCGCCGGGATTTTCGTCGTACAGCGCATCGCGGTTCTTTGATTTCGGTGAGAACAGTGTCAGGATGGTGTTGAATTCTGCCTTCAGCGTGCGCGTGGTAGGTATCGTCATGGCAGGGTTGCGCGTCCCGGTGACGACAGCAGAATCCAGCCCGAATTCTGTCTTGATCTTGCCAGCGAGCTCACCGTACAGGTAATCGGCAGTATCGGCGAAGGCCGTAAAGACGAGGACCTTCTTGTTCGTACCGTTGATAGGCTGATTGATCTTCTGGCGGATTATCTCGACCAGCCTCTGGAGCTTCAGGTCATGCTCGTCGGAAACCGGGGCGATCGTTTCGAGCAGTTCATTGAGTATGGACTTGTCCTGCTCCAGCTTGTCGCGCCAGCTGGCGATATCGATGTCCGCAAGTTCGATCTTCAGGTCTTTGCCGACCGTCCATTCATCTTCGGCATCGTCGGCATCCAGGTCGAGCAGGTCATAGTGTCCGACCGTCGTGTCGGCGGCGCGCCCCTGTTCGAAACGGCCGATACTGTCTGTGATCCCATCGATGAGGTCATACATGCGCTCAGAGGTCTTGCGGAAGGAGTAGATGCTGCTTTCGAGACGCTTCAGCATGTTCGTTACCATCAGGACGTTACGGCCGGTTTCGCGGTTCGCCCAGCTACGGCCCTTGGGGCTGTCCAGGTCGACGTATTTGCCGAGCTTCGCCGGGAAGACGTATTTCATCGGCGTGTACACGTCCATATTGAGCGAATCGATACGTTCAAAGATATCTTTGAACGAGACGCCTTCGATATCTGTCAGCTCGGGAGTCTCGGAGATCGGCTTCAGCCGTGCCGGGAACGTACCGACGGTGGACAGCGAATAGTAGCGTTCGATATGCTTGCGCGACCGGGCGATCGTCACGCTATCCAGCAGCTCGAAGAAGTCAAAATGCAGCATCTCCAGCAGCACCGGCGTCGTCCGGTCGTCGGGTGGAAGCTCATTCCATGCCTTGAAGGCGGCGCTGGCGTCACGGAATATCCTTTCTACGGGGTGTTGTGTGTTCAGGGACTCATCCAACCGGGTCGGGTCGCCTTCGGATGCCAGTAACAGCTGGTTCCGTAAGTCGCTGAAGCGGTTGTTGACAGGGGTGGCTGACAGCATCAATACTTTCGTCTTTACGCCGTCCCGGATGACCCGGTTCATCAGTTTCTGGTAGCGGTTCTCGTAGTCGTCGACCTCTTTGCGGTGGGTGCTGGACTCGCCGTTGCGGAAGTTGTGCGACTCGTCTATCACCACCAGGTCGTAATTACCCCAGTTGAGGTCCCGCAGGTTCAGGCCGTTGCTGTCACCGGCTTCGCGGTTCATGTCCGTGTGGAACAGGACGTCGTAGCGCAGGCGGTCGCCGGCGATCGGGTTGTTCTTGTAATTCCCGTTGTATGTATTCCAGTTATCCTTGAGCCGCTTGGGGACAAGTACAAGGACATTCTTATTGCGTGATTCGTAGTATTTTATGACACCGAGCGCCGAGAAGGTCTTACCGAGGCCGACCGAGTCCGCCAGGATGCAGCCGTTGTATTTCTCGAGCTTTGATATGCAGCCGATGACTGCAGCTTTCTGAAAGTCGTACAGCTTGCTCCAGATCTGTGAATTCTTGAAACCGGTGGCTTCATCCGGTATGTAATCAGCGTTGAGATCCTGGAGGAACTCACTGAAAATGTTGTAAATAGCCGTAAAGTATATCAGTTCAGGTGCATTCTCTTTGTAAGCAGCAGTAATGTTTTCGAGTACCGATCCGGTGACATCGGCGACCATGTCGTCGGCATTCCAGACTGATTCGAACGTATCGATGAACTGCTTTGAGGCCGGTGCGGAAATCTTCGTCGTCACCGAATAGGCACTGCTGCCGCGGTCGGCACCGAGCTCGGCCGTCGTGAAGCTGTTGAACGGCACATAGGCCGCTTCGGACTGGTCGCTGCGTACTGCCATGAACGGTGACATCTGTCCGCCGGATATGTTCGACCGGAACGTTACCTTGCGGCGGATCCAGTCGGCGCACTCCTTGGCGATCGCCATCTGGTTCAATTCGTTGCGCAGCTTGACCTCAAAATCAGTCCCATAAAGCGAGCGCTCGGCGCTGAGGCGCGGGATGTAGAATTCACGCGATTCCTTGGTGGCCCGCTCGCTCGTGAACACTTCGCCCGTAAAGAGGAAGTTCAGTTCCTCGACTTTTTCGAGCTCATCCTTGAGCAGCTGGTAGGCATATATGGAGAAACTCGCCGCAGCTATGTCAACCTTGCTGCCGGGACGGACCGTCAGCTTGAGATCGTCTATCACCTTGTCGGTAACGTTGTCGAAGAATTTGGGTATGTTGTTCTGGTCCATAGCTGTCTACGCCGGAGTTCATGATTCTTTACGGGTGATGATATATGACATTATAAGCTTTTTCACTTTGCATTACATCTATGCTTATGTTTCGTTATGCAGGTAATCGGGCCTGGTATCAGATCGCTTACCAGACAAGGTCCGACCGTTAAGATCATACTATAGAAAATTATACTGCAAAATAAAGTGTAAAGCAAGGCAATAAGATGTTATTACATATATTTATAGTGCTTTATTCGTCTGCTCGGATACTGTCTTCGTGTAAATCTGGTTGAGATAGACATTGCTGTGTGGTTGATATGATGATTCGTATGCTAGCTGAAAGCCTATCGGCTCAATCATCGCGGTAAGTTCCTGGCCGATGTAATTCTTGAAATAGCGGCCAGCTCCGGGCATTGTCCTGCGTTCGACCATCCCGTCGCTCATGCCTTCGATGACGCCGATAGCGAATGTGCCGCCAGACGCAAGCAAAGTGTGTAGATGCCCGATGATACTGGCTGCTTCCTCTTTCGGCACATGGATAAGGGACGTGTAGGCCCAGATGCCGCCAAATGATTCCGCCGGAAAATCGATGTCAGCAAAATCCGCATGATACGAATCCAACCCCTGGGACTGGGTCATTTTGACCATACTGTGTGATCCGTCGACGCATGTTACTTCCAAGCCCAGATCCCTGAGGAGGAGCGCATCTCTGCCACTGCCGCTTCCGACATTCAGCACCCGGTCACTGGTCGTCAGCGCTCGGAACCGGGCCAGGAACTCCCGTGGAAAGTTATCCCAGAATTCTACGACCTCTTCGTCATAGATTTGGGCGTAGCGGTCGTAGGTTTCAATCGTTACTTTGCGGTCCATGCATAAAGGGTAGCAACTCACTATTTTCAATACAACAGAAGGTAACTTTTCTCACTGAATTGTCTGCCAGGATGGGCCATATTGGATAGTGCAAACATAACGTACGAAGGAGGCTGTCATGTCTACAGACGACAGAGGGTTCGCATCAATGGACAAGGACGAAGTAGAAAAGCTGGCGCAAAAGGGCGGAGAATCCCAGGGCCAGGAGAATAACCCTGCAAATTTCGCTAACGATTCGCAGAAGGCAAGCGAGGCCGGCCAAAAGGGCGGCAGCAGCTCTTAGCGTTTACCACTTGTAAATCGTATCTAAAAGAGCCGCACAGCGCGGCTCTTTTAGATACGAGGTTAATTGACGTGTATATCTGTATAATATACTTATGTCGAACAGTCAACCATCCGAGGGTTTTCAGTATAGGAATAAAGACGCAGAATCTCCATTCGAGACCTTCTTGAGATATACAAATGAAAAAGAAGTGTCTTCTGATAAGTTGGCTGAAATACTACAGACTTTTGATGCCAACCTCGACATCCTTGATGTAGGCACGGGAAATGGTGACTTTCTAGCCATGACACTGTCTAAGTTGGGAAATTCCAAGAGCTTTGATCTGGCTTTGCTTGAGCCAAGTGATGATTTAGTGCGCCAGATTGCGGAGCGGATCAAACTTGTAGACACTATACGTTCAGCCGCCGTATGTCCGATAGCGCTTAAGGATTATGCAACAGAAGATACGTACGATGTGGTACTTGCATCTCACCTTTTCTATCATATTACACCGGATGACCGGCCCGAGCAGTTGCAGCGGATGGTGTCATTTCTCAAGCCAGGCGGCAAACTCATTATTGTCCTGCGTGAGAAAGATGATGCGTACGATTTTAAATCAAAATTCAAACCATTGCTGTATGGCGGGGATTTTAAAGCATTGACGCTAGGTGCAGTATTATCGGTAATGCCCGACAGCAATAACTTTAAAATCACACGACATATCGTAACGTCAGAATTGAAAATTCCTTTGCATAACAATAAACATGACATGGAATCGATAATAGAGTTTTATTTAGATAAACCTTGGCAACAGATACCGGAGGAAGTCAAACAAAATGCGCTTGATTATATAGCTGAACGTAATGGTATATTTCATCAAAAAGATGGAATCGCAGTGATTGAACGCAATTAAAAAAGCATAAGCTATACGGTGGAGGCGGTTGGACTAATCGCACGGCTGGCAGCCATACTCGGTGCGAGCACCTGCGCGTGGCTTGGCCGACGAACCAACGACCCAGTGTCTTTTGCTGTAGCAAAATCCACGGTCGTTGCTACAAGTCGACAACCCATGACCAACTAAAAAGCCCGACCGTTGGCCAGGCTTTTTAGTTGGTGGGGGCGGTTGGACTTGAACCAACGACCAATCAGTTATGAGCCGACTGCTCTAACCACTGAGCTACGCCCCCTGGTTGCCTTGCAGGCAGTGATTAACAGATAGAGTATAGCAAGTTTATCGGAAAAATTGTACCATAGCGTTAATATGCTTAAGCTTCACTTGGTCCGACAATGGTCATTTCCTGTCGTTATGGTCGCAGCTGGATTCTCGCTGGTAGGCGTAACTATGATTATTCTGGGATATGCGGCTGGCCCTGTGGTATCCGTTGAGCCCGAATCTGGTACGTCCACCGGTACAGCCTACCGTATCACCAGTACCACGGCGTCGGGAGGGGCGGCGGTAGCGTTTTCTGCCCCTCCACCTCCGCCGGCCGGTGAGTGGGTCTGGCCGGTACACAAAGAGGATCTGACCAGCACGACGTATGGGTTATCCCAATGCTGGTTGCATTATTACTCCGCCAAAGATGGCTACCATGCCGCCTTGGACATACGTGTTAACAATAAGCCGGTATATGCGCCACATAACGGTACGGTCGTCGGTAAATATAATGACGGGTACAATACGCTGATCATCAATACCGGCCCGAACGCCGCGACTGGAAAGACCCTGTACGCCGTCTTTGAGCATATGTCATCAATCACGGTCAGTAACGGCCAGGCGGTGACGAAGGGGCAGCGCATCGGCACGTCCGGCGAGGTGGGGGCACCAGGATCGCCACATCTCCATTTCGGTATCAGTGACAGCGCGTCGTCGTTCGGTACCTATGCTAACCCGTGGCATACCGCAAATCCGATCGACTTCCTCCCGAATGATTACTCACCGGCACTTCTGACGACATCCAATAACTCATGTAAGACGAGTGTGATCAAGCCGCGCAGCGATTATGGATTTGCGAAATACCAGACGCTCGGCACCTTCACTATGTACAAATAAAAGCCCTCGTCCTGAACCGGCGTGAGCAGCCTATCTGGGCAGCCTGTTATGATAAGAGTATGCTGCATACGCTTATAGCCAAAGTCAGACAGTTCCTCGATGTCCAGTCGCTGGGGTTGATCGTCTTTGCGGTCATCGCGCTGCTCGTCAGTTGGAGCGGAGTCAAGGCGATCCAGTCGAACTACAAACTGGAACAGCAGATCTCGCAGCTGCGGCAGGAAAATGAGCTGCAGGAGCTGCAGAACAACAACCAGAAACTGAAGAACCAGTATTACAATACGCCGCAGTACCTCGAGCTGGCGGCGCGCCAGAACTTCGGATTGGCGATGCCGGGCGAGAAGGAGCTGATAGTTCCGAAGGACGTCGCGATGTCACATGTCAAAGGCGTCCAGCCGGCCGATGCGCCGGCAGCGGCGGTCGTCAGCGAAGCCAACAGGAAACAGCCGTTCTACCAGCGCAACATGCAGGCCTGGATGAACTTCTTTTTGCACAGGGGCAGCGGGAGCTAGCGGCCTGGTGTTGGTGCTGGCGTCGGGCTCACAGGTGCCGGTGTAGGAGCCGGTGTCGGTGAGGTTGGCGGAGGAGTCGGCGTCACTGTCCCGGCTTCGCTGTCATCGGTCAGGGACGTACAGTCGGGGTCGTCGAGGTCTTCTTCGCCGTCGCCGTCGTTATCCTTGCCGTCGGAGCACTGCTTGGCGACGGTGGTGGGCGGGGTCGGCGTGACGGTCGGATTGTCGTCGTCTTCCTCAGCCGGTTTGCGGTCGTCATCAGTGTTGCTAGGTCCGCTGTTGTCTTTCTTGTCTTCCTTCTTCTCTTCGGGTTTCGGTACGTTACAGCTGCCGCTCGGGTAGGTGCCGCGGATGAAATATTCATTATATGTGCCGTTACCGGCGCGGGAGGCACGCTGGCCGTTGGCGCAGACCAGGATCTGCTGGACATCGGCCGGCTTGGTGAAGTTCTCGACCGGCGTATCGGCCAGGAAGCGCTGCATCGAGTTCTTCCAGATCGGGCCGGCTCCGGAGGCTCCGGCGACACCGGACATGGCGACATTCTCGTTGTTGCCGAGCCAGACTCCGACGGCGACGCTCGGGCTGTAGCCGATGGTCCAGGCGTCCTTGTTGTCATTGGTGGTGCCGGTCTTGACGGCGACGGTGCGGCCGGGGATGTTCAGGCTGCTGAAGGTCGGCGCCCGGGCAAGAGGGTCTGACATGATGGAAGAAATCAGGTAGGAAGCTTCGGCCGATTGGACTTCCTTGGCTTCGGCTTCGTGCTCATAGATCAGCTTGCCGAACTTGTCCTTGATGGATAGTATCGACACCGGCTCGTACTGCTGCCCGGCGTTTGCGAAGGCGGCATAGGCGTTAGTCATGTCGAGCAGGCTGGCTTCAGCTGTTCCGAGCGCCAGCGCCAGGCCGTATTCGTCCGGGTTGCGGTCGATACCCTTGATCCCCATGCGCTGGGCAGCGTCGATCGATTCGTCGATGCCGAGCTTCTCCATGACCTCGATCGCGGTCAGGTTGCGCGACTGGGCCAGGGCACGGCGGGTGGTCATGTCGCCCTGGAACTTGAAGTCATAGTTCTGTGGCTTGTAGGTGCCGAATGTCTTGGCAGAGTCATGAAGCGTCGTGGCGGGGGTGATCAAGCGCTGGGCCATGGCTTCGGTGTAATAGATCGGCTTGAAGCTCGAACCGGGCTGTCGTTCCTGCAGGGCCATATTGACCTTGCCAAACTGCTCATTGTTCCAATCGGCGCTGCCGACGAGGGCCCGGATGGCACCGCTGCGCGGGTCGATGGCGACAAGGCCGGCATTGCGGCCGCCCTGGCCAGCCAGCTGGGCGACACGGGCCCGGACCTGCTGCTCGGCGGATTTCTGCCATTCCAGCGCCAGGGTCGTCGTCACCTGGTAGCCGGAGCGGGCGACGCGCTCTTCTCCGTAGCGTTCGTTGAGTTCGTCGACAACCATCTCGGCGAAGTGCTGGGCATGGGTGTTGGTCGCCGCCAGGCCTGAAGCGTACGTCATTGCTTCTGCTTCAGCTGCCGCAGCAGTCTCCGCGGAAATATACTTTTCCTCGACCATCTGGCCAAGGACCCGTTTCTGCTGGGCTTCGGCCCTGGTTACGTCGCCGGAAATCGGGGAATAGGCGCTCGGCGCCGGCAGGATACCTATCAGCATACTGCTCTCGGCCAGGGTCAGCTCGCCTGGAGTCTTGTTGAAGTACGCCTTGGCGGCCGGACCGATACCGAAGGCGCCCTCGCCGTAGTAGACGGAGTTGAGGTACATCTCGAGAATCTCCTCCTTGGTGTAGTTGCGGTCAACGGCGATGGCGATGGACAGTTCCTGGTATTTGCGCAGGAAACTCTTGTTGCTGGTCAGCAGGTTGTTCTTGACGAGTTGCTGGGTGATGGTTGAGCCGCCGTATGCCGTGGCATCCTGGTTGAAGACGTTTGCCAGAACGGCGCCGCCGATACTGCGGATGGAATAGCCGGAGTGTTCGTAGAAGTCTTTGTCTTCGCTGGCGACCAGGGCTTTCTCGAGGTTGTCGCTGATGTCCGCCAGTGGCACGTCGGCCTGTTCCTTGACGCGGCCGAAGGTATAAAATGACTGGCCGTCCTTGTCGACCATCCGGATACCGGTGTTGTTACGGTTCATCAGGCGTTCACGGTCGGAGATGTCGCGGGCGAACCACGCGAAGGTGATCAGGGAAATGAACAGCAATACCAGTGCTGTGATTCCGGCGATCAATAGGATCTTTTTGCGCAGACTGTAGGTCCGGAATTCCCGGACGGCCCGCATGACTCGGCTGTTTTTCATATTATCCTCTATTACATCATTATCTTACCAGATTACAACCTTTTTGAAAAGTGCCTATGTTTATATTCGCATTACCGATGTGCAGCCCCAGATCACGTGAAATTGACAGGGGCGGACCTGTTTGTTATAGTAGTATGAGCTTAGATTCCACTGAGGAATATCGCCAATAGCGCGGGATGGAGCAGCGGCAGCTCGCGTGGCTCATAACCACGAGGTCCCAGGTTCGAGTCCTGGTCCCGCAACCAAAACAAGAGCCCGACGAAAGTCGGGTTTTTGTTTTGGTTCTGAGCTGAACTGATCGAACGGTTCGGTCGTTAGTCACAGCCCCCAGCGCAGCGGGCGGCTGGATTAACGTGCGCTGTCCTGGTCCCGACGTGTAGTTTATTTTGCTTGTGCTTGCACCTGATAATGCGTGGCGTAATATGGGGATATGGCAGAAATGGTAAACTCACAAGCAGTTCATCAAAACTACGTAGCAGCGCGGGAGGCGGGTAAGTTTGAGGCAGGCTTTTTGGAGACTGGCTTTGATGTAGACGAGATGAGAGATGCATACCATCGCTTACTTGGTGAGCATGCTATAGAATCTGCCTCAAGAGCCGAAGGGTCAACCCTACGATCAATTTCGTTAACTCACCGCCCCCATGCCGTCAATCCCTTGTACGACGGTAATAATACTCAATTCAACCCTGAAACCAATGAGAAGCTCTTCTACGAAAGTGAATTCAGCGAATTTAATGAAGATTTTAAAGACACGATATTCTATAGCATATACAGACAAATGCCTTTCCGGATTGGAAGAATGCGCCTGATGCTCCTGAGTCCTTTATCTATATATGCGATTCACCGTGACTCTGCTCCACGTGCCCATATAGCAATAACCACCAATCCAGCATGCTTTCTCATGTCGGGAAGCGGAGAAACGAGCCATGTCCCTACAGATGGTAATGTACATATCTTTGATACCACCTCGCCCCATACCGCCTTCAATGCTTCGCTTGAGAATAGGGTGCATCTGACCATGTCGATGGCTGATGAGGAACGATGAGAGAATATAAGGTCGACGCCACCTTAGGTGCTACAATCGATTTATGAGTTTTGCATATATCGCAACATTTGAAGAATTAGCAGAGGATCTAGTGGGTAACAAGTTTAAACAGCTTGCTGTTATCCATGACCTAGTCAATGTGCCAAAAGCCATTTGCCTTACTTCTAAGGCCTTTGAAGACTCGCTGTCAGAGTCGCATATACGAGCTATACAAGAGTATCTTGTGATGCTCAAATCTAATGGAGGTTATCAGTTACACAAGTGGCAACAAGAAATATGGAAGGAGCTTGATGACCTTCAGCCTGCTCCTGAGGTAATGGACGCGATTCTCAGAGAGGCTGAAAAACTATCGAATGGCTGGACTCAGCCATTCGATAGTACGTTCGTCGAGTGCATCCGAAGATACGGGTGAGGCGTCTGGTGCTGGAATTTATGAGAGTATTGGTGATATTAGCAGTGCTGACGCACTTCAGGATGCGATTACGCGCTGCTGGAAAGCAAACTTCTCACTGCAGGCAATTGCACATAGATTACGCATACATGAGTACGACGTAAAGCCGTTACCAGGACTGATAATACAAGAGTACATCAGGGCCGAAGTGTCAGGTGTCGTATTCTCAGTCGATCCGCTCGATGGGAGCGAGCGCATTTTCGTTGAATATACGAACGGCAGCTCGGATGGTGTTGAATCAGGCACAGGTGAAACCCAAACATTCGTAGCTTTGCCGTACAAGAGCAGATTTATAATAAATCAGAATGGTCTGAAAGAATCCCTTGCTCTCAAGCTTGCACAGACGTCGGCGTTACTTAAAAAGAAATACCAAAAAGAGGTGGAATTTGAGTGGGCAGAAGATGGCAAAGAGCTTTTTATCCTGCAAGTACGGCCCATAACTACACATCAGAAAATAAAGAGAGATAATGGCCGAAAACCCGTTCTCAAGGTGTTTGATTTATATGAAGATTCTGACAGTATCAATCAGGAAAACAGAGGCGCTATAAAGGAAATCTTTGAGCACAGCATCGAAAAGCGTAAGCCGATTCGAATGTTTGCTCACGAAAAGGGTATTGCTATCAATGGTGCTGCCGTCGTTATAGCAAATCACAGCGGCCTTGACGGAATAGTGGCAAAAATGCCAATAAGTCGATTAGGGTTACCGATATTTTCGATAGACCTAGGCCCCCATCTACGCGCTTTTTACGCTAAGGAGAACGAATTATCAGCTACTCTTCAGACGCTTGTACCTGATAACAGCCCGACCCCTTTTATAATCCGTGAGTTTGCATCAGGTCAGTTTTCCGCTGTTTCATCGATGCAACATGATCAGATTATTATTGAAGTCTGCCGCGGTAGCTTGATTGGTATTAACAGAGGCTTTGTTGATACTGAGACATACGTTTATGAAATTAATACCGGAAATATAAACAGGGATAGCGGTGATCTGACTGAAATAGCTACTTGTTACGGTTTCAATGGAACTACTTATTCTTTTGGTTTTCTAGAACTGGATCCTAGTAATCTACCTCATCTAAGCCTGAAAGCGATTGAACAAATCGCAAGATTTAATATAGAAGTGAACGCCAACTTCGCAGATACTATTTTGGAATGGACCATCATTGATGGCATCCCAGTCTACATCGACAATACTCCCAATACCAACATTGTCGAGCTCAGTAAGGGTGACAATGGTGTAAAGTTCATAAGCCCTGGTAAAATCAAGGGAAAAGTTCTCAAGATCGACAACTTAGAGAAATTAGAGTATATATCTTCCGGGCCAACTTTGAATATAAATGGTCAGTTACCAACCTTAGAATCTAATGAAGAAATACGAGAGCTCAAAGAGCTGACCGCAAATGGGAAAGAAATAGTTATCGTATCTAAATTCCCGTATACAGCACTCAGCGTACTGGTTGGTCAAGTACAGGGTTTCATCTTTGAATCTGGTCCGATTCTTTGTCATTTGGCGATCATCGCTAGAGAAAATCAAGTTCCCGTCGCTATTATCGAGGGTGCGCTACAGAAGTACGAGAACTATGAAGATGTTGAGATTTAGATGGAAAAGTTGCTAGATTGCTTGGTGGTACTTTACGGTGATCAGCCCCGGACACAGACAGCCGAAGCTGTACCAACATTGGTCAGGCTTAACCCCGAAGACCACATGATCGGTGATAATGATGTTCTATTACGTTTAGATGTAGGCAACGAGGGTGTGTGCCTGCGAGATACTGGAGGGAATAAGCCTATAGCGTTAAGTACACTTTCCTTACTCGGTAATCCAAATACAAAGATTGAGCGCATACTTGCAGACTTACGTCCAATATATGTCATAACCCGTAATGCTCACACCGTCCGTGTCTATAGTGTCGTATTGTCATATGAATACAGTATGCTTTTTATACATAGCGGTAATATCCAATTCACAGAAGGCACTGATATCCATGAGGTCATTGAAGAGTGCACACGGCTCCACATGAAAAACCAAATAGCACTTAGCAATCAAGATGCCTATTTCAAAAAATATCATCCTGACAATGAAATCGAATACAAGCTGAATTTACCTAACTCAACTAACATCTGGGCTCTTTCTAAGTCGTTCTATCAGTCTATAGCGAATGGTGAGCTTGAAAATATCATAGTCCAACCGCTAGATCCTTTTAATGAGTGGGAATTTCATAATTATCTTTTTGAGACAGTTGCTCCAGAAAGTAAACGAGGATACGTGTCCTTTATCACCTGTCCTGACGAAGAATATGTTGTTAAAGAGAAAGTTTATGCCCACGATATGCTGGAGCGGATAGAGAGGAGAACTAAAAACGTGCGCCTTAAGGGCTCAATGGAAGAGTATCTAGCCGAACATTACCGTGAGCGGGGATTTAAGCGTCACGAGCCATTTTCAAGAAGAAGGTACGACGTCAACATAGAATCAATAGCAACGGGCAACGTCTATAGCATAATGATTGATAACTGCTGGCTGATAAATGATGATGGATATAAGCTTACACAGTGTGAAATCGAATATCTAAAAACCCGTTCAGTGCAGGACTTCCAAGGAGTCAATGAGGAATTGACGGCAATCTATGAGTACGTTAAGAAGGAGCTCAACAAAAAAGGGATCACATATGTGGAAACCTTCTACTCCAAGCTCTCATTCGTTAGAGATTACGCGGGCTAAGTCATTGTGATAGGCTCTGCTCAGCAGCGGTAGAGAAAATAAGAACCTGACGAAAGTCGGCTTTAGTTTTGGTTCTGAGCTGAACTATTCGAACGGTTCGGTCGTTAGTCACAGCCCCCAGCGCAGCGGGCGGCTGGATTAACGTGCGCTGTCCTGGTCCCGCAACCAAAACCTGGACTACCCATTGGGTAGTCCAGGTTTCTTTTGTATATCACATTGTTCTACGACTCCAAGACGTATAATAAACCGTATGAGTAGTGAAGAACTAGTGAAAAGAATAGAGGCTGATGAATATATTCTGCCTGCAGAAATTCGCAAACAAGTTTCAGACGAACAATTATTGAAAGATATGGAAGAAATATTTCGGAAATACCAAAGCAAACTAAAGTCTGAAGAATCGTTTCGTAGAAAATATATCGATATATTTGCATATTTATTTAGCGAAAACCTTACCGGAAAAACTAAACTCAAATTCAACGATGATATGATCACCACGCTATTGGCTTTCCCGGAAACGAGATAATGTCATACATTGAGTTGCCGGACTGGAAGCCGGTTGTCGCTGATAAGCACCTCATATTCGATACTGACGTTATTATTGGCTTGGTCGAGTTTAAATCATTGAATTTGTTGGACATAATGAAGGATTTGAATGCTACTTTTAGCTATATAAACCCTGTCTATTTAGAGTTGATGAATACGGACAGCCCAAAACTGCGGCTCGAACGCAGCGCATTGCTCGCTGAACACGAATTCGGTTTATTACCCACGACTAGTGCCGAGATAGAGTTAGCCACCCGAATACAGAAGTCGCTCCCTATAGGCATAAAAGGAAAACCTTCAGCAACAGATCTTTATCTGGGGGGTACGTTAGCTCGATATTTCCCGAATGGGAGTACCTATCTCCTAACGGGTAATTTGAAAGATTACCCTATGCCGATCTATACTCGGGAAGCAATCATACCATTATTTAATAATACTGATATGAAAGGTGTTGCAGTTGTTGGAATCGATATGGATACGTTAGTCGAGTAGTATCGGTTATGGCCCGACTCTGAACCTGCAGGCGTGCACCGTCCTGATGCTCAGCTGCGACGTCGTGATCGCCTTGGCGGGAGGCTCCGGAACGCTCAATGAGATATGTGTGGCATACCAGGCAAATATCCCGGTCATTACGGTTCCACTATTTGAAGGGTGGAGTGAACGGCTGGCTGATACGTTTCTTGATACCCGCAATAGATACAAGTTCACAACTGCATCTTCGCCGGTAGAAGCGCTCAGATTGGCACTTCAGAAGGTGTAAAATAATATGTAGTTTAGTAAGGCTCTGCGGGTATCATCATGATTCACAATAGTCACATCTGTACATGGTCTAGTTTCACTTAATAAGCTCAAGAGTAATTCTGAGCAAATTAACGGAATAAGTTTAGCTGCTCTATCAGGAGTAGTTTGAAACTGACGATAAGGATCCGATATGAATGTAACACCCATCAAAACCCCAAGAATTGTCATTAACGACAAAAGTATATTTGATGTCATTGACGAAGCGCTACCGGTCATTCAAGAAGGAAGTGTCATTGCTGTCACGTCAAAGATAGTCTCAATCTGTGAAGGTAATGTAGTTTCAAAAGATACAGCGATGACTAAAGAACAGTTGATCATTCGAGAGTCCAGTAAGTATCTGCCGGCGACCCTCGGCAACTACGGCTATCATTTTACGATTACCGATAGTACCCTTATTCCGACTGCCGGGATTGATGAATCCAATGGCGAAGGATATTTCATACTATGGCCAAAGGACGCGCAACAGAGCGCAAATGAGATCCGGCAACACTTGTCAGCAAAGCATGGCATACGAAATGTAGGCGTGGTCATTACCGATAGCACCTGCCAGCCGCTCCGGCGTGGCATTTGTGGCATTTCGCTGGCCCATAGTGGTTTTTTGGCATTACGCGACTATATCGGCAAGCCGGATCTTTTCGGGCGCCCGATGAACGTTACACAGGCAAATATCGCCGGGGGGATTGCGGCCGCGGCTGTTCTCGCTATGGGTGAAGGTGCGGAGCAGACGCCCATCTGTTTGTTAACTGAACTCAAAGATATTGCATTCCAACAACATGGCCCCACTAAAAAGGAATTGGATGAGCTGACGATTACATTGGATGAAGACCTGTTTGCGCCCTTTTTGACTGCTGTGGAATGGAAGCAGGGAGGAAGTGTACATCATGACTAATGTATTGGAACGAAATATTAGATTGAAATAGAATCATATATAATGCTCCTATCATGAAATCAAAGAAATTCTCTCCCCCGAAAGCATATTGGAAAGAACTCGATACATTAGATGAGTCAGTTTTTGGGCTCAGCGAAGTTATCGGCGATGAGGTCGTGATGGGAAGAACTGTCACGAACGTGCGTGCCGCTTGGCGACCACGGGATGGCCGTTCGATACCTGTCGGATGGTTCGGCATGAAGGATCAACGGGGGACAAGATTCATGGCACGGTTGGCACTCAGCGAAGATGTCGAATCATTGGTAGGTCTCGAGGACGAAAATCTGGTTACGATATATAAGTATAGCATTCCGCTTCATAGTTTACGGGTGGGCCATGTAATGCTCGACGCGCTTACTGATGGTCCGGGTAACGTTGAGCTGACGGCTGATGAGCAGGCTTTGGAGAATTCGATAGGCGATATAGTTGGCGAAGACAGTTACGATGTTTTGATTGAGGAGATGCGAAGGGGTGCAAGCGGTGATTACGCCGTACCGTTTAGATGAGCGACATACTAACGCCGCAGCTATTCGGAGTTTTAAGTTTGGTAACGATAGCCCTAGGGCTCGTGCCGTACTATGTCGATATCATCAGGGGCAACACGAAGCCGCAGCGTGCGGCGATGTTCATTTTCGCTGTCCTATCAGTGATTACGTTCAGCGGTCAGCTGGTTGAAGGCGCTGAAGCGTCACTATTCTTTGCCGGTGCTATGCTTGCGAACCAATTGCTGTTGTTTGCCTTAGCTATCAGATACGGCATGGGCGGATTCGAAAAGAAAGATAAGATTGCATTGCTGCTGGCAATCATGATACTCATTGTCTGGTACTTTACCAAATCGGCAGTCGTAGCCTTATTGCTGGCGACACTCGTCAATACGATTGCAAAAATTCTCGTAACGATTAAGGTCTACAGACATCCGCATACAGAATTATTGTTTACCTGGAACATGAGTGTTCTGGCGAGTGTTTTTGCGGCTCTGTCCGTTGGAACATGGGACTGGGTACTATTGCTTGTTCCCATTCACAATGGAATCACCGTCGGCATAATAGCACTCATCATCATAGTCCAAAGAAGGCGAGTTGGCCGGCTACGGCAAGGTTAGAGTGTCGCAGGGTAGGGTGGCTGATCTGCAATTTTACTTACTTACTGCAGAACAACTTCAGCATTCTGGATATTCGTACCAGTCAGCTGAATAGAATTATTGGAAGGCTGCAGCGAGTTCGCCGTAACGGTCGCATTTTGAATCGTATTCTGTGCGGGCTGCAGATCCGTGACGTTAGTAGACTGCTGTACCTGGATAGACTGCCGTGAAAGGCTTGTAGGGACGACCGTCAAGGTCGAAGCATGGGGTACGGTCTGAGCCTTTGTTGTAATAGTTTCGGTCGTCTGGACAGGCGTTGACAGAGGGCCGTATGATACAGGAGTCAGGCTGATGGCAAAGCTGATCGCTAGACCGATAGCGACGCCAGCGATTACCAGGACCGACAACATGACTTTATTAGCAATCACATTCTGGATAGTGAAAGGGTTGCTTAAGCGACTGATAGAATTCATTTGAAACCTCGGATTTGTTACAGTTAGGACGTACGATGGTCATTCGTGATCAATAACCTGCTCACATGAGCTTATGACCTATACATATTAACATGAAAATGAGAAAATGTCAACAATAGGGTATAGAAATGCAAGGATATTATACTTTCGATGAAACTATCTTTCGTGACCAAGCTCAGAAGGATGGGATTACCCATATCTCAACCGGAGTAGCGATCCTGCGTGACGGCAAGATCCTGATGGCGCGCCGGGCGGCAGAAGATTTCCTGGGCGGTATCTATGAGCTGCCCGGCGGAGGCGTCGACGAAGGCGAATCCATAACCGGTGGAGCGATACGGGAAGTCAAAGAAGAGACCGGCCTGACTGTCTCAAAAGTCATTACAACATTCCAAGGGTTCGACTATTCCACGGACCGCAAACCCGCTGTCCGGCAGGTGAACTTTCTTATCGAGGCAGCACCCGGAGAGGTCGTCCTGGACCCGAATGAACACGATGAGTACGTCTGGGTTGATGAAAGTAATGTTGCAGACACGGAGATGACGGACAATATGCGGACGTGTGTCGCAGATGCGCTGAAGCTGATAAAGTAGCAGATATAGCCGGCCTATGAACACTATCCATTTCGTCACAAGCAATCGAGGCAAAGTCTCGTCGCTGCAGAATAGACTCGGGAAAAATGCGATCGTGGAGCGCCTACGCCTTGATGTCCCGGAGATACAAGCAGATTCCGCGGAAGTCATCGCCCGCTTCAAAGCGCGGTATGCATATAAGCAGGTGAGGTTGCCGCTACTGATGCAGGATAGCGCTTTTCACGTCCGCGCCCTGTATGGGTTTCCGGGGCCATACATCAAGTACATAAATGAGACTATCGGCCCGGAAGGCCTGCTTGACCTTATGAAGGGTAAGGCAGATAGGTATTGTCATTTCGAACATGTCGCCGTCTATATCGATGGCCGTGGCAAGGAGCACGTATTCAGGAGTGGTGAGGAGAGTAGCGGGTCTATAGCGACGGAGCGTTACGAACCACAGAATGTGCAATCCTGGAGCGACCTGTGGCAGATCTTTATCCCCCATTGGGCGTCCAGACCACTGGCTGCATTAAGCAGAGAAGAGATTGACCGTCACGAACAAGAAGATGATAAGCAGTCTGATTTATATAGATTTGCGGAGTGGTACAAATCTCACGTTGGAGTAATTCAGTGAATGCGCCGAACAAGAGCCACTGTCTATTCAATAGCCTGGAAACTATCGATCTTCTTGAGTGATTCCTGATCTTCGGCCTTCATGGCTTCCAGATCCTTGACGGCTTTTTCGAGATCTTCGGTTGAATCGAACCCGTCGCCGGTATTTTGCCGTTCTGCTTTAGGGACGCTTGATTTCGTCTGTGTCAGTGTGTCATTATCCTGGCTGGCAAGCACGTAGCCACCGACGCCGTGCAGTACGATGATTGCTAAGGCCGGGATAAAAACCTTTTTCTGTTTGAGTACGCTTTTAACCTATTGAAGTCTGATAGGTCAGCAGTGCTTCTGTCAGCTCCTTCTCAAGATTCAAGATTTCATCTCATGTCCATCGAGATTGAATTTCACATGCTTACCCTTCTCTCCAACTGTGAGTTCTGCATGCACGTCACCATAATCTGTAACGTTTGCGGACGATGGGTAAAAGACCTGATTATATTAGTAATTACCGTACAGTAGTTGCATTCTTCACCCGTCCCAGCGGCCCGCAGTAGTACACTTGAACTTTGTGTTTAGTAACGAAGTATCGAAGGAGGGTAGCATGGCAGAAGTAAAAGCACGGGCGGCATTCGGGCCTACTGAGAAGTTCAAGGTGACGACCATAGAGCGGCGGGACGTCGGGCCGAAGGACGTGCTGATTGAGATCAAATATGCCGGCATCTGCCATTCCGATATCCACACGGCGCGCGAGGAATGGGGCGAGATCGAATTCCCGATCGTACCCGGCCATGAGATCGCTGGTATCGTCACGGAAGTCGGCTCCGAAGTCACGAAGCACACTGCCGGTGACCGTGTCGGTGTCGGCTGCATGGTTGATTCCTGCCGGACCTGCGCCAACTGCAAGAAGGGCGACGAACAGTACTGTCTGAAGGGCAACACACCGACCTATAACGGCGTGAATAGCTACGGTACCGGCGAGCGCACCCAGGGCGGCTATTCGACCCATATCGTCGTGACCGAAGATTTCGTGCTGAAGATTCCGGAGGGTATCGCGCTTGAGAACGCTGCGCCACTGCTCTGTGCCGGCATCACGCTCTACTCGCCGCTCCGCCACTGGCAGGCCGGGCCGGGCAAGAAAGTCGCCATCGTCGGGCTGGGCGGTCTCGGCCACATGGGCGTCAAACTGGCGCACGCCATGGGCGCCGAAGTCACCGTCCTGTCCCGGTCACTCAGCAAACAGGAGGATGGCAAGAAGCTTGGCGCTGACCATTACTACGCCACCGAGGACGATGAGACGTTTGAGAAACTGGCGAACACCTTTGACCTCATCATCAACACGGTCAGCGCCCAGATAGACCTCGACCGTTTCCTGTCGCTGCTGGCTGTCGACGGTTCACTGGTCAATGTCGGGGCACCGCCCGAACCGCTGTCAGTCAAGGTCTTCAGCCTGATCATGGGCCGCCGGTCATTCGCCGGTTCGCTGATCGGCGGCATCCGCGAAACCCAGGAAATGCTCGACTTCTGCGCTGAGCACGGGCTTGGCTCGGAGATTGAGATGATCAAAGCTGATGAGATAGACGAAGCCTACGAAAGAGTTATGAAGTCTGACGTGCGTTACCGGTTCGTGATTGATACAGCTACTATTTAATCCGGTAAAGGCGCTTCGAGCAGATTACGCGTAGTGTTGTCCGACAGGCTTATCCGTACCCGTTGCTTATCTTGGCGACGTGACCGTTCGGGGTCGGCGCCGTTCTCCAGGGCGCCTGCTGCCTGTCGTCGTTCGCGCTTCCGGATGCTGCTGACCGCCGCCGCTTCCAGTGAGCTGTTGAAACGGTTCTGCAGGACGATTGACAGTCCGCCGAGGGCGAGTCCGGCGGCAGCCAGGAATTCTTCTTCACTGCCGGATTCGGGAGACATATACAGGCCCAGCGTACTATGCAGCCGTTCAAGTGCGTACCTTCCGTCCGGAATAAGTTTTAGCGGGCCTTTGGCGTACGCCGGTTCGCGTAGCAGGATGTGCATGCCATCTTCGAACGGCGCGAAGTCCCATTGTTTCCAGGTATGATAATTCGGCCGGTAACCGCTAGGGACGCGGTCGTCCATCCGGTCTTGTAATAGGTCGTCGAGCTGGCCGAACGTTCCGTTGTCTTCAATCGGGAAGTGTCCTGTGTACCTGGCGACGGCCTCACTGGCTATATCACGTAGCGCAATGTTGCGGAGCATCCCGCCGGCAGTGATGAAATACAGGATGTCGCCGGCTTCGGACACTTTGTCGCGTTCTAGCTTCCGGGCGATATCTTTGGGAATATCAAGGCCCCAGAGCGTAGAGGTCAGTTCTACGGGATGAGCTTCGTCGGTAAGCAGCTCTCCGACTTCCTCGTTGTAGCCGTAAAAGATGATGTCAGCCTGCTCGTGCTCCGACTTATCGAGATAATATGCCGTCGTCCAGGCATGGTATGCATAGTCGTCGAAAGTCAGCTCGCTCATTGCTATACATTAAACAATATTTGCGGCAGATAGCCATGACCCCAAAGCATGATATCCAATATCTTGCTCTTTTGTTTCTTCTTCTCGATACTATTGATAGTAGGAGATGAAGATGATTGATCTCATATTTGCGACCACTAACGAGTACAAACTGAAAATTGCGAATAGAGCGTTAAGGGATTACGAGGTTACTCTAACAAGTTTGCCAGAATTAAAGACTGACATCTTAGAAATCCAATCTGATAGCCAGGAAGAAGTGGCTGTAGATAAAGCTGGAAAGTATTTCAACATTTTGAAGAGACCGCTCGTCTCGATGGATTCCGGCCTTTTTATAGAAGGATTGAACGGCTTCCCGGGTGTGTATACGAAATACATCCTAGATACTTTAGGCCTTGATGGAATTATGCATCTGATGAAATATGCAGATACTAGAAAAGCCTATACGCAACGTACTGTTGCTTTCATAGATGGCAATAGTATAAAGACATTCGTTTCTCGCTGTGACGGTACGTTGCTGCCACAAAAGAGAGATGAAAATCAGCTAGGTTATGACTCTGTATTCCTAGTCGACGGGACATCAAAAACACTTTCTGAAATGAGTGACAACGAAAGGGGGGAAGCACTGGGCGAATCATGGCGCCAACTTGGGACATGGCTGCAAAAGGAATACTCTGGCGGATAGCCACAACCCTTTATTATTTAAAGCATTTAAATTATGCTGTAGTTATATGGCTGCGCAAGACACGATAGATATGGTAGACAAGGGTACGCCGATCGTCGAAGTGAAGAATCTGGTCAAGACATACGGCAAAGGTGACGCCGCCTTTACGGCGCTTGGCGGGGTCGACCTGACGATCCGGCAGGGCGAAGTCGTCGCCATCATCGGTAAGAGCGGTTCCGGCAAGTCAACGTTGATGCACCTGCTGGCACTGTTGGACCAGCCCACTTCGGGCGAGATCCGCATCAATGGCAACGATACTGCCGGCCTCAAACGCCGTGAAATCGATACGCTGCGCAACACTGACTTCGGATTCGTCTTCCAGCAGTTCTTCCTGAATGCCGATGAAAGTGTGCTGAACAATGTCATCCTTCCACTGAAGATCGCTGGCGTGCCGTCGTCGGAGCGGAAGCAGCGGGGACTTGAAGTGCTTAAGGCTGTCGAGCTGGAAGACAAAGCCGACAACAAGGCGGTCGACCTCAGCGGCGGCCAGAAGCAGCGTGTGGCGATCGCCCGGGCGCTTATCAATAAGCCGAAGGTCATATTCGCCGACGAGCCGACCGGAAACCTCGATACCGCCACCGGCGACAAGATTGAAGATTTGCTATTCTCGCTAAACCAGGAGCAGGGAATCACGGTCATCTTCGTGACGCACGATCCAGAACTAGCGCAGCGCTGCCAGCGGCAGATCATGATCAAGGACGGCCATATCGAGGGAGCGACAAAGTCATGAAACTACTGGACATCATCCGCTCGTCTAATGCCAACCTCCGCAAGAGTAAGCTGCGGACATTCCTGACGGCATCGGCCATATTCATGGGTGCACTGACGCTGATGCTGACGACAGCGGTCGGTTTCGGCATCAAGGAATATGTCGATGCCCAGGTCGGCAGCGTCGGTGCCAAGGACAAGATGATCATCCAGGCCGCCCAGGAAGCCGGAAACCCGCTCGGTACCGAACCGAAAGAGTATGACGAGACCAGGCGGATCGACGCCTCAGCCGGCTATGCTATGTCCTTCCTGCGCGACAACGACCTCGAAAAGATCCGCCGTGAGAAGGGCATAGTAGATGTCGAACCGTACTATACGATCTCCCCGAATTATGTGACGACTGGCGGCAAGAAGTATATCACGACCGTCAGCCAGGGCGTCGACGGACTCAACCAGCAGATGAAGGCCGGCCGGATGGTGCAGGAAGATTCCAAGGGTCATGAAGTGACCTTGCCGCCCAGCTACCGCTCGATACTAGGGTTCAGCTCCGATGAGGCAGCGATCGGCCAGCAGGTAACCTTCGCCTTTACCGATATCTTGGGCCGGCAGTTCACGCAGCAGGCGACGGTCGTCGGTGTACAGGAGAAGACCTTGATAAATGGGAACAATCTGACTGGCAACAAGAGCTTCTTCAAGGAAACATTCGAGCGTAACTATGCCGCATTGCCGGCCGACCAGCGCAAGCAATATTTCGCGGCAGTCGCGACCTACGACACGTCGATAAGCAAGGAAGACCGCCAGGCTTTACAGAAGCGCCTGAAGGATCAGAAGTATAACGCCCAGACACTGGAGGACCAGCTTGGCGTCGTCAACCAGGTGATTAACGGCGTCATCGCTTCGCTGAGCGTCTTCGGCGTCATCACGCTGTTGGCTGCGACGTTCGGCATCGTCAATACATTGTTCATGGCAGTCAAGGAGCGCACCCGCGAAATCGGCCTGATGAAAGCCCTCGGTATGAGCCGGAGCAAGATATTCATGCTGTTCAGCCTCGAGGCAGTGCTGATCGGGTTCTGGGGCAGCGCTATAGCACTGCTGGTCGCAAATATCCTTGGACGCATCGGCAACAACCTGGCGACCAAGACGATTTTCAAGGATTTCGAAGGCCTGCAGCTGCTGTCATTTCCGGCGGTGCCGATGACGCTGATTATCCTCGGCATCATGCTTATCGCCTTCCTGGCCGCAACCTTGCCGGCCCGCCGGGCCGCCCGGCTCAACCCTATCGAAGCCCTGCGCTACGAATAGTACATATCGCTTCATCGTGCACAAGGATACCCGGAAGTGGTATCATAGGCAGGAACCTTAAGGAACGAGGATAGCGATGAAAAAGACGTATATCGGAGTATTTGTTGCTCTCCTGGTTATATACATCATCCTGGCATTCGCGTTGCCGGGTGATCCGGGCGTGCTGAAAAAGTACGGGCTTTCGACTGTCGGCTCCCGGTTGCTTAACCTGACGATCGTGCTACCGATCGCTGCCATCTACCTTGCTGGGCTGTATAGTTTCATACGCATCCGGGACTACGCCGACAAAATCAGCAAGACAAAAGAAGGTCCAGCCTTCGATACGCTGGCCAAGGGCGTCATGGTGCTGGCCTACAGCCTGCCCATCAATTCCATCATCAGTTCGTATGCGTCGTATGTCCGGCATGCCAATCCGGGGTTGCTGCCGGAAATCACGGTCGTCCGTCAATATCTTGCATTGATTTTGGCATTCACCGCCATCGTCCTGATCGCCCGGGGCGTGCGCGGACTGTATGACACGCTCGGCGCAAGGACGGTGCGCGGCCAGTCATTCCTGGACCTGGTGGGCCCCGTCGTCCTGGCGAGCGTGTATACCTGGCTCGTCGTGTCGCACTACAATTCGGAACCCGGGACTGCGCCATACTATCTTCCGATCGGGCTCGTCATCCTGACAATCGCTATCCCCTATATCTATGCATGGTGCGTAGGCGCCAGGGCGGCGCTGCAGTTGCGCCGCTACCGCGAAGGCGTGAAAGGTTCGATATACAAACGGTCGATCAACAACATCGCCAAAGGCATAGCCGTGGTTATTGTAATCTCGATAATGCTGCAGGTGCTGACGACGCTATCCGGTCTCCTTAACAGGCTGGAACTCACCCCGCTGCTGGCAGTCATTTACGTCCTCATAGCTTTCTATGTCGTCGGTTATGGCCTGATCGCCCGTGGCGCCAAGCAGCTTAGACTGATTGAGGAAGCCTGACCATGCCGACGACTACTGATTCCCTCTATGATAAGACTGTCCAGGTGACCGAGGAATTTCTCGGCCCGGCCGGCGAGCGTTTCATCCGCCGGCAGATAACGACGCACCTGAACATCCCTCCCGAAGACCTGGATACCGGCAACCTGTCCAAACTGATCGAATGGTCAAGTATCGCCTTCGCACTCATGACAAATAACGCCAAAGACATCGATTCGTTCAAGCAGGAATTGAAGTCGCTGGCGAAACAGGGCGAATAAGCGGCAGATGGCTACCAAAAGCACTGTACGGTCAAAGTTTCCCCGCAAGAGTGCATTAAATGACCATGCCAGCGCCGTCTCGGACGTATTGTTCCTGAGCATCGGCGAGGGCGCGATCGTCATAGATGAGCGCGGCAACATCTCCCGCGTCAATAAGATCGCATCGGAGATGCTCGGATTCACGGCCGAAGAGCTGATCGGCAAATGGTATCCGGATACCGTCATAGCAGAGGACGAGCATGGCACACCCATACCAAATGCCGACCGGCCGATAACCGAAGTATTCTTCAGCGGGCAGCCGGTGTTCAAACGGGTATACTACCGCCGCAAAGACGGCAGCAAAGTACCGGTCGCCTTGACGGTCTCGCCGGTAATACTTGACGACAAACCAGTCGGTGCGATCGAGATATTCCGTGATATCACCGACGAGCTGCAGCTGGAGCACGCCAAGGACGAATTCATATCAATCGCCTCGCACCAGCTGCGCACGCCGGCGACGGTGGTCAAGCAGTATCTCGGCATGATCCTGGAAGGTTTCGTGGTTGATGAGGATAAACGTATGGAGATGCTGCAGGTCGCATACACACATAACAACAATCAGCTTGATATCATCAACGACTTGCTCAAAGTCGCCCAGCTTGATGCTAATAAATTGTCGACTGCTGCCCAACAGACAGATTTGGTTGAGCTGCTCGAGAAAATCGTCCTCAGCCAGCAGCCGGAATTCAATAAGCGGCAGATCGGCCTCCAGCTGACGGCTGCTGTCCGGCCGGCGGAAGTCTATACCGACCCGCTGCATCTGCAGATGGTTTTTGAGAACCTTATCAGCAATGCGAACAAGTACAGCCAGCCGGGCGGCAATGTCAGGATAGCTGTCGCCGACGGCGGCGATTCGGTCGTCGTGCACGTCAGCGACCAGGGTATCGGTATCGATGCAAAGGATATTCCGCGGCTGTTCAACAAGTTCTCGCGGATTGAAAACATCAACTCCACGGCCAGTGGTACCGGCCTCGGGCTGTATTGGGCGAAGAAACTTGTCGAACTGTATGACGGCAGGATATCAGTCTCGTCCGTATTGCACCAAGGCTCGACCTTCACCGTCTGCCTGCCGAAGGAGAGATCGGAGTCGTGCACATGAGCCTACCAGCTAGAAAGCTGATGATCGTCGAAGACGAAGCGGCCCTGCGCGAAGTTTACTGTATGCTGTTCCGGGCGAATAAGTTCGATGTGTACGAGGCTGCCAACGGCCAGATCGCGCTGGATATGATGGCGGAAACCGTGCCTGACATCATCGTCCTTGACGCTCTGATGCCGGTGATGGGCGGTATCGAATTCCTTCGCGCCGCCAAACTGAAGCAGAAATACCCTGGCACCTGCGTGCTGATGCTGACCAACCTATCCGACGCTAAGACCATTGAGCTGAGCCAGCAGCTCGGCGCGCACCGCTACATGCTTAAGGCCAGCGCTTCTCCGGCCGACCTGATCGCTGCCGTCAATGAGCTCCGGGCCGCCGGTTGACCGGAATAATAGGTTATGCTTGCCACACGTGATACAGTGAGGCAAGAAGTCAAAACATAAAAATAGAAGCAGAAAGAGAGGTATTACGATGAAATCATCTAAAGTAGCCGCCGTCCTGACAGCACTCGTCGCCGTATTCGCAGTATCTCCGGCGGCACAGGCGGCCAGCCAGCCGAACCTCAATTCGGCCACTACCTTCAGCGTACTCTCGAGCAGTTATATCAATACCGCGACCGGAACGACACTGAATGGTGATCTTGGGTATTCTACGCCGCCGGCGGTCATGCCGACCGTCTCTGGAGCCACCCATGTGGCCAATGCTGTATATAACCAAGCGGGTATCGACCAGGCGACCGCCCTTGCCGCCATCAACGGCGAGCCATGTACCTATACCTTCCCGGTTGGCGCTATCGACCTGGCATCCGACACCTCACGCGGCGGCACGACAGGTGAGTTTACTCCCGGTGTTTATTGTATCGACGGCGCTGCCTCGATCGGTGGTGGCGGGACGATCACCCTGAGCGGCAGCGGCGTGTTTATCTTCCGTTCCACAGGAGCTTTGAATACTTCCGCCAATTCGAAGATGGTCGCAACCGGTGGAGCTTCCGCCTGTAGCGCGGTCTGGGCCCCGGGGGCGGCAGCCACGCTCGGAGCCAACTCGACCTTCATGGGTACCATAATCGACCCGGCTGGCATCACCATCGGCAGTACGGTCGCCTGGACCGGACGCGCCCTGGCCTTTGGCGGTACCGTAACCTCTGAGACTGATACGATCAATACGGTTCCGCAGTGCGCGGCGGCTTCAACATCTACAGCGACAGCCGCTGCTGCCGCCAGCATTCCCAAGACCCCCGGCCTGCCTAACAGCGGACTGGCGACACCCTCAGCCGCAACCCTTCCAGCCTGGAGTATCCCCGCGGCTATCGCCAGTATGCTGACCGGCGCTTTCTTCCTCCGAAGATTCATCTGAGTCACCGCGGCCGGAACGTCCTGGTCTGCCTGCTGCTTGTCGGCGGTCTGGCGACAGGATACATCCTTTGGCAACAGACTACCGGCGCGAACCGGCCAGCTGCGGAGCCATTGGTGCTGCAGCCCGCGCCGGCGTCTCAATCAGCGAAGCCAGTAGCAGCTGAACCGAACCGCAGCCTGCCTGCCAGGTTGCGTATTCCGGCCTTGAACGTCGACGCCAAAGTCCTCTACATGGGTACGGCCGCTTCCGGTAATATGGACGTTCCTACCGATGTTGCAGACACAGGCTGGTACAAACATGGCGCACTGCCGGGCAATACCGGCAGTGCCGTCATCGCCGGGCATGTAAATGGCCGCAGCGGCCAGCCGGGCGTCTTCGTCGGCCTGACCAAGCTCAAGCCGGGAGATATGCTGTCGGTCACCGATACGAACGGACTGACGACTGATTTCATCGTCCGGGCCAGCAAGGAATATGGCAGCACCGAGCAGCCCGACGAGGTCTTCCACAGCTCCGGCGGCGCCCACCTCAACCTTATCACCTGCGTCGGCGAATGGAACAATGCTGAGCGCCAGTATTCGCATCGGCTGGTCGTCTTTACCGACAGGAAATGACCGGCAATGTCTGGTATAGTGGTCGTATGAGAGCGATATTCCTGGACCGCGACGGCACGCTGAATGCCGGCATACCGAAGTACGAACGGGTCGACAGCATCGACAAGGTCGAACTGCTGCCGCACACCCTGGATGGGCTGGGCCAGCTGGCTTCACTCGACTATATGTGTTTTCTGGTGACTAACCAGGCGGGATTGGCAGAAGGACTGATCACCCGTGAAGAATTCAATACCATCAATGGCGAGATTCTGCGACAGATAGAACCGAGCGGCATCCAGATCATCGAGACATTCGTCTGTCCACACGGCGAGCTGGCCCAATGCGTCTGCCGCAAGCCGAAGCCCCAGCTGCTGCTGGACGCCGCCCTCAAATATGGCATCGACCTCGAGCAATCCTGGATGATCGGTGACCGGCTGACCGACATCATGACCGGAGTCAATGCCGGCACCCGGACGATATTGGTGCAGACCGGCTCGATCACCGAAGCAGCCGAGGCTACCTACGTGGCGGCTGACCTGCTGGACGCGGCGCGGTACATCGCGCAGCAATAGTGGGTTGCTTAGCCTTTCAATGGCAGCCGTATCGTAAAGACCGAACCCTTGCTGGCCTTGGAAGTGACTTCCAGCTTGCCGCCGTGCAGTTCGACGATGCGGTGCGCCCAGTAGAGCCCGAGCCCTGATCCGCCGGAAGCGGCGGACAGTGAGTTCGGGATCCGCGAGAATTTCTGGAACAGCTGGTCGAAATCCTTCTTGTCGATGCCGACGCCTTCGTCGGCGATGGCAATGAGGAAACTATCAGCGGTCTTACGGACGGAGATGGTGGTCGTCGCACCATCCGATGAGTACTTACAAGCGTTATCAATCAGGTTCTCGATTGCCATGCGCAGCCTGACGTCATCGATCCGGAGGGGCAGAGACGTTTCGCGGGAGCTGAAGACGATGTGCTGTGACCGCTCGCTGTATTTCGGCTGGTAGCCGGCGACGATCTCCTGGAGATAGGGGATGAGGTCAGTCTGGTGATAGTCGAGCGTAATCTTGCCGGCGTCGATCGTTGCGATCAGCAGCAGGTCGTTGACGATGGCGATCTGCCGTTCGTTACTATCGTAAGCGGTCTGCAGCAGCCGCAATTGTTCGCTCGTCAGGGTCAGTTCGCCGGCATAGCCCTCTATCAGCATGCCGAGGAACTGCTTGACCGCGGTGGCCGGGGTCCGCAGCTGGTGCGAGGCCAGGGCGATGAACTCATCCTTGCTCTTGTTCAGACGGTGCAGTTCGTCGGTCTCGGCGCTGAGCAGGGCGTTACGGACCTTGAGGTCCTCGGCAGATTTTCGGATGTCGATGTTCAAGCAGGTACCGGTCATACGGACCGGCTTGCCGTCTTCCAGGAAGGCCTGGCCGCGGCTGAACACCCAATGGACTTCGCCGTTCGCCCAGACGATTCGGTGCTCGACCTCGTAGGCCTTGCCGTCCTGCATCGACTGCTGGATGGTAGCCTGCATGGCGTCGCGGTCATCCGGGTGGATGCGTGCCATGTACTTCTCATACGT
This sequence comes from Saccharimonadales bacterium (SeqCode), assembly GCA_036388555.1. Taxonomy (GTDB): domain Bacteria; phylum Patescibacteriota; class Saccharimonadia; order Saccharimonadales; family UBA4665; genus UBA4665. The sequence continues at coordinate 38,331 of DASVRP010000014.1, forward strand.
GACCGGTGAGTGCAGAGGGATACGGTAGATCTTGCGTAGCTCGTCGGACCAGGTCAGCTGGCCGGAGGCGACTTCCCATTCCCACATGCCGAGCATCGATACCTTGAGTGCCAGGTCGAGCCGTTCCTGGCTGCGCATCAGCTCGGCCGTCGTCTTGTGTTGTTCGGTGACGTCCAGCTGCGTGCCCCAGGCGCGGACGACCTTACCGTCCTCGAGTATGCCGACCAGGCTGTTCAGGAAATATTTCGTGTTACCTTCGCTATCGAGTTCTTCTGATTCCATCGCCTGGAGGTTGTAACCGGACTTGATAAAGGCTTCCAGGTACTGGATGTTCTGTTCGATGTCTTTATCCATCAGGTCACTCAGACGGGCGCCGACCAGGTCGCTGGCAGCCCGTAGCCCGTACATCCGGGCCATCGAATCATTGGCTTCCGCCAGATAGGCATGCTTGAAGACGCGGTCGATCTGCTCGCTGACCGGCAGAGTGATCGGGATCGGCTCATCCAGCTCGAAGCGCCAGATCCCCTCCAGGCTGTTATGGATGAACGCGAGATAGCGCTGTTCGTTGGCGCTCAGGGTGGCACCTAATTCTCGATCGGCTGTCGCCTCGGGCATGCATACTCTCCTTGAAGTGTATCGGTTGCTATGGTCTATGCATATTTTAACAGGCTTGGCAGGACAGGGTAGTGCATCAACAGTTTTTTACTACATGTTGTAGAAAAACTGTTGTTTGTACCAATTACAACAAACGTCTTCATCAGTTAATATGTTACACACAAGTTATCCACCAGGGTTTTGATTACAACGTTCAACAGTTATACACAGTTGAAAACTAATATTGTCATCCAGTAAAAAGAGTTTACAATTTACCAGCATGAAACTGAAATACACACCCGAAGAACGTATCAGACTTGGCCCCGATGACCGATGGATAAGCGAAGAGGAGCATGAGTACCCGCCTGACGACCTTGATCGCATAAAATTGGTCGTAGCCGGCGTCCGGCGGGCCATATTGCAGGAACCGTATGTCGAAACGGAGGAGGTCACCCACTGGCTCGGTGTTGACGATGTTACGGGTATGGTAGGGGAGGGCGACCTGTTGGCGTTCCAGGATTACGGCGACCTGCTGTTCCCTAAGTTCCAGTTCGACCCGGAGACTCATCAGCCGCGAGAGGTCTGCCGGAAAGTGAACAAGCTGATGGGTGCACCAGATGACGGCTGGGGAGTGACCGGCTGGTGGATTCAGCGCAACGGTAGCCTACCGGAAGCGATTCCACCGAAACAGCTGCTCGGCACGCCAAGCGAGTATGTCCTGCCGGACTTAGCTGCCGCCAGCCATGATCATTCCTACTGATCCGTCAGACGCTGGAGCGACTCCAGCAGTTCTAGCTGGCGGGCGGCGGATAGGGAACTGAGGTCCAGTCCGGAGGGCAGGAGAGGGATGAGCTCTTCTATAAGTGCCCTTCCCTTGTCTGTTATGGCCAATTGTTTGGCACGGCGGTCCTCGGCGAGTTCGTGGCGGGTGATCAGACCGGCTGAGCGCAGACGGTCGACCAGGCCGGTGACATTGGAGGCGTCGCAGTGGAGCTGTTTGGCGAGTGTGCCCATAAGGATCTGGTCGCTGTCGTAGAGCTGGTAGAGGACCATGATCTGCTGCATGGTCAGGTCCTGGTTGGCAGCAAAATCATCGATGACTGTCTTGATGCGGCGCCAAGCGGTGATGATGTGTAGACAGATGGCGATGTCGGAGCGGTCGGTGTTTGTATACCTGTTCGTATCCATATATACCATTATACTTGAATGTATAAATAGTTGACACTATCAAGTAATAATCTATACTTGGATATGAATTGATTAATATACACAGCGAGGTCCGTCCATGCGCGAAGAGGTAAAACATAAGGGTATCGCCCTGCTCATCCTGGCCGGCGCCCAGTTCATGGTCGTCCTTGACGCCACCATCGTCAATGTCGCGCTGCCGTCGGTCGCTGAGTCTCTGAAGTTCGGCAGCACGGCGCAGCTGCAGTGGATCGTGACGTCGTACACATTACTGTTCGGGGGATTCCTGCTACTCGGCGGCCGGCTGTCCGACCTGATCGGCCGGCGCAAGATCTTCTTAGCCGGCATCATACTCTTCGCGCTGGCTTCGCTGCTGGCCGGACTGGCGCAGAACCCGGGGCAGCTGATCGCTTTCCGCGGACTGCAGGGGCTTGGCGCAGCACTCCTGTCGCCGGCGGCCCTGTCACTGGTCCTCAGCATCTTCGCAGAGGGCAAGGAGCGAAACCGGGCCCTCGGGGTCTGGAGCGGGGTGGCCGCCGGCGGAGGCGCAGTCGGATTGCTGCTCGGCGGTGTGCTGACGCAGTACGTCGACTGGCGTTGGATCTTCTTTATCAATGTCCCGGTCGCCGCACTCCTGATCGTATTGGCGATGCGCAACCTGCCGAAGAGCGCCCGGTCCACGGAGCACCGCAGCCTTGACCTGCCCGGCGCAGTGCTGGTGACAGCCGGACTGATGCTGCTGGTCTATGCATTCGTCAAAGCCACCGACTACGGCTGGGCCAGCTGGCAGACGCTTGGGCTGATCGGTACGGCGGTGCTGCTGCTGGCCGGATTCGTCTGGAACGAACTGCACGTCAAGCAGCCGCTGATGCCGCTACGCATCTTCCGTAACCGCAATGTCGCCGCCGGCAACCTGATGCAGCTGCCGATTACGGCCGGCATGTTCGCCGTCTTCTTCTACCTGTCGCTGTATCTACAGCAGGTCCTCGGCAATTCGCCCGTCGTAACCGGCCTGTTCAACCTGCCGTTCACGATCTGTATCGCCATCACGGCGACGATCGTCTCAAAGAAAGTTGCCCAGATCTCACCGAAAAGGATACTGATATTCTCACCGCTGGTGACGGCGGCCGGCCTGGCATATTTTAGCCGGATCCCGGTCGACGGTAACTACTGGACAGATGTCCTGCCCGGCATCGTCCTGATGGCCTCCGGCATGGGTGCGACCTTCGTGGCGCTGACCCTGGCGGCTACCAGCGGCGTCTCGCACAAGGAATCGGGCCTGGTGTCCGGACTGCTTAACACCTCGCAGCAGATCGGCGGTGCCATCGGCCTGGCCGTCCTGACGACCGTTTCGACGGCCCGCACCAACGCCAGTCTGACTGCACAGGGATTTGATGCAACTGACCCGGACATCGCGAGTATCGCCCCGAACGCCATGAACACTGCCATGGTGCAGGGATTCCACAGCGCCTTCCTGATCGCCGCCGGTCTTGCAGTACTTGCGAGTGTCATCGCCTTCGTCGGGTTGAAGGATTCCAAGATGACTGCCGACGAACTGCGACGCGAAGCCGAGACCGAGGCAGAAACCTTCCCGGTCGTCCCCGGCGTGTAAGATCATTTACACCAAGTTTACGGCCGGTATGGTCAACTGGATGGATGAGTACGACAATCGTCTGGTTCCGGAATGACCTGCGCCTCCACGACCACCCTGCACTTTCAGCGGCGGTCCAAGGCGGTGGAAGCGTGGTGCCGCTGTTCATCCTGGACGGGAAATTGCTGGAAGGGCGCCACGGCTCTGCAAACCGCAACCGTTTCCTGATGGAATCCCTGTACGACCTGTGCACGTCGCTACGTGCCCGTGGCGCCGACCTGGTGGTGCGCACCGGCCAGCCGGTGGAGGTGCTGCGATCGGTTGCCGCCGAGACCGGTGCCACGGCGGTGCATTACACGATTGATTACACGCCCTATGCCCGGGCCCGTGACAGCGCTGTGACGGCCGCGTTTGCCGACGACGGGGTGACGCTGCAGGCATTTCCTGGCCGTCTGGCCGTTGATTCGTTCGAAGGCGTCTATGCTAAGAATGGCAATACCTACACGGTCTTCACTCCATTCTGGAAGAACTGGGCGACCATCGACCGCCGGAATGTCCTGCCGGCGCCTGACAAGATTACGCTGGCCTCAGCTGCCACGGGCACGGCCGGGTCTGACCCGGGGGAGATCCCCGACCTCGCCGCCGGCACCAAAGCTGAAGACCTGTCGACCGACGTCCTCACCGGCGGCGAAACGGCGGGCAGGGAGCGTATGGCCCGGTTCCTCGAGGAGGGCATCCTGCGCTACGACGAGATGCACGACACGCTGACACCGGACGGCACCTCGCGGCTGTCGGCCTATCTGCATTTCGGCTGCGTCTCGGTGCGCGAGCTTGAAGACTCATTGCCGTATGAGGGTGCCCAGACAGATGGTCCGGCGCGCTTCCACCGGCAGCTGGCCTGGCGCGACTTTTATAACTACGTCCTGCTGCATTATCCGGACAATTCGAAGCTCGAGTTCCAGGAGCGTTTCCGGGGCATGGAGTGGAGCTATGACGAGGGGCTGCTGCGGGCCTGGCAGGAGGGGCGCACCGGCTATCCGATCATCGACGCGGCGATGCGCCAGCTGCGGCACGAGGGCTGGATGCACAACCGGGCACGGCTGATCGTCGGATCGTTCCTGACCAAGGACCTGCAGCTTGATTGGCGGCTCGGTGAACGATACTTCATGCGCATGCTGATGGACGGCGACGAGGCCAACAATAACGGTAACTGGCAATGGATCGCCAGTGTCGGCGTCGACCCGGCGCCGGTGTTCCGCCGGCTGTACAACCCTATGACGCAGCAGCTCCGCTACGACTCCGACGGCAGCTACGTCAGGTATTACGTCCCGGAACTTGCTAAAGTCCCGGACAGATACATCGCCGAACCGTGGAAGATGCCGGCCGACGTGCAGACTGAGGCAGGCTGCAGGATAGGGGATGGTCCGGATTGTGACTATCCCCCGCCCATCGTCGACCATGCCACTGCAAGGCTCACTACGCTCGAGCGGTTCCGGGCACAATCAGCGTGACGCCCCGGCCAGAGTGACGCTTCTGGCGACGCCCCGTACTATTCCCGGCAGACGACGGCCATTGCTTCTGCTACAATGCGCCTACGTCAGTTAACATACATGCAAGGAGTTCCGTCATGTCCAAGATTACCCCGTTCCTGTGGTTCGACAGCCAGGCCGAAGAGGCTATGAATTATTACTGTTCAGTCTTCCCCGACTCCCGTCCCGGCGATGTCGTCCGTTACGGCGACGCCATGCCTGAGCTATCCGGCAAGGTAATGTCTGTCAACTTCGAACTGATGGGACAGAGAATCATGGGCCTTAACGGCGGCCCGCAGTTCAAGTTCACCGAAGCTGTCTCGTTCTTCGTGGAGTGCCAGGACCAGGAAGAGGTCGACAAGTACTGGTACCAGCTGCGTTCCGACGGTGGCCAGGAAGGCCAGTGCGGCTGGCTGAAGGACAAGTACGGCCTGTCGTGGCAGATCATCCCGAAGCAGCTTGGCGAGATGATGGCCGACCCGGACCCCGAGAAGTCGAAACGCGTCGTCCAAGCGATGCTGCAGATGAAGAAGATCGATGTCGCCGAACTTGAGCAGGCCCGTGACGGCCAACAGGCCTCGTAAAGCTTGATTTTTCATATACACATTCTATACGTACTGCGGCGCAGACTGAGACCATATCAGTTGATAATCGTGCCGCAGGCAGGAAGAAGTATATATGAAACAGCTTAGAAATCAGTCCGGAAGCATCGGCGTCGTTGCCATCGTCGTCGTGGCGGTCGCAATCATAGGGCTCGTCGCCTTCCAGTTCATGGGCCGGACGACGAATAACGACGGGACGGCAACCGCCGAGACTACCAACCTCAACACTATGAAGGCATCAGACCTTCGTTCGACGCTTGTCTCCAAGGGTGTCGAGCACATGATGCTGACCAACATGGCAGTCAGCGACGCACTTGACGGTGCCAAGTCAGCGGACGCCAGCGGCGCAGCGCTGTATGCCAACGGCAATGATATCGGTGCAGCAGTCGGCAGTGTCTATGGAAAAGATGCTGAGACGACATTCAACACCGTCTGGAAGCTCCACCTCGACCAGTTCGTCAATTACGCAGTAGCCAGCAGCAAGGGTGACGCCGCCGGCAAGACCGCTGCACTCGAAGCGATAGAGACGGGTTACACCAAGCCGATCAGCGCGTTCCTCGCCAAAGCGAATCCGAACCTGCCCCAGACCGCGCTTGAGACCGGGTTCCGTGACCACGTCGATATGACAGCTAAGATGATCGACCTGCACGTCGCTGGCGACTACACCGCCGAGCAGGCAGAGCTGAAGATGTCCAACGAGCACATCGGTGAGCTGATGAGCACGTTGGCAGGCGGCATCGTCAAACAGTACCCTGACAAATTCAAGGACTAATCAATAGCTAAACCAACCCAGACAGACGGAACTCGCCTTCCGTCTGTTTTCGTACAGGAGAACCGCCATGCAGAAAAAACAGATAATCATCAGCGTCGTCCTTGTCGCCTCCGTACTGCTCGCAGCAGCCCTGGTGTACGGCAACCGGGAATCAGCGCAGAAGATGGACGCCGGCATGTCTGATACGCCCGGCCAGATGACAGAAGCTCCAAGTGGCTCCGAGCTGTCGGAAGCGGTCGTAACTAATGCTATTGCTATCGATGATTACGCATTCGGACCGGCAGTGATCCGCGTCAAAGCCGGCGATACCGTGACCTGGACGAACAACGACAGCGTCCGCCATAACGTCGTCGCCGACGAACGCTCAGCTGCGGCCCCTGAAGGACCGCTGATCGCTGACGGTAAGTCCTATAGCTTCACCTTCACTAAAGCCGGGACGTATCCGTATCACTGCGAACCGCATCCGAATATGAAGGGGACGGTCGTCGTCACAGATTGAACTGGAGCTTGTTGGTCGTCAGTTTCGTGTAAGCAGCCGGCGGCCGAGTACGTAGGCGCCGAATGCGGCTGCCAGCCATATGATGAGGTTGATGGCCTGGATCCACCAGATGGCGGGGCCTTGCTGGCAGAGACCGTATCCATCGTGCTTGAAGGGGAATCCAAATGGATCGTCTGTCTGCGCGGTGCACATACAGGCATTTTTGCCTAATTCTTCGAGGTCAGCCGGAGAGACGCTGCAGGTAGGCGTCTGTGCCTCTAAACTGCCGACAGGGATAGTCAGACGGTAGCTGTTCATCCAGGGGGCGACGCTGAGCAGTGCAAACGCACAAAATACGACGAGCGCTGTCAAAATGGTAATGAATCGTTTCACTGGCTGTATCGTACGACAGAGGCGCCGATCGCGCAAGTATTGCGCTTATGCTTATAGTCCGGCCACGATCGGCTGGCTACAACCCGAATTGTGCCAACTGCCCGGGGTTTAGTGGCTGGATGACCAGCTTGTGTACTTTGGCGGCCAGGAAGGCCTGCAGGATCTTGTAGGTGTCGAGGTCGAAGGTCTTGCCGCCGGCAGGGCTGCCGGGGCTGGCGGGGTCGGTTGTGTTTGCGCCGGTCAGGCTGCGGGAGGTCGGTTCGCAGTAGGGCTGCTGGCTGACTTCGGCGATGACGCACCATTTGTCGACGATGACGCCGCTGGTGACATCGCTGTCTTCGGTGAAGCGTTCCTGGACGAGGACCGGACCGCTGTAGGGCCAGTCCTGGATGCGCTGGCGCTCGAAGGCGCCGAGAAGACGGGCATTATATATACCGGCCGGTTCCTTGCCGGCGCAGGCGCCGCGGCATTTATGCAGCTGGTGTAGGAAACAGGCCCGTGCGGATTTTTCAAGGCCCAGGAGCTTAGGGCAGAGGTCGTACAGTTTCTGCATGTCATCCAGCGAGCTGCGGGCCCGGCTGCGCCGGTCGTAGACAGCCAGGATGTCAGACAGGCTGTCCGGCTCAAGGTGGGCGGCTTCAGAGAGACTGACGTGGATGTAGCCTTCGGCGTCGACCGATTGGCGGGCGACCAGCAGTTTCTGGGTCTTGCGCAACTTACGGTTATAGAGCGGCATCATCTCCTTGACCAGGCGCGACTCCAGCAGCAGTGCTTCCAGTTCCCCGCCCGTCTCGCGGGCTTCGATATGTTTGACGGTCTGCGATATTTTATATTCCTTGCTGTCGTCGTGGTCGTGGCCGAAATGCTGCAGCACCCGTTTGCGGATGTTGATGGACTTGCCGATGTACAGCGGCTTGCCGAGCTCGTCCTGCATGATATAGACGCCGGGCCGGTCGGGCAGGCCTTTGACGAGGCCGGCATCCAGCCCTTTGGGCAGTGCCGGCTGCTTCAGCTGCCTGGCTACTGCCGCCTCCAGCACTGCGGCGGGGAACTCGTTATGGACGTGCTGCAGGAACTGCCAGAGCACCAGGGCGTCGTCGTAGGCACGGTGCCGCTTTTCGAAGCTGAAGCCGTGCCGGCTGATGAGTGATTCGAGCTTATGGCTCTTGTGCTGCGGATAGAGCGTCCGCGACAGCTTGACGGTACAGAGCTGGCGTGGCAGGAACGTCTTGTCGACGCGCTTGAACTCCTGCTTCAGGAACGAATAATCGAACCGGACGTTGTGGGCGACGAAGACGGCGCCGCTCATGATGTCTTGCAGCTCACCGGCTATCTGCCGGAAGGGCTGGGCGCCGCGCAGGTCCTCGCCGCGGATACCAGTCAGCCTGGTGATGAAGTCGGGCAGGGACGTCTCGGGGTCGATTAGCTGGTTGAAGACGCGGGTGATCCTGGGGCCGTTACCGGTCGGCTCGACGCGGATGGCGGCCACTTCGATGACCCGGCCGCGGATGTGGCTCAATCCGTTGGTCTCAATATCGACGAAGACCAGCGGCGTCTCCATCAGGCCGCTGGCACGGATCCCCTCCAAACTAAGCTGTAAACCACCCTCTGCCATTACCATTAGTATAATTCTTTTGACATAACAGGTCTATACTTGTAATCAATGGTAGACACATCGTACGCCGACCACTACAGGGACATCGACTTCCGCAAGCATCCGGAACGCTACCGGATCGGCCGCGGTGAGCAGGGTGTCCTGATCGCCGAACCGTACAAGTCGGAGATATTGCCGCACTGGCGTTTCAAGACTCCGGACATTGCCGAGAAATCGGCGAAGACGATATATGCGATGTTCGAGCGCTACGGCGAGGCAGGTGACTTCGTCGGTATGGATATGGCGCGTAAGTTCCTGCAGATGGGATTCACCCGCGCCCGGCGCTATGCCAACCACGCTTCCGGCGGCAAATACGACGCGGACGGGACAGTCCGGCCGCAGGATACCGGATCGGAAGAGTCCGACAAAGCAGCGGCAGCACGGATCTTTAAGGAGTACTACGACAAGGCTCGCCAGCACCCGGAATATATCGCCCTTAAAGCCGTCCATCAGGCAAAATCGGCTCACAGAGGTGGAAACTGACCGGCATTTATTACTACGGAATTATGTTGCTATAACAGGGGCGATGGGATAAGATTAGTCCACTGAACATAAAACCACAAGCAAAATAGATTGACAAAAAAGCAAACTTGTGTATAATAATAAGTGTTGTGATCACAAACAAAAACGTTCCATACAATCAAAAAATCAAAAGTAACTAGCAAGTAAAGGGTATTTATATAATGAAAACATCAAGCAACAATAGCGGCCTGGCATACGAATTAGTCAGCACCGATGACGACAACGTCTCACAGTTCGACCGCTTCCTGAAGAAGCTATAATCCTGTAACCCATCATGCGCGCAGCAAAGACCCGGCCAACAAGAGCCGGGTTTTTGTTTGTCATACGGCCGGCAGGAATGTGCAGGCTAAGCGGTATGCTATGATGACCTTATGAAGCGATCTGCGGTCCCGTTACTACTGTTCCTGATGGCTTTGCCTCTTGTTACGGTGTTTGCATTCGACTATCGGTATGACGTTGTAGAGCGTGGTATCTGCTCCCAGTTCGTGGAGTTCAGGGATTTCTGCTCCTATGCAGAACGGCACGAACGCGACAGGGTCTTGCGTACGAACTTCTACCGGCATCTGGGCAGTATGACCGGCCGGAGCGAAGGCACGTCGTTATCAATTGATAAGGATATAGAATACACATTGCTCGCAGCTCGGCAAACGAGTACTGAGGAAGTTATAGACAAGACAAGATTTGCCGCCGAAGAAGCAGAATACAGGCTACAGAGATTCAACTTCACGTTCTTTGCAGCGATGCTCGTCAGTACTGCGGTAGCGGGCGGTGCAGCGGCACTGCTAACCCAGCGGCTGTACCATGCACGCCGCAAGCAGGGTGGCTCGGACTGATAAGGCTGCATCCAGACGCTTATGCTTTACAATGTAGGTAACGATGCGTAACCCGATCAACTGGCATAAGGCACACAAGCAGTCGCTGACCCCTGGTGAGCGGGCGGCTGACATGCTGCGCAATACGATGGGCAGCTGGGCGTTCGTCTTCGGGTTCCTGGCGTTCCTGGGTATATGGGCGTTCCTGAATACCAGTCCTAATGTCGAGCATTGGGACAAATATCCTTTCATCCTGCTCAACCTGTTCCTGTCGATGCTGGCCGCGCTGCAAGGGGCGATACTCCTGATCGCCGCCAAGCGGATGGATGCCATCAGCGCTGCCCAAGCCCGGCGTGACCTAACGACCGACCTGGCTTCGAAGCAGGAGATAGAGCAGCTGATGGAGCAGAACCGTGAACAGCTCAAGGCTATCGCCGAACTGAAAAAGATGCTTGAATCGTCACACCGGTAAGCTGCTGCGTCTTTGATGCGCCGGCAGACCAGTTGATTTTCTCACTGCCGGGGGTCCGCGCCGGCAGTAGGCTTACAAGGAGAAGCTGAAATGACAGAGAGGCGGTACCATGAAGAAATCCAAGGTTTTGCAAGTGGGCGGGATAACGGCGCTGACGAGTGCGGCGGTGCTGGTCGGGCTGGTGGCGATGAAGCGGCATGCCAGGACGCAGGACCAGGCGGGGCGCTGGCACACATTGACTGTGAATCTGCCGCTAGCCAAGGTCGCGCCCAAGGGCAATCTGCCGACACCGTTGTATGAGCTTGGCGACAAGATCGAGGTCAGATTCACGCCGGCACCCGGCGACCGCGGCACCGAGGTCGCCGTCCGGCTGACGGATGTCAAAGCCCATCAGGAAAGTGCCGGGGCGCAGTTGGAAGAACTGCGGCGGGCACTGCGTGATACCCGCTCGATACTTGAGACAGGTGAGGTGCTCGAACCGAGCAGTCCTGGTTCGTCGAAGACGACGTTACTGAAGTGGCCGACGAACATCGTGACGGGCAAATCAAAAGAGGAGGGAAGGCTATGAACGCACTCTGCTGGACCGGCATCAACGAACTCGAATACCAGCAGGTCCCGGATGCCCGCATCCAGAACCGGCAGGACATGGTCATCAAGATGCGCTACAGTTCGGTCTGCGGATCCGATCTGCATCAGGTCAGCGGGTATATACCAGGGATGCGTAACGGGGATGTTATAGGGCATGAATTCATGGGAGAGGTCGTCGAAGTCGGCGCCGATGTCAAGAAGCACAAGGTCGGCGACCGGGTGGTCGTCTGTTCGATCATCGCCTGCGGCCGCTGCCAGTACTGCGAGAAAAAGCTGTATTCATTATGCGAGAACGGCAATACCAATCCCGGGATAACGGAGACGATGTGGGGTTATCACCCGGGCGGCATCTTCGGCTATTCACACGCCATGGGCGGATTCATGGGCAGCCATGCCGACTTCGTGCGTGTGCCGTTCGCCGACGTCATCGCTTTTACGATTCCGGATGAGGTGCCCGATGAAGCTGCTGTCTTCGCGTCAGACTCGGCGCCGACCGGCTGGATGGGAGCTGACCTCGGTGGCGTCAAGCCGGGCGATGTGGTGGCCGTCTGGGGCTGCGGCGCCGTCGGCCAGATGGCCGCCCGCGCCGCCATGCTGCTCGGCGCCGACCGGGTCATCGGCATCGACCGCTACCAGTTCCGGTTGGACCAGATGCGCGACATCATCGGCGCCGAAGTGATCAATTATGAACAGACCGACGTCCTGTCCGAACTGCGTGAACGCAGCGGCGGACGCGGCCCGGACGTCTGCATTGAAGCGGTCGGTCTTGAGGCTCATTCGCCGGGGCCGCAGTACCGGCTTGACCAGCTGAAGCAGCAGACCCGCCTGCTCCAGAACGACCGTCCGAACGCCCTGCGTGAGGCCATCATCGCCTGCGGCAAGGGCGGCACCGTCTTCTGTCTCGGTGTCTTTGTCGGGCTCGTCGACAAGTTCCCGATGGGGGCGCTGGTCAACAAAGGCCTGACCCTGAAGGGCGCCCAGCAGCACGGCGAACGCTACATCCCGATGCTGCTCGACCGCATGGCCACCGGCGAACTGCCCGCTTCGCACCTGATGACACACACCATGTCACTGTCTGACGGGGCTTACGGCTATGACATATTCAAGAACAAGCAGGACGATTGCGTCCGGACCGTGTTCCGACCATAAAGATGCCTACTCCACATAGCCCTCGGCTGTCATGAACGCCTGGAACGCCTGCTTATGCAGGCTCTCCATGACATGCACGGGTGGTGCTTCCTGCAGCGGTGGGAAATAAAATACTGCCTCCGTGTCGCCACCGTACCTGACAGTGCGGACACTCCCGCAGGCTACTGCAGGGCTAGAGGTGTGTACAGGTTTGACATGGCGCTCGCCGTCCGCGGACTGTTCGGCATATTGGGCTTCCAAATCCTGTAACTGCTTGTCCAGGATAGGGGAGACGATGTCTATCGCTTGACCGTCTTCGGGAGCCCATTCACCATAGCTTGGCTGTTCCTGAAAACTAGTAAAATTCTGTTCACGGACGAGTGTTGCCACCTGGATATCTCCCTTACTTAAACATATAATATCACAAATAATATAAAAATGCAAGCATAATCATTTTATATTACTAACCGTCATCCAAACGACCGCTCCTGTGCGTAGGGTAGGTCAGCTTAGCTGCTTATCAATTCTGCACTAACGGTATAGTCTCAAGTATCTTGCGGTCAGCGTTCTCATCGTCAGAGACCTTTGCGGCGATTGAAATATCCTTTATCGTGACTGTCGTGCCGGCGGCGATCATCTTGTTGTTAACCACGGTAACGTGTGGCTTATAGCCATCCTTCTGAAAGTGCGGCCGCTTGAATGTGCCACCGGCTTGTTCGACGAGCTGGACCAAAGCCGTATGGAGTAACGCAAGTTCGGCGGTCAGGGAAAGCTCGGTCACCAGAATGTCATTGTCGGGCCCGTAAAATTTGACGTCCAGTGCGACTGTATTTACCTGGCGCTGGCCTGACAATACCTCTGTGAGCTTGCTGGCCAGGGTATCGTGGTCCATATCGACCCTGAACGAATCGATGTGTGTCAGATGGAGCGGTATATTGTCAGACGAAAACTCATATCCGACCGGATGGTCCTCGAGCATGGTAGCGAATCCGTAGGTAGGCATGGGAATATCATAACAAATACAGGAATAACGGTATTGTATTAGCATAAGTAGTAATAAGGCAGCCGCAAGCAAAACCAGCATGGCTTTAGTCACATAGTTCTTGTATTACTGATCTGCCTGGCTTGCTTACGTACTCAGACCCGTACCGGGCACCATCCCTCTATAGGTGTCCGTGAGCGAAGTGGTACAATGAACAAAATCTATAGCATAGAAAATGTATGAATAAACAGTCCTACACACACTTACTGGCTACTTTCGGCCGCCGTCCTGGGTATTGGATCGGCTTTGTCTGTGAAATTGTGCGCACATTGTTGATGAGGATATGGGGGACGATCATTATGGCTCAGATCGCTACCAGCATCTCAAGCGGAAATATGTCAGCTGCAAAATCCCAGGCGCTATTATTTGCCGCCGTACATGCCGCCGGCGCGATCATAGGAACCGTAGGCGAGCTGGTGGCTATCAGGTCGGAAAACAAGGAATATGGCCGCATGCTGCTGGCCTATTACCAGAAATTAACGAATAAGGATATGGCATTCTACCGGGACAACCAGACGGGTTACCTCGCCAGTCTGTTCCGTCAGTATCTCGACAGTGCGATGATTTTAGTCCGGTTCATCAGGCATAACGTCAGCCCCATGATAGTGACGCTGGTCGTACCTACCATCATACTTTTGTCGATAGACTGGAAGGTCGGCCTCGTCGCGGTAGTTATCCTCATAACGCAGGTCATATATGTGTTCTGGTCATCATCTAAAGCCAATACATACCGGCTTAAATCCCATGAGATATACCGTAAGGTGACAGGTGAGGTATCCGACGAAGTGACGAACATATTGGCGTTCAAATCCGGGGGGATCGAGCGTGAGGCCCGTGGCAAGGTCAGCCGGTTGGCTGACGAAGAGATCGAGACGTTCTGGTTGCGTCGAAAGACGACTACATTGCTTGACCTACCCAGGAGCCTATTGACAGGAGTAGGAGTATCGGCGGCACTGTTCTTTGTAGTTGAGGGGGCTGAAAGTAATCCGGCGTCCGTAGGCCTTATCGTGCTGACGTTGATCTATATGTTCCAGATCATACGGAGCATCGCCGAGCTGCCGAACTTAATCGTGCAGCATGACGACCTTATAACGAAGCTGTATCCGACGCTGAAGTATCTCAGTGATGACTACGAGGCTATCCGTGACCCTGTCGGCCCTAAGGAGCTTGCGATTACCGAGGGTGCTATCAGCATAAGAAATGTTGATTTCAGTTATCCGGACCACAGCGAAACCGGTACGAAGATCCCCGTATTTCAAAAACTTACCATTACGATCAATGGCGGTGAGCAAGTCGGTATCGTCGGACTCAGCGGAGCTGGCAAGAGCACGCTGGCAAGTCTGCTCATGCGGTTCGATGAAGTCGATGATGGTGAAATCCTGATTGATGGGATTAATATCCGTGACGTGCGGCAGTCGGATCTGCGCAGAAATATCGCGTATGTCCCCCAGGAGCCGCTTCTTTTTCACCGGACTGTCAAAGAAAATATAGCATACTTTAACGAGAGCGCGGGTATGCCGGAAATCATACTGGCGGCTCAGGCGGCGCACGCGCACGAATTTATCTCAAAATTACCTCATGGTTACGATACGATCGTGGGTGAGCGCGGCGTAAAGCTGAGCGGCGGCCAGAAACAGCGGATCGTCATTGCACGGGCAGTCCTCAAGCGGGCGCCAATCATGATCTTCGACGAGGCGACCAGCGCGCTCGACAGCGAAAGCGAGCAGATTATTCAGCGGGCATTGCCACAGATACTGGACACGCAGACAGCGATAGTGATAGCTCACAGACTGAGTACGGTCGCAAACCTGGATAAGATTATCGTCATGCACGACGGACAGATAATCGAGCAGGGCACACACTCGGAACTACTTCAGCTGCAGGGCCGCTACCATTCCCTGTGGCAGAAGCAGACGAACGGGGACTGATACCAGTGCTTACAGACAATTAAGATAGATGAAAGGATTGGCATGAGCGGATGTACGATACAGAATGACCCTCATTTAACTGCCGATGAGGTAGTCAGATTGCGGGAGGAAAGCGGTTGGGATGGTGATATTTCGGAATGGAAAAAATGTTTGGCTCAGAACATGGTCAATGTTTCAGCCAGGACGGATACAGGCCGGGTCATCGGGGTAGGATTTATCAGTGGAACTGTGCGACATGCCCAAGTAGTAGATATGGTTGTTTCCCCTGATTTTCGCAAGCAGGGAATCGGAGCTCAGATACTGGATTGTCTCTGTGAGTATGCTGCCGAACAGAACATCAGGTATTTTGGATTGACGTACGACACTGATTTTCCGTGGCTTAAGACCTTCTATGAAAAGCATGATTTCCAATCTGTCGACTTCGCGATGTGGCATAAGAACTCGCTGAAATAATACAGAATTAATGTATGTTTCAGGTTTTTGCTTCGGTAGGGCGGAGTGGATTCATTTGGAGCAGGCTGCAGTTTCAACTTTTAGCAATGAGCAGCAGTAGTCTACCGAACAGTTAACTGATGCTAGTACAGCGCTGTCCAACGGGCCTTTGATACGGCGCCTTTGTTATCGATGGCGAAGAAGCGGACCTGATTACGTGGGAACTTGTTAGGACTGACATCGATCTTGACCTGGCCGTTAACGACCGGGAAGTACACAGCGCGTTGGTTGACGTCCATGGCGTGTGTCGGGGAAGCCGAAGTCATCATGGCGATTTTCGTAACACCAGGGCTGACGGTAAGCCGGACGGTTTGACCGTAGGTAATACGCGGTGGCAAAGCTCCGATCGTCGGACGTGTACCGCGGAACAGGTAGGGTGGTTCGTATACCAGGACGGTATCGCTGCGCGGCTGGCCGGATGGATTAGAACCCATGCTGACGACCCGGCCGTCATCGAGCAGAAATGCCATACTGTGGTATAGGCGGTGCTGGCCAGCGGGCAACGGGTTCATCTGCTTCCAGCTCTTCCAGCCGACGGCGAGCTGGCTGACACTGCGGCTGGCATTCACGACCTGATTGGTCGCACCGCCGCCGACCTCTAGTATTGATTCGTCCGGCAGATTGACGCAGTTCATATATGTCTTAGTGACACGCAGGCTCGGGGAGGTGCGAAAAGTCGGTGGATTCTGGCCAAACGAGATTGTGTTCGTATTGCTAAGTGCTGGCGAGCCACCACCGATAACGATCATATGCTGTCGCCGCGCGTCGCCAATGAAGCACGATGCAGCGCCCGACCGGCGATGCGGGTATTGGAGACCGCTTACAGGCGTGAAACTATTGGTTAGCGGATCCCAGAAGCCGGCCGGATGGATAGCCTTGCCGTTGATGCCCGAATTGTAAGCTGCGCCGTTGAAGAAGTAGCGTCCGTCATGAACGACGAAAATGTGTGGATAGAGCGGGAAGACGCGCTTTCCAGGGAGGTTGCTCAAGCCATTCGTACTTGTTTTCCAAAATTCGCCATAACCGGAGTTGAGGCCGTTCTGGTCGTAGCCGCCGGTGATGACAGCGTCACCGCCCGGCGTACCGATTACCGTCGGATACCACCGCCCGTGCTGCATGTCGGTCTGCCGGACAAACGTTTCGCTCGTGAAGTCAAATGTGTACGTGGCGCGGGCACCCTTCCAGGGTTTGTAGCCGCTTGTGCCGCCGACTGCCAGGCCTTTGCCGTTGCTCAGGAGCATATGGCCGGCGCAAAACATATCGATCGGCACGGTCAGCGTTTTCTGGATACCCTGGGTCGGACTCCACATATATGCTTTGAAAGTACCCGCCGCAAAAACGTTCGCGTCATTTCCAGAGCCGGCGATCAGCACGATCTTGCCGCCGGGACCCATGATCATATGGTAGGCATTAGTGCCGGCGGGCAGCGTGCGCAGGCTGGACCAGCGGCCACCGACATTGAGAGCGAGCGGTTTAAGGGTATCGGCTGGGTCGACACCAGCGGCTGCCATTGGTCCCGCACTGTCCTGTGTCGGAACGTGATCCTGATGAGTATGACCTGTTGTCGCGTCTGAAGCCTGCGGGTCCTCGAATTGCTGCTGGTACTGAAGAAGCTCGTCTCGTGTCATCGTGGTAGTTGTCGCGGTAACAGGCATGGTCGGCAGCAACGTGACACACATGAGCAATGCCGTAGCGCTCACTGCTGCGCGATACGTAGACGGGTGTTTAGCAAATCTATGAAATATGATGTGTAACATAAGTACCAGCAACTATACGACAAAAGCAGAAAAAAGCACGCATACTATTACAAATGCAACAAGCTATCCTCCTAAAAATATTCAATTAACTTCTGTCATAAGTCCATGATGCGATATTTGGATTGTAGGGCAGGTGGAGTTGTTTGGAATCGATGTATTAACGAACTTGAAATATAAAGTCGACTGCTTAATCGAATTTCTAAGTTGAATTAAACTTCCCAGCTTACTGTAGGTATGACTCAGGATCGTCATTTAATAATGCTTCACGACGTCGACGGACATCTTTGACTCCGTCCATTATCCGACTTGTACTTATCTGGTCGGTGCTCGTACCCTCTGCCAGCCACCCCCATCTTTCCTCTTCGTTCTCTAGTGCTTTTAGCTGCACCTCTTGGCTAGAAATGAATGGCTCTACTGATTCAATTTTTGGACGCCTATTAATTATGCCCATGATACTCCTGTAAATAAAATAAGCATTATAGTGTCAGCAGAGTAACTTGTCAAATTGAAGAACTTAAAAAGCATAAGCGATATGGTAGCGACGGGTGGCTTATCGGCCTGAAGGCCTCTTCCGCTGCGGCGTGCTCGGAATGCGCTGCGCTTTTCCTGCGCGCGTCCTCGCTTCACGACCCACCGACCCTGGCATCATTGCCGGCGGCAAATCTGTGGGTCGGCGGCTCAAGCCAGCCATGACCAAAGCAAAAACCCCAGGCGCTGACGCTGCTGGGGTTTTTGCTTTGGTAGCGACGGGTGGATTTGAACCACCGACCCCAGGCTTATGAGTCCTGTGCTCTAACCACTGAGCTACGTCGCCAAGTCAGGGGGTAATATAGCACGGTTTGCCCCTGTTGGCTAGGGGGTCAGAATTTGTAGTTGCCGCCGTCCTTGGTGACGATCATGTCATGCGGATGGCTCTCCAGCATCGACGCGTGGCTGTTATGGTAGAACTGGGCGTTGGCGCGCAGTTCGGCGAGCGTGCGGTTGCCGGTGTAGTACATGCCGGATTTGAGGCCTTCGACGAGCTTCTCGACGACGGATTGTAGGCTGCCGGTATGTTGGACGAGTCCCTCAACACCTTCAGCGGTCAGCTTGTCGGTGGAGAAATCTTTGCCATGGAATTCGCCTCCGGCATTGAGTCTCTTTCCGGCAGCCATCGCTCCAAGTGATCCCATGCCGCGGTAAACCTTGAACGACCGTGTCGTCTGTCCTGCTTCAAAGATGCTTTTGAATCGGGCGGGTACTTTGTCTGATGTCAGTTCGATGACATCCCCTGGGCTTTCAGTGGTGCCGGCCAGCAGCCGGCCGAGCATGACGGTTGTTGCGAATGCCAGGGCTTTCGTTAGGTCGCCTGGATGGTTGATGCCACCGTCGGCTATGAACGGCAGTTCGCTGCAGAATACGTTCTGTAGCGCGGAGACCTGCGGGACGCCCATGCCGGAAATGACGCGGGTGGTACAGATCGCACCGGGACCCATGCCGACGCGCAGACCGTCGGCTCCGGCCTCCTCGAGGTCTTTAGCTGCCTGGGCTTCGGCGATATTGCCGCTGATGACATCTAATCGAGGGTAGCGCTGCTTCAACTTGCGGGTCATGCCAATCACGAAGTCGGAATGGCCGTGTGCCGAGTCGACCATCAGTACCGAGGCGCCGGCCTCAACCAAGCTGTCGGCGCGGGTGACGTCGCTGTCATATGTCCCGACGGCACCGCCGACCTGGACATTGGCGCCGGCTGCCTTGGCGACTTCTTCGGCCTGACTGTCGATTGCCTGGTTGCGGTGTATGAAACCGATGCCACCGAGCTGGCCAAGGGCTATTGCCATACGGTGTCCGGTGACCGTATCCATGGGGGAGGCGACGATCGGCAGGTCGAGTTCGATGTTGCGGGACAGTTGCGTTCGGAGGTCGATGTCATCGCGTTCAAACGCCACCCGGCCTGGTGCCAATGAGATGTCGTTATAGGTAATGCCCTGGAGAAATGGTCTGTTCATACCTGAGTATAAAATGCGGCTGTCGCAAATGTCAAAGCTCATGGTTGGGTTTTCCGGTTACGGCTTCAGGAACAGTGCGGCGGCTACGACCAGGCCAAGGATGATGATGAAATAATGTATGACGACCTCGTTTATCTTTTGGGCGAAATGCGCACCGATGAGCCCGCCGATCAGGCTGCCGACGATCATGACCGGGGCGAATTCCCAATCGATCATGCCGCGCAGTCCGAAGTAAATGGTGCAGACGATGGTGATGGTGGCACTGGCCAGGTTCTTCAGCCCGTTGATCTGGTGGAGGTTGGTGATGCGCGTGAATCCGAGGAATGCCAGCATCAGAAATCCGAAGCCGGCTCCGAAATACCCGCCGTAGATCGACATCGGCAGCAGCGCCAGGCCGATCGCGATCAGCGGCGCATTGCGGTGCGTGGCAAGGTTGCGTTCAAGGTGGCGGTGCAGGAATGGCTGGAATATGAACAGCATCACGGCCAGCAATACAAGCCACGGCACGGTCTTGGTGAATTCGGTGCTGTCCGTCTGGGCCAGGAGCACTGCGCCGATGACGGCGCCGATCAGGCAGGGAATGAGCAGCAACAGGTATTTGCGTGGCAGCTTACGGAGGTGTGCGCGGTAGCCATAGGCGGAGCTGAGCGCCCCCGGCCACGACACAAGGTTGCTGGTGGTGTTGGCGGTAATCGGCGGCAATCCGGCGGCCAGCAGGGCGGGGAACACGACGAAGATGCCGCCTCCGGCCACGGAGTTTACCATACCGGCCAGCACGCAGGCGATGAAGAGTCCGAGACTAAGCATGAGTCCTATTTTGGCACAGAAGTGGCGGCGCTGCTACTCTCAGCCGGAGCTTTGTAAAAGTAGTCGGGATCGCTCATCCACTGGAGCAAATCTTCATAATACGGTGCGATGAATGGCGAGGTGCGCATCTTGCCGGCTTTCTCTGCTGCCTGCATTTCCAGGGTGATGTCTGACTTGCTATCGAGCTCTGCCTTGCTGCCGAAAACGAAGGTATCGCCAGCATGGATCTCGACGGTGTCGTGGGCCAGGGCGTACATCAGTAGCTTACCGGTATCCAGATCAGGGGCGATCCTGGATGCCAGAAACCATCAGGTCAGTGCTAGGCCATAACTATGCTCAACGTCATTCTCGGGACGGCCGGTATCTGCAAGCTGCGGGACGCGGCCGATCTTGGCAAAATCCGCGATGAACTGCTGCAGTTCGGCAATCCTCTGCATCGTCGGCTTGCTGGTCATATGAGTTTCACAATCTCGGCATTCTTGAACCGCTCGCTGCCGCGGAACGGGATTTCCGGGTTTATGATATGTCGCAGAGCCCGGCCGAAGGTACCATGGCTGACAATCAGAATCGTATCTGCTTCGAGCGATCTGATGTATTCAAGTGCCTGCCTGGCTCTTTCGAGCACATCGGCAGCGGGTTCGACGCTGGCGATGTGCTCCATATCCAAGTCAGGGTCCCAGGTCGTCCCCTCGAGTTCACCGAAGTTCCGTTCGACGACGAGCGGGCTGATTTTGATGTCTGGAACAGGATAACTGATGGTCGTTGCGATGATCTGCGCCGTATCATATGCCCGCGCCAACGGTGAGCTGACGATGCGGTCGATATGCAGCTGCTTGGCGCCCCTGCCTGCTTCGGCGGCCTGTTCACGGCCTTCCGGCGCCAACGGTGTGTCGCTGCTGCCGGCCCAAAGCCCCTGTTTACCGAATTGACTGAGTCCATGGCGGCAGAAGTAGAGTGTCTTCATAATATGCCTCTAGTATACTGAACAGATGAATATTTCAATACCGGTTGATCCTGTCATCGGCCCAGGCCGGTATATCATCGCTGTCAGCGGCGGCGTCGACTCGATGGTGCTACTCGATCTGCTGCGCCTGCAGCCTGGTATGAGTCTGACGGTCGCTCATTTCAATCATGGTATCCGGGAAGATTCGGCCGAGGACAGGAAGCTGGTCCAGCGCATCGCCGGTTTGTACGGGCTACCCTTCAGATATGCGGAAGGGCGGCTAGGCCCGGGGGCGAGTGAGGCGGCTGCCCGAGAAGCCCGGTATGCCTTCCTACATGAGATCAGGAAGTCGGTCGGCGCTGACGCGGTCGTAACGGCGCATCATCAGGACGACGTGGTGGAAACTGCGATCCTGAACATTATCCGCGGGTCGGGGCGGAAGGGGCTGACAAGCCTGCGTTCGACTGAGTTTGTCCGGCGGCCGCTGTTACATGCGATGAAATCGCAAATATTGGAATATGCAGAGCACCATGACCTGGAATGGCGCGAAGACAGTACGAATGCCGATGATACATATGTACGCAATCATATCCGGCATACAATCGTACCGCGTCTCGGAGCGGACGGCCGTCAGGGGTTGGTGAATATTCTAGACAGCGCCCGGATAACGAATGACGAAATCGACATCACGGTAGATGCGATGTTGCACGATATAACAGCGGATGGTCGGCTGAACCGTCAATCGTTCATACTGTTGGAACATGCCGTCGCCCGTGAAGTGCTGGCACAGTGGCTGCGTTCGCAGGGCTTCCGGGAATTGGACCGCCGTCTGCTGGAACGGATCACACTTGCTGCCAAGACGTACACAGTCGGCAAGTCAGCGGACATCGGTGGGGGCAGAATATTGCGCGTTTGTAAAAATTACCTAGCACTCGAGGTTACTGAGCGCTAGATAATTTAATTTGGACAGTATATAATAGCCAAACATATGGATAAATCACCGTCACATAACAATAAGTCGAAGAACAAGAAGGGTGGCCGCAAGGGCTTCAAGCACGTCGGATTCGTAGCGATGCTGATCCTGATCGCGCTGATCATCTTCGCTGCCTATGGCAACTCCGGTGGCCTCAAGGAAATCCCCGAATCTACCGCCATCTCGCAGGCTAACAGCGGTGAATATTCAAAGATTCTCAAGTCCGGCAACGAGCTCAAGATCACCAAGCGCGGCGAGACGCAGCCGAGCCTCAAGGCGTATACCGATCCCCAGGCCAGCCTGAAGGAGCAGGGGTATAACACCTCGAAATTTGAATACAGCAACACTCCCGCATCCAGCGGCGGCTCGCTCTGGGGCGGACTGCTGGTCTCCATCCTGCCGATCCTTCTGATCGGCGGTATGCTGTACTTCATGCTGCGTAGCGCCCAGGGGCAGGGCAACCAGGCGATGTCCTTCGGCAAGAGCCGTGCCCGCCTTTATGGCAATGAAAAAGACAAGGTTACATTCAAGGAGATCGCTGGCAGCGGTGAAGCCAAGCAGGACCTCGAAGAAGTCGTCGAATTCCTGAAATTCCCAAAGAAGTTCTCCAGCGTCGGCGCCCGCATCCCCAAGGGCGTACTGCTGGTCGGCCCTCCCGGGACCGGTAAGACGATGCTGGCCCGCGCCGTAGCCGGTGAAGCCAACGTACCGTTCTTCTCTATCTCGGGCTCTGAATTCGTCGAGATGTTCGTCGGTGTCGGTGCCTCTCGCGTCCGTGACCTGTTCGCCAAGGCCAAGAAGAACGCGCCTTGTATCATCTTCGTCGATGAGATCGATGCTGTCGGACGGCGCCGCGGATCCGGCATGGGCGGTGGCCATGATGAGCGCGAGCAGACCCTGAACCAGATTCTCGTCGAGATGGACGGTTTCGAGCAGGGTCAGAACGTTATCGTCCTGGCAGCAACCAACCGTGCTGATGTGCTTGATCCAGCGCTGCTGCGACCGGGCCGTTTCGACCGCCGCGTCAACATCGGCCTGCCCGACCGGCAGGACCGCGAAGCTATCCTGAACATCCACTTTGCCAAGAAGCCGCTCTCCAAAGCTGTCGACCTCAATGCGCTTGCTGGCAAGTCAGCCGGCTCATCGGGTGCTGACCTCGCGAACATCGCCAATGAAGCTGCCATCATCGCGGCCCGCAACAATCATACTGAAATATCGCAGCATGACGTAACTGAAGCCTTTGAGCGCGTGGCCATCGGCCCCGAGCGTAAGAGCAAGGTGATGACCGAAGCCGACAAAGTGACGACAGCCTATCACGAAGCCGGCCACGCGCTGGTCGGCCACGTCCTGCCGGATAGCGACCCAGTACATAAAGTGACCATCATTCCGCGTGGTGGAACCGGTGGGGTTACCTGGTTTATTCCGCCAGAGGACCGCTACTATGTCTCATTGATTCAGTACAAGGACATCCTGGCCCGCGGACTAGGCGGCCGAATCGCCGAAGAAGTCATGTTCGGGGCTGACCGCATCACTACGGGTGCAAGTAACGATCTGCAGAAGGCAGCTGAATTGGCGCGTGACATGGTCATGAATCAGGGAATGGGTACGAAGCTGCGCGACCAGGTCTTCCAAGTCGACGAAGGCATGGTAATGGACCGGCTCGTCCATGAAAGTAACCAGTCTGAAGATACCAAAAAGATCATCGACCAAGAGGTCGAAGCGTTCATCACTGAAGCTGCCGACCGGGCGCGGCTTATTCTCAAAGAAAATGTCGACAAGCTGGAGGCCCTTAAGGACAAGCTGCTCGACAAAGAGACTGTCGAAGCCGACGAAGTCCTGGAAGTCTTCAAGGGAGCGACCCTGCCCAAAGCAGCAGCGTTGTACTAAATTGACAGTCTGATTTTCTATTGTACTTTTTGTAAAAAACGTGTAGAGTAAACAGCTATGATATATATCAGCCTTATCTTACTCCTAGGCATCATCTGGGTCCTCTGGATCGACCCTATCTCTTCGTAACTTCGTTACTTCCATCATTGTCGGGTTAGGGTTACGCTGTATTTAAGGCGCTAAAAATGCGACAATATGTAAATGCTTGGGCACCGCACCGGTGCTTGGCTCATGTAATATGGCACGCACAACAATAGACACCTCACCCGCTGCAAAACCCGTCGATCCAGGGGTTGTATTGTTATTGCAGGTTCCCCGGACCAATGACAAGAAGGAATTGGCTGCCGAGCAGATGTTCGCCAGCCTGTTCGGCCTGCTTACTATCCCGGCGCAGGGGCTGTTCGCGACGACTATCCGTGAACGTATCAGCTTCGAGATCGCGGTTATCGGCCGCCGGATCGGGTTCTATGTCTGGGTGCCGACCTACCTGAAGAGTTATGTCGAAGAACAGATGTATGCCCAGTATCCGTCAGTCCAGATATCGGACGTGCCCGACTATACGCTGACTCCTGACGCAAGTTTCAGCTCTATCCTCGTGACAGAGATGAAGCTGACGGGCCCGGACGTCCTGCCGATCAAGACCTTCCAAAGCTTCGAGGTCGACCCGCTGGCTGCCATCACGGCGACATTTGCTAAATTTGAACCTGATGAAGAGGCCTGGGTACAGCTGACGCTCCGGCCGGCTGCCTCGAACTGGCACCGCAAGAGTGAACGCTACATCGCCAAGATGAAAGGTGGCGGCAACAAGACAAGCATGGCCGGTCTGGCCAGTGTGCTGTGGGCTCCGCCCAGTGAGAAGGCCGTTGCCGCCAAACCTGCCGAATATGAGTCAGTCCAGGCCAAGGGAGCAGAGGAGAAGAGCCAGAAGCTGGCCTTTGAGACCCAGCTCCGCGTCGTCTACCGTGGGCATGGCACCCAGCAGCAGGCCCGACTGCGCCTGCAGTCGATCATCGCCAGTTATAAGCAGTTCAATACGACCTACCTTAACGGTTTTGAGCAGAAGCGGATGATGGCTGATCCGTACGTTCTCGGACTCTACCGGGCGCGTGCCTTCAACCGCCATAGCTACATCATGAACATCGAAGAGGTTGCGACGCTGTGCCACCTGCCCCATACCAATGTCGAGACGCCGTACATATTGTGGGCTTCCTCACAGACTGCCGAGCCGCCCGCCAACCTGCCGGTCGTCAGCGGGGAATTCAGGCAGGATCTGAGCCCGGTAGCGACCACGAACTTCCGGGGTCACAACACTATGTTCGGTATGCCGCGGACAGACCGCAGCCGCCACCTTTACATCATCGGACAGACTGGTGTCGGTAAGTCGGGACTGCTTGAGCTGCTGACGATTTCCGACATCTACAGCCCGTACGGCTTCGCGGTCATCGACCCGCACGGCGACTACGCCATCAACACGCTGCGCCGCATTCCGGCGGAGCGGGCCAAGGACGTCATCTATTTCAACCCGGCTGACACCGAATTCCCGATGGCTTTCAATCCGATGGAAGTGAACGATCCGAAGTTGAAGACCCACACGGCCTCCGAACTGATCGGCGTGTTGAAGCGGATGTTCGAGAGCTGGGGGCCGCGCCTGGAATATATCCTGCGCTACAGCCTGCTGGCCTTGCTCGACTATCCGGACGCCACTATGCTGGACATTACGCGCATCCTGACTGAGAAGAAGTTCCGGATGGATGTCATGAAGCATGTCCAGGATCCGGTGGTCCGCAACTTCTGGACCGTCGAGTTCGCGAGCTGGAATGACAAGTTTGCCGCTGAGGCGGTCGCACCGGTACTTAACAAAGTCGGCGCCTTCACGGCCAACCCGTTGGTCCGCAACATCATCGGCCAACCGAAGAGCAGCTTCAATATCCGCCAGATCATGGACGAACATAAGATACTGCTCGTCAACCTGTCCCGCGGACTGCTTGGCGAGGACAATGCCTCACTGCTTGGAGCATTGCTTGTCACCAAGATCCAGCTGGCGGCGATGAGCCGTGCCGATATGCCGGCCGACCAGCGCACGCCATTCTACCTGTATGTGGACGAATTCCAGAACTTCGCGACCGATTCATTCGCAACCATCTTGTCCGAAGCACGCAAATACGGCCTCAATCTGACCGTAGCCAACCAGTACACGGCGCAGATGGCCATCGAGGTGAAAGACGCGGTCTTCGGTAACGTCGGATCAATCGTCGCCTTCCGCATGGGCGCCGACGATGCCCGGGTGATGCTGCGCTATTTCGAGCCGAAATTCGAGGAATACGACCTTGTGCATATGCACAACAGGCATTTCGTCATCAGTATGACCATCGAGGGCGAAAAGACGGCCGCGTTCTCGGCGATCAGCCTCAACCTGCCGCCGCAGCAGATGGATTACAGCGCTGCGATCATCGAGAACAGCCGCGCCCGTTATGCATCTTCCCGTGAATACGTTGTCCGCTATGTCAATGAACGGTATCAGTTCGAGGACTTCACCAGCGTGGTGGGCCGCCCGGCGCCGCAGCAGATCCAGCAGTCCCAGCCGCAGCCTCAGCCGCGGCAACAGCCCCGTCAGTCGCCGTCCACGGCACCCCCATCCCCACCCTCTAGCGCTTCATCTGTCGCGCCCCCTCCTGTCCCGCCCCCGATACTGTCGTCGCCCAAGGCACAAACCCCACCCGGAACGAAATCGGCGGGGCACAGCAAGCCGTTTACCGTACCGACCGGCGTCATAGAGCCGCCGGATGGCGTACGCAAGCCTGAACCTGTAACAGCACCTTCGCCACTCCGACCGCGGCCGGAGGGTCCATCCGCTGCCCAGGCTCAATCTGCTGAGTCCGCAGATGCGCCCGCAAAGCCGAAACGAAAACGTACTCGTCACCGCAAGAAAAAGCCAGGTACGGCCGTGAACGCACCTCAACCCGCCGCCGTACAAAACCAACCACCACGCCCCCAGCAGAATTCCCAACCCCGTCCGTCAGCCGTCGAAGGAGCCATCATGGCTGGCCAGGAAATAATACTGAAACACTGATCATGTCAACAGTCCAGAAAGCCCCCAACGCATCGAAACCGGCAAAGCGCATATCGCTGAGCAGCGTAGCGCTGCTGCTGATCGGCACGGCCTTGATCGGCCAGCTGCTCGGTTTCCTGCGCACCAAACTGATCAATGCTAACTTCGAGGACCGGCAGGGGCCGGCGGACCAGCTGGCCGGCGTCTATTTTGCCGCATTCAACATCCCTGATTTTTTCTTTTATACGATCGCTGCCGGGGCGCTCGGCGTCGCGTTCATGCCGTACCTCGCCGACCGTCTGCACAAAGGCGATCGGCGCGGAATGTGGGAGCTATCGGCCAGCCTGATGAACCTTCTGGCCCTGATCATGCTTGCCGTGGGAGTCATCATATTCGTGTTTGCCCACCCTATGATCGACCATCTGGTCGCACCGGGACTGACGCCGGAACAGAAATACAATGCGGCGACGATCATGCGGTTCCTGGCGCTGACCCCGTTCCTGTTTACGGTGTCCGGTATCATTACCAGTGCCCAACAGACGATCGGCCGGTTCTTTTTTTATGCGATCGCACCACTGTTCTATAACGTCAGCATCATCGCCAGTATCTACATATTCAAAGACACTGAGATCGGCATCGTCGGGCTCGGCATCGGTGCTTTGGTCGGCGGTATCCTGCAGCTCGTCATCGTAGCCCTTGGGCTGATCGGCACTGATTTTCATTGGCACCCGAAGATCATGTGGCACAGCAGTGATTTCAGGGCCATACTGCGCCAGCTGCCGCCCCGCTCGCTGGACCAGGGTATCGACCAGGTCCAGAGCGTCGTCGATACCCGCTTCGCCTCGAATATCGCCGGTGCGACCGGCATCAGCAACTACAATAACGCCTACATCCTGCACACCGCGCCGATCCTGCTGCTCGGGTCGGCTATCTCGACGGCAGCCTTCCCGCGGCTGAATGAGCGGTTGTCGCAGGGCCGCCCGGACCTGTTCCGCAAGGAGTTCCTACGGACGCTACGGCTGCTAATCTGGCTGACTGCGCCGGTCGTGGTCGTTTCATTCTTCGCCCGCGGATACCTGGCGCGCATGATCTTCAGCCAGAACGCCCCGGAAATCGCCTTGGTGTTCGGATTCCTGGTCGTCGCGATATTTTTCCGGACTATCTATGCGCTGGTCTCACGCTGGTTTTATTCGCAGAAAGATACGATCACACCGCTCGTCGTGTCGGTGTTCATCATCATCTTGAACATCATACTGGCGTACCTGCTTTCACGGCA
Organism: Saccharimonadales bacterium (SeqCode); assembly: GCA_036388555.1. Classification (GTDB taxonomy): domain Bacteria; phylum Patescibacteriota; class Saccharimonadia; order Saccharimonadales; family UBA4665; genus UBA4665. Next base: position 66,793 of record DASVRP010000014.1, read on the forward strand.
GACAGCCTACGGCATCGCCGGATTGGCACTCGCCCAATCGATCGTCGCGACCTTGGAAGTGCTCATACTGTTCATCATCATGATGATCCGCGACCATAAGTTGATCGATCTGGCATTCTGGGGGTCGATAGCAAAGATCGTATCCGTGACAGGGTTCAGCATCGTCGCCGCATTCACGGTCATCACCTTATATCCGCTCGGTATCAACGACCGCGGTTTCATCACGCTCGGTGCCAAGCTGGCATTGCTGACTGCCGTGACATTCGCGGTCCATATCGGTATCTCGGCTATCTTCGACCTCGAAGAAGTGCGTCCTGTATTCAGACGGCTGCGCAGGTTGGTATACAAGTCGATAGGGCAGCCATACTGACCTCAGATGGTCAAAAGTTCAAGTACTTCACTACTGCACCAGCGGTTTGTCAATACCTACTAACCTGAATCCAAAAACCCCCACAGACAAAAAGCACGCATAGCCGTATCTTCGTAAGTGGTAAAGCTAAACGGAGGAACAGCATATGCGTGCGACACCATTACACCACGTTACGGATATCGTAGATATATTTGTCTGGG
>DASVRP010000015.1:0-16840 GCA_036388555.1 Saccharimonadales bacterium (SeqCode)
CGAGGATTGTATGGACTACAACTTCTACCGGCCGCACAGCATGCTACGCATGCGTACACCGGTGGAATACCTGCAAGGTATTCCAGGCTACGAGAGTGCTACACTGGACACAAGTGTCCTATATGTTTAGGAGTCCGACCACCATGACCTACCTATTGTGTGATGGTAGCTACCAGGCCGTGGTGCTATATTACCTTTTTGTATGTCTTGAATGCAGAGTTACTGCTCCCACTTCGTGAGTGTCAGATCCTGGTCTTCGATGACGCTACGCGACATCGGCCCAAGAAACTGAGATTTCGGCTTATAATCCGGATGGCAGAGCGGCGATGCATTGCTGGCGACCAGTTGCGTGCCAAAGTACACGTCCTTATTACCGATCAACATGCCGATGCGCCCTGCCCTATCACTGGAGACGGTCTGGCTCGGTGCTGACCAATCGCCGTTCTGGTTACGGTAGGACACCTTGATGCTGATGGCCTCCTCCGGCACTACCGTGGCAATCTCCACGCCGGTGAGCCATGTCGATCTATCATCGGTCGCCGCAGGGTCAAGGTTGAACCGCTTGCTGACAGTGCGTCCTGAGGTGCACGACTCTTCCTCGGGAGCTTTGCTGTCAGCGGCGCAGGCGGCCGGAATTGTAGCCGCCAGCAGTAAAGCTCCGGTGGCTGCCATTACGCGCCGCCGTGGCCATGTATCGTGCGGGGTACCGTATGTAAGAAATCAGCTACTCTGCCCGCCGCGCGAACAGCTCCGTCGTCTCGCGCATGAATATCTCAGCGGTCTTGGGACCGACACCGTACAGCTGCTGCAGCCGCCTGGAGAACTCATCTTCGCTTCTAGAATTCTCATACATCGTCATAAGTGAACCTTCGTAATCCCGGATCAGCTGTTCCATGCAGGTGCGCAGCGCCCGCGCCATAACTTCGTCGTAGCGGGTGTATCTGCCTTCATCGAGCAGGCGGACGAGGTTCCTGGGAGGTTCATGCAGAATTGCCCATGGGGAGTCGATACCACGGGCGATGAACAGCCGCCACGTCTGGGCGGCTACGGTCGATTGTATCGGCTTCCCAAACAGATACGACAACAGGAACCACCGGAACATATCATTGTCCCCGGACAGGACATCGAGCCCGAAATCGCTGGCATGATGGACCGGTTTCGGGCGCTTGGGCCGCTTAGGATGCTCCGGCTTCCCGGAGATGGGACTGCGTACCATCAGATGAAGTTAGAAGTCGGCTATGACGATCTTATGCATCGCCATCAACTTGGCGAAGGCGCCAGGCTGCTTCATGAGCTCTTCCATGCCTTCGGGCACGATCTGCCAGCTCAGGCCGTACTTGTCCTTGCACCAGCCGCACTGCTCGGATTCTGGTACGGCCGACAGCTTCTCCCAGTAGAAATCGATCTCGGCCTGGTCCTTGCACCGGATATCGAACGAGATGGCTTCGGTGAACTTGAACTCCGGCCCGGCGTTGATGGCCACGAAGGCGTTGCCGGCCAGCTCGAACTCGATCGCCAGGACCTTACCTGCCAGATCCTGCTGAAAATCAGCCAGTCCCTCCTGGGTACTGCTCGGGTAATTGGTGGTCGAGACGATCCGGCTGTCCGGGAAGACCAACACGTAGAAGTCAACCGCCTCCTGGGCGTTACCGTCGAACCAGAGGTTGGGGGTGATTTTGGGATGCATGGGCGGACTCCTTGATTACTTGGAGCTCATTATATGCCGTAAAGTACGGATTGTAAGTCAGTTAGTGCCCTGACGGATGGATGACGCAACTTTGGCGATCATGGCCTGGTACTCAGCCAAAGCTTTGTCGGATCGTTCCTGGGTAGTGTCCTCTACACCCATGTCACAGAATGCCGGGACGGTGATGCTGACGAAGTTATATCCAATCGGAAATGCCAGGTCCGACCATTCACCGCAGGCGTGGCTAAGCTTGAATTCATAGATGCGAAGTCCGCCGTCCTTATACGCCAGTTTCGGCTGCGGATCGTACGCTTCCCCTACTTTCTGGCCGCCTTGTATGTCACCCACCAGTCTGCTCACAACCCAGGTATACTCTGATCCTTCCCTGACTGGCTTGACGTCGTAGGCGTGGTAGGCTGCCATCTGCGTGAATGTATTGGCTTCATCGATCCGGATTTGGAGCTTCCCATTCACGTATCCATTGGCGGATTTATTTTCGGATGATTCAGCTATCAGGGTCGGAACCGCTTCATTCCTGGTCTTGATGATTTCACCCCATTTGGTAGGATAGGCGAACTTGAAACCGTGATCGGCATTTTCGTACAGCGTGAAACCGGCCGGAACGACGTACTTCTCGGGTGCTGCTTTCTTGTTGCCGGGTGTGGCTTTGGCGGCCGTATCCTGTGCCGTTTCATTGGCGGCCGACTTCTGCCAGACGAACCAGCCACTGAAGCCGATGATGCCTAAGACTAAAATGATACTGAAGACGCCGAGGGCACCGAATCCGTGTTGTTGTGATTTCATGAGGGAAGTATATAAGTAACGGTAAGGGGTGTCGAGCAATCTGAGCCCAACTGCTCGAACCGTCCCCTACCCGCGTGGTGGTGTATACGGCCCAATCTCTTCCCGGCATTCAGTTCTGGCATATGACTGCACGTCTGTCGTGTCCTTGCCGGACATATCGTATGTCTTACGCAATGTCTCAAGTTCATCACTGTACTCCCCCATAACGACAGAGGGATAACGTCCTTGTCTCTTACCTAAATCAAAACACATCGCTTTGGTAAGCAGCTGTACCGTACGTGTGTATGCAGGCGGCTGTGGATCGTACCGCCCAGCCATGCAATCGTCCATCAATGTACCGTTTTCTGGAGTTCCAGAATCCTGACGCACATTCAGATCAGCTTCGCATAGCTTCTTGAGTTTCGCTTCTGCGGTTCGTTCGGCTTTAGTCTGGGGCTCCGGCGTGTATTCAGGTTCTTCGGTTTCATCGGGAGCTTCAGTTGGGGTAGTCGATGCAGTCGGTTCTGCGCTGGGTTCTTCACTTGGTGCAGAAGTAGTTGCAGGTGGCGGTGCTGGAGTTTCCTGGTTGCTCCATGAGCATCCCGACAGTGTGTAAGCACCCAGAAGACTGGCCAGCAATGCAGCCGGGATGGCGTTTCTCTTATTGCGTAATGTATCAAACATTGTGATAGATTAACATATTATAGGTTTTGTTGCAGTAAAGGCTGGATTGCTGCTATGGTTCCAGGCGGTGCATAAACAGCCGGTAGGTTTCGTCCGGTTCCTGGCCTGTGAGCTCAATCTTAACCGCCTGGGGCCGCTGCGCCAGCGCTGACTCCATCCTGTCCAGTAGCTTCTCGATCTCCGGCAGGTCGTCCTCCGTTAGCGGCGGTGAGGTTGCTTCGCCCCACTTCCCTCGGGCGAGCAGCCGAGCGATGGCATCTTTGCGGTCGTTGTGCAGCACGAATTCATAGTATTCCGCACCACAGTCGCGGGCGATCGATTCGAATTCCTTCACCTCTCCGGTGTCAGTTACCAGGTACGGCAAAATGACATCGTGTCCCGATGGTAAGTACGCCCGGAGCATGGCCTTAGTCATCTCGAACGTCAACTGCCGCACCTCCTGCTCGTGATGTATCCAATCGCCTATATTGTCGACCATCGCGTCGGCCTCAAGCGCCAGGGCCATGCTATGTCCGGCGATGTACTTCTTGGCAATCGTCGTCTTGCCTGACGCCGCAAAGCCGTTCAGGACGATGAGTTTTGCTCGAACCATATGCATAATTTAGCAAATGTCGAAATGAGGCGAAATTCGTGCAGAAGGATTGAATCTAGTTATGTAAATCGTTGATTAAAAACTAACTTTCATCAATATGGCTGAAAGAAATTTTAGCTATGAAAAATTGATTTCGATTGCTTCAATAGTGCCAAATTGGCGATTCTACGGATATTACATAATTCGGTAAAAGCAAACAAGCTTGCTCTATTTTGATTTCCAAATAAAGAAGGTAACGGCATTGAGCCAATTTCATATTCAGTGCCATGTAGAACTCCCTCGTGGGCAGTCATGCTCCTTAAGTTATATGCGAGGGTGAGTTTCTTTACCTCTGCCTTGTCAGTGACCACAGATTCAATACCTGCAATGAACTTGCTTTTACTGCTATTTTTACTATGACAAGATTGGCACCGTTCCCCAAGTATCTGATTTCCTACATTTTCTAATACGACTACAAAGGCTACCAAAGCAAATGATGGGTGATCCTTCTGCATCAATAGACCTTGATAGTATGCTCTAAGTGCATTCAATAAAGCTGGATGTTGATCAATTTGTTCGTAAGCTTTGCCAATCCATTTTGGAATAGTCCTATATCGTCGTGGATTTTCAGGAAAATTAGCCATGTTGGGTTCTGGGCTAGGTATATTCAAAATACCTGCATCGATGTTTACAGGCGATTGTGCAACTATCCAAGTTGAATTCCATGCTAACGAAATTAGTGCTGTAAGCTTATTTAAATCTGACGATGCAGAATTATTTGCTGCAAACCAGTTGTGACCTTTGGATTTGCCTTCAATCACAATTGGCCACGAGAAGTTTATTGAGTATCCGCCCATTTGTGGAATTTGGCTATACTCCCTGCTTATGAGTCGTTTGTTTCCTGACCGCAGATTGACATCAGATATAGTACATCGAGATTTTAATGCCTGCAAAGAACCGCTATGCACATCCAACTGCTTGATAACTGCGGCCCAACAGAACTCAGGGTTAGATTCGTTTAGCCGCTCTTTTGCTTCATTTGCGGCTCGTCTCCATAGCTCCAGGATATGTTCACCTAACATGCTGTCATGCTTTAAAAATAAATAAAGACTTTTCTTGCCATTCTCATCTAGCGGCACCATCAGTAACTGCTGATTAATATTTTCACCTCCGCTTGGACCGTACGTCCAATGAGGATACGGAAATGATGTGGAAGCTTGTTCGTTAGTTAGTCCCCATCCGTTAATTGAAGTGTCATATATCGTTAATTTCTGTTGCAAAAAGTCGAGCCATCTTTCACCCTGCTCTTGATAGTCGATATCCAGAGCAGCGCTGAATAAATCGTATATATGCATTCCATTATCCATACCGCTAGCATAGCAGCTAATACGCAAACGTTTGTTTGATGAATTAAAAATTTTTTCAGATGTAAATATAAATTTCACTAAATATGGATCTTAGCCGTTAAACATCATCAAATATAATTTAGTTGACCCTTAGAGTTATAATAGTAGCCAGCAACACCGGTACTCCCACTCCCGCAAGGATCAGGTTTGACCGATGGGCTTCATACACGGCAAGCATCCCAATCTCGTCTCTATCGGAGATCAGACGGCCCTGCGCGCCAGCTCACACAACAGTTTCCTGCCAGGTCCACGCAACAGACGGTTGCCGCAGACCGACAGCAGGCAGCTCTCACAATAAAACCCGTCTACCTCTGTTATCAACTAACTGGTAGTCTTCGTGAGACACTGAAATGTGAGTGACGTATGGACCCGACGATTGAGATAAACGAACGAGTCGATGTGATCGTGATTTTTCGAAAGCACGCTGACATTGGTGCGTTCGCCATGCCGTACCGCATGAAGTGGCGCGGGCGGGACTATGAACTGACGGAGCTGGCGCTGCGCCACCCGACGGTCCAGGGCAAGCGGATGATCCACGTCTTCCATATGAGCGACGGCGTCAACGACTTCCGGCTGGAGTTTGATGCCGAGGTACTGACATGGACGCTGGTGGCGATGATGGGCGGCCATGGGGGTGCGGCATGAGCAATCCTATCGAGCCTGACAACAACGGCCTGGTCCACGGCGGCTGGGCCCTGCCCTATCTGCTGCCCGAGAACCATGTGCCGCCAGCCGGCGAATCACCGCCTCCGCCACGTACCGGCGACGCCAAAAAGTACCGGCTAAATACCGAAGATCCGCAGATCATGCACATCGACCTGAACAGCGCCTTCGCCTCTGCCGAGCAGCAGGCATGGCCCAGTCTGCGCGGCCGGCCGATGGGAGTCACCAACCGGCTCAGCAAGGAATGCTGTGTCATCGCGGCCAGCTATGAGGCGAAGGCGCTCGGCATCAAGGTAGGCTGCCGCCGCAGCGAGGCGATGGCGCTGTGCCCTGACTTCGTCATGCTGGAGACTGACCCGAGCAAATACACGCACATGTATGCCAACCTGATGAGAATCATGAAGACATATTCGCCGAACATCAAGATGAAGAGTATCGACGAAGGAATCATTGATTTCCATGGTACCCGGTTGGTCAACAAGCGGCCGCTGCGCGACATCGGCATGGAGATCAAACAGCGCATGAAGGACGAGGTCGGCAAGTTCATGCGTACCAATGTCGGCATCGGACCGAACCGCTTCCTGGCTAAGACTGCGGCCGGGCTGCACAAGCCGGACGGACTCGACGTCATCGACCATACCAATCTTATCGATACTTACAAGAAGCTGGAGCTGACCGACCTGACCGGCATCGCCGAGGCATACGGCGCCCGTCTCAAGGCGCATGGTATCCACACTCCCCTACAGTTCCTGGAGGCGTCCGACGATCTGCTGCGCCGCCAAGTGTTCAAGAGTATCAATGGGCTGCACTGGCATGAGCGGTTGCGCGGCTATGAGGTCGACGACTTCCAGACGAAGCTGAGCATGGTCGGCCGCCAGTGGGTCGTCAAGGTGCCGAGCAATGACGACGAAGCCCTCCGCTCCTGCCTGCACTATCTGGCCGAGACGACCGCCATGAAGCTGCGCTTCCGCGGTGTCGAAGCCCGCGGCGTCTGTGTGTGGCTGGGCTTCGCGGCCGGCGGCGGCTGGAAGGACAAGCAGATGCTGCACGCTACCATCTACACCAATCAAGACATCTGGCTGCAGGTATCGCGCTTGTTCGACCGCCGGCCGAAGCATATGGTCGTCCGCATCATGGGACTGTATCTGTATGAGCTGACACCTTCGACGCGGTCACAGATGAGCATGTTTGACGACGTCGAGAAAGCCGACTACCTGACTAAGGCGATGGACGAGATCAATGACTTCTACGGTCAGTTCACGGTGTACGCCGCCGATACGCTGACCGGGACGCAGACGGTCAAACAGAAGATTCCGTTCGGCGGGACAGAATATTTCGATCTGCTACTGAAGCGGGCGTAAGTGCCTAGCGTAACGGCTGCTGCTGCAGGTTCTGCTCGACCTTGCCGGCGAAATCTTTCAAGGCTTTGCGGGCGGCAGTATTGCAATTATCAAACGCCAGGTCCTTGCTGGCAAAGCCCTCCATCGGGCATGGCAATGACAAGTTCAGGCTCGTCGTACCACGGACCGTATATGCCTCAAAATATGGCTCTTTCACGTCAGTGACCAAATAGGTATGGAGGCCGGACTGCGGGTAATTTGCCTTCGCGGTCGCATCATCGACGCTCCATGAACGATTCTTGTTACTCATCTGTCCGAACTGGTCGGCATCCGTTGCCGTATCGAAGAAGACGACCGAGCCGCCTAGTTCGTAGCCGCGGCTTGAGGCGCTGCCGTCCGGATATGCTTTGAGATTGGTGAATACCCTGCCGATATTGCAGTTGTGCCAGCCGATGACACCTTTGGGCCCAGAATTAGTATTGATGAGCGGGCCTTTATTGATCCTGGCTTCAAAATCGGAATGGGTAAGCGGTATGTTGTTGCGTACCGCACTGCCGAGGCCGATGCAGCCCTGATTCGGATATTCAGTCAGTGCCGAAAGCTTAGCCTGGCGGTCTGCGATATAGATGCTGGCTATGACGATGATGGCCGCTACAGCGTATGCTAGATATCTTCTGTAAGCCGGTTTTGTTAGCTTGGGTTCGGGACTTGGCTTAGCCATGTTATTTCCTTGTCATGATGTTGTTGATTACACGATAACACAGCCAGGTTGGCTGCCAAAGCCGTCCTGATATTTTGACTCAGCCACCGAATGGCCGTACTGTATCCGTATGCAACAGAAGACGCAACAACACCTATCATTGTTCGATGTGCCTGCCGGACGTGATAACAACCGGGCCCAGTATGGGCGTTCCCTGATGACAGCCGGTAGCAGCATGAGACATTTCAACCACCGGCCGATCGTCTTCCTCGACATTGAGACGACCGGAGGTAGTCCGCACGGGCCGCTGGCCTCACGGATAACTGAGATCGGTGCCCTGCGGGTGGAGCGCGGTAAGGTTGCAGGTACGTTCAGCCAGCTGGTCGATCCGCAGTGCCGCATCCCGACGTTCATCACCGGGTTGACCGGCATCAGCGACAGCATGGTCAAGGGCAAGCCGGTGTTCGCCGACGTAGCCGACGATCTGCGCAGCTTCCTGGACGGTGCGATATTCGTATCGCATGTCGTGCAGTTCGACTACGGATTCATCAAGGCAGAATATGCGCGGCTGGACCAGGCGTTCAACATGGACCGGCTGTGCAGTGTCCACCTGGATCGCAGGCTGTACCCAGAACAGCCGCGCCACGGGCTCGACCGGGTCATCGAGCGTCTGGAGCTGACCGTCGCCAACCGGCACCGGGCGTACGATGACGCCGAGGTGCTCTGGAAGGTTTTTGAGCATGAATATACGAAAGATCCGGTGGAATTGTTCCGGGCTATGGAGAAGTTGCTCGTGAAGTGCAGATAAATGTGAGTGACAGTAGGCAATAGCAGGCGGGTGTGGGATCGAACCAGCAAACGGCCTTATACCGCGGGCGGCAGCCATGATGCGTTACGGCCACCGCCCTACCTCTTTGATGCATCAGAATCTGCTTGGAAACCGCAGCCTGAAATGGATGCAGACAGCATGGATGAGCAGCAGGAGGATGTTGAAGCCGATGACGATACTGGCCAGCAGTATCAGATCTTCGGACAACGCCCCTACTGTCACCATCTGGAACTCAATCAGCGCGATGACGATCAGCAGTGCCATGCAGGTGATGCAGGCCCACAGCAGTGAGTCGATCATCTTCTTTCTTGATATATCTGTAAAGCCACGCAAGAAGCCTGTTGCCCGTGAGCACAGCACGATGGTGCGGTAAGATACTGTGGCCAAGATGAGACATAACAGGACGTTCAGAATGTTCATAGTTCTCTTCCTTGTTAGTATCTGCTGAGCCGGCGGGCCCGCAGGTAGCAGATGGCGGCGGCGATGGTCGAGATGGTCAGCACCAAGGTGATGGCCATGGGTACGACCTGGCTGAAGTGGAACGGCCGGATGACGTAACCGATAAAGACCACATCAATCACTAACCAGACGATAGCGACGACCCGCACGGTCGAATACGCATCCAGGTTGTCCGGGTTGCGTTTGAGCTCGCGGTATGCAATGAACTTGAAGATCCAGAGGACCAAGCAGACGACCGCGCCGATGATCAGCAAAAAAACAGTATTGCCATTGTTCAGGTCCATTGTGGACACCTCTTTCCTGTCGATGGCTGCTGGATCCCAATGTAGGGACACATGTCCAAACTGCCCTGCGCCGGTATAATACGGTCGCAGAAAGCAGCTCGGCATGTGTCCCTCACGCCTGAAGTGCTATTGCCTACATGTCAAAGTGCTTTGGACGCTCCCGTAATATGTAACAGGGGTCGACAAAACAGCATCAGTATATAACAATTTGGGCTGTGAGGCAAATGTGGGGTTATTGGAAGGTGACGGCTGCCGGGTCGCTGACGATAGAGATCCAGGTCTGGCCCGGATTGAGTGCCAGGATCTTGCCGGTGTCATCCTTGAAGACGAACTGTTCCTTGGGCTGTCCCTTGCTCCAGACGCCGGCCGTGACAGTACCGTCCTGGAAGACGAACATCTTGCCGCTGCCGGTCGTGGTGTACTGCGAATGGTACCCATCTGCCATCAGGCCGTAGGGCATGGCGAGGGCGACGACGACCTTCGGTGCCAGGTGCGTGCCGCTGTCAGCATCGACGTGTGGAGTACCGGCCAGAAGGCGTTTGTACGTGTTGGTCGCGGCGTCGTAGCCATAGTTTACGTTGTAGTACGCGCCGGAGATGCCGAGGCTTACAGCAGTCGCCGGTTTCCGGGTATCGCCGGCTGGTTTCGGTGTCGCGGCTGGCTTGGTGGTGCCGCTACCTGGTTTGCTGCTGGCGGGAGCGGGCGCAGCTGCTGCCGGATCGGGAGCCTTATACGGTTGTTCGGACTTGCGTTCCAAACTTGTAAAGCTGCTTTTTTCCCAGCCTTTGCTTTTACCAAGGGCCAGTAACTGGTCGACGCCGCTATACATGTTATGCGGGGCATAGCGGCTGGTGATACGGTGGTAGGCCGACGGGTTGAAGAACTGGTCGAGGTCCTTGGTGCCGATATCCTTGATGCGCTGCAGGGCGTCCGGACTGCCACCGACATGGGCGTAGCTGGCGTCGAAGGCCATCGCCCAGTCGAGGAAATATGGCCGGGCGCTGCGGATAGGGCCGACGTTGCCTGGCTGAGTTTCCTGATATAGTGCCAGGAACCGGGTGATGCCAGCTTCAGCGATAGCCTCGAATATGACACCGGCGTCTTTCAGTCCGGACTGCGGCCGGGCGTTCGGGCTGTTCTCTATCATGACACCCGTGACAGGTAGGTCGCGCTGTTCGGCTGATACCGGGATGCCGGTCAGTGGTGACAGGATAGGCTTCGGAGCCGGCGGAGCAACCTTTACTTTCGCGACCGGCTTCGGTGGCGCCGGCTCCTCGCCGCGGGTCAGCGCGAACGCAGTGCTTCCACCTATCAGCAGTACGGCTGCCGCGGCCGCGATGATGAATTTCTTCCGGGAGACGGTCCAGCGCTTGAACAGTGTGATCGTCCTGCCCTTCGGCTTACCGGCCGGTGCCTGGACCGGCGCTGGGACGGGACTCGCTGCTTGCTGGACCGTGTACGCGCTGGTCTGACCAGCCGTGGCTCCTGTGTCCCTGGCGGCTGCCTGATCAGGCGTCATGAATGCCGGCGTCGGGCGGATGATGTTGGGCTGTGGCTGGGTGAGCCTACCCCGCATGCTCTGCACGTTATTAAGTTTGCCGGGTTGCCGTCCCGGCGGCTGCGTAAAGTCATCAATCATAAGCACTATTGTACCAAGGTAAGCGCCGGTGGCCTAGGCTTTGGACGGTAATTATTACATACAAATCGAGGTTACATCGATGTGGCAAGCTCGAGCAGCTGGCTGGAACTTAGGCTGGAGTTGCCGTCGACGGTGTACCAGATACCGCTGTCGACCCAGGTGGCGGTGTTGTTGCCGAGGAGATAGACTGTGCGGCCGGCGCGCTGGTAGGTCTTGTATGCCGAGTTGGCGCTTGAGACGAAATTGCTGAGCAACGCCTGGCTGTCCCAATCGGATGACTTCTGGGTGATGTTGAACTGGCGGCCATCCGCGGGAGAGGTAAAGTTGGCGGTGACATTGCCGGGCTTGTAGTCAAGGTAACCAAAGTTGAAGCCTGAGGGGCTTTGGGCCGGAAGCTTGGCGTGCAGGCCTGCACGGTAAGAGGCCACTTTGAGACTGAGGTCGGGCACGTTCTGATATGCGAAATAGCCCAGCAGCATGACGGATACGACCCCGCCGGTAAGAAGGCCGAGCATGCGTCCGCGTTTCTTGGCGCTGCGTTTACCTTTGTGTTCGTAGGTCTGTTCGTGGCTGCGGGCGTCCGCCAGGGCCTGCTGGAAGATGTCGAGGTCCTGTTCGGTGTGCGCAGGTTCCTTGACGTGATGTTGTATGGCTGTCGGCTGGTGGTTGCCGTGACCCTGTGCTATCTGGTGATGTGCCGGCTGCTGCGGTTGAGTATGATGGATGTCTTTATAATGAGGCGCAGGACGGGCGATTTCGGCCGGCATGGGCGTCAACTTGTATACAGGGGTGGTAGGTGCCGGGGTGCCGCCGCTGTAGCGGCTGATAGCCGGACTCTTGATCATGCGTTCTGCCCGCTGATGCCGCACATGGTTGACCGTATTGAATGATATCTTCGGTTCGACGGTCTGCATCGGCGCCTTCGCAAGTTGGTCGGTGCGGGTCTGCGCCTTGATGACGGACGGCGCCGTTATGACAGGTTTCTTAACGGCGCTGCGCATCAACGTTGTGGCGCGCTGCGGCCGGTGCGGCGTGACTTTGACACCTTTGATATGAGCCGGTCCGGCAATATCGAGTGACTTGCTCGCAGCAGTTGGTGCTGCGGTATGCGCGGCCGGTGCTGCAGTTGCTGCTGTGGATACTGCCGGTACCGCCGTAACGACCGGCGTGGCTGCGGCGGCGGGATGAGACCGTCTGGCCGGGATGGGTTTCAGTTTCTGCGGCGCCATTCCGGCCGTCTGACGGCTGACCCGGCGGAAACCATCGATAGAGGCAGTTGATGCTGGATGCTGCCGGGCCGGGCTCTCGCCCATATGTGTTCCGGTTACCGCGTCGTAGCGCTTGCCGTTGATCTCGATAATATTCTTTGCGTTGTTTCTATTGTCAGACACCATGACACCCTGCTGCTTAAGTACGTACTACTATGGTACCGCTTATGCAGTATAACCGCAAGGGTTTTGGTGTGCCTTCAACCCTGTCTTAATGGTACTATGTTCATATACTATGGATTTTCTCGACCCTAAAAAACAGCGCGCCCATATGATCCGTCTGATCGTCGGTTACATCCTCCTCGGAGTAGCCGTCCTCTTCGGTACCCTGATCTTACTGTATCAGGCGTATGGCTTCGGCCTGGGCAAAGACGGCGAAGTTATCCAGAAGGGGCTCGTCTTCATGTCGTCACAGCCGACACGGGCTCAGATATATCTCGACGGAATGCTGCGCAAGGACCGCACGAATACGAAACTCCAGCTCGAAGCCGGACAGTACAAGGCAGAGCTGAAACGCGAGGGTTATCGTGACTGGCTGCGGCTGATCACGGTCGAGGGCGGCAGCGTACAGCATTTCGATTATCCCAAACTCTTTCCTGCAAAACTGGTGACGACGAATATCAAGAACTATACGGCGGCCCCAGCCTTCGCGTCGCAGAGCCCTGACCGCCGCTGGCTGGTACTGCAGCAGCCAGGTACGATGATCACATTCGACCTGTTTGACCTGGCGGATCCGCAGGATATCGCCGCCAACAGCACCACCGTCGCCGTCCAGGAAAACCTGCTGACGGCCGCCCGACCCGGCTCGCAGAGCTGGAAACTGGTAGAATGGTCGACGAATAACCGGCACATACTGTTGCAACATGTCTACACGCCGCTGACGAACGGAGCGGCCGAGACAAGCGAATATATCCTTGTCGACCGGCAGGTACCGACCGAATCTGTCAACCTTTCGAGGTTGTTATCGCTGCCGTCCGGACGGCAATTGGCGCTGCGCGACAAGAAACATGACCTCTATTATGTGTTCGACGCGGCTGCCCGGTCACTGGCGACTACCTCGATAGATGACGCCGGCAAGCTGACGCCGCTGCTCGAGAACGTACTTTCATACAAGCCATATGGTGCCAACATGGTGCTGTATGTATCCGATACCGAACCGGCAGCAGAACAGGGCCTGACTGCCGAGAAGCCATTACCGGCCGGCAAGGTCGTCACCATGCTGCGTGACCGCGACCAGACATACAAGATCCGCGAGCATAGTGCCATGCCACCCTATCTGACGGATATGGCTGAGTATGGCGGCGACTGGTATGTTGCCAGCGGTTCGGCCGGTGACGGCAAGATAAATATCTACAAGAATCCGCAGCAGATCCGTAAATCTTCCCAGACTGCGACACTTGTTCCCGTGCATATACTCAAGGTTGATACGCCGAACAAACTGACGTTCTCCAGCAATACCGAATTCCTGATGGCATCTAACGGCACACAGTTCGCTGTCTACGACGCTGAGACCGACAAGGGCTACCGCTTCATCTCACCGCATCCGCTTGACCCTCCGGCCGCACATGCCACATGGATGGACGGCCACCGTATCACCTACGTCAGTGAGGGTAAGCTGAAGGTGCTGGATTATGACAATATCAATGTCCAGACCCTGTCACCTGCCAGCCCGAACTATCTGCCATTCTTCGACCGTGACTACGACACCTTGTATACGCTGATCCCGACAGTCGGACAGCAGGCGGGTGCGATGACGATGACCGCCACAAGTATGCTGATACCAGAAGATCAGTAGGCAGTCGTGTGGGCGCGGCAGGAGCTATGGCCACAGCCTGTCAGAAGATCGAACCCCAGAAGCGCGACCACAATGTCGGGCCATTGCCCGGAAGTCCGCTGTCCTGCGACGCTGTCTGTACCGGGGTTTCCGCTGGTACTGCCGGGACAGGATTGCCGCTTGAGTCGGGACTGATCTGGTCGCCGACCACCACCAGCCGGTTGATGCTGGTACCCGGCGGATCGCAGGTGATAAGTGTCGCGGTGGACGGGTGACCGGCGACCGGCCCGAGGACACTGACTTCGGTCGGACGGACGATGCGCTTGCTGAATACGCGGTAGGCGTACGTCTTGCCGTCGTTCGTCAGGTAGAACGTATCGCCTTCGACGAGTTCGTGCAGCAACACGAAGGCGAATTTATATTTGCCGGGGTTGAAGATGTTGTTGCTGGAATGGCCGAAGTAGGCGGCATTACCGACCTGCCCCGGCCTGACAGTCGTCGGATAGTGGACGACGCCGTTGTCGAGAGCTAACTCAATCTGTTTCTCGTCGGTCGTCTTCTGGGAGTAATCGACCGGGATCTCGACGTTTATCTTCGGTATCAGAACTTTCGGACCGCCTGCGACGACGGTGCTGGCGGCATCGACGATGACCGGCGTGTCGTTGCTGTTGCGGCTGGGTTGGATGAACGGCGAGATGATCAGCTCATTGAAGAAACTGAACAGGAATATCAGCATGACTACCAGCCCGCAGCCCAGGCCGAAGAACAGCGAATGCAGCGGACTCTTAGCAACAGGCTTGCCACCGCCGCGCGGCGAGGCGCTCTTGACGGTGTGCAGGATCTTCTTGCGGATGTCTGAGACCTGCTCGACGGTAGCGGCGCCACCCTCGCGGGCGCGGTCGGCCGCCTGGTCGAGGATGTCGGAGACGCTGCGGTTACGCTTGGTCAGCCGGCGCGTCGGACCTGGGATAGACGGTGGAACTGCGGCCTGAAACGGTTGGGACGGCTGCTGGGGCTGCGGTAATGACTGAGGCACGGCTGGCTGCTGCTGGGCGAACGGATTGAAGGGTTGCTGCGGCACTTCTGGCTGTCCGGGTTGGGCGCTGGCGGCGCCCGGCGCCGGCTGGCTGCCCAGCTGCTGGAGCGGGTTGGGGCCGTTGGTGACGTAGAATTCCTGCCAGACTTCGTACTTCTCATGGTCCGGAAGCGCCGAATAATAATTGTGCCAGGCAGCCTGCAGTTCTGTCAGACTCATGCCGGAGGCATTCAGTTCGTTCATGTACTGCTGGTGTTTGGAACCCGGATGAGTATGCTGGGCGGCCTGGATTGTTTCGACGGCGGCACTAGGTTCGTCAGCATAAAGGTTCTGTATCTTCTGGCGGATGAGCTCGACTGCCGGATCGCTGCCGTTGGCCGCAGGCTGCACCGGTCCGGGCGGCATGCCCGGGGAATCGTCTTGGGGTTGTCCGGGGAATCCACCGGCTTGACCTGCCTGGGGCGTGCCGAAACCACCCGCATCAGGGTATGGCTGTCCGTTCGACGGACCGTTCTGGTCGGGAGGATAGTAAGGATCTGCCATGGTATCGTTGCCGCTTATGCGTGGGTCAGCGCTAGCGCTGCTTATGCTGGCTGACTACTAGTAAGTATAGTACAATTGGCCTGTTAACCGAAGTTATATGCCTTATGGGCCTTGGAAGAATGCCACATGACAAGGGCGAGTGGCGGAACTGGTATACGCGCACGACTCAAAATCGTGTTCCTTACGGATTGAGGGTTCGATTCCCTCCTCGCCCACCAAATAAAGAACCCGGCCGCCCGCCGGGTTCTTTATTTGTGCGTCGGAGGGAATCGAACGGGATTGCCATGGCCCGACAGCCACCGCGGGAGCAACGCGACCAGGGGGTCGAGCGCAGCTCGAGGTCGATTCCCTCCTCGCCCACCTCATATATCCATGCGGCCATCAATGCCAGTACAAGACGGTTGTGAATGCAGCTTCTGCGAGCGTATCATCGACAGGTTTTAATTCGCTATATTTGGTCGTAGAACCGAACGGTGTTACTGGATCATAAGACGATACGACGGTCTGGTAAGCCAACACGGCATTGCCTACTTTTCGGCCAGCACGGGCCACATTCTGCCAGCGGCGATGCGATTGCTCAACAGCTTCTTCCTCGGCGGCATAGGTTTCAGCTAATTCTGCACTGAGTATATCAACAGTCAGGCTCTTTGTCTGATCATGGCCGCCGACAGTAGTCCCGCAGCGGGAATATCGGATAGCGTAAGCATCCGGAACGACGGAACCGGCTCTAAATGTGTCATCATACTGCAAGCCAATCTGGCTGAGTATATTCGTAGTCCGGTATGGGAACGACAACTTTGGAACCGCCTTGTCTAAGCCCTCACGAAAGCCGAATATAGCTGGCCGTGCCGATGAAAGATCCCACCGTGAGATTCGAGGGATATAGGAATGGATGCTCTGAGCATCAGCCGTAACGGCTAAGTCGGGGATATAATCGTAGACACCTTCAAAGTATCCATCCTGTTCGGGTGACATATCATATGCCTTACTCATTAAACTACCATATCACAAATAAAGAGTAGAAGCAATAGTATACAACCTGAATCCAAAAACCCCCACAGACAAAAAGCACGCATAGCCGTATCTTCGTAAGTGGTAAAGCTAAACGGAGGAACAGCATATGCGTGCGACACCATTACACCACGTTACGGATATCGTAGATATATTTGTCTGG
>DASVRP010000016.1:0-111366 GCA_036388555.1 Saccharimonadales bacterium (SeqCode)
CCAGACAAATATATCTACGATATCCGTAACGTGGTGTAATGGTGTCGCACGCATATGCTGTTCCTCCGTTTAGCTTTACCACTTACGAAGATACGGCTATGCGTGCTTTTTGTCTGTGGGGGTTTTTGGATTCAGGTTGTAATATATTGACATTAGTGGTATAACAGTTCTTATGAGTAAAAACGTGGATATTCTTACTGGTCATCATGCTGAGCAGTTTGCCGCCCGGGCAGCCCGTGCCCAGGCGACCTACGGTACGAACGGACCTGATTTCGTCCAGGAAGCATATGTCGACGCCTTGAGGGTCGATGATATCGATCCGGCCCGTGTCGATGGACTTATCACGACCGTGACCAAACGTCGGGGTGTGGACTTTTTACGCAGTTATCACGCTAAACACGTCGTCACCGGTGACGCATTTGACCTCGTTAGTGATACCATCCAGTCAGATGACCAGTTCGGCCAGCCAGAGTTAGCGCTCGAGAGGAAACGGCGATTCAGCTCGACTATCTGTACTTTACTGATGCATGTCAACAGCAGCCACCTGGATATGCTCGTCGAGCACGAGATCGACGGCGAAAGCTTTGATGCCATTGCCAAGCGGCGCGACAAGTCCTTACACACTATCAAAAGCAACGTTGCCCGCTTGAAGAAGAAAGCCCGGACACTACGTGACGAAGGTGCTTTCGAACTGGACGACCCCATCCACCGTAACTACATACAGCGAACAGCAAATGCCCTCGAACTTGGCTGCTAACTTCCCGATCATTTCCGACCAGATCAAACGGCCGGCGCTGGAGGTCGTGCTTGCCAACCTCGAAAAGGTACTACGGACCGGCGTGGAAGGGGACGTCGTCGAGTTCGGCTGCTACATCGGTACGACCAGCCTGTTCATCCGGCGGCTGCTGGACGCCCACGGCCAGTCCGATACCCGGCAGTTCCATGTCTATGATTCATTCGAAGGCCTGCCGCCGAAGTCTCCCCAGGACAACAGCCCGGTCGGCGCAGATTTCAAGGCCGGTGAGCTGAGCGTCAGCAAGAAGCAGCTGCAGGTCGAATTCGCCAGGGCCCGGCTGCGCGCGCCCATCGTCCACAAGGGCTGGTTCGGCAAGCTGCAGGGCGGGGACGTACCTCAGCACATCGCTTTCGCCTTCCTGGACGGCGACTTCTATGGATCGATCTTCGATTCGCTCAAACTGGTCTGGCCGCGCATGGCTGCGGGCGGCATCATCTGCTTCGACGATTATAAACGCGACGCCTTACCGGGCGTCGAGCGGGCGGTGCATGATTATTTCCAGGGAAAGCCGCCAGAGGTGCGGGTGGCGCACAATATAGGTGTGCTGCGGGTACCGGGATAAGAGGACGTCCGGCCTAGTAGATGTCCTCTTCACCGCCAAGGTACGGATACCCGTCGAAACCTAAGACTCCATTCTCTTCCGTCCGGGACGGTCCATCGCCGCGGACATCAAGTCTTTTGCCAGGTCTGAGCGCGCGATATCTAAGATGTTTGTAGACTTCACCATAAGGCTTTATAACGTTACGCGTGAACCACCCATCATCCGAGGCAGCAGCCTCTAGCTCAGCCGACCGCGGGACAAGTTCGCTAGTAGGAGGGACGTAGCCCTCATGTGCTTCTATCCTGTCCAGCGTGTCGAAGTAGGCCTGCATGATCTTGCCGGCGTCTGACAGCTGGTGCAGGTAGGTAGTTTCGTCGACGGGAGCAGTCTGGTCATCGCCGTCACCGACCAGCATCGTGTTACGGTCCTGGCCGCGCACCAGGTAGAGCCCGGAATCCGACGGCATCCCGTCCAGCCCCATGCCGCGTAGCGCTAATTTGTACTCCCCGGTCACATCCTGGACCAGTGCCAGCTGCGCGACGCTCTCATCAGTGATAGGGACGGGCGGCAGGTTGACATTGAGCAGGCCATCGGTCTTCAACTGTTCTTTGACGTCAGGATGACTCACGGCATACCGTTTGAACTGCCCCAGGGTACGCTGGTACAGCGCATTGGCGGCCAGCACATGCGGATGCAGCTCGGTCGGGCGGGTCAGGTCGAAGTCGTGCTCCACATCGAGCGGAGCGGCTGTCATACCGAAATCGTCGGTCTCGCCGCTGAGGTCGGGACGCATGTATACTGGGGCGGTAGTTCCCATAGGAGTCGTCTCATCGAAATTGTGGACTACTATGTCTTCGCCGTCGTAGTTATTCAAGAATCCAGGCTTGCCATTCATCTGGGCATCAAATACTCTGATCCAGCTATCTCTTTCCAGCCGCCGGGTTGACGGCTTGGCGAAGACAGGCCGGCGGCCATCAGATGAAGAGTACATCTGACTACGTGTGACATATCCATCCTGAGGCGGCAGGGCATCCTCAGCTGCAAGTATCTTGACTCCATCGTCAGTTTCAACGGTTACATAATCGCCTTGTATCGCGAGTATGTCATTGACGGGCGGAGCCAGGACGCGGAGCGAACCGCTTTGTACGATTAATTTTTTACCTCGCGTCTCTGCAGCATAAAGGAACATCTTGCTGTCCGCATCAACTATCCAGCTGAATTTGCCTGAATCATGGGCCGTACATTTGACTGCCCCGTTATCAGGTTCGAGGGGATTTGGATAACGTCCGGCTTGCAAGGACGCATCAATAATCTTTTCACCGCCGAGCGCATCGCCCGCCGGCCCATACATCTCAACAGGCAGCCCTGTGCGCTCGACGAAGCGGTCCTGGCTGGATTCAAGCGTAGCGGATTCGATTTCGGCCATCCACCCCTCGACTTGCTCTTCGCGGGATCGGGCGATCATGCGCTGTGCGGCAATACGGATCGGGGCGGCAATATACGGTGGGTTAGGTGGATAGGGTTCTTCGATTATGCTCTCATACGGTTCGATGTTGCTTACATTATCAAAATACATTCCAGGTTCATCAGCATCTTCGAATGAATATTCGCGCTTAGACATCGTTATTGCCTCCACCAGCGGCTTATACCACGTCGCTCAGGCTGGGCCGGGACAGGCACCAGTGACTGCAGGACGACATTTGCTTCAGCCGATTGGCTGGCAGCCTGTGACAGCCAGGATATGGCATCGACATGACTTTTCAGTGATTCTGGCCGGCTCATCGTACTCTACTTCATCTCCACGAGGGTAATATCATTACATTATACCATTTTTGTCAATTTTGTGCAACACTTATGACGGGAGATGATCAATCGAATGTCTGCTGCTGTAAAAGCCGGAAATACAGGTCGAATTCATCGGCGGTCCGCTGGAGCAGTTCGTCATACTCCTCGGTACCGAGCGACGCCTGCTTGCTGCGGTCAGCAGGTTCGATAACCGTGTGGCCATCGACCCCGCGGACGACCGTCACCTGGGCTGCGCCTACCGGCAGGCCGGCATCGTCAACCCTGCGGAGCTCCAGCTGGGTCTGTCCGGCCTCACTCTTCAGCAGACTGAAGACGACGGTAGTGCCGTTGTCGTCTATGACTGCGGGCATATCTACCTGGAGCTGTTCGCCGTATTCCGGGGCGGCCTGCTGGCGTAGCTCCCCAAGCACAGTATCATCCGTAACTGCATAGCGTTTGAAGTTAGTCAGCAGCGTCTGGTAGACCTTCTTGGTGGCGGCAGCCTGCGGGATATCAGCGGGGCCGGCACAGAGCTGGAATGTTGCCAGATTTTCATCAGGAACTTCGGCGAGCACGTCACTGACAGCCATAAAATCAGCATGCTTCGGCAGGCCGTCATGCACCGGTGCGTTCCAATCGGCGTCAGGTTCAGGCATATTACGGGCTCTGGCGGTCGCCGATACGAATTTGCCGCCGAGCCGCATCAATAGTCCATTGCGCCCGTGGAGATTCACCCTCAACCTGTCATATTCAGATCCTGATAAATCTTCCTCGAATATATCATTCATTTTTTTAGGTCGGGAATAATCGCTAGACGGTTGGATCTCGAGTGGGTCATACACGGCATTAAATCTTTTGTGAGATTTGGAACGGCGGCGGAGCGCATGATCGGGAGTCTCATCATCTATAGAATACACGTCGGTAAAAACCTCGCTATCCCCATCGTATACTTCGACATCGCCGGAGACTACTTCAACGGTATGGACTACGCGGTCACCACCATCCACAATAATGGGTCTAAGCTCTGTCATAGCACGTTACTTTAGCATAATCACCCTTACTTCGCAATAGTGGTTGTTTCTGTCATACTTGGAATATGAAGCTGCATATCATCACCGTCGGCGAGCCGAAACTGGCCTATGCCAGGCTGGGCTGGGAAGAGTACATCGGACGGCTCAAACACTACCATACAGTGCGGACGACCCACGTCGCGGACAAGCACAACGACAGCGGACACTTGCTGGCTGCCGCCGGGCAGGCTTACAAGGTCGCACTGGTCATCGACGGATTGCCAGGCATACGCGCACGGCAGTATAGCAGCCCCGAACTGGCCGCATTCATCGGGCAGCGCAACCAGGACGGCAGGGAAGCCGCCTTCCTAATCGGGGGCCCGGATGGGTTGCCGGACGACGTCATCGCCCGCTGCGACCTGCAGTGGAGCTTCTCGCGGCTGACATTCCCGCATGATCTGGCAATGCTCATCCTGGCCGAAACGCTCTACCGGGCAAGCACGATCGCCGCCGGGCAGCCGTACCACCGGTAATTACCGCGGACCGCGGTGGTAACGGAACTTAGCCACAGATAGGGCTACTTCCTGGTCGATGATCTCTTTGGGAGTCGATTTCTTGACTACCAGGCCGGGCAATTCATCCATCATTCCCATATCTGATGCGTCTACATCAAGGGCCGTAATTGGCAATACCATACGTCGCGGACGTTGCCGGACGTTACTGCGATGACCCAGTGCAGTACCATACATCCCAAGCAGCGCTTCGGTATCGTTCAGTAGATCGGCATACTTTTCAGTCCCAGGGAGGCTGTCCACATCCCGGTTAACCGCATTCAGTACGACATGCCCGTCATCATCCGTCACCATATGGATGCCGCTGTCTGGTAATGGGCGGCCATTCCGTTCAATACGTTCTATGATGACCTGCTTCTTGGCACGATCGTCCGCCGTTACGGTCATAGCGACGATACCGTCGCCTTCAATGACCGACAAGTCATCCGTCTCGAGCCAGACACCTGGCAGCCGGACCGATTGAGTATAAGGACTTCTCAAGGCGTCTTTTGCTCTGCGGTCAACTTTTTCGTACCCATTTACGATCTGCTGTGCCTTGCGGTGTAACTTTTTGCCGGCACGGAGGTGGTGGACCGGCTCAACACCTTCGATCAGCGGCGGTTCAGCCGGTGCTTTGCGTACGGCCGGTTCCAAGAAAGTCGCCCCTAGGGTAGGGCGCGGAGTCTCGGTCGTTTCAGATGTATGGGCATTGGGATTCGTATATCCGCTCGCCATATATTTTGCCAGCTTCGGACCTTCAAATCCAAGCGGGAAGGGTTTAGTCAGATTCTGCTTTGCATAATCTTCAGAAAACTCTGAAAGCAGAGAATCGACGGCTCCTTGGTCATCTGCGACTTCCACACACCACCCGGACGTTCCAGTAGACATCCTAGATTCTTTATCTAGCAGGAAGTTTATATCCGGCGGCACCGTCTGAGGGTCGCAGTAGGTGACTATGCCATATTCTGACCTATATGCGATGTAGGTTTCGCCCAAGCCGATGATTTCTGGATACGAGGGAGTCAGCGGCTGCAATGACGCTGGGTCAACCAGGACGACACTATCAGAGCCGCCTACTTCATGGGCATTGGCAAAAGTCGCTTCTATACCCAAGATTCCAGTCGAATAGTCTATCACTACATTGAACTTGGAGTAGCAGCTGCTCAGATCCACCTTATCGCCATCGAAACCTGCTTCGGCCTCCCACTTCACCGCAACCGCCACGTTGTCAACGGCTCCCAGCAGATCCCATGTAACATTTTCACCTTTTACCTTTCTCGGAGACCGGGTAATGTGAGCTTCAGCCGGTGCGGGTAGTGGTACCTGCCTGTTGAGCTCATCGGTATTCGGCCACACAGCGGTGGGCCGATAGCTTTCGGTATATCGGATTGCCGTCTCTAGATCTGTCCTCAGATTCGGCATCGCAGGAGCATTGAATGCGGTAATTCTCTCGTCTTGGGAATTAGCTCCGTCTATGGGGACTTTGTCGTACTTAGATGGATTAGACATGATTAAACTATATTCTACACCTTTTCTGCAGTTTTGTCAATTGTTGCACTGTGGTGACTCTTGTCGCGCATGGCTGAAGATTATATGCCATATGTTTCGCACCGGCAATAGCTTCAGCTGGGACTTAGACGGGTATACTAAGGTGGAAGCAGTATTGATAAAGGAGTTTCTATGGATGAACCGTCCGCCGAGAACAAGAACGGTAACAAGAATAAGAAGGCGATTGCCGCGTTCCTGGTGGTACTGGCCGTGCTGATCGTCGCCGGGCTCGTCGGTATGAATAACCGCAAACAATCGGACGTCAGCCGCTCCAGCGACAACCCGGCCGCATCCACCACGCCGGCCAGCCCGGAACCGGCACCGGCAACCGACACTCAGCCGACGGCCACCGCCAGTGGGACATACAAGGACGGCAGCTACAGTGCGACCGACAGCTACAACAGCCCGGGCGGTGTCGAGGAGATCAAGGTCGACGTCACTGTCAGGGACGACGTCGTGACGGCCGCTGCCGTCCAGCAGGACACCGACAACCCACAGGCACAGGAATATCAGGACAAGTTCAAGCAGAACTTCGCCAAGCTGGTCATCGGCAAGAAACTGAGCGACATCGAACTGAACCATGTCTCCGGGTCTTCGCTGACATCCGGCGGCTTCAATGACGCCCTGGAACAGATCAAGACACAGGCAGGGCAGAGCTAGGGGAGCACGACAACCGTGGTGGCGTCCGGCCCTGTGTCTATGCAGACTTACATGTTTGATGCGATCGGTACTTCCTGGATCATTGAACTGTATGATGCTGTAACGGCGCATGACGCAGCTGTACTGGAACGTACCATCCATAAGCGGATCGATGCATTTGACAAAGTGTATTCACGGTTCCGGCCCGACTCGCTTGTGACAGAGATGTCGCGGCACGCCGGCGATTTCATGCTGCCCGATGATGCCGCGCCACTGCTGACACTGTACCGGCAGCTGTACGACCTGACGGAGGGTGTAGTCACGCCGCTCATCGGGCAGACGCTGTCGGACGCCGGGTACGACGCCGCTTATTCACTGCGGCTGAAACAGTCGTTGGCCGCCGTACCTGCATGGGACGAGGTCATGACATACGAATACCCCGTACTCCGGCTGAAGCGTCCTGCATTGCTCGATTTCGGTGCGGCCGGCAAGGGATATCTGGCCGACCTGGTGGGACAGGTGATTGAGCGGTCAGGCTGTACTGGCTATTGCATCAATGCCGGCGGCGATATTGTATATAAAAACACCGCATCCAGCTCCGCCACACCGGGCCAAGGCAAGGGCACCCTCGATGTAGCACTCGAGCATCCTACAGATCCATCTATGGCAGTCGGCGTCGCCCACCTCAGTGGCGGCAGCATCTGCGGTTCATCCGGCAACCGTCGGGCCTGGAGCACATATCATCACATCATACATCCATCGAAGCTCGTATCACCGCAGCATATCCAGGCGGTCTGGGTCACCGCAGCCAGCGGGCTTGTGGCCGACGGACTGGCGACGGCCCTCTATTTTGCATCACCGGAGGCTTTTGTCGAGGTATTCGCATTTGAAAACGCCATCGTCACTACCGATGGAGCTATACAGAAATCAGACGGGTTTCCGGCAACGTTCTACTATAATGTAACTAAATGAACAACATTATCCGAAGTATCGACAAGAAACTGAACAACATCACTATGTACCGGCTCATATTGTATGGGCTCAGCGCTCTGATCCTGCTCAGCCTGATCTTCGCGTTCACCGGGGTGCTGTCGCTGTCCCCGGTCGGTTTACTGCTGACGTTGGCCCTGGTATCGCTCGGCGGCTTCCTGGCCAACCAGGCGCTGGCAAAGATATGGCGCGTACCGCTCAACTTCGAGTCGGAAATAATCACCGCCCTCATCCTGTACTTCATATTGCCTCCGACGGATTCTGTCGAACGCGGCGCCCTCGTCTTCCTGGCCGGAGTGTTGGCCATGGCCTCCAAATTCTTCCTGGCCCGGCGCCGCGCCCATATCTTCAATCCGGCGGCTTTCGCCGCCGCAGCCCTCGGCCTGACCGGACTGCTATATGCATCGTGGTGGGTCGGCAGCAGCGCACTCTGGCCGTTCGTTCTGCTGCTCGGCCTGCTGGTCGTCCGTAAGATCCGGCGCTTCCCGATGTTCCTGACCTTTGCCGGCGTCGCCTTGTTGATGGTCGTACTGGTGGCTATCGCCCGGCAGCAATCCGCCGGTGAAGCCGTAAGCCTGGCGATTACCTCGTCACCCCTGATATTCCTGGGTACCATCATGTTGACCGAACCGCTTACCATGCCGGCGCGGCGCGGGCAGCAGATCATCTTCGCGGCCATTGTCGGCGGCCTGTATGCGCTCCATCCGAGCGCCGGCAGCTTCTATGTTTCGCCAGAGATAGCACTGCTGGCGGGTAACCTCTATGTGGCAGTAGCCAACCCGCGCCAGCGGATAAAAATGACTCTGAAGGAGGTCCAGCGCATCTCGGACAAGGTAGCGAATTATGTGTTCACGCCTGACATGCCGGTACAGTACAAAGCAGGGCAGTACATGGAATGGACACTCCCGCCGAAGGGCGCTGACAGCCGCGGCAACCGCCGGACATTCACCATCGCCTCATCGCCAACAGAGGAAACCGTGCAGCTCGGGGTCAAGTTCTACGAGCCGTCCAGCAGCTTCAAAAAGCGTCTGCGCGAGCTGAAACCCGGACAATATCTGTATGCAGGCCAGGTCGCCGGCGACTTCACGCTGCCGGCCGACAAGGCAGAGAAGCTGATATTTATTGCCGGCGGCATCGGCATCACGCCGTTCCGCAGCATGCTGAAGCAGCTCATCGACAGCGGTGAGACACGCGACATCATCCTCATCTATCTGCTAGCCAACGCCGCCGAGCAAGCCTACCGTGACGTCCTCGATGCCGCTGGCAAACATGGCGTCAAAGTCCGTGTTATAACAGGCGCATTCAGTCCGGAGCTACTCAGCAAAGCAGCGCCGGACTTTGCGTCACGGCACTTCTATCTATCCGGCCCGCGGGCCATGGTCGACGGCATCCGCGGCCAGCTGACCACCAAGGGTGTCAGCCGCAGCCGGATTACCAGTGATTACTTCTCCGGGTATTAATATACATAACCGGTATTGCATTTGTAGTGTGTTTGTTGTATAATTCATGATTATGTCTTCATTACAGAAGCCCGTATTATTGTCCCGATCCGAGCTCGGGTATGGCATTGATGATGTGTCGCGTGAACTACCTGTCGATGCTATCGACCCGGTGCTTGAAAGGATGCAGCATGACCCGTCTGTCGCCAACGGTGTCCATAAGGCAGCAGAGCTACTCCTGACCGAAGCAGCAGTATCAGTCGTGCTTATTGACGTCACCGACCCCACCGACTCTATCAGGCCGGAAAATCCACCGGTATACCACCGAAAGTTACAATTAGGTTTCAACGATCATGGCGCCGGTACCGAGAGTGACTACAAGGTGCTGCTCAATGTACAGCCGGATTCAGAAGCTCCTATCGGCCAGTTCGTGCTGTACTCCCCGGCGGATGAAGCAGGCGAGCCACTGAACATGACGTTCCACCGGTCGCGCTTTAGTAACGTCCGCCTGCCGTCAAAAAATCTGGATTTTCCGAAACATGTACCTAACCCGATCAAGACTGCCGCGGCGGCCAGGTACCATAACAGGGAGGATTACGAATTCCTGCTGTTCGGCGGCCAGGACACGCCACATAAACTGGCCGATACGTTCGAATCAATCGGCTTCAGGTTCGATGACGAGCCGTATGACTGGGATGAATACGATGAGATCAGGTTCGCCACCGTACCGCGCGGCCGCCATGAGTGGCCGGACGGTCAGTTCAAGAAGCAGGTCAATAAGCTTTGGGATCCGGACGACATAGTAGAACTGTAAGTTGTATGAACACATGAAAAGCGGCCACCCGGGCCGCTTTTCATGTGTTCAGGTGTAGTCTGACCGTTAGTCCCGGTCGCCGTCGCCATCCACGTCGATACGCTCCTTGCGGACTTCCTCGTTGACCTGACGTTCCTCGGTGACGGTCTCCTTGTTCAGGCGGACGCGCTCCTTCGGTACGGTCTTCTTCTCGATGACGGGGACTTCCTCGTTCAGGACGACTTCGTGTTCCTCATCTGATAGATCAGGGCCACTGGTGGCGCGGCCGACGTTCTCATCGGTGATCGGTTCGCGCTCGATGCGGACTTCCTCGCGGGAAACAGGTACGGTCGTCTGGACGTTCTCAGTGACGACATATTTGCGCAGGCGGACCCGGCCGGCTTCCTCCTTGCGGGTACCGACGTTCAGCTCCTCCTCGGAGCGGGTCATGGCATCATCAGTCGTCGGGCCGCTGACATCATGGCCGACGGTACCCCTGGCATCACCGTCATCATCGACAGCAGTGACCTCGCCGTCATCCTCGTCGTCTTCGTCATCTGCAGTGCCAGCTCCATCCCGGAATTTACGGTAATGGCGGTACAGCGTCGCCTGCTCGGCAGGATTCAGTTCGCCATCTTCCTCGATGCCAGGTGCGGTCGTGATCGCTTCGGCGGTCGTTGAGAAGCGGATGCCATCCTCAGTCGGTTCAGCCAGCGACACCGGCACGAAGTTCGTCTTGCTGCCGAACAATCCCGTCTTTGATTTCACCGTAGCCCATGTCGGTTCTTCGGTATCTCCGTCGACATATAGCTGGTCGATCGTTCCGACTTCATCCCCATTTTCATCGAGTACGGTCTGTCCCATCCAGTTTTTGTAATCCATATCTGTCCCTCCTTCAATTACTGTACGTGTCTCATGATAGGAGGGGACGGATGATGTGGCAGTTAAATAAATGGCTCTTACGCCATGAGTGTAAATTTACTGTATAGTAACGGTAAGGAGCGGGCTGGAGCCAGAGGTGCGCTATACTGGTGCCATGAGTAACGATGTAGATAATTTTACCGGTGTCAAGATTGCGCTATTGCTCGGCAGCGAGCTGCTGATCATACAGCGCGACGACATACCAGGTCTGAGCTTTGCCGGTTTATGGGATTTCCCCGGCGGTGGCAGGGATGCAGGTGAGACGCCGTTTGAGTGCATTGCCCGTGAAGTCGACGAAGAGCTCGGCATCAGACTGCTTCCGGAAATAATCATCTGGCAGCGGACATTCCCGTCTATGCTAGAGCCCGGCATGATAGCGTATTTCATGGTAGCCCGCATCAGTCAGTCCGACGTCGATAACGTACGGTTTGGCGACGAGGGGCAAGGCTGGAAACTCATGCCGGTCGATCAATTCATGCAGTTAGAGGACGCTGTTCCGTACCTGAAGCCGCGCATGCAAGCCTACCTGGATGACACACGGCAGGCGGCACCACATGCTTAAGGCGATGGTCTTTGATGCCGGCGGCGTCCTTCTCAATAAGGATGTCGCGACCGCGGCAGCCCTCCAGCGTGAGTTAGGCCTGACCGACGAGCAGATGGACGACATGCACCAGCGGTTCCTGCCGCTGCTCGGTGCCGGGCTGATCGATGAGGCCAGATTCTGGCAGAAGGTCAGTGACGCCTACGGCACACGGACCGTTTCTGTGTCGGAGAATGTACTCGGTGGCGACTATGCTAAGAATCTTGTCATCAACCAAGAGCTATACGCATATATCGACAAACTCAAAACACGCAGCATACGCATCGCCATGCTCTCCGATACCATCCCACCCCATGTCGAGGCCATGCGCGAGGCTGGTATGTACGGACCCTTCGACAATCTCTTCTTTTCCTGCGATATCGGCCTGCGCAAGCCCGACCCGGCCATCTATCGATATGTATTGTCGAAATTAGAGCTGTCAGCAGCTGAAGTCGGCTTCACCGATGACCTTGAAACGAATGTCACCGCCGCCCGGGCGCAGGGGATGAAGGCAGTACAATTCAGGGATACGCAGCAGTTCATCGCAGACACGAAGGAATGGTTCTCATAAGATGCATCACCCGGCCGTTGGCCCGGTTTCCATATGTGACATGATCTGACCATACGTCGCATCGATATCACCGAATACCGGTTCGATGATGACACAATCAGGCCTTCCGGCCAGGGTAGCCTGCAAATCGTCATACATCGCTTTCAATTTCGTGACGCCACCGCTCGTCTCAAGGATGCCGCCAGGGCGGAAACCTGTCGGATTGCCTCCGGCTTGGCCACGGAGGATAAACCGGCGGATCGCCTCCTCCTTCGGGACTATCAGGGCAAATTCACAGATTGCAGCACCGCACCGCTGTGCCACCTGACTGAACCTGTCAAGGTTCTCAGCATTAAGTATATTTGGGATGACGACATCGTATCCGCTCGTCAGGTGAGCCTCCGCCATAGCTTGTGACAGTTTGAGCTTCTGCTCAGTCGACCGCACCCTCTCAGCTCGCCATTGGCCCATCATGGACCAAACCTCGTCCATATCGAGGTTCAGGGCGAGGGTATGTTCGTCAGCGTACCGCTGAGCGAGCGTGCTTTTACCGATCCCGCACGGGCCGTTAAGTAGTAGTAATCTGGGCTTCATTGAGCCTCCTTTTTGTTCTGCTTCCAGAGGGAAGCGTATTGATGTATATAAAGTCTAGCGGCCGCGGAAATAGAATGTCGTCTCAGCACGGCGGGGTGCTTTGGTGGTGATTCCCATATGTGGATTGCTGGGATTGAAGATAACGGTGTCACCGGCTTCGATATCAAGGCTGGTCATGACGGGCGATAGATTGTCGGTATCGACCATGCCGTCGAGCAGAAGGCGGGTATTCTCAACCTGCAGCGTATCCCAAAGTTCAATCGGCATATCGTCCTGGGTGGCCGGGCCGCGCTTGAGGACGTTGATGATATAGGCGCCTCTAAGAGCACGCGAGATGGAAAGCATCTCATCGCCCTCTTCGCCGTCCGCATGGAGAGAAGTAATACCGAAGTCTTCCCATTCCTCGGGTCCGGGAATCCGTCCTTCTGCGCGGGCCGCTGCGAGTCCGGCTACGCTGGTGTCGTAATTGAAGGTCATCGTCGTATTGTTGATGCCGCCATCAAGTCCCATATCGGTAGCGATATCGATGCTTTGATTGAATGCATCGGGCACGGCAGCACTGACGACGAATCCTGGTAGCTCGCCAGCTAGTACGCGCTCCATAGTATCAGCTAACTCATCAGGGGTAATTTCAGCGATAGCAGGGGGTTTCTGAACATCCAATGCTCTGATCATATGTACCATCTTACCACATTTTGCAGTTTTTTGCAATAGCCGTTATGCTTTGTGGATACGTTATGCTTTGTGGTGGCGGTCAATCGCGAGTAATTTCGGTGAGGCTAACGGCTGATAAGTGACTTTATCATTTCATAATCGTCATGTAGCTAGTATCGTGGTGCATCTTCTTTGATGTCCCACGATACACTTTCTATGTTCCGTGATGCGATCTGAGAAAACATGTACGATGTAGCTTTGATTGTACGGACGACAGTAGCAAGGCGTGGTAGCAATATGCCATCAGGCAGTTCGAACGCATCATGTTCAATAGTCTTGTCGTCAACCCACCCATGTCCATCTGTTATAAGTTCGCCGCTCCTGACCATTACATCGCCGGTCTGCGTGTGGTAGGAAGTGATCTTTCGAAAGCGCGGACTTCGTCCTATGCCTTCGATTACGACTGGTCCATCATTTGGGGACGGATTCAGCGTCGGTGTATCAACATTGATCACGCCATCATTCATACTGCCATCATTCATACTTAATAGTCGTGGAATATATGGCACCGGTGATTGGTTCCGGCCAGCCTGATGTAAGGCCCCTTCAGGGATATACTCCGATACCGAAGCTTGTATATGGCCATACTTATATTTTCCAGCATCGTTTGCTATCAGCCCGCCATACAGGGTTGCGTGGCTCGTGAAATAGTCTAGGACAACATCGCTGTCCGGCAGGATAATCTGTGGCTCCATCGGATGACGAGACTCACCGCTGAACCAAGCAAATTCGCCTGGAGTTAGGCCAAGACTTGACGTAGCGGCGTTTGAAGCAGCTTCAAGTCCAGCTGCTTGTGCTGAGAGTTCATGGCGTATCTGTGACATATAAGTGTTATTATAGAATGTTTAAATAGTTTATGCAACTCCCCATAGTCCGGCTATGAAGGCAGTAAACTCCTGCGCGTGCCACTTGTCTTCGCACACCAATTGCCACTGCCTGCGGCGGTCAGGCAATTGGGGCTCGGTTCCCATGGCCAAGTAAAAGGCCCACCTTGCGGTGAGCCTTTTACTTGGTGACCTCATGGAGAATCGAACTCCAATTGCCAGGATGAGAACCTGGTGTCCTAACCGTTAGACGATGAGGCCATTTCGAAGGAAAGCGCGGACAAGCTTGCTTGGAAGCATTTTCCGAGAAATGGACTTGATATGGCGAAGCCATATGAGGCCAACGATTCGTCAGTAGATTCACAAACGCCGATTTTGAAGCCTGTGTGACCTACTGTGCATAAATAGTCCGATTAACGGACTATTTACAACCGCGTTATCTTATCACATCTGTTAGCTTGCGTCCAGATATGTATTCCATGGATTGTAAAATGTAGCAAAAAAGACGATACTAAACGTAAGCGATTATGCCCGTGACAGATTACCTCAACTATTATCTTGCGTTTACGCTGCTCTCCTACAAGCAGTCGTTTGTCCCTATGGCGCTGACAGCGCTTGGAGTGGCGGTCGGCTTCTGGGTGTTCTGGCGTATCAAGAAGAAACGGCTAGGTACGCCGGGTTCAGTCAACAAGCTGGCGGCAGCACTGCGCGACGAGAAGATGAAATCGAGCATCATCGTCAATGCTATCGAAGATGGCGTCGTGCTATTCGATGATCAGAAGATCATCCGATCCTTCAATCCCGGCGCCGGGATCATCCTGAGCTGGAAACCTGAAGAGGCGATGAACCTCGACTATACGAACATCATCAAGCTCGTGAACAAAGAGGGTGAGGCCCTGTCTGACGCCGAAGACCCGTTCCAGCGCGTATTCAAGGAAAAGACGACCATCCGTGTCAATGACGCAGCCTTATCGATCCAGGGTGGCAAGTTGGTACCGATCAGCCTGCATGTGTCGCCGCTCATCGAGGATAACGGTCCGTTGGCCGGCCAGCACGTCTATGCGGCCGTCGCCGTCTTCCGCGATGTCACCAAGGAGCGGCAGGAAGAATCGCAGCGCGCTGAATTCATCAGTACGGCCAGCCACGAGATGCGCACTCCGGTCGCCGCCATCGAAGGCTATCTGGCATTGGCGCTCAACGACCGGGTCAGCACCGTTGACAGCCGGGCGCGCGATTATCTTGAGAAGGCACATACCAGCACCGAGCACCTGGGCAAACTCTTCCAGGACCTGCTGACCAGCGCCAAAGCCGAGGACGGCCGGCTCAGCAGCCACCCGGTCGTCATAGAGATGGGCGAATATCTGCAGCAGATCACCGAGGACCTGCGCTTCTCAGCCGTCAAAAAGGGATTGAACATCGAGTTCGCTGTCGGTTCAAGCCAGGTGATCAATGCCCGTGAGGACCTCGGCCATGTCGTCCGGCCGCTGTACTACGTCCTGGCTGACGCCGACCGGCTGCGCGAAGTCATTACCAACATCTTCGACAACGCCGTCAAATACACCGACCAGGGCAAGATATCCGTCGGCCTGACCGGGAATAACGAAGTCGTCCAGTTCTACGTCCGTGATACCGGCCCAGGCATCCCAGGCGACGACCTGCCGCATCTGTTCCAGAAATTCTACCGGGTCGACAACTCAGCGACCCGTACCGTCGGTGGCACCGGGCTCGGCCTGTTTATCTGCCGCAAGATAGTAGAGCTGTACCGTGGACGGGTCTGGGCCGAAAGCGTGGTCGGGCAGGGCAGCACGTTCTTCATCAACCTGCCGAGGCTCTCAACCCAACAGGCCGGACAACTGCAGGCGGCCGAAGCGAATACGAACGCTCTGCCGACGATCACTTCACTGGCATCCTCATAGACAATCGCGCAAATATGATACAATGTGCCTAAACATTAGCACTTCTAACGTATAACCAGCCATTAACAGCCAAAGCAGATAGGGGCAACCAGAATGACAAAGATCATGCTCGTCGAAGACGACAATAACCTCAGGGAGATTTACGAAGCTCGCCTGGCTGCTGAAGGTTATGATATCGTCGCCGCCCAAGATGGTGAAGCTGCCCTGGCGGTCGCTGCCAAAGAGCACCCCGATCTGGTGATCACCGACGTCATGATGCCCAAGATCAGCGGATTCGAGATGCTGGATATCCTGCGTAATACCGAGACGCTGCGCGACGTCAAAGTCATCATGCTGACCGCCCTCGGCCAGGCTGAGGATAACGCCCGTGCCGGAGCCCTTGGCGCCGACCGATACCTCGTAAAGTCCCAAGTCACCCTGGAAGATATTGTCAAAGCGACCCATGACGTCCTGGAAGGCACCGGAGCAGACATTCCGACACCGGCCGCTCCTGTCGCAGCAGAGCCGGTGCCGCAGGTTGCAGCTGTCGCGCCTGTCGTCATAGCACCGGCCGAGGAACCCCAGGCCGAAGCGGCGCCTGAGCCGGCAGCGGTGGCAGTACAACCAGTAGCGGTAGTAGAACCAGCTGTCGAACCTGCGGAAATGTCCGTAGCCCCGGAGCCGGTTGCCGTAGAACAGGTTGATGATCAGTCGGCTGACGAGCCCACACAAGAGCATGAACCGAACACTGACACTGCCGTTGCCACTGAGATTCCGGCCGAGGATGTTCCGGCCGACAACACGCCTGAAGCCGAAGTCGTTTCAGAAGCCCCCGAAATCCCGGGCCTGGATGCCGTAGTACAGGACGAGCCGGGCGGACCCACCCCGATAGACTTGCCCCAGCCAGTCATCGACGTCGTCCCCAGTGACACCCAGGAACAGATCGACGCCGCCGAACCTGCAGAGCAGGCAGAATCAGATATGCGCGCCCAGATCGACCAGTTCCTTGATACTGCGGCCGACCCGGTAGCTGCGCCGCCGGCCAGCCCGACAGCCGACGACACGACGAATGATGATGCCGCAGCTGTCGCATTACCTGACCTTGACGATTCTGAGTACGACAAGGATGAAAGCACTCCTGACATGGGAGTCTTACCGATAAATGACATACAGGAAGCTCCCGAACAGCCGCAGCCTGATTTGGCTGTCCAGCCCGAGCCGCAAGCCGTTCCAGAAGCCACCCAGCCACAACCGGTAGCACCAGCTCCGGTCGCTGAGCCTGTTGCCGAGCCAGTTCCAGCACCTGTCGCACAGGATCCAGCCCCGACAACGACACCGACTCCCGGACCAGGACCGGCACCTGCACCCGAAACCGAACAGCCTGCCGTTCCGCCGGCACCACCAGCTACTCCGGGCTACCCGAGCCAACCGTACCAGATGCCGACAGTCCCCGGCGCAACCGTCGGCGACCAGGTCGTTTCCAATGCTATCAATGACATGATCAGCAGCACCGGCGTCGCACCCAAGCCGAGCGAATCAGGCGTCCACAAGAAAGTCATCGCTCCTATCACAGACCTCAGCAAGCCCAATATCAATCAGCTCCTTTCAATGGAAGAAGCCCGCCAGGCTGCCGGACAGGCCGCCCAGCAATCACAGCCCCAGTTCCAGCAGCAGCCCCAGGGACAGCCACAGCCACAACAGAACTGGCGGCCAGGCCAGGCCTGGGTCCCTCCGACGCAGCCGCAGCAGCCGATTGACCCGAACAGCATCTCGCTGTAGTGGCAGGTGTCGTATACTACAGATATGCGATTGAACAAATTCATAGCCTCAGCGACCGGTATGAGCCGGCGGGCGGCCGACGACGCGGTCTACCGGAACCGGGTGCTGGTCAACGGCCGCCCGCCGTCCCCGGGCCAACAGGTCACCACCGAAGACACCATCACTCTTGACGACAGGCCTATTACATGTCCTGTCAAGAGCATTACCATCATGCTTCACAAACCGGCCGGCTACGTCACCAGCCGCGAAGGGCAGGGCAACCGGACGATCTATGATTTCCTGCCACCCGAACTGCACATACTGAAGCCGGTCGGACGCCTCGACAAAGATTCCAGCGGCCTGATACTGCTGACCACCGACGGTGACCTGGCGCAGCGGCTGACACACCCGAAGTACGAGAAGCAGAAGACATACCTCGTCAGACTCGACAAACCATTGGAGCCGCTCCATCACCAGATGATCAACGACCACGGCGTGCGGCTGGAGGACGGCCCCAGCAGGCTGCAGCTATCACGGGTCAAGGACGGCGACGACACCGCCTGGCAGGTCACGATGCATGAGGGCCGCAACCGTCAGATCAGGCGGACATTCGCGGCGCTCGGCTATGAGGTCATAAAGTTACACCGCTCGGAATTCGGCAGTTACCAGCTCGGCAATCTCGCACCCGGAGGATTCGTCACACTCGATGAATCATAACAGTTAGATAGATATCGTCGTCAGGACGGCACGGTGCTGTATGCCAGCCGGTGGGTGTGCCTTGAAGGATTCGACAGGGCGGGTCTCGCGGCTGATGACCTGGTCGAGTGAGAAATGGCGGGACAGCAGGGCGTAATCGACCTGCATCGCTACCGCACCCATCAGGGAAGAGATGGTAATTTCGCGCTCCGGGTCGGCGTCCCAGAAACCGGCCGCTTCCATCATCCTGAGTGGTTCGCCGTCGACCTGGCCTGATACGCGCAGGGCCAGGCTGCCGAACCGGCCGGGCAGGGCCTTCAGCTTATTTATGCCCGTGAGCTGGGAATATACGCCCGGATCACACGTGCCAAGCACACGGGCTACCTTCGGCCCGGTACGGTGCAGCAACCAATCTTTGCGGCTGTCACCATGGGTGGCGTTCATCTGGGCCAACATCAGCGTCGGAATTGCTTCATCGACACTGCCGAGCAGCGTCCGGGTCTGGGCGACACGGGTAGCCGGCGACCGATCATCGCCGTGGAAGCCGAATACATCAAGCTGTGCAGCACCGGCTTCCGGAGGTAATTCGACATGCAGCTGCAGGGCGTTGCGGCTGCCGAGGTCCAGAACTTCGGACGTCATTGGAAAGCGGCTGACAGCCATCATGGCGCGCATGTCCAGGCGGCCATCACTGTCATTATTCGACGTCCGGGTGACATTGTATCCCTCGGACTCCAGCTGTTCGACGGCTGCCAGGACTTCGTCCGACTGGCCCTGGTCGGCATCATACGCCTCGGTGAACAAGGCGATATCAGCGTCAATACCCCACTTCAGCTCCTCAACGAGTTCAGAACGGATATCGGGGTCATGGAAACTACTGCGGGCGTTAAGAAGTACGGTCCGCACCTCCATGGATTACGCTGCCAGGGGCTGAGTATCAAAAGCGCGGTCAAGCACTACCGGTGGGATCGTAACAGGAACACGATTGGTGTTTTCGCGGGCACCGATAGCGAACATCAGGGTCGTCGCAAAGTCATCTGCCCCTTCGCCGATACCGACGGCAAGGTGGCCCAACTTGGATGCTACGACAGGGCTGTCGGTGCGGTGTTCCGGCGTATCAGTTGCAGCTTCGACGGCGCGGGCCGATAGTGACTGGCGAAGCATAGCCTCTACGGCCTGACTGCGCTGCAGCTCGAAAGCACTCCGCTGATACGGCATGGTACCAGGTTCGAATTCGAACGACCGCGGGTCATCTGATGCAGGATATTTTTCCATATACTCACATCATCCTACATATGGTCATATTTGTCAATAGATTTTGCACGGTAAAAAAGCATGAAGAAAGCCGCGTGGATGCATGGGGGAGGTGAGGTACGGATGCCGTGTGGCGTCCAGATTCTCTCAGCTCCCAGCTGCACACCAAGCGGCTTTTGCTTCGTCACTCTCGTGCGTGGTCATCATACAATCAGATCGGTCGAACCCTCCGGGACCTCTCGGCATGCACCTTGCATGCGTCATAGAGTGTGCGAACCGGAGGGCGGAGAGAAGACTGGATGACTCGTTCAGACCTGATAGGTCATGAGAGACATCATGGCGCAGAACGTGCCAGGTATAAGCGCGAACAGGACGTACTTCAGCGGCATCGTGAGTCGGGCATAGACGCTGCAGATAAAGCAGATGCCTGCTCCGATGAGCCAGTAACTGCCCTGGATGATTCCTACGACAATCAACCCGACTGACAAGATAACCGTCAGCACGTTGATGGACATCATGAAACCTCCCATAGGCTCCGTATTGTTACCCATACGATTCACCTCCTTCCGGGGTGTCTGCATATCCTGCCACGGTGGCCGGATACAAATCGTATTCAGGCTGATCTGAACAGCATCACGAGGCACGGATCCAGATGTAGACAGCTGGAACCAGCAGGTAGAGCATCACCCCGAGCGCGTACGCGTGGACGGCTAGACAGAGCATAAGCGCGGCAGTCCACATCTTGCGTGCATACGCCACGACCATCGCCACAAACAGGACAGCGAAGGCCATCGCCAGGCATACCTCGGGCACGTACTGCGCCAACACGGCCACAGCGATCGCCCCCGATGAGGAGCCGACCATAGCGACCACATCCCAGTTGCGCTTGCGCGGCTGCGTAGCAACATCTGATTCAAGCCGAATCTCCATTTCCATCCCCGATCGAATTGTAGAGGGCTTCCATCACAGATTATGACGAACGATATATTTGTATACTTTTCATGCGAATAAGTCAACCGGGCGGTGATAGTACAACGCATGAAGAAAGCCGCGTGGATATAGATGGTAGATGGAGTTTTGGGCGCTTGAGGGCGACCAGATACTCGATCAGCTACCAGCTGCATGCCATGCGGCTTTTGCTTCGTCACTCACGTGAGTGTTCATCTTACAGTTCTTACGTCCGGCCTGCCATCGCTCAGTGCATCTTCGATGCGCACCGAGGTGGCCGGGGGGGTTAGTAGGGATGAGCGAGGGAAAGATGCCGAAGGCAGCTTGTTCAGCCGCTCCGGGGACGGGCTCCCAGGAGATAACTGCCGACGATCAACAGAATCACACCGATGTATCCGGCATATGGCTGGTATGCCTGTTCAGCACCGAAGATGAGCGCGAAACCCATCACCATCAGTATGACAGGCATCGTCACGGCATCTGCATCCGTTTTCGGTATCGCCATGGATGTTCACCTCCTTCCAGAGGTTCCGTAGGTACTCATGCAAGGTCTGGAAGATCAGAAATCAGAGTAATCGTGGTGATTGCGCAGGTAGTCCACCACCGTCCAGATCGCGCATACGACGACGATTACCAGACCCCAGGCTGCAACACCTTTTGCAGCTTCAAACAGCCGGCCTTCGAACTCATCGGCTGCCGCCAACATCAAGGCCACGAACAAAAAACCGATTCCCGCCAGGATGCCTAACTTGCCCTTGTTGCGCAGTAGCTCATCCATGGTCACCTCCTTCCACGAACTGTAGAGAACTTCCATCACCATTTGTGACGAACAATATATTAGTATACTTTTAGCTGATATTAGTCAACGATATGAGCATTAATCGAGTCATAAAGAAAGCCGCGGGACTGCAGAGGGTAGGATGAGGTGTTGAGTGCCATAGGGCGCCCATCGTCTCTCAGCTACCCGCTGCGGTCCATCGCGGCCTGTTCTTTGTCACAATCGTGAGAGTTCGTTCTAATCTATTGTTCGGGCCACCTGATCACTCAGATGAGCTGCGAAATGATTGGATCAGGACACGATCCACGTGAACAGGAAGTACACGACGCACATGCCGCCGGCGACCAGGAAGAACCGGGTCAGCTTGCGCAGTTGGTGGTATCCCTGTGTGATCTCAGCCGTCGCCGACATGAAAGCTAACGTGAATGGCATGACCGCTATCAGCAGCGGGATAGCCTCCAGGAAGACTCCCAGCCCCATGCAGGTCAGCGTCAGGACGATCAGCGCGATAGTCGCAATCATGCTGAACTCCCCATCCTTGCGGATATTACTCTGGGTAGACACTATTTTCACCTCCCTCAGTTGCCAGTCAGCTTCAACGTCAGGTCAAGCGCGCCGCCAGCGATCAGGATGAGGAACGCCGCAAGCGCCCAGGCTTTCGCACCCCTGTAGAAGGCGATAGCTATTGAGACTACCGAGAGTACTCCTGTTACTACCAGGATGATACCGGCATGATGCCTCAGCCATATCGCCAGTACGGCGAACACGGCCGTGCACAAGATATACCGGCGCAACCGCTCGGTATCGGTCCGTGGCTCGTCGGTCACGTTTTCACTTCCTTCCGAACTGTCGAACGATCTTCCATCACGATCTGTGACGAACAATATATTTGTATACTTATCCCGTATTTCTGTCAACGCCCAGAAATATCCGTAATCTGTTATAGTAGATGTAATGAGTAAAAAGTTACCAATCGTTGCTATCGTCGGACGTGCAAACGTGGGCAAATCAAGCCTGTTCAATGCCATCCTCGACCGCAAGGAAGCGATCGTCGCCCGCGAGGCAGGCACGACGCGCGACAGCATCATGGCCAAAGCCGAATACTACGCCGAGGGCGAGAACGGCGAAGCCAACATCAGCAATTTCTGGCTGGTCGACACTGCCGGCATCAAGGACCCTGACGACGCATTTGAGTTCACCATCCAGGAACAGATCATGCAGGCAGCCGAGAGCGCCGATGTCATCTGGGTCGTCGTCGAAGCCGACATCCCCGTCACTGAGGAAGACCGCCGTGTCGCCAAGATGGCCCTGAAGAGCCGCAAGCCCGTATTCCTGGTCGTCAATAAGCTCGACCGCGCCAAAGGCCACGACCTGACGCTCTTCATGAAACTCGGCATCAAAGAGACCTATCACACCAGCACCACACAGAACCGCGGCGTCGACGAGCTCCTGCAGGGCCTGGCGCGGATCATCCCGTCCGTCAGTGAGCTGGATGATGACGACCGCCTGCACATCGCCATCCTGGGCCGCCCGAACGTCGGCAAGTCATCACTCTTCAACAGCTTGGCCAAGAAACAGCAGGCCATCGTCGCCGACAGGGCAGGGACGACTCGCGACGTCAACCGTGCCATCGTCCGCTACCATGAGCGCGAAGTCGAGATCATGGATACCGCCGGCATCCGCCGCAACGGTAAGATAGAAGTCGGCATAGAGAAGTTCAGCGTCGTCCGCGCATTGGCCGCCATCGAGCAGGCAGACGTCTGCTTCCTGCTGATCGACGCCAACGAGCCGAATGTCCAGCTCGACCAGAAGATCGCCGGACTCATCAAGGAATCAGGCAAGGGACTGGTACTGGTCATCAGCAAATGGGATCTCAAACTCGAAGAGGCTAAGGATACCGACGCCGCCAACGCGCCGTTCGTCCGCGACAACCTGGCTGCCGAAATCGCCCAGGAGTATGTGTTCGTGCCGTGGGCACCCCTCATCTTCACCAGCTCCGTCACCGGCCAGAACGTCACCAAGATCTTCGACCTGGCCCTTGAGATCGACGAGCAGCGCCGCAAGCGCATACCGACCGTCGAACTCAACAAATGGCTACGCGAGATGGTCGACAAGCATCCGCCGGCCGGCCTCAAGAACCGCCTGCCCAAGCTCAACTACATGGTCCAGGAGACCGACAACAAGACACCGGCCTTCAAGATATTCAGCTCCCATACCAGATACATCCACTGGAGCTACAAGCGCTATCTGGAGCGTAACCTACGCGAACGTTTCGGCTATGCCGGTACTGCAGTCCAGCTGTGGTTCATCGAAAAGCATGACACCCATCCGCATGGCAACAGTCCGACGCTGGCGCCCCGCAAGAACAATTCGCGCGCCGGGCTCCGACGCCCGGAATAATCAAGGTCCATCACTAGGCTTGCATAAGCATTTCTGCTACGATGTTGGTAATGAAAGCTGCTAGCCGTACGCTGCGCACCCATCGTCAACATATACTCGCCGGATCAATCATTGCCGTCGTCGCGCTCTTCGGCGTGCTGCTTATCGTCCGTTCACAGGCAGAGACACCGTCCTTCAGCCTGGAGAGTGAAGATGGGACGACAACTGCGCCGGCCAACCACATAAGCGACGCCACTGCATCGGGCGGACAGGCAACCGCATTCCGGACGGCAGCCGCGGCGCCGCTGTGGTCAGAGGAGTTCGACGGTCCGGCGGGCTCGCTTGTCAATCCAGCCAAATGGGGGTATGAGGTCGGCTACATCCGTAATAATGAGCTGCAATATTACACTGGCAACGACGCAGATAACGTCTCGCTGGACGGGGCAGGGCATGTCAAGATCACGCTCCGCAAGGAAGCGATGGGCGGCAAGGCGTACACCTCCGGTTCCATCAACACCAAGGGTAAGTACACCTTCCAGTACGGCTACCTCGAGGCGCGGCTGCAGACACCGTCGGGTTCGGGCATCTGGCCGGCATTCTGGACCCTGGCAAACTGCTGCTGGCCCGGCACCGGTGAGATAGATGTCATGGAACAGATAAACACCGAGGCCAAGACCTATTTTACGATCCACGCCGGTCCGACACACTGGGGTAACGGCGTTCCTGTGGCGATGGTCCGCGACGGCGCCTGGCACACCTACGCCGCCCGCGTCACTCCCGGCAAGGTAGAGTTCTACCTGGACGGCAGATTGTCGCACACCGTCACGAAAGCGAACGTCCCCGCCGGCGGCACCTGGCCGTTCGACACGAATCCCCAGTACATCCTCCTCAATGTCGCCATGGGCGGTGTCTGGCCGGGCACGCCGAATGGCAGTGCCGTACTGCCGGCCAGCATGACAGTCGACTACGTCCGTGTCTATCCGTCAAATTATTAATCGGACAGTACACTGGCGCCTTACTCGATATCTTCGTCGAACATACCCGGTATCCTGACCGGGTCGATCTTACTGACCTTCGTCCAATCAGTCCAAGGCTTGCCGTTCAGGATATGCCTGGCTTCGACGACCACGTAGCCGCCGATGACGTCGAGAGGCGTGTCGACGTCTGGCTCCGTCAGCTGATACCGCTTGCGCCAGACGTGCTTCTTAAGCTCCTCAATGCCGATGTTATCAGACCTACAACCTATGATCTCGATATGTGGGTCGTCAGCGCCATCATACTCTACCGGCGCGACTTCGAGCTTATCGTCGGTGAACCAGGCGCGCTCCCTGTCCTGTGCCGATAATGCATCGGGTACCAATTCGGGGTAGGCGGCGACCCTGAATTGTTTATCTATGAATTTCATCCCCATATCGTTACATGTTGCTACGTATTGTGCAAGTGTCAGTAGGCCGTAGCGTGCACTTACGTCTTGATACGGTATACTTACGTATATGTCACTCTTCCAGCGCATGCCCCAGGCGAGCAATCCCATCAATTACGTCACCGTCGGCCTCAATAAGACCTTGCTGATCGCCGGACTTGGCAATCCCGGGCCGGAGTACGACCAGACGCGCCACAACATCGGTTTCGCCGCTATTGATGCGTTCGTGGCCGCTAACAGCGACATGCAGCAGTGGATCCAGAAGAAGGATCTGAAATGCGTCATAAGCACCGGCAAGATGGGCGACACCCGCGTCATCTGCATCAAACCATCGACGTTCATGAATCTGAGCGGGGAAGCGGTGCAGGCCGTAAGTAATTTTTACAAGGTCCAACCTGACAAGCTGGTGGTCGTGCACGATGAACTGGATATCAATTTCGGTCAGATCCGCCTGCGCATGGGAGGCAGTGCGGCCGGCCATAACGGCATCAAATCAGTCACCCAGCACATGGGCGAGTCCTATGCCCGGGTTCGTATCGGCATCGGGCCGAAAGTGCCGGAACAGATGGACAGCGCCGATTTCGTACTCAAACGCTTCAGCCAGGAAGAACTCGGCCATATGGATGAGCTGACCCGTGAGACGAATGCTATCCTCAGCGAACTGGTCTTCGGCGCCGA
This sequence comes from Saccharimonadales bacterium (SeqCode), assembly GCA_036388555.1. GTDB lineage: Bacteria > Patescibacteriota > Saccharimonadia > Saccharimonadales > UBA4665 > UBA4665. The sequence continues at coordinate 26,085 of DASVRP010000016.1, forward strand.
GCTGCTGCCGGAGACGCGCAACTTTCTGATCTAGCGATCCGTTCAATCAGTTATTGTAGGTCAGGCTGGCTATCGTCAGAGGGCAGCGGGTTTGCGATGGTGAACTCTGCCCGAAGCCCTAGCTGTGTAGAGATGGCGGCTATCCTCCCGAAGCTCTTACACGTTTCGAGATTTTTCCGGCCTTCATACGTCAAATATTTAGTGTTTGGGTACATAAAATTATTTTACTTTCCTTTTTACGTTTTGTCAAGTCCCTATGAGTCCGGCCACATCCGGTCGTCGGATACTAAAAAAGCCCTACAAGAGGGGGTGGGCACCGCTTGTAGGGCTTTTTCAGAAGATAATGCACCAAGTAAGGGAGGCGAATCCGCATATTCTGCATTATCTTCCAGAAACACCCTTCAACCCACCTTGAAGGCCTCCGCACAACTGGGTCAAGTCCTCTCGCAAGGAACTCGACACTTTAGACATACGGCCCACGCCAGGTTTTTCCGTTATTCCACGCGGCTCAAATAAAACGAGGGGGAATACGGGGTTAAAGGGGTTAGTATGCTTTAGAGCGCTTACACTCGGGGTGCAAGCTACGGACAAGTGGAGGGTAACAACTTGGGGCCGAAGCACGCTCTAAGGCAATCTAACAAATTGTTAGAAATTGGGGGGGGTATAAGGTACGAAAGTTGTGTGCGAGGGGTGTGCACCAACTTACAGATTTGTATTTTAGCAAAAAGCATGTCGTTTGTCAATACTAAAATATATTCTTGTCTATTTGGCTAGGTTTTATCATAAGCATGTTTTTGGGGTTATGCTAATACTAGGCTAGCCGTCAGATTGTTTGCAAACTACTGTATATGTAGTAATATATTTTTTAATGACAGAGCATCTACCAGAAGAATTCGACGGCCGTGGCCAGAGCCGCCGCGGATTCATGAAAGCTTTGGGAGGATTGACGACCGGGGCAATGGGTGGAGTATATCTGTTTCCAGTCGCGGTAGCGACGGCCGTGGCGACCAAGGAAGTGACCGGCTTGAAAGCTGGTAACGCCGGTATAAACGAAGAGATCGAGCGTAGCTGCCAGACTGATTCCGATCCAGAACGATGCAAGGCTCAATGGCAGCCGGATGACAGGAAAGTGCGGCAGGCAGTGATCGATGCACCGATCATAGAAGAGACCCTGTTCCGGGCAGTTCCTTCGGTCATTACCGATCTCACCGACGACGATCGTAGTCTCCGCAAGATAGGCGCCAATCTGCTTCATGGCACCGAATCAAAAAAGCTGACACGGAAAGAGCTTATCGCAGGTTTCGCTTCTTCGACGCTATTCGCGGCCGCCCATGGCATGACAGCCAGAGGTTATGACACACAGACTATCCCGATACCGCAGGGCGTTGCCGGTTTTGGCTTCTGGTATCTCGCCCGTAAACATGGTATTGGTTCAAGCATGGTCGCCCATAGCACGTTCAACGCTATTCCGATCGGATTGATGCGCATCCTTGGCAAATAACAGATTGACTTTTAACTGTTGTGAAAGCTATTGTTGACTGTCCCGCTATGTGACGGATATGATGCTAGCATTATGATTACCGGGCAAGAATATAACACCGCTGTCAATGCGCTTACGCTTGCTGATTCTCCGTATGCGCCGCTATTCGAGGGGATACTACCAGCAGTACAGACGCTATATGTCCAGAGCCACAACCTCGAAGACCTCTTGTCACGGCCACGGGTCGCCATTGTCGGCAGCCGCAAGGTGACGCCATATGGCAAGGCCGTCACCCAGCAGTTCGCCAGAGAGCTGGCAGGGCAGGGTATCGTCATCATCAGCGGGCTGGCATACGGCGTCGACGCTATCGCACACCAGGCTGCGCTCGATGCCGGAGGCCTGACGATCGCCGTTTTACCAAGCTCATTGCAGAAAATCTATCCGACAACCCACACGGGATTGGCACGGCGCATGGTAGAGCAGGGCGGGGCGCTCATCAGCGAATATCCGGCCGGATCGGATATCGCCTGGAAGAACCAGTTCGTCGAACGCAACCGTATCGTCAGTGGCATGAGCGACGTACTGCTCATAACCGAAGCCGCCGTCAATAGCGGCACTATCCATACCGCCCGCTTCGCCCTTGACCAGGGCAAGGACGTCCTGGCAGTACCAGGAAGCATCATGAGCCCGACTTCAGCCGGTACCAACAACCTGATTCGCACAGGTGCCATGCCCGCTACCGGCCCGGACGATGTCATCCGGCTGCTCGGCCTCGCATTACCGCCTGCATCGAAGCCGCCGAAAGGCTCCAACCCCAATGAGCAGCTGCTACTGGATCTGCTTGCAGACAATGTCACCCACGGCACGGACCTGATGACCCGCTCGGCGTTACCGATCAGCGACTTCAACCAGACACTGACCATGATGGAACTGACGGGCAAGGTCAGGGCACTCGGCGCCAATCAGTGGTCGCTGGGTTCATAACGTCCCGACTCCCTCCTCCATACTTATGCCCGTCTATCGCTCCATGAATGTCTTCCCAGCCACAGCCGTGAAGAAGGTCATGCCGACGAGTCCAAAAGGACGAAAGCGGTATATAGTAAAAAGACCCGCACCAGGCAAGTCTTTTTACTATATCGGACAGGTACTTACCGGACGGCTGGATCGGTCTCTTCGATCCAGGTAGCGCCAGCTTCTGCTGCGAATTCCTGAGGAGTCTCTGCAACAGAGGACTCAGCTACTGCGACCGATGAAAGACGAAGGGATGTCATAGCCTCGGCGCAACGATCCAAGCGAGTGGCACGAAGCTGTTCGCCATCTACCGGCTGACCAGCAACATTGAATGATCCGTAGCTGGTAGCACTGTCAATTTTGAATTCCATCATTTTATTATTTCTCCTTGGTTAAACATCTTAACAAATAAAAAAACCGCAACGTGTTCCTTACAAACAGGTAGCGGCTATTGGTTAAGCGTCTTGCCTTATTACATTTACCTTATATGTTTTACTCCCGGACGGAAACCTTGTCAAGCACTTTGATGAAATTTTTCACATCGTAGCGATGATGCTTGTGCTAGACAGAGGTAAAGCCGGATTCGGAAAATTATATTTGGCAATCAGCGAGACGTTCTATATATTAGTCCTTCGTGCCCACGATGAATGTGGGCAGCAGGGAAGCGCTTAAGAATTAGGCCGCAACCACGTATACTACCTAGACATGAGCATCATTTTGAATATATATACATCACACACCCCGGCGGGACGCCGATGAGCAAGAACCTTGTCATCGTAGAGAGCCCGGCCAAAGCCAAGACCATCGAGAAGTATCTCGGTAAGGATTTCCAGGTGCTTTCCAGCGTCGGGCATATCCGCAGCATCGCCAAGAAGACCAAGGATGGCACCGCACCGATCGACACCAAAGACGGCTACAAGACCGTCTATGAGATTGATCCGGAAAAGAAGAAGATCGCTGCCGAGCTGCGCCGTGCCGTCAAAGATGCGGGTGATGTCTGGCTCGCGACCGACGAAGACCGCGAAGGCGAGGCAATAGCCTGGCATCTCTGCGAAGTCCTGAAACTCGACCCCACCAAGACCAAGCGTATCGTCTTCCATGAAATCACCAAGGGAGCCATCGAGGAAGCCGTCAAGCACCCCCGTACGGTAGATATGAACCTGGTGCAGGCCCAACAGGCCCGGCAGATCCTGGACCGCCTGGTAGGCTTTGAGCTGAGCCCGGTCGTCTGGCAGAAAGTTCCCGGCGGTAAGTCGGCCGGCCGCGTACAGTCGCCGGCAGTCCGACTGCTGGTCGAGCGGGAGCGTGAGATCGACAGTTTTGAGGGATCGTACACTTTCAAAGTCGTCGCACTATTCAGTGTCCCGGGCGCATCCAAGGGTTCCGATGAGATGAAAGCCGAGCTGCCGCAGAAGTTCAAGACCGAGGAAGAAGCCCAGAAATTCCTGGAAAGCTTGATCGGCGCCAACTTTACCGTATCAAACGTTGTCACCAGCCCGAGCACCCGCAATCCGGGCCCGCCGTTCACCACCAGCTCGCTGCAGCAGGAAGCCAACAGCCGCCTCGGCTTTGGCGCCAAGGCCACCATGAGCAGCGCCCAGAAGCTGTACCAGGAAGGTAAGATCACCTACATGCGTACCGACTCCGTCAACCTGTCCGGCCAGGCTCTGGGGCAGATGAGCTCCTACATCAAGAGCCAGTTCGGCGAACAGTACCACCAGGTACGGACCTTCAAGACCAAGTCCGCTAGCGCCCAGGAAGCCCACGAAGCCATCCGTCCGACTGATGTCGCGACAGAGCGGGGGAGCAGCAATGATTACGACCAGCGCCTCTATGACCTGATCCGCCGCCGCACCCTGGCCAGCCAGATGGCCCCGGCCAAGCTCGAGAAGACGACGGTCACCATCGCTATCTCTACCGGCAAGCTGGCCTTCGAGGCCAAGGGTGAAGTCATTATCTTCGACGGTTTCCTGAAGGTCTACGGCGGTTCGACCAAGGAAGCTGATATCCTGCCCGCCGTTGCCAGCGGGGATTCGCTCAAGCTGCGCGAAGCCAGCGCCCGCCAGGTGTTCGCCCGTCCACCGGCCCGCTACACCGAAGGTAGCCTCGTCAAGAAGCTCGAAGAGCTCGGCATCGGCCGCCCGTCTACCTATGCGACCATCATCAATACTGTCCAGGTCCGCGGCTACGCCGTCAAGGGCGAAGGCGAGGGGACGCCGCGTGACGTCATCCAGTTGTCACTGAAGCAGCCTGATATTGCCGGTGCTGCAGTCGACCGCGAAGTCATTCAGGAAAAGACCGGCTCCGACCGCGGCAAACTCGTCCCGACCGCCAGCGGCCAGGTCGTCAGCGACTTCCTGACCAACCACTTCGACCAGATCGTCGATTACAGCTTCACCGCAAACGTCGAAGAGGAGTTCGACCATATCGCCGACGGCAAACTGCAGCGCAATAAGATGCTCGACCAGTTCTATAAACCCTTCCACCAGCTGATTACCGATTCCGGCGGCATCGACCGCTCAACCGTCTCCCAGGCCCGCGAAATCGGCATAGACCCCAAATCCGGCAAGCCGATCCTGGCCCGGTTCGGACGGTTCGGCCCGATGCTGCAGCTTGGTAACCCCGACAAGGAAGACAAGGATCCGGCCAACAAGCCGCAGTTCGCCCCTATGCCGGCTGGCACCAAGATTGAGAACGTTACGCTTGAACAGGCCCTCGAGATGTTCAAGCTGCCGCGCACTGTCGGCACGACTACCCCGGGCCCGGACGGCACACCAGGCGAGCCCATAAAGGCTAATATCGGCCGCTTCGGCCCCTATATACAGATAGGCAAGACCTTCGTATCTATCAAACCGCTCGACCCCCATACCATCACCCTCGAAGAAGCGCTAGAATTGTATTCAGAGAAACAGAAGAAGGACGCCGAGAAGTACATCGCCGAATTCCCAGGCGGCATCCAGGTCCTGAACGGCCGTTACGGCCCGTACATCACCGACGGCAAGAAGAACGCCAAGATCCCCAAGGACAAGGACCCGGCCAAACTGACTGAGATCGAAGTCAAGGACCTGCTGGCGGCAACATCGACCAAGAAGCCTGGCAGATTCGGCAACCGAGGCGTCAACGGACGCAAACCAGCTGCCAAGAAATAATCTATTTGCAATTCCTGCCAGTTTGTTTAAAGTAGGAGCAATAGTCATTATTCAGGAGCAGACATGGACATTCGAGAAAGTTTTTACGGCGCAGTTGATACAGTAAGATCCCGAATTCCGCAGTCGGAGAACATCCCAGTCGTCCGCAATATTGATCCGGACCACCGGCTCCACATGCGTGCTGCTGCCGGCGCATTCACACTTATCTTAGCCGTCGGTGGATCACTGGCGCACCTTGGCATGACCAACAACAGCCGCGTCAACTCCCTGGCCGTAGATGCCAGCGATAGTACAGGACTTAGGGTGGCCGATTATGATAATGTCTCTTTTCAGATTACCGGAACTGCGAATAATGATGATATCGAGGATGGTGCGCCTAGGCAGACTGAGATAGCCGAGATTGAACTCACGGACGGCGAAGTCTGCCAGGTAGACATCGAAACCTACAAAGGTCCGTCCGTACCAGGCTGGCTCCCGGACATGTTTGACAACAAAGCCAAAATTGCAGCTGTACAGAAAGCCGCACAATATAAACGATTTATCACGAAGGCCCCTAAGTGTGATTTCGTAGCAAAGCCCAAGCCGGTGGTCAAGAAGCCGGCCGGCCAGACAGGGAACCGCTAAGTTCTTATTCTCTTTTGATACAGTAGTATATAAGCGACTTAAGGTTCCCACACACACCGGAAACTTGCTTTTCAGGGGTGGACGTTATATAATCACTTTTTTACAACATAACATAGGCATTACCGTCGACAACGTGCTACAATATGTTCAGACCAATAAGCGATTGACTTACAAATGCTTAGGTGTTATAGTTAACATTAGTTACTGTATTAACAGATAGGAAATAACGATGGCTGCAGAGTCTCCCACTACCACTATCCAGGCCGAAGAGTGCATCAATGAAATTTTGGGCACCATCGAACGCGAGCGTGAACGCGAAATCGTATCCCGCCGCTTCGGCCTTTTCGACCGGAAAGAAACCCTCGAACAGATCGGGGAATTGCTCGGTATAACCCGTGAGCGTGTTCGCCAGCTCGAAAAATCAGTTGTTAACCGCCTCAAGGCCGCCGCAGAGCAGGGCAGCGTACCACGCATCCCTGAAATCCAGGCAGAACTCCTGAAGTATCTGACTGACCTCGGTGACATCGCCCGCGTCAGCACCCTGACTGAGAAGGTAGGATCAGACGTCAGCAAACTGCAGCAAGCCCGCGTCGCTTTCCTAGCCCAGCTATGCCCGGACCTGATCGTCATCAACGAAGATGACCATTATCATCACGCCGTAGGCATCAAAGCCACCCGTGACAGCGCCGACGTCAAATCCGACGTCACCAAACTTATCGACGCCATCAAGAAGATCGGCCAGCCAGCAACTATCGACGAGATTGCCAAATCAGCAGCCCTCTCGAGCGACAAGGGCGACGTCAGGCAGGCCGAATCACTCGCCAGCATCAGCAAGCACCTTGCCACCCTCAACGGCCGCTGGGGCCTCGTCAAATGGCCTATGGTCAACCCCAAGAACATCCGCGACAAGATTTTCGTCATCCTCAAGGAACACGGCAAGCACATGCACTTTAACGAGATCGCCTCCGCTATCAAGGATAGCGAATTCAAGCGCAAAGATGTCACCACCCAGGCCATCCACAACGAACTCATCAAGGACAAGCGCTTCGTACTGATCGGCCGCGGCATCTACGCCCTCAAGGAATGGGGCTACGAGAAGGGAACCGTCTCTGATATCATCAGCGACGTCCTCAAGCAGGAAGGCGGCCCCCTGCACCGCGACGAAATCGTCAAGCGCGTCCTTAAGAGCCGTTATGTCAAAGAGACCACCATCCTCCTGAACCTCCAGGGCAAGACCCAGTTCAAGCGCGTCGCCAAGGCTACATACAGCCTCGCTGAGTAAATCACGATTCAATGACTTATTTTAACCGCCGTCCGAATATTGACCTACCCGAGTTTAAGGACATAGATATTGCTTGGCATCATGGCTCGGTTCAGAAAGCCGCGTCATCCGGAGGGAAAACATTTGTGCGGAGCATAAAGCTGCCATACAATTTTGGTAAAACCGTAAACGATACATTAGAGATTGCAGATGAACTTTTCGAAACAGTAGCTGCTGAATGTGGGGCTACAGTCGTCACTCATACATGGGGTTTATATAAAGTCCCTCGAAGATTACGTGAAACCGCTCGATTCACGCTTTCACTGAGCGACGAGCTACCGCGGAACCACGTCCTTTTAGCGGAGGTTGAAGCCATACCGGACGCTCATTTTCCCGGCCGTGCCGCCCAACAACAGATCACGGCCGGCATCACTCAACACGAGTTTGACCCCGTCTCTAAATACGAATGGGTGGATGCCAAATTAAATCAATTTGTAGAACAAGACGATCACGAGCAAGGCACGAGCCGCACATTTCTCGTTGATATTGAACCGCTCATTGTCCCGCGATAATGTTTCGTTACCATCAACGTACAGTGCTCGAACAAAAACATAGAAGTTTATTTGTAACATCAATGGTGTAAGATATATGGATACAACGTAACTGGAGTACTACCATGGCACATCTTCCAAAATCGCCTGAACCATCTCAATCACCTGATAATGAAGATATGTTCCTGATGGTTCTTCCGGACGAAACAGACGTTGCTTGGACGCCCGCAGAGGTGCCGGGACAACGGTACCGGGCAGGACAACACCGTGCGGGACGTCTGGCAATTACGGAAGGTCAGGATGTCGAGGATCTGCGCCCAGACTTTAGCCTGAATGAATTGCAAGTTCGGCGGCCCGAGGTCTATAGTAACGACCCAACCGACAGATATCCGGAGATCCTGTCACTGGCCGACCAGGCGGCAAGGGAACTGGCCGAATCTGTCGGTGCCCAGATCAAACCGCAGCGCTGGGCGCTTGCCAAACGAGACACTTCACCCGACGAAGATACCGTACATTTACCTGTGACAGTCGATCCTGACATCGAAATCGTCGCCCTGTCTCCTCTGACCCCTAAACTACGCCCCTTAGTTGCCGCGTCGCTCCTTGACCCCGAGTTACAACCCTTGACGGCGTCACTTGCGGATAGAGTCGCCCAAGGGTTGACCGATTATAGTAGCGGCGATCATGATGTCATACTGGATGGCATTTATCCGGAAAATTTCGGCGTAGATGCTAATGGCGTGCTGTTTCTTGGTGGATACGATGCAGTCATTCGCAAAAAAGGGAAGCGAGCGGGTTTGCCCGACGCGGCCGCCGAACAGTCCGATCTGACTGATATGTAGCGTCGACTGCTTTTGCGTACAATATACGAACACTTCGCATATTCATACTTACTAAAAGCTCCTGTATGCATCGGCGTAATTATCATACGTACGGTGCGGATTGCGTATACAGTGATCGTACAGAATACGAACAAAGACGTCATAATACAGCAGGATATGTGACTGAGCCTGCAATATATACATGGCTAGCAATGTAGCGCTTCTGGAACATACTGATGGAAATAGAGGCAGGCGAGCATACAATCGATACTGAACATGGGAATTCAAAGCCGGGCTAGCAGCTCGTGGATCCGAGTGCTAGCCCACAACCGGGCCTAGATAGTATGTCGTACAATGTATATTTTGCGACGTGATTATATCAAACAAAGAGGACAATGTGTACGGGTCTATATATCCTGCAAAAGGGGGTTTCCCCGTAAAAACGATAAATCATTTATATTTTTAATGTTTATCGTTATACGTTGCCGCGTTGTACATCCACGCCAGTGTCGGCACCGTCCTTAAGCCTACAAGGCCCTGAGGGCTTATAGGCGTTCCTGGCACACTATCAGACGGCTCTGGTGACTCATATGCCCTTGGGGTGTTATTCAGCCGGTCCGAACCCGTGATAGCTCCACAGCGCTTGCAATAGTTTGCATTGTGAAGCATCGTATGTTTTTATATAGTTTTCCACAGTTTCACTCCTTACGACGTGCGTGAAAACATGTATATTTGCATTGTCATAAAATAATTGACATATAGGCTTTTTATTGCACTCCCCTACTTTCCTGCTGTCCCGCTGTGATTTGTTTGACAAATTGCTTATGCTGCATTGTTATATGTTTTTGGATCACGCTACCCCGCATCCCCACGCTTCATGAACGTTTTGCGAACACTTAGTGGTGTAGTATCCTGCTGCCCTGTCCTCGCAGATTATCTATAATACGCCCGTTCTGGCACACGGACATCAAAATACTGCGCCGGTGTCGTCTTTTCGGAAGCTAAGCGGCCCTTGGCGGCCAGGTACGTCCCTGCTTGTTGCAAGGGGTCATTTAAAACATTGAATTTCACGAAGTAGGGCGTCCCTGCTACGTAGACATCAAGTTCGTACGCCGCAGCCGGCAGTACGACTGACGCTACCTCGACACCGCCAGCATCGAGCGCCTTCAGCACGGACTGGGTGAAGCTGACCGTCGTACTGGGCAATGCGCGGTTGCCAAGCGTCACCTGCAGGCCTGAGCGGTCCTGGACGGTCGGGACTCCCAATTTCTCAGGGTCGGGGATCTGGTTGAGCGAAGCAAGTGCCCGGCCTGTCGTATCAAGCAGGAAGGCATTGCTGGCAGTGGTCGACAACAGGAATGACGGCCTGTACGGCTCTATATTGATACGCGGCTCCTGGCCGATGATCGGCAGCGTGACCGTTACATTCTTGATTTCAGGATACTTCTTGATCAGGTCCAGGCGGACGGCGCTGGTATCGACGGTCAGTTTGTTCCTATTAAAGAGCGATCTGCCCAGCGTCTCAGCAGCCGCCTGGCGGTAGACGGCTTCGTCCTGCAGGAAATATGCCGTCGTAGCGTCCTGCAGCAGTACGATACGCGGTTCGGGCTTCAACAGCATGGCGTAGACAAATCCGACACCTAGCACTATGCATACGGTCCAGGTCAGGAACCTATGGCGGCCGAGCGCCCCGAACACTGATGACGGACCCTCGATAGTCTCAATACGCTCCCGGCGTCCAGTGTTGACCGAACTTTCAGAACGTTGTGAATAATACGAGAATGCACCTTTGGCAGGCATGGTAGGTTCAGCGCTTTGCTGGGCGGGCCGGCGGCGGCCTTGAGGAACCGGTGCAGCCGGTTCATCGCGCTTTCGCCCACCGAAAATACTCATGGCCGGGCTTTCTCCAGCAGCAGCGCTGCCAGCGTCCGGGCAGCGTCCGGGCGCGCAAAGGTCGTCAGCGCGGCCGAGATCTGCGTCGCTTTTTCAGGATTATCGAACAGGTCTGAGACGACTGCAGCCAGTCGCAGCTCCTGTTGGATCTGTTCCTCGGTCATCTCGACGATGGCGCCGCGCGCACTGAGCGCTGCCGTATTCTTAAGCTGGTGTCCGCCGGTCAGCAGGGGGTTCGGCACGATGATACAGGTCTTCCCCTGCACCGCAAGCTCCGCCAGGTTCGTCGCGCCGCCACGGGCGATGACGACATTGGCGGCACCGGTATAGCGGTGCATATCTGTCACGAAACCCTTGATCATGACCCTGCGCCTGGCCTCCGGGTCCAGCACTGTCATATAATCGGCCTTCACCTGCTCCTCATGTATCCGGCCGGTCAGATGGACGATCGCGAGGCCCGGATACCTCCGGAGCAGCTCAGCCGAGTTCTCAACGACTGCGGTGTTCAGCCGCTGCGCGCCCAGACCGCCACCGGTTACAAGTAGTACCCATTCATATCCGTCCAGATGCAGTTGCTGTTTATACTTCTGGCGCAAAGTTACATTTACGGGCACATATTCCTCACTGATCGGCACACCGACCGTCAGCGTCTTGTCGATCGGATATGGATACAGCTCTTCCGGGAGCGCCACGGCATGCAGTGTCGCCCAACGGGCGATGATCTTATTGGTCAGGCTGGGAATGGCGTCAGAATCATGGGTGATGTATGGGATCTTCTGCAGCGCAGCAGCCAGACAGACCGGTACGCTGACATAACTCCCACGGGTGAATATGATCGCAGGCCGCAATCTGCGCAGCAGCCAGAATCCCTGCCACAATCCCATCAGGATACGCAATCCGTCACGGATATTGAGATACATGGTGTTGAAATCGGACAGTTGCTTCCAACCCTCACCATTGTAGCGGCGGAACTTACCGGCCGGAACGGCGAACATCTCATCGATCGCCGGGTCAGAGGCGACGACATCGTCAAGCCCGTCGCCCTTGTGGCTGATATAGACGATCCTGACATCCGGGTTGAGGCTCTTCAGTTTATGCGCGACTGCCAGGATTGGGGTGATATGCCCCCCGCTGCCGCCGCCCGTTACGACTATCGTCATAACGACTCCTTTCATTAGTTTTTCCACCGTCCTGCCTGCTGCCCGGGTTACGGATACGCGGTGCCCTCATGGCTGTATAATACGACACCTGGAAGACAAGTCCAACGGCCGCTGCCGCGAATATCACGCTGGTGCCGCCATAGCTGATGAACGGCAGCGTGATGCCCTTCAGCGGCAGCAGGCCGATCATTGCACCGATGTTGATACAGGCCTGGACGCTGAGCCAGGCCAGGACACCGATGACCACCAGCTGGCTGAAGGAATCGGGCGCCCGCTCGGCGATGCTCTTCATACGGCTGAAGAACGCCACCATGATCCCGAGCAGCACCGTAACACCCAGAAAGCCGAACTTCTCGGCATATATAGCGAAGATCGAGTCGTTCGCCGCTTCCGGCAGATAGCCGTACGCCTGGACGCTACGCCCTAGGCCCAATCCCGCCAGGCCGCCGGAGCCGACCGCTACGAGCGCCTGACACGCCTGGTACCCGGCGGCCTGCGAGCAGCTCTGCTCCGGATTCATGAACGATGACAGGCGGTCCCGGCGGTAATCCGATGGCAGCACGACCAAGATGAAGCCGATGGCCAGAATACCGGCTCCGATCAGTAGTTTCTTGATTGACATGCCGGCGACGAACGCCATGATGGCCATCATGGCAAGTATGACGGCAGCCGAACCGAGGTCGCTCTGCGCCCGCAGCGAACCCGGTCCGGCCACCACGACGACAATGATAGAGACTGCGATCAGCAGCGGCTTGATAGTAGCCTGCCAGTCACTCAGCATACGGGTCCGCGCCCGTTCAGCCAGGAATCCGGCTGCTGCGATCAGGATAGCGAATTTCAAGAGCTCGACCGATTGGAATGATATCCCACCGAGCCGCACCCAGCGATGCGCCGGATACAGCGGATTGACTGGGGTAATCATAGCGATCAGCGTAGCGATGGCCGCCAAAACCAGCAACGGCTTGTAAAGTTTGCGTATGACGCCGAGCGGTATCTTGGCCATGGCGACGAAGGCCACGATACTCAGTCCGATCGCAATCAGCTGCTTGGTGACATAATGCGTCTGGCTGGTGCCGGCAGCCTCTGCCAGCGCCGGACTGATGGCATAGACGACGACCAGTCCGATGGAAAGCATCAGCATGCACAATATGACCAGCCAGTAGTCCGGCCGGTGGCGCCGTCCCAGGTCGGTTGATTCGGAATTCCCACCCCGTTGCATCCGTTTCAACCTGTCCGTCGCGGCCGGACTGCGGAAGCCACCCGCAGCCATGTTACGAATATCTCCCCGCAAAGAACACGATCAGGCCGAGTACGGCGGCGACATTGCCGAGCACCCAGAAACGCATGGTGACTTTCGGCTCCGGCCAACCGAGTGCTTCGAAATGATGGTGCAACGGCGATGACAGGAAGACCCGTTTACCGTGCCGGAATTTCTTTGATAAGCGGTTGATAATGACCGACCCCGTCTCCATGACATAGACCGCACCGATGATCGGCAGCACGTAGATCGTATCGGTCTGTATCGCAACCACAGCAAGGGCCGTACCGAGGGCGAAGGCACCGACATCCCCCATGAAGAATCGTGCCGGGAATATGTTGAACCAGGTATAGCTCAGCAACGCGCCGACGACCGTCAGACAGAATGCCGCCAGGAAGTACTTGCCCTCGACTGCCGCTATGATCGCGTATGTCGCGAACGACGACACCAGCAGTCCGCCGGCCAGCCCGTCGAGTCCATCCGTGATATTGACCGAATTCGCCGTCGCCACGACGACGAACCAGAACAGAAAGATGATGGCCGCACCGATGTAGACCTGTTCAAACCCAGGCACATAGACGCTGGTAACCCCGAGCTTGGCGAACAGCCACCAGCCGATCGTCAGGGCGATGATGCTCTGCAGGCTGAATTTGACGATTGCCCGCATGCCGGCGATGGCAGTTGTCCCGCGGATATTCATGACATCGTCGATCAACCCGACGGCGCCCGATGCCAGCATACCTGCCAGCGGCAGCCAGGTCTCACCACGGCTGAGGTTCCCTGTCAGGGTCACGATCGCGATGGTGATCACGAAGACCAGCCCGGCCATGGTCGGAATATTGCGCAGGTGCTTGGCAGCGTGCAGCTTGTTGTATACTGCCGCCTTACCCCCGGACCATGAATCGGTACGCGCCTTCTTCCACCACTGCCCCCGGTACGCGGCTGTCGTATAAAGCGGCGTGATCAGCATACTGATCAGGAACGCCAGGAACCCATACATGAAAATGTTGATGATGGTACTGAGCTGTACCGTGAATATGAGTGTTTGTGTCATGATGAAACTTCTTCGCTTATTATACTATACAGTTCATCTACTGGGCATCGTAAATCGGAGGTTTTGCGCCTGATCAGCACATTCCGCCGCGGGAGTGCACTCTACGTGTGACAGCCGTGAAACATAGTGTTTCACGGTGTCAGCACGTGGCGTTTGCCCGCCCTCCCGCACCGGAACGCGCTGACAGGCGCCCACACGCTTCATCACTGTGCAATATCGATAATCAAAGTAACTTGTCAGATCAGTTTTTTAGCTTCGAGCAGGAATTCCAGGTCACTTTTGTGTATAACTTGAAGTTGTTATGCAACAGCTTCAGAGTATGCTAGCGACTCTAACCGTTCGATGTCGGCTCTGACGGCCTCATCTTCAGCCGCGAATGCAACCTGCAGGTTCGTTACACGTACTATGCTTTCACCTAAACGACCTCGTAACTCTGTTACTTCTGGACGCAGACTACCGTATACATATGGCTCAGTTACTTCTGCGACGACCGTACTTCGCTTCGCCCCATCTACTGCATCCCAGACCTGCCTATACTGCTGCGATGGTGTCAATTCTTCCGCCATATCTCACTCCCCTAACATCGTTACATTGCAATAAGTTAACTCTGTCACATTCCGGATTGCAAGCATGAGCACGCGTTTTACAACTGTAGTACATCAGTTTCGGTAAGTGTAGCCCGGCATATTCCGCATCCTGAAGTGCGGGCAAACGCCACAGGCTTGCCCCGGGCGCCCGTGGCGCAAGGCGGCAACCTGTAGAGTGCACTTCAGCGGCGGAATATGCCTGGCCATCATTGCTGCTAATTCTTCGCCGTCACATACGACCCGTTTATCAGCATCCGCGCCGCATCGACGAAGACTGGCTGGGCGGCGGCGGTTCCGGCGTACTGGCCTTTGCCGACCTTGGGCTTGTTCATGAAGATGGAGATGACGTACTGCGGCTTGTCGCCGCCGACGAAGCCGAGATAGGTGCCGTTGAAGTCGTTCTCGAGATATTTGCCGTCCTTCTCGATCTGGGCGGTACCGGTCTTGCCGCCGACGCTGTAGCGGGTCTGGTCGAAGGCCGGGACGATGTTATGTTCGTCGATGACATACTGCATCAGCGGAATGATCTCCTGGCTGACCTGGGGCGAGACGATGCCTTTACGGACTGCGACCGGCCGCTTCGGCGTAATCTTGCCGGAAGCGTCGACCGTCCCGTCGATCAGGCGAGGCTGGTAGTACGTGCCGCCGTTGACGACCGCTGCCAGCGCCGCGGCCATCTGGACCGGCGTCGCGGTCATGGCCTGTCCGAAGGCGGTGTTGGCGTATGTCAGGTTGATGCCGGCGCCATTATCCTGCGGCTTCGGCACATAGCCCGGCGATTCATAGCCCTGCTCTATCCCGGTCAGCGAACCGAAGCCATAACGGTTCGTCATATAGTCATGCCATGTCGTGCGGGCCTTCTGGTTGATGCTGCCGCCCCCCATCTGCATCAGCTCCCAGGTCACGCCGGTGTTGAGTGACAGGTTCAATATGTCAGCGACCGAGCGCGTCCCGGCGCCGCCGTCCTCCTCGATGTTAGTAATATTGAAGCCATCTATCTTATAGGTCGCCGGGTCATAATATGTCGTCGTCGGCTTTATGACGCCCTTGTCGAGCGCCGCAGCCGTCGTCAGTGATTTCATGACCGAGCCCACCTCTATCGCATGTGACACCGCCCCATTGTTGAACAGCGTGCCGTCCTCGACCTCGAAGTACCTCCCTGGGTCATATGTCGGCACGTTGGCCATCGCCTTCACCGCGCCGGTCTGCGGATCCAGTATGACGGCGCTGGCGCTCTCGGCATTGGTGCGTTTAGCTCCATCGGCCAGCAGCTGTTCCAGCCGTTTCTGCATGGGCAGGTCCAGCGTCAGCAGCAGGTTCTTGCCCGGTTGCGCCGGCTTCAGCGTATTGCCGGTGCTGGCAGCCAGCGGCACGCCCTGCGCATCGGTGATGGCCTTCAGTTCGCCCGGCGTGCCCTTGAGCTGCTTGTCGAGCGCCTGCTCAATCCCATACTTGCCTACACCCTCATCATTGACGAATCCGAGCAGCTGCGACGCCAGCACCCCCTGCGGATATGTCCGGTATTCCTGCTGCTGGACACCGATGCCGGGGTTCTTTAATGCGACGATTTGCTTGCGCTGCTCTTCGGTCACCTTCTTCGTCAATATCGTGTATCGGTTACCGTCGATCTTCATGGCGGCCTGGATCTTCTTCTCGTACTCAGCCGCATTGCCGCCGGTGATGCGCGCCAGCTCGCCCGCCACTTTGGCAGGCTGCTTGATATATAACGGGTCGGCATACACCAGATAGAGCTTCTGGTTCAGTACCAGCGGAATCGTTCCAGAGTTGTCGGATTCGCCAGGATTGTTATGGCCGGCATGCATCAGGATACCGCCACGCGAAGCCGGGATCTCATATTGTTTCAACTGGTCGCTGAGCGCCGAGTTCTTATAATAGTCATAGCGGATGACCTGCAGATAAAACAGGCGTATCAGAAATACGGCCATGATACAGACAAGTACTGCGTACCATACCCGGACACGGACAACCGGCTGTGCTGCGTGGCTGTCATCGGCGTGAGACTCAGATTGAAACATAAGCTAATTGTCTATTATAGCATCTGCAGAACGCCTTAGAACGATTATTGGCGGACCGTGCCGGACGGAGATACCGGGACCATAGCGGTAGCCTGCGGGCTTTCCTGGACACGGTTCAGCGACTGCATCTGCGCGGAGGCCAATACCAGGTCTTCATGTTCCTGCTTGAGCTGCGATTGCTGTGTCTGTAGCTTGTCGATCGAATAGCCGTAGGCGTCAGTCTTGGTGACCTGGGTCAGATATAATAAGCCGAGCAGACATGCCAGGACGATGAGGATGACCGTGTTGCTGATCGGCCCGAGCTTCGTACCGGAGCGGCGGAAATCGACAGCATTCTGATTCCTGCTGGCGAACCGCTGGGCGCGCGATACGGAGCCATGGGCGGGAGAGGACATGGAAATGCTAGAGTACGTCATATGCACTCCTTTTAGTGTTAGTTTTTGTTTTGATGGCACACAGGAACAAACGGTCACCCGCTGCCTTATGTATGCCGTATCACTTGGAAAAGGGCAACCGCGTGGGCTGCCCTTCCCTGTCGTGGTAGTCTTAGACTACTTTGACGTGTACTTTGTAAGCACGTGATGATGATTTGATTGCGATAGGCATGATAGCCTCCTTTTTATTTGTTTTTTATTTTCACTGCGGCCCGGAGCTTTGCGCTTCGGGACCGCGGATTGTGAACTAATTCGGTGGACTCAGCGGTGATCGGTCGTTTGGTGAGGAGCTGGATTTCTGAGTCGTAATTGCCCCCGCCATGGGAGCCGCCAGCCTTGTCGGAGAGTATCGTCTTGACGATTCTGTCCTCTAGGCTCTGAAAAGATACTATAGCTATCCTTCCGCCTGGCGTAAGTAAATTAATCCACTGCGGCAGACTTTTTTCCAATTGCCCGAGCTCGTCATTGACGGCTATACGGATCGCCTGGAAGGTCCGCGTCGCGGGATGTACCTTACTATGTGTCTTTCCTGGGTAATACCAGACTTTGGCAACTATGCTTGCCAGCTCTGCGGTCGATCGTACCGGCCGCGCCAGGATAATGGCACGTGCGACCGCCCTCGCCTTCGGCTCTTCGCCGTAGCGTTCCAGGATATCGACCAGTTGCGCTTCACTGTAGCCGTTGACGATGTTGTCAGCGGACAGTTCCTGCTCCTGATCCATCCGCATATCAAGCGGACCATCCTGCGCCAGGGAAAAACCCCTGGCCGCCTGGTTGAGGTGCGGCGACGATACGCCCAGGTCCGCCAGTATGCAGTCGAACGGCCTGCCCTGTCCGGCCAGCTGCTGCGTGGCAGTAGCGAAGTCGGCGTGCAGTATGGTCGGAACCGCATCAGCGTCCTGTCCGGCGGTCTGAGCGAAGCGTGCCTGAAGCTCGCGTATAGCCTTGCTATCGCGGTCGACAAGTACGGACTTCTCCGGACTTCCGGTGCGTCCAAGTATGCGTGAAGCATGGCCGCCATATCCTGCCGTCAGGTCGAGGTAGCTATCCCCCGGCTGCGGATCAAGGTAGTGCAGCACGCTTTCCAGCAATACTGGAATATGCAGATCGTCTGTGAACATTACCCTAGTATATATTTTGTTTGGTATTTTGGTTTGTTTGTTTTGGTGTTTTTGTTTTAGAAACTATGTTCGAAGGCACCTATCCGGCAGTCAACTTTTTGTTTTTTTGTAGGAACGTTTTTGTTTTTTGGTTGATCACAAGTCCGTATGTCCGGAATGAGTGATTCTGGACGGACTTGCGACCGATGTGGCCTTTGTTACTGGTGAGAGTTTCATTGGCGAGTGAGAGACTTATGTGTGAGGTGGAGTTTTGGGAGGTGTTTTTTTGGTGAATGTGCAAGGGTTTTTAAAGTGGTGCCCCAAGGTGCCACTTGTTGACTGCCGAATAGCTGACCTCGAGTCGGCAAGGCGGTTGCCCTACTGATGTTTACAAGTCTCAGTTATGCTATTTTTTGTTAAGGTTTTTGCTTTTAGGTTTTTTGTTTTTTAAACCTGACTGAAGTATAGCATAAGCATTATGACGAGTAAAGAGTTTTCGTAAGCTTTTTCGGTTTTCTGGTGATCGGTGTGCTGGATTGTTAAGGTTCTCTGAAATTCGTCGGAGGGTTTACATATCTGCCTGCTCCGCATGCTGTACGCGCCAATACTTTCCGACACGCACCGCGACGATATCCTTGCTGATACCTGCGTAGTCAAGGAGATGCTGCTCGATCACAAGGCGTCCTTGCTTTTCATCGAGTTCGTTCTCACTCTTCCCGGTGCGGAACTGTACGTTGAGGTCGGCGATCTGCTCATCCAGGATACTTCCCTTCAGGAGCGGTTCGACCTCTTCATCCCAGACCGTCTTAGGATAGACGTGCAGATAGCGTTTGAAGCCACGGGTTATGACTATGCCACTGGCAAACTCGGCCCTAAGTTCGGTAGGTATCGTTAACCTCCGCTTGTCGTCGAGCTTGCGCTGGAAATAATCTATTGTAGCCATCGCCTAGTGTGTTGTTTGATAGTTTTAGCGTGCGAGTGGTTGTTTGTTTTTTGATGGATAACTGGCTGGAGACTGTTTGATGAAGTGCCTGTGCCCTTCTTGTACTCTGCTGTGTTACCCACGATTACCCACTACCTAGAGTGTACTACCCACGTGTACCCACTGACAAGTACTTTCTGCCTTAAACATGAGCGTTTTCTAGCGGAGTTTTCCACAGTTTTACAGGTGTTAGCCGATTGTACGTGCATATAGCGCTTATGTTAATTAGCGCTACGCTAGCTTGCGCCTAGAGGGTGCCGGCGACGAAGTGCGTGCGCATGACTGCGCCGAAGGTCGCGGAGGTGTGGCGGATCTCTTCCTTGCCGCCGGTGCGGCGCATCATCTCATTGCCCTGCTCACCGGCTGCCGGACCATGGCTGACCGATGAATATACCGGCTGCAGCGTCATAGCCATGCGGTGGCCCTCGTGATAAGCGCTTTCAAGCATTCCTGTCAGAGTTGCGCCCATCATGACGGCGACGCCGACATGGGCGCCGATATTACATACTTTTTCTATTGTTGTATTTGTATTGTTTTCTACCATACTTAGACATTAGCATTATTGTGCGTTTTTGTCAACATTACGTAGGAGTAGAGTGCACAGAGTACGCCCGAAGCGGGTGTTCAGGAGAAGGGTTTTTCCTTGATTCCCATAAAATAGCCGACATAATTACTGGCGATATGGAGTATCAGCCAGAGTCCGATCACAAGTGCGTATTGCATCAGCGATAGTCGTATGAATGGCATCGTAGCCAGCGCTCCGCCGATGATATAGTCAGTCTGATCGAATGGGAACCACCCCTGCCCCGGCTGGCGGCCTATCTGGCGTTTGAAAAAGCTCTCGACAGCATCCCCCAGCAAGGCGCCGAGCCCGAACAACGGTCCGAGCAGCAGTACCGGTACGGCCGTATAGTCGACCTGGGACGTCCAAGCTGCCAGATCAGCACTATGTCCGACTGCGACCTGTTGCAGCCAGAGCGCCACAGTCGCGGACAGGACTCCGGCTATGAGCCCGCGGAAGGTCTTGTGCGATCCGAAGATACGTTTGCCACGGTACGTCCGGTTGAGGTCCATCGGATGGTCGTACTTCTTGAGTCCCGGGATCAGCGCTGCGAATACCGGCATCATATTAGCGATGCCGGCAGGCAGGAAGAACCAGAAAGCAAAAAAGATATCCTTAGACAGATCCACGGGACATCCTCTTCATAAACCGGTTATATTTCGGATACAGCAGTCCCATGCCGACAGTACGGACGCTGTAGGTGGCCTGCCCGAGCAGCTCTGTCAGCGAATCGCGGGTGGGGACCTGTCCTATGAGCGTGTATGTCTGCAGCCAGCCCAGCCGCCCATGGCTGTCACTGCTGGCAGCGCCTGGTTTGTCGTGGCGGGCCGCCCAGGCGCTGGCCTGCATGCCACGGTTCTGGAATATTGCCCTGCCATTGCAGGTCTCGACGATATCTACTTCGGAAGCGATGGTGTCCAGCGCCGCCAGGGATATCCCGCTACGGACAGTCTCGAACGGGTGCGGTACGTACGCGATCCCGCCCTGGTCCTTGACGCGCCTGACCGCCTCGGATAGTGCCAATCCTGACGGAATCGGCGAATGTAAGTACAGTCCGATGATCTCACCTTCGGTCGTCATGACTTCCTCACCGACGATGATACGATCCCCTAATTCGTGAAGGGCAGCTTTTATATGGACGGCGGCAGCTATAGTGTCGTGGTCGGTGATGGCTATGTAATCCAGATATCCGCGCACCAGTGCCTGGCGGTAGTCCAGTAGGCGGAGGCCTCCATCGGCCGATCCGAACGAATGGGTATGCAGGTCAAGCTTGTAGCTCATCCGATACGCCTGGCGATAGTTACGAGCCGCTGGCAGGCGGCGGCGGCTGAGAAGACTGCGATGATAGCGACCGCTACGACGAGCTGGTCGGCCAGCAGTCCTAGCACCAGCACCGCCATGCGTACCTCAAACGGAAACAAACCACCTGAAAACATCTTGTTGAGTTCCGGATATCCGATCGTCTGGCGCGTCGTCGCCACGATGGCTTCGCCTTTTGCCTTGACGAAGCTGACGCATATCGATGCACCGCAGGCTGCGACGGCGATCGCTGCATATGTCGGATGGCTGCCTGATGCAAAAAGATACGCAGCTGCGGTGTACAGCAGGACTTCCTTGAAGCGGTCCGTCGAAGCATCGAGGAATCCGCCGCTATTGGTCACCATCTGCTTCAGTCTGGCCAGCTCTCCGTCGAGCGTATCGAACAATCCGAATATGATGAGTGCTATCCCACCTACTATCAGGTGGTCTGTGGCTATCAGCAGCGCGATAGGTATATGCATCGCAAATCCGAAGTACGTGACTGCATTGGGTGTCACTCTGCCACCGGACAGCTTGTCCAGCATACGGGCTATTTGTTTCATACCACGGCGCGTCAGCGTCCGTACCGATGCTATCGAGGCATTCATTACTGCTCAGTATACCTCAACATCGCCCAAAGTCCGCCTATGTATGCGACCATACACGGGTTATCACCTGTTGACAGTCAATTCAGACATCCAGAAGTTAAATTAAATATTCAGAACAATCGCCACCCCGGTTTCAGGCTTCAGGAATGTGATATCATGTGCCGCAAACGCTTTTTCGAGTATTTCATACATCTGCTTTCGGGCTGCATCACTGTAGTGCCAATCATGCACCGGTATGATATATTTCGGTTTAAGTTCCAGTGCCGTTTTGACAGCCTGCACCGTGGACCCCCAAGGCGCGGTTACCGGCAGAGCTAAGACTGGCTTCGTCTCATGGAAATCGTGGCTATCGCCAGGGTCGGTCAACAGATCAAGATAATGAACGCCCCGTTGCTGTGGCACTTGAAATAAAGGTTCGACATCGGCATGCGGTGATTCAAAGAGGGTGATGCCCGGAGTTTCCTCGCTCACCGCCTCGATGCCAGCCTCTTTCAGCTGGGCGCACACCTCGACGGTCGCCGTGATACGGACATCCGGGAACTTGTCGGCCAGCTGTCGTATCAGCGGCAGGCTCATATGGTCTGCATGGTTATGCGTGATGATTATATTATCAAGAAATACGAGTGAACCGACATCGATAGCGGCTTCGCTCATCACACCAGGGTCGAACAATGCCGTCCGGTTGACGGGTGCCGGCATCTCGACCAGCAGGCAAGAATGTATGAGTTTAGTAATCTTCATGGGAAGCCCTCCTGACCGGTCATACAGAATACAGTGCTAACTATAGTTACACAACCCACTCGCAGCTGTAAGAATTAGCACTGGCCGCATGGCTGCTACCAGGGATAGGCATACAGCCGGTAATGACTGGTGTGGTAGTGCCGTACCAGGCGCCGGATCTCGCTGCTACAGATGATCAGGGCCGGAGCATACACCATCGCTGCCAGCCCGCCCGGTTGCCGCATGAAGTCCAGTATGAATCCAGTAAACTGGACGTGCTGTACCGCTACACCGACGATGCGGTCAGGCGTGATCGGCGGGTCGGCAACAGTCAAGGCGTCACCTTTGGTAGTCACCGTGCCTGCCTGCTGGTTGATGCTGACGATCCGGTGCGTAATGATGACATCATCGCTGCGAAGGCTTCGGTAACTGATGACATCTCCCTCACGTATACCGGGCAACCTACCGGACGCCGGTGCGTAGGGCCGGACCAGTACCGCTTCACCCGGCATGATCACGGGTTCCATACTACCCGTCTGAACGCTGAATATGTGCAGGCCTTGCAGGCGGGCATACCCCAGTAGTGCCGCCATCAGGAGCAGGACGGCAACGAGCAATCCTACCAGGCACTTAGCTGAAATGTAGATTGCCCGCCGCATATCTCTAGCGCTCCGTTCCTTATCGTCGCCCGCAGTATTACTGGGCGACCACCGTACCGTTGAACGTCAGGTCGATACCGCCGACCGTAGCCGTCGTGCCAGTGAAGGCATCATCGTCCATGGTGACCTGGGTCTTGAACTGGGCAACCGCCCCGCCGGCCAGGCTGTCGGTGATCGCAGTGCCGCCGGTGGTGTGTGCCGAGACAAGTGAGGCCAGTGACAGTTTCTGGGTGGCGGTGGTATCTACACGGGTAAATACCAGAAAGACCTTGGTGAGGTCGACATTGGCAGTATTAGCCGGTGTTGAGCTTACGGCGACCTTCAGGGCCATCGGGGCGGCGCCGAAGTTCTTGAGATAAAACGAGTTGCCGTCAGTCGGTGATGGCGTAGCACCCGGGATGATGTTGCTAAAATTGAAACCGGCGCGGGTCGCTGAGAATGTCGAGGCCGAGCTGCCGATCTTCAGGTCGGCGGTCGCCGTCGAAATCGTGTTGCCGGTCAGTGTCGCCGCCTGGCTCTGCAGTGCAGCATACGTCACTCCCGTCGCGAGCACGGCGACCGCCGATACGACCATAATGGCTCTCGCCATCGGCTGTACACCCCTGTTACGAAGCCATGTTGATATAGAGTTCCCCTGCTTGTTGCGCTTCATACTACTGCCCTCATTTAGATTGATGCGGCAATAATGTCACCAGCATTGAGCTTACGCCAAATTAATTGTTAACTTTTTTAACAACACGATATATTGCGTCCAAGCACAAGTACTACGACACAATATGCATTAAACACTCAATTCAAAAATTCATGATGATAATTGTAATTTTCATATATTTGACTGTATTATCACAATATTAATTTACGTAGGAGGATTCTTGTATGAAATATGGGGCAAGAGAACTGTATCCATTCGAAATCGCCCGGGAAGTAGCTGTCGCATCTGTTAGTCTTAGTGGCGCACACGAAATCCATGAATTGGATGAATTTGTAAGTGAAGTTAGTGGAGTCGATATAGGATACGCACGTGAAGGCCTCCAGGATGCTTACGACAGGAGGCAGATTTTCCGTACTCAGGATGGTGTCGATGTAGCTATATACTCACTGAATGAAGATAGTTTCGAGACCGCACGGCTTGTGAACGCCCCTGAGATACCGTTGGCTCATGGAAAGACCGTGCCAAGAAATGTTTTGGCACAAATTGTTAGGAATAAGAATATCGCTGACGCTGGCGGCGAGACGTCCGGGGATGCCTCAGACTTAGCCAGGGAGCTCATTGAGCTTATACATAAGGATTAATTGAGCACAAGCCGCAAACTAGCTTTGATTACTTTTCTTACATTTCCATGACGGCGTCTTCGCCGAAATGTTTGACGAGCCGGGCCTTGATGGAGCCAGGCTGGCGGCCGAAAGTCTTTGACAGCTCCTTGAGGGATTTTGCCTTACCCCCTTCGAACACTTCCATAAGCTTGGCGTCGTCGGCCTTTGACCAGGGCTTGAAGGCGTTGGGGTAGGTCTGGCGCATGACGGCCAGCTTGTCGCCCCAACCGCCCTTGCCGGTGGCACCTGCAGAAGCTTTGGGGTTCAACTTCTCGGCGGCGGCCCGTTCAAGAGCGCGCTGGCGCAGGTGTTCGAACCGTTCAGCATCCTGGGCAGATTTGCGGCGCAACTGCTTGTCTATCTCTAGGGCTTCTTCGCTGATGCGCAGCGCCATCTGGTTGATGCCGACCAGGCTGAGGTTGTCGAGGCGGCGGACGCGCGACAGCGCCACATACCCCATACCTTCGACGAAGGCCCGCCGCAGATCGACACGGGCAGCGTCGAGGGTCATCCCCTGGGACTTATGGACGGTGATCGCCCAGGCCAGGCGCAGCGGTATCTGGGTGATGGATGCCCGTTTCTTGTTGCCGTCGCGGAGCTCCCAGGTCTCCGGCTCCATGGTGATGCGGCGGCCGCTGTGGAACTCGACGACCGGATATTCGGTGCCCTTTTCAAAGTCGACGACGGTGCCGAGAGATCCGTTGGCGTAACGCTTCTCGGCGCTGTTGCGGATCGCCATGACCAGGGCACCCTTCTTGAGCACCAGGGTGTCCAGCGCCAGGCAGGAACGCTTCAGGGTCTCGACATACTGTTCCTTGCCGGTAGTGACCATCTCATAATAATTCTCACCGCCTGCGATGCTTTCGAGCCGGGACCGGTTGATGCGGTCGACGTCGATATTGACGGTATGCAGTTCCGTCGCCTCGATGGCGTGGCCTTCCGGGCCGGTACCAAGGTCGGCATCGACCCGCTTGAGCAGCATCTCGGCATGACGGCGGCGGACGTCGCCGGCCCGCATGGCATTCAGGATTTCCAGGAAATCATCGTCGTCCTGGCGGTGCTGCTCCTCGAGGTAACAGATGACAGGGTCGAATTCTTCCCAGACCTGTGACGTGACGACGAAACCGCCGCCGCGAGAGTCCTGGCGGTTGACCGGCGGCAACTGGAAGAAATCACCACATAATATGACTTGGATACCACCGAACGGCCTGTCGGGCTGTTTGCGGACGCGCCGGGCGACCTCATCGACCATGTCAAGCCGGTAATCGTGCAGCATCGAGATTTCATCGATGATCAGTATGTCCGTCGATTCTATGATGTCGCGGCGGCCCTTCAGGAGGTGTTCGTCGAACTGGGGGTGCAGCTGGTCGGATATGCCGATACCGCTCCAGGCGTGGATGGTGTTGCCGCCGAGATGTGTG
Source organism: Saccharimonadales bacterium (SeqCode) (assembly GCA_036388555.1). Lineage (GTDB taxonomy): Bacteria > Patescibacteriota > Saccharimonadia > Saccharimonadales > UBA4665 > UBA4665. The sequence goes on from DASVRP010000016.1 coordinate 52,069, forward strand.
GCAGCCAGCCCCGTGGTGGCCGTCACGGCGACGTACTTGCCACGTGATTTTGCGCGGCGGATAAATTCGTTCAAAACATATGTCTTACCCGATCCGGCCGGGCCGGTCAGGACGACATTATGGCCCTCCGCCATTATTTCTAGTGCTAATGCCTGATCCATATCTCTATAAGTATACAGTCCTGTCGCCTGTTGGTGTACCATGTTAGGTATGAAGATAGCAATCCAGGGCGCCGAAGGCTCATTCCACCATATCGCGGCCGAGCATTACTTTGAGAAAGCCGCTGAAGTGGAGCATGATTACGTTTACTGCGACACCTTCGCTGCCGTCTTCGCGACCCTGGCCGCACACGTCGCCGATGCCGCTGTCATCGCCATCGAGAATTCATTGTACGGTTCGATCGCCGATGTTTATGACGGGTTACAGAAGTATAAGTTCTGTATCACCGGTGAGATCGTCGAGCGCATCCACCAGAACCTGATCGGCTTCCCGGGCACCGATATGAAGGATATTGAGCGCATCTATTCGCACCCCGTGGCCATCGCACAGTGCGCCCATTATCTGGCAAGCAAGTTCCCGGGAGTCCAGGTGATCGAACACCAGGACACCGCAGCTGCCGTCGCCGACATCAGACGCCGCGGTGACCACGCCGAAGCCGCTATCGCCGGCAGCTTCGCTGCCGATCTGCACGAGATGGAGATCCTGCAGGCAGAGATACAGGACGAACAGCTCAATTACACGCGGTTCATCGTCATCGACCAGCGGAAAGACAAGGCGGAGGAGCCTGCAGCTGACGCCGATAAGGCGTCGCTGATCATAACGACCTCGCACGAACCTGGGTCCCTGCACCGCGCACTCGGTGTGTTCGCCGAGGTAGGCAGCAACCTGACCAAGCTGCAGTCGCGACCGATCCCTGGCAAGGTCTGGAAATACCAGTTCTATCTGGATGTCGGCATATCACCGGACACGCTCACGTCGGCCATCGCCAAGCTCAAGGAGCAGGAATGCGTAGTCACGAACCTCGGTACATATACGGCCGCGACGACACTGTACGAAGACTGATCAGAAGTTCGAGCAGTTACTATCCTCTATGCAAAGCTGTTGCCGCCATACCCTCAATAATTTCCGCATGCTTCAGCTGTTGGTCGAGTGATCCGGTTATTTCGGTCGCTGCCGCTTCGCGGGGGTGGCTGCGGAACATCGCCCATCCGGTGTCCGGCTTACTGGCTGCCAATGTGACATACTCCGGCAAGACCGACAGGCCGTCCAGATCGAGCATCGTGTAGCGGACTGCCGCTTTGCAGGCTGTATCAGCTTGCTTCCGCCTAAGGTCGTAACAATAAGCCGCCACTTCGACGAAGTCGACGTTGCCGGTATCTTTGACAGATGGGTATGGCGCCTCGGTCACTGTTTTGATCGTATACATCTTATTTCCGGAAACCCGCTTGGTCTCAACAGTATTGACGAGCGTCTGGCCCGCTTTCGGCTTAGCGACTACCGCGCCGCTGAGAGATCTTAATGCGACACTATGCGCTGCGTCATCCGTACGCAGCGCGATCCGCTGGCTCTGAAGCTCTACATGCGACGCCGCCGTACTGACGTTATCAGACGATAGCTGCCCTACATCCTCAGCGCCGCCAATCGTGGCACATGATGCCAGGCTTAGCGCGAGCACTCCGGCGCTTGCCGCGTTTCTGTATAGCATACTTCTGGATACTGTACGTTTCTCAAGGGATGTGTCTGTATGCATGTCAAGACCTTACTATCTATCAGGTTTCATGTCAAATGCTTCGAACAGAACTTAGTAAACCGTTATATTCCTATCCAATATTAGCTGAGCTCACGTAGGATGCCGGCGTTCTCGTCCTCTTCGGTCGGCTTGAGCTCGCGTTTCTTCTGGATCTCGTATCGGATGCCGGTCATGGGGCTTTCCATGTAGTCATCGTTCAGCAGGTTGACGAACTTGGTCATGTCCTTACTGTCCATGATGATAATCGCACCAGCATCGTCCTGCATCAGGCCGATGTCCAGTTCATCTGACCGGTCGATGATATCCTCCTGCTTGACGGTACTCGGCTCCAACTTCTGTAATTTCTTGATGACACCGCGGTTGCCTTTTATGAGACTTTGCACTGATTCGCCGTCGGAAAAGCTCAATTTGAAATTTTCTTCGATTTCCCGAACTTTTACTTCGGCGATGCTGGCCTCTTTGGCGTCGTAGCCGAACAGCGCTTTGAGCTTCGCCTGGCTGAAGACGTACATATCCTGGTCGAGTACCAGCAGCTGGTTGTCACTGGGAACGCGCAGGGCGGCGTCGGCGTCGAACTGTACGAACTTATCGTTGCGGATCATCCAACCGGTACTTCCCTTCATGACCTGGGACTGGGGAAGCTGTTTGATGACGTAGAACTTCATCGGCATATCGCGGTGGCTGCAGCGGGCGACGATACCCTTGATGCGTTTGATGTCATGCTCTTCCTCTTTGAATATCTCAATCTCGCGTTCCTGGGTCTTCAGCCAGTTGAGCATCTCCTTAGCTTTTTCAACTTTGTGCAGGCGGGTACGCATCAGGACGTTCTCCTCGGACTCAGCATCTTCGAACCCGCGGATGATAAGGCCGTTGTCGGCCCCCTCCAACATATATTCCAGGATCTCGTCGATGAACAGCGGCTCGAGCTGTTTGGTGAGCTCGGCTGTCATATTGGTGCGGTAGACGACGTTGTTCTTATTGAAGAAGAACAGCTCGATCTTCAGTTCATCCTTGTACTGTACAAGGTTGTTAGCCCAGGCGAAGACGTCGGTCTCCTTGTAATTATCCAGTTCAGCCTGGTCGGCGGCGGTGATATCTGCCGGGATGGCGCCCGGGATCTTCTTGGTCTTCGGCTGGGGCGCGACAGGCTTCTTGGCCGGTTCGTCCTCACCCTCAGTGGGCTGGTCGGCTTCAGCCGTGTCAGCTTCATCAGCGGCGGCGTCATCGGTATCCTCTGTCTCGAATTCGTCGGGTTCCTCGACATGCATCTCGGACGCATCGTCGGCAGAGATTTCGCCGGGCGCTGCGGACAGGCGGTCTTCCGGCAGGTCGCCGACCGCTACTTCGTCGTCATCCGGCTCAAGTCCTGCATCTGTTACGACTTTGTCTGGTTCCATGATATGCCCGCTCCATCCATTTGGATTTATGTTATAAAAATAAACGTAAACTCGATTATAGTCCTTATTCTAGCGGATAATCCGTGACAGCGCCGCAAAATACTGCTGTAAAATTATCCAATCAGACTATTTGACGATATCGGTGACGGCGTTCACAAGCGGCCGGGCCATCGCTTTTGCAGTCGCAAGATGCTCACGGATGAGATAATTGACGGTCCAGTCGCGGTCCCTGCGGATGGCAGATACGCCGACGGTATCCAGTCCGAGGTCACGACAGATCATGACGGCCCTTGGCAAGTGGTAACCCTGTGTCACGACGGTCACACTGTTGAGGCCGAACTTCGAAGCAGCCCGCTTGCAGCTGTCATGCGTACTGTAGCCTTCAGCGTCGACGATGACGTCTGTCGGGTCGACACCGAGTCCGACGGCATAGGCTTTCATGGTCGTCGCTTCGCGGTTATGTGACTCGCGGTCGTCACCAGAAACGAGCAGGCTTTCGACCCGGCCTGATTTGTAAAGCTCGACGGCGGTAGCGATGCGGTTCTTCAGATACGGTGTCGGTTCACCGCCGTTGGTGACGCCGGCGCCAAGCACCAGTGCGGTGCCCTTCTTCGGCACGGCGACGATCTGCTTGGTATTGCCATCATAGCGCTGGTCAACGGTAGATTGCCTGACGGTTTCAGATATGGCTACCAGTGCGCAGACTGCGATCAGCAGGAGGCTGAGCAGCCACCACTTCAGGCGCCAGAGCGCCTGGAACGGCCATAGCAGCGGCGAGAACCAAGTGAACTGGTGCCCCGCTCCGGCGGACACTTGCCTGCCTAGGGGCGCTACAGGAGCTGCGCTCACCGTTGGGCTGGCCGCCACTGCAGGCTGCGCCTGAACGGGCGTGGCCTGGGCTGCCAGCTGCTGCTTCTTTTGGACCGCCGGTCGGCGGGAAACCGATTTACGGCCGGTAGTAGCAGCGCCGGCTTTGGCGACCTTCGGTTTCTTGATTGTTGCAGACTTGGCTGTGGCAGGCTTCGGGTGCTTGACCGGTGTCAATGTCGGTTTTGTCTGGCTCATTACCTGCTATTTTACTCTACATAAGCATTTTAACCACCTGTTCGTTTCTGAAGTATGCGTTACAATGGGTCGCATGGATTACACGAAACACCTCAAGCTGGAATTCCGGCGCAAGTTCTGGAAGATATTAGGCGCCGCCATCGACGTTCGTGACGCAGACAGCCAGGACCAGGTCGGATATATCGAGATGAAGGCCTGGGTGCTCCGTGAGGACGTCCGGCTCTACACCGACCAGAGCAAACAGCACGAACTGCTACGCATCCACGCCCGCACCATCATCGACTTCGGAGCGACCTACGATGTCTACGAGGGCAGCAGTGACACCGTACTGTACTCGATGCGCCGCAAAGGATTGCGGTCGATGTTCATCCGCGACCGTTGGGACATCTATGACGCCAAGGATACCCTTATCGCCGGGCTGCAGGAGACCAGCAGCGGCCTGGCCCTTGTCCGGCGCTACGTCGGCCTGATACCGATCGTCGGTTTCGTCGCCGAGCTGGTATTGATGGTCGCCCCATTGACGTACACGATAACTCCGGCCGGCAGTACCGTCAGCGGTGCCCGGCTGACCCACCGCAAGAACCCCATCATCGTCAAAATGGGCCTCGATATGAGTGACGGCGACGGCAAGCTCGACCCGCGTATCGGCGTCTCGATGGCTGCCCTGCTCGGCGTGATAGACGCTACCAAAAATTGATCCGGCCACGTATATGAAACTGAATCCCAAGAATAATACATTCTTCGTCCGTCTGTCCGAGTTCTTTTCGACATTCCTTAAATACGCCCTTAACATGCTGCTACTGCTGCTCTGCATCGCCCTGGTGGCCGGCATCGTCAAAGCTGGCTATAATCTGTTCACATCCTTCGAAAAGCCTTTGCCAGAGATACTGCAGGCAGTCCTGGTCGATACCGTTTTCATCGTCGCCATCCTAGAGATCGCCATCACTATCCTAGGCTACCTGAAGGATGGCCAGGTCCATGTCCGCTACATTGTCGATACCATACTGATCATCATGGTCAACGAGATAGTCGTACTTTGGTTCCAGAAACCTGAGCTCGAAAAGATGATCGGCATCTCGGTCATCGTACTGACACTGGCACTGATACGCATATCAGTCACCCGCTTCGCACCTAAAGAGGAACACTAAAGTTATTTTTTGCGGCGGTCATAGTAACGCAGTTCACGCTTGAACTGGTCGAGACGGACGATGTATTCTTCGTAACGGTTGTACAGCTGTGAGTATTGGAAGCTTGGTGTCAGGATCTTGCCGAGGCGCTTCTTGCTATCAAGATATTCGACCAGCGAGTAAAAGTCACCGTCGCCGGACACCAGGATGGCTTTGTCGTAATTCGAGATCTCTTTCATAGCCCAGAGTACCAGGTCGGCATCTATGTTTCCCTTGACCGGCTTCTTCTCTTCCGGCTCGACCTTCTTGCCGGATTTGTCGAGCACGGGCTCGGCGTTAGGGTCGGGAGCAGCTGGCTGTGGGCGCGTCATGTCATAGGTCGGTTTGAGGACGATCATATAGCCGGCCTCGTGCAGCTGCTCGTACATCGCCTCGAACTCTGGCACATAGCCGATGAACATAAAGGCCTTGGTCACGCCGTGCTCATCGGTGAGCCACTTGCGGAATTTCTGCCAATCCATCTTCCAGCCGAATTTCTGGACACCGACATTGAGGTTCTGACTGTCGATGAAGGCATAGACGTTGGTAGGCCGGCGGCCCTGGGACTGCTCTGATTTTCGCTGGTCTGGTTTTCTCTGGTCGTCTTGTTTCGGGTCGGAAGTCATACGCCTATGATACCAGATGACGTGTTTTTTGCATCGGTCAGTTTATTCTCGTTTCAGCCGCTTGGACTACTGAAATCGGAATACCTTTGAGTTGCCTGGATCTGCTGCAGCCGCTGCATCTCATCGAAAAGCGCTGTCGCATCATACTCGGTCGCCGGTCGCGGTGCATGGTGTCCCATGTAGCGATCCCCTTCCATCAGCAGCGAGAATGTGACGCCGTCCATCGTACTATCAATATCCATACTGGCGACCCCACCGGCAAACTTCCATAGGTCATACCGTTCAACGACAGGTGTGGCATCAATTCCGACCTCATGAGTGATCGACGCGTGAACTTCCTCGCGGAGCGGTGACTTGCGGCCGTGCTGGACCTTGGTCACTGCAACCGAAGTACGCAGCGAAGAGACGCCGAATTCATCAAATTTCTCGACCAGTTCAGTTTCGAACGTATGGACGATATCATCGCCATCATGCCAGTAGGACTGCCCACGCTCTGACATAGCCATAAGGTCAGTAATACTCTCATCGACTATTCCCAGGCTACTGCCAGGCGAATCCAGTGCATCCGGATCATAATACAGGTTCCGTTGGCGGCGTGTATCCGGGTCTCTAGGATTAAGGAATGGTTCGCGTTGTACGTTCACGATTACTCATCACTATAATGCTCTGAGTCAGTTATGCAAGTACTAGATTTACATCACTTCAGCGAGCAACTCCGGGAACTCCGTTCCACCAAGATTATCGTAGGTGAAATGACCATGTCCCTTGAACTCGCGCCATTCGGCACCCTGTATCTCCGCTCGGATGCGCTCCAGTGACTTCTGGACGTTGTCAGAATCGTCGTCGCTATAGAAGATCGTCAGCCCCTGTGTCCGGGACGGCAGCTCCGGGTCGAAGCCGGCCGCGAAGAAATCCTCCTGCAGCGTGTGGTCCGGGTCGAGCCACGGTGCCACCAGGACGACCTTGCCGACCTTGAGCTCAGTATGCTCACTGAGGTAGCGCAGCCAGAAGCCGCCGCCGGCGCTATGGCCGACCAGTATCGTCTCCGGCCCGACGTCGAAACGTTCGACTTCCCTGCACCAGACGGCATACTCCGGTTCGTAAGCATGCGGGACCTCTGGCGTATCAGCCTTGATGTCGCGGACCATCAGTTCTTTCTGGAGCCATGGCAGCCAATGGGCGTTGCTCTCACTCGGCAGCTTTGGGTCATAATAAGCTTCCTTCTCGGGAGCACCGTGGAGTATGATGGCGTTCTTCATGCTGCCTTCTTACCCAGATGCTGCTTACGGGCTTCGTTGGCCCAGTGGTCAGCCAGTTCATTGCCTGGGTCATTATTGTGGCCGCGCACCCAGATGAGCTTGGCCTTGGATCTGCGGTACAATGGGCAGACCTCCTGACAGATGTCGAGGTTCTTGATGTCGCCGCCCTTCTTCTTCCAGCCGTTGGCTTCCCATGCCAGCGACCATTTGGTGATGACGTTGATCCAGAACTCGCTGTCGGTATATATCTCGCATTCCTGGCCATCGGCATCCTTGAGAGCTGCGATAATGGCGAAGCCTTCCATCCGGATGTTGGTCGTGATGGCGCCGCTCGGCTCACCGCCGAGGACGACCGGCTTCATGTCTCGGATGACCGAAAAACCGCCCGGACCGGGGTTGGGGCTGGCAGAGCCGTCGGTATAGTAGGTGATCATTAAACTATGATACCACTAGCTGCTTAAATGCCCTCGCCGGACCCCAAACCCGATCCGTCCCTACCAGAGGGATACTCTGGTAACGCCTTAGACATGTCGAATCCAGCTTTTTCCATGCGTTTGATCGCATCTTCCGGAGTAATATTGGCAAACCGAGTAACGTAGATATTGCGGTGGATCAGATTGTCCGGGTGGAAAACTTTATCGTACTGCGAAAATTCTAGAGGAAAGTAGGTCTCTGCGTCGACGACAGTATATTTTAGCGCTGAGGTACTGCAATCATAGGCTGGATCATCACGTGTAATGCCGAGCACCACAGGATTTACCTTACTGTAAAATTCGTACACAGAGCGTCCGTCCTTGACAGTGGGCACTATGCCTTCATCTGGCAATGGATTGCCCTTAGCATCATAGAACAGCGTCGTAAGCGTCCCATCCATATCGTAAAGCTCCAGCAATACATGCGTAGGCTCAAAGTCTATTGGAGACAAAATTCGTCTTGGAGATGTGTCGTACACGGAGTGCGTGCCGTCGTAGGCGATTTCAAGACCACCGTCACTGTCGGCATACTGATAACTTATATATTCTGAATTGTCCTTGATGGCTGGCTCTTGGCCAGGAGAACAAGGAGTGCCATCATGCGGACCCGCGACAAACTTGTTGCCTATTTCGAAGTAATTATACTTGCTATGGTCAAAATTCTTTTGCGCATCTGCAACGCGTTCAATGAGTTCGACAGCGCTCACTTTTGCGGGTTTCAGCGGATTGCTTCCCTGCTCCGGCTTGCCAATGTTCAGTCCAAACAGCAACCCGACAGCCAGCACGGCGAATGCAGGCACAAGGATAAGCTTTGGCCACAGGCTGCGCCGCTTCGCATGCGCCTGCTTTCCTGCTCCATGGCTGCGCGCCAGGACTTCGCTGCGCAGGTTACGCTTAAACTTCGGGTCTATCTCTGTAGATTCACTCTCAAAAAGCTTCATAATGGGATCTTTCATACTATCTCCTCATCGGCCTGCACTGTCGCCGGGACCGGTTCTAGCTGCTGCGCTACGATAAGCGCCTGCAGACTTTTGACGCCGCGTTTATACGTCGTCTTGATATAGTTACTATCCTTGCCGGTCTCCTGGCAGATATCTTTGATACTCAGGCCTTCCAGTAGCCGCATGGTGAGCACCTGGCGCTGCTTATCCGGCAAACGATCTATGTACTGCGCTGCACGCTGCTTGACGGTCATGCCTTCAAACTCATCCAGTCCTTCGTCGACATAGGCTTCGAAATCTTCAATATCATCAATGGTCTGCTCGTTGCGCTGATATTTCTGTCGTAGGTACATCAGCCAGACGGTGCGCATGACGCCGTAGATGAACTTCTTATCGTTTTGTATGACGTACTCCGGGTCATCGGACCGTTCTACCAGCACCATGAAGGTCTGCGAGGTCAGGTCCTCGGCCAATTGCCTGTCGAAGCTTTTGATATAGAAGAATTTGAACACCTTATCGACATACAGATCATATGTCTCTTCGATACTCATTACGAAATAGTCCTTTCATAAGCCAAGTTACAAAAGGGGTACATGATCGGGTTATAACTTCTTCGGATTACTTGGAGAGCGAAGTTGGCTTCTCAGGGACGACGATCCACAGGATCAGATATGGGATAAGTCCTGGCAGCGCACCGGGCAGCAGCAAAGCGATGGCGATGATACGGATGATGGTAGCGTCGATGCCGAAGTACTCAGCCAGGCCGCCGCAGACGCCGCCGAGTTTCTTGTCAGTTGTAAATCGGTATAGTTTTTTCATGCTGTAATTATAACACTGGTTGGCAAGCTGGAACAACCTGGATTGGCAGTGGCACCTTCACCACCCCAAGTGTCGGGACTACCGTCATGCTGCGACGGGCCGCCGGGGTCAGCTGATCAAGGTGCGGGATACGCTTGTCGTAATGCGTCACCAGAACCGACCGGCAGCCGAGGTTGGAGCTGAACTGCGCGTCAACGAACTGATCACCGATGACGAGCAGCTGTGACGGCATGATACCATGGTCTGCAAGGTAGCTGCCGAGGACTTCCGGCTCCGGCTTGCGGCGTTCGCAGTCGTCGCCGCAGAAGATGTCGCTGACGTATCCGCCGAGGCCGCTGCTGGCGACGATGGCGTGCGGGCTGCCCAGCTCCATACCCTTGTGGTTCCGGTTGGTGACGATGATCTGGTGTTTACCCGCCTCGTGCGCCTGCTGCATCAGCTCGAGGGCATCTGGATAGACGTGGTGGCCGACCAGTTCGTAGTGCTGGTGCTGCGCCAGCATGTAGTTGTGGTATATAGTGTCCAGCTCGTCGCGGTCGATACCGCCGAGCGAATTGTTGATGATATCCTCCATGCTGCCATGGATGTGCTGGGCAATGACTTCCCTTGTCGGTGCCTCGCGTCCGTATGCCGGCAGGATGGCTGCCAGCACCTCCTGCATGACGGCCATACTGTCGATGATCGTGCCGTCAAGATCCCAGACGAGGGTCGTGATACGGCTTGGGATTGTCATAATCTGACATTATATCATACTTATGCTTATTTTGCAAGCTTCTTGGGCAAGTGGCCTTGCTAGGCGACGTCGAGTTCCTGGATCAGCCATGGTTTCTGGTTGAGGTCGGAATAGCGGATCCAGGTGGGCTTGAACTGGAAATAGGCGACGTCCGCCCGGCCGGACCATTTGCGGGCCCGCGGGCTCTTGGCGAAGTAGGCTGCCTGATGAACACCAATACGTCCTGCTCAGTAATAATGCCCTCTGCCATGATTCCCAGTCTATCACGCCAGGCCGCCGCGGGCAGCAGGTCCGGGATCACGCTCAATAGGTTTCCCATTTATGCACGTTGTTAAGCCACATTCGTCACCACTTTTCTATATCTAACCGCTCATGGCTACATATAGCGTAACAGCGTGGAGTCTTGACACTATTTACCACGCGCGGTAAGCTTGGAATTGTATGTTTTTCCACGGAGGTGGAAACATATCAATACCGACCCCTGTTATCCAGTCGACATAAGCAATATTATTAGAGGGTAACTATCGGGGTTCGTAGGGAGGAAATACTATATATGAGATATGTCGCGATTACTGCGGCTGTCTTTGGTGCGTCCATTTTTATGGTGCCCGGCAGTCATGCATCTGATTCAGGTGCAGCCACATTACCAAGTATCATTAACCCTACGTCAGTACCAGCCGTACTGACAGCCAAGGCTGAAAAGCCTATGCAGAAGAATGGCCAGAAAGCTGCCGTCGTCAAGACCGCGGCAGCCACGACAACGCCGACCGCTCCAGCACCGATAGTCATCACCGTCAAGCCAGGTGACCATCTGTCCGGTTTGGCGGCTGCCAACAACATGACGGCGCAGCGCCTGTACGATGCTAATCCGAGCCTCGAGAATCCGGATAGGATTTTCCCAGGCAATCAGCTGCGCGTGCCGACAGCTGATGAGGCGCTGACATCCCGGCCGCTCCCCGTACCGGCTCCAGTAGCTGCGCCACAGCCCGTTGCCAACCAGGCAGCTCCGAAGGCCAGCGCGTATAGCACACCAACCCCGGCTGCCCCGCCAGCCTCAGCCGTCACTGACGGCAGCATCTGGGACAAGCTGGCAATGTGCGAATCGACCGGCAACTGGTCGATCAACAACGGCAACGGCTATTACGGCGGACTGCAGTTCACCCTCGCCAGCTGGGCTGCTGTCGGTGGGACCGGCCTTCCGAGCGACGCCAGCCGCGAAGAGCAGATCCTGCGCGGACAGATCCTCCAGGCCCGCGGCGGCTGGGGTAACTGGCCGGCCTGCACCGCGATGCTCGGCTTACGCTAACCACTGGCCCCGTACATCGGCAAGAAACCCCGCTCACAGAACGAGCGGGGTTTTATATATTGTCGAGAACTTTCCGGTTGTGCATCAGAAAGTTGGTGATGTCAGTGACCATGGTCGTAGAGTCATCAATATCATGCGCCCCCTGGGCGACGGAAACGTAGACCGTGTCATTGAACAGCTCGAAGTTATAGGCACGGCAGAAATCGACGAAGCTGGCCATCGTCTCCGGCCCGAAGACCTGACGGGTCTGGCGTTGCATGCCTTTGCTGCAGTACATCCTGAAATGGTCAGGGAAATCCCCTTCCAGCGATACCGGCTCCAGCCACTTCCGTGAACCCGGCCGGTCCAGCCTGGCATCCAGCCCGCTATGGCTGCCGACCGCGATCAGATGCATATACGTATTACGGTCCAACGTCACCAGCATCATCACCCGACCGGCCTTGTTGACCATCATATTGTAGAGATACGACCCCATCATCCCCCTCGCCATCGATTCCAAGCCCTCCGAGGTGACAAGCTCGGCTGACGATATCATCGGCTGGTCAGCGTCCGAACCGACCGTACGTAGCCGGCTGGCGTATTGGAATATCCGCCAGAGCTTCTTCCCAAAGAACCGGATGACCGCATAGAGTATGGTGAAGAAGGCATTTAGCATGTCATATCAGTTATAACACGACTTCATGGCCGATACCGCCCGGCAGATTCACTTCATCGAAAAGCACATATTTGTTGGGAGTGAACCGGTACAGCGCATGTTTGTTGGTACCAGTTACGATATTGTCGTAGAATTCCTGACCTTTTCCGTGCTTGCGGACGTACGTATGCATGACGCTCTTAATAATCTCATGATCGGTCACAAGTTCTGCTCTGCCCTCGGCCTGCAATCCGATGATCGGCTGGTCAAATTTGACCGCTACAGCTACAGCGATGTGGCCGTCCTGGGCGATATCCTGGCTATGCCGGCGGGTAGGCAGGCTGAGCCAGTACAGGTTGAACTGGTCGTCAGTCACATAGTAGACGGTGCAGATCCACGGCTTGCCGTCACGGACCGTTGCGATCTGCATCACGGACTCTTCCAAGAGATACTGTTTGGTGAGTCCAGCTACGTTCATATGTATGAAGTTATGTTAATTTAGCAATAAGTTCATCTATTGGCACCCGCGTCTGCTCCGTAGTGTCCCTGTCCCGCACCGTGACCGTCCCGGCCGTGTCGCCCTCGAGCGTATCGAAGTCGATGACGACGCAGTACGGCGTACCGATCTCGTCCTGGCGGCGGTAGCGCTTGCCGATATTGCCGTTGTCATCCCACATGACGGCACCGAATTCCTTTTTCAGCATGCTATAAACTTCACGGGCTTTATCAACTAGCTCTGGCTTGTTCTTGAGAAGCGGCGAGACGGCGACTTTGACGGGCGCCAGGTGCTTCGGCAATGCCAGATAGCGGCGCTTCTCGCCATTTTGTTCGTCTTCTTTATATGCAGCAGACAGTACTGCCATGAACGCCCGCTCCACACCGAACGAAGGTTCGATGACATGCGGCACGAATGGCGCTCCACCATCTTTCGGCCGGTACTCCATACTCTTCTTGGATGCGTTCTGGATATTAATCAGGTCAAAGTCCGTACGGTATGCCAGGCCAAGCAGCTCTTCGCGGCCGATCGGGAAGTCAAATTCGAAGTCGACGGTACGCTTGCTGTAATGTGCGCGGTCAGCTTCTTCAACTTCGAGTTCGTGTACGCTTGTTGCCGGCAGCCCCAGGGCGTCGGTCCATTCATGGACTTTCTTGATCCACTCTTCGAACGCCGCTTCCCAGTTGTCAGGATGGACGAAATACTCGATTTCCATCTGTTCAAACTCCCGCGACCGGAATACGAAGTCGCGCGGACTGATCTCATTGCGGAATGCCTTGCCCTGCTGCGCCAGGCCGAACGGAATATCAGGATAAAATGAATCGACGACGTTCTTGAAGTTTGTGAAGATACCTTGGGCGGTCTCTGGACGGAGATAGGATACAGAGTATTCGTCTGCCACCGGGCCGACATTAGTTTTGAACATCATATTGAACTGCTTTGGCTCGTCCCATGTACTCTTGCTGCAAACGGAACATTTTACATGTCCATTGATAGCCTTTTGTGCAAACGGACCCATGAATGCACGCGCGGCGCGGATCTGGTCGCCTATTTCGTTAGTAACAGTGTCTTCGAGCGCTTCGCTATTAGCTTTTTCTAACTCGCCTACATAATCTTTGTAATACTGGGCGTCGACTATTTTGTCGACGCGAAAACGCGCGTGGCAGTTCGAGCACTCCACCAACGGGTCTGTAAAAGTTTCCGTGTGTCCACTCGCCTGCCAAACTTTCTGATTCATGAGTATCGCGGCATCTACTCCATGCATATTGTCGACGTCATCGACGAACATCTTCCACCACAGCTGCATGATGTTGCGCTTCAGGGCGACTCCCAGAGGGCCATAGTCCCAGGTACCGCTGAGTCCACCATATACGTCAGAGCCCGGATATACGAATCCGCGCCGCTTACACAAGCTGACGATATCTTCTAGTTTTACTTCGCTCATGTGTTCCTCTTTCAGGCATCCTACTTTGGAGATAATTATATCCTGTTTTACGGCGTACGCCTACGCCAGGAACATCGTGTTGCGTAGCTCTGCGTGTCGCCGATGCCTTTATCGATCGCGGACGACCATGGTGAGTGAGTCGAGACCGACATAGATATCACTGTTACGGCCGAGGATGACCTTACCCTTCTTCGGCATATACCCGCGGGCCTTCTGGCTGGCATCGGGTGCCAGGAACATGACGGGATCCAGTACCGGCTCCTCGTCATCAGCCGGATGCACGAGTTCTGCCGACGTCAGACCTGTCATAAGCTTCCGTGTCATGAATGCTTTGCGCAGTCGTACCTTGCGCCGCTTGGCATGTTCATGCGCTATGACTGTAGTCTGGATATTTTCGATCCTGTAACTGCGCGGCTCTTCGATATCGAGATCATCCGGATGTCTGATGCAGGCCTGGGCGATTGAAAAAGCCATGACGTCCTGGTCCGCAACCAGCTCATCTATGATAGCTCCGATGTCCTGTCCGTTGTTAATCGGATGATATTCCGCCTCCGGTGTGCCATAGACGGGTATCTGCGGCGACCAGGTGACCACGAAGCGGTTGATTCCGTCATCGCAAGCTCCGGGAGATTCAAGGGCAGTCTTAAGCGGCAGGTTGGGATTGGTTTGTGACATGGGCGGACTCCTGAATAATTGAACCTACCTATGATACCTCAAAGCCGTAGATATGTCTGTGCCATCGTCTGTACCAGTGGCGTGACAGCAGTCAGCAGGCCGTCCAGGCCGGTGATCTTCTGCATGACTTCCGGCCGGTTGCCGGCGAATCCGACGCGCAGGAACTTGATGTCATCCGTGCCGAAGCCGGCATCCGGCCGGGCGGCGAATGACATGTCATCGAAGCTGAAGGTATAGGCCACATCGGCTTGCAACCGTGCTCCTTCCAGATCAGTCTGCAGGTTGGGCGTATGGCCGTCGAGCCGCAGCAGTTGCATCATGAACCAGATGCGCACCAGCCTGACGTCTATCGACGGTTCGTCGAGCGCCATGAAGCCCTGCTGCAGCAATTCGAAATATTCAGGGTCCGGCTCATCCTCCGTCGCCTTGTGCAGTATCTTGATGAGTTCATAACCGAGCATCGTGCGGTGGACGTCGCTGACGATAGTGCCGTAGTGCTTCACCAGCCGTGTCGAGATGAGCGTCCCCATGTCTCCCCTGCCGCGGATGAACGATATGTCGCTGACGCTGAACAGCTCGATGCCGCCGGCAAGCTTTGATCTGATGCGCCGGACGCCCTTGGCGATCAGGCTGAGCTTGCCATGGTCCGGTGTCAGCAGCGTCAGGATGCGGTCAGCCTCGCCATATTCGGTACGGTTCAGGATGATCGCCTGGGTATTGATCTGTTTCACGAAAGCTTCACCGATCGTACGGCCGGCACCAGTGGATGGAGGTCCCAGCCGGACATGGCACGGCTAGTGTCAGGCTTCACCGGTAGCGCATCGCTGGCTGTCGCTTCGGTGACTGCCCGCAGCATGCCCTGCAGGCTGGTCTGTGGCTTATACAGATAGCGGGATATTCCCAGCCTTCCGCTCAGCAGCTGCATGCTGTCGTTGAATTCGGTCGGCGGCACACAGCTATGGATGAGGATCGGAATGGCCTGCCATTCATGGTATGAACGCAGCTCATACAGGAACTCGATACCGCTGTGCGCCACCAGCTGCAGTTCGACGATAACGACGTCCGGCAGGCGCTCGTCTACCTGGAAGACGGCGTCCTGGGCGCTGACAGTGCGGCGGGTGGTATGTCCGACGTGGGCGAAAGCCTGCATGTAGAGTCCGGCCAGTACGGCATCTGGTTCAAGGAGGAGGATGTCTGCCATGATGGGTCTGCCTTTTCTATATCAACTGTAATTGCGGATTCGCCTGGAGCACCGCCCCAAGGCCGGAGCGGCGGTTGTGGTGCGACACTTTCAGCCGGGCGCCGATGGCATTCAGGATAGCGTCGGCGACGAAGACGCCTGCCCCGCCGCAGTGGCTGAGCGCCGGCAGCGGCTGCCGGGCATCGCCGAAGAGCCGGCGGCCCTGGCGCAGTGCCTCGGCTGTCAGCCTGTCGACGTCGGCGTACAGTCCGGCGACGATACCGTAGCGGCAGCGGTGGGCCGCCAGCTCAAGCCGCATCTGCGGGGCGTTCGATGCCGGCAGCGCCTCGATGAGTGCATAGCCGAGTGTTACGAGGGCGCTCTGCAGGCCGTGGCGGTGTGCCGTGACGGGGCCGTACTTGCCCTCGAGCGACAGCTCGAGGCTGACACCGTATAATTTGGCTATCGGGTGCAGCTGCTGGGCGGCGTCGTACAGCACCGATGAAATCGACACCGATTCCTGCTCGATCGCATATGACTCTTCGGCGGCCAGCCGCATGCTGAGCAGATAGCCGTCGATGAGCTTCAGGGCGACATCGGCATTGACCTGGACCTGCGACAACGGCTCGCTGCTGTTGCCGGTCAGCACACCGAGTTCAGCATGTTTGAGTATCTGGAGCAGTGGTAGCTTCATCTGCTCGGCCAGTGATAAAAACAGTTGTTCTGATTGAACGAGCGCCTGTTTCTGCTCTGACAGAGTCGAATCTAACACCCTGCTTACCCCTCGCTTACGTACTACCGCTAGTATAGCATCAAACATAGGCAGTGGTGGGCTTGTAATAAAATATTTGTTCAACCCGCCGGCCTGCGATAGGTATTTCTACGCTATGAACGGCCTGGTATTATGGTGAGAATGTCAGATTCGGCAAGACATAGGTGTTGAAATCCGCCGCATAGACAGGGCTCTCAGTCCAGACCTGCAGCGTCTTGTCGCGCAGCGGTACGATGATCATAGTGCCCTTGATCTTCTTTCCCTGGAGGATAGTCCCTTCTATACGCAGTCCGACGACGCTCGGAACCCGCGGGAATGCATAGGCTGCGGCTGTCACGGTCTTGGCGGTTACTGCCTGGTTGATCTGACCGACCACCGTCGAGTACGGCTGTGCCAGGACCTGGGCCCGCAGGGCGAACGATGAGTTCTGGTTTGATATGCCCGGAACGACGTTCGGGTGGAAATAGCCGTCAAGCGGCTGACTGCTGTTGCCGCTGTCATTGACATAACCGCTCCATGTCTTCGGGAATGAGACGTGGACACTACCGAACTGTTCCGGACCGATATACGTCCTGAGTGGAGATTTGTCGGCTTCGGCATGCTCCTTGTCCTTCAGGACACTTTGCTCCTGCTTGGCGACCTGGACGGCCGCAGCGACTTTCTTGTCAGTATTGTTGCGGTAATCCTCGCGGCTGGTGTAGGCCCAGAAACCGAAGGCAGCGGCGCCGGCGAAGAAGAGCAACAACAAAATGAGCGGCACGACCAGGACGTTCATCTCGCCCCTGTTGCTGATTTTTGGATACTCCCGGGTCATATTGCTAATGGTAAACGACTTGCAGCCAGGTTGCAAGTACTACTTGTAGAGATACAGGAAGACGCCACCGCGCCGGGCATCAGGCTTGCGGTCCGGTATCTGGAAGGCGAAGCTGACCAGCTTGATAGGTACGCCGCCCGGCCGGCGCGGCAACTGTGCAATTTTTGTATCCAGCCGGGTCATGAACCGGTCGAGCAGAAAGACGAAGATACCATCGGCCGGAGGCCATTTCCGGTTCCAGAAGTTGCCGCAGACCACCGTGACGCGGCCGCCGCAGCGCCGTGTGCGTAGCCAGGCCAGCAGCGCCAGCAATGGATTAAGCTCATAGCCCACGACATTCCACCCGCGCGCGGCGGCCGCTATAAGGACCTTACCGTCACCACAGCCAAGTTCCAGCAATGTCTGTCCCGGCTGCAAATCGACCATGTCGAGCGCAGCATCGACCTGCGGGGTCAGCGTCGGCAGATACGGGGCGCCGTACAGCAGGACGAATCCGAAACAAAGCGTCAGCGCGGCAATAGCGAGCAGCCACCAGGCCACAGACTAGGCTGCTTTCCGGCCGGCCGGGCTGCCGACGTCAGAGCCGGAACTGTCTGCCGCAGTGCCACCCGACAGCTGGGCGCGCAGTTCCTGAACCCTGTTCTCGGCGTGTTGCAGATGGCCCTCGAGCTGGCTGACAATGGCTAGGCCGCGTTCATAACAGCTGACGGCCTCGTCTATGCCAAGTTCCCCACCTTCGAGCCGGGCCATGACCTCGGCCAGCTCGGTGCTGAGCGCGGCATAGTCCAGCTCCTGGCCGGTCGTTTTCTTGGATGTAGCGCTTTTCCTGGTAGTCATGTGTCTTTCGTCCTTGTCGTCGTAACGGTGGCAGTAAGCAGTGAGTGCAACAATTCTATATGTACTATATCACCCTTGGCGAGGTGAGGCGCGTGCCGTCCGTCGGCGCCGCGGATGATGGCGTAGCCGCGCTGCAGCGCGGCATGCGGACTGAGGACCGCAAGCAGCTGGCGCGACTGGCTGAGCCTATCCCGCTGGGCGGAGAGGATCGCCGTGACAATGTCGTGCAGTGACCCTGCATCATCGGCCAGTCCGGTGCGGACATCGTATAACCGGTCGGATACGGCATCATACAGCTGCTCGCTGTAGCCGGCCAGGGTCTCCAGGACGGCGCGCTTATCCGGAGTCAGTAGTTCGGCGGCGTTGCTGGGCGTGCTGGCGCGGACGTCGGCTGCCAGCTCTGCCAAACTGACATCTGTCTCATGCCCGATGGCGGCGATCGTCGGCACGCGGCTGGCGGCGACGGCGCGGGTCACCTGCTCACTGCTGAATCCGGCCAGGTCATCGGCACTGCCGCCGCCGCGGATGAGTGCCAGCACGTCCGGTGGAGACGCCAAGGCGTTGAAGCTTTCGATCGCAGCGACGATCTGCCCCGGAGAGACCTCCCCTTGCACCTGGACATCGATAAGGTCGATCCGCAGCCCGGCCCAGCGGGCCCCCAGTATCTTGATAAAGTCGGCGTAGGCGGCCGACTGGGCGGACGTTATCAGACCGATCCGCTTCGGCGGATACGGCAGCGGCCGCTTGCGCTCAGCATCGAACAGCCCCTCGGCTTGGAGCTTGGCGCGCAACAGTTCGGCGGCACGCCGGATCGACCCCTCGCCCGCCGGCTGGATGAACTGCACATTGACACTGAAGCCATACAGCTCGTGCAGGTGCGGGATGCCACGGACATTGAGCAGCATGCCGTCTTCCAGCGGCCCCGGCAGTGAGTAGATGGTTCCAAAGAACTTGACGCTGGCGCCCTCATCCTTCAGATCAAAATACACCCAGCGGTTCTTACTGACACGCAGGTTCGCCAGTTCGCCGGTAATGACGATGCTTGGAAATGCGAACTCGAACGTCTCATTGACGATGTCGACGAACTCACTGACAGTAACCTGCAGGTCAGGTAAGCCGCCGATCGGATCCACCCCTATGCCTACCGCCATCAACCGCTACCCGCTTTCCTGGCCGACAATCCGCCTCCGCGCAGCGCCTTGTGATAGAAATAATAACCTGGTGGCACCTGGATAGCCGTGTTGACGACGCGGTACATGACGGTCACCGGCAGGCTGAGGGCGGCCGGTACGCCGCTGGCTGACAACACGCCGGTCATGAGGGCTTCGTATATCCCGACGCCGCCCGGCATGACGGAAATCAGGCCGGCAAAGTTGGCCACCGCGTAAGCCAGGATGACGGCACCGACGTTCACCAGGTCACCAAATGCCACATACACGATGTAGAGCGCACCCAGCTCGGTCACGCTGGTCATCAGCGCATAAAAGAACGGCGCCCGCAGCTCGCGGTAATGCCTGCGGAACAGCAGATAGTTCTCGTGCATATCATCGAAAGCCACCCGTGACCGTTCGATGTTGATAGTCTCTGGATTGTTCGGCCTGACGAGACGTATGACACGGTTGATGAACCTGGTCATACCGGTGAAGAACCCGTTGATACGCCGCTTGCTGCCGATGATGTACGAAAATATCAGCGTACCGGCCACCAGCAACGTCGACAGCGACCCGGTGATGAACATCGTGAGGTTACTCGCCTTACCTGTCACGGCCAGTATCAGCAGCCCGGCGATAAGAACCAGTTCGAACGACAGCAGCGTCAGGACGATCTTCATGACCTGCACCAGCGTAGCCTTGCTGGCGGTAATCTTGTGGCCGTCCTTCATGCGCAGCCCGAAGTACGAGATGCCGGAGACGCCACCGCTCGGGAAGACGTGGTTTACGAAGTTCAGCTCCAGCGCCGTCCGGAACATGAAACCATAGCGCAACTTGTTGCCGACGATGGCGAAAAGACGCTGGTACAGCCTGACCTGGGAATGATAATTCAGGAATTCGATAGGGACTATCAGCGCCAGGATCCAGAGATTGATGTAGCGGAAATTGCCTATCGTCTCGACCAGCTGGTCGCGGATAGCGTAGACCAGCCCGGCCAGCGCGGCGATGGTCAGGATATTGAGTATCACTTTCCAGTGACGGATCCAGAAAGACGGACGTTCGGAAGTAGCAATTGTGGCAGTCATAACTGACTATAGTATAACTGATTGCGCGCTGTTAATCGCGGCGCCAGCGGCCGAGCTCTTCAGTCTTCGTCCGCCCCTGCGGCTTACCGTCGACGAGGCGTATATGCACACCCCGCGCAGGTATCGGTTTGAGCCCCCTGTCAGCCTGCGGCACCAGCACCTGCGTTCCGAACGTAGTGTCAAGGTCATAGATACGAAGCTCGTTGTCATATCCGTCAGCCCGGATGACGATATGCTCCGCATCGGCTAATTCTGAGAGTTCCAGCGCAGGAGTTGTTTCCCGGCCGACGACCCAGCTTGCGCCCTTCCTGAAGCCGGTCAGCCCTTCTGATATTCCCGTATCTTCTAACTCAGTATCCTTGAGCAACGCATCATCCAGGAGAACGGCTGCGCCGGGCGCTGCGTTGATATTCCTCAGCTGATATGCATTCCGGGCGGCACCTGTAGCTGAATCTTCAGCCGGCAGGGACATCCGTGACAGTTCCAGTACGTCGCCGCCCAGCCGGAGCATCAGCGGACCTTCGAAATGTGGGTCAATGACCAGCTCCCCTGCATCAGTCAGTCCCATGTCACCGAGGTCCTGAAGGTCATGGACGTCATGGGCCGGGAACCGTTCCGTCAGTTCAGGGTAAGCGTATTTTCTTGACATAATTGAACATTATAGCATGCATATGATACTTGATACCGTATAATTGGGGTTGATATGCAGACCTTATGTATCCTGGGACGACAGCCGGCGCTCGGCCTGGCCGAGCTGGAAAGCCTGTTCGGCGCGTCCGGGCTTCGGCAGATCCGCTATGGCCAACGTGACGACGGAACCGCCGCAGTACTCAATGTCGACGCTCAGACAGTGGACTTCAGCCGGCTCGGTGGCAGCCTGAAGCTGTGCCGCGTCCTGACAAGCCTGGACACGACGGAGTGGCGTGGGATTTCCGAACATCTTATGAAGCTGGTGCCAAAACTGCTGGCCGGCACCCCAGAGGGCAAGATGCAGCTCGGCCTCAGCGCCTATGGCCTGCAGGTCAACCCGTCGACCATGATGGCGACCGGATTGAGCCTCAAGAAAGTCATCAAGCAGACCGGCCGGCCTGTCCGCTTGGTGCCGAACAAGGAGATCGAGCTGAACAGTGCCTCCGTATTGCACAACAACCTGGTTGGCCCGTCCGGCTTGGAGCTGGTCCTGGTGCGCGACGGCAAGCGGACGCTCGTCGCACAGACGATGCAGGTCCAGGATATCGACAGCTACACCGTCCGTGACCGCGAGCGGCCCAAGCGCGATGCCCGCGTCGGGATGCTGCCGCCGAAGCTGGCGCAGATCATCATCAACCTGGCAGCCGCTGATACCGACCTGTTGAAAGGCGTGTACCTGCTCGACCCCTTCTGTGGCACAGGCGTACTCCTACAGGAGGCAGCCCTGATGGGTATCGATGTCTACGGCACCGACCTTGAACCCCGGATGATCGAATATTCGGATGCAAACCTACAGTGGCTGCTGACACTTCCGGAGAACCGCGTGACACCGCATAGCGCCGATGGTAAGTATTACCGCCTGGAAGTTGGTGACGCGACAGATTATACATGGTCACCGGTACCTGATACTGTCGCCTGCGAGACCTATCTTGGCCGGCCCTTCACCGACCTGCCAACTCCTGAAGTCCTCAACCAGACGATCAGTGAGTGTAACCTGATCATCAAGAAGTTCCTGACCAACATCCATGGCCAGCTGGCGCGCGGCACCCGGTTGTGCCTGGCCGTGCCCGCCTGGCAGGTCCGCCGCAACCAGTTCAGACACCTGCCCTTCCTCGAGAACCAGGACAGCTCAGCCCTTGACCCGCTGCGCAATCTGGGGTACAATCGTATAAGTTTTGAGCACGCCCGGAATGAGGAATTGATCTACTACCGCGCAGACCAGATCGTCGCCCGTGAGCTGCTCGTTTTACAAAAGATCTAATATCGTTATCAAGAGGAGCACCCTATGTCACATGTGAAAGCTGGCGGTACCGCCAAAAATACCAGAGACTCACCCGGCCAGCGGCTCGGTGTCAAGGTTTCAGGTGGCCAGAAGGTCACCGTCGGCCAGGTCATCGTCCGCCAGATCGGCCTCACCAAGCGCGCCGGTACCGGTACAAAGCTCAGCCGCAACTTCACCATCCACGCCGACCGTGACGGTATCGTCGCTTTTCAGAGCCGCAAGGTCCGCACCTTCACCGGCAAGAGCGTCCGCCGCACCGAAGTCACCGTCGTCTAGCCTCGCCGACTCATAAAATCTTGGTGAACTGAATAAAAATACCGCTCCAATGGGGCGGTATTTTTATGAGCGACAGTGACAAGCGTTGTTTAGTATACTTCTTTGTGGCCGATATCACCGCCAGCCCGGGTGCCAAACTCCCAGCGGAACAAGTGTCCATCATCTGTCTCGAGGGCATTATCAAGCTCGCCATAGACCAGAACGTCTTTTCTCAAGTTGTCATCGCAACCGTGGAGCATCATATCACCGATCTTGCCTTTGATGGTCATACTGCTGTAGCCCTTGCGTACGCCGGCTTCAATGAAATTGTTATCCATAAACACCTGCTCGACCGCCCCGGAAACCTCGATCTTGGAATCACTGGCTTTGACGCCAAGCGTTTCGACAGAGCCCACGACATTCAGGGAAGCGTTGCTGCCACAGAAGAACATCCGTCCTACCTCCACACCCTTTGCAACAGTCACCGTGGCAAAACTTTTTGCAAATACGATTTCGGGGGCATCACTCCTGACGACGTAGTGGCTCGGGCTAGCAGTGGATACTTGTGGCGGCAATGGAGCGTTTACCGGGGCAGCAGCACAGGCTGTCTCGGTAGCTACCCGGAGGTCAGCGATGTCGGCAGCTGCCGGTACAGGACGGGCATCAGATCCCTCACCAGAACCGCTTGTGGCGCGATATGTCAGGCCAGCGCCTACTGCCAAGGAGGCACTTAGGGCTACAGCAATAACCGCGCGATTACGGCTGCGGCGCTGTTGTGGTGGTTGGGGCCAAAGCTGTTCGTTCGTGGGTTCCCGGTTGGCTTTCATCACTTTCCTGTCGCTTTGATAAGTATTTTTGTCATTATGAACTAATACATTACGTATGTAAAGTACTCTTTTATGAATCCTTATGGATTACGAGTATCCTCAACGTTCGGGATCGAATTGTCCGGTCCGCCAGTCACCAGATGACTATCATGAACGGATGATGAGATCCCACCGGTACGCCGCGTCATCTCTCGGGCGCCTGATAGCTGTCCGTCGAATGCTCTGCTGAGAAGTTCGGTATTAGCATCGACGATGGTCGTCGTGACCGTGCGCAGTCCATTCATGATGGCATGGCCATCGTACGGTTCGGCTGCAACGAGCGCATTCACCGTGCATAATCCACCGAGTACTGCTGCTCTGGTCGCATCAGCTAACGTATGTTTGATCCGCTCACCTACACCGGGCTTTTTCTGGGCTGCGACTGTAGCCCGTAGCGCCATTACCTCTTTCAGAAGCACTAGTTCTTCAGTGAATCTGCCGAAAGCGACAAGTTCTGGCTTCTGCGGCGTGCAGTACAGTTCATAGCTGTTATTGAAGTCGATGAATGCCTCATCGATCACTGCCTGGGCCGTCCCTTCAAGCTGTGGCTGGCATTCCGCAGTCATCGCGGTATCACCACAAGCCATGGCCGCATACGCGCGGCCATACAGGACACCGTCATCGAAATCATAGTTGACCCGCGGCCCGGGTCGCTCACCACTCGTCATAATGTATTAGTTATACACTATTTTAAGTTTTTTGTAAATAGTGTATTCAGGTGATGTAGAAAGCCGGGTGGTTGCCGCGCTTTGAGAGTACGTATCCATTGAAGGTCGTATCTTTCGGCATATTGACCGACCGCGCGCTTGTTATGTCGCGTTTGAGCTGATCCGTCAGGTATTCATGGACGACAGGCCGGTTCGTTGCTGCTCCGCCGCTATATCCGTCGATCACGACAGCGACCCTGCGCTTGCCAGCGACTTGTGTAACGTAATTGACCAGGCTGTTATGAAAACTCTCGACCTTAACACCATTGATGTAGTTCTCTATGGGGTTCGTACCACGCAGCACCACTATATCCTCACCCGTATCCTCATCTTTCGTCTCGACGATCAGCCCTGCCCCTACGATACGTTCCGTCTGCTTGCCAGGGTTACGGACATACGTCAGTGATGTTATGTTCGGGAACTCTTCGGCTACAGAATCATACATCGAGGCCCAGCAGGCATCGCCGATGTGCCCCGACAACTCCAGCAGTATTCCGCGGGACGGTACGAACTGGAGCGTCGTCATCCCGGTCGTCTTGGCATTCTGCAGCTTTGTCATCTGGTGGCGAAGTGCCGTCGTGTCCGACATCCTTTTGAACGACTTATACGCCTCGGTATTGGCGAAGAACTGGTCGTAGACTTCTTGGTTAACGATATGTTCGACGAAATTATTCATGGCTACCATATTGTCGTATGTCGCCGGCTGGCCGCGCAGCATGCGGCCGATCTGCCTGGCCTGAGGTGACAGCTTCATCGCCCTGGCATAGGCACCAGCCCGGAGTATGTGCTCCATACCCTTTACGTTCAGGCTGGCTATCTTCTTGAAATCCTGGCGTGTCGTACGTACGAACTCTTTGGTTGACATATCCGACACCTGTTGCAACGCAGTGATCTGCTTATCAATGTTGGCGACACCCTTCTCCTGGCCTTTGGCGACCAGCTCGGCACGTAGCGTCTGCTTGCGGGTAATTTCGGCAGCCAGCAAGTCCCTGGCAGCTCCGAAGAGTGGTTCATAGCGGCCCCGCGGTGGCGATTCAGCGGTCTGGACGCCGAGGTCGAGGCTTTCACGTAACACTGAGTAACGGTTGACGGCGTCTTCGTCGAGTTTGGATGGGTCAAACTCCTTGGCGTCAAGTGTTGGGACCTCATATAGCTTTGACGGCTTGAACTCCGGTGACAGCGGCTTGACCTTGTCAGCGACCGCCATGTGCTTACGCATCATGGTTTCCCAGGCATCTTCCGAGTGGTTGCCCCACTCCGATTCCCCGAATCTCGTAAGCTGCTTAGTTATGGACCGGGCTATGTTGTTTTCAAGTGTCAGCGAGGCTAGTTCGGCCTGGCTGGTACTGTCTGCCGTATGTATCAGTGTCCGTCGGATATCCTGTACCTTGGTGCGCAGCTGTTCCAGACCAAGATGTCCGTGGCTTGTCACTCCCAGTTGCTGCAGTTCAGCCGACAAGGGCCTACCAGACTCTGTCGCAATCTCACGCACCGAAAGTACGAGCTGCGGGGCCGCATCCACGCCGAATGTCTTAAGGCCCCGGTCGACCCAGTCGATGTGCTGGTTGGAGTATCTGTACAGTTCCGCGAACTGAGAGACGTCTTCAGTAATACAGCGTTCGATGAATGCTGCGCTCATATCCTCAGGATTGAATAATTTTTTCCTGTTGGCGACGACGAACATATACTCGGAACCGATCAGTTTCTCGGCATAACCGATGGGGAGCTTGTCTGTCGATGTGTAGACGATTTCGGTGATCATCTCCAGGTCGTCACTAGCCAGCAACCGCTTCGTCAACGCGTCTTTGTCAACATCCGGGTAGAGGTCCGGGCGGGTCAGGACGACGGCGGCACCGCCCCATCCAATGAGTTCATCGGCAGTAGGCACGGTATCAGGATCCATCCTGCTCGTCATAAAATCAGACGAACTAATCTTGATCAAGGGACGTTCCCAGCCTATTTCACACAATTGTCTGACCAGTGCCCTGTGGTCAAAGTTGTCGATGCTAGCATCGTACAATACGGCCTGGACAGCTCCGGCATTCTTCTCAGCGATACATCGGTCAAAGTACATCTGCCGTGCCGCAGGATCCTCTATCGCTGACATCCGGTATGCCAGTTTGTCGAGCGGCACCCTGCTAACGATATCATGAGCTATCTTTGCTTCTCCGATCTCGTCCATAAATTTTTTCAGTTCCGGCGGTGCATTATACTGTCTGATGAAATCAAGCAGACATTCTGGGTCTTCCGCTATCTGGGAGTACAGCCAATTGGCATCAATACCGGCTTTCAGTAATTCACCACCGATATTCGAAAGTGACTGAAAATCCTTATCTGATACCAGCTCCTGGGCCAAACCCCATATATCGACTGTCTCGAAATGATGGGTATGTTCTGCTATCGCTTTCCGGCCGTCCGGGTGGCCGCGTATCTTTTCGAGTATAGAGTCAGGTGTTTCATCCTTGAAATAGCCGAGATTACTGACGATCGCCTGGTATGCATGCGACCGCGTCAAGCTGGCGAGTACTTCGGCTGGATCAAGCTTGTCCAGATGGTCCAGATACCAATTCAAAGAGTTTATGCCATCGTCTGACTGCAGAATGTCCGCCAGCAGTTGCTTCTGGCCGGAAGTATCGATGGCGTCACCGCACTTCAGCATCGCCAGGTAGTCGTGTTCAGCCGCGAAACGGTCTAGGAGATACTCAGTGTCGACGGCCGGCATCTGCTTGCGGGAATCAGCCAGGCTCGAGCCGTGCCCATTCTCTATCAGTTCATCAAGCAGCTTCTGGTCGGATCCGTCGGTATATTTCGCTATACTCCGGGCGATTGCGTGCAGATCATTGTGCTTACGGGCCTCTTCAATCAGTGTATCCCTGTCAATAAAATCAAACTGGTCAGGATTCGCGAACACCATCGAGGCGGCAAACATGTTCTTATCAGCCATCAGTTTCTCATAATATGCCACCCGGTCTTCAGGGTCGAAACTCTTAAGGGAAGCGCATATCTCCGGAGTGCGGAATCCTGCCTTCTCTACTTTTTCTATATAGCCTTTCGGGAGGTCAGTGAAGGATTTGAGCGGCGTGCCTCCCCGGCCCTGGAGGTAGCCTCCGTCAATCAGCGTATCAAGTTCAGCGGCCCCGAGCTTCGTAAATACCGGTTTCCATACGAAATGGTCCGTGATACGTCCGCGGTCTTCTGTAAATAGCCGTTTGAATATAGCTGACTGGTCCTCCGCCGATAGCCGGCTGTATGGCATTATATAATCCGCATCCAGGCCCTGGTCCAGTGCCGATTCAACGACTTCCCTGGGCGATATCGCTGCTTCTAAACCTAGAGCATCGTATACCTGTTCGTTGAAGAATGAAGCCGATACGATTTCCTCGCAGAACCGTCGCTTATCGCCGACCAGTTCTACATTTTTCCTGGCTGTTTCGAAATTATTGGAAATAACAAGGCTGCCTATATACCAGCGCTGCTGGGCGGGTGTGGCCTCTGCGATGACATCGACGACCTTGTCCGAGGTTGCCAGGTCGACTGTGCGGTCAGTCGCCTCAAGCAGTTGGCGGTATTTGTCCGCCTGGGCCATGACGGATACCTTGTTGAACGACTCCGGCAACTCGGGGTATTCCTGGCCGTCGTACGCCTCAGCCGCCTGCAGGACCCGCTCCCCCTTACCATTCACGGCTATAGCCCACATCCTGTTCTGGATGATACTGTCAGCGAAAGGCTGCTCATACCCGTCAGCCACGAATGCGTTTCCTATCAACACATTGGTCGCAATAGCCCGTTCCTGGACAGATGTTTCAGCCAGATCCATATCAATCAGCTGTTTGTCTAACACCTTGTTCCATATGGCATAAGGCTCCTTCTCTGTCCCCAGGTCCTCAATAGCTTCCCGATGATAATCTGACAGCATCCGCCATTGGAATTCAGGCTCGGATATCATTTCCGGGCGCATAGAAGCTTCGGGAACGACCGTTCCTGGTAAATCCGGCACCGGCAGCACATCAGTATCAAGGCGGTCAGCCGCCATATCCGGTGCGAAGGTCGATTCCTGCATACTGCTACAAGTATGTCACAAACTAAGCATTAGCGTAAAGCCATGGAAGCAGCTACTCTGCGAATGGGGCGCGGTCTAGCGCTCGGCCAGCAGCTGCTTGATGCGTTCCACGACGTCGGCGATGACGACCTGGGATTTTATGAGATAGTCATCGACGCCGAGGCTCTTAGCGCGTTCTTTGTCGCTTTCCTGGCTGAGGGCGGTCAGCATGACGATCTTGAGGTTGCGGGTCTCCGGGGTGTTGCGGAGGATATCCAGGACGTCGAAGCCGCTGACTTTCGGCATCATGACATCGAGCAGGACGAGGTTCGGACTGTAGTTGATAGCCGTGGCCAAAGCGTCTTCACCGTTCGCCACGCGCCTGACGTCGAGACCTTCTGCCTGCAGGCGGGTGACATAGACGTTCGCCAGGGCATCATCGTCTTCGACCAGGAGGACGCGCTGCGGGTGGGTTGGTGAGGTAAAATCGTTGGTGAGTTGTGTATCCATAATGCTTACCGTATCTCATTTGGCCGAGGATTGCAATCGGGCGGCTTCCCTGTCCGTCAGCAGGCTGCGGATGAAGCCGTCGAACATCGGGTGCGGCCGGGTCGGACGCGACTTGAATTCAGGATGGAACTGGCTGGCCATAAAGAACGGATGGCCGAGTTCCGGTGCAGCTTCGATGATCTCGACCAGCTTGTTGTCGGGATTGATGCCGCTGGCCTGGATACCCCAGCTGACATACTTGTCCTGGTATTTCGCGGCACATTCATAACGGTGGCGGTGGCGCTCGACGATCTTGCGCACCCCATATGTCCGGGCTGCCAGGCTGCCGGCGGCCAACTGGCAGTTATAGTCGCCGAGGCGCATCGTGCCGCCGGTATTCTCCTTGCCCTTCTGACCCTCCATCGTATCGATGACGGCATGCTTCGTGTCGGGGTCGACCTCTGTCGTATGGGCGTCGGTCAGACCGGCATTGCGGGCCGCCGCGATGACCGCCATGTGCAGTCCGTAGCACAGCCCCAGATACGGCAGCTTGTGCTGCAGTGAGTACTGGGCGGCCCGTACCTTACCGTCGACGCCGCGGCTGCCGAACCCACCCGGTACGACGATGCCGTCATATGCACTCAGCTTCTTGGCTACATTCTCAGGCTTGGTCATCTTGCCCAGTGCTTCGGCGTCGATCCAGTCGATCTCGATGCTTGTGTCGTTGGCCCAGGCTGCCGCCCGCAGCGCTTCGAAGACCGACATGTAGGTGTCCTGGTTGTCGAGGTATTTGGCGACGACACCGACTTTGACGCTGTGCTTGTGCGGGCCGAAACCGCGCTTGACGACGGTACGCCAATCATCGAGATGCCCGTCAGGGTGCTTGGTCTTCAACTGCAGCCGCTCACAGATAACTTCGGTGATGCCGGTGTCTTCCAGTGTCAGCGGGACTTCGTAGATACTGCGGGCGTTCGGCAGCAATGCGATCGCTTCGGTCGGCAGGCCGCAGTACAGGCTGAGCTTGTTCTTGACCGATTCCGGCGCCGCCTCTTCGCTGCGGGCGACCAGGATGTTCGGGCTGATGCCCAGGCCGCGGATGTCGCGGAACGAGTTCTGGGCCGGCTTGGTCTTGATTTCCTTGCTGGTGTTGAGGTATGGCAGGTAGACGACATGGACGTACGCGCAGTTCTGCAGCCCGACCTTCATGCTCAGCTCGCGGATAGCTTCGATGAAGCTGAGTGATTCATAATCGCCGACCGTCCCGCCGATCTCGACGATGTGCACGTCAAAACCTTTGCCAGCCTCGATGATTGCCGCCTGGATGGCATTGGTGACGTGCGGGATGATCTGTACGGTGTTGCCGGTGTATTTGCCGGCCCGTTCATCCTCGATGACCCGCAGCAGGACGCGGCCGCTCATCAGGCTGCTGGCCTGCGTCAGTTCCTCATCGAGGAAGCGTTCGTAGTGCCCAAGGTCGAGGTCGGTCTCGGCGCCGTCCCTGGTGACGAAGCATTCACCATGCTCACGCGGATTGAGCGTGCCGGCATCGACGTTGAGATATGGGTCACATTTCTGAATGTTGACCTTGAGCCCGCGGGCCTTCAACAGATTTCCGATAGAGGCGGCGGTAATGCCCTTCCCTAACCCAGAAAGCACACCACCCGTTACAAAGATATACTTTGTAGGTCTCTTCTCGGAAACAGCCACGTACCTCTCCCTTATGTACCCCTATAGTACCCGACTATAAAACAACAGACAAGTTTCAATCTATCCGAAGCTACTGCTTAGCCTTCAGATATGTGATGGCGGCGTCCTTCTGGGCGTCCTTGCCGGCCTGGACGTCTGCAGGCAGGACTTTTACTTCCTGGTCGGGCTTGATGCCTTCCTTGTTGATGTTCTGGCCGTTCGGGCGGTACCAGCTGGCCACCGTCACCTTGAGCATGTCAGCGCTGCAGCCGCCGTTGCCCTGGCGCGTGCCGCTGACGCAGAGTGTCTGCTGGACGACGCCCTTGCCGTAGCTCTTGGTACCGATGATGTGGGCGGCGTTATTGTCGCGGAGTGCGCCGGCGGTAATCTCGGAAGCCGAGGCGCTGCCTTCGTTTATCAGGACAACTGTCGGGATGCCTTCGAGCGTAGCCGGGCCATCTGAGGTGTAGGTCTGGACGACGGTCTTGCCGCCGCGCTTTTCCTGGAGCACGGTCTTACCGCTCGGCAGCCACTGGCTGGAAACGGTCACGGACGCGTCGAGCAGGCCACCGGGGTTGCCGCGCAGGTCGAGGATGATGCCCTTCACCTGCTTGGACTTCATATCCTGGGCCGCTTTGGCGATCAGGTCGTCGGTATCTTCGGCGAACGAACTGATGCTGATATAGCCGATGTTGCCGTCGAGCTGCTCTGTCTTGACGCTCTCGATCTTAATCGTGTCCCGGGTGATGGTGAACGACAGAGCTTCAGCCCGGTTACGGATGACCTTGAGGGTGACTTTGGTGCCCTTTTCGCCGCGGATCTTGCTGACAGCGTCCTCGATGGACATACCGGTCGTGCTCGTATCGTTGATGTCGGTGATGATGTCCTGGGACTTCAGGCCGGCCTTGTCTGCCGGGAAACCGGCGATCGGCGCGACGATGATGATGTTGCTGTCCTTGTCCTTGCCAAGCTCGGCACCGATGCCGCTGAACGAATTGTTGAGCTGCTCGGTGAACTCAGTCGCCTTCTTGGCGGTGTAATACTCGGTGTACGGGTCTCCTGTCGACGATGCCAGGCCCTTCTTGAGACCGTCCATGACCTGCTGCTGTGTCAGTTTGCCGTCGTAGTTGTCGCGCAGCGTGTCGTACAGGCCCTCGACTTCGTTGTAATTAAGGTTCTCGGGCAGCCCTGAGACCGATTTGAACTCAGACTTCGGCCCGCTGGCCTGCAGCTTGCCGGTTCCGACCGCGTTACCCAGCCAGAATGCCGCCGCCAACAGCACCAATATGACGAGGGGCCGCGTAAAGAAACTCCTCTTTTTGACTTTCAATTGCTCCATTACATCTTAGTATACCAGACGCACGCTTACGGTTCGCTGAAATACTCACTCAGGTTTTGACTGATGTATATAACGTTTGAATTTACGCTTCCCATAGCCCATTCCCGCTATCGCCAAACCTGAAATACTTATCGCCCCTAGTGCTTCTGCGGCCGTCGCATCATTATAGTCTTCCCGTAGTACCGATGTGCGACCAATAGCATATTCTACGACCGACTGGTCTGCTTCTAGGGCATCATTCCACTCCCTCCCTGCCGCTGATATGCCCAATAGAGCAGACGAAATGCACAAGGTAGCCAAACAGATGCGTTCAGCGGTATCCAAGTTACGCTCTATTTTTTCAATCCGATCATTCATTTCGGGTTATATTACTGCTTTATTAGAGCTTTGTCAATTCGTGAGTAAGGAGCACAGACACGTTCACTACGGGATCAAATCCGACAGTTCATAGCAAAGCCTATTGCTATCCGTTAGTTTCCGGGTATAATATTTCGAATGCGTACAAATGTGAACCGAGAATTAACCCCCCCCTCAACTACAACACCGGAGCCAATTTACAGGACAGATTGGCATGATGACCAACTCATTCTGGACTGGAGTGAGCCATCTCGTACATGCGAACTGACGCCATCCGATTTGCAGGAATCCGTGGAATTACCCTCGGGTGATTCAGTACAAGTCGGCGAAGTCGTAGCGGAACTGACTCAGTTACGTTCGAAAAATCTACCGGCCGCAGGCCTGATGTCTGCCTCACCAAAACGTCGCACAAAGAAAAATACCCAGCCTACAGACATCAACGAACCTGTCATTTTCGAATTTAACCCGGCCCGGATCGTAGAAGCGATCGTACGCAAAAGTGGCCCGCTTACCGACGAAGTAGTTACCGGTTCCATCAACTCTCTTTATGATCTATCGTACGCCCAACCGAAAGTCTCCGAGGTAAAAGCGATTGCGGTTGCCAGCATGAAGATCGCGCCTGAATTGTCTTCTGATACAAAACACAAGGTAAGTACTGAAGTAAAGAAGACAAGTGCGGAATTGTTAACTCATACCCTCGGTATTGGTGCCACTTGGCTCGCAGTACAAAAAGCCGAATTGACCCGTTATGCGAGTGACGTCATGGCAGGTCTAGAGACAGGAAACCCTGATACGATTCCCGGAAAGGTCATGCTCCGTCACGAAGCCATCAGTAACATCTTTGAAGAAATTGAAGCAACGGACTCGCACAGCCTCGAAAGCTTCCAATCTATGCGGTCCCGGGTTGACCGAGTCATAAGTGCGACAGAATAGCCTTTTGGAGCTGTCTGGCTTGACCACCTCGGCCGCGCTTAGCGAGGATCCGCTCAAGTCGTAGGAGGCTACATAAAATATTCGCGCCGCCGGTATGACATCGGCAACGGCAGGTGCTTGCGCCGGGGCGCGTGACGGTTGTGATGCTCGATTTCGACCCCTACCCTGTCAACATCAAATCCATATTTTTCTAGGTCATCAATGTCGCCGGGTGAGACCGCTTCAGGATGTGCGGTCACGGCCATATCCATGAGCAGCGTAGTACGCCATGGCATCTTAGGAAGTATGAACGGCTGCGCCCCCAGAGACTCTTGGCCGTCATCAAAACGATACTTGGCGTAACTGATACCGTAACCGGCGACTGAGCCGCCGACCGCTGTAACCGCCGCTCCATGCTGTATCTCGTGAGGGACTGACTCCTCTATCCATGACTCATCCGCCGGTTCACCCCTCACTTCGAATGAGAGTCTGGATACCTGCAGTAGTTCGTCGGAAGTCCGTACAATGACAGCATTAGCTACTTTACGCACCACCGAAGGCACGAATGGAATACGCGTAGTCCCTTCAGCAATCACAGGTGCTGCCGACATTGCACGTTCGATATCCTTATAGCTGCTCTTGAACCGCATTACAATAAAATACCATAACTTACCAATGTCTGCTACTGCCCCTTAGAAGTGGATGAACACTAACCCGGTGGTGTATTTGCGGGCTTCGCTGTAGCGGCCGTCCCAGCCGGCGTTGTACTGGCTGACGAGGATGGTGCCGTCGTCGTAGACGTGTTCGACGTACATGACGTGGCCGTAGTAGCCGGTGTTGCTGACGGCGATCGAGCCGACAGCTGGCGTATTGTTGACCGGGATGCCGGCACGCTGGGCGTTCTCATCCCACTGGTTGGCGTTGCCGATGCCGCCCCAGTAAGGCATATCGTGGGTGTTGCGGCCTGCCAGGTAATCCTGATGGACCTTGAAGGCGGTGTAGCTGACACATTCTCGGTTGTACATACCCCAGCTGTCGATGACAGCGTCGAGCGGCAGGTTGCACCACTTGGCCGGGTAGCCCCCGCCGCAGTTGACGCCGGTACCGGCCGGCCCGATGTTATAACGGGTGTTGGCGATGATCTGCTGGCGCTTCAGGTCGGCGATCTTTGAGCTGTTAGCGGCGATCTGCTGGGTGAACTGGTCTTTCTGGGCCTGGGTGTACGCCAGCATGTTAGCCTGCTCTGCCCGGGCGGCCGCCAGCTGGGCCTGCTGGCCTTTCTGGTTCTCGATGAGCTGGGCGACCTGGCCTTCCTGGATCTTGAGGTCGCTTTGGAGCTTGGCGATAAGTGTCAGTGAATCCTGGATCTTCTGCTGGACAGCGTTGCGGTATTCTTCTTTATCGACATATTCGCTGAGGTTCTTGCTGGTAGCCAGCATCTCGATGGCACTCATCTCGCCGTCGACATACATAGCCTTGATATCACCTGCCAGCAGTGCGCGCTGCTGGTCAAGCTGGGCCTGCTTGTCGATTATTTCCTGCTGCAGTTTGGCCTGCTCCGCCTGGTTCGCCGAAATCTGGCCCTGGACTGAATCTATCTGGGCCTGCAGCTGGTTGATGGCTTCCTGGTAGCTGTTGGCCTGCGATTGCAGCTCGTTTACGGAGTTGCCCGCCTGGGCGTTCTGCTCGGTCAGGGCGCGGATCTGCTCGTCGTACTCATCGGCGCGGACGCCGGGCACGACGACAGCCGCCAGGGCGACGACGGCAGTGACTGCGAAGATGGCTGCGCGGCCGAAAATACGTGAGGTAACGGTAGTCTTTGAGATCATTTTTGTTGTTTTAGTTTTTGTCTTGTCCTTTTTGATGTTGGATCGAGACAAATCAAATATATCACACTTCATGTGCGTTGTAAACTACCCTCTCTTATTAGTGCGCGTGCGAGTGACGCACAGATTGCTTATAATACGCTGGTCCTTGTATATCCCGCCCCTGTCAGAGCCGTGAGGCGGCCGGCGACATGCAGTAACGGATCGGCTGATAAAAATGTTTGCGTTCATCGCGCTCCCTGGGGAGTACGGTGTTTATTTGGCTATTTCGTTTTGAATTTGAGGTACCGCTGGGTCGCAATGATAGAGGAAGCGGCTCCTATCAGGATACCAACTCCGACCTGCAACAACAAGAGCTTGAGGAAATGTTCATTGAAGTATTGGTGCGCAAATGCTATGTCGAGGAGCCCGAGGCTGCTGGCCTGCAGCGCCGAACTGGCCGCCACGAACACGGAATTGATGAACAGCAGTGATATGATAGCCGACAAGACGCCGTAGATGATACTCTCGACGATGAACGGCCCCCGGATGAACCACGACCCTGCCCCGAGCAGCCGCTCGATAGTGATCTCGTCGCGCCGGTTGAATATGGCCATCTGGATGGTGTTGAAGATGATAAGGGCTGAGATGATCGAGAAGACGACGACTGCCACGATGCCGACCTGCCGCAATATATTGGTCGCATGCGTGATGTTGTCGATGGCTTTCTTGCGGTCACCGGAGTATGACGGCGACCCCTGGGTCTGCAGCTCCTTGTTGGCCGGTTTACTGAGGTAGCTCTTGATGTCCTCCAGCTTGTTGAGGTCGTTGGGCTTGATACGGATGGTGGCCGGGATCGGGTTGCCGGAAACGCTGGCGGCCGTCAGCAGGCTCTGGTTGCCGGCGTTCTGCTTGGCATAGGCCGCCAACGCCTCGTCTTTCGAGAGATATTGCAATGACCTGACATTCGGCAGTGCCCGCAGCTCGGCGACCAGCTTGTCGCGCTGCTGCGGCGTGACGTCATCTTCCAGGAACACCGATATGTCAATCTTATCGGTGATCTGCTGGATAGTGTTGGTGAAGGTCGCATTGGCGACGATCGAGAACAGGACGATGGTAAGCGTGACGACCATGACGGCCATGGCGGCGATCGCCAGTGTGGCGTTACGTAGGAAGTTGACGATGCCGGTGTGGACGATCCGGAGGAAGGTAATCAGCTTCCGCTTCATGGACGGTACCTTGGATCAGTCTGTTGCTGTTGCTGCCGTTCCCTGGCCGAAGGCGGCTGCGGCCGCATCGATTGCGGTGGTTGCTGCTGGGCTGGGAGCTGTTGGGATGGCTGCTGTTGCTGCTTTGGGTGTGCCTGGGTGTTGGCGCCGCTGCTGGCGCGGTCACTGGCGATATGGCCGTGCTCCATGGTGACGACACGGCGCTTCAGCCGGTTGACGATCTCCATGTTGTGGGTCGTCAGCAGCACGGTGGTGCCATAATGGTTGATCTTTTCGAGGATCTTGATGACGTCCCAGGCATGTTTGGGATCCAGGTTGCCGGTCGGCTCATCGGCGATCAGGATCTTCGGCTGGCGGACGATGGCCCGGGCGATAGCGACGCGCTGGCGCTCACCACCGGACAGCTGCATCGGCATGTTCTTTTCCTTGCCCTTGAGATTGACGATGTCAAGTACGCGCGGCACAGTATGGTTGATCTCGCGCTTGCCCATGCCGACGATTTCCAGCGCGAAGGCGACGTTCTCGAAGACGGTCTTGTTGGGGAGCAGCTTGAAGTCCTGGAAGACGACGCCTATCTTGCGGCGCAGCAGCGGTATATCGCGGTCCTTGAGCTTGTCATAATCGACCCCGCCGATGATAATCTTACCGCTCGACGGCCGTTCCTCGCGGGTCAGCAGGCGCAGCAGCGTCGTCTTGCCGGCGCCCGACTGGCCGACGACGATGACGAATTCCTTCGGTTCGACGTGCAGGCTGATGCGGTCCAGCGACGGCGTCAAACCCTTGCCATATACTTTGGTTACCCTGTCCAGAAGAATCATTACTACCAGTATAGCAAACGATTACTGGGAAAAATCTGAATCGTCGTCCTGGCTCATGATACTGGCGAAATCTAACTCTTGACCGCAGGCACATTCCAGCTCAGAAGCGCTTGCCACCTCACTGCCGAGTCTACGTAATTCGGACGATGAC
Organism: Saccharimonadales bacterium (SeqCode); assembly: GCA_036388555.1. Classification (GTDB taxonomy): domain Bacteria; phylum Patescibacteriota; class Saccharimonadia; order Saccharimonadales; family UBA4665; genus UBA4665. The sequence goes on from DASVRP010000016.1 coordinate 89,317, forward strand.
AACAGACGGGCTGGTTCGCGCAATAATCTGACGGGTGTTATTTCGAGCACGGCAGCTTCAAGATCAAGCTCATTCAAGTCCGGATTGAGACGTTTATTGGTGATTCGAAGAATCTGCTTCAGACCTTCGGGAGGTTCAATAGTCGCATCATCGACCATTTCAGTCGCTGTCACGTCAAAGAAGAATGCCGCGCCGAACCCGGCGTCTGCATAATACTGGATGTGGCGCTTCTGGGCCATCACATCACCTGCATAAGGCAATCGGGCGTTCTGCACCGTCGACGGTAGGCCAAGCACAGGCAGATCAGGCGTATGTAACAGAGAGGCACCGATCGTCTCGGTCGACTCATCCGCAGCCTCGCCCCCAGGAACCATATGGTTTATCTGAAACGTATCTTTCGTACCGAATCTAGCAGTACATGAACGGCCACCGGTCGTATCTTCCATCACCCGTTCGAACATGTTATGTGCCGGCCGTGGACGACCCGTAAAGAATTCGTCTATCGTTTCAACGAGTTCAAACCCTTCCTGGGCTAAACCTGCTTCCCTGCCTAAATAGTGTTCGATACGCGCCAAAGCAACGCTCCTTGTTGTATATAAACTATTTTAACATTATTTATTATGTAATGCAAAATATCAGCGTTTGGATGGTCAGCGCGGCAGGACCGACGGCATATCTTGAAGCAGCCGGTCGTAGTGCGGATACGCACTGAAATCGGTGAGGCCGGCATACGGATCGGTGCTGATGTCCGGCATTTTTCCAACTTCGTCTTCACCGATGTCGAGGTCGACGCAGACATCCAGAAGCTCAGGGTCAGTTTCGGTCCATCCGTTGAGGCGCTTGTCGAGCCGGGCCGCCAATTCCTCATCTATCTGCGAGAGCCGTTCGGCTTCTGAATCAGGCTCAACCTGCTGCGACAGTCCGCGGCTGGCTTCAAGGTTACGGCGGGCCTTGTCAGCCCAGCTGGCTTCCGGTGTCAGGCTGACCGATATCGGGCTGCTGCAGCTCACGGTGAACCGGCCGATCGTGCGCGGCTGCCGGGAAGATGTTTCGGTAGCGCTGGCTGTCGGTTCCGGTGATGTCGTCCGTTCAGGAGTTGCCGATCCGGTCGGTTCAGATTCTGTCGGTTCAGGCTCAGACGTCGTCTCTTCTGGTTCCGGGCTGGCCTCGGCCGTACTCCGGGCACGGGTCGGTGACGGCGTATTGCTCGGCGTAGCGCTCGGTTCGGCACGGCGGGTGCGTTCTGCGCTCGGGGTTTCCTTCTTCTTTTTAGTCGGAGTCGGTGTCACACTGGCCCGGACAGCGACACCTTTGTGCCTGCTGGTTTCGTTTCCGGTCGGCTTATCCTTGCCCTCCACCGATGTGACTCGTCCTGACAGTTCCTCGTCTTCGCTGCTGCCGCCGATGCCGAGCGCATTCATGGCAGAGCAGCCTGAGGACAGCAGTGTGAGCGACAGCGCACCCGATGCTACGGCGGCCCTGCGGCGAGCCCGGTGCTTCCTGGTGTTCGTGTCCGCTGTTCCTGTCTCAAATCTCATACGACAAAGCCCCTGGTTTAATAGTAGCGATTATACTCAGGGGTTGCCGGAGATGCAACAATAGTATGGCAATATCATACGGTTGATCTCGGGAACTATGAATTGATTTCCCGGATCCCGAGTATGTACTGCGTGTGGAATTCATCCCATTCGGGAAAGGTCGTGTGCTCGGCAATGCTGTCACCAAATTTGTTACGGAACCCATCGTAGAAATTTGTGGCCTGATCATCTGCGGTGATAAGGTCGGCGATACCGGCTGAATACTGCATCATAGCTTTAATACGCTCAAGATCCTCTTCCGTATTGGCTGGCAATTGCAATGCCGTATCATAGACGATGCGTTTGAAGGCGCGGATGACATCATTTTGGGGGTGCAACTCTTCACCTGGCGTCAGATTCGTCGTGGTTGCCAGCTCACCACCCCATGTTTCGAGGGCTTTTGTAAGTCTAGCTGTCTTTTTCCTCGTATCGACCTGTCCGGCAAAGTCTATGAATACTTCGCGGAATTCCTGCTGCTTATCTCTTGTCGATGCTTCTAATTCTGCACACAGCGCTTCCTCTGCTATGCCCGTGAAAGCAACCCGGTGCTTAGCCTTTCTTAGATCCGCCTGCAACTGCTTCTTCTCTGTAGATACTAGTGACAGCTTCTCGACGGTCTTGCGCCCCCCGCCTATCCAAAATTCAGTAGGATCAGGATCGCTTCGTAACAAGTTCGTTATTCCATAACGGGTATCGATACGTGTGCTGTATGATGACTGTGCATTACGAAGCAGTTGCCGCTGCACAACCGTCAATTCAGCGACTGTTATATCTTCATCATGTATTTCCATCACACCGTTATCAGGGTGCAGCTCTGCATATGTGGAGAGTTGTAATCCTTTGACTGCCGTAGTATAGCGCTTTGCACGCTTTCTCCGGGTCGAGCTGCTGACTGTTACATCTACGACCGCTGCTCCTGCCATTGCTCCGAGCGACAAGATAGAGTCAGACACATCACCACCCTGCTCACCCAGCCATTGGATGGCATTATAGCCAGCAACCGGAGCCACGTAGCCCGCCATAATACCATATGCTCCAACCGCACGTCTGCGTCGTGCTGTTTTGAATCCTGCACTATGCGCCCCATCACTTCCCGCCTCCTGGCGTGCCTGCCTAAGAGCTCCAACCGTTTCCACGTATACAGGATCATCGGTAATCATGACCGATTCGGTGTCCCTACTGACCGCGATGGGTCCGATTACTTCTGGTAGGCAGTCAAACGCGTCATCCAACTGAGGGTATTCTCTCCGGTGATCGTAGGAACGGTTTGAAAGCCAGACAGCATCGGCAATCTCGTGCGGTTCTGCTGAATGCATATCAAATGATACATCTGCACGATGGAATGGGTTCAAAACAACGGGTAGTTTATTCATATGTTCACGAAAGGCTTAGATCGATACATAATACGCTATGTCAACACTTATGTCAATTATTGTCAATCGACTGCTACTGCTTATTAGTTACGTGCTATTGCCGAGCGAATGTTCAAGGTAGGCGTTGATGATGGCGTCGAGGTCGCCGTCGAGCACGCCGTCGGTGTCACTGGTCTCGTAGCGGCTGCGCAGGTCCTTGACCTGCTTGTAGGGGTGAAGCACGTAGCTGCGGATCTGGTTGCCCCAGGCGGCCTGCTCGTTCGGGCCCTTGAGCTCGCGGATGTCGGCGGCGTGCTGTTCGATCTGCAGCTGGGCCAGCCGGGAGCGCAGGATCGTCATGGCGGTCTCGCGGTTCTGCAGCTGGCTGCGCTCGTTCTGGATGGCGACGACGATGTTGGTCGGGATGTGGGTGATGCGGACAGCGCTGTCGGTCGTATTAACAGACTGCCCGCCTTTGCCGCCGCTGCGGTAGACATCTATTCGGAAATCCTTCTCGTCAACGGCGACATCATCAGGCTGCTCGACCTTCGGCATGATCTCGACCTTGGCGAAGCTGGTCTGGCGCAGATTGTCGGAGTTGAACGGGCTGAGCCGGACTAACCTGTGTACACCATGCTCACCCTTTAGCTTGCCATAAGCGAACGGACCGCTCAGCTCGATAGTGACACTTTTGATGCCGGCTTCATCACCGCTCGATTCATCGACGGTCTGGACAGTCCACTTGTGCTTCTCGGCGAACCTGACGTACATGCGCAGGAGCATGCCGGCCCAGTCCTGGGCGTCGGTGCCCCCGGCCCCGGCGTGGATGCTCAGTATAGCGTCGTAATCGTCATACGGGCCGGCGAACTTCAGATCTTCCTTGAGGTCATGGAACGCCGCCTGCAGCTCATCGATCTGGCCGGCCAGATCTGCGGCCAGCGATTCGTCGCCAAGGGCGATCATCTCACGTGCATCAGCGGTTCCCTGCTGTAATTCGAGCCAGGGCGTGACACGGGCTTCGAGCTTCGAAATCTCTTTCATAACCGATTGGGCACGCTCGTTATCACCCCAGAAATCCGGCTGCTGGCTATCGGCCTGCAGCTGGCTGCGGCGGGCTTCGAGCTGGGCGACCTGCATGCGCTCTGAGGCATCTGCGATAGCTGCGGCAAGTTCTTGGGCCTGATTCTCTAAATCGTGCATCTGTAGCATTATACCAGCCGTCAGCACCCTTGCGGACACTAGGTGTCACCTACTCAGCTTTCAGCAGCTGCTCCATGAACGGCAGGTCGGACGGGTTGGTCGGCGACCCGAGCGCAATCCAGGCGATCACCAGTCCGACGACGACGGTCAGGCCGAAGATGATCCACATGACACGGATGAGCTGGCTTGGCCGGAAGACTTGCCAGACTTCTTTGGTATAGTCACTGTAGACATGCACCGGATGCTTCCGGGGTCTGCGTGGAGGCTCTGGGGGTTGTTGCAGCGTGGTGGGAGGTGGCGGTGGAGCCGGTTGCGGCTCGGGCTCGGGAAGTAAAGGCGGCGGGGCATAGACCGGCTCTGGTGGTGGAGGTGGTGGTGGTGGTGGTGGTGGGATATAGACCGGCTCTGGTGGTGGTTCGGGTGGAGCTATGACCACTGGCGGAGGTGGTGGAGCTGGTGCTGGTTCGGAGGCAGGCGGCGGTAGAGGTGGCGGCGGTTGGACGGGCTGCGGCGCGGGCAGGCTTACCGGGGCTGGCGGCGACGCATAAGTGGGTGCTGGCGGAACGGGGTCGTTGACTACCTGATAGACCGGGATCGTCGGGTTCTCTACCGGCGCCCAGGGAAACCGGTTCGTCGTCGGGTGCGGTGCGATCTCAATCTTCTCTTCGCCTACCGGAACGAGCCGCGGCCCGTACTGGACCGGCTGGGGCGGTGCCACTGGTGCGGGACCAGGGTTGCGCAAGTCAAATACCGGACTGAACGTAGCCTGGGAATCGTCATCGGGCGGTGGTCCCTGCGGTCCGATGGGCGCGTAAGGGGGCTGGGTATCTGACATATCTGCCTTATTATAAACCGCTTATGCAGTATCACGCCAGTGCGTATTATCGATAGTCCCACAGCCGGTCAATATGTGACTGTAACCCGGCGGCGTATTCCTCTCCGCAATTTCCGAGCGTACCGAAGCCGCGCAGGTTTTCCTTGAACAGCTCACGGGCGATATCGACGATGCCGTCCTTGGTAACCGATTTGATGCGTTTCGGCACCTGGTAGTAGTCGTCGATGGCTTCATCGAAGAAATAACGTCCGCTGTAGCCATTGGTGGTACCGCTGACGGTCTGGGCGCCGCGTTGGAACCGGCCGAGCGAGTATTGCTGCGCTGCCTCGATGTCGGCCTTGTCGAGTTCGCCGGCGAAAATCTTCTCGAGTTCCCCGACGACGATCTCGAACAGCGCCGCCGCATTCTTGGGCGACACCTGGGCGCCGAACCACCAGTTGCTATTGAGCTTGGCCTGGCCGACGCCGGAACTCATGCCGTAGACCAGACCTTTTTCGCGGGCCGTCCCGAGGATCTTGGAGTGCAACGTCTCTGTCAGGATAGTGTTGGTCAGGTTCAAAGCGTCCTGTTCTTCCTCGGTCAGGCGGCGGCGCATGAAGGTATCGATATAGAAATAGATGTTCTTGACCGAGGAATTATGGATGTAGAGCGTCCGGTCCAGCCGCTCAGGCCGTTCATCCGGCAGGTCGATGCGCCCTTTGCCCTGCGGCAATGCCATCCCGCCGAAATGCCGTTCGATGGCTTCGCGCCGCTTGGGAGTGATGTTACCGCCGATGACGAAGCGCATGTTACCCGCCGTGTGCGTCGATTCGTAATGGGCCTTGATGTCCTTCAGTTTGACATTCTTCATCAGGCGCAGACGCTCCTGGTCGGTCTTTGCCAGGAAGCCGTAACTCTGACGCAGCGCCAGGCTGAGGTGGCGGAAATGATTGTTGGCCCGGGCAGTCAGTTCCTCGCGGACATTGCCGTATTCGGCCGTGAATTCCTCGCGCAGGAACAGCGGCTCGGTGATAGAGACGATCAGCAGCTCAAGCACCCGCTCCCACTCGAAATCGGCACACTCTGCCTCGTACGTGATGTCGTAGACGCTGGTACTGGCATTACTATATGCCCCGTTCTTCTCTATCTCAGCCTGGAAATCGCGGGCCCGCGGGAACTTGGTATTGGCACCCAGCAGGATGTGCTCCATCAGGTGCGGGACTTCCCATTTGTGCTCCTCGACCAGGTATTCGCCGGCCCGGAAATTCAACTCGAACGTCATGACCTGCGCATCGGGTATGTGGACGATCAGCCCGCGCATCCCACTCGGAAGGACCAGTTCTGACACCGTATGTTTCATATGCCCTCTACTTTCTGGCCGTATTGCGGTCGCTCATGTTGATTGCTGCGCAGCCTATTTGCGGCTGCGTGCCTTGGTCTTGCGCTGGCGTTCGGCCTTGCGGGCTTTCTTGCGCTTATCTGCAGAGACTTTCTGCTCGGCTTGGGCGGCTTTCTTGGTGATGAAGTCCGCTTCTTCGAATTCGCTGCCCGCTTCGGACAGTTTATTGGCGTTGTCGACAGAGCTGCGTGCAGCCTTGGTCAGCTCAGTCTCGACGGACTGGCTCAGGACGGAATCATCGATAGGCTGGGCGTGGAAGATCATCCTGAGCACTTCATGGCGCAGAGTATTCTGCATATCTTCGAACAACAGCTGTCCACGGCGGCGGTACTCGACCAGCGGGTCCTGCTGGCCGACACTCATCCAGTGGATGCCCTCACGCAGGTGGTCCATGTTCTCAAGGTGCTGCATCCAGAGGTTGTCGAGGTTCTGCAGGTAGATATCGCGCTCCACCTTGCGCATGATCTCAGGGGTAAATGCCAGTTCACGGCCGGCGTAGAGCTCGCGTGCTTCGGTCAGCAGGACCTGTTGGAATTTGGTGGCATCAGTATCGAATAACCGGTCGAGCGTCGCGTCGTCGAACGGGAATACTTCACGGACGGCATCCTCGAAGACCTCGCTGGTCAGCAACGGTGATGAAGCCAGCATCTTGGTCTCGTCCTCGATGTATACTTTGATGCGCTTCTGGATGTCAGGCTGCATCAGGATCTCACGGCGCATGGCATAGGTCGCTTTGCGGTGGCGGTTCATGACGTCGTCGTACTGCACGACGTTCTTGCGCTGGTCGAAGTGGAAGCCCTCGACCTTCTTCTGGGCGCCTTCCAGGCTCTTGCTGATCAGGCGGTTCTCGATAGGCGTGTCGTCGTCGACCTTGAGCCGGTTCATGATGCTGGCGATGCGTTCACCCCCGAAGATACGCATCAGGTCGTCCTCGGTACTGACGAAGAACTGCGTCAGGCCCGGGTCGCCCTGGCGACCGGAGCGGCCGCGCAGCTGGTTGTCGATACGGCGTGATTCGTGGCGCTCCGAACCGAGTACGAACAGTCCGCCCAGCTCCTTGACGCCGTCGCCGAGCACGATGTCAGTACCGCGGCCGGCGATGTTGGTCGCCAACGTGACGGCGCCCTTCTCGCCTGCCTGGGCGACGATCTTGGCTTCGCGTTCATTGTTTTTGGCGTTCAGCACCTGGTGCGGGATACCCTCTTTGTTCAATAATCCGGACAGCAGTTCGTTCTTTTCGATGGATACGGTACCGACCAGCACCGGCTGGCCCTTCTGGTGCAGCATCTTCAGTTCGCGGGCGATCGCCTTGAACTTGCCCTGCTCCGTCCGGTAGATACGGTCGGCGCGGTCGATACGGGCGATGGCCCGGTTCGACGGTACGTCGACGACATCGAGTTTGTAGATCTGGTGGAACTCCTCGGCTTCGGTCATGGCCGTACCGGTCATGCCGCCGAGCTTCTCGTACAGGCGGAAGTAGTTCTGGAAGGAGATGGATGCCAGCGTCATTGATTCCTGCTGGACTTCGACGCCTTCCTTCGCCTCGATGCCCTGGTGCAGGCCTTCGTTGTAGCGGCGGCCCGGCAGCAGCCGTCCGGTGAACTCATCGACGATGACGATCTCGCCGTCCTTGGTAACGACATAATCCTTGTCACGTCGGAACAGCGTCTGGGCGCGCAGCGCCTGCTGCAGGTGGTAGATCGTGCGGATATTCTCGGCCGCATACAGACTGTCGAGGCCGAGCAGCTTCTCGACCTTCTCGACGCCGTCGTCGGTCAGGACGACGGTCTTGCGCTTCTCATCGGTCTGATAGTGCGATTTGTCGAGCTGGCGGACGACCTTGGCGAACTGAGCATAGGCGTTGCCGCTGGTAACGCTTGGCGCCGAGATGATGAGCGGCGTACGGGCCTCGTCGATCAGGATCGAGTCGACTTCGTCGACGATGGCGTAGTGCAAGTCGCGCTGGCGCAGCTGATCGGTCTCGCGGACCATGTTGTCGCGCAGATAGTCGAAGCCGAATTCGTTGTTGGTGCCGTAGGTGATGTCCGCCTCGTAGGCCTCACGCCGGGTACATGGCCTGAGGTGACGGAACCGCTCATCCTCGTGTTCCTCATTGATAAAGACCGGGTCATAGATGTATGAGTGGTCCGCCAGGATGACGCCGGTACTGAGTCCGAGGAAATGGAAGACCTGGCTCATCCAACCGGCATCGCGCTGCGCCAGATAATCGTTGACCGTCACGACGTGGACACCCTTTTCGGTCAGGGCATTGAGGTATATCGGCGCGGTCGAGGTCAGGGTCTTACCTTCACCGGTCTTCATCTCTGCGACGTTGCCCTCGTGTAAGACCATGCCGCCGATCAGCTGGACATCAAAATGGCGCTGGTTCAGCGTGCGCGTAGCAGCCTCCCGGACGACAGCGAAAGCATCAGGTAACAGCTTGTCTAGTGATTCTTTCAAAAGGCGCTTCTTAAGGGCTGCAGTCTGTTCCTGCAGCTTGGAATCGCTCATATTCTTGTATTTGTCGGCAAGTGCGTTGATATCCCTGACGCGCCTACGCAGCCTCTTGACGGTCTTGGCCTGCGGGTCGCCTAACACTTTCTTAAATACGATATTCACTCATCTCCCCCTCTGTCATGTCTGGATAAATAGTCAGGGTATATTGTAACTCTAATCCGGAGATAAATCGACCAGAAATGATGTGCAATATAAATACGCCGGCATTTCTTATTGTGGCGGGCGCCGGTTTAGGTTACCCCTAGGCCGAAATCTTGCGCAGTGAGCGGTCTGCCAGCCGGCGCCGGAGAGCCCCGGTAGCGTGGGTCTGCTTATATTTCAGGATGCGCTGTTTGAGTTTAGCCTCGACGATATCGACGGCCGAATAGATATTCGGTGTCGTTTCGGAGACGTTCAACACCTCATGCGGCAGATGCAGCGTGACTGCACATATGAATTCACTGCGTTCCTTGATCCTCACTTCCTTCAGCAGTACTTCGGCATGGGCGCTTGCACGGCTGGCCCGCGGCAGGTAATGGTCGAGGTTCCCCAGCTTCTTGATGACGTACTTCTGTAACTTTTCGTCGACGGTCGTGTGGACATTGGTGATTTCAAATCGTTCAATCATTACGTTAGTCCTCCTACCTACCTATTGTACTCTTGCCAAGACGGATGCAGCTACGGGTCGAGTCGGAAATAATCGTAACCGTCTTCAAGAGTATCAGGGAGATACACTTCTGCCTCACGGCGGACTTCTTCGCGTCTCCCAAGTGTGGACATCATCTTTCGGAATACCGTTTCTCCGACTGGCGAACTTGAAAGTACGTCAAGCACCCGCTTGCGTAGCTTGGGGAGCTCACCAGACCCGATCCGCATATGGAACATGGCGATGATATCCTCGTCGATATCACTCCTGTCCTCACCGGCTTCCAGTCGTGCGGTCCTATCAACCGCCCTGGCCACATGCTCATCGACGATATCCGGGTTCATGGGATGGTACGTCGCTGATCCGCGGCTCCGGAACGTACCGGGCAGTCCTGCGTCGGTGATGGCGGCATCGATCGTATTCTCTACCCCTTCGTCGACGATTTCGAGCCTGTTCCATCTGGAACCGCTGTCATCGTCCGGACCGGGATTGAAAAATATGCTCAGATCGGCATCGCTGCGGTCATGTGCCCTGCCCTTTACCAGCGACCCTTCTATGGTCAGACCGGCGAACAGATCTGGGTCGGCAGCACGCAGCTCTTCCCAGCCCTCACGTATGACGTGCAGGACTTTCGGCGCGAAAGTCCGGTCGATGCCGTCCTCATCCGGATCAGGGCCGTACGGGCTGGCCAGTTCGAACCGGTGACGCCGTTCACCACCGGCGGAAGGCGGTTTCTGGCCATCCGTATGGTAGGGATTATCGCCCTCAAAGACTGATTTTACAGGCTGGGGTTCGATGTCCCAGCCGTCGTCCATCCAGGCATCTTCAGCCTGGCGCTTCTGTCCGGGACTCATGGGATCTTCTGGTCGGCTCATATGTATATTATACCATATCCTGTCAATTATGCATATGTTTAAATCTGGCTGCGGCCGCCCATGTATGGCCGGAGCACCTCGGGGATGATGACATGGCCGTCGGCTGTCTGGAAGTTCTCGATAATGGACGCCATGATGCGGTTGGTCGCAAAGGCTGTCGCGTCATTGGTGTGGACGAGCTCGATACGACCGTCGGCCCGGCGGACACGGGTCTTGAGGTCGCGTGCCTGGTAGTCAGTCATGTAATCGGCGGTGTGCGTCTCGCGGTAGGTATCCTGCCCCGGGAACCAGCATTCGATATCGATACCGCGGGCATTCGGCTTGCCGATGTCCGCCGTGCACTTCTGCAGGACCTGGTACGGCACGCCGAGCTGCGAGACCAGATATTCCTGGACGGCGACCTGCAGCTTGTGCTCGTCTACTCCGGTTTCGGGCGTACTGAAGACTTCCATCTCGAGCTTGTCGAACTGGTGCCATCGGATCATGCCCTCGGTGTCTTTGCCGTACGTACCAGCTTCGCGGCGGAAACTGGTCAGGAAGCCGATGTAGCGGATCGGGAACATGTCCTCCGGAAGTATCTCATTCCAGTACATCGTGCAGAGTGTGTGTTCGGCTGAGGCGTTCAGCCAGAGGTCGTCATCAGCCAGTTTGTACGTGACTTCTTCGGCATTCAGTCGTGCTGATGCCCGGTACGGTTCGGTGCGGAGCACGGCGGGCGGAAGGATCGGCGTGAATGGCTTTGCCGGCAGCTCGAGCCCGTTGTCATCGATGAGTTTCTGCAGGATGCGTTCGTCGCCGAGCACAGCCATGACCCATGACTTCAGGGCGAACTGCAGCAATACCAGGTCACCCTTGATGTAGCCGAAGCGGCTGCCGGCGATCTTGCTAGCGCGCTCCTTGTCGAGCATGTCACGCGGTTCGACGATCTCCCAGTGGTTCTTCGGTTTGAAATCGAACTGCAGCGGGTCACCGACTTTGCGGGCGACGACATTCTCGTCCTCGCTGGCGCCGACCGGTACATCATCGAGCGGCATGTTGGGGATGGCTTTGAGCAGCTGGTCGTACTCTTCTTCGAGTGGTCTGATCTGGGCTTCCAGACCGGATATCTCCTCTTTGAGCTGCTTGCCGCGTTCCAACTGCTCATCGGACGGTTTGGAGCCCTTCATCTCGGACGACAGCGTGTTGCGGCGCGAACGCAGCTCCTCGACCTGCGTCAGGCGGGTGCGGCGCTCAGTGTCGACCTCGAGCAGGCGGCCGACATCGGTCTTATAGCCCTTCTGCTGTGACTTCTCTGTTACGAGTTCGGGGTTGTCGCGGATGAATTGGATATCTAGCATAGATGTTATTATACACAGGCCCACGCCAGCCATAGTATGAACAAGCCGTCAACGAGCGATACTATTGGTTCAACCTACGGAATATCGTTCAATCTTACGGCTTCGGCTTTGCCGCAGACGAGGTGGCCTCGGCTGCCTTACGCTTGGCGTCCATGGCCTTGATCGTCAGCTTGCTGCGCTCCCGGGCATAGGCGCAGAACTCGCATTCACCGCCCATGATGTGGTCACCGACCGGCGGCATGTCATCGTTATCCATACATTTCTTCATCTTCAGGAGCGTCGGTTCGACCCAGGCATCGCTGCCGGTGTACGGGATAAGTTTGGTGCGGAATTCCAGCTTGTTATTGAATCCTTCGGTGTCCATCCGGCCGTTGGTGTAGACGAAATAGCCGGTGTCCGAGACGTCGAGGCCGTTCTGGCGCAGCAGCCATTGGTAGACCTCCAGCTGGCGCTTATAACTCATCTGCCAATCGCTGTCGATGCTAACATCCTTGGCCTTGCTGGTCGCCTTGTAGTCGACGACGATGACCTGCCCCTCCGGGCTGACCCACAGGTCGTCCACGGCGCCGAAGACCAGCAGGTTGGTCGCGGCGTGCGGTGCCTGGACACCGACGAAGTTTTCGCGCCATTCACCCAGCTTGTCGTGGGCGAACGGTATCGCCGCGATTGAATACTCCTGCATGATCGGGTGCGGCTTGGCCTGGCTGCGATAAGTATCGAACTCTTTCTTGAACAGTTCATCAATAGCTTTGTTAATGTTGAACGGCGGGCTGGACGGCCGGGTAATCTTCAGGCGGACATCGAGCCAGAAACAGCGCGGGCACTGCATGAACAGCTCGATCTTGCTGCGGGACACTTTGAAAGCAGCGGTCTGTCCCGGCTTGTACGGTATGCTGCGTTCCCTCCAGTAGTCATTAGGCATGAGTACTATTATAGACCGGAGTTGCATTTACGGCGAGCTGGATATGGAACGGTTTATCGTGTAAGGATCGCCAGTGTCTCGATGTGGGGTGTGCGTGGGAAGAAGTTGAATACCTCGAAGTGGTCGATGGTATAGCGTTCCTGCAGCTTCGCCAGGTCGCGGGCATGGGTGGCCGGGTTGCAGCTGAGGTAGATGATCTTTGGCGGCAACTGGTCCAGGACGCGCCCGACGACCTTATCATGCAGGCCAGCCCGCGGCGGGTCGAAAATGACCGGGGCTTTGCCGGTGATGTATTCCAGTGCTTTCTCGGTCGAGGCTTCGACCACCTGCGTGCTCAGTTCTCCTGGGCTGCGGGCTTCGACGACGTTCTGCGACGCCATCCGGACGCTGGCCGGGTCGAGCTCTACAAGTGTTGCCGATCCGCTGGCGACACTCAACCCGATTGAGCCGACGCCGGCGTACATATCCGTGATCGATGTCTCATCGACGTGGTCCTTGATGACCTGCAGCGCCTTCTCGAAAACTGGCAGATTGACCTGGAAGAATGAGTCGACATCGTAGACGAACTGCCGGCCGAGCAGTGTGTCACGCAGCAGTACGTCGCCCGTCTCCTGCAGCAGCCGTGTCGGCACGGAGGCGGGACTCTTGGGGTTGGAGTGGTAGACACGGAGGCCTTGTAGCTCCTTAGGCAGTACAAGCTCCTTGAACTTCTCCAGCTTCGTATACAGCGCCGCGACTGCATTACCCTGCTGGTCGGCCCGTACGATGACAGTCTTCAGGTCGCCAGCCCGGATTCCCTTACTGCCGTTCATGGCATTGAGGAGCTCACAGACTGCATTCGCGCCAGCATCGACTGCCGGGAGCGCCAGCTTGCTGCCTTCGACGATCTGCTTGCCATGGCTGCCACGCTGGTGCAGCGCCAGGTGCAGGCCGTCGTCATCACCCCAGAACGAATACTCCATCTTGCTGCGGTAATTCCATTGCCTGTCATCGTGAACGACCTTGCCGAACTGCGGCAACCGCACCTTTTCGTGACTGAACAGCTCTTCGACGATCTGGCGTTTGTACGCATTCTCAGCCTGGTAGGTCATCATCTGCCACGGTGATGTCGCCAGGTAGTTGGCCTCAGACGGCTCAACGCGTTCAGCGGACGGCTTGCGGATTTCTTCGGCGATGCCCTCGGCATATGATTTTTTAGTCCTGATGATGCGGACGCCGACCGTCTCGCCTGGCAGCGCATTCCAGACGAACACCTTGCGGCCGTCCGGCAGCGTGCCGAGCCCCTGGCCGCCGTGGACGAGTTTTTCAATACTTACTTCTTCGAGCATCTAGTTAGTGTATCAGAGCAGCGTGCAGGCTGTCAGCTCGGCGGTCGTCATGGAATGCAATCAGAGTTCTTCGAGGATGCGGATGATATCCTGCGGCGTGTGTGCGACAGCGGTCGGGTTATGGCTTGCTAATATGTCTCCCTTGTCGAAGCCCCAACTGACGGCGATGACCCGTATCTCGGCGGCCTTGGCGGCGGTGATATCGCGGGCTTCATCACCGATATAGATGGCGTCGGCCGGTTTGACGCGGTTGCGCCACATGATGGCCCGAAGGGCCCGCCGTTTGCCGAAGAACCCCGCGTTACAGTACAGATCCGTAAAATATTTATACAGATGGTGCTGTTTGAGTGATTTGCGGACGTTCCGGCCATTGTTGCTGCTGACGATCATCAGCGTATGGCCCTCGTTGTGGAGCTCTTGAATGACTTTGCCGATACCCTCGAATATCGGGACGTCGTAGATAGCCTTGCCCATGGCGCGGCGGCCGATGATGAACAGTATCGGCAACTTCCAGGCCGGGCTGCCGAGGTGGCGGGCCATCTGGTGCATCGTCATGCCGCGCAGCGTCTGCTTCTCCTCTTCAGTCAGTGCGTGCGTGTTGCGGACATGTTTCTCCAGGAAGGCAGCGACGTATTCGAAGCTGTCCGCGATGGTACCGTCAAAGTCGAGAATTACTGTTGCCATATATCCTTGTCATTATACAGTGATACGAGGGCTTATGCACAAACGTCCCGGCATCCGTAAGCTATAATGCAAGCATGGAACAGATTGCGACGGTCGGAGGTGGATGCTATTGGTGCCTGGAGGCAATTTATAAGCGCGTAAGCGGGGTGGAGAGCGTCGTCTCGGGCTTCAGTGGCGGTGATTTCGCGCATCCGACCAGCATGGACGTCTACGCCGGCCGTACCGGCCACGCCGAATGCGTCCAGCTGACATTTGACCCGGAAATCATTACTTACCGCGAGATCCTGGAGATATTCTTTACGATGCATAACCCTACTACCTTGAACCGCCAGGATTATGACGTCGGCGAGATATACCGGTCGGTCATCTTTTATCATGACGATGAACAGCGTGTGGTAGCCGAGGATATGCTGTACGGTTTTGCTGCCGAGCTATGGGACGATCCTGTCGTCACCCAGTTGGCCGCCTATGACACGTTCTGGCCGGCCGATGAATCACAGCAGGATTTTTATGAGAACAACCCGAATGCCGGCTACTGTTTGGCCATCATCAATCCGAAAGTACAGAAGCTGCGCAAACTGTTCGGTGAGAAGCTGCTACCGGAGAGTTGAGGCCGGTCGCTAGCCGACTGCGGGGGTGCCTGATGGCTACGAGTGTTCTTGGAGGAACTTCCTATCGAGCGCCAGGATTTGTTCCCACTCCTCGATATCGCCCTGCTCGAATGCCATCAGGATACCCTGGTGATGGTCGGCAACTTCCCTGCGCAGACCCCCGAACAGCTTCTCCGCCACTCTGGCTGGGAACTTGTAATCTTCTACCAGGGCCACTTCCATCTCCTGAAATTCCTGGAATCCGGCCATATCCGGCGTGTCTCCCGGCGATGCGTCCTGCAGCTCCATATAGTAATGATGCCCGACAAGCGGCCCGGTCGGGGCATACAGCTCGGCCAGGTCGGCCGACGCGACTGCCAACGAGACAAGTCTGGCATCTTTCGATGGGTATTCCTGGTCGGTGGCGACCTGGCCTGTCAGACGGCCGTCGGTAATGACAGGCTGGGTGCCGAGGACTGCTTTGACGCCGATCCAGATGCCGTCCTCGGTCATCCCTCCGGCCCGCATATTCTGTCCCAGCCAGGTCGCACTGGCAACTTCATTGACGCCAGCTCCTTCCCCGTGGACGATGTCGTGCGCCGCCATACTCATCCGGGCGATGCGGCGCAGCTGCTGGTTCATCCCAGCCGTCTCGGCGATCCTATCTACCGCCTCAACGGCGAAGCTGCTGTGGTGCAGGTTGTGATAGGCCAGGTTCGGCCCGCTCCCGGCATCAAAATCAGGATAGCCGCTGCCATATGTATTCCGTACCGTTCCCAGGGCCAAGCTGACCAGTTCATCGGCCATAGCCGGTGGGACATTGTATCTGCTCATTTCTACTCCTTATTCATTAGTGTGCGCCATATCGCACAGAAATCATAGTCCAGTGCACATCTGGTGCATAACTGTTGTGCAAAATCTGCACAGTTGATAAGATGCTGGCATGGAAACAGATACTGCCGCCCTGCGCACCTATTTTGCCAAGCTCGGCCTGGAAGCCGAGATCGCCGACATCTACCTCGCCCTGCACGCCGAGGGGCCGCAGACCATCTCCAGCCTCTCCAGGGCCTCAGGCATCGAACGGACGCGCATCTATCGCCTGATTGACGACCTGATGGACAGCGGCCTGATAGAGGTCGAGACGCATTACAAGCGCGGCATCCTGAAGGCCGCACCCATCGCCAACCTGCGTATCCTCATCAGCCGGCGCGAACAGGAGCTACAGAGCCTGCAGGACGAGCTGCAGCTTGTCGAACAGGTACTGGGGCGCAACCAGCTCACTTCCCCCGCTACAAGGGTGCAGATGTACCAGGGAGAGGCCGGTATCCGGCAGATGCTCTGGAACGAGACCAAGTCCAAGACCGAAGTCCTCAGCATCCTGTTCGAAGACATACAGTCTAAGACGGGCAGCCGCTTCTTTGAGCGCTGGGTACGGACGTGCAATGATGCTGGGCTGCAGTTCCGCAGCGTGTACGGTGATACGTTCAAGGCCGGGATCGATGATTGGTACACGACGCATACCAATGAACGCCTGGCACGCTGGCAGGGCCGGCAGATCAGCCGGGCGGACTTCCCCATCACCCACGGCACGCTCATCTACGACGATGTCACCGCCTACTTCAACTGGAAGGACGGCGAAGTCTTCGGCATCGAGACATACAACAAAGACATCGCTGCAGCGCAGCGGCAGTATTTTGAGATGTTATGGAAAAAGGCGGATTAATCAGTCAATCTTGAAGATTATCATCGAAGACCATATCGAGCAGAACGCCCTTTACGGTCCTGAACCGCAGTACATCAAGATCATCGTCGCCTTCGGATTCAGTCCGTCCCAGTTCATCGGCAAGCGCTGTCTGAAAAGTATCCACGACCATCCACTGTTGTTCGGTAAAAGCCGGCTGTTCCTGATCCAAAAGGTCCAGTATCCTGGCGGCGGCACGGTCGATCGCAGATTCGCGGTGGGTCACGATCCTGTTTCCACGCAGCGTCACGATGTCCGGCTTTTCCAGTGCTGTCACCGCCACCGTCGCCGAATGCCGGCCCATCGTGAAGGCACCCTCGGCAACCTTGTCCATAGCCGACACTAACAGATGTGACGCGCTGAATATTTCCGGCGGAGAATCGTAATTCACGACGCTGCGTACCGTCTCCTGATAAGCGTCCCCTAAGGCCTGCTCGACCAGATCAGCCGGTAACTCGGCGTCCATCATTACCTGCGGACTCTGCAGGGATTTGAACCCCACTTCGGACGCATCCATGGCTATACCGGTCAGCTGGTCGTGCACCAGGTAGTACTTTTCAGAGCTCAGCCGGGCCCGGACCGCAGGATCCTTGACAGGCCCGAGAGCGGTATCGATGACAGTCATCACCTCATCCAGCCACTCGTCGGATCCGCCGCACGATTGCGCGTACGGCCTCTGACTGCGATCACGGTCGGTCAGCTGATACAGCGAGGCGAGCGGTTCAATGTGTTTCATAATGTAGTAGTCTACACCCCTCAGGCCGGCTATTCAACGACCGAGACATCCCGCCAGAAGCAGACGTAGCCGCTGAAGTCCTTTTTGACGCGCTCAATTGCTGACGGCAACGGTTCCGGATAGCTCCAGGCGTTGTCGCTGCTCCACGTCTTCTCGGTGGTGTCATCTGATATGGAGTGGCCGACATCGTAGTACTGACAGACGCCCTTCCATGGACAGGTATACGGTGTGTCGCTCTTCCGCAGATACTCCTGCTTGACGCTGGCTGGCGGGAAATACCAGTTACCCTCGATATAGATCAGTTCGTCCCGGTCCGCCTCAGCGATCGTCTGTCCGTTCCAGATTGCTTTCATACACTCTCCTTCGGTAATTCGTTCTATCGCAAGTGTGACACATCTAGGTCTGAATGAGAACGCCTTCGCTTGTCCGTAACCTTGATTTCCTCTTTGGGTGTTTCGACGACAGGTGTTTTTTTAGCCTTGCCGGCAAATGTACCGATGCAGACCATATGGGGATGGTCTATAACCGCAGCGAACTGGTCAAGTATGGCAATCGCATATGCGTCGTCACTGGGTACCGTGGATTCTTCCGGACAATAAAAAGACATCCCATCGCACTCGAATGTAGCCTCCGGAAGCCAGAACTTGTCATCCAGCTCACCTGTAAAGCGGAGATCAGCATTTAGGCGTGTGCCAAATATTTCGGCTGAACCCATCCAACGCAGTTTCTTGTCATGTCTGACTCTAACCGCTTCCTCACCAAATACTTCCTCTGTCAGGATCCTATGCGCAATCTGTTTGAACTCATGTTTGATAAGTGGCTGCCGCTGGGGATCACCTTCGAATGACATATCTATACACTCTTACAGTTACTGTGAATCTTATATTAATACAGTTCGTTAATTTTGCAAATATGATGCACGTCCGCCATGCATCCGTATGTTTCCTATGTCATGATATTGACATTTTTTCCTTCTTATGCTATTATTAGTCATGTACATAACTATTTGGGCGTGGAGACGTCCCAAAGGAGGAGTTAAGGAACTATGAACAAATTTTATACACTTTCCAGCGCTGTCGTACTGAGTGTCGCAGTCGCCGGCTCAGTCGTCGCCCCTGCCTATGCATGGCACCCTGAGGGTAAGATCACCAAGTCCGTCCAGAATATGACTTCCGGTGGCCAGGCTAAAGATGCTAACACTGCCGAGACCGCAGTCATCGCCAAACCCGGCGACATCCTGCAGTACACCATCGAAGTCACCAACGTCGCCAAGCCGGCTGCCAACAACTGGAACGACCTAGCCCACGGTGTCATCACCGACAAGCTCCCTGAAGGCGTCGAGCTGGTCTCTGACCCTTCTGTCCGCGAAATCAAGGCCACCATGCCTACCATTCTGCCCGGCAACGGCTTCACCAAGCAGTTCCAGGTGAAAGTGACCGGCACGACCGACGGTAAGATCGTCGAGAACATAGCCTGTTACACCGCTGACAGCCTGGTCAAGGACAACCCCCAGAAGGGTTGCGACACCGCCAACGTCAAAGTTGCCGTACCTGTCACCCCTGTCGTAGAGGCACCTGCCGCCCCTGTCACCCCTGCGCCCGCTCCTGTCACTCCCGTCCAGGAAACTCCTGCCAAAGGTGGTGGCGAACTGGCCGAGCCAACAGTCCTGCCTGAGGCCGGCGTCGGTAGTACCGCTATCGTCACCGCTGTCGCAGCTACCGTCTTCGGCTTCCTGGCCAGCCGCCTGCGTAATGTGCGCCGCCTGGCTGCCTAGTCAGCGACAAACTCAAGCTGTCTTTAAGACAGAAATGTAAATCCCCCGTCATGCGGGGGATTTACATTTGCAATCATTTTCTTTAATTGCCGGGATACTCAGCTATGAAATCGAAAAGTTCATTAAAATCAGCATGTGAAGCATCAATGACCTGTTCTATGCCGCCGGCTTCAATCGATTTTCGGGCAATATAGTCTACGGTACCCATGCCCAACAGGAAAGCGTGTGTGTCTTCCCGGTCTTTTCCGACCAGTACTGTACCGACACTTGACATTACACGATCAAGCGATGGAATGTCACAGCCCTGGCGGTACATGTGACGCTCCAAAATCTCTGGACAATCGTCTTGCAGTTCGTCGAGTTCGAGTGCCACTGTCAAATCTACAGGTATATCATCAACTCCGATCACATCACCGAGAATTCCAGCATACAGATAAGCACCTCGGTTAAATGATAGCCGTGCATTCGGCGACGTCAGCCCAGCAGCTGGTATTACTGCTTTCTTAGTATTCATGACCACTTGGGAGATGGGTCGTTTTTCAAGACGGGGACGTCCGCTTGTGCCCAGGAAATTCCTAACTAATTCCTCGTCATTTACTGCTAGATCAATGACGACATCTTCCGGATCGCTATCGCCCCGCCCCCTAGCGGTCCATGATTCGAGAGGATTGGCGCCACAAAACATCGAGAGCATATGCAGTTGATTTTCTGTCAGATCAGTATAAGGGAAAGTCTCGCCTGGAATTAACATATCGTCATTCTAAACCCTATTAAAAACTATTTCAAGAGTTTAATAAAACGGTTGCGCTGAGTAGTGCTGTCTTAGAACTTGAGATCAGGATAAATCGTCTTCGTGACCTCGTCTACATCGGCCCGCAGCTGCGGGAATGGCACGCCTTCACGGGCGGTGACACCTTCGAAGATCCAGAATACTCGCTCACTGAAACCGAGACCGCAGGCCGGAGGCATGCCGTATTCCAGCATCTCCACGAAGTCGATATCGAGCATCATCGCCTCGTCGTCGCCGGCTTCGCGCATCTGCTGCTGCTCCATGAAGCGCTGCAGCTGTTCCTGAGGGTCGTTCAGCTCACTGAAGCCGTTACACAGCTCGCTGCCGGCCACGACAGCCTGGAAACGTTGCGTCGTCTGTGGGCGGCCTGGATTCGTCTTGGCCAGCGGGCTGACAAACAGCGGCGTGTTGACCAGCCAGACAGGCCCGGCGACGTCCTTGCGGATGTTCTTCCAGAGCTTGTCGATGCCGCGGGCGATGTTCTCGGTCTTCTCTACCTCTAAACGGTTGTCCGAGAGCGCTTTCTTAACCTGTTCAATCGTACAATCCAGGGGATCAATACCATAGCGATTTTGAATAGTTTCAACATAGTCCCATTCTTCCCATTCCTGCCCGAGGTCAACCTCAAAGTTGCCGTCTCTTCCGGACAATTTAAATTGTAGTGTACCGAATGTAGTTTGCAATACGTGCCGATACATGTCAGTCATATATTTCATACCATCACGCCAATTCCAGTAGGCGGCGTACCACTCCATGGCGATGTGCTCCGGCAGGTGCTCGTCACTGTAATTCTCATTGCGGAAGCGCGGCCCGATGTCGTAGACGCGCTCGAAACCGCCGCCGATGAGTCGTTTCAGAGGTAATTCATGGGAAATCCGTAGGTAGAAGTCCTGGTCGAGGGCGTCCATGTGCGTCACGAACGGGTTGGCGTCAGCGCCGCCGGTCGTGTGTTCCAAAACAGGCACATTCACCTCTAGGAATCCGTTCTTGTTCAGGAAGTCACGTGTCGCCTGCCAGAATTTGCTGCGGCGGACGAACCGCTGCCGTACATCGTCATTGACGTTCATATCGATGTAGCGCCGACGTAGCCGTTCTTCCTTATTCGTGAAGCCGTCCTGCTTGGTCGGCATTGGGCGGAGAGATTTGGTGAGCAGCCGTAGCTGCGCTATCTCGACCGATTCCTCACCGGTCTGGGTCTTGATGACCGTACCGGTCGCTTCGACGAAGTCCCCAGCATCCAGAAGCGAGATATCGCTGATCAGCAATTCGCTATTGCTACGATCAGCTTCGGCACCCTCTTTGTGGCGCCAGAACAGTTGCAGCTCATCGATATCATCTTTGATGACAACAAAAGCGATCTTACCGAATTTGCGAATCGAAGTTATCCGGCCGACCACCGTGACCGTCTTGCCTTCCAGTTCGATAAAATTCGCATGAACAGACTGCGTGTCGTTCGTCCGGTGGGCCTCAGCCGGATACGGATTGATGCCGAGCTGCTTCAGCTCGTCCAGTTTGCGCAGCCGCTCGTCGCGGAGTTCTTTGAGTGTTGCCATAATACCAACTATTGTAACAGAGACACCCCTGCGTCAGACGCCTATTCCCAAAATGGACTGCAATCGACGGTACCGGTCTCGGATACGCCTTCGGAATGACTCGGCTTTTTGTAGCTACAATTAACTAGTTTCAAAACTCTCCTCCTTTCCGCAAACACACCAGCGTACAGCCAAGCTCCACGAATGCCTGGAACATGCTCAGGTGCCGCTCCCAGCGGTACCTGAGCCGCCGGTAG
>DASVRP010000017.1:0-9760 GCA_036388555.1 Saccharimonadales bacterium (SeqCode)
ATCGAGTGCGTCTTTGACTACCTCAAGACGCACATGCACCTGGTCAGCTCGTTTCCTCGCTCGGTGCACGGATACGCCGTGCACTATCTCAGGATATTACTGGGGTACCAGATGAGGATGGGTTTTTAGATTCAGGTCTACTACCTCTGTTATAATTGCTTATAATGAACCAGTCAAACATCAGGAACTTCTGTATCATCGCGCATATCGACCACGGTAAATCGACGCTGGCTGACCGGTTGATGGAGATGACCGGTACGGTTGAAAAGCGCAATATGAAGGCCCAGCTGCT
Source organism: Saccharimonadales bacterium (SeqCode) (assembly GCA_036388555.1). GTDB lineage: Bacteria > Patescibacteriota > Saccharimonadia > Saccharimonadales > UBA4665 > UBA4665. Next base: position 293 of record DASVRP010000017.1, read on the forward strand.
CGACCGGATGGATCTGGAGCGTGAGAAGGGGATTACTATCAAACTGGCGCCGGTACGCATGGAATATCAGGGGTTCGAGCTGAACCTCATCGATACCCCGGGCCACGTCGATTTTTCCTACGAAGTATCCCGCAGTCTGGAAGCCTGCGAGGGCGCGCTGCTGGTCGTCGATGCGACACAGGGCATCCAGGCCCAGACACTTGCGAACGTCTACCTGGCGATGGCTGCCGACCTGACGATCATCCCGGTGCTCAACAAGATCGACCTGCCGGCGGCCGACGTCGACAAGGTGAGCGCTGAAGTCATCAGTCTGCTCGGATGTGAGCCGGACGACATCCTGCACATCTCTGCCAAAACGGGCATGGGCGTCGACAAGGTGTTGGAACGCCTGGTCGAAGACATCCCGCTGCCGAAACCGTCGACCGAAACGACGACACGGGCGCTGATATTTGACAGTTATTATGATGATTACCGCGGCGTCATCCTGTATGTCCGGGTCTTCGACGGTGCGGTCGCCAAGAATGCTCAGATCCGGATGATGGCGACCGGAGCCAGCGGTATCGCCCTGGAAGTCGGCGCGTTGCGGCCCGAGATGACCCCCAATAGCGAATTGCATAACGGCGAGATAGGCTATATCGTCACCAACCTCAAGACAACCCGTGATGCCAAAGTCGGTGATACCATTACGCTGGTCAGCCAGCCGGCAACCGATCCGTTACCGGGATACAAAGACGTCCAGCCGTTCGTCTATGCGGGCTTCTTCCCGGAGTCAAACGAATTTTACAACGAACTGAAGGATGCCATCGAGAAATTGTCGCTCAGTGACAGCGCGCTGCAGTTCGTTCCGGAGAATTCGCCGGTACTCGGGTTCGGCGTCCGCATCGGCTTCCTGGGGCTGTTGCACATGGATATCATCCGGGAGCGTCTGGAGCGGGAATACAATCTCGACCTCGTCGTCACCAACCCGTCTACCGACTATCAGGTCAGTATGTTGAATGGCGACACGCTCGACATCCAGAGCGCCAGTGACCTGCCGGATCCTGCTAAGATCGCTGAGATCCGTGAACCGTGGATCAAAGGTGAGATCATCGTGCCCCAGGACTATATCGGCGGTGTTATCCAGCTTATCGCCAATAAGCGCGGCATCCACAAGAATCTGAGTTACGTAGAAGACCGGGCGTTGGTCAGCTTCGAAGCGCCGCTGGCCAATCTGCTGACAGACTTCTACGACCAGCTGAAGAGCATTACCAGCGGCTACGGGTCGTTCAATTACGAGCTCGACAGCTACCGTGCCGAAGATCTCGTCCGTGTCGACTTTTACGTTGCCGGCGAGATGGTCGGGGCGCTCAGTGTCATGGCGCATCGCAGTGAATCGCAAAGTCTGGGCAGGGAGGTCGTTACCAAGCTCAAAGAGGTCATTCCACGTCAGAACTTCCAGGTCGCGCTGCAGGCTGCGATCGGTGGCCGTTTCATCGCACGTGAGGACCTCAGCGCCTACCGCAAAGACGTCACGACCGGACTCTACGGCGGCGACGTCTCGCGCAAAAAGAAAGTCCTCGCCAAGCAGGCGAAAGGCAAGAAGCGCATGAAGCGGTTCGGCAAAGTCGACATCCCAGCCGAAGCGTTCACGGTCATGTTGAAGCGTGACTAAGATATGTTGTTATTAGTACTTATGTAAGAAATTTAGCTGTAAAGCAATTCTATTGTAGGTATATTCATAGTAGTTAAGAAAGTAAACTATGAATAACCACCCCTTCAGGTCTCAGACGGTCACGTTCATCCGTACGATGCTGATTGTCCTCGGTCTCGTACTGATGTTCGTCTACGGTTACCAAGCAGTGTTACAGGCGTCCAGCTGGCAAGCTGTAGCCGGCCAGGCGCTGTGAAGTCTCGGGTTGTCCCCCGGTCTGCTATCCGCAACCAGTAGCGGCGACCGCCCGCGGAACAGTAGCTCCGTTTGCAACATGACCGCGGGTTATTTATACTGACCAGCAATGACCGACGACCTGATACGTTCATATGAGCCAAACCTCGAGACCGTCACGCTCATAGCACAGACGCCGATCGTACTGCTGGTAGGGATTTCCGGTGCCGGCAAGGACAGTATCAAGAAGATGCTGCTGCAGTCTGGTAAGTACCACCATATAGTCTCACATACCACCCGGAAGCCCCGGGTCAACAGTGGCGTTATGGAGACTGACGGCGTCGAGTACCATTTCATATCCGAAAAGACGGCGCGTCAGATGCTTCAGGATGGCGCCTTCGTCGAAGCTAAACTAGTGCATGGCACCATGTATGGTACAAGTTCAGCTGAGATTTCCCAGGCTAAGCGCGAGGGCAAGATCGCACTGACTGACCTTGACGTGCAGGGAGTAGCCGAATATATGGCGATGTCTGAATATGTGACGGCGCTATTCGTCTTACCGCCGGATTACGAAGAATGGCAGCGTCGCCTTTATGCGCGCTACGGGGAACATCAGGCAGAGCCGGCAGATATCGCCAAACGTATGCAGACGGCGACGTCTGAGCTCGAAGAAGCTTTGAAGCAGCCCTACTATCATTTTATCGTCAATAATGATCTACATGAGGCGGTGGCGACGGCAGATTTGATCGCCCATGGCCTAGAATCGGCCCATGGGCACCAAGCGGATATGCCACGGAAAGTTGCTATATCACTGCTTGAACGAATACGACGCGCCTGAACATAAAAAATGCCGAGTCCGCCATGAGCACGAAAAAATAATAAGCACTTGCGTTATTAGAAAAATGAGCGATACTTAGAGCATACAACTATAAACATAACCAGAATATATAAAACAATATGAAAAAACATTCTGTCGCAAATATAAAATTGATAACTAGGTTCCCGTTGTTCGTCATGGGGCTTTTCCTCTTGCTCAGTCTGTTCAGTACGGTTCCGTTCGCACCGGCTGTGCTTGATAGTACTGCGTCGGCCGCATGTATTACGACCACACCACCGGCCACGTATGGCAAGGTCACGCAGACCGTCAATGTCGCCACTGCGGGCACCTACCGTGTCTGGAGCCGGATCAAAGCTCCGAGTACGAGTGCCAACTCGTACTATTTCCAGGTTGATACCGGTTGTCACTATAATGTCGGTGATTCGACGTCGATTCCGGTTAATACCTGGACCTGGGTGAATTACCAGGATGCCAGTGCGGCAGCTCCGATAGATATATCATTCTCTGCGGGCACGCACACACTGACGTACACCGGCAAGGAAGCGGACGTCCAGCTGGATAAGATCATGTTGCTTGTTGATACCGCCTGTGTCCCGACCGGCTTCGGAGACAACTGCGCATCGTCTGCTTCTGGCCCGACTGTTTCACTGACTTCACCGGCGGGCGGTTCAACTGCGACTGGAACGGTCAACATATCGGCTAACGCCAGTGACACGGCCGGTATCTCCAAAGTAGACTTCCTGGTCGACGGTGCGATCGTCAGTACGGATACGACCGCTGCATACAGCTATGCGTGGAACTCGACGACAGTATCTAACGGTTCACATACGATCACAGCCCGAGCCACGAATACCGGCGGGAGTACCACGACAAGCTCCGCAGTGACTGTAAACGTGAGTAATGCTCCGCCGACTGGCAATGTATCTATACCGTTCCGCATGAATGCAGGCGGTCCGGCATTCACTGATCCAACTGGTGCAACATGGGCAGCTGACAGCTATGTCACCGGGGGCGCCTCTGCCGACCGTGGAACAATAGCTATCGCAGGAACGACAAACCCTCAAATCTACCGTTCGGAACGATGGGGTATGTCAAGCTACAACATACCAGTTGCAAATGGCACTTACACATACCGATTGCACTTTGCTGAGACGACTGGATCGGGCTGTGCTGCCGTAGGCGCCGGCTGCCGAATCTTCAGTGTCACTGGGGAGGGTGCTCCGATCATCACTAACCTCGATATCTTTGCGACGGTAGGCGGTAATACGGCTCTCGTACGGACTGGTACCATTACTGTCGCTGACGGAAACGCGACGTTCGGGTTCTCGGCGACGGCTAATGCCGCAGAGGTAAATGGTATCGAGTTGCTGTCGACGACTCCGACTGGTGACACGACTCCTCCGTCGACTTCGATCACTGCACCTGCCAACGGCTCATCGGTAACCGTCGGTACGCAGGTTACGGTCAATGCTAACGCATCCGATAATGTCGGCGTCAGCAAGGTAGAGTTCTACGTCGATGGTGCCATGAAGTCCACTGATACGGCTTCCCCATACAGTTATGTATGGAGCACGACCGGTGTCACCGCTGGGGCACATACTCTGACTTCAAGGGCTTACGATGCAGCAGGCAACGCAACAACTTCTACGGCGGTCAGTGTGAATGTAACCGGTGGCACCACGACACCACTGCCAGGTGACGTCAACGGTGATTCCCGCGTCAACGCCCTGGACCTGTCCGCCCTGATCTCCCATGACGGCGAGAACTATCCGGCTGCTGACTTCAACAGTGACGGCACCGTCGGCGCGGCCGACATGGCCATCCTGCTGAGCAGGTGGACATGGTAAGACGGTCGCACAAAGAACCATCCACAAAGAGAGTATTCGAAACAAGTAGGCGCACTGTCGCCTACTTGTTTCTCGGTCTAACGCTTATCGCCGGTTTCATAACCCTGACATCCGGCAAGTCATATGTCACCCAAAAAGTCTCGGCGGCCTGTGTGACGACAGCTGTCCCTACGACATACGGCCAGGTTACCCAGAATATCAACGTCGGGACGGCCGGCACATACCGGCTCTGGAGCCGGATCAAGGTCCCGAGCACGGCCGCAAATTCGTACTACTTCAAGCTGGACAATGGCTGCAACTACAATGTCGGTGATTCGGGCAATATCGTAGCCAATACCTGGACCTGGGTCAATTACCAGGATGCGTCTACCGCGGCCTTTATCGACCTGACACTGAGCACCGGCGCGCACACACTGACCTATACCGGCAAAGAAGCAGATGTCCAGCTGAGCCAGCTGATGCTGTTGAACGACCTCTCCTGTGTCCCTACCGGAAATGGCGAGAACTGTGCGACGACCGATACGACTGCTCCGACCGTCTCTCTGACAGCGCCGGCGGCCGGCACGACAGTCACCGGAAACGTGACGCTGGCTGCCAATGCGTCGGCCGCTTCGGGCATCAGCAAGGTGGACTTCCTGGTCGACGGCGTCGTCGTCGGATCCGACAGCAGCCCGTCGTACAGCTATTCATGGGCTTCTTCGACGGTGACCAACGGTAGTCATGGCATACAGGCAAGGGCATACGATATTGCAGGCAACGCGTCGACGAGCACCGCGGCGTATATCACGACGAACAATACTACGACGACGCCGACACCGCCGCCACCTACGCCTGGCGACCCGACCAAACCGGTTGTTTTAATCACGTCACCGGCCAATAACTCGACCGCCCAGCCGACCTCAATCGTGAACTTCAATGTCACGGCGACCGATAATGTCACTGTCACCCGTGTCGATTTCCTGATCGACGGTGTCCTCAAGAACACGTTGCAGGCGCCGCCGTACAACTATCCGTGGAATACGACCGGCTATAGCAACGCCGCCCATACGCTGACCGCCAAAGCCTATGATGCTGACGGCAATACCACGACATCTCCACCGACGACTGTCTATCTCGGTGTCGCCGCGCCACCGCCCGGTCCGACGCCTCCGCCCACACCGCCAAGCGTGCCAGGTGACGTCAACGGCGACTCCCGCGTCAATGCGCTCGACCTGTCCGCCCTGATATCGCACGACGGCGAGAACTACGCTGCGGCCGATTTCAATAAGGATGGAACGGTCGGCGCGGCCGATATGGCTATACTGCTCAGCAAGTGGACCTGGTAGGCACATGCTGGCACTCTTGACTCCTGAGTGCTAAACCGGTTATAATCGGCTCATAGGATACGATTTACTATGACCGAACGACAAGAGCAGATACTCTCCGCCATCATCGAACAGTACGCCGAAGTTGCCAGCCCGGTGGGCAGCAACCTGCTTGCCAAGGTGTTCAACGTCTCATCTGCCACCATCCGGGCCGAGATGGCCGAGCTGGAGCGCGGCGGCTACATCGCCCAACCGCACACCAGTGCCGGCCGTGTCCCGACGGACAAGGGCTACCGTCTCTACGTCAACCGGTTGACGGACAACTCGGTCATGGCACCACGGCCGCCGGCCCACCGCGGTGAGCGGGCACTCAGCGCCCGTGTACAGTCCGGTGGACTTCCTGAGCAGACTATCCGCAGTGCCGTCGACACTCTGGTCGAACTGACGCACAACCTCGGCATCGCCACCATCGGCAACCAGCTGTACATGAGCGGGCTGTCAAACCTGTTCGGGCAACCGGAATTCATCCAGGCCAGCCAGGTAAAGGCCGTTGCCAACCTGTTGGACAACCTCGAGCCGTGGCTGCGCGAGGCCGCACCGAACCAGCCCCTCAGCGTCTATATCGGACGCGAGAACCCTGTCGGCCGTGCCGCCGGCTGCAGCCTGGTCATCAGCCGCTTCCGCAGCCCGTTCAGCGACCGCAGCTATATAGGCACGCTGGGCCCGACACGGCAGAGTTATAAAGAGGTCATGTCGCTCGTACGGCATGCCGGAGAAGAATTGGAGGATGTTCTGTATGCCTAAAACTGGTCCATCTACGACTGATTCAGTCAGATTCAAACAAGCAGTTTTGATTATAGCCGCTGCTGCTTTCACATTTTCATTGGCGGCCTACGGGTATTTTCACACCGGGACGACTGCAGGAAATATTATAAAGGTGATTATCAACGGTCTAGTTGCACTCATGGTAATCCACCTGCTGTATAGCGTCATCAAGCCGGCCGTCATCAAGCCGGCCGTCATGAAGCGGCGTAAAGGTGCCAAATAATATGTCAAAAAACCAAAAACCCGATGATAACCTGCCTGCTGAGGATGCTATGCTCCACCTCCAAGTCCAGATAGACCAGCTGACAGAAGCCCTGCAGCGCGAACGGGCTGACGCTACAAATATCCGCCGGCGGCATGATGAACAGATCGCTGGGATGCGGACGGTCGTCAAAGCTAGTGTCGTACGTGACCTGCTGCCGGTCGTCGATAACTTTGAGCGGGCACTGAAGCACATCCCTGAAGATCTGGAAGGCAATGACTACATCAAGGGTGTCCAGGCCGTCGTCAAGCAGTTCGAGTCGACACTCGCCGGAATCGGTGTCGAACGCATCGCGACCGTTGATGCACCTTTTGACCCCCGTTATCACGAGGCTGTTGCCATGGAAGAGGGTGATGGCAGTAACGAGGTCGTCAGCGAAGAGCTGCAATCAGGCTACAGAATCGGTGATGAAGTCATCCGGCACGCCATGGTCAAAGTCAAGGTGGTGTAAGTCTGGCTACTACAATACATGTAGCTTATGTTAAAAAACTTTCATCGGCTACGATCCATAACCCATGCGACGCTTTTCCGTCGTCACTTAATGGCGGTATTTGCGGTACTCATGATTTTAATCGCCGGGTCATTGTATCTGTTGGGCACGAAAGCCGCTGGCGGATATGTAACTGCGGAACCGGAAATTGGCAGTAGGTCCGGCAGTGTGGCAGCTGGCGATACGACTGACGCATCTGGAAGTGCCTCAGTGAAATTCATGGGTCCAGTATCCGGTGCGATCTTATTTGAGGATGATTTTACTGGCCCGGCCGGGTCATTGCCGGACTCCGCCAAGTGGGGAGACTGGAGCGCCTGCGCTTATAACGGTACTGCAGCCATCGGCCTGATACGCTGCGGTGCCGACGAGAAGCTGGATGGGGCCGGACATCTATCACTACCCGCTTCACCAACGTACGGTACGGCTATCTCAACTGCAAATAAGTTCAGCTTTATGTATGGCACGATGAGCGCCTGGGTCAAGATGCCACCACAGGTCGGGTATTGGCCGGCTTTCTGGGAACTCAACAGCCGCCCGAACGGTCAAGATGAATTCCCGCTTGGCGAAGCGGATGCCATGGAGGGCTATACGACCTGGCCGACCGTTTACCACGCCACCGGCCATAACTGGACCGGTAATGCCGCGACCGATTCACATGACAAGGACAACTACTGCGCTGCCAACTCCGGTATTAACCTGGGAACAACATATGTAAAGTTTTCAGCTAGGATTGAGCCGAACAAGATCACCTATTATTACAATGACATCCAGTGCGGTGCTGCCTTTACACCAAATACTAACCCCGGCAAGCCGTGGGGATTCGGCCCCAGTGTGACGCGGCCGAACTGGCTGATCCTGGACCTGGCAGTCGGTGGGGCTGACGGTCAGCAGCAGCCCGCGACGCAGCCGGCTGCCATGTTGGTCGACAGGGTAGAGGTGCGTGGCCTATGACTTTTCTAGCACGAACGGCGGGTCATTCTCAGCTACGATCCGGTCGGCAAGCGCGTTTCTATCCGAGTGCATACTGCCGGTAATCCGGGTTCTTTCATCGACCGGGTACAGCAGTCCGGTTGCCAACTGGTGGGCGAGGTGCTGACCGTCAAATGAATCGATACTCATCTCTACGACTGGGCGGTGGGGGTCTATGTCTCTTCTCCGTAAGTCTTGCTGTGGTGACGGCGCTGACAGGTCGGTACGGATATGGTAGTTCTGCAACTGATCGGCTTTGGCAAAGCGGGTGTCCCATCTGAGACTATTTTGAATACCCTTGAACCACCAGCGCATGACGATTGCAGCCTCTTCAACTTCTTCTTCGGGCAGACCTAACCTGGGGTCTAGGTCAGTGACCCGGGCGTTTATCTGCTGTATGGCGTCCATCTGTGGGATGACATCTGTCACATGGAATGTTCGGGCTCGGTCGACGACCTTCGGGGTGAAGAAAAGGGTTTCGGCGGATGTAGGATATATTATTTCTGACATAATCCTATAATAGTACGTCCTTTACTTTCGTAAGTAAAAATATTTACATGATGAACCATTTCTCACTATTGTGATATGAATACATACTCATTCCAGCCAGGGATGGTACTTCCACGGTACCGGTTATGTTAAGATATTAACAGAAATGAGAATAAAAAATACAGTACTTTTGCTCTCATGTATTGCCGTAGTGGGAGGTATTGGGAGTGTTCTGCTAGCAGCATCAAGGGCGGCTACTCCGATAGAGTCATTTGAACCGGAAAACGGAGTGTTGGCATCAGGAGCAGCGCTTGTGACAGATACATCTGCTAGTGCAGGCAAGTCCGTCAAATTTCCAACAAGCGGGCCACTGCAACCCCTAGGAATCCCCGGTACATGGAACATCCGATTCCAGGACGAATTCAACGGAACCACACTTGATACGTCCAAATGGACGACCCTGGACGGCTGGTCCATGAATAATGTTACGACTCACACCGCCAACGTATCCGTATCCGGCGGCAGTGCCATCCTGACCTTGGCATCTTCAACCTCCGGCGCTGAAATCTGCAGTTGCAAC